>JAXHMO010000018.1:0-215270 GCA_034521385.1 Desulfovermiculus sp.
ATTTTAGAATATAAGAAGTTGATTCTGCAAATTGACCGGGCAGAGGAGCCATGCTATATTTATGTGGACTAAAGATCTTTTTCCTTTCATGAGGTCAGCCCTATGCACAACCTCCTGTGGCTCCAGGCAGCCAGTTGCGGCGGAGATACCATCTCCTTCCTCAATTCCGAACAGCCGTCCGCCCTGTCCTCCTTCAAAATGTTGGACATCAATGTCTTGTGGCACCCCTTTCTCAGCCGGGAACAGGGGGATGAAGCCATGGATATTTTCCAGAGTGTGCTGCAGGGAAAGACCAAAGTCGACCTCCTGGTGGTCGAAGGGGCAGTCCCCAACGGTCCGGACAATACGGGACGTTTTTTTCTTTTTCATGGCCGGCCCTTTCGAGACTGGCTCCTGGATTTCTCCAGGGTGGCCGAGACAGTAATGGCCGTGGGCACCTGCGCCGCTTTTGGCGGTGTGGTTACAGCCCAAGACAACATCAACGAAATGACCGGGCTGCAGTTTCTGCACACCGAAGCCGGGGGGCTGTTAGGTTCGGAATACCGGTCCAGGTCCGGCTTTCCGGTAGTCAACGTCCCGGGATGCCCTTCCCATCCGGATTGGATAGTGGAAACCATGACCGCCCTGCTCAAGGGATGGATAGGGACGGACGATCTGGATGGATATCACCGTCCGAAGGTATTTTTCGGCAAGTTGGCCCATCACGGCTGTCCCAAAAACGAATTCTATGAGTTTAAGGCCTCGGCGGTCAAATACTCCCAGCAGGGCTGTCTTTTCGAGTTTTTGGGCTGCAAGGGCACGTTGTGCGAATCTGATTGCAACGAACGTTTGTGGCTGGGGCGGACCGGGAGTTGTACCCGGGGCGGTTTTCCCTGTATCGCCTGCACCTCTCCCCAATTCCCGGATAAACAGCGGCCTTACTTCACCACCCGCAAGATCGGAGATATCCCGGTAACCCTGCCCCTGGACGTACCCAAGGCTTGGTTTGTGGGCATATCCGGTATGTCCAAGGCGGCCTGTCCCGAGCGGTTGAAGAAGAACGCCCTTTCGCACAAACTTTTGACCTGAAAGGTGACCCGTGTCCAGCAAACGAGTGACCATCGACCCTTTCAACCGCATTGAAGGGGATCTTCGGGTAGAGGTCGAGATCCGAGATCACCTGGTGACCAAGGTCCGGAGCTCGGGGATCATGTTTCGCGGGTTCGAACGGATCATGTCCGGGCGTGACCCTATGGACTCCCTGGTCATTACCCCTCGTATCTGCGGCATCTGCAGCGTATCCCACGGAGTTGCGGCCGCCAAAGGGCTGGCTCAGGCCCTGAATCCCAGGGTACCGGACAACGCCATGTATATGAAAAACGCCATCTTGGGAACCGAGGTGGCCATGAGCCACCTCACCCATTTCTATCTTCTCCTTGGGCCGGATATTATCAATCCGGCCCACAAAAAGGCGGCTGCCTTTGAGCAATTGGAGGACCGTTTGGCCAATATGGACGGCCTCTCAGTGATGCGGGCCATCAAGGCCAGACAGAGCCTTCTGGAGATTATGGGTCTTCTGGCCGGGAAGTGGCCGAATACACTGGCCATTCATCCCTCCGGGACGACTTCTACCCTCAATTTGAGCACCAAAACCAGAGCCATGGGAATCCTGCAAGAATTCCAGGCCTTCCTGCAAAACCATTTCCTGGGATGTCCCATGGATGAATGGTTGGACGTGGTTTCCATGTCTCGGCTGGAGCAGTGGCTGTCCAAGCCCAAGCACCAAAACAGCGATCTCGGACTTTTCCTGGCCCTGGGCCTGGAACTCGGGTGGGACCGCATCGGCCGGGGGCCGAGTCGGTATCTTTCCTATGGGGGGTATGAACTGCCAAGCAAAGAGATGTGGCTCAAGCCGGGATACCACGATGGCCGATTCAGCCCCCTGGACCAAAACCGGATCACTGAGCATATCGCGTATTCCTTTTTTCGGGACGCGGTGGAAGGCAGACATCCCTTAAACGGGGTGACCAATCCCATAGCGGAGAAGAAAAATGCCTACAGCTGGGCCAAGGCCCCGCGATACAACCGGATGACGGCCGAAGTCGGTCCCCTGGCCCGGTTGTTCATTTCCGGGGAGCCGTTGATCACGGATATGATGCGCCAGATAGGTCCCTCGGTGTTTACCCGCATGACCGCCCGCCTCCGGGAGATGGTTCTTCTCACCCGCCAGCTGGCTCGCTGGATAGAAGACATCGATCCCAATGAGCCCTTCTACGCTTCCTCTTCCGGCCGATACGGAGACACCGGGATAGGCCTCATAGAGGCAGCTCGCGGCAGTTTGGGCCATTGGATGTCCATATCTTCCAACCTGATCACCAATTATCAGATCATAACCCCATCGGCCTGGAATCTCTCCCCCCGGGACGAACAAGGGGAAATGGGGCCGGTGGAAGAAGCAGTGACCGGAACCTCGGTCGCCGATCCGGACAACCCTGTTGAGGTCAATCTGATCATCCGGTCCTTCGATCCCTGCATGTCTTGCACTGTGCACTGAGTATGGACGAGCTCTTTCCCACCCTTCTGGCCCGCGGATTCCAGGAAGAAATAGTCCTCTTGTCCCCGGATCTCATTGTCCAGTATGCCAACGAGCGTTTTCTAAGCGCCCATGCCCTTGATCAGAACCAAGTCCACAACATCCCCTGCCACCTGATACTGGAGAACTGCCGCCGGTTTTGCGAAGAATTTGTCGATGAATGTCCGGTGCATAAGGCCATGTCCATCGGGGGGCCAACCACGGCGACCCTGCGCGACGTGAATCAGGGAAAGGAGATTCGTCATTTCAAGATTCATATCTACCCGGTGGAACTGGAGGGGCATGGCCGCTTTTACCTGCATATTACCCGGGACATAACGGACCGCATCGAACAGGAGAGACTGCGGGAAAACATGTGGATGGAGATTCTGCAGCAAATGGAGGATCTGTACAATAAGATGGTTCAGGAAGGGAACAAGCTGGATCGATTGGAACATCGATTCGAACATCTCAAGGATAGTGCACCGTTGGCCCTGGTGGCCTGGGACCAGGAGGGACTGGTCCGGCAATGGAGTCTGAACGCGGAGATACATTTGGGCTGGCCGGCCGCGGAAGCCTTAGGCCAGCCCTTTGTCCACTTTTTCGCCAGCGGTGCATCACAAAAGCGCATAGAACAGATTGTCCAAGACATCACTCAAGGCCAGGAGTTGGACTATTCGGTGAATGAAAACCGAACCGCCTCCGGAGATATCATCGTCTGTGAGTGGTATCACAGCGCGTTCTTTTTGGATGAGGGCCAAAGTATGCGCGGCGGTATGTCCATGGGCCAGGACATTACCGAAAACGTCATAACAGCCCAGGCCCTGCACCGGATGGAAGCGCAGACCGAGGCCCTGCTCCGGGCTGTGGATGACGCCTTGGTGGGCGTCAACCACTTGGGCAGGATTACCTTTTGGAACCAGGCCGCGGAAAGGTTGTTCGGTTGGACCGCGGAAAGCGCAATCGGACGGGAGATCGAGATCCTGCTTCCTGCCCAGGCCGTCCTGGAGCAGGGCCCAAGCCTCAGACGCTTTTTCACCGACCCAGGCGGTGAAAGTACCCGGAAGAAAATCCTGGAGACACAGGCCGTTCAAAGGGACGGGACGTTCTTTCCCGCCCGCCTGTCCATGTTTTCGGCTCGCCTTGAGGAGCAGCACATGGGCATATTGGTGGTCCGGGATGTGAGCGAAATCAAACGAATGGAGCGTTTGCTCAGTCAATCGGAGAAGATGCGCTCATTAGGTGAAATGGCCAGTGGGGTGGGTCACGATGTAAATAATTACTTGACTGTGGTCTTGGGCAACTTGGAACTGCTTAAAGGTTCCCTTTCCCAGAAAGCAGACATGGACCTGATAGAAAGTGTTGAACAGGCCGCCCGGCGAGGCGTGCAACGCACAGCGGAATTACAGGCTTTTGTTCAAGGTGATGCCGGGTCCAAGGAGGGGGAATGGGAACTCACCCACGTGGATCGGCTGGTCCGGGAGGTGGTCAACCTGACCCGATTTCGGTGGAAGGATCAGACCGAAAGGACCGGCCATACAATTGATGTGGCCATCGATATTCAGGAACTTCCGCCTGTTATGCTTCGGGCCTCCGATTTCCGGGAGCTGTTGACTAATCTTGTGCTCAATGCCGTGGAGGCCATGCCCCAGGGGGGACGACTGCATATCTCGGGCCGTCCTGAAGGGAACGGGGTGAGGATCAAAGTACAGGACAACGGGCTGGGCATGAGCTCCCGGGAACAAACCAGAGTCTTTGAGCCCTTTTTTACCACCAAAGGACCAACCCACGCCGGCATGGGTCTGACCATAGCCCGCAATGTGGCCAGACGGCACAGTGGTGAACTGAGCATCAAGAGTATCAAGGGATCCGGGACCACTGTCAGCCTCTTTCTGCCCACAGACTCCGTTTCTTCAAAAGGTCCGGAGTTGGTTGGGAACAAGGCATATTCGCTTTCCATCTTGCTCATAGAGGACGAGGAGCCTGTTCGGGATATGCTCCGACGTTTCCTGGAAAGGGCGGGGCACAAGGTCCAGGAAGCGCACAACGGACGGGAAGGTGTGGATATGTTTCGACGGGGACAATTCGATGTGGTGGTCACCGATCATGGGATGCCGGAAATGAACGGTGAAGAGGCAGCTTTGCGGATCAAAAAGTTCGATCCAGACATGCCGGTTATCCTCATGTCCGGTTGGGCCGGGGACCTGGACCGGGACAAACCAATTTCCGGCCTGATCGAAGAATTTATCCCCAAGCCCATCGATTTTGAGCGACTGCTGGCCACTGTTCACAGACTGGCCGGGAGCAGAAGAGGAAAATGAAACGCTGTTCAATCACCCCAGTGGTCCCCTCCTTGGCAAGGAAGGGCAGGGGTGGTTGGGATTATGATTCATAAACCTTATTCTATTTGTCGCTGTCGTGTTTAAGCATTTCACAAGATCACCATGGACAGCCCACCCATGAACAGCAAAGGCAAATGCTTGATCCATCCAGGCCAGCCATGGTCTATTGACAACCGCTGTCCCTGGCGGGCGGCCACGAACACGGCCACAACGGTTCCCAGAATCAGGGTTACAACCTGCAAAATGGCCACGGACTGCAAATCGAGCCGAAAGGCCACTTTGGGCAGGTCATAACCGATCTGGTTGCCGACCACGGCGAAAAAATCCGCTGCCTGGTTTAAAAGCGGTTCAAGACGCAAAGCTACTTCAAAGGCATACACAATGGGAAGCCCGGCCAGGAAAAAGGTGGGACCAAACCTTTGTTCTCCTCTCACTCCGGCCAATCCAAAGGTGAGCACGCCTATTCCGCCGATGATGAAGGCAAAGAGGATAGTCACGGTCATAACCAATCCCAGCCCCAGGTGCGTGGAACCCGCCACATTCACAAAGGGTTGACCCCAATCTGCATGGACAAGGGATCGAAACAGCTGGGTCCCCCACAAAAGAGGAATAAAGACCATGGCCGCCGGATCGCTTTTCCAGACATTCCACAGCTCCCAACCCGGGGGGCGAAGGTTGACCCGCACCGAACGGTGAGGGCAGGCCTTGATGCAGTTGGCACAGAGAATGCAATCATGGTTGGTCTGCATGGTAAAAGGCCCTTTGCCCATCCGGCACCCGGAAATCCCGTTTCTTCCGGTGTAGCATTCGTAATCCTGACACTCATTAGCGCAATAATTGAGATTGGATCGCACTTCGACCATGGAGGTCCGGGCCAGGGTTCCGACCATGAGGCCCAGGGGACAGGAGTAGCGGCACCAGATATTGCCCTCCAAAGTCAGGGCGAACAGAGCCGCGGTCCCAGTAATCGTTACCAGAAGCCAGGAGGTGGCCACCGGGTTGTCCCACATATCCCAGGCGGCCTGGGCCCAGAAAATGAGCCCCAGGCCCAAGGCGCTTATTACGTAGCCATAGAGGTGATACCGCTCCGGAATTCGCAGTCTGGGGAAGGGTATCTTGTAAAACCAGTCCACGACCTGCCCCATAGGGCACATACTGCACCAGATCCTGGCCAGCAGGATGCAGCTCAATATGAGCAGGGGTTCCCAATTGGCCCAGACCAGGAGAAGAGAGATATTGGACTCCGGCGAGGGTTGGCCCCAAAGTCCCATGACAATGATCAGGAAAAACATGAGGGTCATTCCCCATCGCAGGGCTCGGGGGTAGAGGTGACTTTCAAAGAAACGCCGGACCAGGGAGAGGCCCAAGAGATTGAAGGCCGGTTTTCCGGCCATAGGTTCTTCGCTGATAAAGACGTCCTCTGCGGACAGCTGGTTTGTTTTGGCCAGGGTCACTCCACGCTGGATCACGCCTTCCAGCTCCCGGTCGTTTCCCGGCCAATCATAAGCCACAATCTTGTTCAGAGCACCTTCGTCTATACCGATAATGGGTTTGTTTTCTTCTTCTCCGATATGCGTGGCCAACTGGGTGGCCACTTCCTTCAGGTCACGTTTGCGGTGGCTGAGGGGAGGAAGGAAGACTTCGGAGCGGGCCAGGCTGATATACAGGTCGTTTTCCAGCTCTAAATCATCGTCTGCGGCTATGACCATACGCACGCTGGCCTGTCCCGGATTCTCCGAGCCCAAAGGATAGAACACCCCTGTGCTGATATAGGTAGCCAATTGTCGCTGGACCTTGGATCTCAGATCGGCTACTCCGGCAATGACCAGGGTTCCATTGTGAGCTATTTGCAGAAATCCGTGCCAGGGCGGTTGCGAAGCCGGGAGGATGGATTCGTGAAATCCGAAGAGAACTCCGAGCTGAAGCATCTCCTCAAGGTCCAGGGTGTCCACATCTTCAGGGATCAAGGACCTGATGAATTCCGGAATTCGATGGGGATGAAAAATAATATACGGTCCGTTACTCTCCGGCCCGTTTTGGTGGAGATACTGGGCTACCCGGGTCTTCATCGTTCCCGATCCTCCCACCAGCAAGGCGGGGAATGATCGGGAGGACAGCTCGAGGAGGTCTTCCCTGAGCCGTCGGGTTTGTCTGGACGATCCGAGCAAGGGGATACACGGCCTGGATTCCAGCTGAGACAAGAGTTCCCGGTAATGATAATCGTGGAAAAGCCGGGTCTGTATTCTGCCGTTGACTGCCGAGCGGAACCATTTCCGGAGTATTTCTTGATTGATTTGGGACTGGGTTACATGGCCCTGGAAGAAGAATGTGACCGGTACGGCCAAGACAGTGCTGGGTTCCAATGTGCGGGCGGTGACCAGGTGGGGACTGTCGGTAAGAGGGCCTATTTCCCCAAAAATCTCCCCGGGCCGAACCAGTCCGATATCTATCTCTCCTCCGTCCTCCTGATTATGGGTCAAGCCTACGCTGCCTCGGAGCAAAACGTACATTTTCTGGCCCGGCTCGCCCTGCCGGAACACGACTGTACGTTGGGCAAAGGGGATGTGCTCTGAACAGGCAAACAGTTCGGAAACCGTTTCCCGGTCCAGGTCTTCAAAATAGGAGGAGACAGCCAGCAAAAAATCAACGGTTTGCTGTTTCAGGGCTGTTTGCAGTTGATCGGCGTTGATGGATTGCTGTTCCAGGAGGATCTGCCCTAAGGGGAGGTATCGATTCCGGGCCAGGACCTCTTCTTGCCGCCGAAGGCCTCGGAGGATGTCCTTCTCTTTACAGGCCCCTAAGGCCAGGAGATAGGAACCGAGCTGCCCCCGGGAGACGCCTTGCTTCAGGGCAAAGCCCTGCATGTTCCGGCTGGGAGAGATATCCTCCAGGGGATCAACGTGGGAGTGAAGAGTGCTGTCCACAGACATAAGGATATGGTATTATAACTCTATGTTTTTACTGACCTCTGATCTCTGGTCGCTGACCCCTGACCTCTGGCCAGAGCAAAAAAAAAATTTTTGCTCTGGCATCTACCCCTTGACAGAATCCAGAAATGTGCGCTAAGCATAGCTCAAAAGAAAGCAAACCACAAAGACGAGACCTTAAGGAAACAAAAAATCACATGACTCTGCGCACAGGCAACTGGTCCACCTATTTTAGCTTTTATTTTTATTTTTATGGACCTGGTCTGCCTGGCGTTCGCTGAGGAGTAACACACAAAACAACCCTGAAGCCGTGGCAGACCGAAAAGGTCCCCACGGCTTCTGTTTTTAGGGCCGTGGGGAAAATCTCACGGCCCTTTTTTTGTACACATTCAATCCTACAATATGTCACTTTCTGCGCGCTTTGAAGCAAAATAATTCAGATTTGCCAGACGCTGCCGTAAACCGTGAACCCAGTTAAATGCCGCAATGCGGCCCTGTCGAAGACAGGATTTAACCGGGTGAACCTGGAACCTACAAGAAAGCATCAGGAGGATAAGATGATCATTTCCCAAGCACCAAGTCTTTCCAGGTGCGGCGGCCGAAATGACCGCACCTTTGCCCGGCTCAACACTCAAAACAGACCAAGGAGGACATGATGCACATCACAGACGACGTACGAATTCAGGGGTACACGGCCATGAAGACACCGAACCAGCTCAAAGAGGAACTACCTATTTCCAAAACGGCCCAGGAATGCGTCCAGTCCGGACGCAAAGCGATTCAAGACATTTTGGACAAAAAAGACCGGCGCATGCTGATTATTTCCGGTCCCTGCTCTATCCACGACGAAAAGGCGGCTCTGGAGTATGCCCAGCAACTGGCCCGGCTCAGTCGCCAGGTGGATAAGACCATGGTGATAGCCATGCGGGTGTACTTTGAGAAGCCTCGAACCACAGTGGGCTGGAAAGGTTTGATCAACGATCCCAACCTGGACGATTCCTGCGATGTGGAGACCGGCCTGTACCGGGCCAGAAAGCTCCTGCTGCAGATAAACGAAATGGGTCTTCCCGTGGCCACTGAGATGCTGGATCCGATCACTCCCAGTATATGGCCGATTTGGTCAGCTGGTCGGCCATTGGGGCCAGGACCACGGAATCCCAGACCCACCGCCAGATGGCCAGCGGCTTGTCCATGCCCGTGGGCTTTAAAAACAGCACCGACGGCAACCTGGGAACGGCAGTAAATGCCATGCAGGCCGCCCGGGCTTCCCAGACCTTTTTGGGCATCGATCAGGACGGCCGGACCTGCATCGTCAAGACCCAAGGAAACGCTTACGGGCACGTGGTCCTCCGGGGTGGGGAAAGACCCAATTACGATCCCATCAGCATAGAAGAGACCAGACTGAACCTGATCAAAAAGGGTCTGCCCGAAGCGATGATCGTGGATTGCTCCCACGCCAATTGCCACAAGAAACACCAGGGCCAGGGCAACGTGTTTAAAAACGTCCTGGAGCAGATCCTGCAGGGCAACGAGGCGGTGCTGGGCATGATGCTGGAGAGCAACCTGTGCGAAGGCAACCAGAAGTTCAACGGAGATTTTTCAGACTTAAAGTACGGGGTGTCCATTACCGATGAGTGCATCTCCTGGGAGACCACTGAGGAGCTGTTGACCGCGGCCAACAGACGATTGAGCCGGGTCAAGCTGCAGGCGGCGTGATACAGAAGACAGAGGACAGAGGACAGAAAACAGAGGACAGAGGTCACCCATTAAAGGCCCTATGTCAGAGGTCAGCCCCGCCTCTGGCGGCGGCCGCCAGTTTGATCGAGTATGAAACTGAAGAGGGCTGCCCTTGGAGGAGTTGCAAGAGAGCCACCCTTGCCTTCAAAGGCAGGTCCGTATTGAGCTTGGAGTGAGGGGTCAGGGTGTAGGGCCGTCGGAAGCACCACCAGTAGGCCGCCCTTCTCCGAAGGGCTGGCTTCTTCGAAGAGGGCAGGCCCTCGGAGAGGTCCGCCCTACAAAGGACCGCAGGCCGTGGTTACTGCGTAAGCCGCCCTTCTCCGAAGGGCTGGCTTCTTCGAAGAGGGCAGGCCCTCGGAGAGGTCCGCCCTACAAAGGACCACAGGCCGTGGTTACTGCGTAAGCCGCCCTTCTCCGAAGGGCTGGCTTCTTCGAAGAGGGCAGGCCCTCGGAGAGGTCCGCCCTACAAAGGACCGCAGGCCGTGGTTACTGCGTAAGCCGCCCTTCTCCGAAGGGCAGGCCTTCTTCAGGTTAAAAGCTAGTACTTCGTTTCAAAAATGTTGCCTCAATTTTTGGCAATTGGTTCAATTTCATTTCTCAGTTTATATATCAGACTGTTTTGTTTCGAATATTGTATCTTATTCGAATTTCGCTCTGATTGTTTCGGATTTCGATATTCGTATTTCGAATTTCCGTGTCGTTGAATAGTGGGTCAAACTTAAAAAGAAAATCAACATGAGAAACTGCCATGATATGGGACAGAACTTATAAGACACGGTACTAGTTTCCTACGAGCCCCGTCTCTGGCGGCTGGTTATCTGTTATCAGTCATTTGTTATCAGCAAGAAGCCGCCAGTTTTGTTAAGTATGAAACTGGCGGGTGAGTTGCTACCCCAATCGTGGTTAAAATCGTGTGGACCAATGCTCTGCTTCCCAATCATACGGTACACATTTGCCTGATGAGCCATCTTTCATACAAACTCCATAGGCTTACCATGCACGAAACCATTGTTCAGACCAAGGGCCAAACTTCCCGCATTCTCATCGGCCGGCATGATGACAAACTGACCACACTGATCCCCAACCAGCGGGCGGCGATCGTCACCGACCACAATGTATACCGACTCTACGGCTCTGGCTTTCCGGAACTCCCGGTTTTAACCATCGGGTCCGGGGAAGGAATCAAAAACCTGGAAACCGTAGCCCAGCTGGCCCGGGAGCTCATGGACCTGAACGCGGACAGGTCCTGGTTTATTCTGGGCATAGGCGGGGGAATCGTCTGCGATGTGGCTGGCTTTCTGGCCTCCATCTACATGCGCGGAGTTCGCTTCGGGTTTGTGCCCACCACCCTTCTGGCCCAGGTGGACGCCAGTGTGGGGGGCAAAAACGGGGTCAATCTGGATGGGTATAAGAACATGCTCGGGGTTTTCAATCAGCCGGAGTTCGTGCTCTGCGATCCGGAATATATATCCACTCTGAAGGAAGAGGACTTGGCCTGTGGTCTGGCCGAAGTGATCAAGCACGCGGCCATTGCCGACCTGGATTTGTTTTCTTTTCTAGAAGTCAATCAACAGGCGGTTCTGGGCAGGGAGCAGCAAGCTGTTCAGCGTCTGGTCCTGGACTCGGTGCGCATCAAGGCTAATGTGGTCAGCCAGGACGAAAAAGAGTCCGGCCTGCGCCGGGTGCTCAACTTCGGGCACACCTTTGGACACGCCCTGGAAAAGGAGACCGGAATCTCCCACGGCCGGGCTGTCAGTCAGGGCATGGCCGCGGCAGCTGAGCTCTCAGTGCGCAGAGGTCTTCTTTCACAAGCAGACTGCGCCCGTCTCAGAAGTCTTCTCACCGCCTACCACTTGCCGACCCAGCTGCAGACCGAACCGGCCAACCTAGTCCAGGCCCTGGCCCGGGACAAGAAACGTGAAGGCGATGATGTGCATTTTGTCCTTTTGCAGGGTCTGGGCCAGGCCGTGGTCCAGACCCTGCCTCTGTCCGAGGTGGAGGAGGTTTTACAAAGCATGCAGTAATGTAACCGCGGAACACGCGGAATGCACGTAATAGGAATTTGCTTTGTATGAAAAAACCGGGTTTGGTTCTTTCGTAGGACGCGGTTGCCCTCAACCGCTGTCCTTTCTTCTCTGAATTCAAGAAGTTACGAAGAACACGAAGCGTAAGTCACGCAGCCACCGACCTTTGCGTCTTCTGCCTGTAATCCTGTTATTCATTCATCTGAAAGCGGCAGCTCCTCGACATGACTCCTGAACGATGAAATGTCTCCAAGAATGATATCTTTTGAATCCAAAACCCGCCTCAGAAGGAAAAAGACCCGCTCATCGTCCAGGCCGTAGCTGTAGGCATGGCGGAATACATGTCGAAAGGCCCGCATCTCCTCCAGACGCAACACATCTACCTCCCGCCCAACTCCCGGGAAGCCTCGGCAATAAAAGAAAGAAGTGCATGCTTGTCCAAGCCGGACACAGCAATATCGATATCAGAGTCAGATGAAAACCTGCCAGGAGAGACAAGGGAGCCGAACAGGTAGAGCTCATCCCATTGGTATTTATCAGCAAGGGATTGAAGCACTGTCTCGACCTCTTCCAGCACCTGCCGGCGACACCTTTCCCGGGCAGCAGCAGACCGCTCCCGAGCTTCAAGCCAAATGGTAGGTTTGATCATGCGGATAATCTAAGTTGACCAGGAAATTTTGTAAAGCTTTTGGAGTCATTTTTGTCAATGATCAGGAAAAAGACCGGGCATCAGATGAGGAGCCAGGCGGGCAGGAAATGACAGTCGCAGTGGAGCTCGGTTGCTGTCCGAAGTAACGATCTCGTGATTCAGCAGCGAAGATGTGATCCTCCGGGCCTGACGTTCACTCACCCCAAGGAGTCCGGGAACTTCTCCTCTGGGAAACTCACCTTGGTAAAGGATAGCTTCAAGCACCCTGTCAGCCTTTGGCGGGAGGGTACCAGCCCGGATTTCTCCACCAGCCCAAAGAAATAAGCGCTCCCGCAGCCGAGAGGGTTGGACAAGTTCTTCCATAAAGTCGATCTGATCCAGGCATACACGGAGGAAAAAACCAGCAAACTCTGCCAGGGCATCTTCACTCAGGTGGCCACGTCCGTCCAGGTCATTGCCACGTTTCATATCGCAGGCCATGAGCTTTTGTTTATACTCAGCCTCATTACGGGCCAGGCCCCGAGCTACAGACCAAATACCGCCAGTTTTCAAATGTTCAAGAAGGAGAGCATACGACATCATCCGAGTCACACGCCCGTTACCATCAAGAAAAGGATGAATCCATAGGAGGCGGTGATGAGCACATGCAGCAGCAAGGACGGAATCAGTGCGGCCTAGCTGCCCATAGAAATCCTCAAAACGGGCCAAAAATCTGGGGAGGGCCCCTGGGCTGATCGGAACATGATGCCCAATCTGCACATCATACGAGCGGAGCTCTCCGGGTATAACTGGAAGATGAGATCCAGTCTTTGGGTGTTCCACCCACAATAATGCCTCAGGTAGGAGCTGGCAGAAACGGCGGTGTATTTCGCATAAACCATTGACGGTCACAGCCCTTCCGCTCAATCCGCCTCCATCAATCCATTCCTGGACAGCTATATGGGCCTTGGCCTCGAGCTGGAGGTTTCTCTTTGTGACGTCATTGCTGTAATCTCCTTTGAGCGCCCGCTCAATGTCGACGGGATGGGTGTAATGACCCTCAATAAGGTTACTGTAGTAACAGTTCATTGCCCGAACCAGATTGGCCCAGGCACGCACTATGCCTTCAGGCAGGCTTCGCCGGAAACCGGAAGCCTGACGAGCAAGATCCATGACCAGATCAATAAGCTGGTTACGGTGACGCGAATCTTCTCTGATCAATAAAGGCTCAATCAAAGCGATTCGTTCACCCCTGTCTTCAGCCTGTCTGGCGGCCGGTTCAATGTCCTCTTCTTTTTCCTTCATATTTCAAATAATATCTGAATGATAAATCCGTGTCTAGTATTCTTGGGGCCGCTTCTGTGGCCGCATTTTCTCAGACCACTCGTATGAAATTCTCCAGGAAAGAGGAATAAGTTTTAGACAAGAACTCTTCAGGATTTTGTCAGAACTGACTTTATGTCATAAAATACACATGCTGCCTCAAAGAGCCAAATATTCCTTGCAGGAAGGAAAATATTTTGAACTATTTTCCTCTACTTTGCCGCCCTGGGCCTGGATGTGTGATTATTTATCAGAGGAGCTTGCCTTGTCAGAATTCCTGGTGTCTATGGAATAAATTGTCTTTCCAACCCGATGGATGTGATTCAGGACATCTGGGTCCTTTATTCTATCATATATACACAGGTCAATGGCATTGGGGATGAGCTGCTCATCCAGATCCCTGCTTATTCTGTTTAACACGTGCAGGTTTATAGCAGAACCCTTCAAGGCAATGTCGATATCAGATCCTGGCTTGGCTGTTCCTTTGGCCCAGGATCCAAACAGGAAAGCTTCTTCAATCTGAGGATACTGCGCAAGGACACGCAGGATCTTTTGCATATTGACATCCGGCAGATCGCTCATGCTGCCTGTCCTGTGCATCAGCCCCTGCCCTCGTCCTGATACAGAGCATTCAGCCTATCATGCAATCGTTCGAAGAGTTGAAAATATCTCTTCTGCACAGCCTGACAAATTTCGTTTGCTGTCTCTTCGTTGTAGGTATGGGAGGTCTTGTTTCTGCTCTCCAGCATATCCATCCAGGCTTGACCGTCTTGAATCAGTTTCAGTTCAAAGGATTTGCGAATGGTGTCCCGGGACCCATAGATTTCTGCATAGCCTTGATATTCCAAAAAGTCCTTCAAGGTGATCCAGTCAAAACCGGTTTAGAAGATCGGTTGGCGTGGTGTCAAATTTCAGCCCCGCCTCTGGTGTGCTGTTAAATCTAGATCGTCGTATATATAAGGAGAGGTCCATTTCTGCTCTGATTCCCCTCCTTGCCGCCTGTCTTCCAGGCGGAAGGGAGGGGCCAGGGGAGGGTTCTTTCTTTACGACACTACCACTACCATTCCGGCCAGGAGGGCAGTGGGCGTTTGCCCGGATGTAGGGTCGGAAACCTTTGATTCCATGGGCCAGGCCAATACTCCGGCCAGGTCTTTGACATTGACCCCGTATCCGGACATGGAGGGACGGGCTGAGTCAGGGTTGCGGCATGGGCCGCCTTCGGAAAGCACCCGGCAGCGATAGTGGCTGGAGCAGAAGATGTTTTTGCAGGATCCGCCGGCCAGGCCGAAGGAACTCTCAAAGCCAGCCTGGCGAGCGATATCTTCCAGACCGGCTGCGGTCTGATGCAGAAGACCGAAGAGATCCCAGCGCTGGTTGGAATGCAGGATCTCGGTGGGGACGTCGAACTTGAAAACAACAACAAAAGAGGCTTCAGCCAGCCTGGCCCTGAACCACGCAGGTCCGGCCACCTGCGGGGGACAGCTCATGGACTGGCCATAACCGTCGCATTTTAAGTCAGCGCACAGATCGGCCAGGCTGTCCTGGATCGGGACCTGGTCCGGAGAGATGACCGCAGCGTCGTGAGCCCCGAGGGCAAAGGCTTGCTGAGTGAGGTGTTCCGACCAGGTCTGAAGGTCAAAGCCGTTGTTTTCCGTGGATTGGGAGTGTTGGGCAAATGATGACATTGATTTCTCATTTAGTTATTACTCATAAAAGTGGTTATGGAATCAGTCCTGACCAACATACATCCCGGAATAGTCCAGGCTGGTCAAAGGAGAAACTTCTCGCCGGCGACCGGCCTGGACGATCTCTCCGATAAACAGGGTGTGATTGCCGGGAGCCAGGGTGCTGGTCACCCGGCACTCTAAGTACGCCGGGCAGTCCACGAGTACCGGAGTACCGGTAAGCCCGGGAGTCCATTCCAGCCCGGAAAACTTACCCGCTGGATCCGGACCCTTGAATCGGCTCAGGAAATCCAACTGTTCCCTGTCCAGGATATGGAGGACAAAACTCTCGTTGTCCCGAATGAGATTATGGGTATACCGATTGGGGTGCACGGCGATCATGATCAAAGGCGGGGCATAGGAGACCTGGCTGACCCAGGAGGCGATCATGCCCCCGATATTTTGGCCATGGCCGGCGGTGATCACATACAGACCATAGGTCATGCCCCCAAGAGACTGGATCCATTCCTGGGGCATTTCCTGGTTGTGGCAAGAACTTTGATGAATAGCCATGGGAATCTCCAATTGAGAAGATGATCGTTGTACGGTTCCTTGCCGTTGTCTTAAAAGATTACCTCAGGCCAGTCCTTGAGGTTGTCCGGTTATTGATCCGACTGAGGAAAAATTGAGTACACCAAACCGTAGAGGTTTTCAAGGGAGGTAGACAACTCCAAGATACTCGATTCGCAGAGGTCTGGCCATGATCTGTGTACATATCAGTTGAATTCAAAAATCAAGACCTGACCCCCCTTCACTGGTGGCGGCTTCCAGATCCGCGCGGACAAAATCCTTGCCTTTCGTGCTCATGGAATGTACCAGATAATAGACTGCACAGCATCCACGCAGGGACCGGGACAGGGACTGCGGCTCCAGCAGATCCGCTTCCGCCACTTCCAGCCGGTGGTGACTGCTCCAGGGCCTGTTGCCAAGCTTAGCCGCAGAACGGGCCATGGCCCTAACTCGATAGCCCTTGTTCAGAAGCCGGGGAATCAGCCGGATTCTTGGTGCGGTCTGGTTGTGGTGTTAGCATAGAGCAATGTTTCATAGCTTCTATAAGTGAATAGGGAGAACAGATTTGTCAAACTGGGCGGATTATAATGATGTGCGAGGGCAATACTGCGAAATCGCCGATCGTTCCATCAGACGATTGGGATTGATTGTCGGAGGATCCGGCTTTATCGGTGGGTCGATTATCCATTATTTCAAAACGCAGCAGAAAAACAGCTTCAACGTTCTGGCCCCCAACAGCAAACGTTTAAGTCTCAGGGAACCCGAAGATATCAAGGCCTATCTCCAGGGCTGCAATCCGGACTTTATTGTCAACTGCGCTATCTCGCCCTTGGACGGTGGTCCCCAGCTCACCTACGAAGTCAATTATCTGGGCAGCATCAATCTGGCCAAGGCAGCCAGTGTCCTAAATATTCCCTACATCCATTTCAGCTCCGCAGCGGTGTTGCCCATGGGAGAGCAGCTTACCGAGGAGCAGACGCAACCCCTGTCCACGGATTTGCCATTTTATCCCCGCTCCAAGCTCATGGCAGAGAAGACCCTGCAGCATCTGCAAGAAACCCAGGGTCTGGATTACACCGTCATCCGTCCCGGAGTGGTCTATGGTAGGCACGACCACAAGATTCAGGGCTTTCAGCGTCTGCTGTTTTCCATTGCCGCCCAGTCCATGCTTTTTCTGTTTACTCGTGTCGGGGTAAAGCATTCCTATACCAACATGGAGAAGATCCCCCCTTTTGTTCACCACGTTCTGGAAAATCGGGAGGAGTTTTCCGGACAGACGTATCATTTCGTGGACCCCGAGCCTGTGGAGCTGGACCAGCTGATCCTGTCTATCAGATCCCAACTGGGTGTCAAACGACCCAAAAAGATTCATGTTCCCTATCCGCTTGCCAGGATGGGGAGCTCCGGTCTTAAATTTTTACTGCACCTGCTGAGGCCGCTGGGATTCGATGGTCGTCTTCCCCAGGAGCTCATGTTCCTGGACAAGTTCTACAAAACCCAGGTTCTCTCCGTGGAGAAGCTTCGCCGCTCCAGCTACACGATTCCTCAACCGGAGGTCACTATCTATACCGACTTGCCGAACATCCTCTCCTACTATATTGCCCGGTGGCAGAACTTCAATCTTATCCCGCCGATAGACGAGAATCTTGTGGTCAGCTCTCCTGGCACCAGAGCCTTTCAGCAAAATCCCGAAAGCCTTTTATCCGGTTTGCACAGCGGGGAATACAACTATCTGGCCGACCACAACCTTTTAAGGGAAGACAGGGGCGGTGACTGAATGAGACCTGGTCAGCACCTTGTCGAAAGATATGTGTGGGATCAGGTCTTGTATTTTGAAAATGGCCAACCTCGACTTATGATCCTGCTCACGGTGGAGTAATGCAGAAAGGCACAAAGGCTATATTTTGTCCATTTCATCCGGCTCCACATCAGGCACCTTGGAAAGAATATTCTCAAAAGCATGCCGGTCTCCTTGAGCAGCCCGCTCTTTCAAATAATCCACAGTCATGAGGACTGAGAGTTTTTCGGAAACAGCCAGGGCAATAAGTTGATTCATGGATATCCCTTCTTTCCGGGCAACCTCTTTGAGGCGTTCATGGAGTGAATCCGGAAGGCGGATACTTAAAGTGCTCATATGAAACCCTCCAGTCTCAAAAAATCTGCGGCTGTTGCTACCTTATTCAGCAGTATAGAGCGGCATAGCTGCAGCAAATACGAGTCCTTGTCCACGAGTATGGATTTGAAGCGCCCCTGGAAGACATGCGGATCCATGCCGCTTGTGGAAGAGTTGGGTGTAGACTCCGTTCAGCTGGCGCATGCCTGCCGACAGATTTCCTTCGGGTGTTTTGATGAGGAGATGGTTGTCCATGAGACAGTAAGCGTGGCAGAGCCAATTGATATCAGAGATCACTCTGCCGAGGAAATGCAGACACATGCCTCGATCGACATCATCAAGGCATATCCGGCTACGAGCATTCCCCGGGCCATCACAAGGTAGACGACTCCGGGAAACTCGATTCGCTGAGATCTGGCCATGATCTGTTCGTTCACCTGGTGTATTCAAAAATCAAGACCTGACCCCCAGGGCTTTTCAGACCGCTAGATACTTATATCCGAAAACTGCTTTGGCCTTTCGTCTCCCTTAATATCTGCTGTAATGATTTTCGGCTAACGAAAATCAGTATAGCATATATTAAATAAACGAGTCAAGCTAATTTACGAGATTTGGCAGTCTCTTACTATTCTGATTTGGTGCGAAAACTTTTCAATTTCCCGGCCGGTAACTTCTAGACTTTGTTGCCCAATATGCTGTGGGTCAAAAAAACTTGAAGTGATTTCTGACGACTTCGACAAAACGTTGGACATGATCAACACATAAACTCACAAGCGCATCTTGATCCTTTTTTTTCATAGCATTTATCACACTTAACAGTTCCTCGTGCATCTTTACATTATCGGGACGGTGGCCAATGAGATATTGTATTCGTGTAAAGTGATTTTGAATATTTTCTAAGTACCTGCTCATGAATGAGTTTGACGAGGCCCTTCGAATGATACGATGCAATTCACTATCATGTCGAACAAAGGCTGCTGGATTATCCGGCCGGATATTCATTGAAGTCTTCTCCAGACGCTCCAGATCCTGTATATCAGCCTGGGTCGCATTTACTGCAGCCAGTCGGGCTATCCCTCGTTCAAGCACAAGCCTGCACTGTATAAGCTCCTGAAAATCATTGAGATTAACTCCTGAGACTCGAGCCACTGTATGTGGCGACATGGTAACCAAATTTTCCTCGGACAGGCGGATCAAGGTTTCCCGAACCGGAGTCCGGCTGACCGCAAATTCTTCCGCCAGCTTCTTTTCGTTCAACGGATCTCCAGGCCGAAAGTCAAGCCGTATTATCCGTTTTCTTAACGTGTTTGTAAGTTCTGAAGCCATCAGACTGATCCTCTTTTAGGATGTGGGTGCTGTCCATGTCCCGGGGATGAGTTTGTTACACACCAGGACTACCTCGTTAGAAGTTGTATACTTTAATTATGCAATCAATGTCCACCCAAAATTTATTAACACCAATAATTACTTAAATTGTATACAAATGATGTATCATTTTATAGTTTGTGAACCTCTCAAGGCATTTTGAGTCAAGTATTTTAAAAACAGATAATTCTCTATCTGCATGAATTAAAAGACATTAAGGCCAGCATATCCGAGTCATTTCCTGCCAAGGGAAACTGTATCCAAAAAAACGTTGACAGTCAGTAGATAGTATAATATCGGTATACCGAATATCAAACGGAGCTTTGGTTCATTCATGAGAAATCTGTTTTTTGTCCGTCACTGGGCCTGGTGTAGAAGATTATCAACCGCCGGGGGCAGAACCTCAACGGAAAATGCTGAGGCAAAAAGAGGTCCCCCTCCCTCGAACTATTAAAGAACCCAGGCCTGCCTGCTTCTCACTAACAAACGGTGCTTGATTTGGGAGCCGAGTATGTCGAAAAACAACCATATTGACGGATGGATTGGCTTCGGTCTCTTCATTTTCAGCTTGATCATGTATTTTTGGGTCATTCCCAACCAGATCAAAGAAATAAGCTTCGGAGCTGGCAGTCTCTCACCTTCCTTCTTTCCCCAGGTAGCTACTACAATCATAGGCTTTTTGTCCTTGGTGTTGATGTTCAACAACTTCATCTTAAAGCAGCAAACCCGGATTAATGACTTTGGTCCAAAAGCTCTGAACATCATCCTTTTTTTAATCGGCTATGTGGCCGGGGTTCATATACTCGGCTATCTAATGGCAACCGGCCTCTTTCTTTTCGCCTTAATGTTCTATCTGAGCAGAGAAAAATGGTGGAAATACATTTTTATTATTACTGGCTTTTTAATAGTGAACCACCTCTTCTTTGAAGAAGTGCTCAACTTGATTTTACCCAGGGGAATCCTGTTCAAGTGAACGTGAAAGGGAGGTGAGTGTTCATATGCTGGCTGACTTATTCGCAGGTGTCGTCTCTATACTCAATCTCCCGGCAATTCTTGCCCTGGCGGCAGGCGTTGGAGGCGGCATAATTCTTGGCGCTATTCCGGGGCTTACTGCAACCATGGCTATTGCAGTTGTTATTCCATTCACCTTTTATATGGATCCTATTATATCGATTTCCATGCTCATAGGAGCCTACAAAGGAGGACTTTTCGGGGGATCGGTTTCAGCAATTCTGTTAGGGACTCCAGGCACAGACGCAGCAGCAGCCACCATTATGGATGGAAATACAATGGCCAAAAAGGGCCGACCCGGAAAAGCGCTCAAGATCTCCTTGTACTCTTCCGCTATAGGCGACATGCTCAGCCTTCTGGCCTTGATAATTATTGCCCCGCAGTTGGCGAAGCTTACCCTTCAAATAGGACCAGGAGAGTTTTTTGCCCTGATTATCTTCTCATTGACAATCATTGCCGGCATGGGAGGGGAGTCAGTGACCAAGGGTTTGATTGCTGCCGCTCTAGGCCTGCTGGTGGCTACAGTCGGACTTGATCCCATGATCGGTATCAGACGACTGACCTTTGACGTGGCTAATCTCGACAGCGGCATTGCTATCATGCCCATGCTCATCGGTCTTTTTGCCATACCAGAGGTCATTGAACAGCTGGAACATCCACTCAAAAGAAATATCCCGGTTCTTAAAAAAACTGGGAATCCTGCTGACAACACACTAAGCTTCTCCGAGTTTAAGCGGTGCATAAAAAGTATACTTATCGGCAGCGGCATAGGGGTCATGATCGGAGCCATTCCCGGAGTTGGATCGTCTATTTCCTCTTGGTTGAGTTACAAGGTAGCAAAAGACCGGTCTAAAAATCAGGATGAGTGGGGAACTGGGGTCGTTGAAGGGATTGCCGCACCAGAGGCGGGTAACAACGCCATCTGCGGGGGGGCTTTGATCCCCATGCTTACTTTGGGAGTTCCCGGCAGTATTCCGGTAGCCATTCTCATGGGGGCTTTTTTAATTCAAGGAATCATCCCCGGGCCAATGATATTCAAGGAGGCCGGACCAATTGTCTATGGCATTTTTGCCAGCCTCTTCTTCTCCAACATTCTTCTTTTGGTCATTGGTTACTTTATCATTACCTACGCTGCAATGCATTTTACAAAGGTACCAAAGGTAACACTGTTCCCAATTATCATCAGCTTTTGTTTTGTGGGCTCCTTTGCTTTGAACCAGGCTTTTTTCGATGTCAAGATTATGGTCATTTTCGGAATCCTTGGCTATTTGATGCGCAAATTCGGATTTGCAGCCGCTCCCTTTCTCATCGCCATGATCTTAGAGCCCTTTGGAGAAAGGGCTCTAAGACAGTTCCTCATGATCAATCAAGGCGATTTTACCGCTATTTTCCGACAGGAGATTGCCGTTGTCTTTTTGATATTAACAGCTATATCCATCTTCGCGTTTATTCGCAAGCAAATGAGAAAGTCTACATCTCAGGCAGTTATCGGACCATACCTTAATGAGCAAAGCAAGATCAATGGTGATATGCAATGAGTGAGATATTAATAAATAACAAGGAGGTTCATATCATCGATTGCCTAATTGCACCTCAATGGTGATGTTTGTTGGCTCGTTATACCATTCAACCTGACTCTAAAATTGTATGCTGTACAAGGTGTCTTGATGTCATTGTGTTCCAAGGAGAATTTTCATACCGGTCATACTTCAGGAGGTTTTACGTCATGAAGAAATATGGAATCATTCTGCTATCTTCAATCCTTCTTTCATGGGTCCTCGGTCTGTCCACTGCCTGTGCTGATTCTTTCCCCAGCAAATCCATCACTCTCTATATCCCTTATTCAGCAGGAGGTTCTACAGACACTTCGGCTCGGATCCTTGCCTCAGCAGCTGAGAAGATCCTCGGAGTCCCCATATCCTGCGTGAACAAGACTGGAGGCGGGGGAACCGTGATGCTGGGACTCTTAAAAAACGATAAACCCGATGGCTATACTTTGGGCGTCATTCCTTCATCGGCTATCACCAGAACCCCCCATATGCTTGAGGTTGAATACGACCCATTTCAGGACTTCGATTTCATTATGAAGTATGGCCTGTACACCATGTTTTTGGTCGTCAATGGAGACAGCCCCTATATGACATTTGAAGATTTCATCGAAGCAGCTCGCCAAAACCCTGGGAAGATATCTTTTGCTACACCCGGGCCAATGGAAGCGGGGGCCCTGGCCCTGCAGTATGTCGGCGATGTTGAGGGGCTCAACTGGAATATGATCCCCTTTCCCGGAAGTGGCGAAGGCATGACCGCCCTGTTCGGAAAGCACGTCAATGCTTACTCCGGGGCAGGGGGAGCCGAAACTCATTTAGCTGAGATTGAAGAAGGAGATCTCCGTGTTCTTGCTTCCTACAACAGTGTCCGCAGCCCGGCCTTGCCCGATGTTCCGACCCTCCGGGATCTCGGATACGATTTCGCCATAAATTCCGGCATAGGCATTGGCGGTCCGGCCGGAATTCCCGAAGAAAGGTTGAAAATACTGGAAAAAGCCTTCCTTGAGGCCACAGAATCGCCAGAATTTAAAAAGGTAACCGAGCGGTTGATGATGCCGACATTGCAATATGATCAGCAGGAATTCCGCCGAACATTGGAAGAAGATTCTGAAATGTTAGGCAATCTGCTTGAAAAGATGGGGCTGCAGAAGTAATAAACTCCGTTTAATCCCAGGGTCTGCCCCCGGCCAGACAATCACTCGTCGGGGGCAACTTGTTTGTATCAAGTGTCATCGCAAAAAAGCGACTGGAGTATGAATCAAGAAGCGTATACCTATGTCAAAGGTCATTGTGGATGGGATTCTGTGACCTTGCTGTACGGGGAACAAGTCCCGGAGGGCCAGGAGCATCGCATTGCCCATACATTAATGTCTCCACCCTGCCACGGAGGAATTGAGATCGGATTCATGTATCCCCCGGTCGGTGATGAAGACATCCGGCTTAGAATCATCGACTCCACAACCAAGACCTGGCTTCCCATGTGCGGGGGAATGAGTCAGGTCATCGGTTTGGCTGCATTTCAGACCAGCATACAGAAACATTTTCAGCTGCGCAGAGATGATTCAAAGGCCTGCATAAAGGTTTTAACGGATTCAGGCCTGGTCCCCATCGATGTCCGCTTTGACCAAGGCCGTCCATCGCAGATTACGACCCGGATGCCGGACTTTGCCAGCTATCTCTACCAAGATGGAGTTGAAGAGTTCGAGGTCATGAAAATCCCGGCCGTAAAGGTTGGTTATTTCCTGGTATTCAAACTCGCCGACCTTCAAGAAGCATACCCAAGTGCGGAATTCCGCCATCGCGGTCCAGGCTCGGATCTTGATTTCTTAGGTCAGATCCAGTCTACCTATATCGCCGATCAGGGATTAAAAACAAACACTCTCTACAGCATGATCTATGACCTTTGCCCTGAAGCGGATGGAGACGCAAGAATCTTTACCCGGTTCTTCAAAGGAAAAGGAATCCCTCAGGCCACCCCACTTGAAGCCCAATGCGGCACGGGTACAATTGCAGTAGGTCTGGCTATGGCCAAGCGAAAAGAACTCCCTTTTTCCGGAAACAAAGGTCGGATTTTTTTTGAATGGGGAAGCAACAGCATGACCCAAGACCCTTACGGTCTACGAAAATCGATTCTGCACATGGAACTTGAAGGCGATTTGGTAAAAGAGGCTGCCTTTAGCCACAATGTTGTCGAACTTCAATCGCAAGGTATTGTGTATCTCCCGTCCTTCGACAAGGTATTGTATTAGATAATACAAGTAAAGAATCCAATAAAATATATAATTTAAGTGGCATCAAAAAGTACATGCATTTGTTTTATAATCTCCCAATGAAAAGGAGTGACCCGAAATGGATTCGATCTTACTCATCGGTTCAGCAGGAAGCGTAGGCCATGATATAATGTATCTCATGTCTTCAATGAACCTTCCCATGAAGGTTATCGGTGCTGACTATAATGAGGACAAGGGACGCTACGAAGTTGAAGAGTCTCTGCAAATTGCCCACAACCTTGGGTACTATCCCGACTTCAGCTTTCAAAAAATTGATCTATTCAATATTGAACAGACAGCTGAGATATTAGCTGAACTAAAGCCAAGTGTGGTGTGCAATCTGTCAAGCCTCGGCTCTTGGTGGATCACCCGCCTCCTGCCTGATGAAGAGTACAAGAAAATCGGCCCTATAGGGCCTTGGGTCCCGAATCATTTGACCCTGATTTACAAATTGATGCAGGCCGTGCACATGAGCGGGATCAAAACCAAGGTGGTTAACGGTGCGCTTCCGGATGTTACCAACGTGGTTCTTTCCAAGCTGGGACTTGCCCCTACATGCGGGGGAGGAAACATGGATATCGGCCTGCAACGGATTAAGCGCATTATCGCCCGGGACATGGGAGTCCCGTATCAAAGCGTACAGATATTCGGGGTCGGCCACCACGGTACATTTTATACAGTAAAGTATCATGGACCTTTCTGGGTAAAAATCATAGTGGACGGAACAGATGTCAGCGAGCGCTATCCAAATGAAAAGATAGCTAAAATGTATGAAGAGGCCGGTTTTGCATCTACACAGCAATTCGGGGGCGCTTTGGTCGATCAAATGAAGACAGCCACAAGCTTTTTGAACAACATCCTGGGACTCTATTTCGACACCAAAAAGGTCCACGGCGCTGTCGCCGGACCGAACGGGCTTCCGGGAGCATATCCGGCCAGGTTCTCAGCCGAAGGGGTCGAAGTGGTTCTCCCCGGAATTTCCCTTCAGGATGCTATTGCTATCAACGAAAAGGGAGCTCAAATAGACGGGGTCCAGGAGATCAAGGAAGACGGAACCATTGTCTTCATGGACGAAAACGTCGAGGATATGCGCGTAGTTGTAGGCTATAACTGTAAAGAGCTCAAGCCAGAAGAAAGCGAAGCAAGAGCCCAGGAACTTGCTGAGCGACTCAAAAAGCTCTACGAGAAGCACAATGTCTCCTAATTATGTTGCTTCATATTCCTGGTGCCCGGATTTTCATTTCCTTTGCCAGGAGACACAAAATTGATGCCCAGAGATTTCTGACCAAGACAAAAACTATAAAGGCCAGCAGGACTGTCGGCCTTTTTCTTGATAGCCCTACGCTTTGACTTTGAATTTTGCACATAAGCTGTTCATTATAAAGTAATCAGTCAAAAATAAGTAGACAGGAAAGATGGGGCGTGGCGTCGTTCTCGACGCTAAAAGAGATGTGTTCTTTCGTCGACCACGGGGGCATAGCTTGTGTTTCTGCCAACTCATGGTTCCTGCTTGAGCGCGCCGCGTTCAAGCAGGCCTCTGCTGCCCCTAAGGATATGCGGCACTATGGTGCCCAATTCCAAAAGAAGCAGCACAATGGGGATGTGGGGTCAGGTCTTGTATTTTGAAAATGGCCAACCTCGGCCTATGATCCTGCTTACGGTGGAGTAATGCAGACCCGTCTCTTCTGCGATAGCCGTTTGGGAATAGCCATGGTCTCGATAAGCTCGAACGATGGCCTCGTTTCTGGCTGACTTGGAGGGGAAGGAAGGCGGCAGGAGTTCAGACGGAGGCAGCCGATCCGCGTAACGGGCTCCGGGCGTTCCCCCAGGCCATCACATGGTAGACAACTCCAAGATACTCGATTCGCAGAGGTCTGGCCATGATCTGTGTACACACCAGTTGAATTCAAAAATCAAGACCTGACCCCCCTTCTTCCATTTGCATACCCACCAACATGATGAAGCCAGGATCAGTGTCATTTCTCTGATGGAAGGCTATCCATCTGAACTATTCGGGGCCTTCCAGTATGGCGAGATTGGAGTGTCTGGCCATATTGCGCAACATGGTTCGAATAACCATTCGGTGTACTCGCCGGAAGAAGATCCAGTAGAGCAAACCACTTACTCCCCGGGGCAGAAAACGAACAGAGAGAACAACCTCCACACGACCGCCAGGCATATCCTGGATCTGGAATTCCAGGATAGCATCACCAGGCAGTTTCATCTCCGAGAGCAACAGGAGATTGTAGGGCGGCTTGATGTCCAGCACTCTCCAATAGCCCAGTGAATCTCCTTCCCGAAGATGCGCCTGGTCTCTCCTGCCTGCTTGCATGGCGTAACCACCCACGAGCCAATCCAGGACTCCGCGAATACGCCAGAGCGTATCTGTGCCGTACCAACCTCCGTACCCCCCTATGCTCTCCACCAGGGGCCAGAAATCGGAAGCTTTTCCCTGCAGCCGCACTCGGTAGGATGACTCCCGTACGGCATGAGCGGCATAGCGCTCATCACCCTCGACAAACCATTCCGGTGGAAAGGGCTCCTCGCTCTTCAAGAGGTCGAATTTCCTGTCTCTGCACAATACCTGCAACGATTTGACCATGGCCTCGCTGCTGGTCATGAGCCTTTGAGGGATGACTTCGCGGATACGAGATTCCTTGCAGACCACAGGGTTGCGCATGCCCTCAATCAACGGTTTGGAGAGCTCTGCCGGGACGGGGGTGAGGGCCTGCGCGCACTTGGCAAGCAGCCTGGGGCTCAGGAAAGGGACCTTGATGAATATGGGCCTGTATAGTCCGGCAATCTTGGCGTAAGTGCGGAGCAATTCCCTATAGGTCAGAATCTCCGGTCCGCCGATGTCGAATGTCTCTCCTACGGTTTCTGGTTTTTCCAAACAATCTGTCAGGTATTGCAAGACATTGCTTACTGAGATTGGCTGGGACCGGGTGTCGATCCAGAACGGGACGATCATGATGGGCAGCTTTTCGGTAAGGTGACGCACCAACTCAAAGGAAGCACTCCCTGAGCCCAGGATGATCGCAGAGCGGAGAATGGTGGTGGGGACCGTGCTCTGCTGCAGAATTTGCCCCACCTCGGAGCGGGAGCGCAAATGCGTGCTCAATTTGGGATTGTCCTCGCCCAGCCCGCTAAGATAAACGATCCTTTGCAAACCTTCCTGCTCCGCGGCCCGGGCCAAGTTCGTGGCAGCTTCCCGATCCGCGCGGACAAAATCCTTGCCTTTCGTGCTCATGGAATGTACCAGATAATAGACTGCACAGCATCCACGCAGGGCCTGGGGCAGGGACTGCGGCTCCAGCAGATCCGCTTCCGCCACTTCCAGCCGGTGGTGACTGCTCCAGGGCCTGTTGCCAAGCTTAGCCGCAGAACGGGCCATGGCCCTAACTCGATAGCCCTTGTTCAGAAGCCGGGGAATCAGCCGGCTGCCGATATATCCAGTGGCTCCGGTAATCAGGATGGGTTTGCTGCTCATGGAGTATTTATTCCGAGGCTATGGTTGAACAAAGCCCTTTCCGGATATTTTCGGGGTGGACTGTTGCGTATGTTCCTCTGGGGTGGCTGTTGTCCATTGTACCCAGAATGCCGTAAGGATGACGGTTTGGCAACCGGAGGTTTTCAGCTGGAAAACAGCCGGATTCTTGGTGCGGTCTGGCTGTGGTGTGAGCATAGAGCAATGTTTCATAGCTTCCATAAGTGAATTTGTTCACCACGTTCTGGAAAATCGGGAGGAGTTTTCCGGACAGACGTATCATTTCGTGGCCCCCGAGCCTGTGGAGCTGGACCAGCTGATCCTGTCTATCAGATCCCAACTGGGTGTCAAACGACCCAAAAAGATTCATGTTCCTGGACAAGTTCTACAAAACCCAGGTTCTCTCTGTGGAGCATCCCTGTGGCTGCGGCACCCCAGAGGCTGGCGATCCGAAATTGGCCTGCTACCGGCCGATAAACTCCAAACTTATGGATCTCTGGCATCTTCATAGCTTTGCTCGCCTGTTTCCACCTTCTGGCGGGTTCCACAGTTGGGGCAGAAACGTACCTTCTCCTTGTCCAATTGGTGCCCGGCCCATCTGTCCCCTTCCCGCGGATTGGGTCTGGCAGAGGACGCTGTCCCAGGTGCGCAATCCACCCCGTCTCAGTAGCTCCCAGGCTGAATCCAGGCATGATTCTACCTGGTCTACGAAAAATATCCTTGCATCAAGTCCTTGTACAGGAAGAGTCAACACATTTGTCCCTGACTTGGATGAGAGGTGCTTTTAGTCCACGAAGCTGTGTTGATCATAGGCGTGTTTCTTTTTGCCTTTCCACCCATAATCCACCCATGAGCCGTCATCGGTTCCCTGCATGACCGCGTCATAGACTGGTTGGGCAATTTCTTTATGGCCTGCTATGCAAGCCTTATTCTTGAAAGGTAGGGGTGAGGAGGTTGGTTGAAAAGAGTTGTTGACTAAATTTCGCTCGTCCCTACGGGCTGAGGTCATGAGAGTCTTTGATGAGTAAAAAAATACGTAGATGTAGACAGCAAAACCTTTTGCCGGATTGAGCAAATATGAAACGTGTTAATATCCCTATCCGTCATTGCCCGGTCCGGATAGTTCAAATAATCTGGAATCTGGCTCGCTGGGCGATTTTGTCAATGAACTCTGCTTTAGTCATGAGGGAAACTTATTAAGTAGGCTTGCGTTATTTAAGTTGTGTTGCTTGCAGCATATGTCTCATTTCGCACTGGCCTATAATCCTGCTCACCGTAGAGTAATGCCCCCCGTCTCTTCTGTAAGGGGCATAGCCGTAGTGTACTGTCCACCTCAAGCAGGGAGGTTCCTGCGGATAGCTGCAATCACTTCTTTCTGATTTACCGGTTTGGACAGAAATTCGTCCATTCCGGATGCCAGAAAGTGCTCTTTATATTCTTCCGAGGTAACGGCGATGATGGGTATCTGACTAAAGCTGTTGTTCGAAGCCCGAATGCGTCTCGTCGTTTCCACACCATCCATGACCGGCATCTGTATATCCATAAGAATGGCATCGAAAGGAACTAGAAGAAGCAAAGCCTTATATGCTTTGTTTTTTAATGTTGCATGCCACAGAAAAGTGTGCCACAAGGTCTCATTCTGACACACCTTTCAGTCGGTTTTTTCCATCCCGTGCACCTTCCACATGTCCTCATCAGTAAAGCAGCGTTCACTCTCATCAGGGGCCATGGCGTCCTTTTCCAGCTGCCGCCGATCATAGGGCTGATTGAGGACCTGATCGTAATACTCATGCTGGATGAGCAGGTTCATTATTTCGCTGGTTCCGGTCCAGATCAGGGACAGCCGGGTATCACGCAGAATCCGCTCTATTGGATAGACATCAGTATAGCCTATCCCTCCCATGATCTGCATGGCATTGTTGGCGATATCCCAGGCGGCTTTGGTGGCCAACTTTTTGGCCTCGCTCACAATTCGCCGTTTATGCGAGTAGTCCTCATCCACAGCCTTGGCCGCCATGTAGGTCAATCCCCTGGCCGCATCCAGCTGAGTGATCGAATCGGCAACCAAGAAGTTCATGGCCTGAAACTTTCTGATCGGTTGGCCGAAAGCCATTCGCTTATCCGAATATCTCAGAGCCAAATCCAGGGCACTCCACAGTCCCAGGGAGCCTCCGGCTGAGGTCAGACGCTCTGGGATCATCATTTGGTGAAAGCAAAGCGCCCCTCCGTGAAGCTGACCGACAAGATTTTCTTTAGGCACCTGCACATCTCTGAAAACCAGCCTGCCGGTCCCGCCCCCTCTGCACCCCATGAGGCCATAGCGATACTCCGTGGTTACCCCGGGGCCTCTGTCCACGATCAACAGGCTGATCCGGCCGTACTTATGGGCATTGGGATCAAAGTTGGTCCGGCAGTAAACCAGAAAGAAGTCAGCTCCTTCCGCCCCGACCACAAATCGTTTCTGGCCGTTGAGGATAAAGTGATCGCCATCCAGGACGGCCTTGGTGGTGGCCCCAAAGAAATCCGATCCGCCCCGTGGCTCGGTCAAAGCTTCGGCAGCGATCAGCTTTCCTTGCAGATAGGGTTTGAGGTACTTGGTTTTTTGTTCATCGGTGCCGAAATGATTGATGGCCTCCCCCACAATGGAGGGCATGGAGAAGGCGCAGCCCAGAGCGATACCCAGGCAACCGATCTCCTCAAGGGCGGCCACTTCAGCCACCCAACTCATCCCCCTGCCGCCCCATTGCCTGGGAAAGCGAATGCCCAGGAGATTTCGTTCGGCCAGTTGGTTCACAAACTCACGGGGATAGTCGATCTCATCCCTGTCCATTTTCCTTAAATAGTCGCTGGAAACTTCTTCCCTGGCAAACTTTTTGACCTCGTCTCTGAGCGCACGTTCTTCAGGACTGAGCAGAAAGTCATACATGATGTGCTCCTTTTAGGAAAATATCCTATAGTTATCCACAAAACCCCATGGCAGCAAGCCGGTAAAGTCGTCACGCAAAGACAGCTCGCCTATGCGCAGACCGACCTCGTAATGTCGAATGGCTTCCTGCGGATAATGGTCAAAGATTAAATTGCCCAGATGCGAATGGGCATCGAGACAGCGCAGGTCTGCTTGGCACAGCTCCATCAGGCTTTTTCTCGCTGCTGCCCACTCACCGGCATATTTGAGATCGTGGCAATGGAACCTGGCACTAAGTCCCAAAGGCTGCTCGTTCGCAAGGTGATGATCCGATCACTTCCTAACAGGCGGCATCTTGCCGTCAGACCGCGCCTGTAATTGTCATCGTAGTCCACCGAGATCACTGAAACAGGTTCCCCGATGACGAAACCATCGGCTGGCAGGGCAACATTATCCTCGATGGCTTGATGAAAAGCCCAGAGCTGCTCATCATCTCCATAAGCGTCAACGGTGATCTCCGCGATCATCACATCCAGGGCATTGAGTTCATTATCCTCATTCGGGCTTCGCGAGCTCATCGTTCCTCCTTCCAGCTACCGGCCGTGACCCGACGTTGGATCAGCCTTTTTCGCCGCGTGTGGCCGGCCATGAACTTTTTCAAGAAAGTTTTATCTTTTCGTGCATGAACTCAGGCGCGATATCATCAGCGCCATTTTGTTCTTTTTCAGACATGTGAATCAAGGATGTAGGGTCTTGTATTTTGAAAATGGCCAACCTCGGTCTATAATCCTGCTCACCCTAAAGTAATGCCGCTCCGTCTCTTCTGCAATGGCCGTCTGGGAATAACCATACTTGGCGCCAGTCCTGGATGATGGCCTCGTTTCTGGCTGTCAACGAGTATCGATTTGAATCGACCCTGAAAGACATGCCCGGACGATCCGTGTACCTTGTGGAAGCGCTGGGTGTAGCTGCCGTTCAGCTGGCTTCATGTTATCCGAAAAATAAACTCAAGCTGCTTCAATGCGCCTTAAGTCGCTAGTATCAAAGGACTGCTTTGTTTTCCAGAGATCGTATTGGAGTTGAAGCTTGAGCCAACCCTCGGGCGACCTGCCAAATACTTTTGATAATCTCAATGCCATTTCAGGACTAATTCCCGCTCTCCCATTTAATAATGCCGATAAAGTTTTTCTGGTAACACCAAGTGCTCTTGCCGCTTCCGTGACATTGATATTAAGTGCTTCCACGCAAATTTCTTTAATGATTTCGCCGGGATGAGGCGGATTATACATACTCATTTTCCCTCCTCAATGATAATCTTCATAATTTACATCAAAGGCATCACCGTTTTGAATCTTGAATGTAATTCGCCAGTTCCCACTGACCTTGACCGCCCAAGTTCCTTTACGATTTCCCTTGAGCTGGTGGAGACCAAGGCCTGGCAAATCCATATCTTCAAGAGTCTCTGCCGTTTCAAGGAGCGCGAGGATCTTCCAGACCCGGGTTACGTGTTGGGGTTCCACACCGCTCGAAATCCCGGATTCGAAGTATCGTTTGAGGCCTTTATGTTTGAACTTTTGAATCATGCACTGTTCACATAACCCGATACGTATCAGGTGTCAAATCAAGTCAGGGGCGCAGGTCTTGTATTTTGAAAATGGCCAACCCAGGCTTATTATCCTGCTCACTGAGGAGTAATGCTGCTCCGTCTATTCTGCCATAGCCGTCTGGGAAGAGCCATGCTCTCGATAGGCTCGAACGATGGCCTCGATCGGCATCATCGAAGATATCGGGTCCCGGGCGTTCCCCAGGGCCATCAAAAGGTAGACAACTCCGGGATACTCGATTGGCAGAGGTCTGGTCATTATCTATCCATACAATTGGTGTATTCAAAAAACAAGATCAGACCCTATCTCTCCCTTGACAAATTATCCTATGAGGACTATATTAATCTGAATGGCCGAATTGGTTGGCCTTTTTTTATTTTATTTTTTTTTTGGAGAAGTGAAGGTTTATGAGCAAGAAGATGTATGTAGGGAATTTGGCATTTCAGTCCACAGAAGATGATATTCAAAAACTTTTCTCCCAGTATGGCGAAGTAAATTCTGTTAATCTTATAGCAGATAGAGAGACTGGAAGATCACGTGGTTTTGCTTTTGTAGAAATGGAGGATGAGGCTGCTAACTCCGCTATGAAGAACCTTGATGGGACGGATTTTGAGGGACGAAATATGAAAGTTAACGAAGCACGGCCTCGAACATAGATTTTTGTGAATCACATCCAATTGTATGTGAAGTAATTCGTTTATAAAAACCGCCTCTTTTGAGGCGGTTTTTTTTATGCACCAAATTATGAGTAATAAGTCAATGCATGTCCAAACCTTCCAAACGAGAGGGTCTTGAGTCTTCACCCTCTGGTATTCAGTGTCCGGGCTTGAGCACATCTATAATACTCACAAAAGCAACTATGCTGTCCCATTGCGATTGTTTGAGCTTCGATCATCCTCAGTAAATGGCTCTGGCGATTTCCTCGGTTGGATACCCCATGATCGTGCGCACTTGGCCATCTGCTGTGGCCACGATGAACGCATCTCCTCGTATCTCGTACTGTGCATTCCATTTGATCTGGAAGCTGAAGTCACCTTCCTGAATGGTGTAGTCCTGCTTGGTGCCGTCGCGTGCTCAGCACAGGGCCAGGCCGTCTTCTATATCGAGTATCCACACATCGCCGGTGTTGGTTGAGAAGAAGGCGATGTTGCCAAGGGTGACGACCCGTGCGTCGCGCTCTTGCGCTTTGCCAATGATATACTCGGCTTCGCTGGTGACGCGGATTTGGTCTCGGAATTCAGAATCCTTTGGGCCAGCTTGAAATCGGGATCGCAGGATGCAAGAGTTAGATACACTTCAATATGCCTGGTATGCTTCCCGCAAAGCGGTTTGTAATGATTTAAATGCTGCTGTGTTCTGGTAGTCATCGTTCAGTACGTTGACCGCTCTTATCACTGCTAGGGAGAGTTCAACTTTCTTATAAACATGCTGTGCCGCATCATGATAATTGCCCATCCCCAAGCTAGCCCCAGATCCTTCGCTGAAAGCCACAGTCCATATTTCTTCCCTGTCAGGTCTTGAATATATACTCAGATTGGGGGGATTTCCTTCAAACATGGGATCTGAGAGGAGCTTATGTACCTTACTGAAACCAATAGTCGAAGGCAAGTGAAGGTAGAATTCTGAAGAAACCATGTAGTCGAAGATTGAGCACTCTAATTTCCCTCTGTAAAACCATGGAGGACAAAAACCCGGTACTAAAGGCTTCGCAGGATCTTCGAGAACAAACGTCAAGGAGCTGGTTGTGTACAAGTGTTTTTCATCTTTGATCTCGGAATCTGGGAAGCTATTGTTTGATTCCAATACACGTATAGACATATTGGCAAGAGCATCGAGGACGGCTGGCCAAAAATGCTGGCAAAGTACCCTATACAATTCAGCTTTCTCACTGGGATTGCAGAGGAAAACGGTCCTTGAGTCAAGTAACCTATCCTCTGCATTACTTTTGAGGTACTTGTTCAATTCGGTTAATTGCCAGGGATCTCCTTTTCTCACTCCGTTCATCAAAATTCTCCTAGTTGGTTAAAAACTGAACTTAATATTTTTTGCCCTCACAACATTTCTTTCTATCGTTTTCTGGCTCATATGAGTTCCTGCTTTTTATCTGAGTTTATATTCAAATAACCTTGATATACTTGGCTTCACCTCTGACGCGGGTTTGGTCACGGAATACTGTCCGCAATATCCCCAGGATCTTGGGACACCGCCCATCCCCAGGTCCCAAACCCGCCGTGCTCGTTCACGCCCCGCACCCATTCATCCAGGAACTTGCGCTTGGTTCTGTCCTTTTCTGTATCCTGGCCTTTGGTCTCCAGGACCACATGATCTCCGTTTGTCAGGCGGATGATGAAGTCCGGCCGGTATTTGCGGACCACTCCCCGGTAGACGTACAGGATCTCAAATCCAGGTGGTCATTTTTGACCCAGGCCGCTCCATTGGGATTGTGGTCCAGATGAAAGGCCTCCGATGCCTCCCAGGCGCTGTCGTAGACGCAAAAGTTGATGTGGCTTTTGTGGGTGTAGGCGCAAGGTTTGGCCGTATGCCAGGTCATCATGTCCCCGGTGGAGCGGATAGGGCGGTTCCGGTCAAAGACCGGAACCAGCTTGTGGGTATTGTTGCCAGCCTGGCGGTATAGGCGACATTGAGCGCTGAAGAATAAACATCGTCGAAAAAACAGATAGTAGACCGCGAGGGATTGTTTTTGCAAGTTTGAAAAGAAGTCTCAGCTTCCCTCCTTGACTTTTTCATCATGGATGTCTCTTATGCATTCTTTCTTGACATAATAGATCTCTGCTTATAGAAATCTTGTATTGAACAATATTTAACCTGGACAAAATGTAACCGTAATGAGCTCCACCAAAGACCACCTTGCTCATTTTGAAAAGACACTGCTCTCTGACGCGGATATCCGCCCAGCATTGAGAGAAAAGGTACGTAGTAGGGACTATGCCACTGAGGATAGTGTTCTCATTGAAGAGCTGGGTCTTTGTCGGGGTCAAGTTCGTGTTGACATGGCTCTTGTGAATAGCTCCTTCCAAGGGTATGAGATTAAGTCAGATCGAGACAGTCTGAAAAGATTAGACGTTCAGGCTGAAATCTACAGCAAGCTGTTTGACCGGATGACCATAGTGGCTGGAGAGCGCCATTTGAATGTAGTCCTCAAATACCTGCCACCATGGTGGGGTATTATGCAGGTTGTCCAAGGGACAAATGGTGTTCGATTCAGGACTCACCGCACAGGAAGAAAAAACCCGAGCAGAGAATCCCGTACCTTAGTGGAATTACTCTGGCTTGACGATGCAATCACTCTTCTTGAGCAGCGTGATTCAGCGCGCGGTCTTCGGGGCAAGCCACGCAGGGTGGTATGGGACAAGGTTTGTGAGTGTTATACCCTGGATGAGATTGCGGAAAATGTGCGAGAACGTCTCAAGGCAAGAACAAGGTATCAAGATCTTCCACAACCTTCGTGATGTGATGGATCGTCCCCAGCCGCCTCCAAGCCTCAAGGGAACCATATCCACTATGGCCATCTGCACATTCCATCATTCCAGAACAGCCACGGCAGTGGCTAGCACCGAAATAGTAGGCACCCACTCGTTCATTCACAAGGGCTCTCGCCAAGCTGGGGAATTGTTGGCTTGGCGGAGTAGTTTTCGTGCTTTCACCTTTAATAAGCAACCAGCAGTTCGTTATCGCGTATCGAATTGAAGCTGAAGACTGCATTGTTCGGTAGTCAAAGCCCTCGACCCCCGCTGGATGCTGGATTCCACAATCACTGTAGGTAGGCAGTCGTGGAATCATATTCTGGCGAGCGTGCAAGCCTTCCATCCAAGCCATCCAATCTAATCTGTCGATTGTGTCATATGAATTGCTGTTCTTGATAACGGCCATACTTTGCGGAAACGCACTCGCCGAAAGGGTAAACGTCCTCCATCTTTTATGATTTGGCACTTCCTCCAAAAAGGCCCGCGCAAATCTCCGAGCCCCTGTACATATCATGTTATCAATTGCGCCAAGGTCTATGAAAAGGTCGATATCTTCCGGGACAAGACTATTCCGAGATAGAAAGGTATGTATGATTCCTGATAACCCGCCGGCATCGAACTCACTCCTCTCTAATCGAATCGCGAGTCCATTGTCTCTAAAAGCTAAGGCAGCTTCTAAATCCACGTTCCTGGAAATTCCGGTCACAGGTGTAAAGCTTATTCCGTTATCAACTGCCCATTGGAACACCATCTCTGCACCGGCAGGTCCATCTGATGCAATTTCTCTAGTATCAATAAAGCAGCGATTGAAGCCACTGACCGCCTCGAAAAAACCTTTAAATGATGTCTTGAGATGTTGCTCGAAAGTCTTTTCGCTCTTCCTTTCCACAATTTCTAGAAAGGGCGTAATTTTGGTCCTCACCGTTTGGGATAATAGTGTCAGTGCCTTCTTTTCTCCTCGCTTAACCTTGAGAACAGGCACGTAATGGTTGGCATCAAAAGTCATCATAGACCTCCTGACCAGGGAGACCACAGCACGAGCGGAGCTAATCCACCGGCAAGATCGTCATAGTAAGAGCTCAGACATTTGAGAGGATCAGATCCAGGATTTGAAAAGCATATCCTGATCACCTGATCTTTTTCCATTACTGGTTGGAGGTGATCCCGGATTTCATCTGGACCCATATGGTTGCAAAGAAAGATAAGTGCAGCTTCCAGAGTTATAACACACCCCTTGATCGCTGTTGGAAATCCGGCAATATCTTTCAATGCCGCCAGTGCACGTTTATCTCCGGTCAGTACCATGATCTCAAACTGGGCTGCGGCTGCAAAGAGTTGCGCCTCACCGGGGTCTATAGCTACGATCGGGATGAGTTTCTCAAGCCAAGCATCACTGGGCTCTGGGACAGGAAAAATACTCTCCGCAATTGGCAGCATCAATTCACATTGTTCATCTCCGAATTTTTTTCGAAGGCGTCCTCTCCGTAACATATATGGCAAGGCAGGCAGACGACAACATTCCGACCAACTAACGCCCAGCAGATGAACTATCTCCTTCAGCAAGCCGCAAACCGCAAGCTTACAAAAGGCATCTGTGTCAATGAGCAGTTTCATTTATTTAAGTATCCCCGTAGACACACCTGAGCAAAGCGCGGTCAGTTTCGCTGGCATCATCCAAGTTGATGTGATGATCGAAATGTCGGCGCATTTTTTGCCTGGCACCAACATTGCCATAAAGCGCTTTTACTGCCATGGAGGCCATGGTGTAATCCCGAGTTTGCCTTGCCCAGTTAAATATAATGAGGCTTGCGTCGGCACCGGTATCTTGTTCGATTTGATCGGCCTGTTCAGCGATTTGCTTGTAATTTTCACCTGTCAGCTCTGGAATAGTGTCCGAGCCCAAAAGTACCAGTTTGGCAAAGTTATCGGCGTCACGCTCCATGTCGGTATCATCGTCAACCTCGTCGGCCTCATCAACGACTGGTTGTCCAGGAGTACAATCTCCGGCAGCAATATGGCCAGCCTCGTGCGCAATGATGAATGCTACATGGCTAGGTTCATCATGACGTTGACCTAAGAGGATTATCGGACGATCATCTATAATGCAGGCTATTCCCTGAAAATTTGGCGATGGGAGTACCTCAATCGGTATTACCGGAATCCCTCTAGCCCAAAGATTCTCAAGCAACATGTCCAGGGTAACGTTTTTTTGACCTTTCAAGATTTGACGTCGCCAAACAAGGGCATCCCTGGGGATATTATCCTGAAAAAGTTTCTTATTTTGAAGATTCCGAACGACCGCCTCCCCTATTTTTAAGGCTGAATGGATAGCTGGTGCAAGGCGGTCATCATCAATGAATCTTACTCGGCGTAAATGGGCATTCTCGTATTTGACAGGAGCTAGAGAAAAATCGGGATTTTTAACATTGGCAAGGGGAAGCCCCAAGAAACGGGCAACTCGGATCTCGATATCAGGCACCAGCTCCGATTGAGTATTGCAGTCAGCATTCCACCACTCAGGCAAGATAGCCTTGCGGACAAACTCCTTGCTAAATCCACCCTGGTTCAAGCGACGAAGTAATTTATTGAAAGTATTTTTCCTCAATGTTTTGCTCTGTTTGTCTTTTGTAGTCATATGTCCGGGCAATTAAGGTGTCCGCTTTTGGAGACAGTCCTCTTTACCCATCTGTCGAACTTGTACACGCTCACAATTGAAACTCAATCTGGCAAGACCTCATTAAGCACTTGATAAAATTTGTTTATATGCAGCCCCAGCCGCCGGGTTTACGATATTGGCTGAAGCAACGGGTTGGCCGTAGAATTATGTTGTAGCGTCATTCATAAAATCTACTTATTTTCTTACGCTAAAGAAATTATATCCGCTATATCCCCAGGATCTTGGGACACCGCCCAGGACCACTGTCCAAACCCGCCATGCTCGTTCACCCCCTGCACCCATTCATCCAGGAACTTGCGCTTGGTTCTGTCCTTTTCCGTATCCTGGCCTTTGGTCTCCAGGACCACATAATCGCCGTTTGTCAGGCGGATGATGAAGTCCGGTCGGTATTTGCGGACCACTCCCCGGTAGACGTACAGGATCTCAAAGCCCAGGTGGTCGTTCTTGACCCAGGCCGCCACTTTGGGATTGTGGTCCAGATGAAAGGCCTCTGAGGCCTCCCAGGCGCTGTCATAGACGCAAAAGTTGATGTGGCTTTTGTGGGTGTAGGCGCAGGGTTTGGCCGTATACCAGGTCATCATGTCCCCGGTGGAGCGGATGGGGCGGTCCCGGTCAAAGACCGGAACCAGCTTGTGGGTATTATTGAAGCGAATGGCCTCCCAGATATGATGCATGACCCTGGTCATGTTTAGAGTGATCATCAGCCTGCGCTTGATAGGGTCCTGGTTGAATAAGTCCGGCTGAATGACCAGCTTATCTGATGTTATGAATTGCTCCACCAGCTTAACGATCTGGGCCAGGAGGAACTCCTTGTTCCCTTTCCATTCCTTGTGCATCTGATCATAGACATCCCTGGCGGTTTCAAAGATGACCTTCTGGGTTCTGTACTCCCGAGCCAAGCCGTCCAGATCAATGTGAGCCACCTTGGTCACATCCGGTTTGCCGTCCACTGTGGGAGCCATTTCAGCCAGCCTGGCCGTATAGCCGGCATTGAGCTCCAGGGGCTGTACATGTTCCCAAACCAGGCTCAACCGCGGCGTGTAGGTTCGATCAATGCGGATGATATTGGGCCAGGTTATTTCATAGCCCATTTTGTCTGCACTGGGCTCGATAGCGGTCTTGGGCGGTGGCGGGGGAGGGTCGCTCACATCGGATGACTCATGGGGCAAAAAGGTGAAGGGCACCCCAAAGATATTCACGTACTCCGGATCAAACATCTCGCTTTCAGGGTCGATATCATAGGATGTCCGCCGCAGGCCCCGGCCTACGACCTGTTCGCACAAAAGCTGGCTGCTGAAGGCCCGCAGGCCCATGATATGGGTTACGGTCTTGGCATCCCAGCCCTCGGAAAGCATGCCCACGGAGATGACGTTTTGAATCTGCTCCCCTGGCTGGCCGGGTTGACCAACGGTATCCACCTGCCTGCGCAAGAGCTCAGCCTGCTCCTTCTTGGTCAACTTGCGCGACGTTCCATTTTCTGCTGCGTCCTCCTGGGGCTCAATTTCCACTATGGGCTCTTCAGAGGCCTCGGCTGCATCCAGGACCTTGGAGTCTATGTGCAGGGTCTTTTCCGGAGCAGCCAGCTCCTCAATGCGGATCTTATTGTGATCAAAGGCGTACTTGACCCGGGCGGCGGTCTCGGTTCTGTTGGCCACGGTGATCATGACCGGGGGAACGCTGTGACCCTTGTCCCGCCAGGCCCTGGCCGTCTCCAGCCAGTCGTATCCCAAAAGATAATAGGCATTGGTCACCAGATCGGGCAATGGTTCTTCCGGCTCCGCCCTCCGGTTCAGGTCGTCTTTGACCTCCGAGTCCATATAGATGTGATACAGCCTGGAAGCGTAGGTCCTGGCATCAGGCACGGCATCGTCTCGAACCACCACCCTGGGGGTCTTGACCAGGCCGGACTCGATGGCGTCATTTAGTCCAAAGTCGCTGACAATCCAATCAAATAAGGCCTCGTCCGTGCTTTTCTTGCCGGAGGGAGCAAAGGGCGTGGCCGTGAAATCAAAGCATTTGAGTATGCCCCGGCTGCGATGGATGCGGTCCAGTCCGCCCACCCATTTGGTGGCTTCTTCGATTTCGTCCTTGCTCACCCCCTTGATTTTCGATTCTGCCGGAATCCTCCAGGCATGATGGGCCTCGTCGTTAATGACCAGGATGTTGCGGGCAGTGGCCATCTCGCCCAGCACCTCCCGGACGTAGGCCTCATCACTCTTCGGCCCCCGCTTGTCCACAGTCCGTTTCCTGGCCACCTGTTCAGCAGATTCCCAGTTCAGGGCGTGCCAGTTGCGGATAAGGACCTTTCCCTGCCGCAGCTTGTCCAAAAGGGAGGAGGGGACGATACGGAAGACCTGGTAGTCATTGCCGGGCTGGGAAGGATTCAGGACCTGCAGCCGGCTGCGGATGGTCAGGCCCGGAGCGATGACCAATATGTTTTTGGAAAACCTGGTATCCCGGGGAAAGGTAACCTTGTTCAGGATATGCCAGGCCAGGACCATGGCCATGACCACGGTTTTGCCGGTCCCTGTGGCCATTTTGGCGCATTCCCGGACAAAATCGCCGCCGTCACCTGGTATATCAATACCAACCTGATCGGCCTGCGGCCCCTCCGTCAGCCAGATCAAGGTTTCCACCGCCTCCAGCTGGCAAAAGAAAAAGCGCCTGGTCTCGAACTCCTCTTCATTGGTCCAGTGCTCCAGGAGCCGCCGGGTAATGGAGGTCACACCGGGATACCCGCTTTCCCGCCAATCCCGGACTCTTTTGCGGATGGTGTTCACCAAGGGGATCTCAATGAACCGGCCAGGATCGTCGAAACGCTGGGAGGTGTCTGAAGCGATGACATAGCCGGCCGGCCGCCTCCCATCCACCAATGAAAAGGTCCGCTGATCCCGGTTGTACTGCCAATAGACCTTGGGCTGTTCATAGGGATTATTGACTATCAGGCGGTCGATGCGCTCGTGTTCCATTAGTCAAGCCCTATGATCTTGAAGCTCTCGATTCCCCGGTCGTCGATGATCTTGACCGCAGCCCGCCTGTGCTTGCCTGGCTCAAAGGCAAGGGACTCTGTCCCCAGGTAGGCTTCAATCAACTCCTGATCGATTTCCGCCTTCAGGTTCCTGGCCAGCCTGGACCAGCCATCTTTTGGCCCGGCCATGGGGAAAAAGACCTGCCTGGGAAAAAGGCTCCGGCCGTCATAATCCGGATCCAGCAGCCACATGGCGATCTTGTCTTTGCCCCCGGACTCGATGTTGCCGGTCTTGGTGTTGTAGTAGTCGAATCCGTGGACGGAAATCTTGTATTTGCCACCCTGCTTGCCTTTTCCGGCCTTTTCCACCTGCACATCCGGCTGGCCGATCAGCCAGAAGCTCTCGTTGCTGGCCCGCTTTTTCTTCAGGTCATCGGTTAACAGGTCGGCGCTCATCTGGGCCTTGATCAGGGTCACCCCCGGCCAGTTGATTTCGTCGATATCCTTGGCTGCCTCCGGGTCGAACTGGAAGGCGGCAAAGACGATGATCTTGGGCTTGGGAACCAGGGTTTGGGCCTCTTCAATGGCCAGGTCCACCTGGCGCTGTTCCAGTGGCGCGTGCTCCGGCCCGAAGGAAACGACCACCCGTTCCGGCTGCGCCCCAGACTGCTCCTCCCGGACAGAATCTGCCCCCTGATCATTGGGTCTGGTTTCCCCTTCGGCATGCAGCCACCTTGTTCCGGCCAGGGGCTCTATGCGGGAAAAGGTGATTCTCTGGCCGGCCTTGCCCCGGATGCCGGTCTTTAACAGCTCATCCCGCCATTCACCCTGCCGGACGGTTTCCCCGGACCGGGCCACAGACTCGTCAGCAGGCTCAGAGGTGTCCTCCTGGATATCGTTCAGAGGCTTGACTGTGGGGGAGGGAACCGCTTCTACAGTGAAAGGGCCGGTAACTCGGGCTTTGCTCTTGTCCACATACGGTTGATCGTACAGGGTCTCTTGAGGAGCATGCCTTTCAATGGCCTCATCGATCTCTTTCTGGCTCATCCCTTCCCTGATTTCAGGGTTGTTGGCAATGGACTTCAAGGTGATGTGGGGCACAGTCTTGTATTCAAACCCGCTGCCCACCCCTTCTTTTGGGTGGGCCAACTTGTAGTAGCCGAAAGAGGCGGTCATCAGCCGTTGCTTGGCCAAAGTCAAAGCCACCCGGGACGTATCGCAGGTGATCCAGCGCCGGCCCCATTGCTCGGCCACATAGGCGGTGGTTCCTGAACCGCAGGTGGGATCAAAGACAAGATCGCCTGGGTCGGTGGTCATGAGGAGGCAACGGGCAATTATTTTTGAATGAGTTTGAACTACATAGTACTTTTCTCCACCAAATTGAGTATCTGTCCAATTATTATTAATAGGACTAACTGGAAAATCCTTCCAATATACACGAGCTCTAATGTATTTTCCAGCTATTTCAATTCGTTCCTTGGGTAAATTATAAGGATTTGTACTCCAATGTCTTCCTTTTGGAGGCTTGAAAGATTGCTTTTGAAAAACAAATTCTTGATTGTCGCCATCCCCTTGAGATGATAAATCTCTTAAATAATAAGGATTGCCATTTTGATCAATCTTATCAAAATAAGCATCTTCTTTTGATTTTAAAGTAAAAAGGTCTCTAAATTTAAGGTTATCTTTATTCTTAGCATAAAAAAGCAAATAATCTGAAATTTGATTTAAATATTTTGCTGATCTAGATGTGGTTGTATTAAAACTAATTAAACTTATATAATTTTCTTGACCAAAAATTTCATCCATTACACATCTAACTCTATGCACATTCTCTTCACTAATCTGGACAAATATACTTCCACTTTCATGCAAAAGCTCTCTAGCCAAAAGCAATCGATCCCGCAGATACGTCAAATAAGAATGAATCCCCAACTCCCAGGTATCCCGAAAGGCCCTGATCATTTCCGGTTCTTGGGTCAAGTCTTCATCTTTGCCCTCTCTGAGGTCCCGCTTGTTCACAAAAGGCTGAAAATTCGAGCCATACCGTATCCCGTATGGAGGATCGATGTAGATCATCTGCACTTGACCGCCCAGACCTTCCTTCTCCAGCAGGCTGTTCATTACCAGCAGGCTGTCCCCGGCGATCAGCCGGTTGGACCAGTTGTGCTTGTGCTTATAAAACTCAATGGCCTCCCGCATGGGCGGGTTTTCCTGCTGCAGATCAAACAGGGACAGCTGCTTTTCCTTGGGGCCGGTCTTCCTGCGCACTGCACTTATGATTGTGCGGGGATCAATGCGCTCGTGGACATGCAGGGAGACGGTGGGCACCTCAAAAGAGGTATGCTCGGCCTTCCCAGCCCAAACCAGCTGGGGATCAAGGTGAGGATCGTAAGAGTAGGTCTTTTTGCCGGTGTCCTTATCCGTATTCGGGGTGACCAGACCCACAGGCGGGTTGTTCACCCTGTCTTTATCGTCATGCCGGTAAGAGGAGATGTCCTTGTGATCTTTCCCTGAGGGTTTCTTTGCCATGGAGATGCCTTTTGGCTGCAGTGGAGACAATTTCTTGAAAGATTTTTCTTTGGGGCATTTTCTATCCCAAAAGACCAAAGGTCAATTTTGGAGCAGGTTTAGTTGTGCGGACTGATAGCCGTTAGGTCTCAAAATAACGTTGTAAAAAACCGGCGCAAATGGATCGTAGCGGAATTTGCATCAGAGTTAATTTGCCTGGTTAGCCGCCAATTATTTCATTCAATCCATCGATAATATTGACAAGCTCCTCTGCAGAAGAAGATGCAATCTTTTTCCCGATTCTTTTTGTTGAAAGCGTGCGGATCTGACTGATTTTGACCCAGGATTTTTTAGGAAGCTTCGTGCCTGAAAGCTCAAGAGTAAGCGGGAATCCAGCTCGTTGAGACTGGCTTGTGATCGCAACCGCGATAACGGTGCCAGACCGGTCATTGAAGATGTTATGGCTCAAAATAAGAACAGGGCGGAAACCGCCCTGTTCGCTTCCTATGACGGGATTCAAATCAGCCCAATGGATATCGCCCCTCAATATTCCGGCCATTCATCCATCTCCATGGCAAGCCCTTCTTCCGCCATATTTTGTTCATACTCCAGATCAAGCTTGGCGCATTCTTGGGCCAGACGAGTCTTCTCAAGGCGATGCAGATTGTCGGCAACAGCCTCCTGGATCGCCTTGCTGCGGTTCGGATACACCTTGGCCTTCACCATTAAATCTAATTGTTTTAAAAGCTTATCATCAATTGTAATTGCAATTTTTGAAGCAGCCATTTTTGTCACCTCCGGTATAATAATATATCATACCGAACAGCTTTTCAAGCTCAAAATTTTCATTTCCTGCTGGCTAACGGTGGTAGTAACCGGCGCCGCCAATGAACTTTCCGCGAAGCGCCTCAAGCCTTTCCGGCGTCTGGTTTACTGACTGGTTCAAGTAAGCCGCTCCGCGGCAGGGTAGCCCCTCCCCCATTCCTGTCTTAATCCCCACATATCCAGCAAGTTGCAAGATCATCCATTTTCGTCATATCTCTCTTGAAATCACCCAAATTCTTATCAGAAGAAATGTTGATCATGGTGGGCACCGGGAACCTTGCGAATTGCCTATAGCGGGGTGAAGTTCTTCTTCATCAATGTTCTCAAGCAGGGTTCACTCATTCCCAGCTGCAAGATCCCAATTCGGGATATCCGGACATTGGTGCTGCAGCAAAGCCAGATAGAAGGACAAGAAACTGAGACCTTCACGGATGTCAAAGCCGGACAGCTTTACTGCCCTGATTGTGGAGGTTTATTGGAATTGGTATCGTCCATGATTCCCTTGCGATCCGAATTCTGCGATTCGAGTTGAAGGCAGAGATTCGGCAAAAATGTAAATTATTATGGCTGCCCACAAAATGGCTGAGAGACGCAACAGGCAGTGGTGCGTCAAAAATACAAAAATCAAAGGAAAAATACTACCAATATAAATTAAAACATCCTTTTTGAAGATTATTCCTTACTCCTTGCAACTCCTCGGGCTTCTTGAACAAAGGATTCGGCTGCTTGCATATCTACAAACCCAAACTATAGACTGCACATCTCAATCTCAGACTCCTCGAACCATTCCTCGTTTAGTGCGTGCTCCCGTAACAGTAGGGGATCCTCCGAGTATGCGATCAGGGCTAGGCTGTCTTCCGCCCGACTGCATGTGACATAGAAGAGCCGCCTTGTCCGATCTATCGATGTCTCCTTCATCGGATCACTTCGCGAGGATTCCGCTTTGGCTCCAAGGAGTTTCTCATACGAGAACATAAATCCACGAGCCTCCGAGTCATCCATGATCACGCAAACACGCGGGAACTCCAGTCCCTTAATCCCTTGATGCGTATCATAGGCGGCTTCGCCTTCGATGTACTGACTGTAGGGCTCAATTTGAGCGAAGGGCGTTTCGAGGAAGGAGCGCCAAGCCGCGATCTCATCAGCCTCGTAACCCTTCGAGGGCGTTTCCTTCTCCGACTCATCTTCCCCAGATACTGAGAATGCACGTATAGCTTCAGGGATGGAGAAGAGGCGGGTGTCCCTCACACAAGAGAGAACATCCAAAAAAGTCGGGCTCCTTCCGTCGTGCCAGAGCTTCACAAGCGCATCCACACCCTTCTTCGCTGCGGCAACTTGCGCCATTTGATCACTGCCGGATGTCTTCATTCCGCGTCGATCGAGAAACGGCGACTCGTTCCGAACCACTGCGGCCACGCCGAATCGATCACCTTGCTGGTGGCCCCGAATCAGCGGCAGGATGATCTGTGAGAAGAACCGTAGTGGCGGTAGAGATCCGTCACGGAGACCGGTTTGAAGGTGACTCACGCCATGCAGGGCCTGCCACATCGCCAGGAAGCCCAGTCGTTTGGCCGCCATATGGTGTTCCAGGATCAGAGTCTTGACATTTTCCCCGGGTTGTTTCCAGCCGTCGTCACCTGTAAGTTCTGCCATTCGCTGACAGACTGTATATTCTTGAGCTGGTTTGTCCCCTACCTCTGTTGGTACAATGAAGAGACGAACAAATCCTTCATTTCTGTCCGCACGATGGCGCTGAGATTGGCCATCGATGGGCTCTCTGATCTTGTTGATGAGCTTCACAATACGAAGTCCCGATCGATGGTTCATGACCTTCTCGGGCGTAGCCCAACCTTCGGGGAGATTGCTCCCTAGGTCCAGCTTGCCGGCTGTGTAGATGCGCTGCATCATGTCGCCGATGATTCCGAGCGAAAACGCTCCTCGCTGCTTCACTTCGGTGAAGAGCAATGCCTCCATCAGCGGCTTGTCCGTGTCCTGACTCTCGTCTACCAGGAGAATCGGGAAGCGGTTTACAAGCATCTTCTGCATCAGGGGCTTCCCCGCAAGAAAGCCTGACGTGATCTTGATTACTTCGGCGTGGTTCAGAGCGTTCCTCTCCGGATTATCGCCGTCGGGCCTGTAGATAAAGCTCTTGATCCCATCCAAGGACGTGAGCCGCTCGTTCTTCGATGCTATTGCAGCCTGGCGGTCCCGCGATGCCTTTGTTCCTGTGCGACCTTTGCGCTCCTTTTCTTCAAGCTCCGCTATCTCTACCTTCAGATTCTCTCTGAGCCATTCCCGGATGTCGCTATTCAAGCCGGAGATCAGCGACCACGCGAAGCTATGAATCGTCGACACAGCGAAGAGTGGATCGTACTCAAGCCTACGCTTGATCTCGTCGCATGCCTTGTTCGTGAAAGTGATAACGCCCACCTGCCGTCCGTGGAGTCGGAACCGCTCGGCCACCTCTGTCTTGATTATCTGTAGAGCCTTGATTAGAGACCTAGTTTTCCCAGATCCAGCGCCGGCGAACAGGAAGAAGCTCCGGGGCGGGGACGCGGTAACACACCGCTCGATAGTCTCGTCGGCCTCGGCATCCACCACACTATCAGGATGAGGGTACTTGACAGGCATAATCTCACTTCCCTCCCGACTCAGCGGTGCTCGACTCGCCCACATCAGAAGCTACTTCCTGCTGCCGAAGCAGCAGCTTCTGTTGCAGCCATTCCAGACCTTCTTTGATGTACGTTGGCACACGGACAGACTGGAGATCCTCGAGGTAGAGAACATCCAAAGCAAATCCAGCTTTCGATCCAGAGTCCAGAGCTGTGCAGAGGGCATGGCAAAGTGTCGCGACGTCCGGACTTCTTTCGATTGCGTCCTTGAAAGCCCCTAGTAGAGCCGTTCCGTCGAGCCCCCCGAACAAGTCGATGTTCTCCAGCACCAAAGTGTCTTCAAATGTCCGAGGGATTGCCTCAGACGTTTCCACCTCTGTCGGCAGCCTGACGCCTACGGGGGTTTGATAGGCTACGCGCACCGAGAAATCGGGATCGTAAACCTTTTCCTTCGAGGCACTCCCCAGTTCAAGCAGGGAGTCCACCGTCTTCACCTTCGGGTGCCACATTTTCAGTACGTTGTTAGCGGTGAGCTGACCGGCCGACTTCGCTGGACTGGCCTTTTTGTGGTGCCCCCCAGCTTCAACCGCATCGAGATCAGTGATTATCAGTGTATTGACGCCTAAGTGTTCGATCAGCGGTGCCAGCCGATGCGCATGACTTCCGCCAACTTCAAGCAGCGTAACGTAGCAACTATGGAGCGCGGGGAAATGAATCCGAACGAAATGCGGAACCAAGATCCGTTCAGCCGCCCCTTCTGCCATAATCACGCCGTCGGCGAAGAACAGGTCCGCATGTGTTACCCGCAGGTAGCGTGAAACGAAACGAGAGGTTTCATTTTCATTGCCGAAGACCTCCGATAGATTCAGAACGGCTGACGTGGGAATCTCCCCGGGACTACGTGCCGGATGCCGCCGGAAGTAACGCATCTGCGCGAAGTCGACTTCATGGGCAATGTGGCTCGAGTGCGTACTGACTACAAGTTGAGTCGACAGCGGGCTATCATCGGTGAGTGCCGGGTGCCTCCTCAGGACGTCGTACGCTTTCCTGATAAACACTTGCTGCACCTGAACGTGCAGATGCGCTTCTGGCTCTTCCAGGAGGACAAGGTGCAGTGGGTGAGGCCCGGCCTCCTTACCGGGCGTCGCCTCAGCTTCGGAGGCAGCCTTGCCGACCTTCATCCACCCATCGCGAAAGCCGATGAGCCGAAAAACCATTGAGATGAGATTCTGGTAGCCTAGACCGTTACAGTGCTCCGGAAGCCGGTACGAGGGAGCAGTGGTCTCATTACCCGTGGAGAGATCGTACTGAACGGCTGATTGATGGTTCAGTCCCTCGACCGGCTTTAGCTGTGTGGACACGACCAGACGCGGGTTCGTAACGCCCGGATACCCGAGGTCCTGCAGCTCATCCAACGGAGCCCTGAAACTGTCTCTTAACCGCTCATCAAAGGCGGTTTGGGCCTCATGGATTGCCTCCAGCGCCCGAAGATCAGCGGGTTCCGGCGTCTTGGTGGGATCGAGGTGCTTTCCGTAATACGATCGCAACTGAGCCGTGAGGAGTTGCCGTCGACCCAATTGGCTACCTCCTATATCTTCCGAATCATCGGCCCTATCGGCGTAGTCGCTTAGCCCCCGATGAGCGGGGACCTCGTCCACCCTGACCAGACCACCAAGCGGGTGACCGTCCAACTCCTGAGCGTCGGCCAACAACGCCTGGGGCTGGGCTACGCCATTCACGGGGGGCCTCTTTGCGGCTGGATCAAGTATGTAAGCCTTGATTACCATGGCGCTGCCCATGTGCTTCCTCAGATAGTCGACAAGTCCCTTCGGCCACAACCCGAAGTCCTGGCTCGCCGTCGCCCCGCTTGACGCGTCGCCGGTAGAGCCATCAGTGTTCTCGGCTGCACGAGTGAACTCGCCTGTAGCACGGCTCGATAGGAGATCTGCGGCAGCTTTCCTCGCCTTTGAGAAAGACTCAAGAAGGTCCTGCGAATCTCTCGGAGCAAGCTGTAGCCGTACACCCATCCCGACATCGGGCTTCCAATCCAGCGTGGGGATGAGATGTGAGACATGGTGGATTTCTTCTTCCTGTACTGTGAGCCAGACATCTAGTGATGGCAGCAATTCGGTCCACTTGGGATGTATGACGGAGTCAGGGTCTTCCGAAGCGCCAAATAGCTCACCCAGCTCGTCGATGCGCTCCCATAGCGAGATAGGTATGTCATGGACCGAAAAAGCCTTCTGCTTGAGCAGAAAGCAACGAAGCGCAGTGATAGCAGAGGTCTTCCCGCTGTTGTTCGCACCGACAAGAAGCGTAGTGTCTCGGGCCATGTCGATGCGGGTAGCGATCAGGCGACGGAAATTCCGTATCTCTATGAAGTCTAAGCGCATTCGTACTCCTATTTGTATTACTGCGACAAGGGCCTCCGTTTGACTGTCGAATCGCGGTGCTCACCTGCGGAGCGGACGGCAAGCCGTGGGCTTGACGGCTGAGCCGTCAGGTGAAGTGCCTTGTTCCGAGGCGCGCTTCGCGCCGAGGTACAAAGGCTCTAACGAAGTGAGCGCCGCGATTCCCCCGGACGCGCGAAGCGTGTACGGGGGAACAAGTAATTATACAGTTTTTTTCTTGACATCATCCTATGAATTTTCAGCCTATGAACTGTAACTTGTTTACTCCATGAGAAAATTTTCAAATCGATAGGTATATGGAAATTGAATAACCATAATTTTAACCTACCTTTCTGATCACCTCCTCAGAGTCATTGGCTGGACTATTCACCTCCAATCCCACTGGATAGATCTCCAACTCCTGACTTGAAATCGGTTCCAGTAATGGTTGCAGCTGCTCCGGATCCACCACCGACCTATTCAGCCACAGATCAAAATTCTCTTTCCAGATGACCACCGGCATCCGATCGTGCAGCTCTGCCACAGCCTTGTTGGCCCGGGTGGTGACTATGGTGTAGGAATTGATCTTCTTTCCCGCTTCCTTGTCCTGCCAGTGCTCCCAGACTCCGGCAAAGGCAAACAGGCCCTCATCCTTGGGCCGGATGCAGTACGGCTGTTTTTTGCTTCCCTTATCGCTTCGCTGCCATTCGAAGAAGCAACTGGCCGGGATCAGGCAGCGGTGCCTTTTGGCCGGCGTCTTGTAGGCCGGCTTGGTGAAGATGGTCTCTGCCCGGGCATTGATCATTTTGTAGCCCATCTTTTCGTCCTTGGCCCAGTGGGGCACAAGTCCCCAGCGTAGCCAAGCCGCCTTTCGGGTCCCTTCCTCGGTCTGGCCAACAGCCAGAACTTCCTGGGATGGAGCGATGTTGTACCTGGGGGTAAAGGGCAGCTGCTCCTGGAGCTGAAAATGGTCAGCTACCTGTTTGGGGTTGGCCCAGAGGCCGAATCGTCCGCACATGATTTTAAATGAAATGGCTGCTGAAGATAGTCTTCATTTTTGAATTGAGGTTGCTAAAGCAGGACTGATAGCCGTTAGGCTCCAATTATTCTGAATCAACCTGTTCCAAAATCTGAATGAAAACCTCAACCAACACCGGATCAAACTGACTGCCGGCGTATCGCCGGAGTTCCTGCAAAGCCTCTTTGCTGCTCATGGACTGACGGTAAGGCCGTTCGTTGGTCATGGCATCAAAAGAATCAGCTATGGTCAGGATCCTGCATTCAATAGGGATATCCTCTCCTGCCAGCCCCAAAGGATAACCCTTTCCGTCCCAACGCTCATGATGCTTTAATATCAGATCAGCAATCCCGGCCAGATCTGTTGTGGTTTGGGCGATGCGAAATCCTTTTTCCGGATGCTGGCGCATGATCTGCCATTCCTCTTCAGTCAAAGGGCCAGGCTTAAACAGGATATAATCAGGAATGCCCACCTTGCCTAGGTCATGCACCTGGGCCAGCAGGTTCAGGTCTGAAATCTGGTGTGCTGCCAGGCCTTTTTTCTGGCCCACACTGTAGCAAACTTCCTCCAATCTATAAGCATGACCGCTGGTGATAAAATCCCGCTCCTCCAGGGCAGCCATCAAAGCCCTCATGGTCTGGGAGCGGGAATTTATATTTCTATTAAGCTTATCCCGATACATGAGATCATCCGCCAGCCTATAGACCTGGGGCAAATCCTGGCTGGAGTCTTCAGCACAGGCCAGGCCTGTGGACAGACTCAAAGGAAATTTTTGCTTTTGTTCCAGGTTATAGCTTTCAATCCTTTCCTGAATCCGTCTGATGATCTTTTCGCCAGATCTAACGTCAGTCCTGGGCAACAAAGCAGTAAACTCATCTCCTCCAACCCGGGCCACAATATCCGAGGCCCGAAAAGATTCCTGCAATATCCGGGCACAGGCTTTCAAATACCAGTCACCATGGTCATGCCCCAGGGTATCATTGACCAGCTTCAGGCCATCCAGATCCATGCAGATAATAGTGATGGGAAAATCTCTGCTGTTTTGCAGCCGCTGTAATTCATTTTCCAGATAAGCCCGGTTGTACAGGCCTGTCATCTGGTCGTGCAGGCTTAAATACTTTAACTGTTCCTCAAATTTTTTATGCTCGGTGATATCCCTGGATATAATTTGAAAAGTCCTTTGCTGACCAGAGGTAGCAATCGGCACATAATAATTTTGCAGATATCTGCCCTGTCTTTCATCCTCAAAATATATTAGCCCTTCATCAATTATTGATCTTTCAGCATCCATTATCCTTTTGTCAGCCAGATCCTTGGGCATCACATCGTGATAGGTTTTTCCTGCAAGTTCTTCCTGGGTCAGACCAAAACGCTTGGCCATGGCCGGATTTACCATCAAAAATCTGCCATGTTCATCAACTAAGGCGATGGCGTCCGGGGAGGTGTTGATCAGCTTTTTGTATCTTTCCTCGCTCTCCTGCAATGCTTCCTCGGCCTTTTTGCGCTCGGTGATGTCCAGGACGATAGGCAGGATGACAGGCCTGCCCTGCAATTCCAATGCATTCAAGTGGATCTCTGCCGAATACCAGGACCCGTCCTTCCTGACATGCGTAGACTCGAATACTGCAGACTCGCCGTGCCGTAGTCTGTGCCAGAAGCGGATGTTGTCCTTTCTGGCTACACTTTCAGGATCAATATCAGGCACTGTCATGTTCAGCAGCTCTTCCTTTGTATAGCCGGTGGTCTTGCTGGCCAGATCGTTGACAAACAAGATCCTGCCCTCGAGGTCGTGCGCGAGCACCCCTCCGGGCAATCTCTCAAGCAAAGTCCTTAACCGCTCCTCGCTCTCCTGCAGGGCTTTCTCTGCCTGCTTGCGCTCAGTAATGTTGGTAAGGATAACCACCAGACCGTAGTGTTCATACTGGGCGCTTCGGATGATTGCAGCGCTTACCCTGATGTCCAGGATACGATTGTCCTTGGTGAGCCTTTTGGTATCGAACTTGACGGGCACCCCTGTTTTGTAAATTTCCTGGATCTTCGTAAAGGTCAGTTCCTTTTGGTCTTCCGGGACGAAGGGTATTCGTTGATTCCGCAGCTCCTGAAACGTCCAGCCGAAGACCTCGCTGAAGGCGGGATTCATGTATTGCGGATGACCTACTCTGTCGTACACCACCAAGGGATCTGGAGTGGCCTGCAGGATAGCCTGCAGGTGTTCTTCCCGCGAACTGAGCTCATTTTCAATCTTCTTACGCTCGGTGATGTCGACCAAGGAGACAACGCACCGCCGCGTGCCGGGAATCATGTCGGCGGTCAAAAAGCCGTGCCGAGTCTCGCCGCTTCGATGCATAATCCGGAATTCATATTCGAGAAGAGTGGCAGCCGGATCCTGTCGCCGCAAGAAATGCTGCTCCCTCATCCAGGCAATATCGTCCGGGTGCACAAACGCGGTCCAAGACATCTTCCCTTCCACTTCCTTCCTCGTATATCCGGTCAGCACCTCGAAGTTGGAGTTGACATGGGCGATGGTCATGTCCTCTTCAATAATGAACAACGCCGAGCCGGAGGACTCGAATATGGTGCGGTAGTAGCTTTCCGAACGACGCAGGGCCTCTTCTTTTTGTTTGCGCTCGGTTACATCCCGGATGTTGGCGATTATCAAGGACCTGTCGGACAGCTCCAACTTTTCAAGGCTGACTTCGACATAAAAGATGCTGTTATCTCGAGGTCTTACAGCCTCCCACTCGAAGAACTGTTTTTCTCCCTGTAAGACCTTGCCCCATCTGCGTGAGAGATCATGCAGGGGCATGTTGCGACTGGAGATGTCATTCACGGAGCAGGAAAGAGCTTCGTCTTTGCTTAAGTTGTAAATCTTACACATTCTATAGTTAACATCTTGAATCCTACCGTATATGTCGTGAATTATTATTGCGTCATGCGTATTGTGGAAGATCTTTCTGAGTAGCTCTTCAGTAGGCTTGTATACCATATGATTACTCTTTATTTTCTTTATGAGCATCATTTGTCAGCATATTACATATAACTTTTCAACAAACTTTGTATGTCCTAAAGTGTCGGTTTCAGACCATTTTGTTCTTGGAAAATGTAAAAGGTCAAATGATAAATCCGAATCCGATAGCTTTATTCAAGGTAGAATTTGATTTGATTACTTCTTTTTTTCTCCATTTTATCCTGCTGTATTGAGCCATCATTAAATCTTACGTGCCATAGGCTTCTCAAGTTCCATAGCGTTAATAACTGAAAAATGCTTAAGATAGTCTTCCTCAATGTCGTACTGACCAACCCCCTCAAGTCGGTACCCACTCAACGTGAATCTACCAGGATCTCATCTATTGGACTCCCAGATCAGGACCCTTAAGCAATAAATAAATTATCTTTATTCATTCCTGAAATTCTTTTAAATGTCAAGTTTCCGCATAAATTCCATAGATAACATATAGGAACCAATTCTAATGGCTGGACATTTTTTCTCTTATAAGTTATAGGACTAAATAAATTGATCAACTTGAAAGTATAGGAGATGAACTATGTCCGAAAGTCAGACCGAAGAGCTCACCCTGCGTGACATGCTGGCCAAGGCCGGAATCACACAAAAAAAGATCGCCGAAAAAGCCAAGGTATCCCCGGCAGCCGTCTCTCTCATTGTGGCTGGCAAGTCCAAACGGATTGAAGAACTTATCCGGGCAGAGGTGGAAAAGGCGCTGGCCAAGGGGCAGGAGGCGTAAGCCGCCTTATCCATACTTCCGTGCCTTCAATGCCATCCTCCAGGATTTTACCGGTTCGGATTCTGCCCATTCGTGAAGTAAGCCCGCGCCCGCGCGCGCGTTGCACTTCGCGAGATAGCTCCCCCTTTTGCCAGGATTATCTTCTTCCCGGGGAGGTGGGTGGGAATTTAATGTGAACAGGGCCTGGAGCGCAGGAATGCGAAGCCGTCTGCGGCGTAGCTCCGGAGCGGAAGGCACTCACAGCCAGGGTGGGTCAGGGTCTTCATCTGGGGGATGGACGGGAGGGAATAGATGTACGGACAACCAGCGAAAGCTTGGAGAGTCTGCACCGGGCTGGCACAACACGGCTACACCGATCCAGGCCGGTGTCAGTCTCGGAAAGCTTTTGCTGCACCTTACACCCTCTTTTCTTCCACGGCCTATGACAAGCCACGTACCATAGCGGAGCTGGACGCAGTCTGAGGGCCGCAGCGGCCCGAGTCTGCGGCCAGCGGAGCGAGAAAGTGGCCACTACCGTGGAATAACCTCCTCTGGGGGATGGCCGGGTGGGAATAGATATATGGATGGACGCTGCCTGGCACCCTGGCTTTTGCACAGCCCGGCTGGCACTGGGCCTTGCCGTCAATGCAACCTGGCCTGTGCCAGGCAAGCTTGCAAAGAGCCGTGCCAGGACAGCCACCTTATCCGCCTTATTCTTCCTTCTTCCTCTGCCCTCTTCTCTCTACATCTTCTCTTACATCTTCATCGGGCCACCAGACAGACCGCATTACAGCGGAGGCTCGGCCGTGCTGGGCAGGCATCGCGGGTCTTCGTCACGCACGCCTGAACAGCGCTGCCGGGCCGGAGCGGAGACCTGAGCCGCGACCTTTGATGAACCTCCTCTTCGAAATAGCCGGGGAAAACACCACAGCCAAGCGAAGGCCCTGGCGGCGCTGCGTAGGCATCGCGGGCACCAATCCCGCAGGCCCGGAGCAGCGGTGCCAGGGCCGAAGCGGAGAGTTCACCGCAACCTTGGGAGAGCCCGCTTCTTCTCTTACCTCTTCATCTTTTCCTCATCTTATCTCTTCCTCTTTCTTCTTCCTCTTACAACTGACTGACGGATACCCCCCCTACTTACCGGATTAACCCCCACCCAAGGTAATAGAGAGAAAACCTCTGGGGAGGTGGGCGGGACTATTATGATGTGCCTGGAGCGGAAGCAAGCGGAGCCTCTTCGGCGGAGCACTGGAGCGGAAGGCACGTACCGCACGTGGGTGGGTCAGGGTCTTTGTTTTCCGGGGCGGACGGGCGGGAGGAGACATCTCGATGATCAGCGGAAGCCCGGAGAGTCTGGACCCGGTCAAGGGCACAACTCAAAAGTCATCTGATCCCTGACCGGGCCAGTCTCGGAGGGCTGGAGCTGCACCTTATTCATCTTTCTCTGCGCCGGCCTGTGAAAAGCCCCGGACCAAAGCGGAGCTGGACGCTGTCTGGGCCCGGCTGCGGGACCAGTCCGCGGCCAGTGGAGCGGGACATGAGCTAGGGCTGTTGCACAACCTTCATTTTTGGGGCGGCGGGCGGGAACAGATATGGTTGACCTGGTTCAGTCAGGCGGAGGGGCACCAGTCGGAGAATAATACTGACCACTACCCTACGCGACCGGTGCTGGCCGCCTGGGTAAACCAGCACCTTACCTGTCTTTTGCCAGCCATTGAAACACCCCGGCCTGAGCGAAGCGAGACGCGGTCCGGGTCCGGCTGCGGTCCCGGGCCGTGGGCCGCGCAGCGGGAATCTCACCTGGGTCGTGGAAATGCCATCTTCTGTGGGGCGATCGGGCAGAAAGATATGCTCTTGTGATCAGTGGAGGGCTTGCATAGTATAACAACTGTCGAGGCTTAACAGACAACTTCCTTACTCGGCCGAGGCCAGTCACTGCTGCCTAGAACTCAACCTTTTCTTATTGGCATGAGTGGTTCAAATAACCTTGACGTTTAACATTCTTTTAGCCAAAAGATATCCTGAAATCAGCCACCTGCCTGGGAGCGCAAATATGCCGCAAACCTCTTCTCCTCCACCGGCGGGCTGTACAGATAGCCCTGCACCGCTTCACAGCCCAACTCCCGCAGGGTACGCACGTGCTCTTCACTCTCTACCCCCTCGGCCAAGACCTTGATATTCAGGCTCCGGCCCAGAGAGATGATGGCCTTGACCACCTCATACTCTTTTTCCCCTTCACCCATCTTCCAGACAAAGGACTTGTCTATCTTCAATTTGGAAAAGGGATACCTGGTCAGGTATTGCAGGGAGGAATACCCGGTCCCGAAATCGTCCAAGGCCACCCCGATTCCCATATCCGAGAGTTCTATCAGCCGGTCCTGGACCTTTTCATATCTGGAAATAAGCAGGCTCTCCGTGACCTCCAGCTCCAACCGGTCCGGAGAAATACCGGCCGTATTCAGAGCCTCTTCGATCTTGGAGCTTAAGGCCGGGTCTTCCAATTGGGGCGCGGCCAGATTAATAGCCATTTGGGGCAGAACCAATCCTGCTTGCTGGATGCGCTGCAGAGTTGCACAGGCCCGGCTGAGAACGAAATCACCCAGTTCCCCGATGCGACCCATTTCCTCCAAAACCGGAATAAATTCCTGGGGGCCAATGACCTGTCCCCCCGGATGCAGCCAGCGAACCAAGGCCTCGGCTCCGGATATCATCCCGGTGGCCAGATCGATTTGAGGCTGAAAATACAGGGTGAACTGGCTCTGCTCCAAAGCTTCCAGCAGCTCTTTGTTTAAGCGCAGCCGCTCCAAGGAAGAGGCCTGCATATCCGGTGTATAGAACTCAAAGCGCTGTATTCCGGACTCCTTGGCCCTGGACATGGCTGTGTCCGCCTTTTGCACCAGACTCACCCCCTGACTGCCGTCAGCCGGATGGCAGCTGATCCCGGCTGTTGCCGTAATCACCACCTCTTCCTTTTCTGTATCCAATCTGAACGGCTGGGCAATTGCGTTTAAAAATGTATCCACCCAAACACCCGTCTGCCGTGGAGCAACGCCCTGGATCACCACCCCGAATTTATCGCTTTCCAGCCTGGCCACAGCCTTATCGGCCTGATGGGCAAGCCGTTGCCCGGTCTGCTTTAAAATCTGATCCCCGGTGGGGCGTCCGAAAAGCTCGTTGACAGCCATGAAGCTATCCAGGCCGAGGACAACAACGGCCAGATGCTCTTCTTTGTCTGAGAGGTCGGCAATGGTTTGGTCCAGCTCCCGGACAAACTCCTGATGATTCATAAGCCCGGTGATGGGATCGTGGCTTATCAGATACTGCAACCTGCTCTCGGTCTGCAATTGCTCGGTGAGGTCCTTGCCGGTGGCCAGAAAATGGGTCAATTGGCCTTGGTGGTCGTATAATGGGGTTATGGTCTTGTATTCGTAATACAAAGAACCGTCTTTGGTCCTGTTGATAACCGTATCCCGATAGACCTCCCCCTTGAGTATGGTCTCCCACATATGCTGATAGAATTCCGGGGGATGTTCGCCTGACTTCAAAATATTCGGCTTTTGGCCGATAGCTTCCTGGCGGGAGAAACCGGTGCTGGATTCGAAGCTGGGATTGACGTACTCGATGGTTCCCTCCCGGTCGGTGATGACCACGGTGTCTGCTGTCTGCTCCAAGGCCCCGGAGAGCTTTCGTTTTTCGGCCTGCTGTTCATCCCGCTCTTTCTGGGTCCGCAGGGCGGTCAGGCCAAAGGAGAGATTGTCGGCCAACTTGGCCAGTAGATCTATTTCCTCCTGATCAAAGGTGTCCTCATGGCTGTAAAAAGTCAGCGTCCCCAGGACGTGGCTGTTCATGCGCAGGGGAAAGGCGGCCACTGAATGAAAACCCCGCAGCAAAGCCGGCTCCTGCCAGGGTAAAAAATTCCGGTCTTGTTCAATATTCCTGCTGAACTGAGGCGATCCCGTTCGGACTGCCCGGCCGATGGGACCGTTTCCGGAAGGATCGTTTTCTGACCAGGAGACAAACACCTCCTGCAAATACCCCTCACCCTGTCCGGCAGAGGCCAAAGGACGAACCCACTTTTTCTCATCTTCTTCAGCGTATCCGATCCAGACAAAGCGATATCCGCCAGTATTCACGGCAATGCGACACACTTCCTCCAAAAGAGCGCTTTCCTCAGAGGCATAAATGACTGCACTCAGGCACTGACTCAGGCAGTACAAGGCCCTTTCCATCCTTTGCCGCAGATGTTCCGACCGCAGGTAGTCCGTAACCTCACGCATGATTATGGCCAGCCTGAGTCCATCCGGGTAGTTCAGCTTGGCAATGGTCCCCAGAAATGAAAAGCTCTCTCCAGTGCTGCGACGGGCGGACAAAACACTCCGATCTTCGAGCATTCTCACCTTTTCATGGCTGTGTATAAAGCTTTGCACATAGTGGTGATGCTCGTGGGCAAGCTCTCTGGGCAGAAGCTTATCTAAAGGCTGTTGCAGGATATTTGCCGCCGACTCTTGAAAAAGCCTCTCCGCCTGGGGATTGACGTGAACAATTCGTTGCTGTTCATCAATGATCACCAGGGCGTCGGGCATAAGCTCCAGGAGACGTTCGGCAAAGCTTGATTGATGAAGGGATTCTTTGGTCATAGAAGAACTTTTTCGTTGGCAGATGCAAAAAATCCTGACTGCATTATCGTCGATCAACACACCACGTGAACGACTTTCAAGTCAAATTTGCCGGAGGCGCTTCTGACTTGAAACCGGTTCCAGTAACGGCTGAAGTTATTTTGAGTACTCCACGCTTCGATCCAGCCTCAGATCAAAATCCGCTTTCCCAATAATCACCGGCATCCGATCGTGCAGCTCGGCCAAAGCCTCGTTGGCACGGGTGGTGAAGATGGTGCAGTAGTCGATCTTTTTCCCCGCCTCTTCATCCTGCCAGTGCTCCCAGAGCCCTGCAAAGGCGAACAGGCCCTCATCCTTGGGTCGGATGCAGTACGGCTGTTTTTTACTTCCCTTATCGCTACGCTGCCACTCGAAAAAGCAGCTGGCCGGGATCAAACAGCGGAGTCTTTGGGCCGCAGCCTTGTAGGCCGATTTGGTGAACATGGTCTCCGCCCGGGCATTGATCATCTTATAGTCCGCCTCTTCATTTTTGGCCCAGTGGGGCACAAGCCCCCAGCGCAACCAAACCGCCTTTCGGATGCCCTCCCTGGTCTGGCCCACAGCCAGAACTTCCTGGGATGGGGCGATGTTGTACCTGGGGGTAAAGGGCAGGAGCTCCTGGAGCTGAAAATGATCAGCTACCTTTTTGGGGTTGGGTAGTAATGTTTTGAGATGCACCAGAAAAGCATGTTCTTTTAGATTATATTGTTGGCAATCAAATTGGTGTTATTGAAATGAAACTGTTATGAGAAATCTTAATATTATAACATCTTACACTATTATAATGAAAAATCAATCAGACAGGAAAACCTTCTGTAACAGGCGCGAACCAGCTTACTTCAACAATGGGTAATACTCCCACCGATATCAGCTATCTTCCCATATTGGTACACGCTTTTCAGCAAACGCCTTGGGACCCTCAATCATATCAGCAGAACAGCGCAGCCTTTTTTCTTCAGGCAAGACTGTAGCAAGGGCTATATCTAAGGGTAGACCAGATCCTTTGATGATCGATTCTTTACAAGAGCGAAGCGCCAAAGGTGAGGCTTTGCAGATTTCATGAGACCAACTTTTAGCTACATCCATTAAGTCCTTGCCGGAAACAACTTGATTTATTATTCCCATATTCAGGGCCTCGTAAGCAGATATTTTCTTAGAACTCAATACTAATTCCATTGCCAAATGATATGGTATATGTCGAGACAGGCGATGTAGTCCACCTGCACTTGGAGTCATGCCTACTCTAGGCTCAGGCAAGCTAAAGCTAGCGCTGTCGGAAGCTATAATGAGATCGCATGCAAGGGCCATCTCAAAACCACCGCCCACTGCCAAACCATTAACCGCAGCAATAATAGGTTTATAGCAATCAAAGCGAAAGGTTATTCCTCCAAAGCCTCCCTTGCATTTAGCAAATTCCTGAAAGGTATGTTCGGCTCCATACTTGGCTTGGTACTTGAGGTCGTTGCCTACTGAAAAGGCTTTATCTCCGATTCCAGTAATTATACATACCCTTGCTTGCAAATCACCACAAAAGTGGTTAATAGCATCATCAATTTCTATGCTTAACTGTGGATTGATAGCATTCATTACATCAGGTCTATTCATTGTGATATAAACAATGTATTCTTCTTTTTTATATATAATATTTTCATACTGCATTTATAATCTCCCATCTAAGGTTCACAATTGACATAAATATACTTTCATCGAATCTTCTTGCATCAATAGCATAGATATCATTTGTTCGAATTGTAGTGATATTAATACACAGTCATTGATAACCTATTAATATTTATACCAACCTTTTCCTGTTTTTTCTCCGTACTCTCCCTTAGCAAAGTGTTCCACAAGTTTAGGAGCCGGGAAATCAGCAGGGTCTCCTGTCTCTTTGAAAGTTTCCATTGCTAAAGTATAAGCTAAATCAATTCCAGTTAAGTCACAAAGCCTAAACGGCCCCATTGGGTGACCTGCTCCATGCACACATGCCTTATCAATATCTTCAAAACTTGCTACATCCATTTCTAGCATCCAAAGAGCTTCTGACTGTATAGCCTTTATTATCCTATTTAGTACAAAACCCTTTACTTCTTTCTTAATATGAATAGGTATCTTACCTAAGCTTTTGCATAACTCATAGGTTACTTGAAATGTATTATTAGCTACATGAGGACCCTGAACTATTTCTACCAGTTTCATGACCAGTGCAGGATTAAAAAAATGCATGTTTAAAACTTTCTCCGGCCGATTGGTATACTCTGCTAATTTGGAACTGACTATTGCAGAGCTGTTGGTTGAAAGTATTGCGTGTTTCGGTGCATATTTATCTAGCTTACTGAATACATCTATTTTAATATTAACTGACTCAACGATTGCTTCAATGACAAAATCTGAGTTTTTTAAGCTTGCCTGGAGATCAGGTGTAAACCGTATCTTATTCCTTGATTCTTTTGCCTGTTTATCACTTAATTTGCACTTCTCGACTCTTCCATTTAAATATCGATCTACAAAATCGTCAGCTTTTTTAAGATTATTTTCATCTATATCTGTACATATAGTATTATATCCTTGAATAGCACATAAAGTAGCAATCTGATGCCCCATATTTCCTGCACCAATCACCGTTATATTGTTGATTTCACTGATACACATTATATAATCCTTATTTGTTAAATTTATTTAGATCGACAGATTGATAACAATTGCTAAAAAGTTATTTAATGATAATATCTTTGCTACAAAGTCTTAATTTATCATTGTTTTACTTACTTTTTTTTATTAAGCAGGGTTAATGCAATGTAAGTAGAATAAATTATTAACATGTAAGATGGTTGCTTGAGAAAAGATTGCAATAACAATTTGCCACAAACATCTCATCTAAATACATATTCAGCGGGTATTTATATATAAGACAGGTAATCAAAAAAATGCCCGGTCTTTACATAAGCTGCGATGAATGACCGGGCATTTCTTTTTGACTAATATGGACTTGGAGACCTATTCTTCAATCCACTCAGGCAAAATTAATTCACCTTGACTGAATTCTGTGGGATAAATGGGGACCCTATTGGCTGGGCCTTGCCACTGAAGCCAAAGCAAGGTCGGCCTACCTTCACCGTATAGTACGTTGTGGCTTCTGGGGTCGAATTCTATAAGTCCGCTTGTACCGGTAAATTTCATGGTTTCAAGTTCCGATACTATTTTGTCTGCATCAACCCCTTTTGCCTGTTTTATTGCTTCTGCCAGCATTGTAACGGCATCATAAGCAAAACCAGAAGAATAGCGGGGAACGATCTTAAATCTTTCTGAATAGTTATCCCAAAATGGTTTGGTCTTGGGAGTAAGCTCAATGGGATAGGCGCCATACATAAAGAGGATTTCACTCAGACACTTACCGTTGGTTTTGTCCCAGAAGTCGTCAGTACCAGCGCTTGTATTACAACCACCGATAGGAGGACCCTGCATATCGTGCCATTGATTAATATATGTTGCTCCATCGGCAATTGCACTAATTTCAACTAAAAAATCAACATCAGCCTCTTTCACACGACTGAGTATTGGTGCAAAATCAGTTTCTTTAAAAGGGAAACGGATATAATCGGACACCTCAATACCAGCATCCTTTACTCCATCATAAAACATTTGACCCATTAACTTTGTCCATTTAGCATCCTCTGCCATTATTGCTATCTTATCTATATCAAGCTTTGGTTTAAGATAATTCACTGTAAAATCTACCATGCCCTCTGCAGTAGCTGTTTCATTGAACATTAACCTGAATACGTACTTGTATTTTTCATATTCTTGTTCAACTTTCTCTGTTATTGCATTGCTCGATGATGCAGTTGCAATAAAAGGGACCTTAAATCGAGATATATAGTCCATAAGAGATAATACAACACCTGATGAAAAGCATCCAATAACTGCATCTACATTATCAATCATAATCATTTTTTTTAATGCATTAATAGATTTTTCAGGATTTAATTCTGTATCTCCAGTGACTATTTCTAATTGTACGCCATTTATACCTCCCTGGCTGTTTATCTCATCCATAGCCATCATGGCTGCATTGACTTCCCCTTCACCAACATCATGACTGATTGGTGCTAATACACCAATTTTAATTGTTTTTGCAAATACTTGAAATGCACACAAAACAAAGACAATTGTTGAGAAAAATACGAGACAGATTTTCAAACTTTGATTCATAAGACAACTCCTTTCTTGTTAGATGGTTATGTTAACTGTTTAATGAATAATACTATATCGAAAAACGTACTACATTATATTAACTTATACCTAAATAAGAATCTCTTATTCGTTGATCATTAGCTAGTTCACTGGCAAGACCATTTATAGTTATTTTGCCTTGTTCTAATACATAAACTCGATGAGATAACTCAAATACCATGGTCGCATCCTGTTCAACTAATAGCATTGTAACACCTTTTGCTTGAATATGATGTATAGCATCGTCTATATATTCCTTGATTTTTGGTGCCAATCCAAAAGAAGGTTCGTCCATAAGTAACAACTTTGGAGAGGCCATAATAGCGCGAGCAATTGCCAGCATTTGTTGCTCTCCTCCTGACAAAGTTCCTGCTAATTGTTTCAGGCGCTCCTTCAGTCGAGGAAAAAGCGTAAGGACATAGTCCGAGTTCTCAGATTTGATCTTTGGATCGTCTATAGTAAAGGCACCTAGCAAAATGTTTTCTCTTACAGTGAGCTGGGGGAATAAATGACGTCCTTCAGGAACTTGAACAATACCAAGTTTGACCAAGTCTCTAGTGGTCAAATAGAAAAGAGACTGTCCATTGTAATAAATTTCTCCTTGCCATGCTTTGATATTGGAAATAGATCTTAGCAAAGTGGTTTTACCAGCACCGTTTGGCCCTATTATACCTACGCATTCTCCCTCGTCAACCGTAAGATTGACAGACTCTATAGCTATGGCCTTTCCATAGTAAACAAATAAGTCTTTTATTGTCAGTAATTGCATTATGATACCTCTATATTTTTACACTTTTGGTCTTTGTTTAAAGCTATTTTGTTAGCCACATTAAACGCCGTACTTATATGAACTGATAATTATAATGCTTCATTTTAACTTCTTTATATGCTTCATATATATAACTGTTTTGATATTTTCTGATTTTAATAATTGATTAATCGTTCAACCTGCAAAATACTGCGTCTTAACTCCTAAATATGCTTCAATAACCTTGGGATCTTTGACTATATCTTCTGGTGTCCCTTGAGCGATCATTTCTCCAAAGTCGATAGCAATGATCCAATCTGCAATCTTAAGCAATTCTCTAAGTTTATGCTCAATAAGCAGCATGCTGATTCCATTTTCATTCAAGTTCTTAATTACTTCTAAGATAGACTGTGTCTCCATTGAAGACAAGCCAGAAAGTGCTTCGTCCAGAAGCAGAACTTCCGGGTCAGCAAGGATTGATCTGGCAATATCTAGTAGTCTCTGATCCCCATGGCTGAGGTTTGAAGCCAATTGATCTAAGTCTGTGGGTAAGCCTACACGTTCAGCAATACTTTGAATTTTAACTTTACAATGTTGAGTGGAACTGTTAAGTTCTTTGAAACGCTTGCTAAAACAAGCAACCAACAGGTTGTCATATAAGGATAGTTCGTGAAAAGGCTTGACGAGTTGAAATGTTCTAGAGATACCCAGATTGACTATTTGATGAGGTTTTTTCTTCACAATATCTTGGCCGTTAAAATATATTCGTCCACTATTGGGACGTAGAAAGCCTGAGATTATATTAAATACTGTAGTTTTCCCAGCACCATTAGGACCAATTATACCAATAATTTTTCCCTTTGGTAGCTCAAAGCTTAGATTATTAACTGCCTGTAAACCGCCAAATGATTTGCTGATATTCTCAAGTGAAAAATATGTCATTTATAACTTCCTTACCCTAATGCAATTGTTTAGTGATACTCTCGAAAAAGATTAACCTTTTTTAATACCCTGCTAAATATATTGATCAACCCTTTAGGGGCGAAATAAATAATAAATACTACAAGAATGGTGTATATAAGGAGACGATAGTCGCTGAGTTCTCTCAAAGCTTCATTAAGTAAAGTTAAAAGAGTTGCTCCAAAAAAAGGGCCAATTATCGTACCCATACCACCAACCATAGCCATAATGATAATGGTGGTAGACAAGACTTGTTCAAAAGAAGTGGGACCGACATGCATAAATGAATAGGCAAACAACGATCCTCCAACACCACAAATAGCTCCGGATAAAGAATATGAATAGATTTTGGTAAGTGAGACATTTATGCCGCTGGCCGCTACAGCGTCTTCGTTTTGGTGTATGGCCTTGAGCAGAAGCCCATACCTACTGCGTGTATACAGGAGTAGTACTAGAAAGACAACAAGCATTGTTAGAAGAATGGCATAGTAGTCTCCAGTCCAGGAACTTGTTAAGCTGGAAATGCCTGATATACCTTCCTCACCTCCGGTATAATCGGAAAACATGATGGTGGATTCATGGGCAACAGCTCCAAAGGCAATGGTCATCATAGCAAAATACGGTCCACGGTGTCTCAGTGTAACAAAACCTATAAATATCCCCAACAACCCACAAGACAAGAAACACATTAGAACAACAAAGACTGGAGGCAGGTGGTAGGCCATATCTAAATATGCTGTAATATATCCAGCTATTCCAACAAATAGTGCATGTCCAAAGTTCATCAAATGGGCATAACCAGCGAAGACATCCCAGCTGGTAGCAAAGATAATATAAATAAATGCAGTAGTTGCAACAGATAGATAGTAAAAGTTATCAGTTATCAAAGGTAAGAAGAGAAAGAAGGAAAAGATTATAACAAAGGTTATAAGTGTGAATTTTTTTTCTATGTCTAAACTTATTCTTTTCATATTTTATTTTCTCCTTCCAAAGATTCCTGATGGTTTAAATATTAAAATACCTGTAAGCATTGCCAGGGATACAATACTTGTCAGGTTGGGAGAGATAAGAAATCCGGTAAATGTCTCTACCCAACCCAGAATAAAAGCTGCAAGCACACTGCCTAATACCGAACCTAAGCCACCGATAACTACAACCACAAAAGCTTTCATTAAAGGCATTTCCCACATCAACGGGTTCATGGACATAATTGGTGTTATCAATGCTCCGGCTATTGCTGCCATGAATGCAGAGGCAAACATGATCAACTTGAAGACGTTTTCTGGTTCGATGCCTACAAATTTTGCTCCGACTTCATCCATTGAAACTGCCAAGGAGGCAAGTCCATGTTTGGTCTTAGTCAGAATCAGCCAGAGTATGGTTAATATTATCGCTGTAAACACAACTATCAGGATCTGGTGCCAGCTGACAGATACACCAACCAATGATATTGAACCTGGAATGATATTAGGTATGTTACGACCCTGTGGACCATACAAAAGTAAAATTATTTCTTGAAGAGCAAAGGCAACGGCTACGGTTATGACCAAGACATAGGTATGGGATTGCCGCATAGGACGAAGAAGAATCCTGTCTATCAAAATTCCGATTATGCCTACGGAAATTGCAGAGAATAGAATAGCTACCAGCAATGGCAGTTGAAGTGTGTCGTACAGGGTATAGCTGAGGTAGGCTCCCAACATAAAAAAAGATCCATGAGCCAAGTTAAGGATCCCAGCGACAGCAAAAATGAGTGTAAATCCTGTAGCAATGAGGGCATAGATACAACCTTTAATAGTACCAAATATAAGGATTTCTTCTATTAGTCCCATTTATACTCCTATTCGTTGAACACATGAATTGTAATAAAAAAACATACAATAAATCAGTTTAATCCAAGTTTTGGATAATTGTTGCTACTCCCTGTCCACCTCCTACACAAGCTGTTGCACATCCAAATTTTGCTTTTTCAAGTTGAAGGATCCTGGCTAGAGTGCCAATCAGCCTAACTCCGGTCGCACCCAGAGGGTGACCCAAGGCAAGTCCTCCACCTTTTATGTTTATCTTTTCAGGTTCTAGTCCGAATTCTTGCATACAGTAAAGAGTGACAACGGCAAATGCCTCGTTAATCTCCCAAAAATCAATATCTGCTGCAGAACACCCCAATTTATCCAGGGCCATTTCCACAGCCGGCACTGGCCCGGCACCCATAATAGTGGGGTCCACTCCCTTGAATCCGATACTCTTAATCTGGGCCAGAGGTTTGATTCCCCTCTTTTCAGCTTCCTGCTTGGACATGAGCAGCATGGCTGCAGCCCCTGAGTTAAGAGGAGAGGCATTGCCAGGAGTGATTAATCCTTCTTCTGCAAACGGAGTCTTTAATTTTCTCATGCCTTCAAGGGTAACGTCACCCCTGACTGCTTGATCCTTGTCGGCCCAAAAACTCTGTCCAATTTCATCTCTGGCCTGGATCGGCAGGATCTCGTCTTTAAAAAATCCCTCTTCTATGGCCTTGGCTGCCAGTTGATGGGACCTTACACCCCACTCGTCCATTTCTTCCCTGGTGATTCCAGACTGTTTGGCCAATTTTTCAGCTGTGAGCCCCATATTCATGGTGGTTTGTATATCCCAATGTTGATATTCATCTTTTGAATATAGTTGCGGATTTACGGAGATTATGCCCTGTTCAAACAGACTTGGGCCCATTGGGACCCTGGTCATATGTTCCATTCCTGAAGCCATGACTAAGTCTGCTACACCCGCGGCCACTTCCAGGTAACCTGTGTGCACGGCAGCCATGCCGGAACCACACTGCATATCAAGATACTTTCCTGGCACGGACTCAGAAAGGTTGGCCAAAAAGATTGGAGTCCTGCCTCCATAGGTCCAATTTTCACTCACCCCAAAGGCGTTTCCCACTAAAAAATCTTCTACATCTTTTGTTGCTACCTGGTAACGTTTTAAGATTTCTTGTACTACCCAACTCAGGAGTTCATCGGCCCTCAGATGGTGAAACCAATCTTTTTCCCGTGCGTTAGGTCTGGACCTGGATTGTGGTGTTCTCAAATAGCCGGCAATCACTACTTCTCGCATAGGTTACTCCTTGCAATGGATTAGAATCTAATAAACAGGCTTATTCGGTTAATTCGCACCACTTAGCTGCAAAGAGTGCATAGGCCTTGGCAGTATGTAAGATACTATCTAGCTTTACTCTCTCGTCAATTCCATGGATATTTTCAGCAACTGGGCCATAGCAAGTTGACTGGGGGGTGCCGAAATGTTGGAAGGTTCGAAGGTCGGTAGTGCAGGTGGCGATATAGTCCTTGGGCTTTTGTCCTGTTAGTTCATAATGACAATCCCGAAGCAGGTTAAAGGCAGGAAGGCCAGGATCTACGCTGTGTCCGTCCGACCTGAAAGCATAAAACTCCACCTGAGGTTCATTTTCGCTCAACCAATCGTCCTGCTTGGAGGCCTTGGCGACCTTGTCCTGTACCTTAGAGGCTATCTCCGCAAAACTACTGCCTGGAAAATAGGAGAGTCTGCAGTGCACCTCACTCTCTGCCGGGACGGTAGAGGGCCAGTCTCCACCCTTAAAGATCCCAACATTCAAATTTAAAGGATGCTGCATTTCCTTATATGGACCAGGAAAAGGTCCTTCATTCATCTCCTGTTCCAATTCCCTTAATGCCTTGATCAACCCATAGCTTTTTTCTATGGCATTGGTTCCAATCGGTGCCTCCAAGACGTGTTTGGGCTCACCCTTGATCTTGACTTTGAACCAGAGCACCCCGACCTGGTTGGTCAACACGGTCATTCCAAAAGGTTCCGGAATGAGCACGGCATCTGCATCATATCCAGCCTGCATACAGGCCAAGGCCCCATTGCCGGTACACTCCTCTTCAATCACTCCCTCCAAGGTCAAATTGCCTTTGAGACCAAATCCGGCCTGACCTAGGGCGAAGGCTGCATAGGTCATGGCCGCCACTCCAGACTTCATGTCTCCGCTCCCTCGACCATACATCCACCCATCCTGAACATAAGGGACAAAAGGATCATTTACCCAAAAGTCAATTGGTTCTGCACTGACTACATCCAAATGACCGTTAAAGATAAGGCTTTTCCCTTGCCCGGAGCACCCAGAATAAAAACCGACCACACACTCCTTGCCGGCGTAGTCCCAGGGCACCGGGGCAAATCCCGGATGTTCGCAGAGCTTGCCCGGGTCTATGGGTATACGTTTTGGAGCGAATCCGAGCTTATCCAATTCAGAATGCATGACCTGAATTGCTCCTGCTTCATTGCCCAATGTGCTGGCTTCTGCAGTCAAACGGGCGGTGAAATCATAGATCTCCTGTTCCAGGCCATCCACAATCTGCACAATTTTTTCTTGTTGTGTGTCCATAACATCCTTACAAGTTAGAATGTTTTTATACCCTGCTCTGATATGGTCAACTTACCTTCTGTCTTGTCCAGGACCTCGTCTAAAGTAGTTTCCTGAGCAATCTCTTGGAGGGTAAGGCCTTTTGGACTCACTGCTATTACTGCCAGTTCAGTAATGATGATATTGACACAGGCCTTGGCTGTGATAGGAAGATTGCAACGCCTTAATATCTTTTTCTGACCCTTTTTGGTACAATGGGTGGTCGCCACAATGAGCGTGTTTGCCTTTTGTGCCAGCTCCATGGCCCCTCCTATACCGGGAGTGTGCCTCCCGGGCATAATCCAATTGGCCAGATCCCCGTTTTCATCTACTTCTAGTGCTCCCAATACTGATATATCAAGCCTTTTGGAACGAACTAGGGCAAAAGAAACCGCACTGTCTACAAAAGAGGCACCTTTTTTCAGTTGGATATATGTCCCTCCGGCATCAATCAAATCCCGATCCGCGTTTTCTAGGTTACAGTCCCTACCCATACCCAGGATTCCGTTCTCAGAATGAACGATTACATTTTTTTCATCTGGTATATACCTTGGAATCCAGGTAGGAATCCCAATACCCAAGTTAATGACGTTTCCAAATCCAATCTCCTGAGCGGCTCGCCGACAGATTTTATCCTTGTATGACATGATGTTCTAGTACCCCGTATTCTTCAGTTAGCTCCTTAATGGAGACAATATGATCTATAAATGCTCCAGTTGTATGGATACTGTCCGGGTCAAGACTGCCTGTCTCCACTATCTCCTCCACCTCCGCTACCACTATGTCAGCAGCCATAGCCATTAACGGGTTAAAATTCCTTGAGCTTTTTGAGTAGATTAAGTTTCCTGTAGGATCGCTGATCTTAGCGTGGATTAAGGCAAAATCCGCCCTTAAGGCAGGTTCTATAAAGGCCTGCCTCCCATCTTCTAGCTCAATTATTCTCTTGTTTTCCCGGAGGATGGTATCAATGCCGATATCACTCAAAAACCCCAGGAACCCGGAACCGCCGGCTCGAATCCTTTCCGCCAGAATACCCTGAGGAGAAAACTCCACTTCTAAAATGCCTTTGTTCATCATGTCCACGACCAGATTGTTCAATCCAATATGTGATACAATGAACTGATCGGCTAGTCCAGCTTCAAATATTTTGGATATTCCGATGCCGAATTCGTTAGCATCATTCTTGATCAGTGTAAGATTGCCTGCCCCTTGCTCTATCAAAGCGTTGATCAAAGTAAAAGGTGTACCCGGGGAACCAAACCCACCTATCATAACACTATGACCATTTTGAAGTCTTTTAAGCGCTTCAGTAGACGTTGTCCTCTTATCTATCACGGATTAACCCTTTATATTGAATTGATTCAGTCAAAAACATATATGAAGAATAATATATATGTTTGATGATTTTACATATCTAAGCTATTTCCCACCAAATTCATCGTCCGAAGCTTCGACAGCCGTTCCATCGAGTTGAAGTATGGTCTGTATTTTTCCCAAAGTGACCGGGAGAATGTTTTCATTAAAAAATTTACAAGACTTGATCTGTCCTTCATAAAACGATTTGTCTTTTTTGTTAGCCTGATCCAGCTTTTGCGCTGCTTTTGTAGCTCTCCACAAGAGCATCCAACCCATAATCAAATCGCCGCTGACCTCCATAAATGAATAGGCATGAGCATAAGCATGAAGGATTGATTCAGATCTAAACTTATCTCCAATGTATGATGAGACGTCTTCGAATTCATGTAGGGCCCTCTGTAGTCCTTGGGCAAGTGAGTCAATCCTTGCGGTTCCCTGAGCAATCTTGATCGTCTTTTGTATCTCACCGACTAGATCCACAAAAGCTTGGCCCTTTTTCATTCCAAGCTTGCGTCCCAGAAGGTCCATGGCCTGTATTCCGTTTGTTCCTTCGTAGATAGGAGTTATGCGACAATCCCTGTATAATTGCTCTTGAGGGTACTCTTGCGTATAACCGTATCCGCCATAGATTTGGATTCCGATGTTGCATACGTCTAAGGACCGGTCTGTGCAATATCCTTTACAAATAGGAATAAGCAGGTCGATTATACCTTGGTACCTGTCCCGGTCATTTTCATTTAGGGAAAGGTCCTTCATGTCTTCTAAATAATTGACATAATACATAAGAAAACGCATGCCTTCTACATAGGCCTTCATGGTCAGGAGCATCCGCCGGACATCGGGATGCTGAATAATCGGAACTTGCGCAGCAGTTTTGTCCTGCAGGTTGGTCAAATTCCTACCTTGGATCCGTTCTCGGGCATAATTGACTGCATTGAGATAAGACACCCCTGCACAAGACATAGCTTGCATTCCCACAAGCAATCGAGACCTGTTCATCATCAAAAACATCTCACGCATGCCCTTGTTTGCTTGTCCTAGAAGGAGTCCGCGGCATTCTTGTTTGTCTCCCAAGGACATGGTGCAGGTGGCGCTACCGTGTATGCCCATCTTCTTTTCAGTTCCAGTGCAGACAATGTTGTTAAAATTACCCATTGAACCGTCCGCGTTGACCCAATACTTAGGGACAATAAACAAAGAAATGCCAGCAGTCCCAGGAGGAGCTCCTTCAATACGAGCCAAAACAGGGTGGATGATGTTTTCGGTCAGGTCTTGCTCTCCACCGCTAACCCAGATCTTTGTCCCTGAAATCGAATAAGTACCGTCAGTTCTCGGGGCAGCGCTGGTATTCACCGCACCTACATCTGACCCAGCCTGGGGTTCAGATAAGAGCATAGTTCCACCCCATTGCCCTGTATACAATTTATCTAGAAATATTTCCTTTTGTTGTTCAGTACCGAATTTCTCGATCAAATGTCCAGCCCCTATGGTTAAGCCAAAAAATAAGTTTATAGAACAATTTGCACCCATTAAATAGTCACCTACGGCCGTGCTCACAGTCTTGGGCATTCCTTGCCCTCCCCATTCAGGTGCTTCAGAGGTACCGATCCAACCACCTTCCCTATATAGGCGACATACCCTGTGAAATTCTTGTGGCATTTTAACCACTCCACCCTCATGAAAGGTTACACCTTTTATGTCTCCAATCTTGTTGGTAGGCAATATTTCTTTTATGGCTAATTGTCTGGCTTCGTAGACGATCATGTTTACTGCCTTTCTATTGAACTCATAAAATCTTTCATATTTAGAAAACTGGTTTACATCTAAAAGTTCATGTAAAATAAATTCAATCTCTCTACGGTCGACAATTTGTTGAGCCATTCTTTACTCCTTAATCTTATTGCACCTTGAAAAGAAAATTGTATAATTCTATTTATAGTTTAGACTATTCCAAATTCGCTACTCTTAAGCCATTATATGTGCTGTCACATTATTCCTAATGAGTGCGAATAGATTGATGACTGTAGTAGTTTCACTCTTTTTTCAAGGACCACACCAGACTGCAGATAAATAAAATTATAAAGACAATTTAAAATCTAGTTAAATATTACATAACATTTAGATCAACTTCAGCAAATTGAAAATAATTATAACTGTATAAATTCATAAAGCATATATAAAATATATTCTAACTCAATTGGCAAATATTTCATATAAATTATGAGATTATTGGCGACTGCGGAATTTTGTTATGGTATTATTTTAATTTCATTTTCCATAAGCAGAAAAGTCAGAAATTCCTATGTCATAAAAGTATGTCAAAAGTCAACATTGAACGACCATTACGATTCGCAAAATATATGCCAAATATGCTATAGTAAAGTTGTCAGTAGTGACCATTACTGTAGCACTCTAAATATATTAGGATATATCAAGGATATATTTGCTTTATATTTAGATTATACGTATAATTTAATTACTGAATTTTGATTTTATGCAAAAATGCAAAACAATTTTGTTTTAATATAGTAATATATTGAAAATATTAAAATAATAAAATATGCATATTGGAATATATTATGTTATTATGCATATATGTTAGATTTCTAAAAAATTAGACAGATATAACAAATAGATAATACTTCGATGGAAGCCTTTCTTAATTTTAAGGCCAACCAGATATCAGTAGGAAGGCACCCCCATGTAAAAACACATTATCTCCCTCATTATCCTGCTGTTCTTAACGTCCATGACGTTTGCCGAAAAGAACTTCTGTCACGATCCCGAGTCAAACGCGGAATGGGAAGAGCTGATCAACAAATACCCCAACGACATGGGCATCCAGGCTCTCCATGCCCTAAGAATCGGGCTGTGCCAAAAAGTGGATGACGATGTGCTCACCATTCCGGAAGCGACCAAGATTTTTGAAGACATGCGAAAGGCGCTGATCGAACGTCTAAAAAAGGAAAAATTGGCTGAGCAGAGGATGAAAGAGAAGGAGCTTTGATGCGAGGGAAGTCCTATCCTGCGGCCTCCGGCTATAGGCCAATATAAAAACCCCCGGGTCGAAGCCCGGGGCCACTCCTACGTCCTGCCAGAGTCCACAAACACCCGCCGCACATCCGGGGACGAGCCCATGGAGCACACAGCCCCGCCCCAGGCCACCTCGGCCGGCACTGAATCGGCCGCCACCGAGACTGATACCCACCACCGGCCATCCCGCTTGCGCATGCGCACCCCGCCACAGACCAGAGGCAGCTGAGGAGTCGCATACACGGCCAGCCGCCTGGCTTGGGCAAAGGACCGAAAACCCACGCAGGCCACATACCCGGAGATGGAAACCTGGGAGAAACGCAGGGCAAAGGCTGAAGCCGACCACATGCAGGTCACCCGGGAAATATGAGAAACCGTGAACATGATGTACCCCCTTGGTTTATTCAGCTTAAAAAACTTTTTCTGGCCAATCTTGAAAAGTGGGCTCCAGAGCGGAAGCGGGCGGGAATGCAAGGAGGATCGTACTGGACCGCAGGGAAGCACGAAGTATCCTTGCATTTTCGGCCGCTGGAGCTATCCTTTCGCTTAATTGGCCAGAAGAAAGCTGACGCGAAGCCACCTTACTTGCCTTTTGCAGGGGCTTCTTTCGATTCCACAGGGTGGCCAGAATTCCGGAAAAAACTTTATCAATCTGAGATGTAAATCCGCGCTGCGCGCGCGCAAGCGCTACGCGCCAAGCTTCGCTTTTTGGATTTTGTTTGTCTTCATCGGAGGAGGCGGGTGGGAATATGGCCTGATCAGGGCCTGGAGCGGAGGAATGCGGAGCCGTCTGCGGCGTAGCACCGGAGTGGAAGGCACGCACAGCCAGGGTGGGTCAGGGTCTTCATCTGGGGGATGGCCGGGAGGGAAAAGATGTATGGTCAACCAGCGAAAGCATGGAGAGTCTGAACCGGCCTGGCACAACAGGGCTACACTGACCCAGGCCGGTGTCAGTCTCGGAAAGCTTTTGCTGCACCTTACTATCTTTTCTTCATCGGCCTGTGATCTGCCCAGGCTAAAGCGGAGCTGGACGCTGTCTGGACCTGTCAGCAGGGCCAGTCCGCGGCCAGTGGAGCGCGAACGTGCCGACATCTCATGAAATACCAACCTCCGGGGGTGGTGGGTGGGAGGAGAAATCCTGGTCAACGCTGCCTGGCACCCTGGCTTTTGCACAGCCCGGCTGGCACTGGGCCTTGCGATCAATGCAACCTGGCCTGTGCCAGGCAGGCTTGCAAAGAGCCGTGCCAGGACAGCCACCTTATCCGCCTTTTTCTTCATTCTTCATCTTTGTCTTCCTCTGCCCTCTCCTCTTCTGCCTCTTCTCTTACCTCTTCATCGGGCCACCAGACAGATCACACCCCAGCGGAGGGCCGACAGCGCTGGGCAGGCATCGCGGGTCTTCGTCACGCGTGCCTGAACAGCGCTGCCGGGCCGGAGCGGTGAAATTGGACGATCCCGTGGAACAGCCTTCTCTTCAGCCAGCGCGAGAACAAGAATCATCCCAGCGAAGGCCCTGGCGGCGCTGCGTAGGCATCGCGGGAACCAATCACGCGAGCCCGGAGCAGCGGTGCCAGGGCCGAAGCGGAGAGTTCACCACAACCTTGGGAGAGCCCGCTTCTTCTCTTACCTCTTCATCTTTTCCTCATCTTATCTCTTCCTCTTTCTTCTTCCTCTTACAACTGACTGACGGACAACCCCCTACTTACCGACTTAACTCCTACCCAAGGTAACAGAGAGATTACCTCTGGGGAGACGGGCGGGACTATTATGATGTGCCTGGAGCGGAAGTAAGCGGAGCCTCTTCGGCGTAGCACTGGAGCGGAAGGCACGTACCGCACGAGGGTGGGTCAGGGTCTTTCTCTTCAGGGGCGGTCGGGCGGGAGAAGAACTCTCGTTGAACAGCGGAAGCCCGGAGAGTCTGCACCCGGCCTGGCTCAACTAAAATACGACTGACCCAGGCCGGTGTCAGTCTCGGAGGGCTGGAGCTGCACCTTATCCATTCTTCTCTGCGGCGACCTGTGAAAAGCCCGGGGCTGAAGCGGAACTGGACGCTGTCTGGGCCCGTCGGCGGGACCAGTCCGCGGCCAGTGGAGCGGGACATTTGCCTCGGCTGATGAAATGCCATATCTGGGGCGGCGGGCGGGAACAGATATGGTTGATCTGGTTCAGTCAGGCGGAGGGGCACCGGTCAGCGTATTATTACCTGACATCTACTTTACGCGCCGGTGCTGGCCGCCTGGGTGAACCAGCACCTTATCTTCTTCTGCACAGCCTCGGAACCACCACGGCCTCGAGCGGAGGCCTCCGGGGCCTGTTCGCCGTCACCAGCCAGAGTCTCCTGGCCGACTAGCGAACAGGTGCTGGGGGCCGGAGCGGGAATTTTCCACTGGCCGTCGTAGAGTCTCCTTTCTGGGGGCTGGTGGGCGGGAAAAGATGTACTTTTGATGGCGGGCACAAGTTGTACATAACGCTTCGTTCTGAGACAACAGCGGCTGTATCAGAACCGCGCGTTATGTCAAAGCGAGCCTAGGAAAATCCGGTCACGTCCAACAAAGACTACGGCTGATGTTGAGCCCCAAGGCCCAGTCTGGCAGCGGTCGCGCGATCGTGCGCCGATGGCAGTCGGGCCGATCGGTGAAACCAGGTGCGAGCGTCTTTGCCCGCCCACCGCTGGAGTGGAGGCGAAAGCGGAGGGTGTCCAGGTCCGGCTGCGGGCCGGGACACCCGCAGCGGAGCCGGAACGCCGGATCAAGCCACGGACGTCCGCGCAAGCAATGGCCCGTATGGTCCTGACGGGCTCCGGTCAGGCGGCGCTACACTGGACAGATTGACCAGGGTTTGTGCTGCCTGGCTGGAGGCCAACCTTATCCTCTTCCTGATGGCCCATGAAGCGCCATGGCCAAAGCGGATGTCTGGAGGGTCTGGGGCAGGTCTTGTTGATCTATTACCTTACCCGGCCAGCATCCAGGCTCGGAAGGCTGGAGCTGCAGCCCACCGGCAACCATTAGCGGCACGCGCATTTGGCGCGTCCGCTGGATGGTTTTGTTAGCTTTCTTGTTTTGGTAGCATTGTTGTAAAAAACAAAGGATGATTCCTGTATTTTCTACGGGCTGGAATCAATGTTTTTATTTCGGGAGTTAGTGCAGACATCGAGACCAACCCCATACCTACTACACGAATTAATATTTCTTGCCATGTTCCAGTCAATGAAGGAAAAAGAGACATTCCAATAGTCCCAGCACCAATAGCGCCACCGCCCTTGAATATAGAGCCAATTCTAAGCTTCTCCATTTCTTCAGCAACCTCTTCCTGCTTCTTTCTAAAATCCTCCCGAAGACCGTTTATGGATGCCAACACTTCCTCTTGTGAGAGTTGGTGATAAACGATAGGATTAATATTAGATAACATGTAATTTCTGAGACCCTCAACTTTAGGCAAAATCTCTTTTCGTAATTTAATGACGTCATCCCAGCTCATTTCGTTTAACTCAAGCTCAAGTTTCATTGGATCAACAGACCCAATAGAAATACCGTAACTTACAAAGTCTTCAACAATCTTTATATTTATGTCAGTATTGTAATTAGATGATTTTGTTAAGTAACTACATAAGCTATGATTAACAGGATCTATTGACACAGGTATATATCCGCCTACATTTGCTCGGCGCATATACTTTAACGCCCTGCCGACCCTTAGATATGCAAGTACCTTCCATTGATCTGACACACCCTCCAGTTTACATGGACTATTAACTTTTAGTTCGTATTTTGAACTGCAACCAGATTGAGATACTCCTCCACCACTTATCATCCCGTTAGGAATTAGCACGGTAGGGTTCTTATTGTTAATATCTGGTATTGCACGTGATACTAGACCCTGCTCACTTATGGCCGAATTATAGAGAACATAGTTTGCTCCAGCATCATTTGGTTTCTTTTCCCGCGCCGGAAGAACTCTAAGAATCCCTCTTTTTATCAACTTATCAGCATGGGCGAGAGTTTCTCTATATTCTTCCTTAAATCCGTCTGACTGGGGGTAATTTGCGTAGTCAGCCCATGTTATTGACATTCCTGGGAAGTCTTCTGTTATTTCGCCAAAGTTAATAAGCGCTTTATCCTCAGGGCTTGCAATAGCGAATGCGTCAAAAAATAATGCTTGATGTTTTAGAGCTCCGGAACTAGGTGGCGAATCACCTGGGAGTATTAAACACTTAGTTTTCTGTTCATGTGTCATTTTAAAAACTAACGGTGCCGATAACCCGCGAGCAATTACGGCCACGGACTGCAAAAGAGAACCGAAAAACCTGGCCCGTGGTTACTCGACAAGTTGATTGGCTGGTTATATCAATTTGCTTGTGCCACTACATAAGGTCATCAACGTTAGTCATAATATCTACAATTGAGCTATCCGTATATTTTATTCCTTCATCTCCCAAGCAGTTGGCCTTTCTAGACGATAGGATGCCAGAGGTCGCTCTATTCTGGACCAGCTCTTGCTGGCCCAAAGTAAGACTATCCCACCAACTCGGTGAAAAGAAGACGTTTTCCAGGTATTCAAACGATAGTCTTATAATTGTGTCAGGAATAAAAGACGGAGGAAGCGAGCATAATGTCTTCATGAACCTTGAAGATGCATCCCCCCATTCGGGTATCCATGAAAATACTGCGACCGCACCTTTCTCACTTGGTATCAAAGAATAGTACATAACATCTAATGGATTACCTAGATCATAAATGTCCTGCAATTTATCACCGCTGATATCATAGAGTGGATTAAACCCACCAGAGCAAAGAATGCTTGGAATCTTAGTACCGGACAATTTTTAGTAACTTAATATACAGTTATGCTGTGAATATTTTAAAAACTACATTTTATAATTTTTATTCTAATTTTGACATTTCTTGACTCAAAGTTCATAAAAGCTTCGAAATTCATGTTAAATGGACTTATATCGGCCTCTATGAGGCTATTTTGAGCGCTCCAATAAAAAATAATATCATATTTATCTTGATTTATCTTCCATAACCTGATAACGATCCTTTAAAACCAAAGGGGGTCGCTATGCATCATATTGAAATTACGAAGAAAGAACTTGGTAAACATCTTGATTGGAATGCAGCCAGGATTCAGTTAGTTGCATTATTCATCACTGCTTTATTTAAAGCACGTTCAGTATCCCTATCAAAAATTGCAATTAAGATGGATGGTAAAGCAAATAAAGAGTCAAGATGCAAAAGAATATCAAATTTCTTTGCTAAATTTACTTTTTCTTATGATGATATAGCCTTATGTATAATGAAAATATGTGGGTTTTATGGCAAAAATGTCGTACTTGCAATAGATAGAACAAATTGGAAGTTTGAAAAACTAGATATTAATATATTGACATTAGAAATTGCGACTGATGGTCTAGCAATACCAATAATGTGGATATTTTTACCTAAACAGGGAAACTCTAATACAAAAAAACGAATATCACTGATTAATAGATATATAAAAGTATTTGGAAAAGAGAACATAGATTGCTTAGTAGCAGATAGAGAGTTTGTTGGTACCGATTGGTTTATATATTTGACTCGTGTTCTTGGTATTAGCGTAAGAATACGTATAAAAGATTCATATAAAATAAATAAAAAAAGTGGTGATCTTGCTCCAGTTAAAAACTTTTTTAGAAATATAGCTATAGGACAAACAAAGATTTTAGAAGGCAAAAGATATTTATGGGGTTTACAACTATTTTTTATTGGTACGAAATCAAAAAATGGTGAGCTTGTAATTGTTGTTACTGAAAGTTGTGTTGATACTGCACTTGAAGACTATGCCAAAAGATGGGGTATTGAAACCATGTTTAAAGCACTAAAGTCTAAAGGATTTGATTTTGAATCAACGCACTTAAACAACTATGAACGCTTGAGTAAAATGACAGCTTTATTAGCAATTGCTTTTGCATGGGCGTATAAAGTCGGCACTATTGAAAATAAGATTAAAAAAATAAAAATAAAAAGCCATGGACGTAAGGCTGTCAGTATTTTTCGTTACGGGTTAGATATACTTGATGATATATTAAGTCATATAGGCACGAAAATTCATGAATTCAAACATGTTGCGAAATTATTGTCATGTACTTAGGCTTGGAATACTGTCAAGGTAAAATACACAATAATTCAAGCCTGCATAATCTTTGGATACAAGCCATGTATCAAGTGTGTTCTTGTGCTCTTCCATCTCAGCAATATCCTTGCTCGCAACAAGTTCCTGCTGACTGACGAGGTTCTGGATCTCCATTTGCGCTTGCAAAGGCAGCCCTGTATCAGATTGACGATGAATATCAATAGACTTTGACATTGCCCGTTTCGTAAAGAATTCTCTGCTGAATGCTCGGTAAGTCAAAAGAAAACACTGCTCATCTGTCGCGACAAAAGGTTGCCTCTCAAGGGTTTTGAATGTTTCGGAATCATGAAACCGGCAGAATCCAGTAAACGTGGAAGCCTGATTGATGCCAATTGAGGTTGGAGCCACTTTCCCATTGAGCTCGATCAACATCTTCATCGATGGTTTGAGGCTATACACATGACCATTCTCAGCGATTCTGGAAAGTCCCCCTGACCGCTGTATCGTATGTGCACGGGCTATGCTACCTTTGCAGAGGCCTTTAGTTGCTTCTGGATGGAGACAATACTTCTCGCTGAAATTCTTTTTGAGTTCCTGCTCAGCGACAAAAGGATTCATCCTTGGAGCCTTGTCGCGGCCAAGATGGCACTTCTTGTACTTCCTGCCGGAACCACACCAGCATGGGTCGTTTCTGCCTATTTTGCTTCCCATAAGATCTCAGCGAATATAACGTAGAGATGATCTCCGTAGATGGCGTCAGCCATCTACGTCAGATGCCATTGACTTGTTCGATTCTTCATTCCGAATCCTTTCAAGAATGCTCATATTTGATTCTCGAAATTCTTCCACCAAACTTAAGATCCTTTCGTGCTCCGAATTTTCTGAGGATATCATCTCCCCTTGTATTTCTGCCAAGCATTCACCCGCCATACAAGTCATGAGAAATGCATCATCCATACTAATTACATCCTCTGGGACCTGTAGTGCTTCTGCATCAATGATTTCTACATACAATGACTCATTTCTCTTTCTAAAAAACTCTTCTTTCCTGTACCACCTGGCAAAACGCTTTTCAGCTTCTCTGTAAATGCGGCTTACCCTTGAATTCACATGAAGAGTTAGCGCTACTGCCGCAATCTGCTTGCTTCTATGCATACGAAATTTTCTTTGCGCATCTTTGCCAGTAAGATCTAATCTCCCCTCTAAGATTCCATTCTTCACGGCAAAATCCACCATTCCAATTGTGCCAATTTTTCCTATTTCCTCTACAAGGGTTGAGCCGCAGAAAAAGCTGAAAGGATAATCCTCTTTCTCGAAATGAGTTATCGCTCTCCTAAGGTACTTCTCAAGGTGTAAATGTATTCTTGCTATAATTATTTTTTTCATCGAACGAACCTCTAACCCGCGCCGCCACGAAGCTTACAGCAAAACGACGTAAAGCTTTTCGGCGTCGGGTTTAGCGACTTGTTGGGCACCATTGCTTGTCAGTTCACAAACGTAGGAACTTGGTCAAATACAAAAACCCGACACATCATCTCCATGCACACGCTGAAATATTTCCAGCGTCCAAGCGGCGCCTCCGGCGCTTCGAAATCCGGTTTGAAGCCAAAGGTGAATGCCTTTTCGTGCCAGCAACTCGCGAATCGCCTCTTGGCAGGCCGTGATCGCTTGGCTACCCGGAACGGCCATCTCATGCGCCCAGTTGTTCCTGGCCTTACGGGCAATCTCAAGATTTTCATAGAGGTTTCCGGGCAGCATTCCATGCAGTTCCAACATTTCGACCATCACCGATGCTGTGTAGTCCCGGCCAAAAAGCTTCTTCTTTCTTCCCTTCGTAAGCCGTCGGTCGTCGTCTCTACCTGATTCGTTGCGCTCGATCAGATGCTTCCACTCAGTTGAGATCAACTGCTCACAGACCGTCCATCCGATCGCTATGCTTTCGCCGAATCGGTGCTCTACCGCTCGGCAAGCTGATTGATATGCAGCTTCGACGACCGGGAGGAAACGGCCGCCGTCCAGACTCAAAATGTAGTCAAGAGTAGTGAAAGAGTGTGACACAACGTCGACTTCCAATACCCTGCGCTGCCGTGGTTTAAAAGCTGCCTCGTATTTACCATCCAAAACGTTTCTCGCGAGAGCGTGGACGTCTTCTATGTCGGCGTGATAGTGGATGGGTTGGTCGATACCGATGGACTTAACCGTGCTCCACGCTGTAACGGGGAACCCCATCGCAGCCGACCTATTTCTTCTAACCTTTTCGGCCGAAATTAGGCACGCCTGATGAACATTCATGATTTGGGCACGAAGCAATCCCACCTGCTCGGCCTTTACTTCAGCTTCTGCATGTTCGCGTGGTGGCTTATAGGGAAACTTTTCGGGCCGCTGGTAGCCAGGCACGCGAACAACTTCTCCAATGCTGCTTCGCAGGAAATCAAATAAGAAAAGCCCGTTTTGCATGGCGTAGGCATCAATGCCACATCCGAGACTCGTTTTGTGGATGATTGTTTCTCTTAGCGAAACTTCCGACTTCGACTCAGGAGCTTCTGGAGCACTACCGACCCACACGGCGGGAATCCGAAAGTATCCCTCGACAATCGCATTTACCCGGTCGGGCTCTATATTTGTTTCATTCAACGACACGCTTCCTTCTCTAAAGGATGTAAGGCGTATTGGTGATTCACTATGAACCCCAATCGCGGCGCGACGGAGTCAGCGCCGCGATTCCGGGCGGCGGAGCCGCTGGGAACGATGCTTTTCAGCGGCGCGGCTTTTTGCGTCCGCTGCAAAAGCCTTGTTAGGGCTATTTCTTGAACAGCCCTTTGAATTGCTTCTGTATTTGTTCTTCTACCCTGTCCTTGACTTGGCTCATACCTTCTTCTTTAGCGACCTCTAAAACACTATCATAGTCGTTTTCTTCTCCGCACTTCGTGCATTTAATTAGATCGCCAGATTGGTACTCTGCATCTTCTGGTCCTTCAAGAGCCTCGCCACAAAAAAGACATTTAATACTTACCTTAAAGTCAGGTATGTCCATGATTTACCCCGCAAACAATTTGATTAGGAGCCCAGCAATTGCGACTGCCGAACCAATTAAGATAAAGAAACCCTTGTGGTCTTCTATGTAATCGGAAAATTTTTTAAATAATGTTCGGTTTGAGAGGACCTCTGCCTTCCGTTGCCGCGAACGCACCACGCCTAAGCCTGTTGTTGTTATGGAAAGGTGTCCATACTTTCCGCCCCCCATGACTGTATGCTCGAGCCACTCGTTTGCGAGGCACCTGTCAGCGTATTTTTGTAGCTGTTCGAGATCTATATTGCTTCCCTTACTATGATTAATCCTTTGCAACATAGATTCATCAATATCGAGGCGAACAAGCTTTCTGTTTTCTCCGCGCCTCTCCATTTCTTCGACGAAGACCGACAAAATATCTTCTTCTGACGTGTTCCTGTTCATATCGCTACGGTTTCACCTTTTATTCCCTAACGCTGGAGCTGAGACGCGGGAAACGCGCCAGCGTTTTCCCGTCGAATCTCCAGCGACTTGTCAGACCAGATCAGTTCAAATAATTCGTTTTACAGCTCGCACTATTCCCTTTGCCCTTCTTACCATCATTTTTACAATTGTGTTGCTCAAATTATTTTTTGGATGTCTATGCGAACCGTCTGGTTGAGGTATTGGATACAGGCATTCATTTCTGATGGATGCAATTCTGATGGCTGCACCAGCTACTTGGTGACCAATTCCAAGTCTGTTCGCTTGAACTACAAAAGAATTGATCTTTCTATTATGCAGTCTTGGGTAAGGCACTCCACGGCTTTTGCATAAGGCACCACCAGACGATTCAAAAGCATGGTAAGCAAGAAATCCTCCGTATTCATGCGCCGCATTGTCAACCGCAGCATCAGCAGCATCGATAGCTCGTTCTGCAAGATCTATGTAAATGTCTTTTTCATCCATATTATTATTCGATTCTATTTAGAAGCCATCCGCTTTTTGCTATTCTCTGGAGAACAGGACCTTTATATTGATAATGCAACAGCCATTCTGGTTTTGTCAGAGGTTTAATCAGAGGCATAATCCCAGATTGTAAATAAAGAGGTATTAAATAATCTGCGAAATGATCAATTGCGCGGAAGTGGCTCTGAAAGGTTCCAAAGATATAAAAGTCAATTGATCCAGTTCGTTTTATATTTGTTTGAGTAGCATGAAGTATAACTTCTCGTATCGTTTGCGGTGGTGCGTGTTCCACTCGATATGCGATCTCTTGAGAGAGTCCAATAATCTGATTAGGGATCATAGACGGAGCAATTTGGTCAAAATATCGAAATCTTGCGAATTCACTGGGTGGTGGAATATTCATTTTAGTATACAATTATTTTCCCAGTTTTAGGGTCTAACTAGAAGCTGAGAAGCCGGGCGTCTATAACCCTGAACCTCAGATTAAAGTTTTCATTTCCTTAAACCGCATATCTCCGAAAAGGCCGCGCAATAAGGCCGATCCCTCTCAAGCGTTTGGTTGGGCTATCCTTCTGTTTCTCACTCATCTCCGATGGGTGATCGAGTGTTAGAGGCAGCATACTAAAGTCCCCGTCTAATCGCGGCTAATGATTGAATAATTGCAGGTCTATCACTATATGTACAGCCGTAACCGAGTTCATCAAGCAACTTTTCAAGAAACGGATTTTCTTCTTCAAACGAAGCAGTTGGGCCAACCTTGATTTCTGCCAAAGGGAGTCGCTTCGTGTTAGGGTCAATAAGATCAATAAACACAAAAAATATAATCTCTTCACCGCTTTTATAATGCTGAACATTGCGTGCCCTCAGAGTCCCGTCATTCGTGTCAAGGATCAATCTGAATTCTTGCTCACTGCTGAAACTGGGCGCCTTCATAAAATCGATGAGAGAGAACAATTGAACGACTATCTCTTGAGTTACGCGATTTCGAATTTTGGTGAGATCTTCGGGCCTTTGTGAGCACTTATCAGAAAAAGCTTGAATGTCACGGAGACCAGCCCCCACCAAACGCAACACAAGATCGCGCTGGTCGGCTTCATTGTAGGTCACCGGAGCACAGAAGACGAATGGTTTCCCGCTCCCAACCGCATGGCGCTGATTGTTTAGAAGGTTTAGCAGGTTAATTCCGAGAGCGAAGCCTTTTCCGTTTTCCGCATAGGTCTCCCACTGCTTCGGTTGGTCGGAAGCGACTGTCAGACAAGCGCAATAGGCGCTGCTCATTTCTGCCGAGTCGTTGAGGAATTTATCCAGATTCTTGTATGCGTATGTTGTCAAGCTATAAACAACTGGAGGAAGGTCTTGACGGTTGCCGATCTGATTCAGTGTTTCGAAAATGAGATTTCTTGCGTATTCGAATTCGCCAGGATCATTCATCCTCATCCTATATGTTGCCCGAAATCCACCACTTCTTAAAATCCCGTTCAGTCCCGCACGTGTAGTATAATGATAAAATACACCTGAGACACCTGTGGGTATCCTCGTGTATTCTTGGAAGACCTGTCCGACTGTCAGAGGAAACGATTCTATGATCTTCGACCACCTACTCATCAAATTTATCCTTACGCATGTCGGATGACGTGAGGCCCAACAAGATATTATTAATTTTCCGTATAACACCACAATTGTGGTAATACACCCAAGTTCACACCATCAGCCCCACCAACTCCCTCATCTTAATAAATAAACTTTCTTCATCCCTGCCTTAAGGAGCCCAAAAAGTCAATTACCTGACGTAAGGCAGCTCAAAAGAGTATGGGAATACGGATTGGTGGGTTTGGTGGGTTGGTGAGAATGGTGCTGGAATGAGGGCTGGGTGTGATCAGAGAGGGGCCGTGCAGCTTGGCAAGGGAGATGGCCAGGCCGAACACCAGCCACCCCCTTCCCCATACATTTACGCAGTCTTCCGCCGCTTCCACAGCTGCATCTCCTGCATCTTCTGCTTGCGCTGCCTGGCCAACTCCTTAGTGACCAAAGACTGATTCTTCTTGAAGCCCCACTTCTCCTTGTACTCCTCTGGAGTCAGGCCGTGCTGGGCCAGGTGCTTTTTGGACAGGACCTTGAACTTCTTGCCGCACTCCAGGCAGACCACAGCCTTTTCCCGGATGGCCTTCTTGGGATCCACTGCCGGCTCCTGGGATTTTGCCTCCTGAGGCTGGGCTCCATTCCCCTCGACAATGCCCTTGAGCTGCTGGGACAGGCTCTGGACCATGGAGGTGATTTCGTCCTCGGTCATGTTCCGGACGCTGGCCTGGGCCTTGACGATATCAAGGGCTTGTTGGACGTATTCTTCCATGATTCATCTCCTTGCAGTTAGTTGTACATCTCATCTTAGATGAACTCATTGAATGTGAATTGAGTATAACTGTAATTGCACAGAAGTAAATGTCAATACGTGACGCAAAAAAAAGATGAATAGTATGGATAAATATTCTCAGGGCAAGACATATTTCTTGTTCTTGATCACAATTTTGCCCTGGGCCAGCAATTTGTTTACCGAGGGACGAAGTTCCCGGGTAGGTGCATCCAGCTGCATACGCAGCAGTTTGTCGTAGACTTTGAGCACATTGAAGGCCTGCTGCCGTCTCTTTGCTGACAGATCGTTGAGGCCGTACAAAAGGATCTTCCCATTGGAAGCAAGCTGGACATTGAGACGGAGATTTCTCTCCAAGAAGCGGAGGGGGTCGAAGATTGAGGTGTGGAACATGGCAACAATATTGGGAGCCAGCATGTATTCAATAACCCAAAGGGCAAAAAAATCCCCCCGGTTGACCAAGCCGGGGGACAAAAGGGCAGGCAGATCACACCGATTGACACAGATGATGAGTTATTTTTCTTTGCGGGAATAAGAATCCCAGTGAAATGAAGGAAATTTCAGGACAGGCCCGTAAAGAAAAGGTATCAGCAGCTTGGCGGCGGGGTAGCGTCTGGCTCTCGTCTGCTTATTATTTGTCGCATTGATTTATGTCACAGCCGACTATGAGAACGGAACTTGCAAAATATAAATTGAAGTCATCTTAAGGCAAACTTAAAGCCCTAATCCATTGATTCTTCTGTCCTCTGTCTTCTGTCATCTGTCCTCTGCGCCTGCATTTTGATTTTATTGCAGGCGCATCTATGAGGCAACTACATCTTGCAATCCCTTTCCCGGCTTGAACTTGACCACTTTGCCGGCTGGGATGGTTATCTCCTCACCGGTCTGGGGATTGCGGCCTTTTCGTTCTTTGCGCTGGGCCACAGGGAGAAAAAGTCAAATCTAGCCTGTCCCCTAACTCTCCTTATATCCAAAGCGGGCTATGCCCGCAACCCAAACAGAAGATATTTGAACCGCCCGCTTCGCTCAAGGCGCAAAGGACACTAAGGAAGACAGTGAGTTTTTTTCATTTGCCGGGTAGCGGCAAAAGAAAAGGCAGCCTTGTCCAAAACCGTGTCCCGGTTTTGGACAAAAACCCCTGCTTCGCGTCTTTAACTTTGCGTCCTTTGCGTCTTTGCAGTTCAAACTTTCTTGTTTTTTATGACAGCATTTGAGGAGTAAGCAGTAAAATGAAAGGCATGACCTTACACCCCACTGCAGCTATTCATCATGATATTTGAACAGTTCGATCAGAAACGGCAATGACTGTTCTGAAACGTATTGTCCGTCAACTGTAGCAGCAATTAATGTTTCACGGTTAAGTCATCAACGACCCGAGAAAATCTTCGCCCCTTCGTACTTCAATGTCCTGCTTCTTGCGCTCCTGCTTCAAATGCAGCACTACCTGCATTGCAGGGATATCATAGCGCCGGGAAAAATTGACCAGACCCCGGCCGGGCTTCTCATCGGCCCGCTTGACTTCGATCAGCCGCCGGGGCTGATTGTCTTCGGTCAGGCAGAAATCCACCTCAGCGCCGTCCCGGGTGCGGACATAATGCAAAGCAGCGGCCCGGCCCTGCAAGTCCACGCAGCCGCAGACATGCTTTAACAAGCACAAAGCCACCATGTTTTCAAAACGGGCCCCCTCATCCCCTTTGACCAGGCCGGTATCATAAAAATAGATTTTGGGCGTTTTCACGATGGAGCGGGCGATATTTTTGGCATATGGGGTCACCCGGAAAACAATGAACAGTGATTCCAGCACCTGGATATATTTTTTCACAGTATTGGGTGCGACCCCCGCGTCTTCGGCCAGGGACTGATAGGACACCGGCGAACCTGTCCGGGACCGGAGCAGCTCCAGAATCAGTTGAATGGCTTTAAAATCATGAATTTTTTCAAAATCAAGGATATCGGTCCGGATCAGACCGTCTAAGTACTGCATTCGCCAGCGGTTTGCGTCCCTGTCCTCGGGAGCCAGAAGCGGCTCAGGAAAACCGCCTCGCTCCAGAAACCGGGCCATGTCTACGGATTCGCCCACGTGGCCGGCCTCCGCAGGCGAAAACGGCAGCAGCCGGTGCCGGAAAAACCGTCCCGCCAGTGAATCCCCGCCCTGCCGAAACGCCTCCAGCCGGGCACTACCGGTGACAAGAATCCGCATCCCTGCCGGCCGGGTGTCATAAACCCCTTTGACATAATTCTTCCAGCCATCCATCTTGTGGAGCTCATCGAGGATCAACAATTCCGTGTCTTCCAGCCATGCCTCTTTTTTAATGATATCGCGATCCCCGACACTGTCGTAATTCAAATACACACTGCGCTCAAAAGACCGGGCGATCTGCCTGGCCAGCCAGGTCTTGCCCACCTGCCGCGGCCCGGTGATAAAAACCATCTTTTTTTCAAGATCGTTTACAATGGTGCTTTTCTGCTGGCGTTCCATGACAATTTATTCCGGAAAAAAAAGTTTAACGGCAATTATGCACACAATTGCAGAATTGTCTAGTCAATTCCGCAATACCTTGCAGAATTGCCGATATATGCCGCGTAGCTGACTATGTTCCCTTTTCCATCAACACCTATAACCTAACACCTAATCGCCGTTAAGCGAGGCCACAATCCGCCTGAAGTCCCCCTTTGGGATCGAGAGTTAACCAATTGATTCAACGAAGGAAATGCCTCAATTATGATTGATTTTTAGCCTTAGAATGACCATTTTATCCACAAAAAAGTCGTTCAAAGGTTGGGTCTTCTGACTAGACTTTCAGACTCTGATGAAATTCTGTGCTGCACAGGTTCGCATTCGCTCAATTTCATGAAGTAAATCCCGAATAAAGGATTATGATCCAGCGAATTCAGCAGTATAGAAATAGATAAAAGATAATGCACACAATAGTTGGCTATGTGTCAATGTTCTAAGACATGTTAAAAAAATAATCTTACAATTGCATCTTTCTTCGTATTGGCTTTATAGGTAAGACTTTTATTCTCATAGATATTTTCATGCTATGCGCCTTGTTAATGGCGCTTCGCTTTCTTCTACCCGCCACATAGCGTAGGCAAGTGCTTCTCTAATGTCCTCTGGTTTTAGATACGGATAAGCTTTAAGAATACGTTCCTCTGAATGTCCAGCTGAAAGCAAGCCAATTATTGTTCCAACAGTAACACGCATTCCTCTTATACAAGGTTTTCCACCCATAATCTCTAGATCTATAGAAATACGCTTAAGTTTTTGCATCTTATACCTCCAAATTTATCATATCAGATGATTGTGACAATTTAGTCCAATGATTATAGCTTTGACCCAAATTCCCAGCAAAAGTCAAGGAGGAAGGAGCAATTCTTAGAGTGCAGATCTGGCTGTTCATGACCAGGAGGCTGTCCCCGGGGATCAGCCGGTTGGACCAGTTCCTTTTCAGTATCCGGGGTGACCAGACCCACAGGCGGGTTGTTCACCCTGTCTTTATCGTCATGCCGGCAGGAGGCGATGTCCTTGGGATCTTTGCCTGAGGATTTCTTTGCCATGAAGATGTCTTTTGGCTGCGGTGGAGACAATTTCTTGAACGATTTTCCGTTCGGGCATTTTCTGTCCCAAGAGGCCGAAGGTCGATCTTGAAGTATTCTTTGTTGTGCGGACTGATAGCCGCAAACTGTAGTCACAAAAAACTCAGCCGCCGAGTTTACGAGGTCGGCTGAAGAGACAGGTTCTCCGAAGAGTCCTGTTGCGGAGTAGTCATCCACTCTGGCAGTGGGGTATTCGTAGCTTCGGCATAAAGTGTTTCCGGAGCAATATCCACTTCTTCATCGCCCCAAGTCAATACCCCGAGTTCTTTATTAATGCTGAAATTTTTGAAAAATTCTATGTCGTTAAATTTTTCAAAAACTCCACCTTGATTTAGGTACCTGGAAAAATCTACAATCCCTGTGACACCATCATCAAATGTCACCTCAATTTTATAGCCGCCTTTATAAACGGCGAAAACAACATCTTTTAGCATTATATTATACCATAAAATCGGCTTACTTCAGGCATTGTCAACTCCAGTCAAATAAAAAAACGAACGTCGCGCATAACTGGAGGGGTATCCGTTCAGGGCGCCTTTCCCAAGCGGGGTGCTGACAGCCTTATTCGGCTGTCTGACACTTTTTGTATCAGTACCAATACATGTTTATCACCAATTGTAAGTGAAAAGGGTTGGTCAGCGCCTCTGGCTGGGAAATCCTCCCTGAACTTTGGAATTAGGGGTGAATACTTGCGACTCCTTCCTCTTTGAGATGGTCTTTGATGTCATAGATGGAGAGGTTTTTCTTGCACAAGGCAATGACTTTGTCCCGGACCTTGTCCTTTTTCTTGTGGACATGCGGGCCTTTTTTAGGCGGACAGAAGAACTGCCGATCCGGGTTGTTCCGGAACTGGTGGCAAAGGACCCGGAAGCTGCCCGGAGTATACCCAAACTTCCTGGCTGCTTCATCTGAAGAGAGGTTGTCCACAAAAAGGCCCTCAAGGCTTCATATTGCCGATGAGTTGAGTTGGCAGGTTCCAGGAAGTACCGGGGCATTTCTGTTAGCTCTTCTTCTTATAAATAGTTAAAGCTTGAGGTCATTTGCAAGCTTTCTTACAAGTAATTTACTAAAGGCTCATCAGTACTATGAAGATTTAGTTTTTGCATGATCGAATCTACAAAGATATCTTTATCTTTGGCAGGTAATTTTAAAACATTCAAAAGATTATCTAAAGATAATTGTAAATATTCAATAGTATCTTTATGTTCCGTTAATTCTTCAATAAATTCATCAATTCTACCAAATTTAAAATTGGCATATAATACTTCCATTAAAGCCTCAATATCGTGATGATTGTTTAAATCAAAATCTTTAAGATAATCCAATTTTGGAATATTGTTTCTTTCTTTATAATCTGTCATATTATAACCTCTTGGAATCTGTTCCGGTGTATTAATTAGTTGGACTTCCCGCCGGGCAGAACTTGCCCGGACGCCGATAAACGAAAGGACCGTACCCATTCCGATGGGGCGCGACCGGTCTGCTCGACAGCGCACCTTGAGTTCCTCATACAGGTTCTCGCCGTAAGGCACGACGATGTAACCCGTGGCCGTATTCCCGACCATCAGACAGCTCTTCGCTTCGGCTAGGTACAGCGCGGCCAGTAGGCAGATGCAGGCATCCAGACCGTCCTGATCTATCTTGCGGGGCATGTTTCTCTGAGTTGGGCGGTCGAGCCATTCAACGACTTCCGGGAGCCCGCACTCTCCGAACGCGCTCGATGCCAGTTGGCAAACATGCAGCACGATCGTCGCCTCCGGCTTTTGCTGTGACTGCCAGGCAGCAATCGTGTTCTCAGCTTCGTGGTAGTTCACCACCTGCGGCGAGCCAAGTTCGCGAAACGTTCCGTCATCAGCGCGGAGCACCCAGACGATAGCTCCGGAGTTGGTTGGGGTCCACGCGGAGTCGAACCCGACGAGTAGCGTAGTCATGGATTCCTTCTGCACTCCCAGCTGTTCATTCCACTCCCGTCCGTCCAATCCCAGCGCTCAGCCGACCGAAAAGCGCGTAGCTTTTTTTGGGTCGGGCTGCAGCGCTTTGTTCAAGTAAGCCGCTCCGCGGCAGGGTAGCCCCTCCCCCATTCCAGTCTTAATCCCCACATATCCAGCAAGTTGCAAGATCTTCCATTTTCGTCATATCTCTCTCGAATTCATCCCAAATTCTTATCAGAAGAAATGTTGATCAGTGGGCACCGGGGACCTTGAGAATTGCCTATAGCGGCGTAAAGTTCTTCTTCATCAATGTCCTCAAGCAGGACTGGCATATCTTTTCATACCTGGGTGCCAAAAGACCAAATGCACTGCCTTGTGTCTTAACTCGAGAAGAAATCAATCGGATCTTTGCCAAACTTAAGACCTTTCACAACTACGCATATCTGTCTACAGTTTACGCCTGCGGCCTCAGACTCCAAGAAGCACTCTATCTCCAAATCTCAGACATCGACAACCAACGCATGATGATCCATGTACACCGGGGCAAAGGATCCAAAGACCGCTTTGTCCCTCTGCCTGAAGCCACCTTGCAGCTTCTCGAGGCGATACTGGATAACGCATCGAAATCCCACGCTCATTTTTCCAGCTTTCGGAAGAGGGCACAACCTCGGACCGACTTCCAAGTACGCCCATGGCCATCGATAGTGTTCAAGGGGCATTTCGGCGGGCCAAGTTTGCGGCCGGCATCACCAAACGGCGTGTCTCTGTGCATACTTCTGAGGCATTCCTATGCCACCCATTTATTGGAAGCCGGGGTCAATATCAGGACTATCCAGCGCTACCTGGGGCATTCCCAACTGATGACCACCATGGTCTATCTCCATCTTTCCCAGAAAGGACAGGAGGATGCCTATCAGCGGATCAATGATCTGATGAAGGATTTCTGAGCCATGGGCAAGCTCAAAGGGATCTTTGAAAACTTTGGCAAAGAGTATATCCAAACCTATCCGAACATCCCGAAGAACCACCAAAAGGTCATCCAGGCCATCATGGACTGCCGTTCGGGAAATCTCGGTAAGACCATTTATCAGTGTCAGGCCTGCGGAAAGGTCCATGTCGTGAACCAGTCCTGCGGTAATCGGCACTGTCCAATGTGCCAGTACCATAAAGTCACAGAAATGGCTGCACAAACAACAGGAGCGACTGCTTCCCAGACCTCACTTCATGATCACCTTCACCGTTCCGGAAGAACTCCGTCCTTTTCTTACAGATCCCTCATTTTTCCTTTTATTTTTCTCATCCATTGCCTCTTCAATTAAGAAATCCAACTTCCCGGATCCAGAATCAGCTTTGATCTGTTTGTCCCATTGCTCCCAATCATGTTCCAGAAACCAATCTCTGAATTGGCGGTACTTATCTACCGGCAATAAAACAACCGTATTTTTAATCTCTTCAATTCTCACTATAAATAGCTCCTATGTTTAAAATATATTTGGCTTATAGCTAACAAGATAATGACGGGACAAATTCGTTCCGCCAATACCGAAGAATGAGTATTGGTCAAATTAAAATCGAGTCGATTTCCTGTTTGGCATCGAGAGGTGGGTATTTTCGGCAAAAGTCAAAGAAAATATCGAAGCCATTTCCGGTAATGATTATGGAGAGACTCAGGGACTGCGCTTTGAAATAAAGCTTTGTTGAACAGGTTTTCATCATTCTGTGGAATCGGAAGCATGATCGTCTCGTGGGATTCCTGTTAACTCACCAGGGGCTTCGGTGGAGAGCCACTCCTGAAGGGATGTACGATTGGCATTCGTGTTCTGACTTTCGGTCCAGTGCAGGTCATCGATAAATAGGGCAGAAACCTGAAATTCATGGATTATTTTGTCTGAAGATGCTTGTTTGGCAATGAAATGGGTCTTCTGAAAATGAAGCATATCTTCTCAAGAGTATACTAAAACCAGCCTTTCAAAGATCATGGTTCTTGTCAAGCAATGCCTTGCAATTATGAGAAAAGAATGGATGGTCAGAGCCGTAAGAATATTTGACAGGATGAACAGGATTTTCTGGATCGCCCACGCCTGATACATGGCCAGGTAGATCTCAGCGGTCCGCCAGGCCAGGCTCACCAAGCGGGTTACCTGCGCACACCTTCCGCCACAGCTTTGCCAGTCACCTCCTCCAGGCCAACTACGACATCCGGACCATTCAGGAGCTTTTGGGCCACAGCGATGTCCGAACCACCATGATCTATACCCACACCGTCAGGAGCCGCCCCTAAAAGAGGCCAAGCCCGCCGGATTTTTGGTGGTAAGAAATTTTACCCAGTCCAGATCCACAGCCGTCTTGGATTTATTGCATCTCGCTGCCCCGCGGAAAAGTGTGTTGCCGCATTCCGGACATTGGAAGACAGTGCATGAACGGCTCGTCGGACAGGCAGCCATTGTACTTGATGTTGTTTGTTGTCAGGTTTTCTCCCCGGGCAGCGTCCCCTTTCCGGGGACTTTGCCCTTGTACAAGTCCACCAGCCTTCATTACTATCGAAGGATATCTTGATGGACGCGGATATCAGGATTGGTGTGCCGTGTATTCATCCAGCAGTCTTCGGATCATCTTCTGATAGTGAGTATTGTGTTTTTTCGCCTCTTTTTTAAAAAATTCGACACTGCCCTTGTTCAAGGTGATTGTCACTTTCACGGTCTCGTCCTTTAGCGCTAATTCCTCAGGCGAAGGAAGGAAATCTGAAACCACCTTCACCTTTCCCAAGGGCTCATTCGTGTATTCTATTTTCTCTTTCATATATCTTCTTTCCTTTTCGCCAATACCCGGCGCAAATGGATCGTAGCGGAATTTGCATCAGAGTTAATTTGCCTGGTTAGCCGCCAATTATCTCATTCAATCCATCGATAATATTAACAAGCTCCTCTAAAGAAGAAGATGCAATCTTTTTCCCGATTCTTTTCATTGAAGATGTTATGGCTCAAAATAAGAACAGGGCGGAAACCGCCCTGTTCGCTTCCTATGACGGGATTCAAATCAGCCCAATGGATATCGCCCCTCAATATTCCGGCCATTCATCCATCTCCATGGCAAGCCCTTCTTCCGCCATATTTTGTTCATACTCCAGATCAAGCTTGGCGCATTCTTGGGCCAGACGAGTCTTCTCAAGGCGATGCAGATTGTCGGCAACAGCCTCCTGGATCGCCTTGCTGCGGTTCGGATACACCTTGGCCTTCACCATTAAATCTAATTGTTTTAAAAGCTTATCATCAATTGTAATTGCAATTTTTGAAGCAGCCATTTTTGTCACCTCCGGTATAATAATATATCATACCGAACAGCTTTTCAAGCTCAAAATTTTCATTTCCTGCCGGCTGAACGGTGGTAGTAACCGGCGCCGTCTGTGAACTTTCCGCGAAGCGCCTCGAGCCTTTCCGGCATCCGGTTTACTGATTGGTTGGGGCTGGGGGACCTTCGCCCTACAAGCCACTTTTTCAGAGAATCTTTACTTTCACCGGATGGTCTTCCTGCGAGGAGGCCGTCTACGCTGATATCTTCGTCTAAATCTTCCCAGTAAATTCCCTGGCCTTTTCCAATTAATCTCCAGTTTGCCCGTTCCTCAGAATTAGCGTATTCAAGCCGTGGGAACCAAGCCAATGGTGCTGAGATGGTTCGCCCGTCGCTGAGATCAACCGTAATGGTATCTTCGGTTATCTGTACATTTACTGCATAAAGTGTTTCGATATTAACTGCCAAAGTACTCATCCCATGCCTCCATTAAAGATGCTTGGTTTTCTTTAATAATAAGAAGAATTTGTTTCAATTCAATGCGATTGAACCCGCCACTGTTTTGAAGGCGGGGAGGGTCAAGATTTTTAATCATCTCTACCGGGATTTTTCATCCATTCTGTTGACGGTGGCGCTTCCATTATCGGCGCTTCCTGTCCTTTTGGTAACCATCCAGCCATTGTCATGCGGATGTTCTGATAGCTTTTAAAATCATGAATATGTTGTCGCATTTCGGTTAATGCTTTTGGATCGTTCATATTTTCATGCCAGGCCTTTTTCTCAACTGTGCCAAAAACCAGATAATCATTACCAATTACTTCTGGATCAATTTTAAAAAATAATTCGGTCAAGTAGTGCTCAATTTCATGCTTATGCCCAATGAGCATATCACAGCCGCTACAATATCGATTGGTGTAGTTGAGTGCTATCAAATTCTTTGGGTCTACATGAATAAGCAAAGGAAGTTTGCGTTGGCCGGTTTTTTTCTGACAATCCGGACACCTTGAAAATCGAAGCTCAGGATATGGATTAAGGGAAAAATTATACTTTGGAGGCAAACAACCAAATCGTTGCTTTGCAGGACTTTCTTCCATATCTCTTATCCCACTTGAGAACAAAAAGTTCCAGGTTCACGGTTGAAGAATAAAATCAAACATTTAGAGAAAGCTTGCGGCATCCGGGTTGACGCTCGAATATTATCATGAAAAATCGTTATGGATCAGGCAACCGCCAGCTTTTTTTCGTTCTGTACGATGATCCTGGGATCCGGATTATTAGAAGGAACAGGAAGACCTTCTTGCTTAAGCAGTTCGACATGTTCCTTCATGCCCCACTTGGCCTTGAACAAACAATCCTCCACAGAATGCCCTATGCCTGAAAAGCCCTCCAGATCTGGGGAATAAAATCCAAAATAATCAGGCTCCTCGGTCGCTTCGATTATTAATGAATACGGTAATTCAATCATCTGTGTTTTTCTCCTCTTATGGCTTTTTTATTCCCGCTGCTTTAAGGATTTGATGAAACGTGCCCGTAGGCACTTCTTTCGAGCCATGATAATCAACTCGTATCAATTTATCCCAGCCAGGTTTGCTATAATACCTTATTTTTTGGCTGATGCTCGATCTTTCAGCACAGCTTGAGATCCTTTCAATACGAGAAAACCATTCGGAGTTAAATGACCCCGCGCTTTTAGCTTTTTTATTTCACAATAGAGCTTTTCCTTCTCTGTATCGGTGGCAGCTTTTCTTGCCGTAGTGACTAATAATTCTACCCCAAGCACAGGCAAAAGATGACATATTTTCTCTGGTTATCATGTTGGAATCATTGATAATATGCTCCCAGGTGGCTGCTGTTTTCTTCGATACTTTGGACGATGTGAATTCACAACCGCAATAAACACAAACCTTGTCGCGCTCTCGTACTTCCTTCTCTAACCAATCTGGTATGTTCCAATTATTTGACATTTAGCGAGAAATTCTTCTGCATAACGCAGCCTTCACGGGCAGGAACGGAGCGCAGCGGAGTTTCTATCCGGGTGCAAGGCAAGGTTCTACCTTTCCCTTCCTTCCCGAATAATATCCACTATTTCTTGCGTGGTAATTTTTGCTTTAATTGAGGGCACATCCAGGGGGGAAGAAACCATTTTTTCCGGAACCAACGCAAAGGTTCTGCCGTCTTTCCTTCGAATTAGCACCTTGCCGGTGGTTTCCGCCTGGTCAAGAATCATGGCAAGTTTTTGCCGTGCTTCAGAATATGTAAAAACCTGCATTTTAAACCTCCAGGGTCTCGACGTTAAAGTTTGAGGCAGATGCAATCAGCTTTCTATCCAATGTCAATAAGGGAGCCTTATATCTGATGGCACAATCCAAAAAATAGGCATCATAAGCATAGATATTGGCCTGTTTGGCTAATTTTAATGTCTTGATAAAATCTGGATCGATATACCGGATGGGGATGCCTTTAAAGATCGATATTCCTTTTTCAGCCTCTGCCAGTGTCAGCCTTTTTTGTTTAAACATCGCAGAAAATGCGTTGCCGATTTCCCATGGGATAGAGCCCGGTCCGATAAGTATGTTACCTGTTGTCAGTTCGATGATCCTTTTACGTTCCGGCTCACCGACAATGACCGAAATCAATGCAGAAGTGTCTATTACAATTTCCATTGCTCATCCCCAGTGCTTGTCAATATGACAATTGTACAACAGATGTATTTTTTGTCAAGGCCCAAGAGGTAGAACGTGCCCTTGCAGCGGCAGAGGCAAGAGGTCCGCTGCAAGGGGGGTTAGAAAACATGTTATTCAATCGTGTAGACAAGCGACCTCGATTCAAGCTTCTCCTTGAGAAAAGGAAGCTCAATGTATCTTAGCTCATCAAAGTTTTGAGTTTGAAGTACAAATACGATGGTAGCATTGCCTTTTTCGAGTTATTTAGCATAAAGCCTCTGTTTTAGAGCCACCATGTATTCGTGTACAGAATCTGGTTGTATAACATATGGGTGACAATAATATGTTTTTTTGTCAGTCTTTAGATGAAGTATTATGGTATGTGTTTCACCTGCTACTAGGCGGCCAGCGTAAAACTGCGAACGGGTGATTTGAACGTCAAGCAGAGAGTCGATCTCAACAGGATCTGCTCCACGGTTCACGACTCTAACCTCTATAGCCAAAAGGGTCTCTCGGAAAGGTGATAATATAAATCTATATATAATTAAGATTAACCAAGAATTCGCTTGCAGTAACAAGTAACGCAAGTAAGGTAGGTCCCTTCTTTCTCCAAGACTTTACTTTTGACCAAGCTGCTTTCGACCAGGAGATATTAGAAGAATCGGGGCTACTTTGGAGTGGAAGAGGATTTCCTTTATGATCATACAGCATAGCTACGATCCCATCAGATATAAGGAGCGTCTAATCGCTTGACGGAGTCAGCGCCGCGATTCCGGCGGCGGAGCCGCCGGCAACGGGCTGCTCACCTGCCGGTGTGCAGCGATAGCGGAACACCGGTCAGAGTGAAGCAGCGAGGTTATACTGATTTTTTATGATATTCTCAATTCTCTCAAGGTCCTGTTTGTCTGCCAGATCCGCTTCATACGACTTTCTCCGTGCATCAAATTTGGAATAGTCATGATGGGGGTCAGGTCTTGTATTTTGAAAATGGACAAACTCGGCCTATGATACTGCCTACCGTCAAGAAAGGGTCTGTCCATATAGTCATTCTATAGTCCTATACTCTCTTCTATACTCTCTTGTGCTCATTGAACGAACAGCCAGGAAAAATATCGAGGAACGGAACTGAGGCTTGGACGGATTCATGCCAAACCGTAAAGATGTCAGAAATCCTTCAGCTGGCTACCTTCTCAAGGAATTCGAATACATTGTCAGCGGAAGATTAAAGCTCCCTACAGGGGAGCAATGTTATTTTGTTTCAAAGCTGAGCCCTCTGCAAAAAGATATCCTCTCAATCCTTGGAATTCCGGAACATTGTTACAGCTATGAGTATATCTTCGGCCCCCTTCCTCTGTAGCCGTTTTCCCTCGGCAATGGAAATTCGTCAACCTTTAACCTCAGACAAGCAAAATCAAGGGTACAGAGGCCGGTATCCGGGTGATTCTGGGTCATCCGGGGAAGCACAACCGAAAGCAGGAGTTCATGCGCTTGACACGGTGGCCTCTATGGCATATGTGTTTGCAAAGTCTATAAATCCTGCCACATACCATGACCCAAAGCTGAATTGTTGACCAGGACCTGTCATAGCTCATGGAGAAGGATGTATGACTGAAAAACGTCACGTTCGCCTGTTCCGCAATGGATGAAATCAAGCCATTAGAATACAAAAAAAAATTTGAGCTTGATGCTCAAGAGGCGATTATCAGTGAGGAAAACAATCGGTTGGTCATCGAGCCAGTCAGTAAAAAAGGTCTGTTGGCAGTTCTCAAGGAACTTGCTCCCTTGGAGGAAAGCTTTCCTGATGTTGAAGAAGGGTTGCCAACCTAGCTGTCCAGAATTGGTTGGAGTGAGGAGTCCTGCCGTGATTTCGGGTAAGGGTTTGTTATAAAATAATCATGGCAAATTTTCGCTAGTGGCTTGGGCAGAAGATTCTTTATCCACCTTTTTGAGTCCGTATTGGAGTGCACAAGATGCTCGACCTTTATGAAGAAATGCTTCAGGTCGTCAGAAAGCTTGAACAAAAAAAGATTTACTATGCCTTATGTGGTGGTCTGGCCATGGCAGTATATGATGTCATCCGGGCAACCGTTGATATTGACCTTTTGATACTGACCCAGGATGTGGAAAAAGCCATGGAAGCAATGCTGGAACTTGGGTTTGAATTCAAGGCCCAGCCCATGACTTTTGCTGGAGGAAAAATCCATATTTACAGGGTAACCAAAATTGATCCTGAAGCAAACTATCCCCTGAAGTGTTGACTTCCTTCTCGTTACTGAGGAACTCAAGGAAATCTGGTCAAACAGACCTTAGTACCGGACAATTTATTGTAACTTAAGATGCAGTTATGCTGTGAATATTTTAAAAACTACATTTTATAAATTTTATTCTAATTTTGACATTTCTCGACTGAAAGCTTATAAAAGCTTCGAAATTCATGTTAAATGGACTGACATCGGCCTCTATGAGGCTATTTTGAGCGCTTCAATAAAAAATAATATCATATTTATCTTGATTTATATTCCACAACCTGATAACGATCCCCTAAAACCAAAGGGGGTCGCTATGCATCATATTGAAATTACGAAGAAAGAACTTGGTAAACATCTTAATTGGAATGCAGCCAGGATTCAGTTAGTTGCATTATTCATCACTGCTTTATTCAAAGCACGTTCAGTTTCCATATCAAAAATTGCAATTAAGATGGTTGGTAAAGCAAATAAAGAGTCAAGATGCAAAAGAATATCAAATTTCTTTGCAAAATTTACTTTTTCTTATGATGATATAGCCTTATGTATAATGAAAATATGTGGGTTTTATGGCGAAAATGTCGTACTTGCAGTAGATAGAACAAATTGGAAGTTTGGAAAACTAGATATTAATATATTGACATTAGCAATTGCGACTGATGGCCTAGCAATACCAATAATGTGGATATTTTTACCTAAACAGGGAAACTCTAATACAAAAGAACGAATATCATTGATTAATAGATATATAAAAGTATTTGGAAAAGAGAACATAGATTGCTTAGTAGCAGATAGAGAGTTTGTTGGTACCGATTGGTTTATATATTTGACTCGTGTTCTTGGTATTAGTGTAAGAATACGTATAAAAGATTCATATAAAAAATAAATAAAAAGTGGTGATCTTGCTCCAGTTAAAAACTTTTTTATAAATATAGCTATAGGACAAACAAAGATTTTAGAAGGCAAAAGATATTTATGGGGTTTACAACTATTTTTTATTGGTACGAAATCAAAAAATGGTGAGCTTGTAATTGTTGTTACTGAAAGCCGTGTTTATACAGCACTTGAAGACTATGCCAAAAGATGGGGTATTGAAACCATGTTTAAAGCACTAAAGTCTAAAGGATTTGATTTTGAATCAACGCACTTAAACAACTATGAACGCTTGAGTAAAATGACAGCTTTATTAGCAATTGCTTTTGCATGGGCGTATAAAGTCGGCACTATTGAAAATAAGATTAAAAAAATAAAAATAAAAAGCCATGGACGTAAGGCTGTCAGTATTTTTCGTTACGGGTTAGATATACTTGATGATATATTAAGTCATATAGGCACGAAAATTCATGAATTCATACATGTTGCGAAATTATTGTCATGTACTTAGCAAACAGACAAAAGATTGCACTTGAGGAGGAGAGTGTATGGGTGGTTTCAAAAACTGGTTTGATTTCCTTAAAAGAGATCCGGAACAGCGCCCAGGACCGAGATGATATCCAAAAGCTTGGAGGAGGCCATGAAACAGATTGACATGTCTCCGACAAAGGTAAGTCAGCGATTAAGATATGTTGCCCAATTGCGCAGGATGTGCCTGAAGCTTTCGGCTGCCGGAAGAAAAAATGAGCTAAATCTCAGGGAACAAGATTTCAAAAATCAGGAGAGTCATCCTGCCAGTGACCCTGAAGGTAGCATACAGAATGCAAAGCATACCTGTCACACAAAACAATGATGAGGGTCAGGTCTTGTATTTTGAAAATGGACAAACTCGGCCTATTATCCTGCCCACGGTGGAGTAGTGCAGCCGCGTCTCTTCTGCGATAGCCGTTTGGGAATAGCCATTGGTCTCGATAAGCTCGAACAAGGCCTCGTTTCTGGCTGACTTGGAGGGGAAGGAAGGCGGCAGGAGTTCAGACGGAGGCGGCCGATCCACGTAACGGGCTCCGGGCGTTCCCCCGGGCCATCACATGGTAGACAACTCCAAGATACCCGATTCGCAGAGGTCTGGCCATGATCTGTGTACACATCAGTTGAATTCAAAAATCAAGACCTGACCCCCATTCTTCCCAAAGACAAAGAAAATACAACATAGGCTGGATTAACCACCAAGAATTGCTTGCCCCCAAAAGGATCATATGCTATTATATCTAAAAAATGTCACTGTTAGCACCCATCCCCCCTATTTATATCAGACTCTCTTCAACTGGCATAGAAGTATGAAGGTTAGCATCCAACAACAATGAAAATGAAGTGTATTTTGTACGCATTCAATCTCAGGTAACATCAAAGTTTAGCGCAACCCCTAGCTATGCTGAACCTTGAATGAAGAGAGACCGCACCATGCTCATATCACACCATCCACAATGCTCTAGCAAACTTCTGTCATTGCCTATGGTGATCATACCACATGTTTTCCGCTTCCGGGCTGCGCACGCAACCCGGAAGCGGAAAAACGCGCAGACACTTTTTCGTGATCACACTCCATGCATATACAACAATCATGAGGAGAGCCATGAACATATTGTCTTTTGTCAAAAAAATCTTTCTATGTTCAGCCCTTGCCTGCTTTTTCCTCGGCTTGGCTGCAAACAGCATCTCAGCAGCTGAAGTCATCTCCGTCCATGGTCATTCTGGACACATTGAATATCAAGACCGGTTAACCAGTGATCGCCAGTTTCTGGGCTGGGGCCTGCAATTTGATCAGTCAATGGGGGTTAGAAATTGGATCCACTATTCTCTGCCGGTCCCGATTTCATGCAAAGTCAGACTGGTGGGGGTCTTGTTTCAGACCGGAAGTAATGATGTGGGCATATCGACCATTGACGTCTTTAATGGCTCAACCCGAATATATCGGGATAGCGAACTCGATCTGTCTGGAGACAAGCAGTGGTATGTCGTGGACATGGGCAGCAAGCGGACTATTAATGAGGCCCTGGGGGTTTCCATCGAAGTCGGGGCCGGGGTGGAGAGCATGAGTCATCAAGTGAGAATATATTCCGTGGCTGCCTTATGGGAGGAGTTCTGATCTATCACAGCTGAAAAAACGACACGAGATCAGTGCTCATAGGCATCCAAAGCTGGTTTGCTACATCCGGCTTTTTTCATCCTTTGTCCAGTGTTATGCAGCACCAAGTCCGTACTTCTCGCAAGCCTGAGCTGAGCAATTCAACCATGTCATTGCGAGCGAAGCGACGCAATCTTGGATGGTTATAGTAAGATTGCATCGCTCCCGATGGTCGCTCGCAATGACGTGTTTTCCCCGGGATCCTGCTGATTTATCGCTCAATTCAAAGCAAAACTTAGTGGGCTTTTTCCAGCAACATATGTGGGGTCAGGTCTTGTATTTTGAAAATGGACAAACTCGGCCTATAATCCTGCCCACGGTGGAGTAGTGCAGCCGCGTCTCTTCTGCGATAGCCGTTTGGGAATAGCCATTGGTCTCGATAAGCTCGAACGATGGCCTCGTTTCTGGCTGACTTCGAGGGGAAGGAAGGCGGCAGGAGTTCAGACGGAGGCGGCCAATCCGCGTAACGGGCTCCGGTCGTTTCCCCAGGGCCATCACATGGTAGACAACTCCAAGATACTCGATTCGCAGAGGTCTGGCCATGATCTGTGTACACATCAGTTGAATTCAAAAATCAAGACCTGACCCCCATTCTTCCCTGATTTCAACTTGGCACGAAATCCTCTCAATGGCTGTCTGCTGCATTTCGTTGTCGTCCAAAGCAATGGGGTCCACCACCAACCTCGGCAAGAGACATGGTCAGACAAGCCGGCAAGTTGGTCGTAATCGATCTCAAACCCCACGATCTGAGTTATCATGTCGCTACCTGGACCTTTCGTTTCCGCGGGAGCTACTGTTGCTAATCAGCCGCACTTTTTTGCGTCGGCTGCATTAGCTTTGTTAGACATCGTTATCCTCGTATTTCCAGGCATTTTCAGCAAGATCTCGTTTAATGTACTCTCGATAGTCAGTGTATATTTTCTTGATTAGATCTGCAAATACCTGTACGCCTATAAAGGTTTCGTTATGATACTGCTCCTTTTCTAACCTCTCATTTTCTATTTGATTTCTGTATGCTTCTTCGTCAAAAGGACCCCACTTCTCCTCTAAATCTTTCCTAACCTGTTCCCAGGGGATTCCTTTTGTTTTTCCAGATTCAAAGTCTTTGACTCTTTTATCAAGTTCAGATCCAATTGGGTCTTCTTTACGCTCGTAACCTGGTTCAGGTATATTTTCATAATCAAGAATCGGTTTACCAAAGGCTTCAGCCATCATTACCCATGAGTGCCGCAACGTTTCAATGTTCTCCCCAAAAGGTTCAATCGGTTCTTTGGTGATTGCCCCTACGAACCCATTCTTGTCATAGTATGCTTCATGTATAGCATACGTGTAATTTGTTTTTTCTTTATTGCTCAAAGAGTCATGATAGACGTTTCTCTTTCGGACAACTCTATAATTCCACATAATTCACCTTACTTCAAAATAGTTACGATTGCAAACGTGAGTTTGGACAATAAGGCTAGCAACTAATTAAACAGACTTCGTCTATAATTTTAATCGTAGATGCGAGTACAAAAACTGTTGTTGCACTCGCCAGAGTTCAGCAAAGACGAAGACTTACAGCTTCAGTTTTTATCGCAAACGAAAGTAAACCGACTTTTTGCAGTGAGATCAAGGAGGGTGGGGAAGAGCAATTCTTAGAGTGCAGATCTGGCTGTTCATGACCAGGAGGCTGTAAAAACAACTTGTTGAAAGATTTTTTGTTTGGGCAATGTTATATTGGCTTATGCGACAACATGTCGAATATCTTGATAAGCAGTTTCATCAATTTATATCCACAGTTCCTTTTGTTTTAAAATTTCGAATAGCCATTTAGTATCCTGAGGGAATTTTAGACTATTTTACCGAAACCCGGTATAGTGGTCAATGGGTATTTCAGGAAGCATTGAAAGCTAATATTAATGGTGGATTTTTTATCTTGTTGATATTACACTACATAACGCTGAAAGTCAGGAGCAGCCAAGGCTTCCACTGACTTGACTAAACATAGTTAATGTTCAAATTCCCCCAGATTGCCAAAAAGCCGTCGACCGTGGCTGTCACCTGGGCTGACTGGTTGGCCCTTTACTTTTTATAGGCAGGGTTGAGGTTTTTAAACATAGGATAGTGTTTGGTATTGAGTGTCTTTAATTCTGCATTTTCGAATTCAGCGGTTGCAGCCAATATAGCATCTGCAAGTCCAACGCCATGTGACTTTCCATAATCTCGTCTATAAAAACCCCCGGCTTTTCCGATAGTGGCATCTATTGGGACAACACGGAATAGAGATATTCGGAACGAATTGATTCAAAATCAGGAAGATCCCTTCGATTCTTCCAAATTCCGGCAGACTCACGAAGCACCATTTCTCTATGGCTTTTACCGGCTTGTTCGATTAGGCTATCGATGGCCTCCCTAATGAGTTCGCTCTGCTTTTTTCCAAATGATTTAGCTATAGTAGCCAATTCGTTACGTTGTCGTTCTGTTAAATATATTTGAGTCCTTATCATTTTTCGTCCCTCCCTTAATGTATACACCCTGATTATACATCATGCTACCGGGATGTCAAGGCCAATCGCGGCGCACGCAGTCGGGTCAAGTGGAAGGTTGAAACCTCCTCATCGAGATATATAGGAATGTTAAGTTTCATGTTTGGGCGATAAAACTTACTGAGTGTCAGAGAAAAGCATTTCGGATTGAGTCTTACCTTGACGATTTTGAAGTTCCCAATAAAAATGATCAAACCATTTGGTAGCATTTTGATGCTCTGGCTTTTGACGAACAGATTTTTTGCACCGGCATCTGCCAAAGGAGGACGCATGAGCCATGCCCATACCAGCTGTTATAGACGCCCACGCCCATTGCGGGATCATGGACCAAACTCCGCCTCAGGGCATAGATGACTACGCCCGGGAACTGTTGGGTACAGGTATTCAGGGAGCAGCTCTTTTTTCACCAGTGGATGAGATATATGATCGGAACGATCCCTTTTTTGAAGACAATCCAAAGTGGCGTTCCCGTAGACAGGCCAGCAATGCATATCTGTTGTCCCTGGATCCAAAGGACCTGACTGTGTATCCCTATTTTTTCATCTGGAATGATTTTGCTGTTGATCAGCTCACTGCCCAGCATCGGGGGATCAAATGGCATCGGCATCCGGAGGAGCCGGTCTACAACTACCAGGATCCAAAATGTCACCAGGCTTTGGAAGTGATCAGACAAAAGAATTTGCCGGTGGTCCTGGAAGAGGAGTTTGAAAATACCATTTATTTCATTCAAGAGCTGGCGGCAGAAATACCGGTGATCATACCTCATTTAGGCCTGCTCAACGGAGGATTTCAGGCCCTGGCCCGGGCTGGCATATGGGATCTGGAAAACGTCTGGGCGGATACGGCCTTGGCCTCTGAGCAGACCATTGTGGAGTATATTCGGCGCTATGGTCCTGAAAAGCTGCTGTTCGGCTCGGACTTTCCCTTCGGTTCTCCGGGTCGTGAACTGAGCAAAGTGCGAAGCCTGGAGCTTGATCCTGGAGTGGAAGAAGCTGTTCTGGGCGGGAACTTTTTGCGGCTGCAAGGACTCGTGGCCGAATGAAGAAACTGTGGGGGCCAAAGATGTCTGGACCTGGCAAGCCCGCCTTTAGGCCGGGCATAAGCTGGGACAGGTGGCGAAAACTGAAAAAAATATTGGAACTCGGAAATACGGGAACCACTGGAAACCTATTTTTGACAAAAAAGGAGGCTTGAGACATGGCGGCCAAGAAGATTTTGATGCTGGTCGGAGACTATGTGGAGGACTACGAGGTTATGGTTCCCTTTCAGATCCTGGTTATGGTCGGGCATACCGTGCACGCCGTTTGTCCGGATAAGAAGGCCGGGGAAACCGTGGCTACTGCGGTGCACGATTTCGAGGGGGATCAAACCTACAGTGAAAAGCGGGGCCACAACTTCTCCCTGACCGGGACCTTTGATCAGGTCAAGCCAGAGGATTATGACGCCCTGGTCATCCCCGCGGCCGGGCTCCGGAGTACATCCGCCTCAACCCCAGGGTTCTGGAGATTGTGCAGCATTTTTCCAGAGAAAATAAACCTATAGCCTCCATCTGCCACGGGCAGCAGGTCCTGGCTGCCGCCGGGGTGGTTAAGGGCAAGACCTGCACCGCCTATCCCGCAGTCAAGCCGGACCTGGAGCAGGCCGGTGCCACCTGGGCCGAGGTCGAACTGAGACAGTGACCAATGCTGTGGTGGACGGTAACCTGGTCACCGCGCCCGGCCTGGCCGGCCCATCCAGAGTGGATGAAGGCTTTTCTTCAGGTCTTAGGTTCGACTATCGAGCCCTGATCCGGGGTTGATAAGACGGATTCTGATGCATGAATGGCCTTAAGCGTACAACGTTAAAGGGTACGCGTGAGGCGTCGTCGGAACGGTATGACCCGGGAATTGCAGATCTCGTCCTGAGCCAAAGTTGCTCTCTGTTCCAAAATCCAGCCTTTGGACTTGGAAACTGTAGTTTCATAAGAGCTTTGCCTCCGGCGAGACGCCGCCGCTGGCCGCAGACGGCCAGTTTGATCGGGTATGAAACGTGTCAGGTGTCGCAAACATAGAACCCTCCCCTGGCCCCTCCCTCCCGCCTGGAAGACAGGCGGCAAGGAGGGGAATCAGAAAAGAAGGTTTTTTTGCCGATAACCGGACGATGTACATATGACGTGGCACTAGGGTTCTACCAATTCTTCTGTAGTATTCTTGAAAGCCTGTCGGTGATGGGGGTCATTATGCTGCCAGTTGTGTTATGTTGCGAGATTGGACAAACTCGGCCTATGATCCTGCCGCACGGTGGAGTAGTGCAGCCGCGTCTCTTCTGCGATGGCCGTTTGGGAATAGCCATTGGTTGCAACAAGCTCGAACGATGGCCTCGTTTCTGGCTGACTTGGAGGGGAAGGAAGGCGGCAGGAGTTCAGACGGAGACGGCCGATCCCGCGTAACGGGCTCCGGGCGCTTCCCCCGGGCCATCACATGGTAGACAACTCCAAGATACTCGATTCGCAGAGGTCTGGCCATGATCTGTGTACACATCAGTTGAATTCAAAAATCAAGACCTGACCCCCATTCTTCCCGGAAGGAACTGCAAGATAAGCTGGGACTTAAAAACAGGGATTATTTTCGTAAAGATTACCTAAACACGGCTCTTGATTCGAGCTTGGTTGAACAACTAGAATCTTGAGGGGACGTTTGAGTGGTGTGGGAGGGGCGGATGAATCTGCTTGAAGTGGCGAGGCAGTGGGTTGCCCGTAAATCAGTGCCCCATCTCTTTTAAAATGTCTTGGATTTTTTTTGCGGATATATCACCTTGGTCCGACTTGGAGTATATGGTTACCAAGGTAATGTCGTTTTTATCTTGCAAATAGTAAATACAGCGATACCCACCCCGCTTGCCTTTTTGTATATCACTGTTTTTGACTCTGACTTTGAAAAGTTTAAGACCGATTCCAGGTATTTGATCACCAGGCAATTTTCCAGATTGTATCTCTTGAGTCAATTGTTGAATATCTTTTTGAATATTTTGGTATCTCTTAGAAAGAGCCCGAACATTACGCTTAAATTCAAAAGTAAAGGATATATTGATGTCCTCGTTAGACATCAATGTCTTTCCACAGCTCAGATATTGGCATAGTATTTCCATCGATCATGTCCTGCATCCCCCGGTAGAAGCTCTCGTCAGCAGGCTTCAATACAATACCATGCCGAAAACCCCGAACAATCTCCAATAATGCAGGCAGATACTCGTCAGGGGTTGTTTGGATTTCGCTGTATATTTGTTCTATGCATGAAGATCTTTCAGGAGTCATATTTAGTACCCAAGCTTGTCCAAAATTGACCTGCTATTGGTTGTTAAGTTCACGCAAAGCGAGATTCTGTCCCCGAGTTTCATTTTGGAATTGCCTGAAGAGAAGAGTAATATGGCTTAAGAGCGTCCGTCAAGCCTAACTCCCTCCCCCACAGAGCTTTTTGGTTCTGCTCTTTATTGTCAATTATTTCAGGTGATTCAATCTGAATCTGGATAACAAAATTCTGTGGTCAGTGTTCGGTGTTCAGTGTTCAGTATAACCAACTGAGATCACATAACATTCAATCAGTTGCTTGTCTGATGTCTGAACAAGAATATCTGAACTAAGGACATTTGCCCGATCAGTACCGTATCCGCATGAATCGGGCCTCTTAAAGCTGAACACTGAACACTGATCCCGCCAAAGGCGGGGACTGAACACTCCAGGCACCTTATACCTGAGAACAAAATCACCTTGCCCACTCCCTTCAGGGGCTGAAGGGGCATGCGGCTGCATAGTCCTGAGTTGACAGCTGGCTTTGGGCCCTGATAATGGCCTTACGCAATAAATGGGTCCTGTTCATAGCAGCTGGCGGATACGTTCTTTCCATTGCCTTGGCCAAGTCAGTGTACATGCTGGCGGTCAAATGGTTGAACACACTGATTTCCGTGATCTACGGCGGAGCTTGTGTTCCAGGAGAAATACATGGCCGTCCATCTGAGCGGGACCCTGCTCATGCTCCTGGGTGTGGCCATGATCGGGGTTATTGGGCAAATGATATACCAGCGTCTATATGTTTTTGCTGGATGAACTTGCCAAGGAATGAAGTGGAAGAGAAAAGGACATTAAAGAAAGAGTGCATGGCGGGATGGGTCAACAGCAGGTAACCTCAGCTGGGTTCTTGACCAGCTGAAATACTTTCGATCCCCAAAGCCATAAAGTTGCAAGTTCCTGTGCCCCGAAATTTTTGATGACTCTACACAAGGACAAGAAATATGAGCAAAACCGCCTTTTCTTTCCATTTTCTTCCCGAGCAGGACCGCCTTGGTTTGACCTTTAGCGGAGAAGAAGCGGTTCCCGCCGTTTTGCTCACACGACGACTGGTCAAGATGTTGGGCGGTTATCTCCGTCGCTACGTGGAAAAGCACACCTCTTTGCCCGAGTCCGTCACCGCCGAGGACAAGGACGACATCTTCCAGTTTATGCATATGAGCGAGTTGGAGAGCAATCCTCCGAGTTGGGACAGCGGCCGGAATAAGCAAGAGAAGACGCAGGAATTGGCGAAAGCCAAATTGACGACTAAGATCGACATTCAGTACTCAGAGCGAAGCGTGAAATTGAAGTTTTTCAACCAGAAGACGCACCTGATGAGTATGAGCCTGGGCTGGAAGGAGATTCACAGCTTTTTGTACTCGCTGGCCGAGATGTCCCTCCGAGCGGATTGGGGACTTGAAGGGGTATTCCGAGTGGTCTCGGCCGGGCGGAAGTTGTGCCGGAAGGGCGAGGGCAGTGAGGCTTGAAATAAGGATATTGCCAACAGAAGATTGACCGTCTATCCCTTGCGGGTTCGCATCTGGATCAAATTTTGAAAATGAGGAGTCTGGAGTTGCGATCTTTGGACTTTCCGGAAATGGTCTTCAATCTGCTGGGAATGTCTAATAAAAACAAGCCGGGACGCATGAAAAGTTGTTCCGGACCGCCGAGTTCATCCATGGAACCGTAGCGTTCTGTACTGTCCAGAATGAACGGGGACTCATAAAACTGACCCGTGCCCAGAAACACTCTGAAGTTGATGTGCCGCAGGGGCAAATTCAGGCAGTTGCCCAGGGCTCCAGGATTGGTGATACAGATAACAGACGGCGGCCTTTGGTTCGGTGATCGCCAATACCCAGGTGGAACCCAAATACATGCCCTCTTTGAGCAGATGCATGGTATGTATTTGGTAGGCATTGGTCAAAAGGGCATTCAATGCTTCGTGCTGCACCACTTTGATTCCCAAGCGATCCAGGCGCATCAGGAACTCAAGAAACTTTTCAATGTACAAGAGAAAGCCCAGGGTATACTCGGTGTCCTGGGGAATCATGCCCTTGAGCTGACATACTTGATTAAAGAGGGTTTGGGATTTCTCCGGCAAGGGCCAGAGATCAAACAGGTGCAGCAGACCGTTGTTTTCCAGATTGGTCCTGGTCTCCTCCAGCAGGGCATGTTCCTGTCTGCTGCCCGAATACAGGTGTGGACAGGCCCTTTTCCGACTCCCTGCTTCATAACCTTTTCCATTTCCCTCCGCTGGTGGGAAATCCTGGCGAATCGTTCCTTGATCTGAGTTTGGACCTTCTTCTTCTGAATACAAATCATCCTGTAATCCTGCATGATCTCGAATATAAACCGGTACGCTTTCTTGATAAGCTCAGAATCATACCGGCCGCCGCCGGCACCGTGGAAGATATCATGCATTTCCCGGATGATGTCTTCATTGTTTGTGGTCAAAACCATGGCCCGGCCCAGATCCAGTGCCCTTTCCAAGTCATTCTTGTCGACGGCCTGGACGAACTGTTGGAGAAAGTCTGAAATGCCGAACATATCGCACGGGGCTTGGCTATTTTTTCGCAGTTCGGTCAAAGTGGTATTAAACCACTTGTTGGCGGCTGTGACTTTTTCAGCCTTTTGGTCATAGAGGATGGACTCGAATCTGCGGTATACTTTTTGATACGCAGTCAACCAGGAAAAAGCATATTGCTTTCCTGATTCTGAAAAGTCGGGATTAAGGGCAGTGTAAATGAGGACTTGTTCGATATTAAAGTTATTGATCAGGGCCCTGCTGGCCCGTCCCCGCTCAATGATGGCCAAGCCTTGATCAGCTGCAATGCTCAGGAGGGGTTCGGCAATCAAAAGGAATTCAGCCTGGCGCTGGAGATGAAGCTCAATATATCGCGTATTTGCTTCACATGACCGCTGCTGTATTTTGCCTGCGCTCTATGCAGGAAGAGGGTATAGCAGACCGAGAGGACCAGGTCTCTCACTGCATTTTCCTGGAGCACGTTCTTCAGCATGGCTGACAGGCATTATGTTTTCGGACATCAGGGACTTCACCAAGGGGCTGGTCCGATTCGTCCACGGAGGTTTCCGTGCTCAGGGCTAATGGATCCTGGTCATAACGAACAGAATCAATTATATTGAGGACTGCCATCCAGGTCGGCCTCAGGTTCAGTCAACACATGGTCAACAGCCTGGACCAGATCCTGCAAATGTGGTTCTGAAATAAGCTCTGAAAAGGTTTGGGCCAGCTGATGGGTGTTGTGGGTGGCTTTGTCCCGACTCAAAGTGCACAGAAACTGAACATCGAGATCATTGAATCTGGCAATGAGCTGCTCAGCCACTCGGGCAAAGGTGGACTGCCTGATGCCTTGGACCTGATCTTGAGTCATGGCAGTATTTCCTATAAAGTCAAAAAGTGAGTTATGTCTCTTGCATGTTTTGGCGCTGATGTTCCATACAGGAATTGGAAAAAATAGTCCATATTCTTTTTGGGTCCGATGGCGATAACCGTATCTTGTTTATGAATAGGTTCCTGCATGGTAGGATTGTAGATCCAGCCGTTGTTCTGGCGCATGATGGCCACGACAATCAGGTCGAACTCCTCTCTGATCTTGTTTGAATCTATGGCCTCATCGTCCTTTAGCGGGGCTTCACTGGAATATGCAATTCTTCCAGCTCCAGCTCGATGCCTTCTCCAGATAGAGCTACCTCTGAAAATTCATTGACTGAAGGACGGAGGATATTTTGGGTGATGCGCATGGCTGCGCTAGCATAGGGAGATACTACCCGATTGGCTCCGGCCCGGATCAGCTTGCTTTCCACTCCTTGTGCGGCTGGCCCGGGCACAGATAAATAATGACGGGTTCAGCGACCTGGCGGTAAGGACAATGTACACATTGTCGGCATCTCGATTGACTACTGAGACCAGACCCTTTGCCCGCTCCACTCCGGCTTCTATCAAGGTGTCTTCGTCCATGGCGTCTTTATCCAGACAAGGAACCCCCATCTCTTTACACCGTAAAAGGACTTCCTCATCGTTGTCGATAACCACAAGGGGTTTTTGATGCCGGTGGAGCTCTTTGACCACCCGCTTGCCCACCTGTCCGTGCCCGCAAATAATGTAGTGATCTGAAAAGCTTTTCAACCTCTTTGACACCTTATGCCTCCGATACAGTTCAATCCAGCTTCCATCCAGAAGCAAGTTCCCCAGAAAAGCCGCACTTGCGGCCACCAAACCAAATCCCAGAATGAGCAGGAGGATACTGAAAATCTTCCCATTATCAGACAGGGTGAACGGAGAAATGGTGGTCAAGGTGCCGATGGCCATGTATAGAGCCTGCAGGGGCGGAATCCCTTCCAGGGCCATGTAGCCGAACATGCCCAAAAGGATAATGCAGACTATGCACAGGAGAAGAGCACATGCATAGCGGTTTTTTCGTCTGTAATAGGAATTGTTCATCGCCGAAGATGTCCCCTTAACAAAAGGAATGATTGCCAACTATGCTAAAGAATTCTAGGCTGGAGGGCAAATCATTTGAGCTGGCCATACTCATTGCAGCAGAAAAAGCGAATCTTGGTATATAACGTACGAAACACAGCATACCCAAAGGAGGCGTTGCATGGAAGGCATAGATCACATCGCTAGGTTCATGGCCATTTCCGCTACCACAGCTCCTAAGAGCAAAGGGGAGAATTACGTGCGGACCAAGGTCCTGGAGGGGCGTGAAATCCAAGAATTAGCCCAGGCCATGAACACCTTTGGCCAGCGGACCGGGAAAAAGGATTTTGATCGGGATGGGGCTGGAGTGGCCCGGTCAGAAGCCGTACTGCTGGTGGGGCTGGAAAAGGCTCCGCCCGTGGGATTAAATTGCGGGGCCTGCGGGTTTGCGACTGCAAAACCATGCAGGAACAACCCCCAAACCAGGGAGAATTTCAGGGACCGATCTGTTCTTTTCGCCACCTGGATTTGGGCATTGCCCTAGGCTCGGCGGTCAAGACGGCCAGCATGTTTAACGTGGACAATCGGATCATGTATCGGATCGGAGTTGCAGCCCGGGATATGGCCACTGTGGAATGGGAGTTGGTTATGGGCATCCCCTTGTCGGTCAGCGGGAAGAATATCTTTTTCGATCGCTGAGTGCAGTAATATGCATTTTCAGACTCAGAATCCGATAATCCGCTTTTTTCCATAACTGCTATGTGTATTCCTTGTCCAGGCTTGGATCAGGCCGTCTTTCCTGTTGGTAATTTACGGGAGCTTTGATGTTTGTTAGAAATTGCTAGGTACAGCCTTTTGGCAGGTATGATAGAAACGGAGGAGAGATATGACCGATCAGCAGAAAAGTGCTCCCACTTCAGGCATGCATGGACTCATTGATATGCTCAGGACCCAGGCAGCCAGGATTCGGGAGCTGGAACAGATCGCAGATTCGTCCATGCACGAAAATGGAGATATCGACCAGTACACAGCAAATCTGCATTCCAAGGCAGAGCTGCTGAGTGAGCTTTCCGATCAGGCCCAGCCGTATCTGAAAGAGCTGCCGGCAGATCAGAAAGAGAGAATCGCTCAACAACTGGGCAGCTTCTCTCGAAATGCCCGTCAGGCCTTGGATGTGGACAGCATCTTTTTCATGCGCCAGCTACTCTATCCAGAAGATTACCAGGAAGGACAGGAAAACGATTTGGAGCGATTTATCAGTGCGTTATCCATAAATCTCTGACATAAAAAACCATTAACTTTGGATGCAGGAGAATATGAATACTGGAGGTTGATTGTCATTATGACCACCCGCCCTGGCCCCGCCCTGACCAGGGCGGGGAATTGGAGAAGGAGAACCCTCCCCTGGCCCCTCCCTACCGCCTGGAAGACAGGCGGCAGGGAGGGGAGTTAAGAGGGAGGATGAGGCTTTGGTTAGTACTCCAGCCCTCTTCTTCTGACTCCCTTCCTGCTGCCGCTTTGGGCAGGAGGGAGGGGTTAGGGGAGGGTCTCTTTCCCTGCTGCTGTCGCTTTGGGCAGCTTTCCAGGGAGGAGTTGGTGCCTATGCCTGAAAGCCTGTCAGAAAAAACAAGAAAGTTTATCACAATACAAGGCACATTAGGAAGAATCGTTACTGGTACATAGTTATAAGCTCTTACCTTTGTGCACGTTGTGTCATCATAATTCTATGATTTACCGTGTTGCGGTTGAATGACCGCCTGGGTCATAAGATCTTAAAAGTGAAAATACAATATCGGAGGCACTGCCATTGCTATGACCCAGGCAACAGAATGTCTTCACTAAGTACACGGTAGGACCCTTAGAAGACAGGGTGAAATTTGGGATATTAACTTGAGATCAATCCTTGGGTCTCGCATGAAGATACGGTTAAAACAAAGAGGGCCAAGACCCATAATTGCTTACTGGGCAGAGATCCAAATAACAGCCAGGCTGTTAACCAAGGAGTGGGATGATAACCGCCGGCCAGATGGAACCGCTTCGCTGATAGAGGTAAGCGAAGACCAGTCCGAGGATGAAAATGGGCGGGACGGCCAGGGGGGTTAAGTGGAGGAAGGCAAAAAGCCCAGAACTGATGAGCATGGCCTTAGGCCAGGTAAAGCGTTTTTTGAGGCCGGCAAAGAGGAACCCGCGAAAAAAGATCTCTTCCACCAGGGGGGCGATGATCACTGCGGCCAGGATGAACAGTCCGGGAGATGAAGTACCGGTCAATATCCGATCCAATTCCTGGTTGCATCTTGAGTCCAAATCGGGAGAGGAAGGCTTCATACAGGGCGTTGAGCCACATGGCAGGGACAAAGAGGGCCAGGCCAACCCCCAAATACCTGGCCTTGAACCCGGTCAGCCCCAGATGACGAAAGCTCGTGCCGTATTTTTGGCGGGTCAACCACCAGACTGGAAGAAGCAGGGCCAGTTCCAGCCCGGTCATCATCAGACCTGGAGAGATATCCACGGCCAAGAGTTTCAGGACCAACACCAGGCCATAGGCCAGGGACAGCCAAAGCCCCAGGCAGGCTACCCCCAGCCAGGTATCCTGGGTGGTCCAGGGAACAGTCGATGGGTGTTGGTATTGGTTGAGCATAAGGCTTATGGAGAATTCCCCTGAAGGGCTGAGCATGGCACACATATACCGATGTGAGGTTATAACATGTTGGAAAAATGATGTATAAGAATCATAATCCCAACCACCCCTGCCCCTGCTTGCCAAGGCTGAGCATAGTATATGCTTGAACACCGTGGGCATGAGGTAATAAGCTTATGGCATGTACATCAGCGGTCAACATTTCTCAAAAGCCACTCTGGAATGGATTCAATCTACAGTACATGCCAAACCTGCCATCTCCATGCGCGAGCTGTCTAAAGACGTGTGTCAGTCGCTCGAATGGAGATCGCCTAATGGTCAACTCCTGTGAGGTCAGCTGCCGCAAGGCCTTGGCTGAACTCAATCGGCGCGGAATCATTACCCTGCCACAGAAGCAGGATGTGTATCAGTTCCAGCAAAAAAGATGTTCATCACTTGATCTTGATCCGCCCCAGGTCCACTGCGAGTTGAACCAATTGGGCCAGGTAAGCGTCTATCCGATCAGCAGTCGGTACAGAAAAGATTCGAAACTCTTTTTTGCTCTGTTGGATAAATACCACTATTTGGGCAATAGATCCCTGTGCGGCCAGCAGATTCGCTATCTCGTGCACAGCTCGGAGTACGGACATCTCGGAGCTGTGGCTTTTGACTCAGCCTCATGGGCTATTAAGGCCCGGGATGAATATATTGGCTGGACCGAGACTGCTCGAAGAACCAACCTAAGCCTTGTGGTCAGAAATGCCCGGTTTTTGATTCTTCCCACAGTCAAAGTCCCAAATCTTGCATCTCATGTTTTGTCATTTAGCTCTTTCCAGGTTGCCCCAGGACTGGGAACAACGCTACAGTGTGCGCCCAGTCCTGGCAGAGACCTTTGTCGATCCGAATCGTTTTTTGGGCACGTGTTACAAGGCCGCCAATTGGATCTTGCTCGATGACACCACAGCAGGACGCCGGGATGGTGTTCCCAAAAAGATCTTTCTCTTCCCGTTTTGTCCAAACTGGCGGGAAGTGCTTTGCCATGAGCCCGAACATGCTTTAGGAGACATCCCGCTTCCCGAGGAACCGGAGAATTGGGCTGAGCATGAATTCGGGGCTATTCGTTTGTACGACAACCGTCTCAAACAAAGGCTTTACACCATCGCCCAGGATTTTTTTGCTGATCCTGAAGGAAGCATCCCCAGGGCCAGTGAATGCAAAGCCCGGACGATGGGAGCCTATAGGTTCTTCCAGAATCCGAAGATACATATGGACGTATTGCTGGACGCGCACAAAGAAGCCACTTTGCAACGGATCAAAGAGCATCCCGTGGTTCTTGCCCCCCAGGATACCACGAGCTTGAATTATAGTTCCCATCCTATGACCAACGGACTGGGACCAATCAACACCAGTGATGATTCACTTATTGGTCTTATTCTCCATGACACACTGGCATTTACCGAAGATGGCACTCCTCTTGGGGTATTGGATGCCCAGTGCTGGGCCAGAGATCCAGAGGTTGAAAAAGAGAGAACAGCGCAAAGAACTGCCCATAGAGCAAAAAGAAAGCATAAAGTGGCTTCGCAGTTTTGAAAAAGTTACCGAAGTCCAAAGGCTCTGTCCGCATACCAAACTGATAAGCATTGGAGATCGGGAATCAGACATCTATGAGCTTTTTGTTGAAGCGCGGGACACTTCCGATGCTCCTGGTTTGCTGGTCCGGGCTGAAAAATCCCGCAACCGCAGGCTCAAAGACGAACTCATGTGGAACCATGTGGCCAAACAAGCCTGTCAGTGGTTCGATGAAAATTCACGTACCTCGCAGTGGATCCCGTAAAGCTCGGGACACATGGGTCGATATACGGCATAGGCAAGTCACCTTAAAGCCACCGAATCGATTGAAATCCCGAGGCCCTGTGACAGTCTGGGCCGTTCATGTCCTGGAGCAGGAGCACGACAATCCCGATTGAATGGATGCTCATAACCACTGAAGAAGTCTCTGATTTTCAAAAAGCAAAAAATGCGTTAAGTGGTACTCGGCCCGCTGGGGCATCGAAGTCTACCACAGGACCTTAAAAAGCGGTTGCCGCCTCAAAGACCGGCAACTTGGCACCGCCGACCGGCTCCATGCCTGCCTCGGCGTAGACATGGTGGTCGCCTGGCGCATATATCATCTGACTATGCTGGGACGGGAAGTCCCTGACGTTCCGTGCACAGCCTTTTTTAGCGATATCGAATGGAAGGCGCTTTACTGCTACGTACACAAGACACCCGACTCTCCAGAACAACCGCCGTCACTGGGCGAAGCAATATACATGCTTGGAAAGATCGGGGGGCATCTGGGCAGAAAAACGATGGTCCCCCCGGTATCAAACCCTCTGGCGAGGGCTTCAACGCCTGGATACAGCCACGGAGATGTACGCGATCATGAATCCAAAACCAGTTCCAACATGCCCTCCGGCCCCTGACCGGAACCCACGGTGTCAATGTGGGTAAAGGTCAGCCTTGCCAAGGAGGGGAGTTAAGAAGAATGTCAACTTCATTTCAAGCTACTTTGGGAAGGATGAATCTCTTCATTTTCTTGTCCTGGGGAAATGGGCTTACCTGTTCGGTAGACCACAGCCTGGCAGGCGGCGATAAGGTTTTGGTTTTCGTCAGTGACCTTGATTTCAAAAGTGGCTGTCTTGCGTGTGCAGCTTATCTCCCGGGCCTCGGCCCACATGGTTGTGGCTGCATCCGGACTGCTGACATAGGTCACATTCACGTTCAGGGCCACGGCAATGGTTCCCCGGGTTTGGCTGGCGGTTTCAAAGGCTTCATCGATCAGGGCAAAGATGGCCCCGCCGTGGGCCCGATTGTACATATTGGCCATGGAACCGGGATCATAGTCCATTTCCACCTTGGAGTATCCCAGCTCCAAATCCACCAGCCGCATGTGAAAACTTCGGGCCAGGGGTTCTTTATCCACCGCCTGAGAAATGGCCTCTTTGATCTGAGGGTCAATGGCATCTGCTGGTTTCACATCCCCCTCCTGTCTGTACCGGCATGATCGGGCCTATGAATGGCCGTTATACAATTCTCGTCCATTATTCCAGCTGTGATGTCCTGATATTGACCAGGCAGGCACGATTGGAGCAAGATGCCAGTTTTATAACCCATAGTCCATGACCGAGAGGAGTGTCACATGGCTGAGAAGATTTTATACCTGAGTCGAGAGGATGTCGAGGCCGTCGGGGTGCAGATGTCGGAGATCATCGAAACCCTGGATGTGACCTTCAAGGAAAAGGGGGAAGGCCGGTATGAAATGCCTCCCAAACCGGGCATTCATCCGGGCCAGGACTCTTTCATGCACGCCATGCCCGCCTATGTCCCCCATCTCAAGGCCGCCGGGATCAAGTGGGTATCCGGAAATCCCGGCAATCAGGCCAGGGGCCTTCCGTATATTTCCGGCTTGTTGATCCTCAACGATCCAGACACGGGAATACCGCTGTGCGTCATGGACGCCACCTGGATCACCGGCAAACGAACCGGTGCGGCCTCGGCGGTTGCGGCCAAATACATGGCCAAAGAAGACAGTTCCAGCCTGGGGGTCATCGCCTGCGGGGTACAGGGGCGAAGCCATCTGGAAGCCTTTTCCTGCCTTTTTCCTCTGCGTACAGTCAAGGCCTATGATATTCATGCTGATGTGGCCGCAGAATACGCCAAGGATATGTCTGCGGCCTTTGATCTGGAGGTGCAGGTGGTCTCCACAGTCAAGGAGGCGGTCCAGGCCATGGATATCGTGGTCACCAGTGGCCCCATTCTCAAAGATCCGACCCCGAGCATAGAACCGGGCTGGTTGTCCCCAGGGGGATTCGCCAGCCCGGTGGATTTCGATTCCTACTGGACAGGTGAGGCCCTGCAGGAAATGGACAAGCTGGCTACAGACGATATTCAGCAAATGGAGTATTACAGGAAAATCGGATATTTTCAAAAGACCCCCCAGGCCTATGCCGACCTCGGAGATATCGCGGCCGGTAAGAAGCCGGGACGGGAAAACGATAAAGAGCGGACGGCCGCTCTGAATCTCGGGGTGGCCCTGGATGATATGACCACAGCCAGCCTCATCTATGACCGAGCCCTGGCCCAGGGTATCGGCCGAGTGCTGCCCTTGTGATCCTCTGAAGCCCCCCCTTTTTATACTGCAAAGTACAAAAGTTCATTCTGTAAAATATCTTTTACAAGATGCAAAAATTATTTGCACTTATTTTTTTTCTATTTCTTTTCTTTTTTGTTTTATAGACATGAAATTATTAATATTCAAAGTATGTATGAATTATGAAAAGATGCGTATTCCTCAGGTTTTGGGTACTTGTAAAAAAAACATTTTATGGCAAGGTTATTGCAATGTGATTTATAAATCCAGACGAACAGGTAGGCTGTAAAATTCGCTGGATAATGAGGATGGCATCTGTGAGGAGGAAGGACCATGAATAATGATTCGGCATATTTTGATTCGAGAAAAAAAAATGGACCCATACCGGCATCAGCATTAGATATATTACTCAGTGCCCTTCTAAGGGAACGCTGGACTGACTTTGAAGGTGCCAAAGATGTCTATAGAAAGTTGCAAAATGCTCGTCCAAGATCAATGGAAGCACAAATAGCCAGGCAACGTCTGGAAGCATTAGATACACTTATAGCTGAGAAAGAACTTTACCAGAAAATTGACCAAAATGCCCGCTTGGTTCTTTCTCAGATTGGCATGAATATCAGCTCCAACTCCCAGATTTTGAAACTCCTCTTTGATGTTGATGCGATTGACCTGGATAACGATTCCGCACCTTTCGTGCCGCTGAGGCCGGAATACATTGAAAGATGTTTGGACCTTGTCCCTCGAGAATTCCCGGGAGACCCTGGCCCAAACTCCTTCGGCACTGGAGGGACTCCCCCCTTCTATCAAGGCAATGGGGGTAATGGGTTGCGACCGGCATCGCGACAAGAATTCGAAAACATAGTGCATATAGCTGCCAAATGGTCAAATGTAGTGGACATCTTCAGTGTTCCGGTCCAAACAGAAAAATCTATGTCTGACTATGATTGCGCCTTAAGCATGGAGAAAAAATTTTCCGGACTGAAGATGATCGGGACCCGGAAAATGTCCACAGATCAATCCATGCATTTGGCGGGACGGGATGACTGGCTGGACGGCACATCACTATTAACCAGCTTTACACCCATGTCCAATATGGTCACTCCCTTTTTGCGCAGTGCGGCCAACGGGAACAACCTCTTGCTCTTGGATCTCTCCATTTCCGGGGCGTCTGGTCCTAACAGCCCGGAAGCCCTGCTGACTTTCATTCACGCTCAGGTACTGTTCATGATGATCCTGGTTCAAACTATTCGGCCGGGAACTGTGTGTGTGCATGGCGGAATTCCCGGCGTAGTGGGCACTGACGGCGATATCTCCTATACCAATCCTTCTCAGTGGCTTCTTAATGAGGCTATGGCTCGGCTCAATCTGTGGGTGACCGGATTTCCTTCCGCACAATCCGGAGGAAGCACCAGCGTGTCTGAAGATCTGTCCCAAGCCATTATCGAATCTAAAAACAGCCGGAGAAGAATCCGACGTTATGGGGCGCATATCATCCGGCATGCCCTAGGGACGTTGGGAAATTTGAAATATTTTAATTCCCAGAAATTTGAAGAGGACTGCAAAGCGGAAAACGAGGCCAGAAAATACGTGAATACAAATGCCATAGGCGAGATCAGCGTCTTGCCCCTGCATTTGCCGGAAGATGATCATGCTGTGCAGGCCATCTTGGAGTTTGCGAAGAAGGGAACTCCTAAGATCACAGATCATACCTTGAGAAATGTTGGAGTCTTTAAACAATGGGAGGAAGAAGTCGCCCGACAGGAAAAACTATTGCTTGAAAATGCGGAGGATGGAACTCCTGCCCAAGCTGCGTAACAAATTGATGAATTAGACACTTAACAATAAGGGGAACTGACTATGCAAGTACAATGTGGAGCCTGCAAGAAAATATTCGACCTGTCCGAATTTTCTGAAGAACAGAACATTGGTTCGGCCCGGGAAAACTTGTGTAACGAATGTCTGTTGGCTCATATCGAAATGCTTGTCTATGGCCAAGGCAGCAGAGCTATGAATCAAAAAGAAATGAGAGAACCCCAATCTCAGGAAGCGGCATAAATACATCTACGTGTCAGATCTAAGAAGTCGCCTCCAGAGGCCTTTTAAGCTGTTGAGATTTTACACTCAGCATTGAATCCGAGTAAGGTCTCCCATGATGTGGTCACCCCAAAAGCCCGGTTCTCGTACCGGGCTTTTTTTGTGTTTGATGAGGTTTATTCATTCCTTTTGTTCCGCGTTATTCCCAAACTGACCTCGGTCGGCGGCGTGATAAATTGTCATACACCAAAAGGTGAAATTCAAAAGTTTAATTGACATTTACTTCCATGCATTTATAATCGTACTCAATTTACTTTGAATGAGTGCATCAAAGAAGCAATGTTCAAATGCAAGGAGATGAATTATGGAAGAATATGTTCAGCAAGCCCTGGATATCGTCAAGGCCCAGGCCAGTGTTCGGAATATGACCGAAGACGAAATCACTTCAATGGTTCAGAGCCTGTCCCAACAGCTCAAGGGGATTATGGAAGGGAACCAGGTGCAGGCAGTAGAGGAAAAGCCCCAGGAGCCGGCAGTGGATCCCAAGAATGCCATCAGGGAAAAGGCAGTGGTCTGCCTGGAGTGCGGCAAGAAGTTCAAGGTATTGTCCAAGAAGCATCTGGCCCAGCACGGTCTGACTCCGAAAGAGTACAGAGAAAAGTGGGGCTATAAGAAGACCCAGTCTTTGATTGCCAAGGAGTTGGCCAGGCAGCGCAAGCAGAAGATGCAGGAAATGCAGCTGTGGAAGAGGCGGAAGACTGCGTAGGTTTTGGGGAAGGGGGGATCAAGGTTTGGCTTCCCCCCCTCCCTTTTCCAAGTTACTTTTGGCCACGAGGTTGAAAAATATTCTGCAGTAAATCTGAATAGCTATGGGGGAAGGAATCTTAGGTAATCACTCACGGAGCCACTAAGGCAAATTCCCTTCCGGCATGCTGCGCTTAAAGAACCAGACCGACTCCAAGACATACACCGCGATACCGGTCCAGATAAAAATAAAAGACAACAGCCTGGAGACGTTGAAAGGCTCATTATAGGCAAAGACCCCGAGCAAGAACATGCCTGTTGGAGCCAGATATTGCAGAATGCCCACCTCCACCAGACGCAGCCGTCTAGCGCAAAAGGCGAACAACAGGAGGGGAACGGCGGTAACCGCCCCGGCTCCTATCAAAAGCAGGTCCACCCGCACATCGATGCCTCCCAGGGCCCCCAGCCCATGCCCGTGCCGCATGGCCAGATAGGCAAGGGCGGGCAGGCAGAGAACGGACATTTCAATGCTCAGCCCGGGCAGGGATTCGACTGCGATTTTTTTGCGGATCAATCCATAGAACCCAAAGGTCAGGGCCAGAGTCAGGGCAATCCATGGGACCCTCCCAAAGGAATAGACCATGTATCCCACTCCGGTGGCGGCCAGGAGAATGGCCAGAATTTGCAGGGGACGCAAGCGATCTTGAAAAAAAATGCAGCCCAAGAGAACGTTGACTAAGGGATTGATGTAATAGCCCATGCTGGCGTCCAGGACATATCCGGCATTCACCCCCCAGATATAGGTCAGCCAATTGATGCACAGGAGCCCCCCGCTGATACTCAGCAGACCAAGACTCCGCCTGGACATTGCCAGGTCCCGAAGTCGTCTTTGCCAGGTCAGGACGATGCCCACAAAGACCAGGCACCAGAGCACCCGGTGGCAGAAAATCTCCGGGGCCGGGACCTCCCCCAAGGCCTTCCAGTAGGCCGGCAAAAGTCCCCACAGTCCGAAGGCCCCGATTCCGGCCAAAAGCCCGGCGAGGGTTGATTTGTTCATGATCTGATGAGCCTTTTGGAGCAAATGTTCATGTCTTCGATCCGGTCATTGCAGCGGGTGTTCTGGACCAGAAGGTGCAGCTCTCGTCTTTGGCTATAGCTCACACGTTTCATCCTCGATCAAACCGGCAAACCGATTTTTACGCGCTTTGGCGTGTTTTGGTAGACCATGGCCAGGGCAAATATGAGCAGGCTGGTGGTCATAGAAATTTGCCAGTCAAATGTGCAGGCTGCAAGCAAAAGATGTTGAGGTACAACCAAAACCAGGCCCATCACATAAGTTTCTGGGGCGTTTGCTCTTCGTCGTCCGGCCAGAAACGGCCTGAACTGTCCACAATGCCTCGGTGCAGAGTTCCTGCAAAGGCCCGGGCGATCTGCCGGGAGGCCTGGATGCATTTCTCCCTTACCTTTGGATCATTGTTGCCGTCCAGGTTGAAGCTCATTTTCTGGCCGTCGGCAAACTGCGCATACCCATTTCCGTACGAGTGCCAGTTTTCGTCGGTATACAAGAGGGCCAAGTAATAGATTTGGTCAGTGTGGACAATAAAGGCCTCAGCGCCGTGCTCCGCATGCTCGTATGCCCCATCCCGGCCATTTGTCACCGCTTGACATTGGGTCGGGCTGATGATTGCACGCCAATCCTGCATAATAATTTCTCCTCAATGTTTTATCCTGATTTGTGCATTGCAGATCCCTTTTCGGATCCATATGCGTCCACTTGGTCAGACTCAGTGGACTCAGCCAAAGCCATGCGGTTGAAGTTTCTTTTTGCCCAATTGTACATGGCATTGCGCAGGGCAGGATCCTGGAACATGATGAATTCTCCAATGCAATTGAGGTCTTGTTGTATTCTCCAGTACAGGTACATAGTCTCCTCCATATGGGTTGGTTGTTGACCGAAAACTTTCTGCCACCAAAACAAAAAATCCCGGACCGATAGGCATCGATCCGGGATTTCCCTTTTTATCCGCAGATACGCTTCAGGGGGGGGCAGCCGTGTCCTCGCGGTGTCCCTCACTCATGCTCAGGCAGGTCTTCTGACTCTCGGATCATCCTCCAGCCGCGCCTTCCCCCCCTCACCCACTCGATACACATCTTGTTGCTTTCCGATTCGGCCGGTTGTTTTCCGGCCAACCTTTCCGCGATGAAACAACACGTGTTTGGATTGAGTGAGGGAAGTGGCAATATGCGGCTTTCGTCCCCGGTCACAGCGGCGGGCCCGTCCCTGATTTGCACAGGGTTCCCTTTCAAGCTCTGTTACGAGCACCTGAACACGATATCTCTTCGTTCAAAAAGCTCTTCGCTTTTTGTTTGACACAGATCTGATATCAGGCTTTGAACAAGCCCTTGATTTGAAGTCAAGTATAAAGGTCAGTCCCTGATAATGTCAAGGACACAAAAGCAAATTTCCAAAGCGGACTTTGTCCGCAACCCAATAAAAATCGAGATGTTTATTGACAAATGGTGTGTCGCAGAAAATGTTTTTTCAGGCATTAAAGAGAAGATATTTGATTATGGGTATGCACTGAACTGTAACTGCGCCGGTAGAGGTTTGCATTTCCAAATCATTGGTTAAAAGCAAGCAATCTGAGCTGTTGGCATCCAAGTCAGTGAATGCGGCCAATTCGCGCTCAGGGATATGAGTGCAGGATGAATCTTCAAACCAAACCTGAATACGTTTAGCAATGTGCATGCCTTCCTTGATCACAAAGTCTGTTTCCAGATCGACGCACGCCTTTGAGGATCAGGATCTCCTTTGTGTTCACCTGCTTGAGGCAAGAGGGCAAAAGGTCTCGTTCAATTCCAGCCGTGATCTCTTCCCCGCTCCAAAAGCGGTTGTAGCTGGCCAGGATTTCGAAGCTTTGGGATTGATTCATATTTAATGCAACTGTATCGGTCAATTTTTATTTATCTATCACCGGTACACCGATGAGTCAATAGGCGGGCATATCAGCCAAAATATGTACCGGATTGCTGCCCGGTTTTAGCAAGTCTCTGGGAGAGGCCCCATCCTCCAGCTCCACTTCTTTGAGAACGGAAACAAATTTTTCCGGCCTGTCCAATCGGTCCAGGAACCAGCGGTCTGCGGCCAGCTTGTCCACGACTACGGAATCGAATTTGGGCAGATCCTGCATCTGCCTGGCCCGGTCAAAGTCGAATCCCAGCAGCCAGCCGTGCCATGCCTGATCATTGTTTTCCTGGGTAAAGACAACGGTATCCACCTGGTTCAGAGGCTTGGGCCAGGATGTGACTTCCTTCTCTGTGGGATAGAGTACTCCGTAACCCTTTTTCCCGGGAGTTGCATTGAGCAGGGTGATTAGAGCGTCTTCTTTGCACCAGGGGTTTATGCTCAGGACAAAGCACTCGGTTTGGGGCGAGGATTTCAAGATGTATTCCTGAGTATAGGCGGTGAGCATAAGACCGGAGCTTACACCTGGACAATAGTGATCGTGGACCTGGAGGGCGGTGAGTACATAATCGGGGCAATTTCGGTCCGCGGCATTGGCTACTGTGACCACCCGGAACAGGTTGGATCCGAACAGGCCTTTTTGAGCCTGGTTCTGGAACTTTTGGGAATGGGCAAACAGAAAGTCTGCATCAATGCGGGCGGTATCTTTTCTGGTGAACAGGCTTGGGGTCAATGATTGTTTGTTGCTCAGCGCCTGGGCCGCCTTGTCTGCTTCCAGCTGGTAATAGGCGCATTGTCCGCTCTTTCGGGCATAGAAAGCAAACCACAAAGGCTGATCGAATCTGGATTGGAGTCTGATCAAGGTGCCCTGGCCCGGGGTGGCCTTGCTTTGAGCGGCAATCCCGTCCAGGCAGCCCAAGGAGGATTGTCCATTCGGCCTGGCATATCCGGCATTGGTCAGGGCGATGCAATTCTCCGGATTCCACTTGGTATCCAGGTCTTTTGCCGCCTGATTTGTTGCATAGGTGCCAAGTTCCTTGGCAGCCGAATATTCAAAGCTCGTTGCCCAGACCTGGACGGCGATGAAGAAAAAACATGCCAGGCAGGTAATGGCGAGAAAGGCTTTTCTCAACATTATGCTTTTGGCTTGAACCTGCTGCCGGACTGCTGGGTATCGACCTGCAGTCCGGCTCCTTCCTTTTGCAATTCCATCAAAATCATGAAAGAAGAATAGGCAGAACATACTTCTGTCGTGAGGAGCTGTGTCAAACATAATACAAAGGGATGCGTTTTGAGTACGCGCTTTCGGGTAACCACCCCTGTGATTTCAGTTGCTCTGGTCTTTCTGATAGGCATTTCCTGTTTTGCCCAGGCCCAGGAGCCCCTGCGTATCGCCGTCATAGGCCCCATGAGCGGTCAAGACAGGAAAAGCGGCCAGGCCATGGTGGAAGGAGCCCGCTTGCAGGTGCAGCGGATCAATGCACAGGGAGGGGTTCAGGGCCGGAAGGTGGTTCTGGAAGTCTATGACAACAGGCATGATAAAGAGCTGGCCCGGGAGCAGGCCAGAAAGGTCGCAGACGAAAGCCCGTGCCTAGCGGTCATTGGACACTACTACAGCTCATTATCACTTGAAGGGGGGAGTATCTACAAAGATCGGGGTATTCCGGCTGTGAGCGGTAGCGCAGCTGCACCGGAGGTGACTGAAGACAACCCCTGGTACTTTCGGGTCATCTCGGACAACAGACTGCAGGGTAAGCTCTCTGCCTTGTATATGTCCGGAGTCTTGAATCAATCCAATGTGACTATTGTGTATGAGGATGATGCCTATGGCCGGACCTTGATGCAGTCCTTTCGGTCTGCGGCCCGGAAGCTGGGTCTGGACGTGGAGGATGTTTGGCGGATAGATTCCCAGAAAGATAATGTCGGCCTGAAACTGGATCACATTGTTGGCCAGACGGAACAAAAGTCTGATCCCGGATCATTGTATGTGGCCTTGCTGGATAAGGAGTCGGCGGATCTGGTCCGTCGTATTCGCCGGGCCGGCCTGGATATCCCTGTATTGGGAGGCGATTCCCTGGGGCTGGGTACATTTCCGCAGGAGGTGGCCTCAGAATTAAAAGACAGTGAAGATGTCGGGGAGTACACCAACGGAATTTATGCCACCACCTACTTTATCCGGGACATCGCCAACAGGAAAGCCCAACGGTTCAGCCGGGAGTTCATGCACAAACACAATAAAGAGCCCGATGCCCTGGCCGCTACTAACTATGATGCGGCTGGTCTTGTTTTGCAGGCTCTGGCTCAGGTAGATCTGAGTACCGATCTGCGCACTCAGCGCAGACAGCTGCGAGATATCCTCAAAGGCTATTCTGATCCAAACACGGCCTATACCGGGGTGACCGGCCATATTTATTTCGATGCCCAGGGCAACGCCGACAATCCCTCCCCTTTTGGGCTCTATGTCCGGGATCATCTGGTTTCCGCCCCAGTCCAACTGACACCGGTACTTAAGCCGGATCAGGTCCTGGATATTGAAAAACATATTCAGAAAGGGGACCTGCTCTCGTTTCAGGAGGATCTGTTTTATAAAACAAACGTGGTCTATACCGGGTTGGATATTAATGAGATCATGCACATTGATCAGAAAAGTGAGTCATTTACTGCGGATTTCTACATCTGGTTCCGGCACGTGAATTCCCTGGAGTACTCCAAGATCGAGTTCTTCAACAGCGATGTGCAGTTGGGGGGCAATGTGGATCCCATGACCGCCACCACTGTGGACGATATGCACTACCGGGCCTATCGGATCAAAGCCGAGTTCCGGGAACCTTTTCAGTTCCATCACTACCCCTTTGACCATCAGACCCTGCGCATCCGCTTGCGGCATAAAGATTTTAACCGGGAACGGCTCATCTTTGTGGCCGATGACATCGGTATGCAGCGGCACAAAGGCAACAGCCTTTTGGCTAGATTGCAGAAGCATTCCGGGTTCCAGGGGGAAAGCAAATGGGAACTGCAAAATATCCTGGCCTATTCAGATTTTGGAGTGGCCGATTCCACATTGGGCAATCCCCGGCTGTTCCACGCTGACGCAAAGACAGGGATTACCTACTCCCGATTCAATGTCATGGCTGAGATCAAACGCAATGCCAGCAGTTATATATTCAAAAATATGGTTCCTTTGTTTTTCATCTTTCTTCTCGGCTACGCTATGACCTTTATTGTTCCCAAAGGTCCTCCCTTTGCAGCCAGGCTGAACCTGGGGGTCATATTGCTTCTGACCACGGTCTCCTTAAGCCTGATGACTGCCAATCAGCTCCCCAGCATTGGGTATCTGGTGGCCATGGACTATGTCTACTTCTTTGTCTACCTGTGGCTTTTGCTGGGGATTATTGTGACTATCGGGGTGCGCAGTGCTTTTTATTATAAGCAGGAAACTTTGCATACCAGACTTGAGCTCTGTATTCGGTTCCTGCATCCTGTTTTGCTCTTTATCATGCTCGCCTATCTTCTGTGGCTCTATGGCTGAGAGCTGTTCAGCCCGGCCATGACGGCTGACCTTTACCCACACTTGATACCCAGTTAAATACGGCTTTGCCGTAGACCTTTGGTCTATTTAACCAGGTAAACCGTGGGATAAGGACGTAGTCACCATGACCACCCACCCCTGTCTCTGTAAAATCTTGACACCCCAGCTCACGAATGTGCGGATATGCTTGATCCTCTTACTTCCCCTCCCTGTTGCGGCCTTGTGCAGCTTTCCAGGGAGAGGTTAGGGGAGGGTGCTGTGATTCCAGTTCCTTATGTGGAAAGAGTGTTTTGCCCTAACGAGATAACAATGCGTTGCCGTAAAGATGGAGGTTAGAAGCAAAACCTCCTTTTGAAGAGTGAATTGTGCCCATGGGTTGCACGTTATATTTAAAGATGCTACCCAAGACAAAACAAGCCGATGTGAATGTTATGGAAAGATAATTTGAGCAATTAGTAACACGAAATATATAATTTTATGTCTTATAAGTGTCTATAACCGGAGGAAATGCGCCGCATCCTGGGCCGGGCGGAATTGAAGGAAAGGAGGCAGGTATGAAGTGCGGAGAATGGGGGATTGGAGGTCTTCTTTGTGCGGTATGTGTTGTGGTTCTCAGCTGGCAAAGCGCCCTGGCTGAAGATCAAAGCCAAAAAATGGATGAGGTGGTGGTCTCTGCTACCCGAAGCGAAATTGCTGCCGGTGATGCGCCTCAAAATGTGAGTGTTCTTACCAGCCGGGAAATCATGGATTCTCCATTTGACCGGGTGGAAGACATCGTGCGCCAGGAAGCGGGGATTTATAATTTCCGGCATTTTGGCCTGCAGACCAACGGCATCGTCAGTCCCTTGAACATGCGCGGTGTGGGCCAAAACAGGGTGCTCATCCTGGTGGATGGAGTGCCCCAGAACGACAACTTCAACAACGCCATCGCCTGGGTGGCCTGGGGACACATCCCCAAAGAGGCCATTGAGCGCATTGAAATCGTGCGCGGACCGACGTCAGCCCTTTATGGTTCAGAAGGTTTGGGCGGAGTGATTCATATCATTACCAAAAATCCAGGGAAAGAAAGGGAGACGTCCATCAGGGGCGAGGCCGGCACAGCGGACACCTACAAGGGGGCAGGATTTTACAGTCAAAAATTTAAAAATTTTGGGGCCCTTCTGGCTGGAGGGTATGAAGAAAGCGACGGGTTTTACATGACCGACAACCCCCAGAGCTACAACACCAAACGCCACCGGGATGTGGGCAAGGTCATGGGCAAGGCAACCTATGATTTTGGTCCTCAGACCAATCTCAGCCTGGCTTCACTTTACTATGACCACGAAACCGGAAAGGGGCGGGAGTTCTTCTACGATGAACTGCAGCTGGACCAGCACTGGCTGAACTTTTCCCATCAGGGAGAGCTCCTGGAACTCAAAAGCCTGGTCTACCTCAACCGCGCCGATAAGACCGCTTTTCAGGACAAAAGTCCAAACTTTGATTATCTATTGCGCAAGGAAGAGGTACCCACAGACACCTGGGGGGCAGACCTGCAGGGCAGCCTGACTCTGAGTCCCTGGGCCAAATTGACCCTGGGGGCTGCCTTCAAGGAAATCTCCTGGGATTACGACAACATCTACACTCAAAGCAATCAGAAAGAAGGAGCAAAAGGCAAGCAACGCTTTATTTCACCTTTTTCCAGTTTGGATTTCAGGTTCCTGGACGATTCTTTCCTTGTTTCCCTGGGAACCCGCTATGACTATATCAAAACATTTGACGGAGCCAACTGGAACAATGCCAAAAGTGCCGGTAAAGCTCCCTTTGACAACAGCTTTGATTCTGAAACCGAGGACAGTTTCTCCCCCAAGCTGGGGCTCACCTATCATCTCAGCCCGAATACCACCTTCAGGGCTTCCGGAGGCAAAGGCTTTCGAGCCCCCAGTTTGTGTGAGATGTTCAAAGTCCATGTGCGTCAAGGGGGGCAGTATTATAGAGAGGCAAATCCAAACCTGAAGCCGGAGGAGATCTGGTCGTATGATTTCGGGTTGGAACACTTTCTGACAGAAAATCTGATGGCCAAAGCTACATTTTATCAAGCCTTTGCCCAGGATTACATTGGGGATCGCTTGACGGCCCAAGTACCAATTTCAGGAGGTAAGACGCGAAACGAGTACATCAAGGACAATATCAGTGAAGTGGACATCTATGGGACAGAGCTGGAAGTGCAGTGGTATCCAAGACAAGACCTGAGCTTATTTGCCAACTATACGTACAACATTTCAGAAGTTAAGGAGGACGAAAATAACCCAGAATGGGAAGGAAATTATTTGCCCAATGACCCTCGGCACAAAGTTCATCTAGGTGTCAATTATACAAATCCGAACCTTGTAGATGTGAATTTGCTCGTCAACTACTACGCCGACATATACTTAGATGAAGAAAACACATTTAAAGAAAGCGATTACACAACGGTTGATCTCCGAATCTCCCGCAAGTTTATGGATCGCTTCACTGTGTATCTCAATGCGGAAAATATCTTTGATGAAGAATACGTTATTTTCAGACAGGCTAGCAAAGAGGATACCGTTGCCCCAGGAGCTGTGTTTATGGGCGGACTGAAAATTGACTTGTGATTGATGCGTTTTTTATAGGAGGACACAAGAGCCAGCTGGGCGCAGAGAGGCTGCGCCCAGCTGGTCAGATGAAATTCAAAGACATCCCAGACTGACCCTGGCGGTGAAACACGCTATTGACAGCCAGGAAGCCTTTATATTGATGACAGGTTCCAGTACCCTTGGTCTTTTGGATACTGCAGCAGATACATTGGCCGGAAGAATCACTCTCCAATCTTTGCCGCCTGCATGCTGGGGCGAAGAGATGGGGCCGCCCACTCACCGCATCTTGCACGAAAAGGCTCATCCTCTTCAGATCAAGAAGGCAAATCGCTGCCTGCAACAAAACCTATTTTGTTGACAATGGCATCATCACCAGCCTGAATATTCCTGTCGGTCATGGCCCACCTTTGGAGAGCTTTGTCATCGCAGAAATAGAAAAACACCGCAAACTGGGCTTTATCCCCACAGATCTTCTCTATTACTATAAGAGCGCGTCCGGGCACGAAATTGATTTGCTTTTTCAAGTTGATGACATGCTGTACGCCATTGAGATCAAATCCACACAAAGGCCGGGGAAAAAAGATATCGCCAACCTCAAACAATTTAACCCCAAACAGGACATTTCAGTCACCAGGATTCTTTTGGCGTAATTATCGTTACTAGTTGATAACCTAAGATAATCTAACCGACTGCCGCCTGGACCCACGCCGTGGATGAAAGAACAGTGTTAGGCCTTTCAAACATTCGCCTCCAGCCCAAATAGTTGGGCAAGTACTTAGTTGCTACACCGTGAAAACGTTTAATCCATTCCTTCAGCCGGCTGTGATAGGCATTGACGTTTTGAATATGAAAAACTGGATTCTGTTCATGAACATGCTTACTGGGTGCAATGATTCTGTATTGAATCTTCTGAGCATTAACAAATCCCCATAGTGCATTGCCCCCATCGATACACAAGATGTTGTCGCTCCCGACTTTACCGAAGAGAACTTGCGTAATAGAGGCGGTTGTCTTGTCTGTAAGCACGGCATCAATTATGGCTCCTACCCTGTCTCGGGCTATAAGAACGGGGACCTGTTCACGGGAAAGTCCGGGAGATTTGGCCTTTCCACCGCGTTTTCTGGATGGTCTAGTTAAATTTCGTTGACCTTTGAAAGACTCAAGAAAGTAAGTTTCATCAGCTTCGGCAATTCCATCAAGCTTGCTTGCGCTGTCTTGTTGAATAGGTGCAAGGAATCGATGCCGCCACCGAAAAGCTGTGGATATAGCAACCGTGCATCTTTCGGCAGTATTTTTGATGCTTATAGATTCCTTGAGAGCGATTGCCATATTTAACCATTGTTCTTTTTTACGAAGATGGGCCAATGATGTACCTGTAAGCGAATTGAATGTACGATTACAATCCATACACATGAATCTTTGTAATCCAGACTGTATTCCCCATTTTTTAACTTTTATTGATTTACAATGTTTACATTTAAGATCTGACAAGATGCGACTATCTATTATAGACACTACTTTCTTAAACGAATCAATTTCATCAATTGCTTTCTTGATTTCTTCTTTCTGTTCAGGTATCAGATCATCGATAATGGCCAATAAAGTTTGAAATATTGATTTATCCATGGTGCTCTCCTTTTAATTGCAGTATACTGCATTTCTCGGAGGAAAGCAACTGTTAATGAGAATTAAGCCATTCTTTTTTATCTCGGCGAGGAGTACACAACACGGGACAATGTACAACTTATCCCTGTTGCCGCCCTTTTTCGGGGACAGTGATATTGAATGTTTACCTTCTTGAAATCGGCGTATATCTGATCGATCCGCTTCAAGCGTAAAACAATGGTTTTTCAAAATATGCTGTAAATTTTTCGATGACATCGTAAAATGTACAGCATATTTTGGTAGCATGAGCGTACAGAGACTTAGATACCGATTTCTCCGAGAAGAGCTGCCCAAGAGTTCCCAGCCAAGAATAACGGTGATCACCGGAGCCAGGCAGACAGGAAAAACAATGAAAAGTCGTATCATAATTTTGTTACATCCATGAAGGAGAAAGACTCTGGAAAGGCATGAGTATTTATAGATATGTCTTAACTTTGTAAGGCTCAATTCAAGCCAACATGCTTGTATTGGGATAATTCTATGGCAACTTTCAAGCCATAGAGCCGACCTTCGGCTCGCAAAGGTATGCCCAGCTCTGCATCCACCCACAGGGTGACTGATTCGGAGAGGCCAAACGGACCCTCAAAATCCTTATCCGAATCATGGAGGGCGTTGTATACAGATACCGATACCGGCACCACCAATGCATCGTTGGCGAAGTCATCTAATGATTCAGCTCCAACCATACCCCGGATCATGTCCACCGCTTCATCGTGCGCTTTGTCCGGCATATATCTGGAGGCCAGAGAGGCTATTGTATCCTTGTCCTGCAGGTCCACCGGATGACCGTAGCTTAAGGTTACCTGGCAGCGCACAGCTAAACGTTGGACTGTCTCGCCGTTGACCTCCACAGTTATTTGCTCCTGTTTTGTGGGCACGAACTTGCCGACGTATATGTTGGACGTTCCCTTACGCATGGCGGAAATATAGAACGGATACTGCGGCGGACCGTTATTGGCAGTAAATTTCCTTTCCAGGCTCAGCAAAACCGTCATCAAATCGCTGAGCATGCCCCCGGTAGGCACTGGATCGTATGGGCCGCCCAATTCAAATTCGGGAATACCCTCCCCCTTGGAGGACTGAAAAAAACCGCCGATTCGGTCCATAAGGTCAGAAGAAACCGGTTTGGCCCGAGTGATCAGCACCTCTCCTTCTGGAAGAAAATCAAGAAGCACATCAGGGAACCCCTTTTTCCAGCGTACCGCCCTTACAGTACGCCAGTTTTCCGTCTCTATGTATGCCTCCATGTAGTAATGGGGCATGAACAGTATGTCCACGTCTCCCCCAATCCTGAGGACCTGTTGTTCTGCGTGGTCTCGAAACTGACGCCGCCCGGCGGCATGGGAGTTGTCATAAGGCAATTCCTTGGCCATCCGGTGCAGCGTCCCGTATTCATATTCAACTGTGGCCTGTCCCCTGACCAGCAGGGAATCGGTGGTGTAGACCAGGCGGCGGGCGGGCACCTTTGGGCCAGCTTTTGCTGTTCCATCAGTCGAGGCCACAGCAAGGACAGTGAGAACTACACACCACAAGGCGAAACCTAATAATCTCCTATGTCCCATGGTACTTATTTCCAAAAACAAAGTTTCTATCTACTTTTGAAGCCGATGCGTGCCTTATTCTATTTGCCTTGCCAAAGCTCTATTCAAGATGCAAAAGAGATATTCAGCAGCCAGAGCCCGGACCATGAAATTGACTCCAACCAGGCTTTCACCAAAGGTATGTATCCAGGCGTGGGCCGTCAATCGTATTTTCTTGGCAACAGCGTTGGTTTTGGGTTTGAAACTTTCTCTTGGCTGTGGTCAACAAAGTCCGGACCAAAGCCGGATGATGAAATCACAACCCATGAATCTGAGAGTCCAAGGACCGTGGTATTGACTGGGAGCTGGCTTTATCTTCTGAGACGGCTGTGCCTCCGAGCCTCCACTTGCTGCTGGGCTCGAATACATGGACCCGGGATCCGGATTCAGGCCAGGGATGTCCGCATCATCCGCGGTACTGACGGTGATTTTACCTGCCGGGAAATTGCTCAAGATTGAAAGCCAGGCCGGCTCTCGCCGAGGCCTGGATTGAATCCAATCTCTATCAGGCTGCCCTGGACGCGGGATTGCCAGTTGTGAAGATACCTATTTGGTCCGTGGAGACAGTGAAGCCACAGAGGAGACCGCTGTTCAGTGAGATCTCGCGGGCCGGAAACAGTCGAAACAGGAGCAGTATGCCGTGCGGATTATTATTGTAGGAGCCGGGGAGGTGGGCTTCCATATTGCCCGCAGGCTGAGTGCAGAGAACAAGGATGTTGTGGTCATAGACCGGGATCCGGAGGTCCTGGACCGGGTGGCCGAGCGTCTGGACGTGGAGACGGTCCTGGGCTCCGGGAGCAGCCCCCGCATACTGGAAGCTGCCGGGGTCAAGAAGGCCAGGATGCTGCTGGCTGTGACCGACAGTGACGAGATCAACCTCATTGCCTGCACCTTCAGCAATATCCTGGCCTCGGATCTGACCAAGGTGGCCCGAATCCGCAATCCCGAATATACGGACTACCAGGACATCCTGGCCACAGATCTGCATATTGATGTGGTCATCAATCCGGAGCAGGAGGTCATCGATTCAATTGAGCGCCTGATGGGCACACCGGGAGCTGCCGAGGTCAGTGAATTTACCGATGTCAAGATCACCTTGGCCGGAATGTGGATCAGGGATACCTGCCGTCTGGCCGGGCTGAATTTGGCTGAGCTCAAGCAGGCCGTGGGGGTGGAGGGGTTCATCGTAGCGGCCATTGTCCGGGGGGAAGACCTGATCATACCTTCTGGATCGCATAGAGTGCTGACCGGGGACATGATCTATTTTGTCTGCGCCCATGAGGATCTGCAGAGAGTACTTCTGGCCTTTGGAACCTGCGCTGGGACCCAGCATAAGATCTTAATCATCGGAGGAGGAAATATCGGGTATAAGCTGGCCCAGAACCTGGAACAGAAAAAGGGACTGCAGATCAAGATCATGGACCGCGACCGGGACAGGTGCGATTTTTTGGCTCAGAACCTGACCCGGGCCATCGTCCTTCAGGGAGACGGATCAGACCAGCGACTGTTGACAGAAGAGAACGTGGGGAGCATGGATGTGGTGGTCAGTGTGACCGGAGATGAGGAAAACAACGTCCTGTGCTCCCTTTTGGCCAAAAGTATGGGAGCCAAACTGACCGTGACCAGGATCAATAAATTTGCCTATCTGCCCTTGATGCGGGCGATCGGGCTGGAGCACATCGTCAGCCCCCGCTTGTCGGCTGCTAACAGCATACTGCGTCATGTGCGGAAAGGGACGGTTATTTCCAGCATATCCATCAAGGAGGATGCCGAGGCCCTGGAAATAGTGGCTCGGGAAGGGTCCCCACTGGTCGGCCGGCCGATCAAGGATCTGGATTTTCCCTCTGGGGCAATCGTTCTTTGTTTTGTCCGAGGAGACGAAGTGATCATTCCTACTGGTGAGAGTGTCATTCAGCCTCAGGATCGGGTCATGATCATGTCCACGACCAAACATATTTCCGAGGTGGAAAAGAAAATCACGTAGCAGGCATTGTCCCCTGGTCTACAAGGGGAGACAGCCCCGACTGCTAATGCACTTTCCATGCGCTGGACCTTCATACTCCAAATCGTGGGGCTCATCATCCTCTTTGTGGGCCTGACCATGCTCCTCCCGCTCGGCTTTTCCCTGGCCGCAAGGGAGGAGTCAGCCGTGTCCTTTCTTCAGGCCATTGTTTTGAGCATAGCCTTCGGGGGCGGGCTGTTTCTTGTCAGCCGGGCAGAAAAGGGGCACACCGTCACCCATCGCGAAGGGATGTGCATTGTGACCCTGGGCTGGATCGGGGCCGGACTTTTCGGCTCCCTGCCCTTCTATCTCAGCGGCAGCATTCCTGGTTTTTCCGACTGCGTCTTTGAGACCTTTTCCGGGTTTACCACCACCGGGTCAACCATCCTCGATGACATAGAGTCCCTGCCTTCAGGGATCCTCCTGTGGCGAAGCCTGACCCAGTGGCTGGGGGGGATGGGCATCGTCCTTCTGTCCCTGGCCATTCTGCCCTTCATCGGAGTGGGCGGAATGCAGCTGTACAAGGCCGAGGTCCCCGGACCCTCGCCTGATAAGCTCCGGCCAAGGGTCAGGGAAACGGCCAAGCTCCTTTGGCAGGTCTATCTCCTGCTTTCCTTCCTGGAACTTCTCTTTCTCCTGGCCGGGGGAATGTCTTTTTTCGATTCCCTGTGCCACACCTTCACCACCATGCCCACTGGCGGCTTCTCCCCCAAGGGGGCCTCCATCGGCCACTACGACAGTGTGTATTTCGACCTGGTGATCACCTTTTTCATGTTCATGGCCGGAGTGAATTTCGTCCTTCACTTCCGCCTGATTCAAGGCAGGCCGATGACCTGGTGGCACAGCCCGGAGTTCCGTTTCTATCTGCTCGTCACCCTTGGGGTGACAGGCATTGTCGCCCTGTGTATCTACGGCCCGATGTATTCCAGCCTTGGGCAGGCCCTGCGCTACAGTCTCTTTCAGGTGGTGTCCATTTTCACCACCACTGGCTTTGGTACAGCGGACTACGAGCTGTGGGGGCCGCTGGCCCAATTTCTGCTCCTTCTGTGCATGATCGTCGGCGGCAGTGCCGGATCCACTGCGGGGGGAGTGAAATGCATGCGGGTGATCATCCTGATCAAACAGGCTCAGCGTGAGCTCATGCGCCTGGTCCATCCCAGGGTCGTCGTCCCGATCAGGCTGGGAGGGAAGATCGTCTCCGACGAGATTGTCAACGGCGTGGTCGGCTTTTTTCTTCTGTATTTGGTCCTGGCTGCCCTGTCCATGTGCTTTCTGGCCGCCCTGGGCGTGGACATATTGACCAGCATCGGTGCTGTCATCGCCTGTATCAGCAACATCGGGCCGGGTCTGGGCCAGGTGGGTCCAACGGAACATTTCGGGCATCTCCCGACCCTGGCCAAGTGGATCCTGACCTTCTGCATGCTCCTGGGGCGCCTGGAAATCTACACTGTGATCGTGCTCCTGTATAAAGAATTCTGGAAGAGCTGATCCATTTCGTTCAGACCCAGATTCCAGGAGGTTGCGAACATAATGTCCCACCCAGATTGAGTGATTCTCAGTCATCACGTTTCATAATAAAAAATCTGGTTTTGTATTCAAAAAACTCATTGGATTGTTTGATTTTATTTGTGTTAATGAACGATTCGCATGGGGTCAGGGCCAAGGAGAAAGAAGTCAAATTGCGAGCTAACGAACACGTAGCGAAGTAGGCGGAGCATGAAAAACTTTCTGGCCACTAGGTGGGGCATTGTTTGTGTCGGCGGCATCATCGGGATCCTGGCAGCTCTGCTTCAGAAGTGGGGGAATCCCGGGAATATGGGCATCTGTGTGGCCTGCTTTGAGCGGGACATTGCCAGAGCTGGGGGCCTTGATTGCGGCCTTCAGCTTTCGCGATTTTCGGCCTAGGGCCGGGTCTGCGCCCATTGTCCGCTTTGTCCTGGGTGTGTTTGCCATGATCGGAGCTTTGGTCTTTCTGGGCTGTCCCTGGCGAGCCATGCTCCGGCTGGCAGGCGGGGATGGAAATGCCATCTCATGGTCCGGGCTGCGAACATGAAGCTGACGGTGGACAAGGAAACAGGAGTCATTGTCAATATTTCCGGCGGAGGATGCCCGGACGTTCCCTATTTGGCCCGGGAGATGATCGGCAAGTCACTGCAAAAGGCTCCCAAACCCCAGGATATCGGACACACACCCTGTGCGGGTATGCCCTGCACCTGGCCTATGAGGAGATGGTGCGCCGATGCTGGCAGTAGTTGGAACGATTCCAGAGGATGATTTTCCCCTGCTTTGCGGCCGGGCGGAAATCAGCCCATCCGGGCTGAGGGTTGAAGGAAAAGACATTGATGTGAACCGAGGGACTCCGGCCCTGTTGGCTGCTGCCTGTCTGATGCTTCAGACCCTGGGCCGGGAGCCGCCCCTGGCCTTTCTGGCCGACGAAAAGGCCCCCCATCCTTTCTACACCCGGGGATTCATCCTGTCCGAGGAGAACAAGGTGCCCAGTCTGATCACCCGGGCCTACGCCCACGCCAATGCAGCCAGATATCTTCTGGTCAAGGGCCGGATCGATTATGTCGCCGATTCTTCAGGCGTTCTGGCTACTGTGGATGCACCAGCCGATGAGGCCATGGAGGCCGTGGGCGGGACAGGGGACACCCTGACCGGTGTGGTCAGCAGCCTGATTGAATCCGGCCTGGAAGTGCCCAGAGCTGCGGAGCTGGCCGCACGCATAAACCGGACGGCCGGAGCAATGAGCCATCCCACGCCCGCTTCCCAGATCATGGACATTATCCCCTGTCTGCTAGAGGCCTATGAGCTGATCAAAACTCCCTGAGGTCTTTTAGGGTTCACGGTTCCAGGTTCATGGTTTATGAATACTCCTCCAATTACTCCGGATATGACCATTCTGGAAGTCGTTTCCACCTACCGGGAAACTGAAGAAGTCTTCCGCCGATACGACAATCAGGCCGGCGAATGCATCTGCTGCAATGCCTTGTTCGACACCCTGCAGGGCGTGGCAGCCAAATACGGGCTCAATCAGCAAGAACTCCTAGCTCAGTTGTGTACAGCGGTTCAGGAAGTGGAATAACTATGTCTGCATACCTTTCCGACGCGGTTCGGTTTCGCAAGAGGCTGCACAAAATGACCCAGGCCGGAGGCAAAGCCCAGGACGCGGCTGATCAGGCCTGGAAGATCATCCTTCTGGTGGCGGCCGAGGAGCAGATAACCCCGTGGCTGGGCAGCAAGCTGAACCTTTACGGGGAGGCCAGGCTGCACAACGGGGGCAAGTTCGATCTGGGCGGCGGGTACCGCCTTGTGTTCATCAGGAAGAAGGGCCGATTCATTTTCCTCTGCCTGGGAGCTCATGATGAGTGCGATACCTGGATTATGAACAACCGGGGCATTGATCCGGATCTGGACCAGGCCGAGGTCATCCACAGCCCTGCCCAACAAGGGGAACCGGACCAAGAAGAGGGAGTGAGAGAGCCGGTCAATGATGCGGATGACTACCGACCCCTGCATGAAGTTATCGATCAGCAGACCCTGCGGGAGCTATTTCCGGGGCTGTGTCAGCGCATACGGTAAAGTTATAAACCATCGGGCGATTATGCAAGCACATGCAGTCACCAAATAGTCTGGACATGGGGGTAATCAAGTATTTTTTGGTCGCAGGTCATCAGAGGAACTCCATAACGCCGGGCTAGAGCTACAATGATCCTATCAGCCGGATCCTTGTGAAAGGTACCAGGCAAACGGGTGCTTTCTATGGCATCAAGAGGATACAGAGGCTCAATGCTCATGCCTGGATAGGATTGAGTGGCGGCATACCAACTATCGAGTTCCATGGGCAAAATGAGCTTTCCGATGTGGACCTTGACAGCCACTTCCCAGACCGAAATGGCAGATATCTTGATCCCGTGAACCTCTTCTTCGTGAACTATCCTTTCCTTGGCTGGCGCAGAGAGATGGGCAGGATTGTGCAGCCACCAAAGCCACACATGGGTATCAAGTACGATCATTGTCCAAGGCCTCCCATATATCGGGAAGCGGAGCATCAAAATCACCTTGGACGTGAAATGTGAGGCCACGCAGGGGGTAATGATCCGGGTGTTCTTCTTCAGGAGTGTAGCTCACCAGCTTGGCAACCGGTTTTCCATGCTTGGTAATTGTCACTTCCTCCCTGGTGGCGGTCAGCTCAGAGACCAAACGAGGAAGGTGCTTCCGGGTTTCTGAAATATTCATTGCTCGCATTGACTTGCTCCATACTATTTTGATTTGTACATAATAATTGTACAAATCGAAACAGCTGTCAAGGGCTAAAACACGATCGTTCTATTTGAAATACTCAGCATGCTGAAAACCCTCCACTCAAAGCATACTCACGAAGATATGAACAGGTTCGGAATCTTAAGGCCCGCAACTGGTGGGATGCTTAGTTGTCAGCCTCATCAAATTTGGAATTTCTAAATCCGAAGTGAACCTGGACCCTTTGGGTTACGGACGGAGCCAATATTGGAGATCTCATGACGTTTCTTTGGGCTCTTTCTGGATTTCTCGCTTCAAAGTCCAGTGCCTCCAATAGGGAAGCGCAGTGATCGTTTTTCCGTTTTTTTCATACACGTCTTCTTTACCGAGTGTGATCAGGAGCCCTCTGTTCAGATGATACCGCTCCATGAATTGAAACATTCCTCGAAGGTCTCGTTTATCCACATTTTTTTTGATTTTGACTTCAATGGGAAGGATCACATCGTTTTTTGTGGAAATCAGATCAACTTCACGCTTTTGGGGATCCCTCCAGAAAAAACGGCCGTGAAGCCGGTTGACGAAATATTGTTCAACCAAAAGGGCAAAGTCCACTCGAGGCTCCAAAGCTGCCGTGAAGGCCGTATTCGAAAGATAAAGCCTTTTTATTTTTTTCTCGCATGTCAGGAGGTTGGACGAGAAATTATACAGTTTCTGGCACAGGAGAGCTGTCTCAAGAGAGACCACATAGTTGGACATGGTTCGCTGGTCAGCCCCGAGATCATTGGCCAGGTTCTTATAATCCAAGTACAGACCGGGAAGTGAAGCATTGATTTCCAAAAGCTTGAAAAGCAATTCAGGCGCGTTGATCCCGAAAGATTGCGGCATATCAACGAAAATCACCCGTTCCAGGAGGCTTTCCCGGATATATTTGCGCAGCATCGACTCATTGAAATCCAGGGTTTCGACAAACCCACCGCATCGAAGATAGTCTGCAAAGTGTTTCCGGATTTCCCCTTCGAAGATTTTTTCCCGGTGTCGATCAATGTCGATCTCCTTGAATTCGAGGTATTCATCAAATTCTAATGGTTCCACTCTCAAATCGAAGAATCTGCCGGCCAGGCTTTCACGGCTTCCACGCCACATGGTGATCTGAGCGGAACCGGAAACAACAATTTTCATACGAGGATACTGGTCGTACAAAAGCTTTATGTGTGTGTCCCAATTGGGGAGCTTCTGAATTTCGTCAAAAAAAACATACAGTTCTTTGTCCTGAAGATCTCCTTGATAAATGTCGAATGCAAACTCTTTCAAGAGGGCGTCCATTTCCCATCTGAGTTCATCAAAAGAAAAATACAGGATCTGATAGGGACTGACACGCTGTTTCAGCAGATACTCAATGAGCTGGTGCATTAGGGTGGTTTTCCCCACTCGTCTCAAGCCGGTGATGAGAAGAATTTGCCTGATTTCGAGGTAGGAAAGCGCTTCATTAAAGAGACGTCTCGTTCGGCCAAGGAAAAAGGCCGGAACACGGCCATTTTTCCACCAGGGATTCAACGTCAATAAATCCATAGCGACTCCAATGTTATTGTTTTCCTGTTTCAATGACATTGTAATGCTATTGGATGACAAAATCAACTGTTTTCTTTGCAATGGGAGTGCATGTATGGCGGAAGAGACCAAAAAACTGCGTTTGACCGAGACCGGGGCCGGGGCCGGCTGAGCCTCCAAGCTCGCTCCAGGGGACCAGGACAGAGCTTTGTGCGGCCTGGTCTTTCCCACGAACGAGCAGGTCCTGGTCGGTCTAGACCGGGCCGATGACGCCGGGGTCTACAAGGTCAGCCACGATCTGGCCCTGATCCAGACCGTGGATTTTTTTACCCCCATCGTGGACGATCCCTACTGGTTCGGCCAGCTCGCCGCTGCCAACGTTCTAAGATCAAGGCCGGCATGGCCTCCGTGGAGCTGGCCGGAGCCTATCCCATGGTTGTTGTCTCTCACAGCCCGGGACAGGCGGAACGGATGGCCCATGCAGTGGCTGTGTTCAGTCAGGGCCGGGTGGTGCAGGAGCTGAAGAAGGGGGAGATATCCTGTGCCGAGCTGGAGAAGTGTCTTGATGACTCATGATGCAGTTCGCAGCACGGATTTGATTAAACATTGTGGCATGTAGAAAATGATCATCGGCCAACCACGGACAGGACCGACAAAAGCCCCGCGCCTCAGGCGGAACTTTTGCCCTGGAAATCCAAGAGTAATGGCAGAATTTGGGTCTTTTCCAGACAGTTACTAGCCATGACTGATCATGCAACAGACTATAGCAGCGCGCCGCCATTAGTCGTCGTGATCGTGATCATTCTTGTGATCAGGTCTCTTTGTATGCTCGTCGTCATATTCTTCACGGCTGTCGTGCCCATTTTGGTATCGCTTGTTCAAGCCCTGTCCATGCCTGGCTTCGTCTTCGTCACCGCTGGGATGACACCGTGCACAGTTTTGGAAATCCTGGATGCCCTCCTCCCGATGCTCCTCGGCCAGCTTTCCTGAGCTGTGTTCATGGCACCCAAAACAGGTATACTGGCCAAAGTCCTCGTCCGGGTGACACGTATTGCAGCTGACGTCGTGTTCATCGTCCAGACGAAAATACCTCTCGTGCGCAAACGAGGCCGGACGCCATGCACCGGTCTTATGACATTGCCCGCAGTTTGCGTCTGACTTTACATGGCTCGCGGTTTCAGGCTGGGCATGACAATCTGTACATTTTTTGAGAGTCGACGGAGCCATAAGGTCATGCGAAAAGCTATGTGCCCTGTCCCGGCTGTAGCGGCCCAGGTGATTTGTATGACAGGCTGTGCAATCTGGCTGGAGAAGCTTGCTGTGCAAAGCCTGCCTTTGTTGAACATTATTGTCTATTTGCTTCAAGTCATGGCAGACGAGGCATTTCCTGCGGCTTGGTCCTGCAAAAGCGGTATGGCAAGCGAAACAATCGTCGCCGAGATCTTGATGACCGGTGGCCATGGCCCCGGGTTGCAAGAGCTGGGGGGCGAAGAATATAATCCCCCACAGGGAAACAACAAACAGCAACAGAATGAACAGTATCTTTTTCATATGTGCCAATTCCAGAAGATGAAAATCGAGGCGATATGGATGGAGGCCAGAAAAACAAAGGCATAGGTAAGGACAAAATGAACCGAACGCCATTTCTTCATACCATCAACCACAAGGGCATCCCAGAACAGACGCGCGTCTGCTTCCTGGGCTGACAGACCTTGCTGTATGAATTCCTGCCGTCTGGTTTGTACGATGGCCAAGGACCGTCTTAGCAAGTATCTGCCGGTTACTCCGCTGGCCAGGACGATGACCAGGGCTATCATGGGCAGCCAGGGCAGAACTGCGTTGAGATGCACTCCGCCGTGAACCAGGATCATGATGGAACCAAGCCAAGCCAGAATTTCATGCAGGCGAAGATATGTTTTGAGGCTCCCCCGGCGGATAATCTTGTGCTTTCTGGCCGAGTAGAGAAGTGAGCCTAGCAAAAAGGCGACGCCCAGAAGCCCCATGAAGCGGCCCCAGGATGCCTGGCCGAGAAGATGCAGAAAGCTGTCTACGATGTAGGCGCAGACAATAATGAGCAAGAAAAAAATTGTGTCCGGCAGGACATTGCGCAGGGTTTGCATACTATCCGCTCGTGGTTCAAGGAATTCAGGATCTGTCTCTGCTCCTGGGTCAGAGTATTGTTGATCCGGAGCATGGCCCGGAAACGAAAGCGCTTGATTGTATCCTCCAACTTCAAAGCTTCAATAGGGCCTTGAATGCATTCGGAGCTTCCTCCTCGTTCACCGGATTTTGGGCCAGAATAAAGGACGAGACACAAAAAACACAAAGTAGCTTATGCATAGCTGTATCCTCTAGGTTTGCATTAATCCCTACTGAAAAGTAGTTCATTGGGGTCATACAAATTTGTCAAGCTTGACACGGAAATACGAACATTGTCGGAAAAACTTAAAAGAGACTGGGCATCCATTAAGGATAAGTAGGTTAGTGAAAGCGTAGGCTTAACCTGTCATTGCTTGCCCACTAATTCACCCATTGACAAAAAATAGGTATACGTGTAGTATACGTACAATACTCAGGAGGTGGCTCGGATGCAAAAAAAACTTACTGTGACCCTCTGACCAGGAAGTGTATGATGGGCTGTACAATGTTGTCGGCCCGAGAAGAATCAGCAAGTTCATTGAAGGATTGGTCCGCCCGCATGTGGTCAAAAGTGAGTTGTATGCGGCTTATCAAGAGATGGCTGCGGATCAGGTCAGGGAAAATGAAGCATTCGATTGGGCTGAAGGGACATATGGAGATGTAAATGATCCAGAGGGGTGACGTGTGGTGGGATAGGATTTGATCCTTCAGTTGGCAGTGAAACACGTAAGCAGCGACCTGCTGTGGTGGTCAGCAACAATGCTGCCAACCAATTTATGAATAGAGTTCAAGTTGTCCCCTTAACCAGCAATATTGAGAAATTGTATCCAAGCGAAGCATATGTAATTATCAAAAGCAAAAAAAACAAGGCCATGGCTGACCAGCTCACCACTGTAAGTAAAAAACGGCTTATCAACTACATCGGATCAATTTCAATTTCTGAAATGCAGGGCATTGCCCGGGCGATATCAATCCAGTTAGATATATGAAAGATGTTTTTTTATTTCAGTCGGATCAGTGAATATAATGATTTTTACCAGTCATGCGCAAGAGGCCAATGCCGAGCTGAAGCTTTCTGTTGCGGTAGGAACCGGAATGCCTTGGCCGGAATTGAGGGCCGAAATGAGGTCCATACGACTGTGGATTGAACTGGGGAAGCGAAACGGCAAGCGCCCCAATTCCTCCAGGCTGTGGGCATCGCTTCCGGCAACCGGAATAAGCGGATAGCGGGTGAGCCAGGTCTGGGTTTGCGCGTTTTCCAGGGCCGTATTCCGGCCGTTTTCCTGCTCTATGATGGGGCACAGTCCGGAGCGGATGAGAGCCGGGTCCATGGAACGACCCTTTCGAAAAGGATGGGCGCCTATGGCTACTCCGCCGTTGGCCCGGACATGGTTCAGCACTTTTTCGGCCCTGAGTCCTAGAGGAAGATCTTCATACGGGCCAAAGAGCAGAAAATCCCCTTGCCTGGTGGTATACTCCTGGCCGATGATCACCACCAAGCCGTTGTCCTGCACCCCTTCGGCAACCAATTGTCCGGCGGCCATGGTATCGTGGTCTGTGATGCACACCCCGTCCAGTCCTTTTTCCCGGGCCTGATGGACAATGTCTTCCAGGGTCAGATCGCTGCACGGCGAAATGTTGCTGTGGACATGGAGATCAAAAATCATAGCAGAGAGGTCCTTCAATTTGCATGAAAAAGCCGGCTCAGGTTCTTCTGTAGGACGCGGTTGCCCTCAACCGCAGTCCCTTCTTCTTGCTGAGTTTCAAGGGTCAGCTTTGCCTCCGGCAAATCTGACCTATTTTTGAGCCAAAGCGCCCAAAAAAGATAAATTGCCGGATTGATCGAGCATGAAACGTTTGCACCCCCTCCGTCATTACCCTCTCAGACAGTTCGAATACACCGGGATCAGACTCGTCGGGTAATCTAGGGGAAAGCCTAGCTATCTATTCTGGTTTCCCGCCTTGTGCGGGAATTACGAACAAAGCAAAACCTCGTTTCCTACGAGCCCGGCACGCAATTGCAAAAATTGGCGATTGAGCAAATACTGGACACACGCTATCCTTTTCTCCAGGGGAAGACAAATCGAAAATTATAATCTGATATCCGGTTTTGGATAGCATTAGGTAATGCAAGCTGACGAAAGCCTGTTTTTGTTGCGGCGTGTTGCATGTTCCGTCCGGGAATGATCTTCGATCTAGCGACATAAGGCACCTCTGCTTGAGACACGTATCCTCTTTTGGTAATAATCTTTTATCATAACATAAAGTGGAGCATATATGCATACTCAAAAAGTGGCAGTCACTATACCTAAAGATTTAGTAGCCCTTATTGATGAAATAAGCAAAAATGAGGGATTATCCAGAAGCAAATACATATCTTCCGTGCTCCGGGAAAAACTGGAATCTGAGAAAAACCGTTATATTAAGGAAAAATATAATCAGGTATTTTCAGATCAATCAATACGTGAAGAACAGCTTGCATATACGCATTGGCTTCAACATTAAAATTTGGTGAACTGCCTGGAAATATTCTTCTTCAAAAAAATGAAGCAAATATGCCTCAAAGGTCTGTGGTCAACATGACCCAGATGAAGACTGTGGACAAAGCAAGCCTGAAGGAAATAATCGGTAGTCTTTCCAGATCCAGAATGCTTGAAGTTTATGAGGGTTTGAAGCTGGTTATGGACATTCTTTAATTTTTCTCTTTGATGTATTTGCACATGAAAAAGTTCCCATTGCAGCGTGAACTTGTTTAACGAATGCAGCAAACAGAAAACATGGTTCCTCCTCAAGGCTCAAGAGATTTCCACCATGAGCTGTGCCCAAACCATTCTGTCTCGAAACACCGGAGTCATCCACGGCCGTTTCCAGGTTTTGCACAACGACCATCTGGCCTATCTTCTGGCTGGCAAGGCCGAGTGTGGGCACTTGGTCGTGGGAATCACCAACCCGGACCCCAGCCTGACGGCAAGGGACGATTCTGATCCGGAGCGCTCCGATCCCCGGGCCAATCCTCTGTCCTTTTATCAGCGCCTCCTGCTGGTCAAATGCGCCTTGGTGGACGCCGACCTGGCAGAGACGGACTTCTCCATTACCCCTCTGCCCATCAATTTTCCAGAACACTATACGATCTACGTGCCCATGCAGGCCACATTCTTTCTGACCATTTACGATGAGTGGGGACGGCACAAGTTGATTTTTTTTCAGTCCCTGGGGCTGCAAACCAGGGTCCTGTGGGAGCGCACAACGGAAACCAAGGGCCTCAGCAGCAGTCACATCCGGCAGGCCATGGCTGCAGGCCAGCCCCTGGGAGCATCTGGTCCCGGAAAGTACGGCTGCCCTGTGCAAGGCCTGGGGACTGCCGGAGAGGCTGCGGGCGGAAGGGGGAAGCGATGAGTGCCCTGACCCATCTTAAGTGCTGCAAACAAGAACCCTCCCCTGGCCCCTCCCTTCTGCCCAAAGCGGCAGCAGGGAGGGGAATCAGAGAAAGAAAGATTTCTTGCCGATATGAGACATTGCACATATGACGGTACCAGAACGGTGAGCAAATCTTTTGACACTGACCTGTTTATGGTCTAAATTTAGTCATAAACAGGAGGGCAAGTATGAAACTTTCCACCCAAATCAAGCCTATCAGTTATCTCAAATCCCATGCAGCAGAAATCGTTCGCAATCTTGAGGCCCAAGAAGAGCCTTTGATCATCACCCAAAACGGAGAGGCCAAGGTGGTCATGCAAGGGGTCAAGAGCTATGAAGCGACTCAGGAGACAATGGCCTTGCTCAAGATCTTGGCCCTTGGAACTCGCCAGATCGACGACGGAGACGTGCTGTCAATGAGTGAAGCGAAGCAGAAAATCCGGGAACAACACGGAGGGTCATGATATCCTTTCCGGTTTTTCTTACTGCTGATGCTGCACGGGATCTGCTAGATATCTATGCATATATCCAATCCTGCGATGTTCCGGGCAAAGCTGATACAGTTTTGGATAATCTAGAGCAGGCTGTGAACAGCTTGTCTGAGTTGCCTCAGCGCGGAACATATCCCAAAGAGCTCTTACCGTTGGGAATTCGGGAATACCGGGAGATATACGTCCATGCATATCGAATTGTTTATCGTGTAGTTGATTCCACAGTGTATATTCTGCTGATAGCTGACGGACGTCGAGACATGCAGGACCTCCTGCAGCGCAGACTTCTGTCGAGTTAACGCTCTTTACCTCATACGAAACAAGATTTTACTCGAAGAGATCCTGTGCTCTATGCTGGAGCAAACACGTCAGCTTCAAGATCAGACCGCCTTGGTCATTGACTCAATCAAAAAGAGCAAAGATCAAACTATAGCCTCAGCCCAGGGGAAGGGCGGAGGAAAAAACGCTATAAAGAACAATCCTGAGAATGAATGGGCCTGAATAAAGTTACGTATTTCGGTTGAGGAGTCATATCTTTCAGCCGATTCCACTGGGCGTCCGAAGGCAGTGTGGAACTGATGGCCGGTTCGCAAGGCAGCTCTTCCAACTGGGCTTGACGCTCCAGTTGAGCCTGGCTAATTTGGAACGCAAAACCTATTTGGCCGTGATGAGGAAAAAGGTCACTTATGCTGCCCCAGGAAATTATTACCCGTATAGAACAGATCAGTCCTTGGCTGCCACGGCCTGATCAGGCAAATGCAGCATTGGCCGCTTATCTGCCTGAAAAGTATCTCCATCGGCAGGCTCATTGTACCCTGAAAAAAAATAAGGCCTTTGTGCTCGTTGGTCCACGCCAGGTGGGAAAGACAACCTTGGCCTGGAAAACACTACAGCCGCTAATGCCCGATGTGCTGTACTTGAATATGGAGGATCCCTTGCACAAGCTTTATCTGGATTATCCTTTTGTTTTCTCAGAGGCCTTTCGAGATCGATATGGGGCTGTTAAGGCTGTCTTTTTTGATGAAGTTTAGCATGTGCAGGAAGCTGGTGATGGACATTCTCTAATTTTTTCACTTTGATTTATGCGGTAATCCCAGGTTTCAGCTTTCCAGGGCCAGAAGAGCCGCTCCCAGGGCCCCGGTCATCTGCGGTGTCTCCGGGACCTGGACATCGACTCCCAGGCTGTTGGCCAGGAGCTGCCGCATGCAGGAATTGTTGGCCACACCTCCGGCAAAGACCACACTGTCCAGGTTACTACTTACCCGACGCAGCATGCTTACCGCGCGGCGGACCACGGCAGTATGCAGTCCAAGGGCGATTTCCCTGGAATCTTGACCCTTGGCGATCAGGGAGGTGACCTCAGACTCGGCAAATACGGTGCACATGCTGCTGATGTTTAGAGACTTTTCTGCCTTTAAGGCCTCAGCCCCGAAATCCTCTAAGGAAAAACCCAGGGCTGAGGCCATGATCTCCAGGAACTTTCCGGTCCCGGCTGCACAGCGGTCGTTCATCTCGAACTTCTTGACCCGCCCTTTCTCGGTCAGGGCAATGGCCTTACTGTCCTGGCCGCCGATGTCCAAGATGGCCTTTTGTCCCGGAAAGAGGTGCCAAACCCCGCGGGCATAGGCCTTGATCTCGGTCACAGTGGGCGTCTCATAGGACAGTTCGAACAAATTGCGGCCGTAGCCGGTGGCCAGGATGCGGTCGTAGACCTTGCCCTGAAGCACGGTCTTGACCCCTCTTAAGGGATCAAATCCGGTGTCCGCCTGCTCCTGGTCTACCATCCGGCCGTTTTCTACAATGACCAGCTCAATGCTCCGGGAGCCGATGTCTATTCCTGCACAGCGCATAGGTTATATCCAGTGTGTATTGACGAAAGGTTGAGGATAATTTTGAACTTTCGCCAAAAGGAATTCATTGGGATGCTTTGGACGAAGATATTTCCATCAAAGGTCTTTTGCTTGGGCAAGGAGACATCACGCATCGCCATAATGAAGTAGCCTGAGAAAGCCCACTTGGTGTTACTGACGTTTGAGAAAAACGGGACAGCGGTTGAGGGCAACCGAGTCCTACTCAAAAACCACGTCCAGTTTTTTTATACAAATACCTGACACTAAGTCCCCCAGGAACGCATCTTATCTGGCAGTTATTTCAATACCTCCAGAAAGGCTTCGATCCTGGTTGAAAGCTGCCCGGCGTCTTCCATGCTGTAGTCGGTTTCCACCCGCAGGCAGGGGATGTCCTCTGCCTCCAGGGCCTTTTCCACCGGGATGGACTCCATGATGTAGGGCTGGCAGAACTGGATGCTGTAGTGGATGACCCCGTCGGCCCTGGAATCGGCATGCATCTTTTTGATCCGCTCCAGCCGGTCCGGGTTGGGGGTGAAGATGGCGCATTCGATCTGGAAATATCGATCCACCAGGGCATCGATCAATTCATCTAGGGTTTCACCAGAATCATCAACCAAGGTGCGGTTGCCCCTCTCGCCCACGCAGGATTCTTCACCCACAATGACTCCACCCGCTGATTCCACCAGATAGGGCATCTTCCAGTTGGGAACAGCCATGGGACAGCCGGACATCAGAATTCTGGGCGTGCCCTTGGGCCTGACGCCTTCCTTGTTTTCCACCCTTTTTTCCAGCTCATCGCACAAGGTGTTCACCGACTTGGTAAATCGCTCCGGATTGTCATAAAAAAATACCTGGCTGGCCAAGAGTCCGTCCAGGCCGGAGATGGGGGCGGGGTCAGTCCAGCGCAGGCGCTGCAGGCGGGCCATGGCCTGACGTTTGGCATTCACGGTTTGGATTCCCTGCTTCAGGCTGGCAACATCGATGCTTGTTTCAGTCAGCTCCTGCACCGCCTGCAAAAAGCGCTTGTACTCGCTGCGCAAAAGATCCCGACCTTCATCAGTCTTCATCTGAGGCATGTCCATGACATACATGTTGTTTACAAGATCTTGTAAGGACTCATAGGACTTTTTCTTCCCGTCGCAGGTGTTTTCGCCCACTATCATGTCCGAAACTTCTAAAAATGGGCAGACCTTGCCCAGCTTAAAGCCAAAGGAGGACTTGATAAGGGCGCAGGTGTTCCGGGGCAGGACCTTTTCCACGTCCTCCATGGCGAAATCCGCTCCCGAACACAGGCCGACCAGAGTGGCGTTTCCAGCCAGGGCGATTTCTTCCGGGACAAATACGCAGTAGGAACCGATGATCTTGCGCCCGGCCTGCTGTTCTTCCCGCAGTTCCTGAATGCGCCGCCCATGTACCTGGCCCAGTACTATGTCAAAATAGCGCATGCCCTGGGGGCGATTCTCTTGGCTCAGGTAAATATCCTGGTAGCCCTGGTTCAATGCCTTCAACAGGGCGTCATGGGCTTTGAGGTCCAGGCCCAGGTCGGTCCACATTTGGCGGTAGTCTGTACTCATAGGTTCCTCCGTATCGGCATTGTTTGCTCATTGTTTTGGAAACACCGAGTACGGATAGCACACGCATTACCAGGCAATCCAATTTGTTTTTGTAATCCACAAAGCGTACAAGGATCAGGGAAGGTGATGGGAGGGGATAAATATATGGAAGCCAGATGCTTATCTGCTGAATTTGGGGGAGCGTATTGCAGTCAGCTGATTTTCCTCTATCTATCAGGTTTCTTGATATATTCAACTGACTTCCATCATAAAATCAGATTGGAAGCAAAGACTCTGTGTGTGCTAAGAGTATTTGACCAAAGGACTGAAAAAATTTAGTAAGCTGTTGTTGGGTTGATCTCAATAGGAGACTTTTATGCAGACGACAATTCCCAAGGTTGTATAATGAGCTGTGCCCAGGACATGCTTTCCCGGCATATTGGAGTCATCCACGGCCGGTTCCAGATTTTGCACAATGACCATATGGCCTATCTGCTGGCCGGCAAGGCTGAGTGCGAGCATCTGGTGGTAGGGATCACCAACCCGGACCCCAGCCTGACGGCCAGGGACGATTCTGATCCGGAGCGCTCCGATCCCCGGGCCAACCCTCTAACTTTCTATCAGCGCCTCCTGCTGGTCAAGTGCGCCTTGGTGGATGCCGGTCTTGGAGAGGCAGACTTTTCGGTCACGCCTCTGCCCATCAATTTTCCGGAACACTATCCGGCCTATGTGCCTATGCAGGCCACCTTCTTCCTGACAATTTACGATGAGTGGGGACGGCGTAAGCTGGAGTATTTTCACTCCCTGGGGGTGCAAACCAAGGTCCTGTGGGAGCGAACCCCACAGAGTAAGGGATTGAGCGGTCAGTACATCCGTAAGGCTATGGCTGCGGGCCAGCCCTGGGAGCATCTGGTGCCGGAGAGTACGACCGTATTGTGCAAGGCCTGGGGGCTGCCGGAGAGACTGCGGGCGGAAGGGGGAAGCGATGAGTGCCCTGACCCATCTTAAGTGCTGCAAACAAGAACCCTCCCCTGGCCCCTCCCTTCTGCCCAAAGCGGCAGCAGGGAGGGGAATCAGAGAAAGAAAAGTCATGCAAGGGGTCAAGAGCTATGAACGACCCAGGAGACAATGGTCTTGCTTAAGATCTTGGCCCTTGGAACCCGCCAGATTGAGGACGGAAATGTATAAGAATCATAATCCCAACCACCCCTGCCCCTCCTTGCCAAGGAGGGGAGTTAAGAAGATCAAGCTTCAATGTGCATTTTTTTGTAAAATCTTTCAGTTCTCGGGCATCGATATACCAAGATATCACGCAAGATCAGTCGGTTACGATTTTCATCCTTTGCAAGGAGTGGACCCCAGGGTGGTTGAATAATGACAACTTCCAAATGCCTGCTCATCATCCTGGACGGTCTGGGTGACCGGCAATATCCCGAGCTTGACGGCCAGACACCCCTCCAGGCCGCGTATACGCCTAATCTTGATCGCCTGGCCCTTCTTGGGGGCAACGGTTTGTACCACGCTGGGCGTCTGGGAGAGCCCTTTCCCAGCGAGACGGCCCATTTCGCCCTTTTCGGCTATCCTCGGGTTCTGTTTCCCAGCCGAGGGCCGCTGGAGGCCCTGGGAGCCGGTGTCGATCTGCATGAGGGCGAAGTTGCTGTCCTGACCCATTTTGTGAGTGCCGAAAACCGGTACGGACAGCTGTTTGTGCGCCTGGACAGTCCGGAAGAAGTGGATGAACACAAGGCCCAGGCCCTGTTCGAGCAGGCGGCCGGGTTCGAGCACCAGGGAATCGAGATCAGCCTGCACCGGACCAAGGGTCTGTTTGGCGTCCTGGTCCTGCGGGGAAAGGTCAGCCCGCAGATCACGGACAGCAATCCCATGCGGGACAAGGCCCTGGCAACGGACATAGTCCCCTGGGCCGAAACTGAAGACATCCTCCGGGCCAAGGCAACGGCCGTTGCCCTGCGGAGATATCTCAGCTGGGTGTTTCATCGTCTGGATCAATCCAGGGTGAACATCTCCCGCAGGCAACGAGGCCTCTTGCCCATCAACGCCCTGGTCACTCAGCGGGCCGGGCGGATGGAGGCAGTACCTTCTTTTATGTCCCGTACCGGCCTGAAAGGGGCAAACATTGCCTCTGGGGCCATGTTTCAGGGTCTGGCCGGATTTATCGGCCTGGACACACATGATGTGCCAAAAATCGATGAGGTGGAAGCTGATTTTACCTCTCGATTGAACCTGGCTGTCGATCTGCTGCCGGAATACGACTTTATCCACGTGCATACCAAGGCCCCGGACCAGGCGGCCCACAGCAAGGATTGCCGGACCAAGCGGAAGGTTATCGAGGCCCTGGACCGGGCCCTTGACTCACACATGCCCATGCTGGCTCAAGACTCGAACATACTCACGGTGGTGGCCTCGGACCACAGCACTCCCAGCAGCGGACCCATGATCCATTCCGGAGAGCCGGTGCCGGTTATAATGCGCGGGCAGACCGTGCGCCGGGACCGGGTGGAAAGCTACGATGAAATATCAGCAGCCTGCGGCTCCCTGGGACTGATGCGCAATACCGAGCTTATGTATGTGGTGCTTAATGCCCTGGACAGGGCGAAACTTCAGGGCATTCGGGAATCGGCTGAAGAGAGGCTTTTCTGGCCCGGGCCGGCTCCCGGACTTTTACTGGATGATGAGGATTCTGCTAAGAATTGCTGAGAAGGTGATAGGAGGACCAAATGTTGCAGATCGATATACCCGATTTCGGTCACCTGCAGTTGGAACACCTGGTCATGGACTACAACGGCACTCTGGCTGTGGGCGGAGAGCCGGTGCACGGGGTCCGGGAGCGGGTTGCTGAACTCTCCAAACATGTCCAGGTGCATGTGATCACCGCAGACACCTTCGGCCGAGTCCAGGCCAGGCTGGAGGGCTGGGCCTGCTCGGTGAAGATCCTGGGTCAGGAGGATCAGGTGGGGCAGAAGCTGACCTTTGTCCAGGAGCTGGGTACGGACAAATGCGTATGCATCGGCAACGGCCGCAACGACCGAATGATGCTGGAGAATGCGGCCCTGGGCCTGGCGGTCATGCTGGAGGAAGGTACATCCAGGGAGAGTCTTTTATCTGCGGATATTGCTCTTCCGGGCATTGTGCCGGCCCTGGATCTGCTTCTGCACCCTTTGCGCCTGACGGCAACCCTGCGCTCCTGATCTCACATTCATCCATGATTGTTCACGGAAACTGGCCCCAAAAAGCGTGGATATGAACGGCAACACCTTACGTGAAGAGCCTTTTGGACCAGACGTTCATGTCTTCTAACTTCTTGTTGAAGCGGGTATTCTGCACCAAACGCCCCCGGTATGCATAGCCCTGCCGGGCAAAGACCGAGTTGATGCCCGGCGATCCTGCTCTGGCAATGGAAAAAGCGATCCAAAATCCCCTCATTCTCATCTCCTGTTCCATGGCCTGCAGGATCAGGGTGGCCAGTCCTTGCCCCCGGAAACTGGGCAGAGTGATGAAGTCTGTCATTTCCACATGACCAGCAGCCTCATCCATCTCACTGGAAGCCAGGGCGGCGATCTGTCCTTTCATCTCCAGGCCGAAAAAGCAGACATTTGTCTGCATGCATTCCTGCAGGTAGTCAAGGTCCTGCAAGGGAAAAGGGTACGCGGAAAAGTTCCGGGCAAATATGCGGGCAATCTCCTTTGCCCGTTCCAGGCCCAGTTTGTGGATCGGCATTTCAGAAGACAGTTTTCGGGTCAGGCTGCACTCTGGTTGATGAACACCGGGTTCAATCTGGGAGGAGTTGGTTTCCCACGGCGGTTCGGGGCAGGTTTGATCCGGCTGGCTGCGGGCCGGATGCAGGAATTTGGCCAGGTACAGACCGTTTTCCTGTCCGTGAAAAAAACCGGGGATCCGGGCTTCGAGGCCAAAGCCCCGGTTGACAAAGTGGGTTTGGGCTTGCTGAGGAACCTTAGCGCAAATTTTGGACAGCCCATTGGCATTGGCCAGTTCTTCCAGCTCGGGGACAATATCCTGCAGGTCATCGGAGTCCAGCTTCATCAGGTAGACCCGGTTGTTCAGAGGGCCGAACTGGATCACTGAACGACCGTAAGTGGTGATTGTATCTGGAGTGGGATGCATAGGTAAGCAGTCTTTTTCGTGATACATGTAATGACCGAGTATGGAGAGGGTGCTTGACGTATCTACCAGGCCAGATCTACCTGGTAATGGGCAAAAGCCGGATCGGAAGTGATAATCGGAAGATATTCGATTTGGCTTTGGGCAATGAGCATCCGGTCAAAGGGGTCTCGGTGAGGACCTGGAAAAGCCCCTGCAGCCAGAGCATGTTCCATGATAATTGTGGGCATATGCACCTCCTGAACAAATAGTATGACTAAGTCCTTGACTAAGTCAAGACATGCTTTGAAAACAGAGGCCAGTCATCCTGAAATATCCCAAAGACTTGTTCGACACTCACTTTCAGGCTTGCTGGAGATTCCGCCATGGCGGGACTCGTATGAAACTCAAAGTGTTCAGGTGGCGGCCGCCAGTTTTATCGAGCAAGAAACTGGTTACGAAGAGGGCTGGCCCGGCACTCAATTGGAGATGTAAGGCTTTCAATCAAGATACACCGATAGCTTCTGCAATTGAGTGCCGGGCCGCCCTACCCAAAAGTCCACGAGCTGGGTTGCAACCGAGTAAGCCGCCTTTCTCCGAAGGGCAGGCTCTCTTCATGGTAAATTTTGTTTCATACGAGCTTTGTCTCCGGTAAATCTGACATATTTTTTGGGCCAAAAGCCCAAAAAAATGCCGGATTGATCAAGGATGAAAAGTGTGCCCCCTCTCCGTCATTGCCCGGCCCCGATAGTTCGAATATACCGGGATCAAGCTCGCCAGGCAATCTAGGGGAAAGCTATTCTATCTGCTCTGGATTCCCGCTCCCTCGTTTTCACGAGGACACGCTACGCGGGAATGACGGACATAGCAGGTAAAACCGTCAAATCAGATTCTACGCTTCACCCTCGATCAAACCGGGCGTCTGCCGCCGGAGGCAAGGCTGAAGTCTGACACTATGAGTACGCTGAGAACACATTTGCCGCGGGGGTTGACAGAGGACAATATCTGGACTTAGGGTTCTTCATAACCACTTGGGTGTTCCCAACATGTTGGGGACAGCAAAAGGGAACCCTGTGCAAATCAGGGACGGGCCCGCCGCTGTGACCGGGGACGAAAGCCGCAATATGCCACTCCCCTCACTCACTCCAAACACGTGTTGTTTCATCGCGGAAAGGTTGGCCGGAAAACAACCGGCTGATTCGGAAAGCAACAAAATGTGTATCGAGTGGGTGAGGGGGGGAAGGCGCGGCTGGAGGATGATCCGGGAGTCAGAAGACCTGCCTAAGTGATTGAAGGGATATCGGCTTCCGCGGTTGAAGCTTATCCTTTGTCGTATCCGAGGATAAAAAAGGGAAATCCCCGGATCGAATATCTATTCGATCCGGGGATTTTTTTTTATATTCCATATCCGCTCCAAACCTCTCACCAGGAGTAGGATCTTGCCTCCTTGGGATCCTGCTCCTGCAAATTTCATCCAGGGACCAAATGACAGATGGAAAATAAATTAACAACAACAGGAGGAATGTATGCGTAAAGGAAACATTGGATTGTCCGCACTGGTCCTGGCCTGGGTTTTGACCCTGTTTATCTCCGGACCGATTAATGCCCATGCACATGGGGATGGACACGACCACGGGCATGCCCATCATGAGCACCAAGAGGACAAGGTTGGCATACTTCTGGTGGCCTTTGGGTCCAGCTATCCCCAGGCCCAAGTTGCTTTTGAGAACATTGAACAGAAGGTCACGGAGGCATTCCCGGAAACTCCCGTCCACTGGGCCTATACTTCACACATTGTCCGCAAAAAACTGGCCAGGGAAGACAAAAACCTGAACTCCCCGGCCCAGGCCCTGGCTCAAATGCAGGATGAGGGCTTTACCCATGTGGCCGTGCAATCCCTGCACACCATACCCGGGGCCGAGTTCCACGATCTGCACTCGGTGGTCAATGGATTTCAGTCCATGGCCGGCGGCGTTGAGCAAGTTATGTTAGGATTTCCCTTGCTGGCCGCTCCAGATGACCTTCAGCAGGTTCGCCAGGCTATGTTGGACAATATTCCTAAAGAGCGAAGCAAAGACCAAGCCGTCATTTTCATGGGTCACGGGACCCACCATCCCAGCAACGCCTTTTATCAAGCCATGGCCTATTTATTTCAGGAAAAAGATTCCAATGTCTATGTGGGCACCGTGGAAGGCTCGCCGTCTTTAGAGAATATCATGGCCAATTTGAAGGAGCAAGGGACGAAAAAAGCATATCTTATGCCTTTTATGTCCGTGGCCGGAGATCATATACGCAACGATATGGCTGGAGATGATCCGGATTCATGGAAATCGATTTTGACGGAGAAAGGATTCGAGGTAGAGACAGTGCTTAAAGGCACTGCCGAGTACTCCAATATCGTCAATATTTGGGTTGACCACCTGAAAGGGGTCATATCAAACATGCAATAATAAGCTATGGTATGTTTCACGTGAAAAGAATGGGCGAAAACAATAAAGTATGTAGACCGCAAAAAGGTATTACCTTAGGCAAAGCACAGAAAAAAGGTTTAGGAGGAAAGCATGATCCGGTCGTTCTTTTTCATTTTCATTGTGGTGGGTTTATGCATTGGATCGGCAGGAGCTGGGCGGGCAGAAGATGAACAATTTGTTGCCACTTTGGATGAAGTCGTGGTCACCAGCAGCCGTTTGGAGGAAGCCAAAAGGGAAGTGACCTCGAATATTACTGTGGTAGATGAAGAGGAGATCAAGAGTTCCTCGGCCCGGGACTTGGGGGAGCTGCTGGCGGAGAAGAACATCGGTGCGGTTCGCCAACAGCCAGGGAGCTTGACAAGCATAGGATTGCGCGGGTTCCGAACGGAAAGCCACGGCAATGACTTGCAGGGCAAGGTCCTTATCCTGCTCAACGGCCGCCGGGCCGGGACCGGGAATGTAGCCCAGATTATGACCGAGAATATCGAGCGGGTGGAGATTATCCGTGGCCCGGCCTCGGTGCAGTATGGTTCGGCGGCCATCGGCGGGGTGATCAATGTGATCACCAAACAGGGCCAGGGAAAGCCCTCAGGCTTTGTTCGCGGAATGCTAGGCAGTTTTGGATATGAAAAGGCAGCGGCCGGGGTGTCCGGGAAAGTGGAGGGCTTTGACTTTTCCGGAGCTGTGAGCCGCAGCAGTTTAGATGACTACGATACCGGGGCCGGGAAAAGGTATGAGAACACAGGATACGACAAAAAAGACAGCGGCAGTCTGAACCTGGGTTATGAATTTTGGCCGCACAACAGGGTTTCTCTCATCTACTCCGGATATTATGCCGATAATGTCGGCTCGCCGAACATGATAGAGGTCATTGATCCAGACACGTACATTGAGATGAGCAACGAGTCCATTGACTTTGTATACGACGGCGGGACTCATGACGCCTTGTGGTCCTGGAAGGCCAGGTACTTCAGGGGCAAAGACGAATATGCGTACAATGATCCTCTGTATCCTTATGAGCGGGAGACGGATCAAGAGGGGGCCCAGGCTCAGGTCAGCTGGAGCCTTGGACAGTACCGCTTGACCGCTGGATTTGATTGGATCAACTATGAGATAGATTCCGACCTGGACCCTAAAAAATCAGAATATGATAATCCGTCCTATTTCCTGCTGGGCAAGGCATCCTATTTCGATGAGCGTCTGATCCTGTCCGGTGGCCTGCGCTACGACAAGTTTGAGGTGGACATCAAAGAGGGGCAAGGGGGAAGCGCGGATGGCGATCACATCAGTCCCAGGTTCGGGCTGGCTTATTTCCTTATGGACAACCTCAAGCTGCGGGCCAATTACGGACAGGGGTTCAAAATGCCTTCAGCAGAAGAACTGGCTGGGAGCTTTGTCAGCTCTTGGGGCACCCAATATCAGGGAAATCCCAATCTGGATCCGGAGAGGAGTGAAACCTATGAGGCTGGTTTGGATTGGTATCAAGGGGCATTGGATGCATCACTCACATACTTTACTACTGATTTTGAGGACAAGATTGAGGTTGTATACATCGCGAACGGAACACAGACCTGGGAAAATATAGGTGAAGCAACTGTCTCGGGCTTTGATGGCCAGGTGTCTTACGATGTAGGCGGGTTGTTCGACTGTCCGTGGGAGATAAGGCCGTATGTGGGCTTTACCTACCTCACTGAGTTTGAAGATGAAAAGACGGGCAAGGACCTCTTGTTCACCTCGGACATGAATGTATCCTATGGGCTAACTGTATCGGATTTGGACGGATTTCTTGCCCGCCTTAATGTGGCCTATGTCGGCGAACAGGACATCGATTACTATGACCCGAACACCTTTGAGCAAACCCGAATGGAAAAGGGCGGGTTTAGCGTTGCCAATCTAACTATCCAAAAGCGGATACTGGATTTCAATTCCTATGGTGACCTTTCCTTGCGCGGAGAGGTGCACAATCTGTTTGACAAGGATTACGCCTACGTTAAGGGCTATCCCATGCCCGGTCGAAGTTTTGTTTTGGGCATGGAGTATACTTTCTGAAAAAAAGCGAATTTGAAGTGGCAGTTGAATTGATTATTGTTGTGTTGTTGTTTGGTTGCTGTTGCTTTATCAGTTTAGGCCAACTCTTGAGAGGATTATTGACCGATGCTATACGAATAGTCTGAACGAAACATTTACCTTTTGCGGAGAAGATAGATGAGGATACCCATTGTCATGGCCGCCTTCGGGACCACCACCCGGGCCAGGCGGACCTATGATATCCTGGACGCCAGGGTCAAAGAAGCCTTTCCGGAACATCTTGTATATTGGGCCTTTACCTCCAGGATGGTTCGGGACAGGATAGAGAACAGTCAGGGCCAAAGCTACAAACACCCGCATCAGGTTTTGGAGGAGCTTGCCCGGGGCGGTCATGAGTGGGCCGTGGTTCAGTCCCTGCACCTGGTCTGCGGTCACGAGTTCGACCGCTTGGTTGATGAGGTCAAAAACTGCTCCCTGCGGACTTCCATCGGCCTGCCCCTTCTGGATTCGCCGGATGACTATCTGGCCGGGCTCCAGGCCCTGCTGGACGAAGTGCACGCAGCAGAGGATGAGGCCCTGGTCCTGGTCGGGCACGGTACGGACCACGCCATCTGGGCCGCCTACCCGGCCCTGGAGAGTATGGCCCGCAAGCATTTGCACGGGCAGGTCTTTGTGGGGACGGTGGAAGGTTGCCCTGAGGCGGAAGTGGTGGTTCAGGATGTGGTTTGGGCCGGATTTTCCAGGGTTTGTCTGGTGCCCTTTATGCTGGTGGCCGGGATTCATTTTCAGGAAGACTTGTGCGCTGACGAAGAGGATTCCTGGAGGTCCATGTTTGAGGCCGCCGGGGTGCAGGTTCGGCTTGAAACCCGAGGAATGGGCGAACTTCCAGGCATCGGCAGCATTTTCTGCCGCCATATCCAGGAGGCCCTGGATGTGATCCCGGACCGGATGGAGTAGTGTTCAGTGTTCAGTCCCGCCGTTGGCGGGACCCCCGGCAAGTCTGAAACAATTTTGCGTCAAAGAGAACAAAAAAGGACTTGCCGGATTGACAGCGAAGCGAATTGAACTGGGATCATCATTCCTTGCTGTCTCAAAAAAACCTTGCTATATTTCAACAACTGGATCAATCGATATAAAAAATCCCGGGTCGACCTACGCCGACCCGGGATTTTTTAGGGAGATGGGCAACAATGAATCTACAAGCCAAAAAGTCCTTTGCCATGGTGGACTACCAAACCTGCAATCCGGAAGAGTGCGATCCAGAGAACGGTAAATGTGCGGCGGCAAAGGCGTGCACGTACAAGGTGATGAAGCAAATAGACGGAGAATTCGAGCCCCCCATGGTCTTTCAGGACATGTGCATGGGCTGCTGGGAGTGCATTGACGCTTGTCCGCTGGGGGCGGTTTCTATCAAGGAGATAAGCTGATCAGTGCGCAGTCTCGTGTGCCCACAAAGCCAGCCCCAGTCTGTTCAATAACTTGTCGATGTAGCTGTTGCGGTCATCGGTACTGCTCGATAAGGCGTCTGGCTGGGGGAAGGGAGAGAGGCTGCGGTATTTTGCGGGTGATATTGACGTAGAATTCTTGCAGGACCTGGGTGCTGATCACAGCCCCCTGGTGATGCCAACAGGAACGAAGGATATCTCTGGCCACAAGATGTTTTGATCCGGCCTGAGAATCAACGGACCGCTGGGCCGCCAAGACCTTGGCCTTTTGGATCAGGTCCTTTTCCAGGCGTAAAGTGATATTCTGCTTCATATTCGCACCTCGAAAATCACGTGACTTTTGCACGTAAAATACGTGTAACACGTGGTGTATGTATGGTCAAGCAAAGAATGCGAAGAGGCAGGGTAGATTTGTGCTCATCAAAAAACACAAAAATTTTATAAAATTACCCCTAAATCCTGGACAAGCGTTCAAAAGTTTGCTACAAGGGGCTCGCCATGCACATAAAGAGCCCCTTTTCATATTTGCCAAGCATAACGCTGCAACCAGTCGAAAGAGACCAGAAAGACCGGTTCAAGTCTTTGATGGCCAAGCATCACTATCTTGGAGCCTCACCCAAAATTAGTGAAACCCTCTGGTATGTCGCCACACACTCTGATCAGTGGGTTGCTCTGCTTACATTCTCGGCTGCCGCTTTGAAGTGTGCGGCCAGGGACCAGTGGATTGGATGGGAATATCGGCATCGGTTTGACCGATTGAAGTTGCTGGCAAACAACTCTCGTTTTCTTATCCTGCCGGGCTGGAACCTGCCAAACCTGGGCTCTCGTATCCTATCACTTTGTGCAAAGCGCATCTCTTTTGATTGGCAACAACATTTCGGCCATCCACTGTTGCTCCTGGAAACCTTTGTCGATCCAAAACGTTACACAGGCACCGTTTATCGCGCCTCCAACTGGATAGAGTTGGGGCTGACCAAAGGTTTTAAAAGAATCGGCCAAGGATACAGTGCCAAACCTTCATCCCCTAAGCTCATCTTTGTCTTGCCACTTCAAGCCAACTCCAGAAAACTTTTGTCTTGTGCCATTCTCAAGCCAACCTATCAAAAAGGAGAACCAAAAATGACTATGAATGCTGAACAGATGCGCTCGCTTCCGGAATACTTCACAACTGTAATCGATCCTCGCAGGGCACACGGATGTCGTCATCGAATATCTACAGTTCTGGCCATTGCATCAGCCGCCACCCTGTGCGGAATGAAAGGCTACAAGGCCATCTATGGCTGGGCTAATAACCTGGGGCAAAAGGCCAGGCAACGATTTCGGTGTCGCAAAGAAAAAGGAAAATATGTCATCCCCAGCCAGTTCGTTATACGTGATGTTCTGGTCCGGGTGGATCCAATCGAAGTAGATCAGGCCCTGCAACGCTGGAATGAAGACCAAGGCCTGACAGACACTTGCCTGGCTTTTGATGGCAAAACAATGAAAAACGCCATTGATGAAAATGGGCGGCAAACACATATTGCCAGTGTTGTTGGCCATGAATCCAAGGCCACCTACACCCAAAAAAGTAGGTACTCTACCTGTAGACGAAAATAGCGAAGAAACAAAGCAAACAAACGAAATCGGGATGTTTATCCCAATCCTGGACCAAATAGAAATCTCTGGAAAAACTATCACCGCCGATGCTCTTCTTACTCAGAAAAAACTGGCCGAATACATCGTGGGGCGCGGCGCAGACTACCTTTTTACCGCCAAACAAAACCAGTCCACTCTCTACGCCGATATCAAGAGATCCTTCGTAAACCGGAAAGAACCTGACTGTTGTGTCCAAGACCCACCAGCCCATGGTCGAATAGACACTCGCTCCGTCTGGGTCACTTCTGAGTTAAATAAGTACCTTAAATTTCCCCATGTTGGCCAGGCTTTTTGCATACATAAAAAAACTGTGTATCAAAAAAGCGGGAAAATTGAGGAGAACACTTTCTATGGTATAACCAGCCATAGTCCGGAGAAAGCTGATCCTGCTAGAATACTACAAATTCATCGTGGACAATGGACTATTGAAAACAGCAAACACTATATCCTTGATTGGACTTATGACGAAGATAGAACTAGGATTAGAACCGGCAATGGTCCAGCAAATACCAATCGCTTAAGAGGTTTCGCCATAGGGTTACTTAAATCCAGAGAAGTCAAAGATATCGCTCAGAAAGTGCGAGACCTGCACCAAAGAGTCAGGCTCGTCTTTGATTATCTAAAAATGACCAAAAATTCTCGAAAAACTACCACAACATAAAGGAGAACAAATTTGCCGTGTGCGAAGAGGCCTTCTGTAAATCGTTACTCTTCTGAGTTGTCTTGCAGTAACTGCCCTGACTCCTCCATGCAGAGATGGCAGATCCCGGCGACTTTTTTCAGTTCCAGGACAAAGAGAATGCCCGCTCCGGGATGGTCCAGGCCTGCGGCCTGGATGATGGCCTCCTGGACCTGTGTGGTTATGTCCTGGGACACGATGGTCAGGATAATCTCCTTTTCCGGCTCAATAGGGATGCCGAACAGGGTCTTGTTCTCCCGGATTCCCGTTCCCCGGCCGAAGACAATGGTCCCACCTTCTGCCCCGGCATTTTTGGAGGCCTTGATGATGGACTCGGAGGAGTTCTTATTTACAACTGTCACGATGAGATCAAATTTATCCATGGTCGTTTTGTCTCCTTTTGAACTTCATGGTCAGAAGCAGGCCCACGGCCATGACCGATAATATGGGGGCGAGGGCCACCAGGGCGATGAGTCCGAATCCGTCCTGCACAGCGTTTCTGCCCTCCATGGCATCGGCCAGGCCCAGAGCTATGGCCATGACAAAAGTCACGGTCATGGGGCCGGTGGCCACGCCTCCGGCGTCAAAGGCAATGGAGATAAAGGCTTGGTCGCAAAAGATCATCATGATCAGGGCCAGGAGATAGCCGGGGATGAGGACGTAGTATATGGAAAACCCGAAAATGATCTTGCCCATGCCCAGGCCGACAAACACTCCGACGCCCAGGGAGAGGGTAATGAGAATAAATTTCTGCTGCAAGCTCCCTGCCGAGGCCTTCTCCACGTTGTAGCACAAAATGCGCACCGCGGGTTCGGCCACAGTGGCGACCACCCCCAGGATAAAGCCGATGGGAATCAGAATCCACAGGTGATCGAACCCACTCATGATGTTCCCCATGCTCGATCCCACAGGCATGAAACCCACCTTGACTCCCTGCAGGAACAGGGCCAGCCCGGCTATGGCCAGTCCAACCCCTTTGAAGAGATTGATGACATATTGACGGGGGAGCTTTAAAAATACGACTTGGAAGAAAACAAAAAACACGAGCAGAGGACCTATGGCCAGGAGAACCTCGGCCAGGACATGCCTGAAATCCAAAAACTGCAGAATGAGGTCGATCATGAGTAGATTATCCCTAAAATCATGACGCTGAGCACAGGCCCAATGGAGGCCAGACCAATGAGTCCGAATCCATCGCTGTATGATGAACGCCCACCCAGGACAGCGGTAACCCCCAGTCCCAAGGCCAAAATAAAGGGCACAGTGATCGGTCCGGTGGTCACCCCTCCGGCGTCAAAGGATACGGGGACGAAATCCGGGGGCGTAAAAAAGGACAGAAGCAGAATCAGGCAGTAGCCAGCGGCCAGAATATAGGCAATGGGCACATTGAGCACTATGCGCAGCATGGCCAGAGAAACGAAAAGGGCTACGCCGATGGCTACAAAAAAAACTAAGACGTATTTAGTGACCAGACCTTCGGATGCTGTGTCTACATAGCCGGACAGGACCCAGACGTCGGGTTCGGCCATGGTTACAGTAAAGCCCAAGATAAAGGCGAAAACGAGGAGAAAGACCAGAGAGCCCCTCTTGGGCAGCTCAGCCCCTATTGCCTCGCCCATGGGCAGGAGTCCAATCTTGACCCCTTGCAAAAAGAGCAAAAGTCCGGTCATAACCAACAAAACTCCAAACCCAAAGCGAGCAAACTCTACCCAGGGCATGGAGATAAGAAAGACCTGGAGCAGGATGACCACCCCGGTGATGGGCAGTACCGCCTGGACCACTTCAAAAAGTTCATGTTTGAGGGAGTTCATATTCTCTATCTTTTTGGAGTCGAAAAATCATGGCTTGTACGATGTTTACTTTTCTTCAAACCTCTGCTGGAAGCGGCATCTTAACCAGGATTTTCCATTTTTGCAATGTGCCAAAGATGGTAGATGGGGGTAGCAGCGTAGGGGGGACCTTGTGTCCACCCGGGTACAAGAGGGCGAATGATTATTCGCCCCTACTCCCCACTCGCCAGTTTCTTACTGGATCAAACTGGCGGCTTCTTGCTGATAACAAATAACTGACAGGCAGATAACCAGCCTGCCAACGGCGGGACTGAACACTGAACATAAATTGCTGTCATCCAGACACAGAGCAAATCAACTGAAATTGTTGTCAATAAGAAGCAGCACCAAAAAACCATGCCTGGACCCAGGGATATATTGCCTGAGCTGAGCGAGAAGACTATAAGTTACCATTTGGCTGCGCTTGCATTCCTGGGATTTCTTTCCCATCATCTTTTGCACAAGAAGGCTCATGGACATTATTTAGGACGTAAAAAAAATAGCAGTGAGCACATGGAAATCCCAATACTCAAAGAAATTGTCATCATTTTTGGCCTGTCCATCGGGGTTATCGTTCTTTGCCACCGGCTACGCATTCCGCCCATTATCGGTTTTCTGCTCACAGGTCTTTTGGCTGGGCCGCATGGCCTGGGCCTGGTTCAGGCTACCCATGAAGTTGAGATGCTGGCCGAAATCGGGGTCATTCTCCTCTTATTCGTCATCGGCCTGGAGATGTCCTTCGACGAGCTGCTGCGTCTGCGCAAGCCTGTGTTTTTGGGCGGCGGTGCGCAAGTCCTGCTGACCATCATTATTTTCGACGCCTTGGCCCTTTTTTTTGGAGCTTCGCCCGGCCAGGCGATTTTTTACGGTTTTCTGGCCGCTCTGTCCAGTACAGCTATTGTGCTCAAGATGCTCAACGAGCGGGCGGAGCTCAATGCCCCGCATGGCAGAGTCAGTCTGGGCATCCTCATTTTTCAGGACATCATCGTGGTGCCCATGATGCTCCTTGTTCCCCTGCTGGCCGGACAGGCAGGAAACCTAAGTCAAACATTACTCCTTTTGGCCGGTAAGGCCCTGCTCATTGCCGGTGCCCTGTATGTTCTGGCCAAGAAGGTTTTGCCCTGGATTTTGCTTCTGGTGGTTCGAACCAGGAGCCGGGAGCTTTTTTTGATGACCACCCTGGGCCTGTGTTTTTCCATTGCCTTACTCACCTCAAAATTCGGACTGTCACTCTCTCTGGGGGCTTTTCTGGCCGGTCTGCTCATTTCCGAGTCTGAATACAGCTTAAACGCCCTGGAGGGCATCCTGCCGTTCCGTGATGTGTTCACCAGCCTGTTCTTTATTTCCATCGGCATGCTCTTGAATATTGGCTTTTTTGTGGACCATATCCTGGTTGTAGCTTTGATTTCAGGCGTAGTCTTGATGGTCAAGCCAATGATCGCCGCCGCAGCAGGACTGATTATTGGCTATCCTTTGCGGGTGGCTGCCCAGAGTGGGCTGGGGCTGGGTCAGGTGGGGGAGTTCTCCTTTGTCCTGGCCGGCGTGGGGCTCAGTTCAGGACTCATTGCCGCTGAGGAATATCAAGTCTTTCTGGCGGCCTCGATATTGACCATGGCCGTAACTCCGCTGCTTATTGCCGCCGGGTCCAAATTTGCGTCCCTTTTGCCCTGGGGGGCGGGGCCGCTTTTGCCTGAGGGCCAGAAAGAACCGGAGGAGCTTGAAGACCACTTGATCATCGTGGGTTATGGGGTCGGAGGCAGGCATCTGGCCCGGGCTGCGCGCATGGCCAATGTCCGTTACGTGGTGGTGGAGATGAATCCGGATACCGTACGCCAGGAAAAGACCAAGGGAGAGCCCATTTTTTACGGAGATGCGGCCCACAATGCAGTCCTGGAACATGCCGGGGTGCGCAAAGCCCGCATCCTGGCCCTGGTCATCGCTGATCCGGCGGCCATCCGGCATATTACCGATACAGCCCATCGGCTGAACCCCGGCCTACATATTGTGGCCAGGACCAGATTTGTCAGCGAGATCGAACCGTTGCGGGGATTGGGGGCCAGGGAGGTCATTCCTGAAGAATTTGAGACCTCGGTGGAGATTTTCAATCGGGTTTTAAGCGCCTACCTTGTGCCCCGCCGAGATATTGATCGGTTCACTGCAGAGATAAGAGCCGAAGGATACGGGGTATTGCGCCACAGTGATGGAACCTGGGAACCGACCTGTGATATGAGCGGTGTGTGCTCTGGATTTGAGGTAGTGGCCATGAAGCTGGATCCCGGGGCTGATCTGGACGGCAAAAGCCTGGAGGAAGCCAAACTGCGCAAGGTGCATGGCCTGAACGTGGTGGCTGTGCAGCGCCAGGGCCAGATGATTGCCAATCCTGATGCGGGATTTCAGCTGCTGGGAGGTGATGTGGCCTATGTGTTTGCCGAACAGGCCCAGGTCGTGGACAAAGGACACCTCTTTTCAGCTGTCGAGAGCCAGTAATTGCCGGGTTTTGACTCAGATCAAAGCTTTGGGCGTGTTTTCATATATATTCAGGCTTAAGGGAAACGGTGAATAGAGACCTCGTATACAACCAGGAAAGGAGCCTGAATATGACCAAACGACAGATCATAGAAATCGACGACGAATTGTGCGATGGATGTGGACAGTGCGTTCCAGCCTGCGAGGAAGGAGCGATTCAGATAATTGACGGTAAGGCCCGATTGATCGGGGAAAAGTATTGCGACGGTTTGGGCAACTGCCTGGGAGAGTGTCCCACCGGGGCCTTGCAAATTGTTGAGCGCGAGGCCGAGTCTTTTGACGAACAGGCGGTGGAAGCGCTTTTAGCCGGGCAAAAGCAAGAACAGAAGCAATTTTCCGGATGTCCCTCAACCGGGCTGCAGCAATTTTCATCCTGCCAGACGGCCAATATTCCCCAAGAGCAATCCGGCTCAGCCCTGTCCCACTGGCCGGTGCAAATCAGGTTGGTACCTGCCCATGCCCCTTTTTTACAAGGGGCGGACCTGCTGGTCACTGCTGATTGCGCACCAGTGGCCAGCGCTGAATATCACTCCCGCTTTCTGCCTGGAAAGGTGGCCCTCATGGGTTGCCCCAAGTTCGACGATGCCCAGGAGTATGTGGATAAGTTCGTGGATATTTTTGAACGCGGAGATATCGGTAGTGTGACTGTCCTGTCCATGGAGGTTCCATGCTGTTCCGGACTGGCGGGCATAGTAAAAAAGGCCCGGGAATTGGCTGGCAGTCAGGTACCCATTGGGCAGGTTGTTCTGAGCACCAAAGGTGAAGTCAAGGAGGAATCAGAAGTCAGCTTTGCCTCCGGCAAATCTGACATATTTTTTGCCCCAAAGCGGGCAAAAAAGGGAAATTTGCCGGATTGATCAAGGATGAAACGTGGGGTTTCAGCCAGGGGCGTGAGAGGCGCCCCCTCTTCGTTCCCAGGGTTTATCCCGTGAAATTTCTTCCATTTCACTGGGATCCTCTCACGCCTAGGCGTGAACGTCTTTTTCTTATGGCTCCGGCATCTTCTTGTTTTATCGCTCCTGCGGTCTGTTTATGGACGCTGGAGCGTCCAGTGGGGTTCCCACGCAGAGCGTGGGAACGATAAGAAACTGACCAAGAGGGCTGGCACTTTTCAAAATAAATCCAGTTCATACGAAGATACAGTGAGAACTATTGAGAGCCAAAAAAAAGGGATCTACACAGATCCCATTTTTTTTGGCACAATCCAAAGATGGTTAGTCAAATTTTGCGCACCCGGAAGGATGCTGGACGTACACCTTTGAAGGATACACTGTTTGGATTCTGCATCAAACTTTGGGCGCGTTGAAACAGAAATTCCTTCATGTCCTTTTCTCCTTTGGAAAAGGATTCGGAATAAATTACGTTGCTGTTTTGATCCATAAGATCCAAGACATAACCTTTCATCATTCACCTCCTTGGTGTGGGTATTATATATTTACAAGTTTTAAAACAAAAAAATTAGCAAAAACATCAATGCCATTTTGATTGTTAATGGTTTAAGTTTTTCAAAGAAAATAATATCCATGTTGAATATTGTTTTCAGAGCAAACAAAAAGTATAGGCATTTTGCTGAAAAATGTCAACAGGTTCACAACCAAAATTAATTGTCATGGAAAATCAGCAGTTAATAAATTTTATAATACGAGAGCAAAAAACCAAAAACATAGAGAGGGAACCTAAAAGCTCACAATCCGAAGGGGAGCAAATCCTGGATCAAATGATGAACTGCTGCGGTTTTTTTCGGGTTGGTTTATGGGCCAAGGGAGATGACCCGGGGCGGACAGTCGGATCGGTTGGATAGGGTCAGTTCAACAGGCGAAGGTTTGCTGAGGAAATGGGATGTTTTGTCCCCCTGGACGTGGAAAGGGCGGTCATGCCCGGGGATCACTTTTGAGGCCAGACAGCTCACCTTATGCATAGAGGCCAGGGCATCTATGCGGGAACCAAAGCACGGCGGCGGTGTATGGTTTACAAAGTCAGACAGGTTTTTGACGGCATCCCCGGTCAGGATCACATCCTGATCCGGAATCCACAGGCCCATGCTTCCCGGGGTGTGACCGGGCAAATACAGCACCTGGATCCCTGGGGCGATTTCCTGACCGTCACGCACCGGACATAGCCTAGGGGCAAGCAGAGAGATATGAGCCAGGGGGACAAAGTTGTCCTCAGCCTGGCGAAATTGTTCGGAAAGTATGTATTCCTGCTCGGCACGGGAGAGGAGCAGACGCTTTGCAGGCAGGATCTCCGCGTTAATCATGTGGTCGTAATGGAAATGGGAGAGGACCACGGTGTCGAAACTGTCCGGGCCAAAACCGTGGTTGGCCAGATTACTCAAAAAGAGAGAGCGGTCACTGTAAGATCCGGTGTCCAAGAGGATGGTTCGACCTCGACCTTGGATGACAGTGGAACTGGACCATCCCAGGGCGCCTCGGTTGGAGGTGATGGGAACTCCCTCCAAAATGGGGATTATTGTATACTGGTCCATGATAGGATGTCAGCTGGCTGAATGGTCGTTGTGTCCATCAGTAATCCTCAATCGCCCCGGTCAAGACCTGACAGGAATAAAAATGACGTATGGTACGTTCCAAAACCGGATCGTGCATTTCCAGATCATAGGCTTGACCAATGATCAATCCGAGTTTGGTCCCAATGGTCCCGGAAAAAAGGACCAATCCATCGGGAAGCTCTCCCAACCTGTTGTGGAGATCGTTTATCCAATATTCCGGTCCCAGCAGGGAGGCCGGGCTGTCCTGCTGGTAAAGTTCCTTCCCGCCTTGGCTGTGTACATGGCAGGTGAGCTGCAGGCTCTCCCAGTGAGTGCGGACCTCATCCAAGGGCCAAAGGTCCCGGCCCAGGACATTGAGGCACATGTTCTTGGCCTTGGGGATGGAGTGGGCTTCCAGGCGGCGATCGGTATGATCAGATCCCACTGTGATTAGAGCTTCTCCCTGATGCCAGAGAAGGACGTATTCGATCTCCCCTGAGGTCTGGTCTCCGTGGACCTGGATGGAATCCTGGGTGGTTAGAAGGTGATTGCCCAGGGCAAAAAGGGTGGGAACATGTTGGGGCCGAGGGATACCGTGCTCGGCCAGTTCCTGAATGTGGTGCTCCAGAGCCGCTGTGTCCCGACCGGCCCAGCCGGCGTTGAACATGCGCTGGACGTTGAACTGGATGGGTTCCGGGTCGCGATTATTTCGGTGTATAGTCAGGGCAAGTGTGTTGTGCATATATATCCTTTGCTGAACAGGTATGTAAGGTTTGAACTACATATACCCCGGCAGCCAGGTGACGATGATGGGAAAGGCGGTGATCAGAATCACCCCCAGCATGAGAATGGCCAGAAAGGGAAGCGAGGCCATGGCTACCCGACCCAGATCATCTCCGGTCAAGCCCTTGATCACAAACAGATTAAAGCCCACCGGCGGGGTTATTTGCCCGGCCTCGATGACCAGGACCAGAAATATTCCGAACCATATGGGGTTGAATCCGGCCAGCTGGACCAGAGGCAAGGTAACTGGCAGAGTCATGACGATCATGGAGATGCCGTCCATGAAAAAGCCCAGGATGAGGTAAAAAACAGTAAAAATCAAAATCAGAACGTACGGGCTCAAGTTCAGGGTGGAAATGTACTGGGCAATGTCCCGGGGCAGGTGGAGATACCCCATGACCACGGACAAAAAGCTGGCCCCGACGATAATGAAGCAGATCATGGCCGACGTATTGATGGTACCCTTCATGGCTGTTATCAGATTAGTCCAGTTCAGGTCCCCCAGAATCCAGGCAATGATCAAGGAGATGACCACACCGATCCCGGCCGCCTCGGAAGGGGTGGCGTATCCCAGGTAGATGGACCCCAGGATAAGCAGAATGAGGATGGTTACCGGCAGGAGCATAAGCAAAGAACGCAAACGCTGGTTCCAGGTGAAACGTTCTTTCTTTTTAGGGGCCAAGTCGGCATTGAACAGGACCCGGGAGATGATATAGCCGCTGTAAAACACGGCCAGCATGATTCCAGGCATGATTCCGGCGATGAATAATTTGCCGATGGAGACTTCAGCCAGAACGCCATAAATGATGAGCACTATGCTGGGCGGGATGAGCAGGCCGAGAGTGCCGGCACCGGCCAGGGAACCCTGGCTCAAGGTCCGGTCGTAGCCGTCACTGTCCAGTTGATCCAGAGTAATTTTACCGATGGTGGCTACCGTAGCCGGTGAAGACCCGGAAACCGCGGCAAATATGGCGCTGCCGAAGACATTGATGTGCAAAAGCCGGCCAGGGATATACTGAACCCAGGGTCTTAAGCCCTGGAAAAGGAGATCAGACATCCTGGTGCGGAGGATGATTTCACCCAAAAAGATGAACATGGGCAAGGCAGCCAGGGCCCAGTTGTTCAGGCTGTGCCACAGGGCCTGAGCCCAAATCTTGTCCACCGGCATGCGGGTCAACAGTTCCAGGCTGATACCGGCCGTGGCCAAAAGGGATAGAGCGATCCACAATCCAGAGGTCAAAAAGACCACCAGGAAAATAAGGACGGTGGCAAGGGCGATATTCATGGTCTCAATAACTCCAGCAGGAAATCTAATCGGTCTGTTCTCGGCCGGGGAAATTGAAAAGCAAGTGCACGAGTCGGGCCAAGACCTGGAGACTGAACAGGAAAAGGCCGAGCAGGACCACGGCCTGGGGGATGTACAGCGGGGTTTCAGCTACCGTATAGGCCTGCAATCCCCGTTCATATGAAGTGAGCACGGTGTCGAACAAAAAGAGCGTGGACAGGACGCATAAAAAAGCGGCTGCCAAGTGACAGAAGATGTCCATCCAGTGGTAGGCCAAGGGAGGCATTCTGTTCTGCAAGAAGGTGATCCGGATGTGGGCCCCTTCCCGAAAGGAAAACCCCAGACCCAGATAAATCATGGCCGCCAAGAGGTAGCCGGAATATTCACTGGCGATGAGGGTAGATTTTCCGAAAAAGGAGCGCAGGATCACTTCCAAAACAATGAGGCCGACCATGAAGACAAAGGCAGCCGAAGACAGGATGGCCCCGGCTGAGGAGAGCCGGGAAACGGCCCTCCCCAGCCATAAACTAAAAGTTTTGGGCTTGTTCATAACTGACTAAAGATTCTTCCGTTTGGCGTTGAATTCATCCAGGATTTCCTGCCCGTCCTGGCCTACTTTCTCCAACCAGTTGTCGATGATGAACTGTCCGCTGTCCCTCAACTGGGCAGCCAATTCATCGGATATTTCTTCGTGGACATTCATGTCGTTCTTGCGCAGGGTGGCAATCTCTTCGGTCATGGTTTCCTGGGCTTCCTTCCACCATTTCTTTTCCATCTCCTCTCCAACCTGGACCAGGATGTCCTGATGCTCCTGGGGCAGACTATTGAAGGTATCCAGGTTGATGTTGATCATATTCAAAGGAATGGCGAAGTTGACCAGAGTCGTATCTGTAAGCACTTCCCAGAAGTTTCCGGCCACTGCGCTGGTGGTGGAGGTGAGCACGGAATCGATGGTTCCGGTGGCCAATGCTGGATAGACATCACCCCAGGACATAACCACGGCATTGGCTCCGGCCTTTTGCAAGACTTCTGTACCTTTCTTGTCATAAGTCCGGATGCGCAGGCCTTTTAAGTCCTCGTATTCCTTGATGGGTCGTTTGGCGTGCACAGCGCTCGGGGGCCAGGGGCAGGTGTACAGGATCTTTTGGTCCAGACGCTTTGCCTCTTCTTTATAATAGGGCATGGCAATGTTCCGCAGGAGCTTGGCCTCTTCAAAACCCTGGACCAGGAAAGGGGAGGTGCTCAAAGCGAAAATGGGGGAAGTACCCACTGCAGCCCCCATGAGCACGCTGGCCATGGGCACAATCCCGTCGGCAATGGCTGTAAAGTGATCCTCGTCTTTGAGCCCCATAGCTCCACCTTCTTGAACAGAGATGATGATGTCACCATTGCTGGCTTCTTTGACCTGCTGGGCAAAGTCCCGCAGGGTCCTGACGTGCAGGTTCTGCCCGGAGTAGGTGGTGGCCAGATCCAGCTTGGTTTCAGCCTGGACGGCAGCAGCCAGGGAGAGAACAAAAAGTCCGGTCAACAGGATAGTTAGTTTCTTGCGCATACGGATTCTCCTTTGGGTTTGCATAAAACTAGAGTTTATGGTGAAAGCATATGGTCCAACATGAATAGCATGCCTGATTTTGGCCCCTGGCGCAATCAAAAGGCAATGAAACGCTTAAGAAAGAGAACTTTCATTCCTTTCAATTGCGGTTTCAGAACACAGTCATATCTTCATCCACTAAGTCGGAGACGAACATATGACCCGGGGCATGGGTGATGACAAGGGGTAGACCAGCTGACAGGGCAGCCAGAGACGAGGTTACTCCACAGGCCCAGAAAACAGGTATTTCCCCTGCATTTATGGTCACAGCATCACCGTAACCAGGCCGACTTAAGTCTTTTATCCCAATGTGGTCCGGCTCCCCGATGTGTACAGGTGCACCATGGGTCAAATGAAAACGGGTCGTGACCTGGACCGCCCTGATGGCGTCCTCAGGTTTCATAGGCCGCATGCTGACGACCATATTGCAGCCAAATTTCCCAGCAGGTCTGCATGGAATGCTGGTCTCATACATAGAGACATTTATGCCCTGTTCAATATTTCTCACCGGCACTTTGTTCTCTTGCAGGGCCTTTTCAAAGGAAAAACTGCACCCGAGGAGGAAAGTTACGGCATGCTGGTCGAAGAGGCTGGACACATCGGTTACTTCAGTATCGAGCTTGCCGTGTCGGTATACACGATATTTGGGGAGGTCGGTGCGTACATCTGCCTCTTGAGCTATGGCCGGGACGGCCTCCCCGGGTTCCAGGACATCCAGAATTGGACAAGGCTTATGATTTCTGGTGCAGAAGAGCAGGAAATCAAAGGCATCCTGCTCAGGGAGCATAACAAGATTAGCCTGCACATACCCGTGGGCAGCTCCGGAAGTCTGTCCATCCCATTTTCCGGACCGGATCAGTTCACGCAATTGCTTTGCAGTTAAGTTCTTCCCCTGCATATTTTTCTCCCACGGGTTTGGTGGTTTATCCGCGGTCCTAATATCAGAGAGCGGATCAAATGTTTGCAGTCAAATGAAGCTGTGTAAGGAAAATACTTATCATTAAATTTCTCTTCAGTATTCAATTCCGAGAGTTCAGCTCTCAGCCCACTGCTGGAGTCAATATCAGCGCCAAATCAGGAAAGATGAGGAGTACAACGATCATCAAAAAAATCATGACCACAAAAGGCAAACTGCCCAGCATGACGTCGGTGATGGAGCCCTTTTGTCGTATTCCCTGCACTACATACAGATTAAGCCCAACTGGGGGGGTGATGAGGGCCATTTCTATGAGCAAGATGAGTAAGACCCCGAACCAGATGGGATCAAAGCCAAGGCTGACAACGATAGGGGCAATAATGGGTATGGTGATGACCATGAGAGAGAGGGTTTCTATAAAAAAGCCCAGAACAATATAGAGAAGTATGATGACCAGCATAGTGCCCATAGGTCCCCAGCCCAGTGTGTTCAGGAGGTTGGTAAGTCGCTCAGTAAGACCAACCGAAGATAAGATAAAGTTGAGAAAATTGGCTGCAATGATGATAATCATAATCATGGCAGTGGTGCGCAAGGTTCCTTCCACGACCTGGATCAAAAAAGGCAGGGAAAGCTTGCCGTGGGCGAGAGCCAGGGCCAGGGCGGCAATGACACCCAGGGCCGCGGACTCAGTGGGGGTGGCAAACCCGGCATAGATGGATCCGATGACTACCACAAAAATAAAGACGACCGGCAGGAGATCTTTCAAGCTGGAGAAACGCTGCCTCCAGGAGGCATTGCGCTGTGGACTGCCCAGTGAGGGCCATATCAAGCAGGCCGCCAGCATGCAGAGCATGAACATGAGGGCGAGCAAGATCCCAGGAACGATGCCGGCCAGAAAAAGCTTGGGGATGGAGGTGTTGGTCAGTACTCCATAAACAATCAGATTGATTGAGGGAGGAATCAGGATCCCCAGGGTTCCGCCTGCAGCAATAGATCCGGCGAACAGGCTCTCATTGTACCCAAGCTTTCGGCCCTGGGGCATGGCTACAGTTGTGATAGTTGCCGCAGTGGCCACACTGGATCCTGAGGTTGCTGAAAACATGGCACTGGTCCCGATGTTGGCGTGGAGCAGCCCCCCGGGCAGCCAGGAAAGCCAGCGGTCCAAAGCCAGGTAGGTTCTCTCCGCTATCCCGGCCTTGAGCAGGATCTCGCCCAAGAGAACAAATAAGGGAATTGCCAGCAGAATAAAGTCGGTGCTTGCACTCCACGTAATTTCCCCTATGGATCTGTACAAGGGGAAGGGAGAAAAAAAGTAGTCCAGGGACAGACCCAGAACCGCAATTGCGGCCGCTACGGGTATGCTCAGAAGCAAGAGAGCCAAGAGAATGATCAGGGCGACAACAAGGATCATGCCGAGTCCTTTCTACCAGCTTGTCGAAGTGGAAGAGTGAAATGTTTCTTGCCCAGAGGGAAAGAGGATTTGCCTCTTTTTAATTTATCGCCTCTTCACTGTGCACCTCTGCACTTGATGTTCCGGCCAGATTCCGGGCCGAGTTCAGGTCTCCCCGCAGCACGTAGGAGGTTGTGCCGAGTATGATGAGCACAATAATCAACGTGAAGCTGACCAAGCCAAGGAACCACAGGCTTTGGGGTATCCACAAGGGGGTCTGCAAAGGGGTATTGGCCACGGAGTTTCTAATAATGGAAGTCTTTAAGGCAATGAAGGCGAAATAATTCACAAAAAGCATGTACAGCAAAAAAGCAGCCAGGGCCAAAAGGTCAAGGATGATTTGGATCTTTGGCGACAGTCTGTCGTGCAAAATATCTATGCGCACGTGGCCTTTTTGAAACAAGGTGTATCCCAAAGACCAGGTGCAGACGAGAGCCAGGACATAGCTGGATATCTCATCAGCTCCACCCATGGTGACCCCAAAAAACTTACGCAAGATAACCTCTACACCGATCAAAAAGACCGTGCCAAGCAAGAGAAAGCCGCACAACCAGACGCTTATCCGGCACAGTCTTTCTGTAAACCGTAATATTTTTTCCAAGGTATCCCCCTTGTGTCAGGCACAGTCCACTCGCACATGGAAGTCCGGCATCGGACTGAAACCTAGCCATTGAAAACAAAGCGGGAACGACAGGCCATTCCCGCTTTGTTTCTTTACTCGGCTTTTAGACCCACAACTTCGCCTATGGTTTCATTCCATTCCTTGGTGGTCTCAGGACCCACTTTATCAGCCCAGGCAGGCAGCACTTTTTGGACCAAGAGAGATTGGGCTTTTTGAATATCACTCTCTGTAACCGGTACCTCTTCCAGGTCGTTGGACTGACCATGAGGGCATTCTCCTCCGGTCAAACAAGCAATTCCTTCTTGGGTTTCTCTTTCAGTGACATTCCATCCTGGCTCTTCAAGCTCCTTTCGGATCAGTTCCTGAAGCTCTTCTTGCTGCTCGGCGGTGAAGCTGTCCCAGGTCTTCATGCTGATGCAGCCAATGACATAATCCCAGCCGCCGATAGGCAAAGGATACACATAATCCGTGACCTCTCCCCAGCCTGCTGAGTATCCGGAAAGGCTGCCCGTGACTGCACCATCAACCACTCCCCGCTGCAGGGATTGCGGCACTTCGTCAAAAGACAGGGTCACTCCGATGGCCCCCGCAGCACTTAAGAACTCAGAGGTACTCCATCCACTGCCCCTGATCTTTTTTCCTTTCAGATCATCTAGACCTTTGATCTCATCCCGGCTGAAAAGGACCTGGGCCGGGTATGGGACGATGCTGAGCAGTTTGACGTTGAAATTCTGCTGTAGATATTTGTCCATGATGGGGCGGAAGGCCTCGGCCACCTCTCGGGCCTGCTCAAGATCAGGGGCCAGAACTGGCATGTCCAGCCCGGAAAGCTCTGGCGAATCCGAGACAACATAATCTGCCACTGTATGCACCACATCGAAGATGCCCATGTCCATTTGCCGCAAGACAGCAGCTCCGCCCTGGCTTATTTGGCTCAATGAGGTCATGCTGGCCTGTATCTTTCCGTCAGTAGCTTCAGGCACGACTTCTGTCCAGAATGGTTTTTCCAGATTCCTGAACATCGTCAAGTTGCTCCAGCTGCCGACAACCCTGAGTTGCTTCTCCGCGGCATACGCCTGCGGGGTGGCGAGCATCAAGCCGAGGACCATGATTACCGCTGCGGCCAAAAAAGATTGCACCTTGTTCATTGCGGACCTCCTTCCATTCAGGTTAGGTTGATAATACATTGGAAACAAAAGGGGATTATGGGCCGCACAGGGATTGCTTTGGTGGCCTTTAATGACCAGGACGTAAACATTTTCCCAGGTCCATAATCCGTTTTTGAGCCTGATTGAATATATTGTGGGCCTGTTCTAGGGACACGGCCTGAAAGCGAACATAAGTTCCTGGCACGGCTTGAGCCAGCCTGGGCAAATCGCTGCTGATGACTGTGGCTGCTTTGGCATATCCGCCCACGGTCTGTTCCAGGAGAAGGACAATGGGCTGACCGTCCCCCGGTACCTGAATATTTCCCGGCAGACTGGGCTCGGACAGTACCCGTCCCGGGGAATCAAGTGTGTGCTGGATGGTTGGTCCCTCCAGGCGGACGCCCCTCCGGTCCGAGCGGGCCGTTATTGTATACTCAGATCTGAACAGGCTGGAGTCCAGCTGGGAAAAGAATGCGTCCTGGGGTCCCGGAACACAGCGGAGGACAATTTTTTTGCTCAGTTCCATTATGTATGCATCTGGCACCCGGGCCGGAGGGGGAAGACAGGGAAATGATCCTGCGGACAGAATATCCCCTTTGCGCAAGGGCCGTCCCAAGAAACCGCCCAATCCGGAGCCCACGGAGGTGGAGCGACTGCCCATGACCAGGGGAACATCAATCCCTCCGCTGACGGCCAGATACATGCGGCAGCCGCCTAAGACCTGGCCTATGCGGACCAGGTCTCCCGGGTGGACGTGAAAGGATTCCCAGGAAGACCGGCTTTGGGCGTTGACCTTGATTTTGGCCTGGGCTCCGGTTACCGCCAGACATGCCGGCCGAAGCACGGCCAGGGTCATTCCGGTCACAGTCATTTCCAGGACTGCTGCGCTTTGATCATTGCCCACCAGGAGGTTGGCGGCTTGGGCCGCATAGGGGTCCAGGACCCCGGAAACAGGGACTCCCAATGACTGCCACCCAAAGCGCCCCAGATCTTGCACAGTGGTTAGGGATCCGGGCTCGATAACCAGAAAGGACTCAGCCATGGCTTTCCTCCCGGGCCAGGCGTTGAAACTCCACCTCAGAAATGGGAACAAATCTGAGTTGGTCCCCGGGCCGGTAAAAGGGCACTGGATCGGTCTGTTCCGGAGTAAAAAGGCGAAGCGGGGTGCGTCCGATGATCTGCCACCCGCCGGGACTGGATATGGGATAGATTCCGGTCTGATCATTAGCTATGCCCACAGATCCGGCCTCGACCCTGGCCCTGGGGGTATCCAGGCGCGGGGTGTGCAAGCGGGGATCCAGGCCTCCCAGGTAGGGAAACCCGGGTGCAAACCCGATCATGTAGATCAGGTACAGGCCAGAGGTGTGCATTCGGACCACCTCCTCCGGACTTAGGCCGTTATGCCGGGCCACAGTAGGGAGATCCGGGCCGAAGGATTCATTGTAACAGACCGGTATGTCCACGGTCTTGCCTTCACCACCCAGGTGAGTGTCCGGTTGATTCCAGCAGGTCTGGACTGTTTCTTGTAACCGGGAGACCGTGATCCGATGCGGGTCGTAGATGATCAGAAAAGAGGCGTACGCAGGAACCACATCCAAGACGCCAGGGACAGCCATATGTTCGAGTCGTTTGGCCACACTTCTGGTCAGACGATTTATTTCCGGATCGATGCTGCTTCCAAGTTCTACCAACAAACCCCGGTCTCCAGAAAGACGAAAAACCGGCTGGGGAGTTGATTCGTGGCAATGGGCCGAGATTTTCAACGGCATCATAAACTCCGTACAGGACGCAAGGGGACAGCGTTTTCTTCCAGCAAGGAGCGGATGGTTGAGGCCAGTTCAACAGCCACGTGGCTGTCTCCATGCAGGCACAGGGTGTCGGCCTCTACCTGGACCATCTGTCCGTTGACGGCCTGGACCTGTCCATCCCGGGCCATACTCAGGGCCCGTGCGGCCACGGTTTGCGGTTCCTGGATCAGGGCTTGGCCCGAGTGCCTGGGGACCAATATGCCCTCCGGGGTGTAGCCCCGGTCCGGGAAGGCCTCCCGAGCCACGGTTAGTCCGAGGTGTTGGGCGATATCAGCCATGCTGTCCCCTTTGGGGCCGGCCAGGGTTACCATCACCAGTCCAGGATCAAATGCAGCCACTGCCTCGGCCACTGCCCGGGCCGTGCCTTCGGATTCCAGGACCATATGATACAATGCCCCGTGGGGCTTGACATGGCTGAGCCTGGTTCCATGATCCCGGGCAAAGGCCTGCAAGGCTCCGATCTGATACAAAACGTCCTGGCGGATCTCCTCCGGTGTGCATTCCATGCGACGGCGGCCAAAGCCGACCAGATCGGGAAGCCCGGGATGGGCCCCAATGGACACGCGGTATTTTACAGCCAAGCCCACGGTTCGGTGCATGACCCGGGGGTCCCCGGCGTGGAAACCGCAGGCGATATTGGCCGAGGTGATATGGGGCATAACCTGTTCATCAAAGCCTAAGGCGTAGCGGCCGAAACTCTCACCCAGGTCGCAATTGAGGTCTATCTGGGACACTGTCTTTCTCCTGGAGTTAGCTCATCATAGAGCGCATGATTCGCTTTTGAAAGGAGTGGATATGGGTAGTCAGTAACCGGCTCAGGGCCTGATGATCCCTGGAGCGCAGGGCCTGGATCATTTCGTCGTGTTCTTTCAACACGCACTGATAATGGGCATTTAAGGAGTTTTCCGTGTCCATGTCCTGACTAAAGGAAAGGTAGGCCAGGCGCTTGATTTCTGTCCTGACCCGGCAGATGGCCTGGATCAGATATTCATTGCGGGTACACCGGGCCAGATAGGCATGAAAATCCTCGTTGGCTTCCACCAACTCCCGGATCTTGTTCTGTTTAACTTCCTTTTTCATCTGCTCATTGGCCAGTTGCATACGCTCAATTTCCCGGGAGCAGTCGTTTTTGACCGCCAAATCGGCCAAGCCTCCCTCCAACAAGTAAAGGGCCTCAAACACGGAGCGAATGCTTTGCAGGGTGATAGGGCGGACGAAATAGCCACTTTTGGGCCGGGATTCCACCACCATGTCCGCGCTGAGGCGCATGAGAGCTTCACGGATGGGGGTTCGGCCAAGTTGCATATCGTGCATGAGCTGTTTTTCTTCCAGGCGTTGTCCCGGTGCGTAATCCATGAAGACTATTCGCCGGGCCATGTGGGCATAGGCCACGTCCACGAGGCACTGGCCGGTATGCGGGGTTTCGGTCATCTACGCACTCTGCTTTGAAGTTTGAACTCATATATGTTGAATATATTTTCCATATCCAAGGTCAGGTGTCAAGGATTTTTTTGCGCCAAAGCGCGCAAAAAAAACGGGTTGCCGGATTGATCGAGGATGAAAGGTGTGATTTCAAGGAGAGGCGTAAGAAGTACACCCTCTGCAATTGTTGACAATGAGAAGCAGAACCTAAAAGCCTTGGGGCCGACTCCCTGCTTCCTTGACCCCGCAGGCGACCTCCCTGTATTCTTATAGGCATGCAGACCAAGGAATGTCCGGTACAGCCCGACTCGTGGTTTTTTCTTAGGCCGGTCCTCTCCGAGGGCCTGGCCTCTTCGGAGTTGGCCAGCCCTTCGGAGAAGGTCGGCCTTGCGATCTGGGCTTTTCAAAGAACGGGCCGGACAGTGCCGGAGAGGGATGTTTACACGTTTCATTCTCTATCAAACTGGCGGCCGCGGCCCGAGGCAAAGCTGAAATGGGTCTTTAAATGCTGACTCCCGGTCTTTCTCAGTCTCCTGTGTTCAAGGGAGCGGCCTTGGCTGTTTTGGCAGCGTTTTTGTTTTCCTGCCTCAATGTAGTCATCCGTTTCTCAGACCCTTTTCTCACTGTGTGGCACATGATCTTCGGCCGCAGTCTCTTTGGGATGGTGTTCTTGTTCTTTATGGCCAGAAGTCTGGGTATCGGCTTGGCCGGCCAGAATCGTTGGGTTTTGATTTTGTTGGGGTGTACCGGGACGGCTGGCATAATATTTCTGACCGTGGCTTTGTTGCGTATCCCCCTATTTCAGGCTTTGATCCTCTTCTATACCTATCCAGTCGTGGCGGCCTTGATTTCACCCTTTTTGACTCCGGACACGAATACCGTCCGGGATTGGATATGCATTGCCGCGGCCTTTGTAGGGACAGGTTTGACCCTGTGGTCCGGTAGCCACATGGGGGTTGAGCTGGATGTCGGGCATCTGGCCGGGCTGGGAGCCTCCCTGTTTATGGGATTGACCCTGACCCTGGTTCGGCGGGTGAGTGCGGTCAACAGTCCGCTCACTCCTATATTTTATATAAGTGCAGTGGGCATGCTGGCCAGTTTTTTCCCCATGCTGCATCCGGATGTGGGGATTGTCGTTCCGGTTCAGGGGCTTGCTTGGATTATGGCCATTGGTCTGTTTGCCGTCTTGGCCCATATTGCGACCAATAAGGCCCTGTCATTTATCTCTTCGGCCAAGGTGGGCAGCATTGGCATGCTGGAGGTTATCTTTGGTGCGGTGTATGGGTATGTATTGTTTTCCGAGGCTTTGGGGTGGTCCACCCTGGTGGGCGGAGCCTTTATCATTGCCGCAAGTGTCGGGTTGGCCCAGGGTGGGGGACGTATTCCGGCAGTCAAGGAGTAGATAGGCTTTATATGGACTTGGTATCGAATGTATCTCCCAAAGTGGATGAAGTCCGTTTACAGCGGATAAAAAAACAGGCCACTCGTGCCGGGACCTGGGAAGGGATGTGTTTTTGGCTGCAGGCCATGGTCCAGGAACAGGGGGAAGAGCCATTTTCCCCTTTGGTTGCGGTCTGGGCTGATGGGGAAAGCGGGATGATCCTGCATCACGAATTGTCCAGATCGGAACAAGGACCCGGGATCCTGCAGACGGCCCTCATCCAGGCCATGGAAGACTCCGGGACCATACCGGAGCAGGTGGACGTACGCACTTCCGCTGCAGTTGAGATCCTCAAACCGGTGACCAAGACCCTGGGTATCGTTATTTCCCAACAGGAGGAATTGCCCGCCGTACAGACGGCAGTTCAGTGGATGCAATCCTACATGGTCCAGGACAAAAATGCCCAAGATCTGCATCCGGTCGACAGCACGGAAGATGATCTGATGACCCAGGTGGAAAACGCCAATTACGAACTGTTGGCCCTATTTGAGACCTGTCTCCTGGAGCAAGGACTGAGCCAGGCCACCCGGGTCCGGCATTTGCAGACCATGGACCTCTTCCTCAATTCCTTTCTCATGGACATTGGTCCCATGTCTCCGGATGAGGGCATTTTTCAGCTGGACGAGTTCTTCCGGCGCTGGTTGCCCAAAGCTACTCCCTGGGTCTCCTCTTCCGCGGTCCAGGGGATGATACCGGGCCTAAAAAAATTCGCTGCCTGCCTGAACCAACAAGGTCTTCTGGCCCAGGAAGATCTCCAGGATTTTCTGGCCCTGATCAAGTCTCGACGAAGATACTGGGAACAGGCCGGATATGTGGAATAAAACAGAAGCCTGAATTCAGATCCCCTCCGATTTCATGCCAGTACAGATTAATTCTGCCTCCTCGTCTTGACTGAGGGCTAGGAAGATTTATGATTTTGAGATTAGGAAATTTTAAAGACAAACGACAAGACAAGGAGAGTGTATGTCAACGGCCAAAAGCGGAGACCTGGTCAAAGTTCATTACCGGGGTATTCTGCAGGATGGAACGGAATTCGATTCCTCATATGAGGGGGAACCATTGGAATTTACCCTGGGGCAGGGACAGATCATCCCCGGTTTTGAGCAGGCCGTCCAAGGGATGACCCCTGGAGACAGCAAGACAGTCCAGGTGAGCCAAGATCAGGCCTATGGGGGCTACGACGAAAGCAAGCTCATTAATGTCGAGCGGTCCAACTTACCGGAGAATATCCAACCTGAGGAAGGGATGGTCCTGCAAGTCAATTCCCAGGACAATGATGTCTTCTATGTTACAGTGTCCGAAGTCAAGGATGAAGAGGTGGTCTTAGACGGGAATCACCCCCTGGCCGGCAAGGACTTGACCTTTGAGATCGAATTGGTAGATGTACAGGAATAAAAATTTTTGAGTCCGGGTCAAAATTGACCCGGACTCAAAAGTTTTTCCTTGATTGTTCATCAAAAGCAAAACCCGGATGCGGATTTCACCGTATCCGGGTTTTTTTTACCTGGACGTAGACAGATCCATGTCTTTGGGAGCGGTGACAGTAACCTGGAGAGGGATGGACACTTCCTGACCGGCTTGCAAAGTGAGCTCCCAGTAGACTGTTTGATCCTCGATCTGCAGATTATAGTCGGGCGAGGCTAAGTCGATTTGGATATCTTCATGTCTGGAGACCGGCCTGGCTTCTTCCAGTCTGAGCTGGATCGAATCATCTTTGCCGTTGGTCAGATCGAATCGATAGTGCCAGGTCAGTTTTTGCTTGTTTTTCAAAATGCCTTGCTCTCCTTCCTGTTTGCGCTCCATGATCCTTTGCCCGGTTACTTGGGGATCGGAACCAAAGGAAATCTCTGTGCGCTGCCCGGAAAATGCGAACCGACGCTTACCTATCATCCGGTTCTGGACCAAAAACATGGCCTCTCCAGGCGGGATGTTTTGGGCCTCTTGGATCTCGATTTCTGCTTTCAGATAGGCTTGGTTGTCTACAGCGGGCCGGAGAATGCGTTGAAAATCCGCCGGCCAGGAGTTTTGGGAGACGTGCACCTGTTGCTCCTGTCCCGGGTGTATGGTTCGGATTCCGGCGTCCCAGAGGTCAAAGGTTTCATATTGGGTCCGGGCAGCCCCTTGGGGTGCTTGGGCGGTGCGCAGGGCCAGTTCTTCAGATTTGGTCCGGATGGCGTCCTGTCCAGCCATGGGCCGGGGCGTAGGACGGGGTTGGATAATCCAGTCCGGGAGATCGGGCGGGCTTACCCTTTGGTGAGTGCGGCCGGTGGTCAGGTAGAGGTGTGCATCTTCCCAGACCATTCCGCTTTTCTGAACCACCATTGCCTTCCACTGAAAGTCGACCCGGTCCTTATTCGGTTGAGCATCGAGGGTGTAGGCCGGACGCCACCGGCTGGCGGGCAGGAGATAAGAAACAGTGATCGGAATCTCTTGCCCGGCTGCAAAATCAGAACCTGACAGCTGGACGCGGACCTCCAATTGGGAATCCGGGTTATCGATGCTTTCCTGGAGTTCTTTTTCCAGATCCCGGATCTTGGTTTCCAGATCCTGTATCTTTTTCTCCTTGTCTGTTTTGTCCCTGGTCAAGGAGGGGAGAACCTGGGCCAGACTGGAAGACAGATCGTAGAGGTCCTTGGTTTGTATGTCCTCCTGGGAAGAGGATACGCCTTGAACTGCGTTCTGCCACAGATCAATTCGGGCTGTGACTCCGGCCAAGACGGCCTGCACCTGGTCCCGTTCTTCTTGGAGTGCCTCGATCTTCTTTTGTATCTCGGCAATCCGTTGTTGGTTCTTGGATCGGACCAGCCGATGGGCCAGGCCCTGGATGCGGACATCGGTCTTTTGGATTTGAAGGATGCGCAGGCTGTCTGCATCGACCGAGGCTGGGAGGCGCAGAACGGCTTGCCATTGGCCTGGGGCAATTTTTTCCAGCTCAGCTGGTTCGGTTTGGATCACTTCGGATCCGTCGGGATACAGGGTTGCCTCATCTATTCCGGCCAAAGCCGGAACAAGGTATCCGAGGCAACCAATAATTAAGACCAGGAAGAAATATTTGCGCATATTTAGTCTCCAAATAGTCGGTTTCAGGCGAACTCACTGGGCAGTGGCCAATATTATCTCAAGGCTGGCTCCGTCCGCAACCCAATTGGTTCCAGGTTTACGGTTCACCGTTCACGGTTAAGAAAAAGAAAAGAGCTTATCGAAGAACGATCCAAAACTTTTCTGAAGTTCTCCTTCTTCAAACCGTGAACCTTGTTCGGCAAAGAATTGAAGCGCTCAAGGCCTAAGATTCATGCAGGCGGACGGGGACGTGTCCGGCCAGGGCCCTTTTGACTTCCGAAACAGGGACCTCCCGGCGGTGGAAGATGCCTGCGGCCAGTGCAGCCTCGGCTTCAGTCCGGGTGAAGACGTCCACGAAGTGCTGGGCGTTTCCCGCCCCACTGGAGGCGATGACCGGAATGGTAACCGCTTGGCAGACGGCTTGGACCAATTCCAGGTCAAAGCCCAGGTTGGTTCCGTCCCTGTCGATGCAATTCAACAAGATCTCCCCGGCTCCCAGGTGCTCGCACTCCTGGGCCAGGGTGATGGCGTCCATCTCCCGTCCTTCACGGCCGCCTTTGACCGTGCATTGATACCAGCAGTAGCGCTGTCCGTGGGAATCCGGAAAGGCGGTCTCCATGACCTGGTGGGGAACCTCCAGGGGCGAAGCGACGTAGACTCGCCGGGGATCGATGGAGATGACCACGGCCTGATTGCCGTATACCCGGGCAATAGATTCAATGGAGCTTTGCCCGCTGGGCCCATTTTGCAGGCTATGCTGAACAATATCCACCGCATCGCTGCCAATGGAGATCTTGTCCGCACCGGAGCGGAAATAGGCCGCGGCCACATCCAGGGCGGAGTGAAACTGGCCGTCTTTGTCCGTATAATCCCGAATCCCCCCGCCAATGGTCAAGGGGACAAAGACCTTGGCCGAGGTATGGCGCAGAACCTCGAGCATGGGCAGATCGGCTAAGGGAAAATCCCGAAAGGCAGTAATATTCAAAAAGGTTATCTCATCCGCCCCCTGCCGGTAATACTCATGAGCCAATTGCACCGGTTTTCCCAGATTGCGCACCTGTCCGTTTTCCCGGACGTCGTACTGATCTCCCTTGGTCACTACCAAATCGCCCTGGTCGTTGGAGCGGACATCCAGGCAGGCAATGATTCGTTTGGCCAGAGTTGTTTTTTCCTGGGCCAGTTCGGGGATGGGGCTACGAGGTAGGGAGGAGTCCAAAAAGTTTTGCAGGATACGAAGACCCACCGGACCGCTTTTTTCCGGATGGAACTGGGTGGCCCAGATGTTTCCCTGTTGCACTGCGCTGGCAAACCTCTGGCCATAGTCGGTAGTGGTCAGGACCAGGTCCTTATCGTTGGGGACCACGTGATAGGAATGCACAAAGTAGAAGTGTTCGTCGCCGGTGAGTCCGTCCAAGAGCAAAGATTCCTTGTGGGCCCGGATCTGGTTCCAGCCCATGTGCGGTACGGACAGGTCTACCTGAAATCTCTCCACTTTGCCGGAAAAAACACCCAGTCCCGGGAGATCAGGGGCCTCCTGGCTACCTTCGAACAGGGCTTGCAGGCCCAGGCAGATGCCTAGAAAAGGTCTCTTTTCGGCTAAATAACGGCGCAGGGGCTGAATGTAACCTTTGTCCCCCAAGATGCCCATCATGCTTCCAAAGGCGCCTACTCCAGGGAAGACCAGAATCTCGGCCTGCAGAATATCCTCCGGTTTTTGGACCACATGCACAGACTGGCCTAAGTGATCCAGGGCATTGATGACACTGCGCACATTGCCGGCCCCGTAATCCAAGAGAGTGATCATTGGAGGGGGTTCTCCTTTATATGGTCAATATTTTTTTGTCTGCTTTTAGCCATTCGGTCAAGAACTGGCCAGTGTAAAAGACATTGATGCTCAGATCCTCCAGAGTTTGAACAAAGCCCAGCTTCTCAGCGCAGCGCTTACAGGCAACGACATCCACTCCGGACTCCCGCACCTGTTTGAGCTGGTCCTGGAAACTCCTGTCCGTGGCCATGAGCCGGGTGGCACCGCCCCAGATGAGCAAGGTCACTTTATCCCACCACTTGTTGCGTAATGCGTTTTGGGCATACATAAAGACCATATTTTCAGCCGTGTCTTTATCCGGGCTGGCCCATAAAATGAGTAATTCCGTGTTTTCCGGATTCATGTCCTGACCTCCGTTATCGTTGTGTACTTGTTTTCATAGGATGGCCATAGGTAAAGGGCATGGGGCTGTCCTCACACCCGGACAGCAGATAGGCCTGAACGGTCTCGTTCAGGCGCAAATATCCGTGGAATCCGGTAGGTCCGACCTGTTTCCAGAAGTCCTTTTCTGCCGGGGTCAGTTCCCGTATCGGGCCTTGGCTCAGGTCCTGGAACCAACACAGGATCCCATTTTGGTCGTGCCGGGAAAAGGCAGGCGGAAAAAATCGTTTTTCCGGGTAAATCATGGGACGATGGCCCTGTTCAATGGCCTCGATCTCATCAAGGTCCTGTTTATCGGCAGCATTGAGTTCCCGGCCCCAGTTGACCTTATTGATGATGGACAACAAACGATAGAGTTCATTGCCGCGCAGGCGAACGGACGGTTTCTGGTCACTGTCAGGGGCCTGTCCTTTGAGTCTGGCTTGCAGTTTAAGGACCCGGCCTTTGTGCTTGCTCATTTCTCTTTCCTCCGGCACTCAAGTTCATTTTGGGGGTGAGGCAGGGCAATGGGATCAGGAGTTCTGGAAGGCTCTTTCTTCTTCCAAAAACGGATTCGTCTCCATATGGCCCTCAGTCCGCGCAGGAGTTTGGGCAGAAGCCAGATGATGGCCACAGCCAGGATGAGCAAGAGGATAAAAGAGGCCCAGGGATGATAGAGGGCCGTCCATAACCCGGCCACCACCAGGGCGTCTTCGGTCAAGGAGGCCGCAGAATTGGTGACCGGTTCCGGAGATGTATTGATCAACATCCGGCTGGAGGCCTTGGTCAGATGGCTTCCAGTTGCCAAACCACCGCCGATGATGGCCGCGGCCACCTGGGCGGCCGGCCCGATCTCCATACTGGCCGCGGCAGCCAAAACAGCTGCGGCCGGGATGCGTATGAAGCTATGCATTACGTCCCAGGCGGTATCAACTCCAGGAATCTTATCGGTAAAGAACTCCAGGGCGTACATGAAGCCAGACGCGGTCAGGACCAGGGGGTGGGTCAAGATCTCCAGTCCCGGGGGGAGCTGGGCGTGCCCGGTGGCTCCGAGCAGGCCCAGGGTGAGCATGGCTGCGTAAAGGTTGATGCCGCTGGCCCAGGAAACTCCCAGGGTCAGGGCGATGATCTGGACCAGGCCTTGGGTATGTTCCATAATCAACCATCCACCAGGCTGTCCATGCGCTGTTTGAGGTGTTTGAGCAGGACCAAGCCTGCCTGCTGGGGATCTTCCGATGTGTGGACATCGTTTACCATCCCCTCCTCCTCGGTTTGTCCGAAGGGAGATTCCAGCAGGGACACGACCAGGCTGGGTTTGTCCTGGATCATGTGCACCACTTCCTGGAGGGAGTGGGTGGAGTCTGGGTCCAGCTCGTCCCGTTTATTGTGCAAAGCCCAAAGCATGAGCTCCGGGGCCCCGATAGTACCTTGGTCCACGGGTTCACCGGCTTTTTGCAGCAGGTAGCGGCAGTGGACATGCAGTGGCCGTTTTCTGACTTTGGCCAGCTGGCGCAAGGAAATATTTGATGAATGCATATGATCTCCCAGGATAACTCCTTGTCATACGAAGGTGGCGGCTGCAAAAGAAAAGTTTGCAGCCGCCTGAAGTCAGGAAAGGTCAGCTCCATTCGTTTATGTTCGGCCCGGTGACGACTAATCGTCAAAATCTCCAGCTGGTCCTTTGTTGGAGTCCAGAGTCTTGGCTCTTTCAGTGATCCGATCTTTGGTCCAATCGGCTGGATCTTCGATCCGCTCGGCTCTAGGTCCGGGATCAGGGACCTTGGCCTGCAGGATGTCTTCAATAACCAACGGGGCCGTGTCCTGGGCATTGAACACATCCTTCATCAGCCAGGCGGAGAACTCGGCCACCGCTTCGATCATCCGCTCCCTGATCTCCTTGGGTTGGCCCAAAAGCTTGTTTTCAAAAGGCAGGTTGAGTTTTTTGTAGTCCCCGCCCTTGAGTCCTTTTTCAGCAGCGTAAGCGGTCATCTCTTGCCACAGCTCGTCGCTCATGCCCTGCCCGGGGACTTTGACGAAGTTGCCCTGATCATCCTGGATGGCATTGCCGTGATCATTGACCTTGACTCCCCAGGAGATCATTTGCAAGGCGGTGGCTACGTTGGCCTTAGTAGTTCGGGTCTTTTCGGCGATCTCCCGCAAGTGCTGGGAACTGTTTCCGGACGTCCCATGTTGGGCCCCGGAGACCTTATATGGGGCCAGGGCTTCATGGATGCGCTGAGTGAGGGGGACATCGATATCGTCGCCGGTGGCTTCCAGGCCATGGGTAGAGCCGTTGTTCAGGGCGATCCAGTCTGGAAAGATATCATGGGCATTGAGGCCGCGAACCAGAAAGAGGGCCTCTTCGGGTGTGGACAGCCCGGCCTTGCCCTTGATTTCGCCTACCTCGGTTTCCAGCCCGGCCCAATCCGGAACCAAGGGAATGAGCTCGATACTGGTCAGGAGGTTCTGATCGTCCGGCTGGTGGGAGGCGTCAATAGCAATGGACGTAATCCCGGATTCGAAGAGGGTGGGAATTTCGACTTTGGCCGCTTTCAGGTCCGCCTCTTTTTTGATCCCGTAGTGGTCGGCGTGCACAGCCACAGGGATAGTTATACCCAATTCGTTGCAGGCGGCATCTACTTGTCGGGCTATGTTCCACAGGTTAACCGGGCAATATGCGTTGCCCCCGCCCTCGCTTTTGGCGATTTCAATGATCAAACAGGCATTGGATCTTTGGGCCCCAAGCAAGGCGCCTTTGAGGACGAAGCTGTTTCTGGCGTTGGCAGCCAGGCAGATGGCCTGTCCTTTGCGCAACATGGCCCGATCAACGTACTTGCCGCTGACAAGTAAGGCCTTGGAATTGGGGAAAAGGGCCTGTACATTCGGGGGGCGGCCTTCTTGCAGGCACTGTTCAAAGTCGGCCTGATGCGTGCTCGCAGATGACATAAAAACCTCCGCAGGATATTTGAGATGATTGGATTGTGAGTTTGGGCCCTTGATTCTTTATTTATACCTCAAAGAGTCAGGATCGTCTAGAATACGACCCATCACTTGTTAGCTTTGCCTCCGGCAAATCTGACATATTTTTGGGCCAAAGCGCCCAAAAAAGAAAATTTGCCGGATTGATCAGTGATCAAACTGGCGGCCGCGGCCAGAGGCGGGACTGAGAAGACAAGGCCCAATATCAATAAAATCTCAGGTGCAACGTCTTGGAAGTGTTCAGGTTTCGTTGAATGGTTTTTCCGAACAAGTTCTGGTATCCTCTTTGAGAAAGTTTGGCATTTGATCACTAAGAAGGAGGGAAGGCATGCCCATTTATGAATTTTATTGTTCAGATTGTCATACAATTTTTAATTTCTTCACCCCCAGGGTGAACACCTCCGCCCGGCCGGATTGTCCCCAGTGTGGCCGGTCCGGCTTGGAGCGCAGGGCCTCGCTGTTTTCCATTTCCAAAAATCGGCCTGATCAGGATCAGGATGATATGCCGGATATCGACGAATCGAAAATGGAGCAGGCCATGCAGATGATGTCCCGAGAAGCCGAGGGGATAGATGAAGACGACCCCAGGCAAGCAGCCCAATTGATGAAGCGCTTGTGCTCCGTCACCGGGCTGGAGATGGGTCCGGGTATGCAAGAGGCCATGCGCCGTTTGGAGGCCGGTGAAGACCCGGACCAGGTCGAAGCCGATATGGGGGATGTATTGGAAAACGATGAGCTGTTTACCATGGCCAGGCGGGGAGGACGACTCAAACATCAGCCTAAGGTGGATGAGACTATTTATGACTTGTAGATTGATACGAAAAAGCCTCCTGCTCTTAACTGAAACCTTTAATAAGTTACGAAGCTACACGTTTTACCCCCGATCAAACTGGCGGCCGCCGCCAGAGGCGGCGCTGAACACTGAACACAACTTGCTGTTCTTCGGATACAGAGCAAATGCACTGAAATTGTTGACAATGAGAAGCAGAACCAAAAAGCCGTGGCCCGCCCTCAGGCTCGGCTTGCAAAGTCCGGCCGTTCATCTTCATTATTGACATCCCAGCTGGGATGCAAATAATGAAGAAGTGAAGCGTTGAAAAGTTTTCTCATCCCTGAAGGTGTCTGTGCGTACTCCATTTATTCCCAATCCGGCTCATCCTTTTCAGTTGGTCAAATTTCTGTCCTGGAGCTCCCTGCTCCTCATCCTTTGCGCCTCATTGTTCATGGTTGTGGTCATCGGTAACTATGCAGAGCGTTCGGTTATGGCCAAGGATAAGGAGTTTTCCCGGTTGTTGTCCGAAAACCTCAACCACCAGATATATCAAAGATTTACATTGCCCACGGTCCTGGGGTTCGGCAAGGTTCAACTCAAGAACAAAGCTCAATACGAACGTTTGGATCAGATTATTGACTACACGATTCACGGCTTTAAGATCCTTAAGCTTCGGATATACGATTTGCAGGGTGGGGTTTCCTACGCCGAAGATGAGAGTTTGTTAGGGACCCAGGTCCTGGAACCGGAAGATATACAATCCGCTCTGGAGGGGAAGACCACTTATATGGTTCAAAATACCACTCAGTCTTGGTGGTCTTATCTGAAATTAAATCTTCCGCCTGAGAGTTATGTGCTCCGGACGACTTTTCCTTTGCGCACCGAGCAGAGCTTGTCGCCTGCCCACCAGGGCGCGATCATTGGAGTTTTGCAATTTACTCAAGATATAACCGCTGATTATGAAAAAATCAGGTCGTTTCAGGTCATGGTGGCCCTGGTCATCCTGGTTTCGGCCATGATCCTGTTTGTCCTCTTATATATGATCATCCGCCGGGCCGACCGGCTGATTGCCGAACGTATCCTGGAAAAGGAACGTCTGGAACGAGAACTGCATCAAAACGAGAAGCTGGCCAGTATGGGGCGCATGCTGGCCAGTATCGCCCATGAGATACGAAACCCCCTGGGCATCATCCAAAGCAGTGCTGAACTCTTGGCCAAGCGATCGGCCCAGGCCAACGATATCGGGCACAGGTTGGCCCAGGCCATTTTTGACGAGTCAAGGCGTTTGAGCCGAACGGTGAACGACTTCTTGGATTACGCCAGGCCCAAGGAACCTAAAATGGCCCCTGTCTCACTCAGTGGTATCATCGGACAGGCCATGGAATTTTTAAGTCACGAATTTCAGAAGTATGAAATTGAAATTGATCTGCAAGTCCCGGAAACGGCGGTGGTCAATGGGGACAAGGATCTTTTGTACCGGGCCATATACAACGTGTTGTCCAATGCGTGCCAGGCCATGTCCGGACCAGGCCGGATCAGAGTTTATTGGGAGCAGAAGGAGAAAAAACTGATCATAGATGATCAAGGTCCTGGTTTTGAGCCGAACATGAATGACAAGTACGTGGAACCATTTTTTACCACCAAAGATACAGGAACCGGATTGGGACTAGCCATTGTCTCCACCATCATTACCAACCATGGAGGCAAGATGCATTTTGACAAGAATTCTGAAAGTGGAGGTCGGGTGGAGCTCGTCTTTCCTGACAATGGGTAAGGTGAATCCTAGAGCGATGAAGTTAAGAGATCGAGGCCTAGAGCATGTGGTCCAGAAAGGATAAAGGGTGAGGGATAGAGGGGATGCATGGATTATGAGAAGTTAAGGGGAAGGTAAGAGTTAGAATGCCTGCACATATATTAGTCATTGACGACGAACAAAATTATTTGCTGCTCCTGGAGACCCTCCTCGCGGAGGAGGGGTACAGTGTGACCACCTTGCAGGATCCGGAGCTGGCCCTGGAATATTTGGTGGAATCGGATGTGGATGTGATTATCACGGACATGAAGATGCCCAAGGTCACCGGTCAGGACATACTGGAGCATATTAAGAAAAAATATCCCTATATTCCGGTCTTGATCATGACCGCCTACGGCAGTATCGACGGGGCAGTGCAAGCCATGCGCTGCGGGGCTTTTGATTACATTGCCAAACCCTTTTCCAACGACGAACTTTTGCTTTCCGTGCATAAAGCAGTGAAGATGAGTGAAGCGGAACAACAAAACCGCCTCTTGCGTCAGAGTCTGCAGGACAGGCACGGGACGCACAATATCATCGGCCGCAGTCAAGGGGTGCGTCAGATTCTGGACTTGGTGACCAGGGTGGCTCCGAGTACGAGCAATGTCCTGATCACCGGGGAATCTGGGACCGGAAAGGAACTCATCGCCAAGGCCCTGCACTACGCCTCCAACCGCAAGGACGGTCCCTTTATTTCAGTGAACTGTATGGCCCTTAATCCGGGGGTGATGGAGAGTGAGCTCTTTGGGCATGAAAAAGGCTCGTTCACCGGGGCAGTGGTCAAAAAGAGAGGTCGATTCGAGCTGGCCCACGCTGGGACCCTTTTTTTGGATGAAATCGGGGAATTGTCCTTTGATACCCAGGTCAAGCTCTTACGGGTCATTCAGGAGCATTCCTTCGAGCGGGTGGGAGGCAGCGAGTCAATCCAGGTGGATATCCGGCTGGTGGCCGCCACCAACAAGGATCTGAACCAGGAAGTGGACCAAGGACGTTTTCGGGAGGACCTCTTTTATCGGTTAAATGTGGTCAACATCCACATCCCCCCATTACGGGAGCGAGTGGAGGACATTCCCCTCCTGGCCGCCAATTTCCTGCAAGCATTCAGCCAGGAAAACCAAAAACAGGTCCAGGGATTCGAACCCGAGGTCCTGCAAGCCCTGAACGCCTATCACTGGCCCGGGAATGTCCGCCAGTTGGAGAACGTAATTGAGCGGTGTGTGGTTCTGGCCCGCGGGGAAACCATCACCATGGAGGATCTGCCGGCCGAACTCAAGGAGGAATCTACCCAGTTTAAGAGCGCCGCCGATCTCTTGCCCACTGAGATCAACCTCGGGGATACTTTGGAAAAAATCGAGGCTGCCCTCATCCGGAGAGCCCTGGCCCGAAGCAATTTCATCCAGGTCAAGGCCGCAGAGAGTTTAGGCATATCCAAGAGCCTTTTGCAGTATAAACTCAAAAAATACAATATCTCCGGCAAACAGTAAGCGGTATGGCCGTATCCCCAATTCAGTCCTTTGTCCAGAATTTGTACGCCATGGAACAGGTGGGTCCGCACATTGTGCACCAGGAAGTCTTTTCCGGGACCGAAGCCTGCGTCCAGGATGTCCAAAAACCCTGGACTCCGCAAATCCAGGAACTCCTTCATGGCTTGGGCCTCTCCGGGCTGTATTCCCATCAGGCCCGGGCCATGGACGCTCTGCGTTCTGGCCGGCACACGGTCATCGCCACCCCGACGGCCAGCGGCAAAAGCTTGATCTATTCTTTGCCTGTACTGGACACCATAGCCGCCCATCCTCAGAGCCGGGCCCTGTTTTTGTTTCCCTTAAAGGCCCTGGCCCAAGACCAGCTGCGGGGCCTTAAGGAGCTCACCGCCGGATGGACCGAAGCCGTCCAGCCCAGGATCGCCGTGTACGACGGAGACACCCCGCTTTCGGAGAGGACGGTTCTGCGCCGGGATCCGCCGCACATGCTGTTGACCAATCCGGAGATGCTGCATTTAAGTCTTCTGTCCTCCCACCAGCAATGGAGCACCCTGTGGACCAATCTGAACTATGTGGTGGTGGATGAAGTCCACACTTATCGAGGGGTGATGGGATCGAACATGGCCTGGGTTTTTCGTCGGTTGCGGCGGATTTGCAACCGGTACGGAACAGATCCGACCTTTATTTTCTGTTCCGCAACCATAGGTAATCCCGGAGAGTTGGCCCAAAATCTGACCGACTTGCCGGTGGAGGTGGTGGATACCAGCGGTGCCCCTCAGGGCCGGAGACATTTTTTGTTTATAAACCCCTTGCACGGGGCGGCCCAAAGCGCCTTGCACATCCTTCAGGCCAGCTTGGAAAATGGCCTTCGGACCATTGTCTATACCCAGTCCCGAAAAATGACCGAGCTCATTGCCCTGTGGGCCACGAAACGATGTCCGGATATGGCCCAGAGGATCAGTGCCTACCGCTCCGGTTTTCTGCCCAGCGAGCGACGGGAGATCGAAGACAAGATGAGCAAAGGTGACATCCTGGCCGTGATCGCCACCAGCGCTTTGGAGTTGGGTATTGATATCGGCGGTCTGGATGTCTGTCTGCTGGTCGGATATCCAGGATCGATTATGGCCACCTGGCAGCGGGGCGGCCGGGTAGGACGCCAACAACAGGACAGTCTGGTGGCCTTAATCGGCCACGAGGATAATCTGGACCAGTATTTTATGGCCCATCCGGAGCTCTTTTTCCGCCTTCCACCGGAAGACGCGGTGATCAATCCTTTCAATCCGGTGATCATGGATACCCATATCCAGTGTGCGGCTGCAGATTGGGCCCTGGATTGTCGGGAGCCGATGATGCAGGAGTCGGAAACGAAACAATCGGTCAACCGACTCCTTGAAACCGGGCTTTTACGCCAAAGCCCGGATAAAATGCGCTTTTTGGCCCGGGATCTGCATGTGGCCGGCAGGGTCAATTTGCGCGGCTCAGGACGGAACCTGAGCATCGTCGATCAAAGCAGCGGACGGGTCATCGGGAGTATAGATCATTTCCGGGCCTGTCATGAGACGCACCCGGGAGCGGTCTATCTGCACCGGGGAAAGACCTATGTAGTCGACGATCTGCAGGCCGAGAGTGGGACAGTGGTGGCCAGCCCGGCCCGGGTCAACTACTACACGCGGGTACGCACGGAAAAGGAAACCGAGATACTCTCCTGCCTGGAGACCCGGACCATCGGCAGAACACAGGTGTCCCACGGTCGGTTGCGGGTCACTGTGCATATTGTTGGATTTGAGAAGCGATTGACCAGGGGGCATAAGCTGATCGACGTTTTGCCTCTGGATCTCGAGCCTTTTGTTTTCGAGACCGATGGTCTATGGCTCCAGATCAATCCGCAGGTCCGGGGCAAGACCGAGGCGGCCAAGCTGCACTTCATGGGTGGAATTCATGCTTTGGAGCACGCCATGATCGGGCTCATGCCCCTTTTGGTATTGGCTGACCGCAACGACCTGGGGGGGATTGCTCATCCCCATCATCCGCACCTAGATACGGCTGCGGTCTTTGTCTATGACGGGGTTCCGGGGGGAGTGGGTCTGAGCAGGCAGGCCTTTGCCAAGGTGCAGACTTTGCTGGATCAAACCTTGCAGTCACTTCGCAGCTGTCCCTGTCAGACCGGATGCCCGGCCTGCGTGCATTCTCCCAAGTGCGGAGCGGGTAATCGTCCTCTGGACAAGCAGGCGGCTGAATATATTTTAGAACTCAGCCTGGGATTTGATCCTCAGCCGCCGGAAAATACAGGTCAGGTCCCATCCCGGAGCCAGGCCCCACATAAGCCAAAGATGTCCGCAACCAAACAACAACAAGGCAACATGCAGCCAGATCCTGCCCATTTTGCAGTCTTCGACCTGGAAACCAAACGTTCGGCCCAGGAAGTGGGCGGATGGAACAACGCCCGGGATATGGGGGTAAGCTGTGCCGTGCTCTACGACTCCAAGGCCCAGGAGTTTGTGCGTTTTTCGGAACAGGATATGCCGGCTTTCATCCAGTATCTGTTTGAAGTCGATCTGGTCATTGGCTTTAATATCCGGCGTTTCGACTACCAAGTGTTAAGGCCCTATACCCAGAAGTCCCTCCACCGGCTGCCCACTTTGGATCTTTTGCAGAGTATCAGGTCCAGGCTTGGTTATGGTCTGTCCCTGGATCATTTGGCCGGGGCCACTCTCGGGGTGCACAAGACAGGCAACGGAATGCAGGCCATTCGCTGGTGGAAAGAAGGGCAACTAGAGAAGATTATGGACTACTGTCAGGAGGACGTGGTCTTAACCCTTGGTTTGTACCTGCACGGTCGGGACAACGGCCATATCCTGTTCTCCAACAAGGCCAAAAAACTGGTCCGGTTGCCTGTGGATTGGTCGGGAGAGGTGCAAGGGGGCTGGAAAGATGCGGGAGGTGGCTGATGGTAATAGTTGCGGCGGGGCTGTATCAGAATATGCCCGTATTTTTTTCTCTATTTTTCAAAGTCATATCGTAAAGAATCCACCAAAAAACCCGGGCCGTTCGGGATAAGTTCTAAAAAAATCTTACCCTGGGAGGTGACTCGTTCATTTGTCTTAAGTATGGCCCGTATCTTGAATCTGCCGTGTACATAAATTCTGGACTCTGCCAGTTTACACTTTTGGGGCATGATCTCATACTTGATTCGCTTCATCTTTTGAAACGTTTTCTGATAGGTGGGCAGCTTGCTTTGAAAGGGTTCCCCATTCTCAGTGGCCTGGGCGGTGAAGAATTTTTGAAAACGCTCCAGATCAAGGTCCATATACGTGCGGGTGTACCGGTTCAGGAAGGCATTGACGTCAGCCCACACATCCCGAAGCCCTCTGGACTCCGTAGCTGATTCTCTGTGTTCCTCTGGAGACTCTGAGGGCTTTTGTGGCTTAGCGGTAGGTACGCCTTGCAACTGTGTCTCTTTCCTGTTTTTGTCTTTGGCCTGCGATGGAGGAGGACGAGGTTTTTCATTGTCCTGCTGGCCTACGTCCTCCTCGGTCTGAGCTGGTCCGAAACGTTCCTTTCTTTCGGCCGAGGGCTCTTTGCTTTTGGAAGCAATGGTCTTGTTCTGGCTTAAGGAGTCAGTATTTTTGGTGCTTGACTGTTCCGGGGCTTTTGCCGGCTGCTCATCCGGGCTGGCGTCAGCTAAGACCTGGTCAGGAGATGTGCTGCCCTTTGCTGTGCGTGAGGAAGAGGGCGCTTCCTGGACCTGGCGGTTAAATGTCTGCAGAGCCTGTTCAAGCTGAAGAGGGGCCAAAGATTCCTGAAAAAGTGTATGAAAGGCCTTGGCCCCAGCCCTCGGAGATGGACGACTGGCGGAATCGTTTGGCCTGGACTGGTCATCAGGATCGAAAGTTTGCGCTTGGGGTGATGATGAGCCAACCACCACGTCAGACTGATCAGTCTTTGTGGCCTGCACAAAATCAATAGAGCCAGTGGAAGGTTGGCTGGGAGAGGTGAGAGGGGTGGGGCGGTTCTGTGGAGTATGCACCTGCTGCAGCGAGCTGTTCTCGTTTCCATTGGCAGCGATGAGGCCTTGTGGATTTGATATGTTTTTTGGGTCTGCAGGAGCCTCTTCGGAAGACAAAGAGGTCAGCATTCGGGAACGCTGTTCCATCCAGCCCTGGTAGTCGACGAGGAGGGTGACCAGTATGAAGACGCTTAAGATGGTTCCGAAGAACATTACGGCCTGCCTTTTGCGCTGGGACCAAAGAACGCGGGGTGGAGGCGAGGTATTAGGTTCTTCCCAATTGTCTTCCCAAATACTGAGGCTTTGGTCATATCCTGCCCGCTTCGACGGGCTGCTCAACACATTGTAGGCCTCGCGCAATGACCGAAAACGCTCTGATGCCTGGGGATCATCCGGATTGTGATCAGGATGGAACTGCAAAGATTTGCGCCGAAAGGCCTTTTTGATCTCCGCTGGGGTGGCCGAAGGGTCGACTCCCAAAACTGTGTACAGGGTATTGTGGTCGTGATTTTTGTCCAGAATGTTACTTAACGTTTGCATCCAGGAGCGGAAAGTGTCCGGCCGAATACCGGTCTTTACGCACATAACCCCAAGATCGTGTTCAGACAGACCAAAGGCCGTCGGGCCCTGGCGGACATAGTTCAGGGCTGTAGGTAATAGGTCGCTGTCAGAAGCAACAGCAATGATCACCTCATGGACAGAGGTCGAGGCGGCAGCTGTCTGGAGTAAGCGGTGCAGTTTCTCTAAAGCAGGTCCAAAGTGGGATTCTGGCATGTATGTATTGTTGAATTCTGGCTTATTGGACAGGCACTGAGGTCAATACGACCTGGTCCAGCCAGTAATGACCGGAGATCTTGTTGTCCAGCATCAAACTTTCATCTCTGCGCACCCGGATGAGGACAGCCCTGCATTTTTCCGGCACCTTCAATTGTACATTCGCCTCTTCCCACTCAGCAGTGCTTCCGGTGAGCATAGGTCCCTTTGCGCGCAGCCCCTGACATCGATATCCCTTGACTTCAAGATAAGCGCCCTGATCAGTGGTCAGTCCATCAGACTTTTGAAAATATTGCAATGTATACGAGCGTCCAGGAACCACGGGAACGATCTGATACACATGGTGGAACTTGACATTCTGCGTACCCCGAAACTTGAGATGCAGGGCAAAGCGCCCCTCTTTCTGAGCGAAGACGTCTCGTTCCACTGTGACCTGTTCATGACGCCGCAAACGCCAGCCAAAAGCCCTGTTCAAGGGTTTATGTTCAAAGCCTGGGTTGTAGATCGAATGTTTTGAACTCCCTTTGACCTTTTCCCAAACCGAAACGGCCGTTGGTATGTCCTTGCGGTGGAGAAGATAGTGGGAGAAACGAATCGTGAGCTCTTGGTCCGGATGAGGCAAACGGCTCCAGGCATCCAAGGCTGCCCGGGTATGTCTGGTCCTCATGCAATGTCCGATGAACCGGGGAAGGTTTTCTTGGTCCAGGCGTTGGGCGATATCTGCCCACTCCCCCCAGTACTGGGCGGCCACAAAGCACGCATCCATGGTCCTGCCGGGCAAGCGCTGAAATACAAAGTTCAAAGTATCGGCAAAAAACTGGTCGTTGTTTATATCATAAGCCAACAGGAGTTCCTGCCATTTCCAGGTGGTCACTTCGGCCAGACTATTTCGCAACATTTTCTGGATGAAATGAGCCAAGGAAGGTTGCCCTGTATACTCAGCCACCTTGGCCATTTCCACCCAGGCCGAGATCAAAACCGGAGATGCACGCAAGGCGCTGGTGAAAAAGGCAGCAGCCTGTTTCAGTTCCAGATCTTGATACTTGGCCCTTCGACCTTGCAGGTTCACGGCTGACGGAAAAAGAGATGTTCCTGAGTGGGCTTGCATAAATTGGGTATCCTTCATCTCCACCCGTTGGGCACAGACCCCGTACCAGATCAAGGCCGCTGCGGTTACTCCCAGGACAGAAGAGGCCATAAGTCGAATCAGAAAACTGAACATACGGGCAATAATCTCCTCACTAGGCCTTCAAAGCTGGCTCTTCACCACTCGCCTGAGCCCCATAGGAGGCATTATACTTCTCGTAATTATATTTGTAGTAACGATAGTAGTAGCCACCATACCTGTATCCGGTGTTCATCTTGTTCACAATGCAGCCCAGGATTTGAGCCTGCACATTGTGCATGCTCCGGGTGAAAATGCGCAGGGCTTCCCGCTCGGTTTCCCCGAGTGTGGCCACCAGAACCACGCCTCCCACCTGGTTGCTCAGGACCAGGGCATCGGCAAATCCGGTAAACGGAGGCGCGTCCAGAATGACCCGGTCAAACTTCTCTTCCAGTTTGGCCACGAAAGACCGCATGCGTTTGGAGGACAAGAGTTCCGTTGGGTTGGGTGGTATTGTACCCGAGGGAATGATCTTCAGATTGGTTCCATCCAGGTTATGGATGACCTCCTGCAAAGAGCATAGGTTGCTTAAGTAGTTGGACAACCCCTTGGTCCGGTTGGTTCCGTTGCCGCTGAACAGCTTGTTCAGTCTGGGTTTGCGCAGGTCGCATTCCAGGAGGATGACCCGCTCCTCGGCAGCGGCAAAGGCCTGGGCCAGATTCAAGGCTACTGTGGTTTTGCCTTGCCCCGGATTGGTGCTGGTGACCACCAGGGACTTGGGGGGGTGATCGAAGCTGGAGAGCTGAATGGCCGTACGCGCAGTCCGGATGGACTCGGAAAAAGAACTTCGTGGATGCTGGGTGATGTATTGATCAAGCTCTTTTTGTTCCGTTTTGGCCACCTCCGGAGCCACTCCCAACATGGTGAGTTTGAACCGATCAGTGAGTTCTTCGATCTTTTTGACCGTATTGTCCAGATATTCCAGGAAAAAGGCCAGACCTACACCCAGCATGAGGCCAAGGACCAGGGCCAGGAGGAGGTTGCGCCTGACGTTTGGTTCTGAGGGAAGGAGAGGCCTGTCCGCAGCGCTGACCACCTGCAGATTGGGCAGTTCCGTTCCCACATTGGCATGAATCTCCTTGCTCCGGTCCAACAGGCTCTGATAAATCTGTTTGTTGGTTTCTACTTCCTGCCGGAGGATGGAATACTGGGTCACCTTGTCATTGAGATTTAAGGCCAGCTGTTTCTTCTCCTGGGCCGTTTCAGATAATCGAGCTTCTCGTTCCTGGGCACGTTCATACTCAGAACGAAGCGAATTCAAGACACTGTTTTTCTCTTCCTCGATCCTGGCCTTGATGTCATCCATCCGGGCTTTCAAATTCTTCAGATCCGGGTATTCCGGCTTGAAGGTGCTTAAGAGTTCCTGATACCGGCCCTGCAGATCGGCATATTGACCTTTGAGTTGCTGAATCAGTTCATTGTTCATCACTTCAGGAAGAGAGGACAGATCGCCTTTCCGGGCCTGCTCATATTTGTTTTCGGCAATGATCCGTTCCCTTTCCGCCGTGGCCAAGGCGGCGTTTATCTCCTCCAGTTGCTTGTACACCTGGTTCATCCGGGAATCCAAGGAGATAATGCCGGCCTTTTGGGCATAGGCGTTGAGTTCTTCCCTGGATTTTTCCAACTGGATCCTGGCCTGGTCCACTTGGCGATCCAGTTGCCGGTTGGCGCTCTGGGAAGACTCGATCTTCTTGTCCATCCGCCAGTCGATGAACTCCTGCATGTGTGTGTTCACCACCCTGGAGGCCAATTGAGGATCCGTGGAGTCAAAAGTTACCGTGACCAGATTGGTCTCCCTCTGGGGCGAGACCTGCAAATTACTTAAGTACTTGCTGCGCAACCCGATGTTCTTTTTGTACTCATCGAACTGTGGATCAGCCCCGGCAGTCCCCTCCTCGCCGCTTCCCGTAAGCGAGGCCACAAATCCTTTCATCCCCTGTTTGATATTTTGTAACCATCTGGTTACAAAATTGTCGGCACTTTCATCTGGCGGAGGATTGAACCCAGGATTGGCTTGCAAACTGAGCTGCTCGATGACCCGGTCGGCAACAGAGTTCTGCTGCAAGAGCTGGACCTGGGTCTGTAAAAACTCCTGGCTCCGCATTTCACTGGCCGCCAGTTCCTCGAACTTGGTTACCTGCGGGGCCCTCTGGCTTATCTCCATGGTCCCGGAGGCCTTGAAAATAGGTTGCATGGACAGAGTGATGATCAGAGTACTGACAAAAGTCACCACCAGGATAGAGACCACCAGCCACTTGCGGCGTAAGACCACATCTAAGTAATCGCGAAGATGGATCTCTTCCTCGAACTCGGGTACCGGTTCCCGCACATCGGTCGAAGGCATGGTGCTTCGTGATTGTGCTGGGGGGTGCTGCTCCTCCGGTTCAGGGGAGACTGGATGTCTGAGGTCGCTGTTGTGGTCTGAGGAACTCATAATATACCTTCGTTTGAAAAGGAGTGTTGCAGCGCCGCCGCTGGCAGGCTGATTGTCAGTTAGTTGTTGCTAGTGAGCCGGCAAATGGTCAAATAGCGTCCTTAGATATCTTTTTTAAAAGACAGCTACCTGGAACCAGCATATAAGTCAAGGGGATGCCCGTTCACACTGAAAAATGTATGAATATTGAAATGATTTGTAAAAAATTTTGTCAAAAAAAATGAGTTTGAGCTAACATACGAAAATATGAGCAATATTTTCAAGCTGTCAATGCTAAAAAATTCTTGACATGAGTTGTAATTCACGTATTCTGAGTTAAAAGAAAGAGATCAAGTCATGACCTTAACTTCTGACTAAGGAGGAATGAATATGTTGTATGTCCGCCCGTTGGCAACCGTCCTCGTTCTATGCTGTTTCATGCTCGCTGGCCCATTGGCCGCCTGGGCCGGTCCGGGATCAGCCAGGATTATCCCCCAGGGGTCATTGGGCCTCCTGGAAGGGGATACTGAGGTGCAAACCATTCAGTCCGAAATCCCGGCTCCAGATGGCCAGCTGTTTATGTGCCATGGCGAGTGCCTGGTTCAAACCCAGGGCCTGCAATTCGTGGCCCAGGATGAAGCTGTTTTTGCTGTAACTGATACCCAGAAAGGCATCGAGCTCAATGTCCAAAAGGGAAAGGTCGACTTTGCCATCAAGCCGGATGCCAGGTCTGTGAGTATTGTCACGGCCCATGATGTTATCCAGATTCAAGAAACGGTCTTCACCGCCAGCACGCAAAGTGTTGTCTCCGGTTCTGTGGTGGTTACGGATACAGGATCCACCCTTGATGTCTACCAGGGTGGGCTCCGAGTATTGGCCAATGGTCAACCGTACTCTGTACAGTCCGGAAAGTCCTTGCAGCTGGCCCAAGCTGAAGTCGCTGGTGGCGGAAGTGGAACGGGTTCAGGTGCTTCTGGAGGAACACGTAAGATAGGAGCGACCATTGGCACTGTTATAGCTGGGGGTGCCATGGTGGGCGTTGTGGCTGCTGCCGCCAGCGATGACGACGACGAACCGACAAGTCCATTTTAAATAATTACATGAGGCACTTCGTTGTGAAGAACTCTGAGCAAGAGGCGATGCGTGGAATACGCACCGCCTCTTTTTTGCTTTAAATTAACGAAACCTGAACTGCGAATAGGCACTGTCATGATCATCCCCCAAAATGTAGTACTAAGGTACACACTCCTTGGAGCTTTCTTGCTTTTTTCGGCCATGGGATGTGCTACCTCAGGCCCTTCATCCACCAAAGACCTCGATCAATTACTCAGCGAACAAGGGGCTCAGAAACAGGAAATTCAAGAGCTTAATGACCAGCTCTTCGCCACGGCCGGAGGGGCCCCCCAGGTTGCGGAAGCACTCCTGGGGCCTGGGGATCTGATCCAGGTCAATGTCTTTGATGCGGACAAGTTGTGCACTGAGGCCAGAGTCGGGGCCAGAGGGAATGTCACCCTGCCCCTGCTCGGTTCGATTAATGTAGAAGGATTGACCATTCAAGATGCGGAGCAGCGCATCGAGGACCTCTATGCCCAGGATTATCTCCAGGATCCGAATGTGACTATGTTTGTTAAAGAACAATACGGGTCCAAAATTTCCGTTCTGGGTTCTGTGGAAAAACCTGGCACATTTGATTATTACGGCCGGCAGCGACTCTTAGATGTCTTAGCCCTGGCCGGCGGGTTGAAGGAAAATGCCGGTCGCCAGGTCCAAATTCGACGTTCCTCTGACGACTCCCAGAGACCGGAAAAATATCTTGTGGATATGCATAAACTCATCCGGGAAGGCAAGGCCTCCCTGAACCTGGTCATCAAAGGCGGAGATGTGGTCTATGTCCCTGAGGCCGGCACGGTGTATGTGGATGGTGCGGTACGCAAACCCGGTAATTACAGTATCCAGGAAGGGATGACCGCCCAGGAAGCCATTGTGGCTGCCGGTGGGTTCAGCACCATAGCCGATCAAAAGGAGATCAAATTGGTCCGGATGACAGACTCCGGACAGAAAGAAGTCGTGGCCTTGGATGAAGATGATCTGCAAAAAGGGGCAGCCACCCAGATTGAAGTCCAGGACCGGGATATCGTTTTTGTGGAAACTGACGCAATGAAATCCTTTGTCTACGGTATGCGCCTGAACATAGGTACCGGGCTCTTAGGAATGGGCTACAGCCCGCCAGCAAAATAAGGTCAGGCGCTGCGAAACTGAAACTCTCCCCTCCCCCTGCTCGTCCACCCTTATCCCTCCTCCTGGGCATGCATGAAACATCCCAAGAGGACCACGATAAAAAATCTAGGGATAAGTGCCGAAAGGTCGCCCTGCGGTTATGTTTGCAACTTTTCCCGCAGGGCCTGGGAGACTTCCCGGGTCAGGTCCAGCACTTTGCGGGCATGCTCTGTTGATAAGGAGCCGGTGCCGCAGCTGGGAGTGATCAGGGACTGGGCCAGAAGGGTGTTTCGATCGATGCCCAGACCGATGAGGTGGTCCAACTTGGCCCGCAGCTGGGAGAGAAGGGACTGGGCCGTTTCTTGTTCTATTTTTTCCGGTTCCAGGGTAGGCACGATCCCCCAGGCAATGACCCCTCCCCGATCCAGAAAACGGGTCAGGTCCTGGCTGAACAGAGCCAGTTTATCGAAGTAGGTGTAGGCATCGAAGCTCAAGATGTCGGCCTTGGAGTCCAGGATCACCGACCAGTCCGCGTTAGCGCAAACATGGACCCCGGCTAGGCCTCCACGGCCATGGATCTGATCCATAATCTCATTGAGGCTGTCCAGAACGTCCTGCTTGGAAATGCTGATGAATTCGGATGAACCGAAGCCGGCCAGTGCGGGCTCGTCCAAGAAGACAATGACCGGGACATCAAAGTGGCTTAAGTGTTCTACCTGCCAGGCGGCTTTCAGGGCCAAGAGCTTGACCGCTGCATCCCGCAGTTGGTTATCGTAGAATATGGCCCGCTTGTCCTGGTCTTTGACCCCGGTGGCAAAGGTGATGGGGCCGGTAATCTGGCCCTTGATGGCGAAAAGTTCCCATTTTTTTTCTTCAAGCATCTCCATCAAGGTGGAAAAGCCTTTGGCCCGGGTATCGTCCAGGACGAAACGGGTTTGATCCAGGGCCTGACCGGACTCGGTGACGGCCATGTATTGTTCGTAAAAGGAGACCAATTCGGCCTCGAATGGTTCGGAAGCCATATTTACATATTCCTGCTCCCCGGAGCTTACATGCCCGGGCAAACCGGGCAGGAATTGGGCCATCATTCCTTCTTGGGCATACACGGGCAATTGGGCCCAGAGAGGTATCTCCGGAGTGGATTGTAAAATGAGTTCCGTCGCTTGCCGGTGGTCTTCCAGGGGGATGCTGCCAATGAGCAAAGGGCGGCAATACGGTTGAAATAATGGTCGATTCATACAAGGTAACCTTTCCTATCAGAGATTCTTATGAAGTCATTGCCCAACGAACAGGACCAAGACCTTTTGTCTCCTACTGCTTGCGGAAATGGAAGAGCCCCCAGGTGATATGGCCGTAGGTCCCGCCCAGGACCCAATTTTTAAGGCCCTCCTTCATATGCTGAAGGTACTCTTCGCTCACCCCTTTGGCCTTAAGCATCTGCTCTCTGGCTGTGGTTTCCTCCAAGACCTTGGCGTAGTGGTTGACTAAATGTTGAGGTTGGTTTTCGTAGGCCAGGACTTCCAGGCCCAAGTCGAGGGCGGTTCGGCGGTAGAAACTCGGAGTGGCCAAGGATTGTAAAAAGAGGCGGCGTAAAATGGGGTCCAGAAACTCGTGGAAACAATCCTCGGTCTGCATTGGATCAGTAAAGATCATCTCCCCTTTGGTCCTGAGTACCCGGCTGGCCTCGGATAGGACCTGACGTCGATTGGCGCTATGCAAAATGGCGTCTTGAGACCAGACCAGATCAAAACTGGCATCCGGCTTGGGAACTGACTCAAAATTGCCGTCAATGACTTCAATGAGATGATCGAGGCCTTGTTCCGTGTTCATGTTCCGGTGCCGCTCGTTTTCCACTTCGCTCAGGTTGAGGCCGACCACCCGGCATCCGTAGGTCTTGGCCAGATAGCGGGCACTGCCCCCGATCCCGGAACCCAAATCCAGTACCGTGCATTGGTCGGAGAGATTTGCGGAGAAGCCGGCCATGTTCTGGACTGTGCGCCGACTGGCCTCAAAAATGCTGTCCTCCGGAAGGCGGTAAGTGCCAATGTGCAGATCCTCCCCTCCCCAGATGGAGTGGTAAAACGTATGGGCATCGTGGCTGTTGTAGTATTCACGGGCCGTTTGCACGGCCGTTGATGTGTCGGTCATGCGTATACCTCCTCAATGAAATAGAACCAATTGCCAAAAATTGAGGCAACATATTTGAGTCGAAGTACGAGACAGGCCAGGCTGAACCGGCGTGGGAATCAATCGGGCCTGTCCGCCCTTATTTGTAGGCCGAAGAGCAGCGATTCCAAAACTGATCCAAAGTGAACCGATGTTCCTGGGTCCCCTTGTGCTCAACGCAAAAGCTGGCACAGGTGGCTCCCATTTGGGCCGCCGCTTTGAGGTCTTTGTTTTGGCAAAGGCCCTTGATCAACCCGGATCGAAAGGCATCGCCGCACCCGGTGGGATCTTGGGCGTCCTTGACCTTTATCGCCGGAATTTCCTGCTCGGACGATTTTTCGGTAAGCATGCACCCCTGTTCCCCCAGGGTGGTTATAATGGCCGCAGTCAGTTGGAGGAGACCGTTTTTGTCCAGACCGGTGGACTCCATGATCAGGCTGAGCTCATAATCGTTGGCAATCAAGATCTTGGAACCCTGGATCATGGATTTGAGCTGAGCACCGGAAAAGGCTGGGATGTTTTGGCCGGGATCGAATATAAAGGGGATGTTTTTTTCCCGGTATATCTCCGGATATTTTTGCATATCTTCCAGATTGCCTGGGGAAACGATGGCCAGACTCTCCCTGGTATCGAACTGGGCCTGAAAGCCGTTGGTGGCCGTGTTCATAGCCCCGGGGTTAAAAGCCGTTATCTGATTGTCGGCGTGGTCGGTGGTGATATAGGCGCTGGCAGTGGGCCCATCCTGGACCAGGCGGATGCCGTCCAGGCTGATCCCGTGTTTTTGCAGCCAGTTTTGGTAACGCTGAAAATCGTTGCCAGCTGCTGCCAGAATGGTTGCTTTTTCTTCCAGCAAAGCCAGGGAATAGGCGATGTTTCCGGCTGTACCGCCAAAACGTTCTTCCAGGTCGTCGACCAGGAAACAGACGTTTAAGATGTGCAATTTGTCCGGGAGGATGTGGTTGGAAAACTTGTCCGGAAAATTCATGATCCGGTCATAGGCCAGGGATCCGGATACATAGATATTCATAGTTTTATCCCTAAGGTGATTGGTAGTTGTGGGTCAATACATATATGCCCGTACTGTGAGGAAATTGGCAGTGCCAATGACCAGGTACGGGCACATTTGCCGAGATGCGGTGAACGCCCGTCCGGCTGGGGACGGGCGCATGAGGTTCTGCCTAGACTTTGCAGGCAGTTCGCAACTCCTGGACCGCATCGGTCTGTTCCCAGGAGAAGTTGGGGTTCTCCCGGCCGAAATGGCCGTAGCAAGAGGCGTCCTTAAAAATAGGCCGTTTGAGATTTAAGCGTTCCAGAATGAAATAAGGACGGAGGTCAAAGACCTCCCGAACAGCCTTGGTCAAAACGGCGTCGTCCACCTCTCCGCTGCCCCGGGAGGTGACCAGGACAGAAACCGGTTCGGCCATGCCGATGGCGTAGGCCAACTGTACTTCGCAGATCTCGGCCAAATTGGCGGCCACCACGTTTTTGGCCACATAGCGGGCCATGTAAGCGGCGGAGCGGTCCACCTTGGACGGATCTTTGCCGGAGAAGGCTCCACCGCCGTGGCCGCCCATGCCTCCGTAGGTATCCTGAATGATCTTGCGGCCAGTGACTCCACAGTCGCCCAAGGGGCCACCGACGACAAAGCGGCCGGTGGGATTGATGAAGATACGGAGTTTGTCGTCAATAAACTCTTCAGGCAAGGTCTTGAGGATGACTTCCCGCTTGATCCCCTCTTTTAAATCTTCATATGAGACCTTGTCGTCGTGTTGAGAGGAGACCACCACGTTGTCGATACGTACTGGCTTGCCGTTCTCGTATTCCATAGCCACCTGGGTCTTTCCGTCCGGCCGGAGATAGTCCAGGATGCCTTTCTTGCGCACATAGGTCAGTCGACGGCTGAGCTTGTGAGCATAATGGATGGGGGCGGGCATCAGGGGGTCGGTCTCCCGGCAGGCGTAGCCGAACATCATGCCCTGGTCCCCGGCTCCCTGTTCTTCAGGGCTTTTCCGGTCCACACCTTGGGCGATGTCCGGAGACTGCTTGTCGATGGAGGAAATAACGGCACATGTCTCCCAGTCAAAGCCCATATCAGAGCTGTCGTAACCGATATCCTTGACGGTTTGGCGAGCGATCTGGGGGAAGTCGGCAAATCCGCTGGAGGTGAGCTCACCGGCTACAAAGACCAAACCAGTGGTGACCAGGGTCTCGCAGGCCACCCTGGAATCTGGATCCTGGACAATGAGGTTGTCTAATATGGCATCAGAAATCTTGTCCGCAACTTTGTCTGGATGGCCTTCAGTTACGGATTCAGAAGTGAACATGTATTTACCTGGGGTTCCAAACATTTTTTACTCCTTGCGAAATTTGGTGGTTGGCGATGCATCGGGTGCATAGTTTGGTTTACGGGTCGCTTGGCCGCTTTTTCTTGCGCTTTTTTTATCATGCTCTCGCGAGCTTGCCGTACTGACTTCAAACGCTCCCCGAAAACCTAAGCATTCAAAAACACTAAACAAAATACCCAGCACTCCCGGTGATACGCTGTGCATTTGGGCTGATCATACCGGGCAGGAAAGGAAGTGTCAAGAAAAAAAAAGATATGTTTATATCAAGCTATATTGATATACCTCAGTAGCTGTGGGACCAGGTGATATACATGCCCTGATGCTCGGACCCCGCACGGCTTTCCAGGGAGATGCCCGGGGTGAGACGAATATTGACCACCACCCGCCCATCGTTCCCTTCCAGCCCTTTTTCAACCTTAAAATATACATTTTCATTCAGATATTTCCCGGCTCCCACAGTGACCCCGGGTGTATCCGAAGATTCCGGGTCCGAGTCAATGGTCAGTTCATCAAGGCCTACGTGTTGGCGCAGGCTGCTCATCAGTCCTCCGTTGCCCCCACTGGTCAAGGTTCGAACGGCCAAGGCCAGCTTCACTGCCTGCAGGGGAGTGATCTGGCTCAGTTTGCGGTCAAAGAGGATGCGGGCCAAGATCTCGTCCCGGGGCATTGCCGGATCGGAGCTGAGTTCAATGGATGGTTCGGTGGCCCGGCCGGTGATATGCACCTTGGCCACCAGATCATTTGCCGAAGTGCTGGCAGTCAGATCCAGCTCAGGTTCGGGCGGATGCTTGGCCATGAAGGTGACCCGGCCTTGGTCCAAGGCAAAGCGTTTGGTCAACAAATTGAGATGACCGCGTTTCACAACAACATAGCCGGAGATCAAGGGTTTGTCCGCCGGGCCCTGAATACGCAGATCACCCTCCCATTCCGAGTCCAACCCGCGACCGCGAATAAACAGTCCGCCGGGGATGGTGATGTGTATATCCAAGGTAGTGTTCTGGGCAAAGGAAGGCGGTTGCAAACCATTTTCCGGGTCAGGAGGTAAAGAGGCATCCTCGGAGGATATGATGGTCAGTCCTTCCAGGCCCGATGGTGCGGGATCGGGGATACCCACGTTGACCGGAAAGGCCTTGAGATCGCCCTGGATCGCTGCCCCGCTTGCGTTGCCCTGAAGCTCAATCTCTCCGCTTATGGCCGCTGTGGCCGCTTCCATTCGGAGCAAGGTGGCTTTTTCCATATGAGCTTTCAAGGCATAGGTCATGTCCTGGCCTGGGTCAAAACGTATATCTCCAGAAGCCTGAATTCGTCCTTCCTCCCCGTCCGTGGCTTGCAAGCGAACGATTTGGGCCCGGTTCCCCTGGAGTTCTATCCCTCCCTCCAGCTTTTGCAGGAGGGTTCCGGATTGATAGTTCTCAAATTTCCCATCTGTAAGTTGTATCTTGCCCTGCACCTGGGGAAGGGGCAGAGACCCGGAACAGGAAATATCCCAGGCCAAAAGACCGGATACATCCTGACCGTCCATGGGCAGGGAGGAAAAGACGTGCCCCAGGTCGGCCCGGCCTTGGGATTGTCCTGAAACCGAATTGCCGAGCTGAAATTGAAAGGGTTGCAGGGACAAATCCAGGGGAAGATTCAGTTCGGCCGTAAGGTCAATTTCAGGGCCACCCTGAACAGAGAGCTGGGCCTGAGCTTCTCGGGAACTGACCTTTCCTGCACTTTGGACATCTATGAACGGGAGATCTTGAGTTATGCCGGCCTGGGATTGCAATTTTTGAGCGTGTAAAGTGAAATTGAGATCCGGATCGGTTCGGGTCCCGGACAGGTTAACCTGCATATCGGTTGTTCCGTTCAGTGCCCATTTTGCCGGAAGAGGCAACTGGGCAAGATCCAGTTCGTTGACCTGGAGGGTGCCGTGCACAGCGTTTTTTTCCGTGCCGGCCCTGAGCTGGAGGGTTCCTGGACCCAGATGCAGACCAGGCCACACCAGTTGCACATCGTCTCCGCTTTGAGTGGCTTGGAAAGGCTCATCCCAGGAAAAAGGCATCTCTGCGAAATGTCCTCGGCCTTGCGGTAAGGCAATCCTGATGACCTCATTTTCTCGGCGGATGAGAGCTTTGGTCTTTACCTCCACATCATGGCCCAGGTGTCCGGTCAGGTCCATTTCAGCTTCGGCCTGTCCTTGGTCCCCCTGGGCTTGGATATGCAAGCGGTTGATCCGGTTGGAGCCCAAAAGGATATTCGTTGCCTGGGCCTCCAGACGTCCCTGCATGGTCTGGAGATCAGCAATGGCGGCCTGGAAATGAAGGTGTTCTCCCTTGACCTCGGCTACTTGCAGGTTATTGATTTCGCCCTGGGCCGAGATGTTGGGGCTGGAAATGGGTCCATCCACCTCGGCCGCCAAAGATAGGCCACCCTGAACCGCGTGGGGAGTAAAGTCCTGCAGCCATTGCAGATCCTGGATTTCCAAGTCAATATCTGATCGGAGAACCCCCTCCTGTATGTGATAGTCCATTGCGGCCTGAAGTTTTGTCATCGGGGCCGTGAGCTGCAGGTCGGGCAGGGTCAATAAATCCGGGCTCAGCTGGAGCCCGGATAAAAGTTGGATATCCTGATGCTTGTTTTTCAGGTTGAGATGAAGTGCCCCGTCGACCTTGGTTTTCTGCGCCTGAACCTGTCCTTGAAACCCGGCCTGCAAAGTGCTGGGTTTGAGCCCCGGAGCGGTCAATTCCTTGATGGAAAGATCCAGGGAAGCATTCACATCCTGCACCGTCCCGTGGACATGACCGTCAACAGCAATCAGCCCGGAGAGCCCCAACCCTTTGACCACCTTTAAATCCGGTCCCCGCACCTTCCATGTGCCCTGAAGGCTCATAGTCTTTACATCCAGCTCAGCCTGAGCCTGGAGATCAATACGCTCCCCTTTGATTATCAGTGAGTTCATAGTGAGTATATTCTCCGGGGAAAGGTCGGTCTGGGCCTGGAGGGAAACCTGGGAGCCCAGGACATCTGCAGCCTGCGGCGGAAGTCCGCTCAGGTCGCTGACCATTATGCCCACCTCATTGTTTAGGCGTCCTTCGCGCCAATTGCCCCTTAGAGAACTGTTCAACTCCGCCCCAGAATGCAGGGCCAGATCCTGGAACTGGGGAAGGTTTTGCACGTCGTCAATTGTGCAGGTGATTTCGGCTTGGAAAGGTCCGGTTGCCTCTGCCTGCCCGTGCAGAGTGGTTTCCATCCCCGGCAGGTTGAGGCGGAAGGATTTCAGATGCACCTGGCGGCTGTCCACATCCAACCCAGTGTGAAAAGTGGCCTGCAGGGGACCGGGGAGAAGGAGGGCTTGCTCCTGGAACAGGGAAGTTGCTTGCAATTCTCCGGTCAGTTGCAGGTGTTTTGATTTACCGTCTTCGGAGATGGACAGATCCGGCCTCAAGCTCAAACCCGCTTCTTGAGTATGCAAGGTGTTAAAGACCAACTCCTGCCCTTGGGCTTGGAGCTGAAGATCAGGCTTGCTCCAGGGGCCCTTGGCCCTTATGTCCAGACGGGCGTCTCCGGAGATATCTTGGCCCATTAAGGGCTGGAGGATGTTGAGTTCCGGAATGTGAACAAAGCCCGATCCATGGACAGTCTTGGTTTGCAAGTTTGTATCGGCTTGAAACTTAAGCGTGCCCAGGTCGGATTGCAGGAGCAAATCATCAAGATGCATCTTGTCCAGGTCCGGGCCCATGCTCGTAGTGAGGTGCAGATCAATGGTTTGCAGGTGTTGCTCAATGGGTTGGAATGCCTTTGGTAATACCGGTGCTGGGGTGACTCGGGAATCCGCAGTCATGGCCAGCTGATCAGGACGCAATTGCAGGGTGAGATCCGTTGTGGCCAGGCGGGTATCGCCCAGGTCCAGGTTGATTTGGCCGCGCCAGTCGTCGACCGGGCCAGATCCGGAGAGTTTGACCCCTAAGGGGGCGGGAAAATCC
>JAXHMO010000019.1:0-218794 GCA_034521385.1 Desulfovermiculus sp.
TTCATGGTGCGCCAGGAAGGATTCGAACCTCCGGCCTTCTGATTCGTAGTCAGATGCTCTATCCTACTGAGCTACTGGCGCTCAAAAACTTTTGTAAGCAAAGGCGGTGGCATTGTCAAGCTGGAACAGGTTTGTGCCTATATATTCAATGTGTTCAGCCAGTTCCCCACGATTTCCCAGGCCGGTTCCGCAGTGAAGCTGAACTGGTGATCGGCCTGAGGGATGATGTGCAGGTCCTTAGGTTCTGCGGCTGCGGTGTAGAGCTCCTCCGCCTCGCTGACCGGGACCACATCGTCGTTTTGGCCATGGATAATCAAGAGGGGACGGGGGGCGAGGCCGGCAGCTGCCTGAAGCAGGTCGTGTCTGGCCAGGTCCCGAACAAAATTTTTTTTCAGAGATACGGTTCCATTTTCATCTGCCAGGATCACCCGATCGTCCTCGGTCTCAGAAAGGAGGACCTCGGAAAACAGGTTTTTGAGATGAATCGGGGCGGCCCAGGTGCAGACAGCGTGTACCCTGCGGTCCTGCGCTGCCTGGGCCAGGACGGTGCTCCCCCCGAAGCTGCGGCCCATGGTCACCACCGGTCCCTGTTCCTGTTGTTGACACCAGTCGATGACAGCATCCAGGTCCTGGACCTGATGGGTCAAGGTCAGGTCCTCGAATCGGCCCTCGCTTTGGCCGTTGCCGGCGAAGTCGAAGAGAACAAACGAAAATCCGCTCCGGGCGGCCAGAGCTTCAGCCATGGCCTCGGCCTTACTCCCGCCTTCCTTGCTTCCGGTGAATCCGTGGCAGACTACGACCCAACCCCGGGATTCCGGTTCAGTCCGTAAGTAAAGAGCGGATAATCTTTGCGATCTGGGATTTGTGATGGCCTTTTCGTGCCAGGTGCCGGTGGTCATGCGTGGTCCTTTCTTCTTTGGTCAAAATGTGAATTGGTAATCAAAGACATAGCTGAAGCTGGCAAAAAATAGTGCCGATTTACAGAGGTTATCACTGTCAGCTGACCTCCATCCTTTTGAAACAACTAAATTTTAAAAATGATTTGACGGCAAGTCAAGGAAAGAGGCTTGACATTGGTATTCTCGACTATTAATATGAATAAGTGTTCATATGAACGATTGTTTGATCGTGAGGTATCCTCTATGGCCGATCACGTCCCTTCTGATGTCTGCCAAGAACGGATGGTTCATCCGGAAAACTTGGAGTTTGTGCGTCGGGAAATGCCCGACTTCGAGGTCCTGTGCGATATGGCCGATCTGTTCAAAGCCTTGGGCGAGCGGACCAGAGTGCGGATCCTTTTCGCTTTATCCAGGACTGAGCTGTGCGTCTGCGATTTGACTGAAATCCTGGGCATGTCTTCCTCGGCAGTCTCGCATCAGCTGCGAGTGCTCCGGGCTTCGAAACTGGTCACTTTTCGCCGGGAAGGCAAGAACGTTTTTTACCGATTAGCAGACGACCACGTGCAAAAGATCTTTGAGCAGGCCCTGGAGCATGTGCGGGAATGAGATGCCAGAGGTCAGGCAGAAAGTAAGCAGTAGGCAGTAGGCAGTAGGGAGTAGGCAGTATGTACAGAGGCATAGAGCATGGGGCAAGACACTAGAAAAGGGACGGATGGGCGAAAAAGAAGATAAGAAGTTGGTGTTATGGTTCTGCTTGATCAAGATTTTGTTGTTTCTTGCTTCACTTTTTCTATGAATGTTTTTTCGAAAGAAATGAGATGGTTTTGAGAATTTCTAGTTAGTGAAAACATTCAGTTCGAGATAGACAAAAATGACTGAGACCTATCAATCACAAAACATGCAATCCGCTCTAGACGGGTGCGGGTGCAAAGGCGAGTGCCAGGTGGACGGACCGGAACAGAATGGAGCCGATTCCTCCCTGGGCCGGGACTTGATGAAACTTCTTCCTGGAGCCGTACTCTTTGCCCTCGGACTGGGGGTTGAATACCTTATGCCCTGGACGCCGGCATGGCTGGGCCCGGGGGTATTTTGGGCCGCATATATATTGGCCGGCTGGAGCGTGCTGGCCATGGGCCTGCGCAGCCTTTTGACCCGAGGTCTTCTGGACGAGTTCGTGCTGATGAGCCTGGCCACTGTGGGAGCCTTGGCTATAGGAGCCTATGCCGAGGCTGTGGCCGTGATGCTCTTTTACCGCGTAGGTGAGACCTTTCAGGACAGTGCAGTGCGCCGGTCCAGACAATCTGTGGCCTCTTTGCTTCAGTTGCGGCCGGATATGGCCCGGGTGGTGGATGCACATGATGGGGTCGCAATCCGGGATCCGGCCCAGGTGCAGGTGGGCCAAACCATTCAAATCCATCCCGGGGAGCGCGTCCCTCTGGACGGGACCGTGCTCACCGGCCAAAGCCGGGCGGATACCTCAGCCTTGACCGGAGAATCGCACCCCAGGACCCTTTCTCCCGGCGACGGGATTCTTTCAGGCATGGTCAATCTCTCCGGACTGCTCACCGTCCGGGTGGATAAACCTCTGGCCCAGTCCACGGTCTCCGTGATCCTGGATCTGGTCCAGAACGCGGCCCAGCGCAAGGCTCCGACCGAGCAGTTTATGACCCGGGTGGCCCGGGTTTATACGCCGATTGTGGTTGGATTGGCCGCACTGATCGCCTTTGGACCGATTGTGGCATTTCATCTGCCGGGTCTGCAAAGCCTGTTCACTGCTCCTCCTGAAATGACGGACTGGGTGTATCGGGGACTGGTCTTTCTGGTTATCTCCTGTCCCTGCGCCCTGGTCATCTCCATTCCTCTAGGCTTTTTTGCCGGCATCGGAGCCGGGTCCAGGCAGGGTATCCTGATCAAAGGGGCCAACTTTCTCGAAGCCTTGAGCCGGGTGCGGACAGTGGTCTGGGACAAGACCGGGACCCTGACCTATGGCCGATTTGCAGTGCACAGCGTCCATCCAGAAGAGGGATATTCTCGGGAGGATGTCCTGTCCTGGGCCGCGGCTGCGGAGGAATACTCTTCCCATCCCGTCGCCCGGGCTATTGTGCGGGAGCATAGAGGACAGAGGACAGAAGACAGAGGACAGAGGGCCGAGGACCGAGGACAGAGGACAGAGGACAGAGGACAGAAGACAGAAGACAGAGGTCAGGAAGAAGAGAAGAATGCTGGGATGCTGGGATGCTGGGATGCTGGGATGCTGGAATCTCGAAGTGAAGCGGAGATCACGCCCTGGGGTGACTGGGATGATGGTAATTTGGAATCAGGCAGAAGTCTGAAGTCTGAGGAAAGTGGCAGAAAGGACGGCGGAGTTGAGGTTCGGGAGTTTTCCGGGCAGGGTGTGCAGGCCCTGATCAGGGGCCGGGAGGTGTTGGTGGGCACGGAAGATTTTTTGCGATCTCAGGGCGCGGCCAAGCTCCACTGGAACATCCCCGGTGGCGGGGTGGGGGTTGCTGTGGACCAAAAGGCGGCCGGCTGGATCCAGGTCCAGGACCAAATCCGTTTCCAATCCAGTCAGGCTGTGGAAGGGTTGAAACATTTAGGGGTGGCCCAGTATATGCTTACCGGCGACAGCCGGGAGGTGGCCGAAGGCATCGGCAGTTTGCTGGGCTTGGATGGAGTCAAGGCCGAGCTTATGCCCCAGGACAAGGTGGCCGAGTTGGAAGCCATCATGGTCCGAAACCAGGGGCGTGGGTATACCGCATTTGTCGGGGATGGGATCAATGACGCTCCGGTTCTGGCCAGGAGCGATATCGGGGTGGCCATGGGCGGTTTGGGGTCGGATGCAGCAATCGAAGCCGCGGATGTGGTTTTAATGGAAGACGATCCGGGCAAGTTGGTTCAGGCCGTGTCTCTGGGTGGCCGGACTCGGACCATTGTTTGGCAGAACATCGGCCTGGCCCTGGGGATCAAGGTTCTGGTTATGGGCTTGGGAGCCCTGGGCCTGGCCAGCATGTGGGCTGCGGTGTTTGCTGATGTAGGTGTGGCCCTTTTGGCTGTGGGTAATTCGCTGCGGATACTGCGGTGATAAAGAAAGAGCGACTTGAGCGAACTCAGCGACTTGAGCGAAGTAAGCGATTGGGGATTGGGGAATGAGGGATGGAGAGAGGCGACTTGAGCGAACTCAGCGACTGGGGATGGGGGAATGAGAGCAGGGCTTTTTGGTTCTGCTTTACATTGAACCTGCAATTGTACAACCTTCACAAACAACCTTGAACAGAATCACAGGAGGATTGGTATGGCTACGATCAAAGTGAAAGGAATGAGCTGTCAACACTGTGTTCAAGCTGTGACTCAGGCTTTGTCCGGGATCGAAGGCGTGGAGAACGTGACTGTGAGCCTGTCTAAGGGCGAGGCCAGCTTTGAGGAGACCAAGCCCGTGGATATGGAGGAAGTGAAAAAGGCGGTCAAAGAGGCCGGGTATACGGCTGAGTAAGAAAACAAGTAGGGAGTAAGCAGTAGGGAGTAGGCAGTAGGGAGTAGGCAGAAATGCTGGGATGCTGGGATGCTGGAATGCATAATCAGAAGTCAGAAGTCAGAGGTCAGACGTCAGACGTCAGCTTTGCCTCTTGCCGCAGATGGCCAGTTTGATCCAGTATGAAACTGAAGAGGGCTAGCCCGGAACTCACTTCCAGTTGGAAAGTCACTGCAAAGAGCAAACGTCCAAGTTAAAAGTGAGTGCCGGACTGGGTAATGACGGGTGGGGCAGATCGTAATTTTTTTGTTATCAATCCGACAAACAGTTTTTGGGCTATCAAGCGTTTAAAAAAATATTTCAGATTTGCCTCAGGCAAATCTGAAATATTTTTGTCTTGTTCAAAGGAAATCTGAATATGAGTGAACAGGAATTGGATCAGGGCCAGGGAGGCAATGTGCGCAGCCAGAAGTTCGCTATCAAGGACATGAGCTGTGCCGCATGTTCGGCCCGGGTGGAGCGGGTGGTCTCCTGGTTGGACGGTGTGCATTCGGCCCAGGTCAATCTGGCTACGGAGAGCATGCAGGTCAGTTGGGATCCGGATAAGCTGGGACCGGAAGAGATCGAGGCTGCAGTGCACAAGGCCGGATACGAGGCCGAGGAGGTCAGGCAGCGCTCTACAGTGGAACTGGATATTCAGGGCATGACCTGCGCTGCCTGCTCGGCCCGGGTGGAAAAGGCCCTCAGCCAGGTGACCGGTGTGAACCAAGCTTCGGTTAATCTGGCCACGGAAAAGGCCCGAGTGAATTTTGACCCGGAACAGGTCCAAAGCGCGGACCTGATCTCCGCAGTGCAGACAGCCGGTTACGGGGCCTCGCTGGTCCAGGAGGAAAGCGAGGATCAAACCGGACCTGACCGGGAGATGCAGGAGCGGTTGGCCGGGCTGCAGACCAGACTGATCCTTTCCCTGACCCTGGCCGTTCCTCTTTTTCTTTTGTCCATGGGCGGGATGATCGGTCTGCCCATCCCTTCTTTTCTGGCCGCCGGGTCGGCTCCCTTGACCCACGCCCTGGTCCAGTTCCTGCTTACTGTGCCCATCATGTACATCAACCGGGAGTTCTACCTCCAGGGCTTTCCCAGCCTGGCCCGGGGGGGACCGAATATGGACTCCCTTATTGCCGTAGGCACCAGTGCAGCCTTTATCTATTCCACCTGGAATCTGGGCGAGATTCTCCTGGGCCACGATCCAATAGCTAAGGCCCACGATCTATACTTCGAGTCTGCGGCCATCATTCTCACCCTGATTACCCTGGGTCGGTACCTGGAGAATAGGTCCAAGGCCAGGACCTCAGCGGCCATCCGGGAACTCATGCAACTCAAACCGGAGACGGCCACCCGGATTGAGGGCCAGGATCTCGCCACTGTTCCGGTGAATTCCATCCAGCCCGGGGATCTATTGCTCATTCGTCCCGGAGAGCGGGTACCGGTAGACGGACGGATCGAGGACGGACAATCGAGCGTGGATGAATCCATGCTCACCGGAGAACCCATTCCCAAGAGCAAAGGTCCGGAAGACGGCCTGATAACCGGTACGGTGAACGTGCAGGGATCTTTGCGCATGCGGGCGGAAAAGGTGGGCCGGGAAACGACCCTGGCCCGGATCATTGCCCTGGTCCAGGAGGCCCAGGGGTCCAAGGCCCCCATAGCCAATCTGGCGGACAAGGTCAGCCTGTATTTTGTGCCCACGGTCATCGTCATTGCTGTAATTTCCGGCTTGGCCTGGGCCTTGCTTGGAGGAGCGGAGTTTTCCTTTGCCCTGCGCATCTTTGTGGCCGTTATGGTCATCGCTTGCCCCTGCGCCCTGGGACTGGCTACGCCGACGGCCATCATGGTCGGTACCGGCCGCGGGGCCCAACTGGGGACGTTGATTAAGAGTGGACAGGCTTTGGAGACGGCCCGGAATATCCAGGCCGTGGTCTTGGACAAGACCGGGACCTTGACCCGGGGGCGACCTGAACTCACAGACTTCGTGGTCTTGGACACTTCCCCGGTGGAACGCCGGGAGCTGGTGGCCATAGTAGGTGGGGTGGAACAGGCCTCTGAACACCCTGTGGCCCGGGCCGTGGTCCAGGGGCTGGAGCAAGAGGCTGAAAATTCCTGGCCTCAGGCCGAGGAGTTCGAGGCTCTATCCGGCCGGGGCGTTCGGGCCAAGGTGGATGGGCACAGCATTGCCCTGGGGAGTAGAAACTTTTTGAGCCAGGAGGAGGTCAAGGGGCTGGACTCGAAGGAGCTTGCATCTCGGATGGATGAGTTATCCCGGGCTGGAAAGACCGTGGTCCTGGCTGCAGTGGATGGACAGGCTGCGGCGGTTCTGGCTGTGGCCGACCAGCTCAAAGAGACCGCCCCGGACACGGTCCGGGAACTCAGAGCCATGGGCTTGAAGGTGATCATGCTTACCGGGGATACGGAGCGCACGGCCCGGGTGATTGCAAAGCAGGCCGGGATCGATGAAGTCATTGCCGGGGTTTTGCCCGAAGGTAAGGCCAAGGAGATCAAAAAACTTCAAGACCAGGGCATGCAGGTGGCCATGGTCGGGGATGGGATCAACGATGCTCCGGCCCTGGCCCAGGCCGATCTGGGTCTGGCCATGGGCTCCGGCATTGATGTGGCTATTGAGAGCGGAGACATTGTGCTTATGGGCGAGGATCTGTCCGGGGTGAGCACGGCCATATCTTTGAGCCGAGCCACAGTGCGAAACATCAAGCAGAACCTGTTCTGGGCCTTCTTCTACAATTCCCTGGGGATTCCCATTGCTGCCGGGGTGCTGCATATTTTCGGTGGACCGACACTCAATCCCATGATCGCGGCCGCAGCCATGGCCATGAGTTCAGTCTCCGTGGTCAGCAACGCTTTGCGGCTGCGTTTTTTTCAACCCACAAAAAAATGAACACCCCTGGTTTTAGCACCAGGGATGTTCATTTTTTTGCTATAGTGATAATCATCAGATAATGAGGTCAATAAGCGTATCAACATTTCCGGTACGGGCTATAGTTACCAACTGACCTACTAAAATCTATGTCAATTACCTACGTGTTACCAACTGACCAAAAGAGATGTTTTGACTCCTATGGACAAGAAATCCCCTGTGCGGGCAGTGGGCAGGACGGAGAGCTGGGGATCGGTCTCAGGGGGCCGATTCCGCGATTTGCAGAGCTTGCCCCGGAGATGGTTCATGATAAGTTGACCGGCCTGATATGGCCACGAAAAGGGGTTAGCTTTGAGTTTGCTCTGCGCTGGGCGGAGGCCCTGGATCATGTCCGGGACTTGAACAGGGAAGAATTCCTGGGGTTCAGCGACTGGCGGCTGCCCAACCGGCGGGAGCTGCGCAGCCTGATCAGCCACGGCCGCAGCCGCCCGGCCCTGCACCGGGATCATCCTTTTACCCATGTGCAACAGACCTGGTATTGGACCTCCACATCCTCGGCCATGTATCCGGCATATGCCTGGGCTGTGCATATGGCTGGAGGGCGCATGTTCTGGAATCGTAAGAATCAGATTTCTATGGTCTGGCCGGTGCGGGGGGAAGGTACTGTTCTGCCACGGACCGGGCAAAGGGGATGTTTTGATTCCCTGGGCAAGGCGGTTTCCTGTTCCGGAACTGGACAGGACGCAGAGTTTCAAATGGGTGCGGCCTGGCCGCAGCCCCGCTTTGAACGGACAGGGGAAGATATTGTGGATCGTCTGACCGGGCTTGCCTGGCGGGAAGTTGTCAGCCAAGAGCCCGGTCTGGTGACCTGGGCGGAGGCTTTGCAGGTGGGCATGGATCTGAGGGAGGAGACCGGGAGGGACTGGCACCTGCCCAATATCAATGAATTGGAATCCCTGGTGGATGCCTCGCAATCAAGCCCGGCTTTGCCAGAGACGCATCCCTTTCTCGGCAATCCGGAGGTGCTGTGGTCGTCCACCTCCAGTGGATTTGAGCCGGACTGGGCTTATGGCCTGTATCTGCAAAAGGGTGCGGTGGGGGTGGGACATAAGAAGGCGGCTCGGTTTGGGGTATGGGTGGCTAGATGACAGAGGACAGATGACAGAAGACAGATGACAGAAGACAGAGGACAGAGGACAGATGACAGAAGACAGAGGACAGAGGACAGAGGACAGAGGACAGATGACAGAAGACAGAGGACAGAGGACAGAGGACAGAGGACAGAGGACAGAAAAGATGAAGAAATGCTGGAATGCTGAGATGCTGGGATGCTGGGATGCTGGAAGAAAAGTAAGCAGTAAGCAGTAGGCAGTAGGCAGTAGGCAGAAAGGCAGAAATGCTGGAATGCTGGGATGTTTACCCCGTTAAACCGGGGTCCCCCGAGTGAAATGTAAAGCGTTTTCACCGGGTAAACCTTTGGGGTGTTTAACTGGGGCTGGGATGGTGAGATAAGGAGTTGTTGGGAAAAAGTATATTTAGGCGGGAGGGACAAGGAGGACAGTAGTTGGTGTACGTGAAGACAGGGGACAGGAGTTTGGAGTCGGAGGCCGGAAAGGGGAAGAGAATTGAGGTATCTGATCGTCCACATCTAACCCGCCCCTAAACTCCTCGCTGGTTACAATTTCATCATGACCTTACAACAGGAGCCGGGCATGGAGAATAAGATTACCCTGGGGATCAGCACCTGTTTACTGGGAGAGAACGTGCGCTATGATGGAGGGCACAAGCTGGATCGCTTTATTCGGGACACCCTGGGCAGGTACGTGGAGTTTGTCCCGGTCTGCCCGGAGGTGGAATGCGGGATGAGCATCCCCCGGGAGGCCCTGCGTTTAGTGGGAGAACCTGAAAACCCCCGCCTGGTGACCCAGAAGACCAATGTGGACTATACCGAGCAGATGCGAGTATGGGGCCAAAAGCGGCTGGAGGATCTGGAGGGCCGGGAACTGTGCGGCTATATTTTCAAGAGCCGGTCGCCATCCAGCGGGATGGAACGAATTAAAGTCTACCAGGAAAGCGGCATGCCGGTGAACAAAGGGGTGGGCATCTGGGCCAGGATGTTCATGGACCGTTTTTCAGACCTGCCGGTGGAGGACGACGGCCGGCTGCATGATCCGGTCCTGCGGGAGAATTTCATCACCCGTATTTTCGTCTTTCAGCGCTGGCGGGACCTGGTGCGGAGCAACAAGACTCTGGGCGGGCTGGTGGATTTCCATTCTGGGCACAAGCTGTTGATTATGGCCCATCACGTGCCCACCTACCGGGAGCTGGGTAAGCTGGTAGCTGCCGGCAAACAGATGCCCGTGGACGAGCTCTTTTCCACCTATTTGCACAAGCTGCACTACGCCTTGCAGCTGCACAGCACAACCAAGAAGAACGTTAATGTCTTGCACCACCTTATGGGGTATTTCAAGAGGGATCTAAGCAGGGATGAGAAGCAGGAGCTTTTGGAGGTCATCGATGAGTACAAGACCGGCAATGTGCCGCTCATTGTTCCGGTCACCCTGATCAACCACTATGTGCGCAAATACGATCAGCCCTATCTGCACAATCAGTATTATCTGCATCCGCATCCCTTGGAGCTCAAACTGCGGAATCACGTGTAGACATGCTTTTGCTGGGACTTTTTTTTCGTAGAGAAATTCAGGCGCAATATCAGTTCCGTTTGACCAACACAGGGTATAAAACTCAGGGTGAACAATGAAGGGGAGCACCTAGGCCGGGGCTTTTTTGGTCAAGAGGTAGATGCCGTAGGTGGCCAAAAGGTTGGGCAGAAAGCGGACCTTGCGCCCGTATTCTTCATGGTAGTAGGTGCTGATGGCGGTTTCTTTAAGGATTTCAAAACCGAAGACCGAGCAGAAGTGTCGGAAGTCTTTGATGGGCACAACCCGGATGTTGGGGGTGTCGAACCAGGCATAGGGTAGTTCCTTGGACATGGGGGCCCGACCGCGGAAGAAAAAGTAGAGCCGGTTTTTATAGTGGCTGTAGTTGGGGAAGCTGACCACCCCTTTGTGCCCCACCCGGAGCATCTCATGCAGGAGCAGGGCCGGTTTGAATACTTGCTGCAAGGTCTGGCTGAGGATGACGAAATCAAAGGTCCGATCCTGGTAATCCCGGATTTCTTCGTGGATATCCCCGTGGATGACATTGACTCCGGAGATAATGCCCTGGCTGGCTTTCTCGGTATCGATTTCAATGCCGGTGCCGATCACTCCCTTCTTGTCTTGCAAATACTTTAAGAGTTCTCCGGCCCCACAACCCAGGTCCAGGACCCGACAGCGAGGGGAGATCCAGGAGGCGATGGTTTGCAGATCAAAACGCATATGGAGTTCCTTTTCAGCATTGCCTCCGGCAAGTCTGAAATATTTTTTGCCCCAAAGCGGGCAAAAAAGAAAATTTAGTAATGTGTCAGAATCATTATCCCAACCACCCCTGCCCCTCCTTGCTAAGGAGGGGAGTTAAGAAAATCAAGATAGCTGTATTGGATATTTTAGCTACCTTTGTCATAAGCAATAGCGCGGAGGTGTGACGTTTCGCAGTTCCTTATTCAAAAAACCGGAGATGAGCTGGGACAGCGGGGGGTTGGGGACCAAAAAGGAATCGTGCCCGTAATCGAATTCAATCTCACAAAAACTGACCTGGAGGTTGTTTTTCTTCATAGCCTGGACCATGCTCCTGGATTGGGCCGTGGGATAGAGCCAGTCCGAGGAGAAAGAGACGACCAAAAAATCGGATGTGGCTCCAGAAAAAGCCTGGGCCAGAGAACCTCGGCCGTAATATTCGGCCAAATCGTAATAATCTGCGGCCTTGGTCAGGTAGAGCAGAGAATTGGCATCAAAGCGGTGAACGAACTTTTCTCCCTGGTATTGCAGGTAGCTGCCCACCTGGAAATCAGTGGCAAAGTCATAGGAAAAGGCCCCTCGGTCCTGGAGCCTGCGGTCGAATTTTTTGCGTAGGGCCTCCTCGGACAGGTAGGTGACGTGGCCGATCATTCGGGCCACGGCCTGACCGTGTCCGGGTTGTCCGCGGCCGTAATAGTCGCCTTGATTCCAGTTGGGATCTTTCATAATTGCTTGACGGGCCACTTCGTTAAAGGCGATGGCCATGGCCGAATGGCGGGTAGTGGTGGCTATGGGCACTGCGGACACCACTCGATCAGGATAACGTACCGCCCACTCCAGGACCTGCATGCCGCCCATGGAGCCACCCATGACTGTGAGCAGCTGAGGGATGCCCAGGTGATCGATGAGTTTTTTTTGGGCCCGGACCATATCTCCTATGGTAACCATGGGGAAGTTTAGGGCATAGGGGCGGCCGGTGTGGGGGTCAATGGAACCGGGGCCGGTGGAGCCCATACATCCGCCCAGGACATTGGAGCAGATAACGAAATATCGATTGGTGTCTATGCCTTTGCCCGGACCAATCATGACTTCCCACCAGCCCGGAACGTCGTTTCGGTCTTGGGCGTAGCCTGCGGCATGGGCGTCTCCAGTCAGGGCGTGGAGGACCAAAATAGCGTTGGTCCGGTCCTTGTTCAGCTGTCCATAGGTCTCATAGGCCAGGGTCAGAGGCCCGAGCCTCCGGCCGCACTCCAGATCCATCTCCTGGGGCGGATGGGCGAAGTGAAAGTATTGGGTGCTCACGGAGCCGACAGTGGACTGCATGACTGGGTCTTGCGTAGAGTCTTGCATATCGTACGTCTTGTCCAACTTGAGGGTTCAAAGTTCCAGGAGAGTTTCAGGTTTCCATGGCATTTTTTGGGACTCCGGGTTGGGAATCATACTTGCAAACTAGGATATAACTGACTAAGAGTGAAGGCAATGTCAAGGACAGAATTGAGCAAGGCACATGTGTTCTCAAGTGTAATAGAACCAGGAGGTTTGAACTGGTGACATCACAAGAAGGAGCTTCCCGGATCGAAGAAATAAAGGCCAAGCATGGATCGGATCTGGCCATTTTGGCCCATCATTATCAGCATGACAAGGTGGTGGTCCATGCTGATTATTGCGGCGATTCTTTGGAGTTGGCTCGGCTCATTGCTTCTCTCCAGGCTCAGCGAATTGTTATGTGCGGAGTCTACTTCATGGCCGAGTCTGCGGCTATTTTGGCCGGTCCGAGCCAGGAGGTGAGCATCCCTCGTCAGGAGGCCGGCTGCCTGTTGTCCAATATGGCCCCGGCCTGGTTGGTAGAGAAAAAATTGTATGAGCTCAATGCCCAGGGCCGAAGGATTGTACCCTTGGCCTATGTGAATACCTCGGCCGCGGTCAAGGCGTTATGCGGACGGTTCGGCGGCTCGGTCTGCACCTCGGCCAATGCGCCCACCATGCTGGATTGGGCCTTGAAACAGGGCGATGGAGTGCTGTTTTTGCCGGACAAGAATCTTGGACGGAATACGGCCAAGGCTTTGGGGGTCCCGGCCGAAGATCAGGTTGGGCTGGATCTGCGCTCCTTGGCGGACGGGAGACAGGCCCGTCTTTTTTTCTGGCCCGGCGTGTGTATTGTACACAACCTGATCAAAGCTCACCATGTAGAGCATATTCGCCGAACCCATCCAGAGGCCAAAATCATCGTCCATCCAGAGTGCCTTCCTGAGGTCGTTGATCGAGCCGATGCCAGCGGCTCCACGTCCACGATAATTCGTTATGTGCGGGAGGCTGAGCCGGGGACCACAATTTATGTCGGGACGGAAATCAATCTGGTCCAACGTCTGGCTCGGGACTACGGCCCGGACAAGACGGTGTGGCCGGTTCTGGACACTGCTTGCTCCAATATGGCTAAGATCACGGCCCAGAATTTGGCTGATCACCTGGAGAATCTGGAGGCCGGGCCTAAGGTCACCGTTTCTCCACATATGCAACAGGAGGCCTTGTTGGCCCTGGATAGGATGCTCAAGGTATGTACCTGATTTTATTGCTTTATTCATGGGTTGCGTGTTGACGACTTGTCTTTATTGATAAATTTTGTTATAAATCATAGAAATACACCTTTGGCTCACGCCTTGACCTGGCTGCGGGAGGCAGCGAATGGAATATATGTTTTTAGAGAAAAAAAGTCCCCTTGCATGTGGTGAATGCCATGTCTGGTAAGTTCTGGCCGCGAATCCTTTTCTGTCTGGGAATCGTATTAGGCCTGGGTTTGTTGGCCCCGGCTTCTGCGCTGGCCTGGGGACCTGGCATGCATCTGGCCTTGGGCAATCAGATTCTGAGTAATCTGCACCTGCTTGGACCGACCGTGGCCGGGCTGTTGACATACAACCCCCGGGCCTTCCTCTATGGATGTTTGAGTGCAGATATCCTGGTGGGCAAAGGCCGGAGGATCACACCAACCCATTGTCACAGCTGGCAAGCCGGTCTGAACATGGTCCAATCCGTCTTGAATCCCAGATTGCAGGCCTATGCGTACGGATACTTGACCCACTTAGCGGCAGATGTGGTGGCCCACAATTATTATGTGGCCAATATGCTGCAACTGGGGAGGTCCCGGGGAAAATTGAGCCATGTCTATGTCGAAATGCAGGCCGATCGGCAAACAGCTTACTGCTCCACGGAACTCAAAAGGGTGATGAAAACCTCCTTCCCGGATGCCGATGCCCTTCTTCTGTCCACATTGCGCAAATCACGGGTAGCCTTTTCCTTGAAAAAGAGGATTTTTAAGTCGGGGGTGGCTTTGAGCAGAAACACGACCACCACCACGTCTTTGGAGCTTCTGTCCAAACAGTTTCCCGGGCGGGAATGCGACGAGTACCTCAGTGATATGCGGGAGCTCTCCTTTCAAGTCAGCATTGATTGCTTAACACGGGGGCATGAATCCGCGGTGGTCACTTTCGATCCCATGGGCTTCGAGAACTTGGGATTGGTCAAGCAGAACGGATGGAATAGGTCCAAAAGTTCCCTTACCGGGTCGGTTTTAAGTTTCTTCATTCCGGCCATGAGCCTACTGACTCTGTAATCTTCCTCGAAACACGAAGGAATCCTGTCCAGGGCGCTGTTCGGCCGAATGCCATGTAATGGCCTCAAGGATGAGTTTGTCGGTTTTGTGCCAGGTTCACCTGTTTCAATGTCTAACTCAAAGAGATTGTGCCTATGAAGACGCAGAGTAGGTTGGAAAAGGTCTTACGCGCTGGTCACTTTGCTTTCACCGGGGAACTCGGACCTCCCCGCGGCACCAATGTTCAGGCAGTCACAGAGAAAGCCTCCCACTTGAAAGGAATGGTCGACGGGGTAAATATCACCGACAACCAGACGGGTATGGTCCGTATGTCCAGCTGGGCGACATCGTTGATCGTCCAAGAAGAGGGATTGCAGCCCATTTATCAGATGGTGTGCAGGGACCGAAATCGTTTGGCCATGCAGGCAGATGTATTAGGAGCCAATGCCCTGGGCATCAATACTATGCTCTGTCTTTCCGGTGACCATCAGCAGTTTGGGGATCATCCTCATGCCAAGGGGGTTTTTGATATCGATTCCATCCAGCTCCTGGCCATGGTCAAGAACATGCGCGACCTGGGCAAGTTCCAGGGAGGAGCTGATATCGACGGGCCGCCTCAGATGTTTATCGGTGCAGCGGCCAACCCCTTTGCCGAGCCCTATGCCTGGCGGGTTCATCGCCTGGCCAAGAAGATTCAGGCCGGCGCGGATTTCATTCAAACCCAATGCATCTACAATATGCCCCGGATGCGGGAATGGACCAAACAGGCCGTAGATATGGGCTTAACGGAAAAAGCCTACATCCTGGCCGGGGTCACACCCATGAAAAGCGTGGGTATGGCCAAATACATGCAGACCAAAGTCCCGGGCATGGATGTTCCGGAAGACATCGTCAAGCGTTTGCGAGGGGTGGAGAAAAAAAGACAGAAGAACGAAGGGATTAAGATTGCCGTAGAGCAAATTCAGGAATTCAAGGAACTGGAGGGCATTGCCGGCGTGCACCTCATGGCCATAGAGTGGGAGCACCGGGTTCCGGAAATCGCGGAATTGGCCGGGGTGCTTCCTCGTCCGGAAGTATAGACTCCGCTCTTTAGCTGGTTGTGTTTTTTTCCGCCCTTGTCAGGTAAACGATCCGGCAAGGGCGGTTTGCTTTGAAGGATAGATGACAGAAGTTAGAGGACAGAGGACAGAAGAATCAATAAGTTATGGTTTCTGGTATGGATATCAATGAAGGAAAATCGATTTTTTGCAGTTTCGTCAGCATAAGAGGACACTATGACCACACTTGCCGAAATCGCTGAGCGGGAACAACGTCTGCTGTGCCCGACGTATACCCGCTATCCCCTGCACATTGTCCGGGGTGACGGGGCACGGGTTTGGGACGGGGAAGGCCGAGAATATGTGGATCTCCTGGCCGGTATTGCGGTGTGCAGTTTGGGGCACTGCCATCCGGAAGTGACCCGGTCTGTCTGCGAGCAGGCCGCCCGTTTGGTGCATGTGAGCAATCTCTTCTATCAAACTCCCCAGCTGGACTTGGCTGAAAAGTTGTTGGGCAGCTGCGGTCTGGACCGGGCCTTTTTCTGTAATTCCGGAGCAGAGGCCAACGAAGCAGCTATCAAGCTGGTCCGGCGCTATACCCAGGAAGTGCGCGGTAGGTCCGCTTCTGAGATTATAACTGTGCAGGGATCTTTCCACGGCCGCACCCTGGCCACTCTGGCCGCCACAGGTCAAGATAAGATAAAAAAAGGTTTTGCCCCTTTGCCGGAGGGATTCGTCACCGTTCCCTTTGCCGATTACCAGGCCCTGGAGGAGGCGGTAACTTCGCATACGGCCGCAATCATGTTGGAAGTGATCCAAGGTGAGGGTGGAGTGCGTCCGTTCCCAGTCGAATATTTGAGCCGGGTACGCGAGTTGTGTTCCCGCAAAGGTCTGCTATTGATTGTGGACGAAGTGCAGACCGGGATGGGGCGGACAGGACTGATGTGGGCCCATCAGCATATGGAATTTCAGCCGGATATTATGACCGCGGCCAAAGGGCTGGCCAATGGGCTGCCTATTGGAGCCATGTTGTGTACGGAAGAGGTAAGCAAGGGATTTTCTCCCGGCAGTCACGCCACCACCTTTGGGGGCAACCCCTTGGTGTCTGCGGCCGGAGTCACCGTTCTGGACGTCATTGAGCGGGACGGCTTGTGCAAACGGGCTCAGACCTTGGGGCAGACGTTTCAAGAGATGCTTGGAGAGGTTGAAAAAAGGCATCCGGATTCGATCCGGGAAATCCGCGGCCAGGGGTTGATGCTGGGGGTGGAACTTGCCCATTCCGGATACCAGGTATGGCAGGATTTGCTGCACAGCGGTTTCATATGCAATCTGACCCAGGAGACGATCCTCAGGCTTCTTCCTCCTTTGGTCATTGCAGAGACGGATCTGCAAGCCTTTGCCCATGCTTTGGATTTGGCCTTGGGTAAGCAGTGAGCATGTGGGGGCCCGTCCGACATGCATTTGATGGAAGATAAAGCCCGTATGAAGCAATCTGGCAAAACTTTTGGCCAAAGCGCAAAAAACTATTTCAGATTTGCCGGAGGCAAAGCTGAACACGTACGAACATGTCATATATATTGAATTGGCACGTTGCAGGCCAGGACCTGGAATCCGCAGTGGAGCTACTCAGTGACCTCGCCCCCTGGGGATGGGAAGAGTTGACCACCCAAGAAGGCTTTGTTCTGCGCATTCACCTCAACGAACGTAAGCAACTCAAACAGCTGCAGAGGCGAATCCACAAGACTCAGCCCGAGGCCAGACTGGAAACAGGTAAAGAAAAGGATGCCGACTGGCAGACGGCCTGGCAGTTTTTTTTTCAGCCGGTGGAAGTGGCCAAAACCTTTTGCATTCTCCCCCCGTGGAAGGTGGAGGAAAACAGGAGCGATTCCCTGATCCCTTTGGTCATTCATCCCCAGATGGCTTTTGGGACCGGTCACCATCCGACCACGAATTTGTGTTTGCGAGCCATGGTCCATGTGAAGGGACTTGGGAGGTGGCCTGAGGGAGAAGCGGTATTGGATGTGGGCACCGGCTCGGGAATCCTGGCCATTGCCGCCGCCCGTATGGGAACCTGCTGTGTCGCTTTGGACATCGATCCCGTGGCTATGGACAATGCTAGAGAAAACGTGCAGGCCAATGGGGTGGACAATCAGGTCTGTCTCTTCTGTGGCGAGGTGGCCTGTCTGGGCCCCGACCGGAGATATCCCCTGGTGGTGGCTAACATCCTGGCCGGCCCTTTGATCCGCATGGCCCCGGCTTTGGCCGGTTTGGTTCAACCGGGAGGGACCTTGATCCTGTCCGGAGTGCTTATTTCCCAGGTGGACTCCGTAAGCCGGGCCTATGAAGTCCAGGGATTGGGAAAGCCCGAAATTGAACATCTTGGTGAGTGGGCCAGCCTCATGTGGACTGGGGGATACCCAGCATGAATCGGCCCCAGATCCTCATGGAATACTTTCAGGCCATGTCCCAGGCCTTGGGTTCCAGCCGCTGGTGGCCGGCAGAAAGCAGGTTTGAAGTCTGTATTGGGGCGGTGCTGACCCAGAACACGAATTGGCGCAATGCCTCCAGGGCCATAGAGACCTTGCGGGAGCGGGATCTTTTAATCCCACAACGGCTGGACGCTCTACCGGCGGATGAATTGGCCGAACTCATTCGGCCGGCCGGATATTTCCGAGTCAAGGCAAACCGGCTCAAAGCCCTTTTGGCCTTTTTGAACCGGGAGGCGGGCTATGATCTCGCCCGTTTATCCTCCCAGCCTTTGGATGAATTGCGGCCCAAACTTTTGGCGGTCAAGGGAGTCGGCCAGGAGACCGCGGATAGCATTTTGCTCTATGCGCTCAGATTTCCGGTATTTGTTGTCGATGCATACACAGCCAGGATTATGTACCGACACGCCTTTGTTCCGGAGGAAGTTGACTACGCCGAACTGCAGGAGATGTTCACCCAGGATCTGCCCCGAGACGCGGAATTATTTAATGAATATCACGCCCTATTGGTCCGGGTGGGCAAAAATTGGTGCAAAAAGGCGTCCCCCAAATGCACCGATTGTCCCTTGGGCCCTTATCTTGGGTAAGATGAGCCTGCGCTTTATTGCCTCAATCTGGCCGGAAGGAAAAAGAATCTGCCTCTGGGTTATAGTCTGGACTGCCTTGGTATTTGTGTCTTCAGGGCCGGTTTGGGGCCAGGATCTGGAAACCTTGCAGCGTCAATTGTGGCAAAAACAGGAGGCCAAAGACGAGGCCGAGAAGGAGATAGCGTCCCTGACTCGGGAGGAGCGAAAAGCGCATACCAAACTCAGCTCTCTGGAAGATAGTATTCAGGAGTTGGAGGAAGAAAAGCGAGCCCTGCAAGCTGAGTTTGAAAACTTGCAAGGAACCCAGAAAGAGCTGCAAGCCCGGATAAGTGATCTGGGCAAGAGGGAAGCGGTGATTCGAACCGAAATCCAAGATCTTTTGCCCCGCTTGTGGGAGGTTGTTCTTCGAGCCGAAGTTCTCAAGGCCAAGGTCTTCGACTCCTGGCCTGAAGCTGATCGAAGCATGGTTTGGCTGGCAAGGCTGACCGACACTGCCTCCTCCAAAATGCAGGACCTGCATAGGGTGCAAACGGATGTACGAGAAAAAGAACGCAGCCTGCAAGCCGCCAAGACCAATCTGGAGGACAAGCGCAAAGAGCTGTCCAAGTTGAGCAAAGAATTGACCGGCAAAAGGCTCAGGTTCTTAGAACAGGTGCAGGTTCTTCGCAAGAAACGGCAGGCTGCGGAAAAAGACTTAAGAGCCCTTCAAGCCCGGATCCAAGAATTGCAGTCTGAGTTGGCCTCCAAGGACAGGCAGGCCTTTAGCCTGCACAAGGGACGTCTGCCTTGGCCGGCCCAGGGACGGGTGATTGTCGACTATGAACCTCAAAAGGGACGCAGCAATCGCGGCCTGGGATTTTCCCTCCCCCCAGACGAAGAGATCAAGGCTGTGTCTTGGGGGGAAGTGGTGTACAATGATAAGTTGCGTGGTTTCGGGCAAGTGATTATTATCTATCACGGGCACGAATATTACTCCTTGTATGCCTTTCTGTCCCAGAGCCTTGTTCAAAAAGGCCAAGAGGTGGAACAGGGAGCAGTTATCGGTCGGGCCGGGTTTTACCCTCAGGCCCAAGGTCCAGGAATGTATTTTGAACTACGCCGAAAGCAAGCCCCTGTTGATCCGCGTTCTTGGTTGGCGAAACGATAACCGGGTTCAAGAAACTTCGAAAATGTCCAATCTGGAGATGATTATGCGATGGAGCCGTAGCTTAGGAATCGTGTGTATGCTCCTGGCCCTGGCCGCCACTCCTGGAACAACCAGAGCCACTGACCGGTATGAGCCGCTCAAGAGCTTCAGCCAAGTAATGGATCTTATTGAAAAGACATATGTTACAGATGTCGAGCGCAAGGAACTGGTCCAGGGGGCCATTCAGGGGATGCTGCAAAGCCTTGACCCCCATTCCGGGTATTTGGACCAGGAAGCCTTCAAGGATATGCAGGATGAAACCTCCGGGGAATTTTCCGGGGTGGGTATTGAAATCACCATGCAAAACGGCAGACTGACCGTGGTTTCACCCATTGAAGACACCCCGGCCTTTGAGGCGGGTTTGAAGTCCGGAGATATTATACTGGAAATAGACGGCGAATCAACTCAGGATATCAGTATCATGGACGCTGTACATAAGATCCGGGGACCCAAGGGGTCAGAAGTGGAGTTGACCGTTTTGCATCAAGGAGCGGCCAAACCGGAACGGATTACAGTGAAGCGGGATGTCATCCCCATGCAGAGCGTCAAGACCGAGGTCATGGAGTCGGGATATCTTTATGTGCGGATCACCAATTTTAATGAAAACACCACCAAGGACCTCCGGGAACAACTTAATAGAGATAAAGAGGCCTTGCAGGGCGTGGTCTTGGATTTGCGCAACAATCCCGGCGGGCTCTTGGATCAAGCGGTGTCCGTGGCCGATCTTTTTCTAGATCGAGGGAAGATAGTCTATACCAAGGGCAAGGTGAAGCAGGCCAAAATGGACTTTCGGGCCAAGGAACAGACCTCGGATATCAAGGTGCCCATGGTTGTGCTTATCAATTCCGGCACTGCTTCGGCTTCGGAGATCGTGGCCGGGGCCATCCAAGACCACAAACGCGGTCTCATCCTTGGAGTGCGCAGTTTTGGCAAAGGTTCAGTGCAGACGGTCATCCCTTTGCCGGACGGGGCAGGTATCAAATTGACCACTGCCAAGTATTATACCCCCAACGGCCGGTCCATCCAAGCCGAGGGGATCGAACCGGACATTCGTCTGGCCTTTAATCCCATTGAAGAGGATGAAGATAACATTTTTCGGACCATTCGGGAAAGGGATTTGACCCGCCATCTGGAAAGCGGGAAGGAACAAGAGTCCCGGGATGATGGTGAAGAAGGAGAAGAGACGTCCATCGACCGCAGATTAAAAAGGGACAACCAACTTCGCTTGGCCTTGCAATTGGTCAAGAGTTTGCCAGTGATCAAGACCTTGCAGTAAGCGGAATATTTTGATCCATGGCTGCTGCACGCAAAAAAAGACCCAGCCGGAAGAAAAAGAAGGCTGCCGGTTCATTGAGCAAAGGCTCTTTCCATCGGCTGGGAGTGAGATGTGTTATCTGGCTGACGGCCCTGGGGCTTACAGCCCTGGGGCTGATCGGTGTTCTTCTTGTCCCAGTCAATACGAAGCAGAACATACCCCAGAATCAAGTATCCGCTGTTCAGTCCAGCCCTCCTGCCATAGCTGAAAATGATCCCGAGTTGACGCCCCAAGGGCGAGAGGAGGTCCGAGTCTATGAACAGATACCGTCGGAAGCTCCCGAACACCCTGGGCAACCGCAAGAAACTCTGCCTTCCTGGGAGCACCCATCGCCGAGAAAAGAAAAGCCGGAAAAAGGTCCTCGTCTGGCCGTGGTCATTGATGATATGGGTGAGTCCCTGGGCAAAGCCCGCCAACTGTTAGACATCATGGGCTCGGATCTGACCTGGTCCATTCTGCCTTTTAGCTCCCAAACCAGAGAAGTGGTCCATTTGGCGGCTGAGCACGGATTAGAATACTTGCTGCATGTCCCCATGGAACCGAAAAGATATCCCCAAGTTGATCCCGGACCAGGCGGGATTTTCATAGATATGAGTCCGGATCAGATTCGGGTCATCCTGGCCAATAATCTGGATCAGGTGCCTGGAGCGGTAGGAGCCAACAACCATATGGGCTCACGGTTTACCGAAGACGTCCAAGGCATGCAGGTTGTTTTGCAGGAGATCAAGTCCCAGAAGCTTTTTTTTATGGATAGCCTGACCAGCCCCCGAAGCAAGGTCAAAGTCATTGCTCAGGATTTGCAGATCCCCGTGGCCTTTCGGGATGTGTTTTTGGATAATAAGCAAGATGTCGAGGCCATCCTCCTCCAGTTGCACAAGGCGGAACGGTTGGCCATGAAGACGGGCCGGGCAGTGGCCATAGGTCATCCGTATCCGGAGACCTTGACAGCTTTGGCCAAGTGGTCCAAAGAGAGGGACTCCAATGTGGAGTTGGTTGCATTGAGTCAGCTGGTTGAGGAATGAGGGAATTGACGAGTTATTCACGAATAGAGATCACGAATTGAAGGAGCGATGCATGGTGGAGCAGACCTTGTCCATAATTAAGCCGGATGCAGTGGAGCGTAACCTGATCGGTGAAATTTTAACCCAGATCGAGGCCGGGGGATTGCGGATCAAGGCCTTGAAAATGGTCCTTTTAAGCAAGCCCCAGGCCCAGGGCTTTTATGCCGTGCACAGAGAAAGACCGTTTTTCGACAGTCTGACCGATTATATGAGCTCCGGACCGGTGGTGGTATCGGTGTTGGAAGGGGAAAATGCCATTACCCGCTACCGGGAAATAATGGGAGCCACTAATCCGGCCGAGGCGGCTGAAGGGAGCATCCGCAAACGTTTTGGACAAGACATTGAAAAGAACTCGGTGCATGGTTCTGATGCCAGTGAGACTGCACGTCAGGAGATATCCTATTTTTTCAATCAACTGGAGGTAATGGTTTCATGACCCGGGTGGGTTTGATCGGCATTGGAAATATGGGCAACGCCCTGCTCAAAGGTTGGAGCCAGGACAAGACCTTGGGTTTGTCTGGGTATGACCTCAATGCCCAGCAGTTGCACAAGGTGGCCCAGGAGAGTGGCCTGGAGGCCAAGGAATCGGCCTTGCAAGTTGTGACAGAAAGCGATTATGTGGTTCTCGGGGTCAAGCCACAGCAGATGCAAAGGCTGCTGACATCCATTGCCCCGGAATTGCAAAAGAATCAGTGTTTGATCTCCATTGCGGCCGGAATCAGACGGGAGACTTTGGCTTCCTGGAGTGGACACACCTGTCCGGTGGTTCGAGTTATGCCCAACACGCCGGCCATGGTCGGAGCAGGCATCTTCGCTCTGTGCTACGATGACAAGAAGCTCTCCGCAGATCAAAAGGACCTCATACAGCGCCTGTTTTGCAATCTGGGGCAGGTCCATATCATGGCCGAAGAGTATTTCGATGCATTCACGGCCCTGGTAGCCACGGGGCCAGCTTATGTGTATTATTTTATGGATAGCCTTATCGAGGCCGGTGTGGCCCTTGGTTTTCCCCGGCAGCAAAGTAAGGAGATGATTCAGGCCTTGTTGGCAGGTTCGGTGAAGATGTCCGGGGAGAGTGGGTTGACTGCGAATGAGCTGCGAGAAATGGTTACCTCACCGGCCGGGACGGCCAGTGCCGGAATGCGGGAGCTGGATCGACGGGCCGTGCGAAGCGCGGTGATCGATGCGGCCATGGCCGCCTGTAAGCGGAGTGAAGAACTGGGGTAATAAGAATGCTGGGATTGAAGAAATGCTGGAATGCTGGGATATTGAATTATCGCCAGTTCGCGTGTGATCTGGGATAAGTTCTGATAGATGAGGGAGTATGCCTTCTCCATTTTACAGATGACAGGGGACAGATCACTTTGGAAGCAGGACTGTAGGCAGTGCCGCCGGATAAGGATCCGGGGACCGCAGGTCAGCGGGTGGCCAGCATGCCCCCTTGGCGGTAGCCTTCATAAAGGCAAATGGCTGCGGCATTGGCCAGATTGAGGCTTCGTACCCGTCCCCAAATGGGAATGCGGATATGGTTTGGGTAGCTGGCCCAGAGCCAATCGGGAAGGCCGGCGGTTTCCGGTCCGAAGACCAGGATTTCATTTCCCTTCAGGGAGATGGAAAAAATGGAGGTTCCCTGTCTGGCGCTGGTTAAGAGTATATCTTGGGGATTGGGCAGAGACCGGACGAATTTTTCCCAGTTTGCCCACACATGGACATCAACATGAGGCCAGTAGTCAAGTCCGGCTCGTTTGAGGTATTTGTCTTCCAGGCTGAAGCCCAAGGGCTGAATAAGGTGTAAGGGGGTCTGGGTGGCGGCGCAAAGACGGGCAATAGTTCCGGTGTTCGGTGGTATCTCCGGCTGAAAAAGAACAACTTGCATAGTATCCTGGCCAGGTCTGCAGGGATTATAAAAACGTGCAGGTCTTCAACGATTTAGCAAAGCTCATAAAAAATCCCTGTTCAAAGAACAGGGATTTTCATTTCAGTGGTGGGCGGTCGGGGATTTGAACCCCGGACTTCCACCGTGTGAAGATGGCACTCTAACCACTGAGTTAACCGCCCAATGGAAAAAGAATAGCTCAAAAAAACCTTATTGACAAGCCCTAGAGTCCGGGTTCCCACGATAATTGGTGTGTTGGAAGAAAAGTTGGAGAGGCAACACATGAACAGTACATTTAGAGACGGTCAAGGCTGGTCAGACGTGACCGGCATACCCGGTCGAGTCCTGGTTTTGGGTCAGGAGCAGGGTTTGCTCGGTCCGGCCCTGGTCCATTGCCTGAAAGCTTCCGGGTGCGAGGTGCTCCCGGAACATACCCCCCAGGCGGACTGGAATGTCAGGACCTGGTGCAGGGAACTGGAGAGGCTGGAACCAGATATGGTGGTCAATACCTTGGCCTTCACCCACAAGCACCAAGCAGAGCAGGATCCGAACTCAGCCTTTTACTGGAACAAGGAGCTTCCCTGTGCCTTGGCTCGAGCCTTGCGCAAGTATGGGCTGGGGTTGGTATCTTTTAGTTCCGACTGTGTTTTTGATGGCCGCCAACAAGTAGCATACAAGATAGACGATCAGCCCAATCCAGCTTCAGTTTGCGGCCAGAGTTTCTTGGCCGGGGAGCGGGCCTTGCAAGACATTGGTTTGGAAAATCTGTTGATTGTTCGTACTTCATGGGTGTTTGGACCTTTTGGATCCAACTTTGTCGATTGGGTCCTTGAGCAAGGACAGCAATGTCGGTGTCTGGAAATTGTTCATGACCAAATAGGTTCTCCGACCTACAGCATGGATCTGGCTTCCTATGTCTTACGCCTGGTGGCCGGCAAGGTGACCGGAATCCATCATGTCTGCAACAGCGGTCAGGCCAGTTGGTGTGAGTTGGCCGCCGAGACTCTGAATGCCTGTGGATTCCAATGTTCGGTGCAGGCGATAACTTCTGGTTCCAAATCCGTCCAATCCCCGCGACTTGCCTTTTGTGTTCTGGATTCCAAGCAAAGTCTGGCTTTGGCCGGGACCAAGGCCCGTCCCTGGCCGCAGGCCCTGCGGGAATATATCTTCACCTTTCATCCCCAGCAGGTTCAAAGTGCAGAGGAGGAAAGGAAAAGAGTTCTATGAGCCCCTCTTCGAGTTCCATGGTCAGTAATTGATTTCGAATGGTTCGGCCCCGGCCCAAAAGGATCTTAAGTACTTCCATGGCCTGAAGGTTGGCCATGGATAAGGCGGTCATGGGCAGGTTGCCTCGGGACGAAGCTTGGGATGTCTCGGAACCGTAAATTTGGGTCAGTCCATTGTCTTGGGGATAGACGGTCATCAACTGGCCCAAAAAACCGTCTATGGCCGCATGAACCAACGGGATGCCAGCATCCTTGGTCCCTTGCTCCAGGACAAGCCGGTCTTGGACGCTGTCCAGGGCATCCACGGCCACGTCCGCCCCAACCAAAATGTGTCCCCTGTTTTCCGGGGTCAGCCGAATCGGATGGATGACCATCTCCACTCCCGGGTTGAGTTCCTGAATTGTGTTTTTGGCGGTATGCACTTTGGTCATCTCCAGGCTATTGGGGGTGCACAGGGCTTGCCGGTTCAGATTGGTCTCATCGAATCGCCCTGGGTCAACGACGATCAAACGACCCACTCCCACCCTGGCCAGGCAGAGCAGTACTTCCCCTCCCAAGCCCCCAGCCCCGACTACTGCGACAGTTGTGCAGGCCAATTGGAGCTGTTCGGATATGGCCAGGGAAGGATAATTGCGCAGGTAGCGTAGAGGAAGGATGCCCTGTTCCAAGGCCGCCCGATAAATGACCGGGATGGGCACACCCAGTTTGTGGTGCAGGGCGTTGATCTGCCGCTGAGTGATTGTGCTGAGCAGTTCCTCTCGGGTCGGGACGTGGGATTGGGTGGACACAGCTGCCAATTCTTCAGTCAGATCTGCACGATACGCACTGAGGTCAAGATCAAGGGGACCAGTCATGCATATGCTCCTTGCAGTATAGGGTTGGTAAATAGGAATTTTCTGACCCATAGCACAGTTTGGATAAAGAGGGAATGCTTTGAGAGAAGAAATGCGGATAAATTTGGAGTATACTCAAACCAGGGGACGAGATATCCCTGTTTGAAAACTTAAAGACTGGGAATGGACCATGGCCGGCCCGAAGCCGGCCATGGGAAGGCTAGGAGGGGATGGAGTCGAACTGGGCCTGGATTTCAGCCGATGGCTCCTTGTCCATGAGGCTGACCGCAATAGCGGCCACGGCGCAGAGGATAAATCCGGGCAGGATCTCATAGAGGTCAAAGAGACCTCCGGAGAGGTTTTTCCAAACGATGACCGTGACTGCGCCGATGATCATGCCAGCCAAGGCTCCATTGTTTCCGAGTTGTCCAAAGGGGAGTTGGCAAAGTAGGCAATCCCGGCGAAACCGTTGAAAATGGCCCCGAACAAGCCGAAGACCATCCAGGTTATGCTGACCATTTGGGCTTTGGGGGTGTCTTTGGGGTGGCGAATGGCCATAAAGCGGGCCAAGATGTGCGGTTGGCCGAAGTAGCCGAGCCCCCAGGCCATGAGGGAGATGATGGACAAGAGGGTCATGCCGGAAAAGGCATCCAAGTATTCAGGATCGATGATCAAGGAACCGATCCACAGGACCAGTTGGTAGTCCAGGCCAAAGGTGCTCTCGAACAAAATGGCTCCGCCCACCAGTCCGGAGGAAACATAAATGGTGAAAAAAATCAGAATGACCGAGGATGGGCATGGGCACCATGAGCCATAACCAGGTTGCAGCACTTAAGGTTGCGTCTTCCTTTGCTTAGACCTCCTTTGTTGAGTAGGACTGTACCAGGGTTATCGATGTGCCTTCAGGCCGAGCATTTGCCTGAGAGCGTGCCTGGCGATGTCTGGATTTTCCTTGAGCCGACGTTTGGCGTATGGGAGCCAGGATGCCCCGTAGGGGACGTAGATGCGCAGTTTGTGTCCCTGGGCGGTAAGGATGTGCCGAAGCTGTTCATCCACTCCCAGGAGCATCTGGAATTCATATGCAGAAGGTTTGAGATCGTATTTCTCAATCAAGCGGGTGGCTTCAAAGATCAGAATCGGATCGTGGGTGGCGATACCCACATAGGCCTTTTGCTCAAAGAGCTTCTCTAAAGCCAGGACATAGTTCCTGTTGATCACGTCCGGGTGTTTGTAGGCGTGTTCACGGGGCTCGTTGTAGATCCCCTTGCATAGCCGGATGTTCATGGGAGCAGAGTTTAGGTCCTGTATGTCGCGCACTGTGCGCCGCAGGTAGGATTGGAGGACTGTACCCACATGGGGGGCATAGGCCTGGCGCAGGCGGTGATAGAAGTTGATGGTCTTGGTGGTGCAGGAGATGTCTTCCATGTCGATGCGCACAAAATTATTGATGCTTTTGGCATAGGCCACAATCTCTTCGATATTGGCATAGGCAAAGTCTTGATCCAGATTCAGGCCCATCTGGGTGGGTTTGATGGACAGGTTGGCGTCGATTCCGGTGCGGTGAATGGTTTTGAGTACCTCCAGGGCCTGGTTTTTAAACCACAGGGCTTCACCTTTGGTGGAGATGAATTCACCCAGTACATCAATGGTGGACTTGATTCCTTCCTGGTTGAGTTTTTTGGTTGTCTGGACTGCGTGGTCCAAGGTGTTCCCGGCGATATATTTTCGGGCAAAGATGCCCACAATAGGGCCGGGAACGAACATGATGCTTTTGGAAACCACGTGGTTGAATAAAGACATGGTGCTCACCTCGCCTTGGTTTGGCCTGCGCACAAGATATCCTGGACAGGCAGTAAACAGAGAAAAAAAGCCCTAAAGGACAAGAGAATGGTGCAAGGCATGAAGTATCCATAGCTATGAATCGGAGTTGTTCTGGTTCTGGGAAAGAACGCCCTGCATGTATATTGTGAAGCGATGGACATGGTCTATGGCCAGGCCCCGGGCTTTGTGCACATCTCCGCTGACCACTGCATCAATAATGTTTTTGAGATCTTGCACATTTTCCTGCATGCTCTGCACATCCATGACCAGAAACTGCTCGTAATAGCGATCGATGTTCTCATGGATGGATTTGTGCACGAATATGGAGATGGGATTGCGGGTTATGGCGGATAGATGCATATGAATGGCCTTGTCTGCTTCCAGGAAGGTTTGGGTCTGATCCTCGCCTGGACCGATACATGCAGCGGCCTGATTCAGCAGGGAATGCAAGTGTTCGGCCTGGGCTGAATTGATTTGTCTGGCGGCATGGGCGGCAGCTTCACCCTCAATACCGGCCCGGAACTCGGCCAAATGGGTCAAAGATACTTTCTGATGACGAATGAGCAGGGCCAGGCTTTCAGTGACTGGCTCATAGGAGGCGTCTTGGACCACAGCGCCGCCGCCCACCCCGAGCTTGATATGGATAAGCCCTTTTTGTTCCAGGACCCGCAGGGCTTCCCGCAATGTGCCCCGGCTGACCTGGAGCATCTCCTTGAGCTCCCGTTCCGAGGGCAAGATATCCCCGGGCTTGAGCCTTCCTTCCAGGATGGCTTCCTGGATCTGATCCACCACGTCTTGAAATATTTTGTTTTGTTTGGCTGCTCTGAACATATTTTTGATCCACCTCTGTCCACGTACCACAAGGAGCTGAATGCCTGCCGGGAAAGGATTGATAAACGGCTTTTGAACAGACCCCTATCTTATAATGGTTAGACCATTCTGCTCAAAGGCCAAAGCCTTGTCAAGGGGACGACACGGTAATTTTGTTCTCAGGTGTCAGCTTTGCCTCTGGCGGCCTGTTATTGGTTATTTGTTATTTGTTATTCGTAAGAAGCCGCCAGTTTGATCAATGATGAAACGTACGGTTTAGTGGTAGGGGCGAATTATTATTCGCCCTCATCTCTTCGTTCCCAGGGTTTATCCTGAAATTTCTTCCATTCCCGCCAGCGGCGGGACTGAAAACAATTTGCTGTTATCCGGATACAGAGCAAATCAAGTGAAATTCTTGACAATGAGAAGCAGAACCAAAAAGGCCAAGCCCTATATAGGATCCGGGGGCCAGTTGATGGGGTCTAGATGACTTAATGCTTCGCCAACGGTGAACAAAGACCCAGTGACCAGGATGAGATCGTCCGGGCCGGCTGTGGCCTTGGCAGTTTCCAGGGCCTGAGGCAGGGAATCGATGATTTGGTGACGGTGGGACAGGTTCTGGGCCTGATCTCGAAGTCGGCTGGGGTCCATGGCCCGCTCATACACCGGACGGGTAAAAATGATCTGGTCAGCTAGGGGAAGGATGGCCCGCAGCATAGGTTTGGCCGCCTTGTCGGCCATAATCCCAATGATCAAAATAATCCTTTGAAAGGACTGGTCCTTTTGCAGGCTTTGGGCCAGGGCCTTTAAGGCCGCTGGATTGTGGGCCCCGTCGAGCATGATTCGGGGCTGGGTGGAGAGAAGATGCATGCGGCCGGGCCAAACGGTCTGAGCGATCCCCGTTCTTCTGGCGGTATCGTGGACCCAAAAGCCCATATTGGCCAAAAGTTCGCTGGCGGCCAGGGCCAGGGCCGCGTTGCGCCCTTGGTGCCGTCCGGGCAGCCCCAGATCCAGGTCTTTCAAGTCGGTGTGCATCCCCCGGTAGGAGAGCCGATTTGGGGTGACCCGGGCCTTGATCTCCTGGCCCAGCCGGTATAACGGCGCTTGTTGCTCGCGACACCTGGACGCAATAAGATCCTTGACCTTGGGCTGGCTCACTCCGGTAAGAACCGGGACACCTGGCTTGATGATCCCGGCTTTTTCCCGGGCCACTTCCAGAAGGGTGGAACCCAGGTATTCCTGGTGCTCCATGGAGATGGAGGTAATGATGGAGATAAGGGGGGTAATCACGTTGGTGGCATCCAAACGACCGCCCATTCCGGTTTCCAGGATAGAGATGTCGGTTTTTTGACGGGCGAAATGGACCAGGCCCATGGCCGTGACCGCTTCAAAGAATGTCGGTGGTTCCTGGGGATCAAAGGCCGAGGTGACCGTGCGGATTAAGTCTACGGCCTGATCCCGGCCCATCTCCTGTGCATTGACTTGAAATCGCTCCGTAAAACGAACCAAATGAGGAGAGGTGTACAAACCGACCTTCAGTCCAGCAGAGTGCAGTATAGAAGCCAAAAAGGAGGCCACCGACCCCTTGCCGTTGGTTCCGGCAATGTGGACGAAAGACTGCCCGTCTTCAGGATGCTTCAGGCGTTCTAAGAGGGCTGATGTGGAGGATAGCCCGAATTTGATGCCGAATTTTTGTAAGGAGTACAGTTCCTGCAGGCAGGACGCGTACTCGGAATCCAGGGGAGTCATGAGGGTCCTCCAGGGATGTGCGGGTCGATGGAGCTGGCAAACCCTTGCACTTTCGGGCCAGGGTGTTTAGTTTTTGATTGCAGGTCAATGGCCACGCCACTTGGTTGTAGCAATATGCCGCAGGAATATGCAAGAGGGAGCCGTCTTAAACCATGGATGAATACAGGCTGGGTGATGTGGATATAACCTTAGACCGGGAAGGGGTCAGACAGCACTCCAAGTTAAGCTATCCGGTGCGTTACGGCCGCTTTTCCGAGGTCCGGTCCCCAGACTATGTATTCCAATTCAATCTCCGTGGGGAACCGACTTTTTTGCACGGAAAAAATGGAAACTGGCCGCATCCTTCGGAGTGGCTTAAGCGGACCCTCGGCAATGACTGGGTCTATTATTTCTCCGGAGGCTACACCGATGTGTATGATTGCTTGGGAGAATACTACATACCCTGTTTTTCCTATCCCTCCAACTCATTGTGGACCAGAGACCCGTTTCAGGACCCGGAAGTCCGGGATGGATTGCAGGCCTGGAGCTGGCTGCGCAGAAAAGCCGCCTATTGGCTGGACAGCAAAGCCTTGACCGCCAATCTTTTCTCCTTTCTGGAGCAGGTGGCAGCCAACGATCCTGCTCACCTGTGGAATAAAGCGTTGCGCCTTTTTGCCCTGCTGAAGGGGCGGGTGAGTGTCCTGCCTCCGGATACTCGCCACGTGGATTACGATGTCCTGCCCTTGAATATATCCGACGGGTGTCTGTACAACTGCGGATTTTGCAGCGTCAAATCTGGGCAGGGGTTTGAGGAAAGGAGCCGGGAGGATATCCGGGACCAGATTGTCGGTCTCAAGGCATTGATCGGACCGGATATAGTCAATTACAATGCCCTGTTTTTGGGCCAGCACGATGCCTTGAATTGCCGTCCGGAACTCATTGAGTATGCGGCTTTAACTGCCTACGAGGGCCTGGGACTCGGGGCTTCGATTCTCCAAGACCGATACTTGTTCCTGTTTGCCAGCGTGGATTCTTTGCTTCAGGCCAGGTCCGATCTGTGGACCAGATTGCAGGGCCTGCCCTATTATGTCTCTATAAACGTCGGGTTGGAGTCGGCTCATCTGCCCACGCTGCAAAGTCTGGGCAAGCCCCTGGATCCATCCCGGGTCCTGGAAACTTATGATCGCATATGGGAAATCAACCGAAAAATGTCCAATGTAGAGATATCCGCCAATATGCTCGTGGATTGGGAGATGCATCCCGGACACTGGCAGTCCCTGAGAAAAATGATTCACGAACGGCCGGGGCGGATACAGACCAAAGGGGCGGTCTATCTCTCCCCTTTAAGCCGGGAGCGGCCCAAGGAGCAGATCCGTATGTTTCGAAACCTGAAAAGGCGAAGCAAGGTCCCGCTCTTTTTGTACCTTATTCAGCGCCTATAAATATGACCCCAGAGGAGGACCCCCATGCCAGAATATCCTTTGGCCGGGCAACCAGTTCCGGAATCCATGCTTATAAACGTCCCCAGATTGGTGACTGCCTACTTTCACCAGCAACCCGATACCCAGGTTGTGGCTGAGCAGGTGGCCTTTGGTACCTCCGGTCACCGGGGAAGCTCGCTGCGCAAAAACTTTAACCAAAACCACATCCTGGCCATAACCCAGGCCGTGTGTGAACACCGGCAGGCGAACCAAGTGCAGGGCCCTTTGTATGTAGGCTTTGACACCCATGCCTTGTCTGAGCCCGCCTTTGAGACTGCTCTGGAAGTCTTGGCTGCCAATGAAGTGCAAACGGTTATTCAAGAGGGAAGGGGATATACGCCCACCCCGGTCATTTCGCGCATGATCCTGGCCTGGAACCGGGATCAGAAAAAGCCCCGAGCGGATGGAATAGTGATCACTCCATCGCACAATCCCCCGGAGGATGGAGGGATCAAATACAACCCTCCTCATGGCGGACCGGCGGATACGGAGACCACGTCGGCCATTCAGGAACGGGCCAACGCCATCCTGGCCGCAGGACTCAGGCAAGTCCGGCGGATGTCCATAGACAAAGCCTTTCAGGCCCAGACCACCCATGTCTTGGATATGGTTGAGCCCTATGTCCAAGACTTGGCCCGGATTGTAGATATGCAGGCTATTGCCTCCTCCGGTCTGGTCCTGGGGGCAGATCCCCTCGGCGGTTCTGGCCTGGATTTTTGGGACCGAATTGTTTCCAAATACAAACTGAACCTGGAAGTGGTCAACCGGAGGATCGATCCAACCTTTGCCTTTATGCCCCTGGACAAGGACGGGGTTGTTCGTATGGATTGCTCTTCCAGTCAAGCCATGGCCGGACTGATCCAAATGAAAGACCGTTTCGACTTGGCCTTTGGCAACGATCCGGATTTTGACCGGCACGGAATCGTGACCAAGGAGGGGCTGATGAATCCCAACCACTTCCTGGCCGCGAGTGCCAAATACCTGTTCGAAACCAGACGGGACTGGCCGGCCCATGTGGCTCTGGGCAAGACCGTGGTTACAAGTTCCATGCTGGATCGGGTAGCCAGGTCCTTGGGGCGCAAACTCATTGAAGTGCCGGTGGGTTTTAAGTGGTTTGTGCCTGGATTGTTGGCCGGGGACGTAGGCTTGGGATGTGAAGAGAGCGCCGGGGCCTCATTCTTGCAATTTGACGGTTCGGTGTGGACAACGGATAAGGACGGTCTGATCATGGGGCTTTTGGCCGCGGAAATGACTGCAGTCCAGGGAAAGGATCCGGCCCAGGTATATGCCGAATTGGAGTCCCAACTGGGCAGCCCGGCCTACATCCGGGTGGATGCTCCGGCTACACCAGAACAGAAAACAGGGTTGAAGAAGCTCTCTCCTGACCATGTCCGGACCAAAACCTTGGCCGGGGAGACGATTCTTGCTACCTTGACAAAGGCACCTGGCAATGAGCAACCCATAGGTGGGCTGAAAGTGGTCACTGAAAACGGATGGTTTGCGGCCCGGCCCTCCGGGACAGAGGATATTTACAAGATTTATGCCGAAAGTTTTCTGGGTTCGGAGCATGTCCAGCGCATTGTTCAGGAAGCCCAGGAGCTCGTGGATTCGGTCATCGGATGAGGCCAGAAATCTGGGGCCGGGACACAGCAGTCCGAAGTCCAGGGTGAGCAAAAATAAAGAACTGGTTTGAAAAACGGTTTGGGACTCAAAGTTTGGTTGCACACCTTATTTGCGGTGCCGGCGCACCCCGAGAATGTGTGATAAGAGGCAGAGTGCCTATTGTTTTAATGTAAGGGAAATGAACATGAGATTTGGGCGGAATGATCCCTGCCCCTGCGGCAGCGGGTTGAAGTACAAAAAGTGTTGTTTGGAAAAGGAGGGCCGGAAGCCGGCCCATGATAAGGATGTCTATTATAAAAAATATAAGATCAGGCTCAAAGAAGCAGAAGACATAGAGAGTATCCGCCGGGTCGGAGCCTTGGTAGTCAAGACCTTGGATCTGGTGGAGAGTCATATCCGGCCCGGGATCTCCACCGAATATATAAATTCCCTGGTCCATGATTTCACCCTCCAGCATGGAGCCACCCCAGCGCCCTTGAATTATAACGGATTTCCCAAGAGCGTATGTGTGTCGGTGAACGAGGTTATCTGCCACGGCATCCCCGGAGAGCGCATGCTGCAAGAAGGGGATATCATCAATGTAGACGTGACCTCGATTATAGGCGGCTATTTTGCGGATGCCAATAAGACATTTTGTGTCGGCCAGGTCAGCGAGGATGCGCACAAGATCGTCCACGTGGCCAGGCGAGCCTTAAGCCAGGGATTGAATCAGGTCCGGCCGGGTAACCGGATTGGGGATATCGGTTGGGCTATCCAAGATTGGGCCGAAAGCCAGAGATGTTCGGTGGTTCGGGAAATGGTGGGCCATGGGGTAGGGTTTCAGTTCCACGAACCTCCCCAAATTCCCCATTTCGGCAATAAGGGCCAGGGTATAGTTTTGGTCCCGGGAATGGTCTTTACCGTGGAGCCGATGATCAATCTGGGCCGCCGAGAGCTGCGCATCCTGGACGACAATTGGACCGCAGTGACCAAGGACGGCTCCCTGTCCGCCCAATTCGAACAGACCATCGTGGTCACCGAGGAAGGCTACGAGAGCCTAACCCCCTATTGATCAAGTGGTCGGTGGTCAGCGCCGCCTCTGGCCGCGCCTGTTATTGGTTATTCGTTATTTGTTATTCGTAAGAAGCCGCCAGTTTGATCCAATATGAAACTGGTTACAAAGAGGGCTGGCCCTCGGAGAGGACCGCCCTACCGGAAAGACCACGAGGTGGTGGCCATACAAGGCCGCCAGTCTGAGCACTCTGCGTCTTGTTCAATCATAGTCCACGGCGCTGAAGCGCATGAGCTTACCCCAAGTGTGGGCAGATTCGATGCGCCGCACGGTCCCGGTGCGCCCGCGCATAACCAGAGAGGAGGTGGAGGCCCCGGCCCCGCTGTAACGGACACCGGGCAGAAAAGTCCCGCCGGAGATCCCGGTGGCGGCGAAAAAGACATCGTCGGCCTCGATGAGCTCATTGACCGTATACACCCGATGCAGGTCCGCTCCCTGGTCCTGCAGGGCCTTTTTTTCGTCCTCTTTTTGGGGATCCAGCCGACAGAGCATTTCTCCTCCCATGGCCTTGATGGCGCAGGCTGAGAGCACCCCTTCCGGGGTCCCTCCGGTGCCCATGAGCACGTCCACATCCGAGGTCGGATCCACAGCCATCAAGGCCCCGGCCACATCTCCGTCCGTATGCAGCTGAATCCTGGCCCCGGCTTGGCGGATCTCTTCAATGAGGTCCCCATGCCTGGGCTTGTCCAGAACAAAGACCATGAGATCGTCGATGTCCTTGCCCAAGCAGCGGGCGACCGAGAGAAGGTTCTCCTGCACCGAAGAGTTGAGGTCCACCCTTCCTTTGGCCGGGGCTGGAACCACCAGCTTTTGCAGGTAGTAGCTCTGACCGGGTTTGAACATGCTCCCTCCGGGAGCCAGTCCAACCACGGAGATGGCGTTGGGTCGTCCAAATGCCAGGAGGTTCGTTCCTTCCACCGGGTCCACGGCCACATCCACCAAGGGTCCTTGACCAGTGCCCACCGGCTCTCCGTTGTACAGCATGGGGGCCTTGTCCTTTTCCCCTTCACCGATGACGATGGTCCCTTGGATATCCAGGCCGCTGAAGGATAAGCGCATGGCGTCCACTGCCGCCTTATCCCCGCTTCTCTTGTCTCCGCGGCCCAACCAGCGGGCCGAAGCCAGAGCCGCCGCCTCGGTGACCCGGACCAAATCCAGGGCCAGATTGCGTTGTGGGATTTCCGCGTTCATATCTGGCGTCCTTAAATGAGATCAGATGTCAGCGCCGCCTCCGGCAAATCTGACCTGTTTTTGAGGCCAAAGCGCCCAAAAAGCGTTTTGCCGGATTGATCGAGGATGAAACTTTTGGAGTGCAGGCACAGTCCCGAACTGCAGTCCCTATTCGTTCCCAGGCTTGTGCCTGGGGCAACCGGCGGTCTCGACCTTCTGGGGCTCTGGGTCATGTTCCCACGGTCTCAATGAGGTCAATTCGTTTCTGATGCCGGCCTTGGTCAAAACCGGTGCGCATAAAGACGTCCACAATGGCCAGGGCCACGTCGTCACCGATAACCCTGGCCCCCAGGCAGAGGACATTGGCGTTATTGTGCTTGCGGGCCATCCTGGCCATAAATTCATTGGTGCACAGGGCGGCCCGGATGTGGGAAAACCGATTGGCCGTCATGGACATTCCCAGCCCGGTACCGCAGATCAATAGGCCAAGTTGCCCGTATTCTCGGACTTCTTGACATACTTTGGCTGCAAACAAGGGATAGTCACAACTGGCAGTAGTCTCGGTCCCCAAATCAGACGAGACCCAGCCCTGGGCTTTGAGGTGCTGGATGCACAAATTTTTCAAGCCCAGGCCGGCGTGATCGGACCCGCAATAAATGGTGCTCATGTTTTCCATGCTGTTTATGAGGATGGGTTTTGAGAGTTTTGGGTATCTGCATCAGGTCCGGATGCTTCCAAACCCCACTTGCGACAGCGCTTGTTGATCAGGTCCATGCGCAGATCGGTCAGTTCCTGTTTCAAAAACAAAAGTTCCTTCTCCAGAAAATCGATCTGTTTTTGGCAGAGTTCGGCCTCGACGGAATCGTCCTTGGATTTGCTTGCCGAGAGTTTTCCCAGTTTTTGATATTCGGCGTTTAATCGTTTTTCCATTTGTCTGATTTCCAGGGAGCGCAGAAAACGGACAATTGCCCAACGTAACTCACTGCCGATGATTTTTAAGGTTAAGGGGATGGATGTCAAGGTGGATACAGTGTGGGTCTTGGATGCTTGCAAAATCTGTTCGCTCATGCGCTGACCTCCAGACTGGTGTTTGTTTAGTCCCCCATGGGTCGCCGGGTGGTGTTTTCCGGCAATGGCAGGGATAAGGCCTGCTCCGGCCACGGTTGGGAACGAAAACGGACCTCTTTGATTCGGACCACAGCTTTGTGCTGGGCAGTCTCTAATCGATATGTACGGGCAATGAGGATTTGGCTTTCCTCTTGGTAATCGCTTAGCTTAAGGGTCCAAGAAAATGGCTGGCTCCCGGCCATGGATATCACCTGGCCCCGCTGATCCAGGACCAGGGACCGGACCCGGCTGGAGCCAGTAAAGCGGTATTCGATGTGCTCATCGGATTGCGGAATTGCCTGCTCGAAGGATGGGGGCAGGCAGGCTGCTGTTTGTCCGGTCAAGACGTAAGCCAGCTCCTGCAGGCTGAAAGGGCTGGGAAATCCGAGTCGTTTCAGAGCTAAACCGGAGTCCGGGTGGGTATAGGCGGTTTCCTGATCCGGATAGTAGGCCAACCAACCCTGGGTATCAATTCTCCATAAAGACACGGTAATTCCCAGACCGGCTTTGAGATCCAGGCGCAAGGGCAGACCGGTATTTCCCCACAACTCCAAGATGCTCCGCCGGCTTTCTTCAGGTCCGGAATAGTTCAGGCTGGCTTTGATCCAGAAAGGAACCTCCTCGCGGGAGGCAAAGTCTTGCTGGAAGCGCTTCCATACTCGGTCGGCCTGAGGAGAGGGGATTTTTTCCCGGGGAGCGGTAAGCGGGGCGCAAGCCTGCAAGCCGACGATCAGGCTGAGTACAGCCCAAAGGGTCAAGATGCCTGGCCAGGGTCCAGATTGAGGTCTACAATTCATCAGGATCATGATCTTGGGTTAAGGCCTTGAGTTTGCTGCGTAGTCGTTGAGGATGCTCCGGTTCGAATTCCAGCGACCTGCGATAGCCCTGGCGGGCTTGGTCCATTCTGTTCAAGGCCCGAGCAATGTCCCCGTAGTGTTCCCAAATGACTGGGTCGTCGTCTACCAGCTCCACGGCGGCCTGAATGGATTCCCAGGCCTGTCGGTTATGGCCGACGGTGTACTGGTACCAGGCCAAGGAGTCAAGGTAGTAGCCGTTTTCCGGATCCAGACGCAGGGCCTTTTCAATGAGGATTTTGGCTCGATCCAGGTCTCGATTCTGTTCCACCAGTGTGTACCCAAGAAAGTTCAAGGCCTGGGAATGATCCGGATCTTGGGCGATAATCCGATTCATGTGCTGGATGGCTTGTTCAATCCGGTCCTGTTCATAGTCCAGGACGCCGAGCTGAAAGAGGATCTCCGTATTATCCGGCAAGTTTTCCAAGCCGTTGACCAGGATGCCCCGAGCAGCGTCCGGGTCTTGCCTGGAGCGGTGGATTTTCGCTTGCAGGGTGTAGAAGATTTCCTGCTGGGGATATTGGTTTACTGCTTGTTGAGCTAAGGATAAGGCCGCGGTCGGGGTCCCCTTTTCCCAGAGCAATTGGCAGCGCAAGGCCAGGGCCCGGGGGTGAAGTTCGGAATTTTCCGGGAGTTGGCGTAAGAGGACCAAGGCCTGATCCAGGTCGTTGTTCAGCTCCCAGACCAGGACGGCCCGGTAAAGAAAACCTTGAGGAGAATTGGCGACTTGGGGCCCGAAATCCTCCAGGGCGTGCAGGGCTTGTTCGTAAAAACCGTTGTGCACGAACAGACCAATTCCGGACAAAACGACTTCCGTTTGATTCACGCGGGAGGTGAGCAGCTTCAAAGCCTGGTTGGGGTCATTGAGCTTCAAGTTGAGTTCAATGAGCCGCAAGAGAATGTCCCGACTGGTTTCGCCAAGGCTGAGCAATGTGGAATAGGCCCTTTTGGCAGCCACGAAGTCGCGACTGAGTTCATACTGGTATCCCAATTCGGCCCAGGCCTTGTGAAAAGACGGGTCGAGGTGTGTGGCCTGTTCCAAGTGATGAATGGTTTGTTTCCGATTATCCATGGCATCAAAGGCCTGGGCAATGAAGTAGTGGGTATTGGCTGATTTGGCCTCGTCCGGAATGCCCTGCAGTACAGACAAGGCTTGGGATGGGGATCTTTCCTGGAGTAAAATCCTGCCCAGGCGGGTACGTAAGGACCAGTCCTGGGGACGCTGGTCCAGGAGTTTGGTGACCAGATCCATGGCCTGGTCGTTTTTATCTTGAGCCAAGATGGTACGGATAAGGGCCAGGGTCAAGGAAGGATGGTCGGGAGCGGCGTTCAATCCTTTCCGAGCCGTTTGTTCAGCTTGTTCATAATCGCTGGCCTTCCAAAGGAGATGGACTTTTTCCAGGAAAAGCTCCGGAGTTGGGTCCAATTCAATGGCTGTGTTCAAAGCCTGCAGGGCCTCATCTCCAGACAATTGCAAGTACTGAAGATATGCGTATGTAGCCCGAGCCTCATCGGGAAGTGAGGGCGAAGCCAAAATTTCCGGACGCCGGATCGGTCCTTGGGGTGTTGAACACCCGGAGAGGCCCACAGCCGCCCAGATCAGAAGGAGGCAGCTCGTTATGATGAGATGAGGAATTCGCATAGGCTTTACAAACACAGTTGCTTCATCCGGCGATAGAGATACTGCCCCATGTTCAGTCCGCAGGATATGAATTCAGGGCCATAGATTTGACCGGTCGGGGTCCGAAAGGTCTCAGATATGGATCGAATGATCTCCAGCCCTTGAGGAAAACGGTCGATAATCATTTCCAAAGGCCAATCTTCATAATCACAGATTTCCCATAAGGTGGTTTCAAAATTGTCCGGCCCCCATCTGAACTTATCTCCGTCGTACAGGGCATTGCTCAAGAGCTCAGCCGCGGGATCCTGAGACGGCAAGTGGGACTTAAAGGCTTCGTGATTGGCGATGGCCAGGGCAATCATCTCCTTGTCCTGCTCGGAAAAGGGATAATCCTGGAGGATCTTGTGGCTTAGCTCAGCCCCCAGCCGGGCATGATCCGGTTCCAAACGACAGGTATCGTGGAGCAGGCCGGCGATCTGGGATAACAGCATAAGGTGCCGGCTGAAAGCGACTTCCCAACCCGCGGTTTCGGCCAAGACCAGGGCTCCAGCCTCTATGGCCACGTTCTTGCTATGTTCAATGCCGTGTCCGTATCCATCATAGAGAAAAGGAATGGCGTCTTCCCGGCACCTCTGAATCAAAGGATGATCGAAAAAGGTCTCTCGAGCGTGAGCCAGCTCCGGGGCATAGTGGTCATAGAATTGCGGCAGGTTTTGGCTTTTGAGTTCTTTGGCTTCCAGTTTTAAATGCTGCAGATAATTAGTCATGGCTGATCCAATCGGAGGAAAAGTCTTGGATTGATTCGGACAGGTGCCCGCGCAGCTTTTGCAGAAGTCGGGATTCGATTTGGCGGACTCGCTCCCGGGTGATTCCGTAGTCATCGCCGATTTCGCGCAGGGTGATCGGGTTTTGGGCCAGCAGACGTTCGTAGAGGATGCGCCGCTCCTTTTCATTGAGCTTGGGTTCCAGGGTCTTGATATGGGTGCGGAGGTGATCGGATATCTCTTCCTGGGCCAAGCGGTCTTCAATACTAGCCTCCAGAGCGGGCAAAAGATCCATACGCGTGGTGGTGGTATCTTCGCTGAAAGGACTGTCCAGGGACAGATCGCCCTGGCCCATGCGCATGGACATCTCTTCTACATCTTCCTTGCTCACATCCAGGCTTTTGGATAGGGTTTCGGAATTGGGGTCGAAGCCAAGGTTTTCCAACCGTTGACGTTCTTTGCCCAGATTGTAGAACAACTTGCGCTGAGACTGGGTGGTTCCTATCTTAACCATCCGCCAGTTGTCCATAATGAATTTCAGGATGTAAGCCTTGATCCAGAAAGCGGCGTAATAGGAGAACTTGATTCCCCGGTCCGGATTGAATTTCTGGACTGCTTTCATCAGCCCTATATTGCCCTCCTGAATGAGCTCGAGGACGTTTTTCATCCATTTGCGTTGAAATTCCATAGCAATCTTGACCACCAGACGCAGATGGGAGGTGATCAGGCGAAAGGCGGCCTGGTGATCGCTGTGTTCATGAAAACGTCGGGCCAGCTCAAACTCTTCATTGGCATCCAGGGGCGGAAAGGCATTGATCTCCCGCAGATACATCTGCAGGGAGTCTTGGGTCTTCAGATCGCGTCCCGGGCTGGGTACAGGAAGATTCGGCAGGCTCTGGGCGGTGGAGGCCTGGGTTGTGGTGTTGGTGTTCACCCCAACGGTGTCTTCCGCCTCAATTTCAGGCAGGTCTTGTTCGTCAACCTCGAGATCCAAATCCTGCTCTGAATCCGGCAGCTGTTCGTTATCTTTGGATGGTGATGTCTTTTCGGTCATGGTTTTTCGTACCTCGTGGTGGTGCAGACGCTGTCTGCTTTGTCATTCTAGATTTTTTATTTGTCATTTTCAATGATTTTCAGTATAGGATTCGAATTTCGGGGTTTATTTATTGATAATATCTTTCCGGGTATGAGCATATGCATTCACTGTTCTTACGCAAGGCCAATATCCAAGATGTGCAGGCCATCCACCGCTTGCTGATGACCTTCTCCCAACAGGGCCTGTTGTTGCCCCGTTCATACAGCGAACTCTACAAACACCTGCGCGATTTTTTCGTTTTGGACAGCCAGAAAGGAATCCAGGGGTGCTGCGCCCTGACCATCACCTGGGAAAATCTGGCCGAGATCCGCTCCTTGATTGTCAATAATGCCTATCAAGGTCTGGGATGGGGCCGGCGTTTAGTGGATGCCAGCCTCAGTGAAGCTTTGACCCTGGGGGTGTATAGGATTTTTACATTGACCTATCAAACCGATTTTTTTTATAAAATGGACTTTGTAGCCGTGGAGAAAGATGTCCTGCCCCAAAAGGTATGGGCCGATTGCTTGAATTGCCCAAAGTTTCCGGATTGTTGCGATGAAGTTGCCATGCTTGTGGAGTTGTAAGTTCCTTTTTTGCTTCCGGAGGAATACCATGCCGTCAGCCCAAATGAATTGTCTCTTCGATTCCTCGACCATTGCAGCCAGGGTTCGGGAGTTGGGTGCGATAATCGATCGATTTTATGCCCCGATTCAAAGTCCCTTGGTGGCTGTGTGTGTCCTCAAGGGGGCCTTTATGTTCTTTGCCGATTTGATCCGAGCTATACGCACCCCGGTAGAGGCGGATTTCGTCCGTTTAGCCAGTTATGGACAGCATACCGTGCGCCAAGAGCAGGTCCATTTCAGCAAGGACATAGAGGTTTGCCTTCAGAACAGACACGTGCTGGTTGTTGAAGATATCGTGGACACTGGTCATACCGTGGACTGTCTGCAAAAGGTGTTCCAGGCCAGAAATCCAGCCAGTATGGCCATATGTTCCTTGATCCACAAAACCGGGCGTCGGGAAGTGGACCTGGCAGTGGACTTTTATGGGTTCTGTCTGGAAAGTGGGTTTGTGGTTGGATACGGGCTCGATTGCGCCGAGGTCTATCGTCAGCTGGACGCCATCTATGAGATTGTTCAGGACTGAATATACCCTATTCAAATTCTATCTAAATGACACACGGTCCTTGTCCGGGAGGCTGTTATGATCATCTCATGTCCTCAGTGCAGTACAAAATACCGCTTGTCCAAGGAGAAAGTCAAATCCGAGGGGACCAGGGTGCGTTGCTCCAGGTGTGGGCATGAGTTCACCACCGTTCCGGCGGACGACTTGTCAGCGACATTTGGGGGTCAGGAAAAATGGGATCAGGAGCCCTCCCAGGAATCACATAGCGATCAGGACCCGCTTTCGGATGCTCCGGCTGATGAGCAGGCCGGTTCAGGGGGGAGGAAAAGCTTCAAAGGCCTTCTGTTTTTGGTCCTGGTGTTTGCTCTCCTGCTGGGAGCAGGGGGGTATGTGTACTGGCCCCAGATCACCGTCTGGATGCCCTTTCTTTCTTCTCCGCCAAACATGGATATTGAGTTGAACCAGAAAGCAGAAGAGTCCACCTTGACTGAGATCATTGCCCTTGAAGACGTCCGCCAATACATGGTGGATAATCAGAGCATGGGCCGTATTTTGGTCATTGAAGGGCGGGCGGTGAATACCTCTGAGACGGCCAAGCAGGCAATCAAGGTTCGGGCTACATTGTTTGACGACCAGGGGCAGCGTTTGATCAGCCGGGATTTCTTGTGCGGAAACTCCGCTTCCTTGTATCAATTGCAAAGCCTTGACCAGGATGAACTTGAGAATGTCTTAACTTCCCAGGCCGGAATTTTGGCCCAAAATTCCCATGTTGCTCCGCAGCAGGATGGAGAATTTATGGTTTTTTTCTCTCAAATTCCGGAACAGGTGGCTGAATTCAGCCTGAAAGTGGTCCAGGCTGAGGAAGTGGACGCCACCCGGGAACAAGAATGAGGAACTGTACGCTTTTTTGTCTATGAAACAAAGACAGCTCTTCGAGTGCCGAGATTGCGGCGCTCGTACCGCCCAATGGCAAGGGCAGTGTCCCAAGTGCGGACAGTGGGGGACGGTGGAGCAGATTGTGCCAGCTCCGGGGAAGAAAACCGCCTCATCTCCTCTTGACCGACCGGCCAGTCTGGACGAGGTCTCCAGTCCTGGACACGGCTGGATATCCACAGGATCTTCAGCAGTTGACGACTTTTTGGGCCAGGGGCTGATACAGGGATCAATCGTCCTCCTCGGTGGGGCTCCGGGCATGGGCAAGTCCACATTTATCCTCCAGCTCATGAGCTCCCTCCAGGGTAAGGGATTGTGTTCAGTGTATATCTCTGGAGAGGAGTCACTCAACCAGCTCAAACAGCGCTCCGAACGACTGGGGCTCAATGGTTGCGGTCTTATGGTCATGAACTCCACCCGTCTGGAGGACGTCCTGGCTTGCATGGATGAAGACCCCCGTCCCCAGGTGGTCCTGGTGGACTCTGTGCAGACACTGGTCTCCAGTGATTGCGAGGGCGGACCAGGGAGCGTATCCCAGGTGCGCACGGTTACCGCCTCTCTGATCGAAGCGGCCAAGGCCAGGGGCGTGTGCGTCTTTCTCATCGGGCATGTGACCAAGGACGGTCAGATCGCCGGGCCCAAGCTTCTGGAGCATATGGTAGACACGGTGCTCTCCCTGGAAGGAGACGGTAACCACGACTTTCGCATCTTAAGGGTGATTAAGAATCGCTTTGGGCCGACCAGCAATATTTTGGTTTTGAAGATGGTGCACACAGGTTTACAGATTGTGCACGATCCATCCACCTTTTTCCTTCGGGCCCGGGACCCTGACCTGTCCGGCAGTGCCTTGGTCATGGCCCTGGAAGGGCAGCGCCCTTTGGCAGTGGAAGTTCAGGCCCTGGTTACCGAGAGCTTCGGCTCTATGCCTCGGCGGACCTCAGTGGGATTTGACAGCAACCGTTTGCATCTGCTCTTAGCCATTGTAGAGAAACGTCTGCACCTTAGGCTGGGGTGTATGGATGTGTATGCCAAGATCGGAGGAGGTTTGAAAATGGAAGAACCGGGGATGGATTTGGGCCTGGTGGCCGCGGTTCTTTCGTCCTATTACGACCGTCCCTTGCCTGAAGGGGCCGTCTTCTGGGGGGAAGTGGATTTAAGCGGTCAGGTCCGGCCTATTGCCGGCCAAGAATTACGCCTCAAGCAGGCCGTAACCCTTGGCTACTCCCCGATTGTTTGCCCGGAAGGCGGGCAAGAATCCAAGGCCTCCTTGCCCTCGGGACGACGGTATATGCCCATGGCTAATATCCAGGGCATGGGTCGGTTCTTTGGACCTCCCCCTAAAAGAAAGGAGGCACCGGGCGCATAAGGCTTAACACTTCACTATAGCTTAAATCATTGAGCCGAAAATCCGGGGCTCCGGAATTAATTCCGGAATAATACTGCATAAGGATCATATACCTGCGGACCAGCTCCGGGATGAGAAAATGGGTGCGCACATGTTCCCTGGCCTGTTCGCCCATCACTTGAGCCTCTTCAGGGTGGGTGAGGAGGTAGTCCAAATGTTGAACGATTTTTCCCACATCCAGGGGATCGACCAGGTAACCGGTGGTGCCGTGATCAATTTGCTTGGCGATTCCCCCTACCTTGGATCCGATAACCGGAGCGCCCTGCCACATGGCTTCGGTGACCACCAGTCCAAATCCCTCTTTGGTGGACACATGGACAAAGACTCGAGCCAAACGCATCAAGGCCCCGACCACTTCGTCATTATTGTCCACGTTGACCCAAAAGATGATGTCCGGATCGTCCCCGGCCTGTTCTTTGAGTTTTTCCAGCATTGCACCCCCTTCCGGGTCGTCGGAGGCAGTGTTGCCCACAAAAATCAGATACGGAGCCGGGTCGGGCTTGACCCGTATCTTGTATTCCTGGAAAGCGCTGATGATGGTGGACTGGTTCTTGTGGATGTCATAGCGGGAGATGGCGGCCACCATGGGTCGTTCTGGATCCACCCCGTGGTCGGAAAACAGGCTGTCCAGGGCGCTTAAGGCTTCCTGTTTGGTCCTGTGTCTGTTTTTGCCGGCCAGGGGGTCGATGCAGGGATAGATCTGGTACAAAGGAATCTGCAGACCAGGACCGATGAACTCCGGAATAGTGAAAATGGCCCCGGCGCAATGGTTGACATAGGGAAGCAAGAAGCGCCAGATGATCTCATTGGGGGCCGAGGTGTCGATATGGCACCGCCAGAGGATATTGCCAAAGATAAGCCCGTTCATGACCATGGCTGCAGGCTGGGGGTCATGGATGACTACCAGGTCGGAGGCAATAAATGTATTCTTGGCGTTTTCGTCAATAGTGTTCAGATAGGCCTGGAAGATCTCTTCCAGGGAAATGGGCAGGTCCATGCCTTGGAGCATGTTGTGAAACTTTTTGGTCACTTGGAAAAAGTTGTCATTACCCCGGATGACGTGCCAATGGGCCTGGATTCCCAGGCCCAGGGCCAGGGGCACGGCACTGCTTAAGATTTCGGCCACCCCCCCGCCGATTAAGGTGGAGTTGACGTTGGTCCAGCCCTTGCCTTCCAAGGGGGCGGCTGTGCGCTTTAAGGCCTCGACCCGGGCCTCGCCGATGTAGGGAATGAACTCCTCGGGTTTATACACGTGAGACGGCTGAAAGGTCTCCAGGGTGGTCACATGAGTGGGGCCTGTATTCTGTTGCATGAGGGATCTCCCCTTGGTCCAGAACGTTTAATAGAGAACGGACGATAAAAATTAGAATTGAAGCTTATATGTACTGTAGCCCATGAGATTGAGTAAGGCAACCAAGTAGGGGTCGGCCCGGTCCGAAGGCAGGAAATAGGTGGGCCGCCCGTTCTGACGCCGGCTAAAGAGCGACACGCGCAGGATGAGGGTGAGGTCTGCCGCTGTCCAGGATAGACGCAAGGTGTCCTTTTGTAAAAGTTTATGGGGCATGTAGCTCAAAGTCGACGTGATGTGGGTTTTTGAATCGGTTGGTTCATCTTTTTTTGTCTCTTTGGTCCAGGAGCCAAGATCTGTCCAACGACGTGTAGGGACCCAAAGGTCCTGTCGGGAGGGGGCGCTCTGAGGAGTCCATGCAGATTCTTGGGCGCCAGGTACAGACCATTGGAGCTCAATATTATGGTCCTTTAAATAACCAAGCAGAAGTCCTGGGATGTTGGGTGAATTGGCGGGTTCTGGAGCGAAAACGGCAAACGTGAATTTCTGGCCGCCCTTAACCGCCAGGATGGTTGGGGCGGTGATCTCAATGCTGTTCTCCCCGGGGAGTCCAAGAATCAAGTATCGAGATGTGGACCAGACCATGAAAGAGGATCGGCAGGCATCTTCCAAGGCAGTGTATACCAGGTGCGGGGTCCAGGAAGGAGGAACCGGACAGACGTTCAATCCGGCTTGGACCAGGTCCTGGAACATGGGCTCGCTCAACCTTGTCTGGGGCGCGAACAGAATCGTATCCCCCCAAGGGGTGGAAGCCAAGGGCATCGGATCCAGGTGGATACGCACCCATTGCCCCTGGCCCAAGGGGTAGATGATTTCTCCTTGCCGGGAAAAGTCAAGACCCAGATGGGAGAGTTGTTTGATGGCCTGGTCCTTATTGCCCTCTCCCGGTTTTGTTGGGGGGTGGTTTGGACTGAAATATCCCTTATTATGTGCAGGCCTGGCTTGGGAAATCCGGTTCTGGATGGGCGGAGAAGTTGGTGTGGGTCCGTTGACTGTATGTGGAATCTTGCTCATGTACTTGGGCTTTGACTGGGCGTCCGGGTCTGGCCGGGGATCGCGGTTGTTTGGGGCCAGGTTTGGGGGGAGATAGATTCGATCGCCTGGATAGATGAGATCCGGGTTTTGAAGAAGGGGGTTTTGTTTCATGATCCTCTGGACCCAGGTTTCAAGCTTGTTCCTGGGGATATGCAAAGACTTCAGGATCGAATACAAGCAGTCGCCTTTGTGCACAGTATACACAAAGGAATCAGGGGGAGGGTGTGTCTCAGTGCCCTTGGGGAAAACTCCATGCGGTTGGGCGGCATGAGCGAAGAGTACCCAATCGCCCAACATCATAAGCAGGCTGAGGAGCACAAGACAAACAGCTTGGAACATAGTGGCATTGTAATTGAGGTTGTATTCTGGTCAAGGGTCTTTATCCTGGGCATCCATTTGCTTTATTTTTTCTTATTCATCTCCTCGTCCCGCAATACTCGGCGCAGGACCTTTCCCACTGCTGAAGTAGGCAGTTCGGAACGAAATTCAATGCTTTTGGGTCGCTTGTAACCGGCCAGTCGTTGTTGGCAAAAATCCAAAATTTCCTGTTCCGTGGCCGCCTCCCCGCTTCGGAGTTGGATGAAGGCCTTCACTTGTTCTCCGCTCGTGGGGTAAGGAATGCCAACCACCGCTGCCTGGGAGACCTTGGGATGTTCGTACAAGACTTCCTCCACTTCCCGGGGATAGCAGTTAAAGCCCCCGACCAGGATGACATCCTTCTTCCGGTCGGTGATAACGATGTATCCATCCTGATCAATGTGCCCGATATCTCCAGTTAAAAAGTAGCGGTGGCCCTCGATCTCCCGGAACACGGCTGCATTGGCCTGGGGCTTGCGCCAGTATCCTGGCATGACCTGGGGACCGTGGACGGCGATCTCTCCGTCTTCCCCCAGGGGCAACTTTATCTGCCCGGTATCCAAATCCACGATCTTGATATCCGTATTGGGCCAAGGAAATCCCACGGAGCCGAAACGGCGCAAAGAGATGTCGCTGGGATTTCCGGCGATAACCGGTGCGGTCTCACTGAGCCCGTAGCCTTCAAAAATGATTGCTCCGGTTTTCTGTTCAAATTCTTTGGCCACTTCCTGGGGCAAAGGAGCCCCACCTGAAGCACAGGCCCGAATGGAGCGCAGATTAAATTTGTGCAGATGGGGATGGTTGATAAAGGCCGAAAAGATGGTCGGAACGGCCACGAGCAAGGTGGGCTTGAAGCGTTGGACGGCTTTGAGCACTTCGGTAAAGGGGGGGGTTCCAGCTCTGGGGTCGGGAATACAGATCAAGCGGCTGGCTGAGTAACACGATCCGATGAGGCACAAAGTCATGCCGAAGATGTGATACCAGGGTAAGACGCCCAGGTAACAGTGCTCCCCTCCGGGTTTGACCCGTTCCTCGCCCTGCCCGTCGGGGGCCGGAAAGCGAACCCATTCGTCCCAGGCCATGACATCGAACACCAGGTTGGAATGGGTCAATACGGCCCCTTTGGGCACCCCGGTTGTACCTCCGGTATAGATGATCAGGGCTGCATCATGGATCGGGTCAATCTCCACTTCTGGCGGTTGGTCCGGAGTTTGGGCCAGGATGTGATCCAAGAAGACATGGTTGGGGTCGTGCTGGGCGGCTTGGGGTATTTTTTTCAGCATGCCGCCCAGGAGAGCCTTGGTTTTGGGCAGGGAGGATTTGATATTGCAGACCACCACGGTTTCCACATCCGTGTCTTTAGTTGCAGCCTGGGCTGTGGGGTAGAATTGAGGATGGTCCATGCAAAAGACCACCTTGGCCTCGGCATCTTGGAGTTGGTAGCGGAGTTCAGTAGCGGTATACAAGGGATTGCAGGTCACGCATATGCCTCCCAGCTTGAGGATGCCGAAGAAAATGGGTGGATAATGGGGGAGGTTGGGAAGAAAGATGGCCACCCGGTCCCCTTTCTGCACCCCGACGGAGTGGAGATAGGCAGCCACTTTGTCCGCAGTATCCTGGACCTGGGCGTAGGTTTGCTCGGCTCCCTGGAAGATGGTGTATACCTGATGGGGATATTTGCGGGCCGATTCCTGAAGCAAAGAATACAGAGGGCGATCAAATCCGCGAATGACCCGGGCTACGCCCTGAGGCCAATACGGGGTTGGCCATGGGGCCAGGGAAGGGCCCTGGGCGGTATGTGCTTCGGCGGATTGCCGCGAGTCCCAGCCCTCTAATGAACGGACGGTAGGTTCCTGGTTTGTGTTCGGCATGTTCTTTTCCCCGGAGCTTTTGCTGGTGTGACTAAAAAGAAGTGATCAGGAATTTATGATCACGTCGTGCATCGTAAGCTGGGCATGGGTGGGTGGGACACACCCAATACATCGAATGAGATTGATTTTACTGACATCCTGGGAAAGTGCAAATCTTGGTCGTTTATGTGCATTATACCTACCAACTGGTCAGCAATGTGTCAATGCCCTCGGCAGGATAAACAGAGTTCTGAGACCAAAGCAGAGGTCTATGGACAGCTTCGACGGTCAGCAGGGAAAGGGCTGTCGATATGAGAAATGGTTTCTTGGAGCCAGGCCTGCATGTGCTGATGATGCGATCCCTGCCAATAGATCCGACCACAATCGGGGCAGAGGTGAAAACGCTGATAATAACGCTTGGTCTTGGGTTTGAGCCTGTGCTCGATATCCTTTTTTTTCACCGGCTGCAGAGGAGTATTGCAAGCTAGACAGCGGGAGAACAAGGCAAAGGGAGGTTTAAGGCCGAAGAAGGAGATGACTTCCAGGAGTTGTTCCTTGGGGGTTTGGGCCCGGATCAAATGTCCCCATTGGACCTGTTTGCGTTTGAGCAGTCCGTGATCTCTACTTAAAACGAGTCGTTCTTCCAGCTCGGCCATTTGGGCGATATGTCCGTCCCGCCAGGACCAGTGGAAAGCGGCATCCAGGCCCAGGATGCGCAAAAGTCTGGCCAGTTTGCCCACATTGACATCTACGATAAATCGCATTCCGGGAAGCGGTTGGGGGCGAAGGAGACTTGGCAGGCAGGGATTCACCGGTGGTTGCAGGGGGTGGATGTGGATGTCCTGCCCGGGCTGAGGGATGAGATTGAAATCAGCGGTCTGGTTGTGAACCGAGATCCCTCCGATCTCAGTGTGCGGCGGTCCCAGTGATTCCACGATGTCCTTGATGGAAGCCCGGCGGGTCAGGACGTAGTGCACAGCCCCATTCTGGCAGGAGGTGGTCAAAAGCTCGGGCAGCTGGCCGTGGAAATGCAAGGTGCATGAAGCCATCTTGTATATTTAGGCTGTGTTCGGCTGAACTGTCAAATATTCAGATTTTCCGGATTGATCAGGAGGGAAGAGGTCAAGGCCTTGACTGGGCATTCCTAGGGAGGCTACAAGGTTAGGACCCGCCCTTAGCTCAGCTGGAGAGAGCACTGGACTTCGGATCCAGGTGTCGGGGGTTCGAATCCTCCAGGGCGGGCCAGATGGAATAAAAAGGCGTCTTGTCCTGTGCCGTATCGGGCACAGCAAGACGCCTTTTTCCTTCTTCGTTCCCAGGGTCCTCTCACGCCTTGGCGTGAACGTCTTTTTCTTATGGCTCCGGCCATCCTCTTCATTTTCCAACCGTGAACCGTGAACCAATAAACCGTGAACCCCAAAGACCTGGAACCACCACCATGATCAAAGCCCCCAAGAAACTCATAGAATGCGCCTTGCCCCTGGATGAATAAACGCTGTCGCAGCCAGGGAAAATCCATCCGTCATGGTCACCCCTCTACCTTGCATTTGTGGTGGGCCAGACGGCCTTTGGCCGCTGTCCGGGCGGTGCTTTTTGCCCAGCTTGTCAATGATCCCGGCGGGGAGTGCGGTTGGGGGAAATGCCACGGTCAAACCAAGAAAGACGCCCAAAAAGAGCGGGAGTGCCTTTTTGATATCCTCAGAGAGCTGGTCAAGTGGGAAAACACCAACAATGAAGAACTCCTGGGAAAGGCCAGGGAGGAAATCCGGAAATCCTGGCGCGAAACCTGTGAGATGAACAAGGGTAAGCCCCTGTTTGTTTCGAATTTCGATATTCGTATTTCGAATTTCCGTGTCGTTGGATAATGGGTCAAGCCTGAAAAGAAAAATCAATATTTCAAACCGCCACCACCCTGGATTGTACTTATAAGACACGGTACCAGGTCTTTCCATGATCTCGAAAAAAGTTCGGGACATGTGCAAAGAGTTCGTGTATGCCTAAGGCATGCACACACAAAATCAAATTAAACGAATATTGGCCCAGCCCGAGCATATCGAATATGTCTCCAGGCTGATTACAAGGAACAAATACCCCAACAGCAAGGAATTGGCAAAAGCAATATGTCGAGACCTTGGGTTCTTTGACATACGCGGTCTTGAGCAGCATGGAGGATGCCTCAAGGCTTTGCGGGAACTGGAAGCTGCCGGGCACTTTGCCTTGCCAATAGAAAAAACAAAGCATCGTAAACATCTTCCACAGCGTTTACATGCTCCTGTTCCGCTTGCTACAGAGGTGCCACATCAGGTTGACCGAGTGCGCGGTCTGGAACTGGTTTTGGTCGATACGAAGGAAAAGATGCGCATCTGGAATGAGATGATGCTCTGCGAGCATTATCTCGGTGCTGGTCCTTTTGTTGGGCGTCAATTGCGTTATCTGATCGACTCTGAACATGGCCTGCTTGGCGGCTTGGGATTTGCAGCATCAGCTCTGCATGTGGCCGATCGTGATGCATGGATTGGCTGGGATCGTGAACATCGCCAGCAGTATCTGCATTATGTTGTCGGCTTGAGCCGTTTCTTGATTCGTCCTTGTATTCGATGCAAGAATCTGGCCTCTAAGGTCTTGGGTATGGCCGCTCAAGTGATGCCCAACGATTTTGAAAAGCAATATAATTACAGGCCGTTGCTTTTAGAGACCTTTGTAGACCCCGATTTCTCCGGCACATCTCTCAAAGCCGCCAACTGGCACAGAGTTGGGCAAACCAAGGGTCGAGGAAGGCAAGAGAAAAAGAACAAACCGTCTTTGCCTGTCAAAGACATCTACATCTATGTGCTTGATGGTGACTTTCGTTCAAAAATAGGGCTCCAGTCACAGGAAGTTATTGCTCCTCTTGACGTGGGGGATGGACTCGATTCGGACCAATGGGCTAAGAATGAATTTGGAGGCGCACCCCTTGGTGACTTGAGATCAAGTAATAGGTTGATACGGGCAGCAGAAGATATGAGTGAACATCCTGGGGTTTCATACAGCGGTTTGCCGGGCATAGATTGGGCAGCGACCAAGGGTTACTACCGGATGCTCGACAATCCTGATGAGTCAGCTGTTTGTATGGCCAATATTCTGCGTCCGCACCGGAAGCGTACCATTCAAAGGATGAGTGCAGTCCAGGATGTGCTGTGTATTCAGGATGGAACAGACCTCAATTACAACAACCTGGATAAATGCAAAGGTTTGGGCGTCATTGGCAAGAACCAGACCAACGCGCAAATCCGGGGCCTTTATTTGCACTCCTCACTTGCCGTGACACCCGAAGGACTCCCGTTGGGTGTATTGCACGCCACATGCAATGCTCCGACCCCGAGATCGGCTGAAGACGCCAGACCTTCCAATCAGGTGCCCATTGAAGAAAAGAAAAATTACGTATGGATTGAGCATCATCGAGATTTGGTCCAAATAAAGCAAGACCTTCCAGATACTCGTTTGATTCATGTGTGTGACCGGGAAGCAGATTTCTTTGAACTCTTTGACGAACAACGCAAATACTCTTGCGTTGAACTGCTTGTCCGGGCCCAGTATCATCGCAATATTAATGGCGGAAGCGCCAAACTGTTTGGTTCAGTCAGTCAAGGACAGGTTTTGGGTGGGGTCAATGTCATAGTTCCCCGTCAGAGCGAAAGAAGCAAGACAAGTAAAAAGAAGGCCAAACCCAAGAGGGAAGAGCGAGAAGCGACGTTGTTTCTCCGGGCGAAGAAGGTAAAGCTGCATCCAGGGAGACACCTTGCCCACAAGGCCCCGGTCTCCCTGTGGGTAGTACATGCCCTTGAGGAACATCCTCCAGCAAACGATGAACCTGTGGAGTGGTTCCTGTTGACCACGATGCATATCGCTACTTTTGAGGATGCCCTAAAATGCCTTTCTTGGTACTGCAAGCGCTGGCGTGTGGAAGATTGGCATCGTGTTCTCAAAAGCGGATGCAAGATAGAGGACCTGTCACATGAAACAGCAGAGCGATTACGTCGGGCCATAGCCATTAACTTGGTCATTGCCTGGCGGATCATGCTCATGACCCTTCTGGGCCGAGAAGCGCCCGAATTGCCAGCGGAAGTGCTCTTTTCAGATACTGAACTGAAGGTCCTGGGAGCATATGCTCAAAAAAAAGAGACTCCCACAAGTCACTAAGTTAGGCGATGCTGTGCGTTGAGTTGTAGAGCTCGGAGGGTATCTCGGTCGTATGCTGCTATTTCCTGCAATGCTCTCCACCGAGCGGAAAAGCAATGCCTCCGGGAATCTCTACCTACAGCTTAATGTGCGGATCCAGGTGTCGGGGGTTCGAATCCTCCAGGGCGGACTCTATTCTCCAAGATATCGATACAAGGTGCGCCGCCCGATGCCCAGTAAAGCGGCGGCCCGCCGTTTGTTCCCCTGGGTTTGCTCCAGAACGTAGGTGATGTAGCGCGCCTTGAGCTCTTCCAGGGTGGGCAGCCGGTGGTCGTCCAAAAGGAGCCGGGATTGGGTTGAAAACCCGGTCTGGTCTGGTTCTGACCCCGGTTGTTCACGCATCCTCTGGGGAAAATCCTGGGGTGAGATCCAGCGGCCTTGGCTCAGGGTGGTCGCCCGCTCCACGGCATTCTGTAATTCCCGGACATTGCCGGGAAAAGGATATCTCTTCAAAAGGTCCAGGGCGGCGTCAGAAAAGCCCAGGATATTCCGGCCCAGTTTGGCGCAAAATCCCTGCAGAAATCTGGACGCCAGAAGGAGGACGTCATCTTCCCTTTCCCGCAAGGGTGGAACCTGGAGGGTAAAGGTTTCCAGCCTATAGAACAGGTCCTCGCGGAACCTGCCCTCGGCAATCTCTTGTTCCAGGTCTTTATTGGTCGCAGCCAGAATCCTGGCCCGGGTGGACATCTCTTTGTTGCTGCCCACCGGACGGACCTTTCCATCCTGTAAAACCCGCAGGAGTTTGGCCTGCATGGACAGGGGCGTCTCAGATATTTCATCCAGAAAGATGCAGCCTCCGCCGGCCTCGGCAAATAACCCCTTCCTATCCTTGGCCGCCCCGGTAAATGCTCCGGCGGTATGCCCGAAAAGTTCGGACTCTAGGAGTTCAGCCGGGATACCGGCACAGTTCACAGCCACCAATGAGGCATTCTTATGGGCACTTTCCTGATGCACGGCTCGGGCCACGAGCTCTTTTCCGGTCCCGCTTTCCCCTAAAATGAGCACTGGACCGTCGGCTGCAGCCAGCTGTCTGATTTGGGCAGTCAGAACAGACATGGCCTGGCTGTTTCCGATCAGGCCGTGGAAGTCTTCTTGGGCCAGAATATCCCGGTAGCGCTGCACTTCCTGCCGCAGATGCCTGTTTTCCAAGGTGCGCTGGGCGCAAAGAACCAGCTGGTCCAGGTCCAGGGGCTTGGTCAGAAAATCGTCCGCCCCGGCCTTGAGGGCCTCTACGGCCTGGGGAACTGACCCAAAGGCGGTGATGATCACAAATCCGGGTTCAGGCAAATGTTCCCGGGTTGTGCGCAACAGATGCAGCCCATCAGTCCCGGGGAGCTTTAAATCGCACACAATAAGGTCTGGCTTGTTCCCGGCCATCCATTCCTGACCTTGTTCAGCGCTGGCTACCCAATGCGCGGAAAAACCAGCGTCACTTAGTTCTTCCTTTAAGAGCTGTCCCAGTCCCTGGTCGTCTTCGACGATAAGGATTTGTTCCTGTTCCACTCTTTCCTCTGACATGTTCATTTCCCTTTGCTTGGAGTCGACAAACGAGATCCCTGCCGAGTTCGGCCCTGCAGGCATCGGTTCTGGGGTATGATTTGCACTTTGGATCATGCCTTTTGATCGGCGGGTGTTCGGGGCAGAACGACCCTGACCTGGGCACCCCCCAGGGGACTGGTTTCGATGTGCAGGGAGCCGTGATGTTCCTCGACAATACCGTGGACTACAGCCAGGCCCAGGCCGGTTCCTTCACCCACCGCCTTGGTGGTAAAGAAGGGATCGCATACCTTGGAAATCAGGTCCGGGGGAATGCCCGGTCCGTTATCCTGGACCGAAAACACACAGTTCTCGGCGGTGCATTCCCAGGTGAGGATGACGCGCCCTTGGCCCGGTGGTGCAGCCTGAATTGCGTTGTGTACTAGGTTGGTCAGCATTTGCTCCAGGCGCAGGGGATCGGCGGTGACCAGGCAGTCCTCCATACTCTGGGGCTGAGCCTCCTCCAGTTGGATATTGTGTTCTTCCGCCAGTGGAACCAAGCTTTGCAGGGTCTTGTGCACCACATGGGCCGGGTCCACCTCCCGGCGGCAGGAGGAGCTGTTGCGACTAAAGTCCAAAAGTTGACGGACAATGGATTCCATCCTTTGAACCTGATCCCGGATGTGTTCCAGGGCCCGGTCGACCTTGGCCGGGAGGTCCGCAGATCGCCCGGCCCGCTGAGCCTGACCGGCCACGATGGATAAGGGGGTTCCCAGTTCGTGGGCCACCCCGGCGGCCAGGCGACCAACAGCGGCCATTTTTTCCGCCTTGCGCAGCTCAGCTTCCAGCCGGGCCTGTTCTTGGCGGTGTTCCTCCAAAGCTTTTTGGGCCTGATCCATGCTGTCCAGCATGGTATTAAAGGTAGTGGCCAGAGCGGTGATTTCTTTCGGCCCGTGCAGGGAGATGCGGTGCAAACGGTCCCCTTGCTCCACCTGGCGCATGGAACGACCCAGCCGTTCCAAATGACAGCCCAAGGCATTGCGGTGACCAAAGACCACCAGGAGGATCATGACCCCGGTCCCTCCAAGGAGGATATAGCCGATCTGGAGGCGTAGTTCGGCAATATGTTCCCGGAAGTCTTCCTTTTTACGGGACAACTGCAACAGGCCGTTGATTCGACCTCCGGAGTCGGTCAGGGGCACAAAATAGGAATAGGCTTTTTGGCCCCCGACCTGCCCATACTCTTCCTGCTTGTCCCCTTCTTCGGCCATGGCCGCTATCCGTTCATGGTTTTTTTGGTCATTGTGATCCCAGACCGAAGCTCCCACCGAGGCGATCAGGTTCCCGTTGCGGCCATAGACAGAGACGGCATAGACCCTGTTGATTTGAAAGGCCGATTCCAGGGCCCGAACAATGCTCATGGCTCTGCCCCTTTCCAAAGCGTGGCTCAAGGGGAGTTGCAGTGATCGAGCCACGAGCTGGACTTCATCCTGCATTTTTTCTTCCACCCGGTCTTCTATAGTGGCCAGACTGAGATAGCCGGCCAGGCCCAAGGCGGCAGCCAAAGGGACGATGACGTACAGAAGAAGAGCCTGAAACAGGCTATAGCGCAAATGAAAAGGCATGCTTATCACTCCATGTGGTCGTACTGACTCATACGAATAACCAAGAGACCACATCTGTGTCAAATTGGCACATGTGTCGTCCGAAAAAGCCGGCAGTGAGCACCCAGATCGAAAGTGCGGAGCCTGAGCCCACAGACTTCCTGTATCGAGTTGTTTGTCTCTTTTGGCAAGCTTTATGCAAAAAACATGAAACACCGGGCCCGGTGTCCAGATATAAAGGAAGAAGCTTAAAGATTCTGTGACCTGTTGAATGCAAAAAAAACAAGGAGAAAAAGTATGCGTGGTCAAAACTCCAAACTGTACGTTCTGTTCGCAGTCATGGTCAGCCTGCTGTTTGCTGCTTCAGCCCTCAATGCCCAAGGTACGCAGGGAGGTCAGCAAGGTCAGGGTCAGGGACAGTACAAACAGCAACAGTCCCAGGCCGATGATTTCAGCAAGGATCAAATAGAGTCTTTTGTCAGCGCTCGGGCCGAGGTTGACGAACTGCGGCAGGAATTTCAACCCAAGTTTCAAGAAGCGGACGATGTCGAACAGGCCCAAAAACTGCGGGAAGAATTTCAAAAAGAAGCTATCCAGATTCTGGACGACGAGGGTCTGGATGTACAGACCTATAACGGAATTGTGAAGGGAATGGACAGCAATAAAGAATTGCGGAACAAAATCCAAAAAAAGATGGGACAGTAATACGACAAAGCGGACTCTTCATAACTCCTCCTAGAACTCCTCCTCCCACAAAACAAAGCCCGGCAGTGTCCACTGCCGGGCTTTGTTTTGTGTTGACCCCTTTTCAGGTTTGTGATCTGTAGGCCCTGTGTCCGGGCGGTACATGGCAGGAACCATGGCGTTTTTCAAATTCTCAAGTATAGCAGGGCAAGGTACTAAATATAGCCTGGGGGTGGATAGATGGTTTGGGCTGCTCTTCAAGTGGTTTTTGGTATACCTCTCTTGCTCGGCGGAGCCCATGCCCTTGTTACCGGGGCCGGCAGCATCGCCCTGCGTTTAGGTCTGTCCCGACTGGTAGTGGGCCTGACCGTGGTGGCCATGGGCACATCGGCCCCGGAGCTCTTGGTTTCCCTGCTCTCCGCCTTTCAGGGAGCGGCGGACATGGCCGTGGGCAATGTGGTGGGATCCAACATGGCCAATATTTTGCTCATCCTGGGGATTGCAGCCATGATTTATCCCTTGGCCCTGGAAAAGACCATCCGCTGGCGGGAGATCCCCTTTGTCCTCTTGTCCACCTTGGTCCTGGTGGTCCTGGCCAATGACCGGATTCTGACCGGGGCTGCAGGTTCCCGCCTGGACCGGGCGGACGGCTTGGCTTTCCTGGGATACTTTGCCGTGTACATGTACTACATCTTCTCCGTGGCCAAAAGCACCAACGGAACCAATGAGGCAGATGACGCTCAGGTCAGATTGGTCAAACTTCCATGGGCCTTTACCCTGGTTCTGACCGGTATTTTGGGCCTGACTTTAGGGGGGCAGTGGCTGGTCAGCGGGGCCCAAACCATGGCCGCAGCCATGGGGATGAGTCAGGCCCTGATCGGGCTGACCATATTGGCTGTAGGTACGTCCCTTCCGGAGCTGGCCACCTCGGTGGTGGCTGCCTTGCGGGGCAATGCGGATATGGCCGTAGGTAATGTGGTTGGATCAAATGTCTTTAACATTTTGTGGATTTTAGGTGTCACAGCCACAATCACACCCATTGATTACAATACCGCTCTGAATGTGGACATCTGGCTTCTGGTGGGCGTGAGCCTGCTCTTTTTTCTGTTCACCTTTACCTGGAAGGAGCACAAGATCGATCGCCGGGAAGGGGGATTGTTTTTTGTCCTGTATATCATATACATGGTTTTTCTGGTCCTGCGGGGGTAATGGAGGCGGCTGGAAGCGGTAATGTTTTGATGCACCCTCGCATCTTGCTAAAGGAATCCTGAACATTACAGGGCCTTCTGACCGCAGCAATGGCAGGTCTGATCCTTTGCAAGTACCATCTGAAGAAAGAAATTCAGGTATGGATTAAATGAAAATGCCTGTCGGAAGATGAATATTTAGAATGTTTGCAAAGGTGTAATAAATGCTAAAGCTTAAAATTGCGCTAAAAACAATAGAATAGAGTACTCCCTTGCCTACCAGGGTTCGTCTCTGAACTCTGGTTCCAAGAATGAGTCCAAGCATATATATAAATGTTGAGGTCAAGAAACCGATAGTTGGCATAAGAAGATAAACATATAAAAGAATAGAACCAATGCCGATAAAGAGGCTTGGTGCGTGCATAATGATCTCGCACTGTTCAGATGGTTGTCGTTTCTTAACGAAATAAGGAATCCAGCTATTTATGAAATAAAGAATAGAAAATAAAAGTACTCCAGAAGTTGTCATGATTGGAAATATTGCACCATATCTACTGAAGCTGCTTGTCTTCCAGAATATAAATCCGCATATAACTATTAATAATACAGATATTATTTTATCTGCAAGTAATTCTGATATCTTAAATTCGTTGCCAATAATAATTTTTTCAGGTTCATATTTGCATGTTTCTTCTTGGATACCTTCATACTTCATTTTTCTTCTTTTTATAATCATCTTTTGAAGGTATGGCCATAAGATGGTGAATAATGTAAATATGATAAGAGCTACTGTTATTGGACGTCCCAAAAAATACGGAATTAATCCACCTGTACCCTTTGAAATCATCATAGATTGAGTAAGGCCTTCTTCTGCAATTCTCCCTAAAACTATGCCTAAAACAGCTGGAGCAGGGGAAAATTTGAGTCTGCCTCCAATATACATCAACAACCCCAGGATGATCATAACAAAGACATCGCCCACATTTCCCCGGATGGCAAGGGTCCCAACAACAGAAAGAACCCCGATGGCAGCGGCCAGCATTTCCTTGGAAACAAACATTATTCTGGAAAACATGTTGGATAAATACATGCCGACAGGTAAAAGAAGAATATTGGCCAGAAATAGACCGCCTATAAATGTATATGTATCAACTGCGTATTTAGTAAACAACTCTGGTCCAGGACGCAACCCTTGAACTAAAATGGCCCCAAGGAGAACAGCTGCAGGAGGAGACCCTGGGACCCCGAAAGTTAACATAGGCACTAAGGAGCTGGAAACAGTAGCATTGTTCGCAGATTCGGCACTGGCCACTCCGCGTATGTCCCCCTTTCCGAAGTTTTGCGGGTTTTTTGCAAACCGTTTGACCTGGTCATACGCCATGATACCAGCAATATTACCACCTGCACCTGGAAGTATTCCCACCACAGTCCCGATGAGCGCGGAAACAAAGCCAGCCAGGTTCGAGAACCAGGCCTTAATGGTTTCCCACATGATTTTGTGTATATTGCCGCGAATGATAAGGGTTTGTTTTGTATCAATCCCTGTTTCCTCACGGGTGGCTTCCTGGGGAAGCTCCAATATTCTGGGGATGCAGTACAGCCCTATGAGGCCGGCGATGATAGGGACTCCTCCGGCTAACTCGGTTAAGCCAAAAGTGAATCTGGATTCCCCGCCAAGAGGAGAAACACCCACAGCGGTGATCAGTAAACCTAAAAATCCGCTTATCAGCCCTTTCCAAAGGGACTCAGACAAGCTGACCATGAGGGCAATTCCCAGGATGGAGATCCAGAAGAGTTCAGGAGGTCCAAACTTGAGAGCTACTTTAGCCAACGGGTTGGCCACGAGTATAAGGAAGGTGTTGCCGATCAATCCCCCCATTACGGAGGCAAAGATGGACATCATGAGTGCTTCCCGGGCTTTCCCCTGCTGGGTCATTGGATACCCGTCAAAGGTGGTGGCAATATCCGATGGGGTGCCTGGGATGTTGACCAAGATGGCAGCGATCCCCCCGCCGCGGATTGCTCCTACATAAATGGCTCCCATCAGGGTCAAGGCCAGAGAAATGGGCATGTAGTAGGTCAGGGGAACAAGGACTGCAAGGGCCATTGTCGCTGTTAAGCCGGGCATACACCCCACAAAATTTCCAACTGCCAGACCAAGAATGATCAGGCCAACAGAAGCCGGGCTGAAAATATTACCAAGGACTTCAAGTAGCATGGGCAAGGCACCCCTCTAGAATAAACACTTCGAAAATTGAAATGAGCCCGGTGGATAGAGTATCGGGCCAATGCATTTTGTAATCCATCAGGTATTTGCTCTATCCAGCCGAGCTCTCATTCGCTGGTTGGATGTGTAAGGCTCAATTATCGTTTCAAGACGGTAATTTCTCCATTTTCAATTTCAATGTAACCCATGTTTTTGAGGACACTGAGGATCTTATCTTGGCGTTGCTCGATGAATTCGGCGTATTCTTGACCTGGCCGGTTAAGCATGGGGAGGCCAACTTTCTGCATCTCCTGGGCATACGCGTCAGTGGTTATGATTTTTCCCACTTTATTTCGTAATGTATCTACTATGGGTTTGGGTGTTCCAGGGACCGTCACAAGCCCCCTGTGAATAGCTGCATACCACTCAATGCCCTTCTCATGGGCAGTGGGGGCACCTATTTGATCGATAAATGGATCCAATACAGCCGGAGTCTCTTTGGCTCCTACAGCTAAGGTGCGCACATTTTCAGGACCCAAAGTTTTAATGTCCCCTGTATTGCCGAACATACAGGCGATATGCCCTCCTAAAAGAGCGGCCACCGTTGGTCTGGATCCGGGAAATATGACTTCAGCAAATTCGGTATCTGTTGCGTCTTCAAACAGCTTTAGTCCCAGCCAGTCTCCGGTAAACTTTCCGACCACACCGGCTGTAATCGCTCCAGGATTTTCTTTGGCAGCTTTGACCAGATCATGAATGTCTTTATATGGACTGTCCTTGAGCACTGTGATCATTTCCGGGTCTGTGACCAAGCCGGCAACGGCTCCGTCAATGTGATCCTGAGTTGTAAAGTTTGTGTCCCGAAATATAGGTTGCATGATAATATGAGGCAGGTTATTGCCGGCTACAGTATATCCGTCTGCTTTACGGTCCACGAGAGCATCCCAGCCGACCTGACCTCCGGCGCCAGTGACATATTCCACCTTTATGGGTTGATCGAAGGTGTCTTTCCAATACTTTTCAAAGACTCTGGCCTGAAGGTCGGTGGTACCCCCGGGAGAAAAGGGAACAATGTAGTTGAATGGTTTGGATGGGTAATCTGCAGCTTGAGCTGGGAGTGAAATAAGGGTTGCTAGAGAAAAGACGGTCATCATGAAGGTTAGCCTTACCAGGCTTCCAGTGTTAAGTTTTCTTTTTCTTGAGTTCATACCGAGCCTCCTTCTTTCTGATTTTTGAGTTCGTATCAGATCGTAAACCAGGAAAGTGTTGCAGGCTATCACCTCCTTTGTCCATGAACAGACTTCACGGTGAATACCCATTCATATTTATAAGTACTTAGAATTGTTATACAATAACCTTCTCAATAAAAACTGTGCACGACCGATGCATCAAATTGATAACATACTGATATAATTGGTAAAATAATTTATAAAATAACTAAAGATAAGTCTTGATTTTCCAAAGTTTTTCTGCTATCTTCTTCCCATGAGCCCAACATGCCGGAAAATCGAAAACTTTCTCGTCGGCTCCGAGTACGACCACAAAGGAAGACATATCATAACCGTCTTCTTAAACGCCATGCCCGTGACCCGTTTTGATGCCGACGAAAACGCGGAAAGAAGACAGGCTGCTATTCAGCTCGTTGAACTTGGACTCTGTACCAAAACCATTGCCGGCGAAATCTGTGGCTTCCATCGAAATACCGTCGCCGACCTTTTGAAAACAAAAGAACTTTTAGGCCTGGAGGCGGTGCTCCTCGAAAATCGGGGCAGAAAAGAACCTGTCAAATATATCAATGAGATCCAGGGACATATACGAAAGCTTCAAGAAGAACATCCGGACTGGTCGGATCAAAAAATCGCCAATCAGGCTGGGAAAGATTTGGGCATGGAGGTCTCCAGGAATGCCGTGGCCCGGATACGAATCAAGCATGAACCTCCAAAACCTAAACCGCCCGACAAACAAGAACTCCTGGATATGGCCAAGATTGCCGAGGAGACAGCAAAAGAGCACAGTCCACAGCAGCAGCTCAAACTTCCCTTTAAACTTGATCCCGAACTGAAGCAAAAGCAAGAAGAATTAGCCGAAACAAAATCCCCTGAGGCCAAGACCAAGGCTGAAGAAGAGCTCATAGCCAAGCTCAAGCAGGGAGAACGGCTTCCCTTTGCCGGGGAGCTCATGCACCATCTCTTTCTCCAGGAAATCGGGTTTGAGGAACTTCTCTCCTGTTATCCGTATCAATTCGGGAGCAGGTATCAAGCTCTCGATGCCCTGGGGATGATCTTTCACAGCATCAATCTGGGCTTTCCCTCGATTGAATCCTTAAAACTGGCCAATGCTGGTGACCTGGGCATATTGATCGGTCAGCCCCGTGCACCGGAAAAAGAGACCCTGCGAGGACTCCTTGGCCGTCTGGCTTCACAGGAGAAAAGTCCCCAGCTGATAGAAGATGTGGCCCGCAACCTCCTTGAAAAAGATCGAATCGACAAGGAAGTCTTTTTATAGACGGGCACTTCCTGCCCTACTACGGCCTGCACGTCATTGCCAAAGGCTACTATACAGTCCGGCGCATGCCCTTGAAAGGCAATGAGATTTATGCGGTCACCGATTTACAGGGCAGGCCCTTGTTCTTTCTCACCGAATCCTGTGAGATCGATTTCAGGCCCATGATTGCCCGCAGCGCCGAGATGCTCATCGACCTGGGAATTGAGCGCCATCCTGGTCTTTGACCGGGGCGGGTATGGGGTTCATTTTTTCAACGAGCTGGATCAGCAGGCTGATTTCGTCACCTGGGCCAAACACCTTCCTGAAAAGGCAATGACTGAATTGCCCGGCTTTATCCCCATGTGTATTGCAGAAGAAGAAATTGAGATTGCTGAAACGTCTCGAACCATTCGAGAGACGACTCAAACCGCCAAAAACGATGGCCGGAACGAGCCAAGTTCCATGCAGGTGCGCCTGGTGGCCATCAAATTCCAAAAATCAGGCAAGTATATGGGGATATACACCAACAACACAGAGAAACCGGTCCACGAGATTGCCTATTATATGCTTCAGCGTTGGGGGAAATCCGAAAACTTCTTTAAGGAGTCCCTGGCTTGGTTCAACCTGGATTATCATCCGGGCTATGATCTCAAAGAGCTTGAAGAGCAGCCCTTGGTGGACAATCCAGACATTGCCCTGATTCGAAAAGGGATCAAAGCCCTCAAAAACGATATCAAAGAGCTGCAAAAGGAGATCGATCTCCGTAAGTATAAACTCGGCAACCGCCAGGACAAACGGATCGAAAAAAAGCTCACCAAGCTTGAGCAGGAGAAGGCGGAAAAAGAAACCGAGCTTCAGCGCTTTGAAGATAAGCTCAGTCAACTCCCGGATAAGATCTCAATCCTGGAGCTGCTCAAGGGAAGACCCATGAACCGCTGCGATCTGGAAAAGAAAAAGCTCTATGATCTCATGCAGTGTCTGGCCTTCCATTCCCGGGAACGGTTGGTGGAGATCTTTCGGGACTGCTATGATGATCCCAGGGACATCAAACAAATACTGGGGATGATCACTCGAAGATCCGGTCTTATCAAACTCATCGGCGACACCTTGGTCGTGATCATAGATGGAATCGATAACACCAAGTATCGCAAAGCAGCCGACAAGCTCTGCCACAAGCTCAATGAACAAGAGATCACTCTTGTCGGCCGCCTGAAAGTGAAGTTGTCATTTCATCTCAATAAGATACGAAATAAAATATTTGTGCCAATAGAGCGTGCATGATTCTTAATGCACAAAAAAGTCATTTACCGGGATCTCTGATGAATGTAAATCATCTTGTTATGAACCATGAAGACACATCAAAGAGCTGGCATTGTGTGTTCTGAGTATCGCAAACTTGAAAGCTTCTTACAAGCCACCCGAGTGACAGCTTGACGTATTGTACTGAGGACTTCAACAGGCATACTTCTATTCTTTTCAATATCTTGCAAGCCAGACCCCAGTGCTTGTTTGATTTCGGAGTGAAAATTTATCTTATCAATGCCCATGCTGGATAAAATGGCAGTTCCCTTGGTGCCGAGTTGGCTTGCTCCATGAATCACCAGCGGCGTTTTCAGTCTTTGCTTAAGTTCATAAATGATATCCAGGTTTTTCAGGCCTCCTTTGGGGATGGAAAATGCCAGAAGATCAACTTTGGTCTCTGTGGCAAACATTTCTGCCAAATGGGTTACATCTTTGTCCTCAGCTCCGAAGATAGGCCCGCATATTGGCCCAAGCTCGCCTTCTACAGCAGCATCTACTTCGTGGGCCAGTTGAGCTGCTCTTCTGGTATGGATGAGATTCTCAGAAAATGAGAGGTTGGAACCATCAAACATGACAGAGTTCAAACCGAGATCCAGGGCCTCAAGAATACGGTCCAGGCTGTGGCCATGATTGAGGTGTACTGCGACAGGGACTGTTGCCTGCTGGGCTGCGCTTATGGCAGCGCAGCCCAAAGCATGCAGTCCTGCATGACAGATGGCTTCATTGCCGATAGAAAGTATTACTGGTGTAGACTCCAGCTCTGCCGCCGCTAAGACTCCTTGAATACTCTCTAAGTTGTAGACACTCATGCACCCTAAGGCGCACTGCTGCTGCTTGGCCAAGCGCAAGAGCTTTTGGACTGAAACCATTGGCATTTTGTAAACTCTTTTGTTTGCTTCAATGGTCACCCGATGTTAGCCGCCGCTGACAAAAGGAATCAGCACGACCCGATCCTGGTCTTGCAGCTCAGAATTAAATTGTGAAAGGAGGCCATTGATGGCCACCATTTCTACCTCGTGTTGAGCTATGTTCAACTCTGTGAGCAGATCGGCCACCGAGGACGCAGGCTGTAAATGAACAACAAAAGACGATTGATCGCTTTTGCGCAGACTGGAATAGGGTGTGACAGTCAATTCCATGACCAATTCACATTACTTCCTGGACCCAATCAATGTCCAAGTCCACAAGCTTGGCGTGTCCGGGTCGGCCTTTTTGGTCCCAGCCACACACTTCGTAGTAAAGGTCCAAGGCTTTACGGAACTCTTGCTCATCAATCTTTTGTCCGGCCAGAGGTCCGTCCGGCAGGGGGTCGTGCCAGCGGCTGATGACCCGGTCTTCTTCAGGGCCAATGCCCTCACGCACATTGAATAATCGGCTCATGACCAAAGAACGTTCGGTGGCCCGGATGATATCAAACAAACTGGTATCCCAGCCTGTAATAGCCCGCACTGACTCCACCAGATTGTGGAAAGTCATGGCATGAATAGGCACCGAACAGAAGTTGCATATGGACAAGAGATTATTGATACCCCAGGCCAATTGTCCCAAATGAAAAAAACGGACTTTATCCTCATCTGTATCCAGCGGACGGATCGACTCAGTGATGCCAAGAGCGCTCAAGGCCTGGTAGCCTTCTCCTTGAAATACGCCATCGTGAGGGCACTCCACGTGGTCGGCTCCTGTGGAGCTTAAGGCGTACCCCATGGCCATACCGGTTTTGCCGCGGCCGTCGTGAAGTGGCAAGTCATTGCCTTTGATATGAAAAGCAAACTTTTCTGATCCCTTGCCAATTGTTTGGGCTGCGCGGATCATCCCTTCAGCCAAAACATCCCCCAGGCCCTGGCGGTTACCAATAGCTTCCACCAGCCAACAGATACCCTCGGCATCACCCCAAGGCAGGTCACGGCCGATGTCAGCTGCGGTCAAGATGCCTGACTCGTAACATTCCATGACAAAAGCAACCATGTTTCCGGCACTGATGGTGTCCATTCCTACGAGGTTGCATATCTGATTGGCCCTGCCAATGGATTTGATATTACTGTTGCACAGATTGCTGCCCATTGAGCCGAGGGTTTCATATTCAGGGCCTCCAAAGCGCGGATCCAGGGGAAATTGAGGATCATCGCTCTTGACAGCTCGTTTGCAGGCCACAGAACACATATAGCAGGTGCTGGGCTTATAAAATATTTCTTGTTTGTAGTTCTCCCACTCCAGTTTTTCATGACCCTCAAAGGTGCCATATTTGAAATTTCGAGTGGGCAGAATGCCGCTGGCATTTAAACCCTTGACCAGCACAGGAGTCCCGCCAGTGGAAAGGCCTTGGTTCGGTGGGTGGTTTTTGATCCGCTCCCTGTGCCATTTATTAATGCTCTTCACAGTTTCAGGGTCAGCAAATTCGGGTTTCTCAGTTCCCCTTACGGCCACTGCCTTAAGATTTTTGGAGCCCATAACACAGCCCATGCCGGTCCGGCCGTTAAAATGCTCCATATCGTTGGAAATGTTAGCAAAGCGAATGAGTTTCTCCCCGGCCGGCCCTATGCTGGCAACCCGAACTTTACGCTCGCCTGTCTCTTCCCTGATCTTTTCCAAGGTCTGGAAGTTATCCAGGCCCCAAAAGCTTGAAGCATCCTGCAAAGAGGCCTGCCCGTGCATGATGCTTAAGTACACAGGTTTTTCTGCTTTGCCGCGAATGACAATAGCGTCATAGCCTGCAAACTTCAGCTCAGGGCCAAAATACCCCCCGGCTTCCGCCTCCCCAAAATAATCGGTTAGAGGTGATTTGGCCGCAGCAGTAAAGCGGTTGTAGCCGGAAATCGGCGCTCCGCAGATCACACTGGTGGCCAGAACGAGCACATTGTCTGGTGAGAGAGGATCAATGCCAGGTTTCACCATTTTGAGCAGGTAATAGGAGGCAAAGGCCGAGCCACCCATGTAAGTGCGGTACCATTGTTCACCTGGTTCCTCAGTTGTTATTTCATGAGTAGATAAGTTTACATGCAATATTTTTCCATTGTAACCAAAGGACATTTGAGGCTCCTTGAAATTTGGTAAAAAAAATAGTTATTGGCCATAGCCTATAAATTTTGGCAACCAAGTTGAGATTTGCGGAACAAAAACAAACAATAATATGCAAGCAAAAAGAGTTATAAGAAAAGGCACAACTCCAACAGCAAGACGTTCGACAGAAACATTCGCAATACGTGAAGCAACGAAAAGATTAACTCCAAGAGGAGGTGTAAGCAAAGCCATTTCATTGGTTACAACCAATATAACTCCGAAATGAATGGGATCTATGCCCACTATATTGAACATGGGCATAAGTACTGGGACTAGAATAATAATTGTAGACAAAGTTTCCATGAACATACCCAAAAATATCAATACGCCAATAATCATCAACATGATCACATAGGGATTTGTAGACACTCCCATTACTGCATTTGCCAAGCGTTGAGGGGCCTGTTCAAAGGTCAAAATCTTGCCAAATAATGTGGAGGTGCCCACGATCAATAAGACAGCCCCGCAGATCATGGCTCCTTCCAGCAATGACTTGTAAATATCAGTTAAGTCTAAAGCACGATTAATCACAAATCCAACAAACAAAGCCCAAGCAATCGCCAAAACCGAGGCCTCCACAGGAGTGCACAGGCCGGAATATATCGAGCCCAGAATAATTATTGGGGTCACCAAAGAAAAAAAACTCTTCCAGCAAGAGCGCAAAAATGTGATAATATGAAATGGTGGCGCATTAGGATCTCCAATGAATCCGCTGCGTCTGGCCATTAACCAGGCAGTGGTGCACATACTGATGCCTACGATAAAGCCTGGTATAAACCCGGCAGTGAACATGCCAGTGACTGAAACATTGGCCAGAATGGCATAAATGATCATTGGGTTGCTTGGTGGTATAAGCAAACCAATGGTACCGCCTGAAGAGGCAGTTGCTCCTGCATATTCCCGACTATAGCCACTGCGGAGCATAGCAGGCACCATAAGAGTGCCCACAGCTGCCACTGTGCCAGGGCCAGATCCTGAGATTGCCGCAAAGAATGTGCAGGCCAAAATAGTAGTGATACCCAGGCCTCCATACATCCTGCCTACAATCTGCTGGACCACATCCACTATCTGCTTGGTGATATTTCCATATTCCATCAAAGTGCCTGCTATTACAAAACAAGGAATCGCCAGCAAAGGAAATATGTTCAATCCATCAAAAATGGAATTGTGCACCACAGACATTGGGAGATAGCCCCCATAAATCAAAGCAACACTTGAAGCCACAGCCAGGCTCATAAAAACTGGCATGCCCAATATAAATAGTGCTCCCAAAGAGAGCAGAACCATGGTCAATACAGTCAGTTCCATATCAGCTCTCCTTAATCTCGTAGACCTGCATAACCATTTCGGTCAGGGTTCCTTGTCTTATTCTCTTGATATAGCCCTCGATAATACGCCAGCTCATAACGACAAATCCAAAAGGTATGATCATTTCCACATAGCTCCTGGTAATATGTAATACAGGAGATACTTCAGGAAATTGCAACCCTCTTTGAATAACTTCCCAGCTCAGCCAGGCTATATAAAGATTAAAAACTATCCACAATAAGTCAGTGAATATCCGAAATCCAAGACGGACTTTGATAGGCATAAGTAGAAACTGGGCTGTAATACGGACATGGGCATTGTGTTTGGCCACCAAAGAAGCAGCAAGGAATACCGTCCACAAAAAAGCAAAACGACTCAGCTCTTCTGTCCAAGGAATACCCCCACCTGTAATCCAACGAGCTCCAACCTGAATCATAAGGCAGGCAACCATGATACCCGCAGTGATCACACAAAAAACTTCCTCGAAATGATTGTAAAATTTGTTCATAAATCGAGTTAATTCCCTGGTCATGATTACCTGCCTCCATTGTTTTTATTTAATTTTGTATGATTGCCAGGGCTTCCTCGACCATCTCTTGGCCCCCAACTTGCTCGTAAAAATCTGGCCACAAAGCGCGAGCTTTTTCTTTCCAGACCTCTTCATCTTCAAGCTCATATAATTCCATGCCATGGTCTAGACATTGTTGTAGGGCCTTTTGCTCTTCTTCTGCAGCCCATTCCCACTCATACTGAGCTGCCTCCTTAGCTGCCCTGACCACGAGCTCTTTATTGGCAGGATCCAAATTTTGCAGCCAAGGTTCACTAAACAACATAGGCCCAACCCAAAGCAAATAATGTAACTTAGTTATATAATCCTGAACTTCCCAGAACTTCTGATCACGATTTACAGAATGCGGATTTTCCTGGCCATCTACTACACCCTGCTGCAGAGCATTAAATGTCTCAGCCCAAGCCACTGGATGAGGTTCGACCCCCCAGGCTTTAAAGCTTTTAATTTGAATATCTACCGGAGGCACCCGGATTTTTAAACCTTCAAGATCATCTATTGTCGTTACAGGTCTTTCGGAGTTTGTTAAGTGCCGATAACCGCCTACCACCCATGAAAGTGGGCGACTACCGGATTGCTGAGCTATCACATCTGCAATTTTGTTATTGAATTCTTCATTGTTAAAAAGGGTATAAGCATCTTTGATTTCAGGAAACATATAAGGCAGATAATAAATCGTTGCCTGGGGAGCAAAAGGAGTCAGATTGCCCACGGCCAGAACTGCCAGGTGAATTTCCTGACTACGCAACTGACGGACATTGGCCTGTTCATCTCCCATAGAACCGCCATAAAAGGTTTGAACTTTGATTTTGCCTTCGGACTCAGTTTCAACGATTTCTTTAAATTTGTTGATTGCTGTTGTGTGGAGGCTGCCTTCGGGGTTGGCAGTGGCCGCCCGAATGGTCAAAGCCTGGTAGTCAGCTGCCAGTGCACTGGCAGCCCAAAATACGACTGCTAATGATACGATGGTTACTAATACTCCTCTTTTCATAGAAAATCTCCTTCATTACAGGTTTGAATAACTAGTCAAGCCAAGTAATACATTATATACTTAAAGTGGCATAAACCACATAATTTTAACAATTTAAAAAAGTGTCTAATGGATGAGTTATTCATCTATTTCAACTTGTATGGTAGTTTTGTATGATATAAATTTTATGTTTCTAGTGATAAAATCTAGAGAATCTATCGCAAGTCTTACTTTCCAGAGTTCAAAGTATTGAGAACAAATGGAAATATATAAAATTCTATTAAAAAGCAAATGTATGCTAAGCTTTGATCAGCTTAGTAAAAATAGGTTGTATTGGCATAAGGCACCACACCAATGCTAGGAGTGCCTGGGAAGCTTGCAATCCAGGCATTTAAAGTTTTTTGGGCTTCACCTTTAGCTAATAAACAGTTTGCAATAGTCTCTTGTTCCAACTCTGTATGTATAACTGCTTCATGTTTATTTAAAGTGCAGCCAAAAAGATAACATTTGTGCAAGCCCATTTCAAAACTTCTGGACTTGAAATCCTGCATGGCATCCTGAATTGATTGAAAGCTACATGCATAGTCATAATATCTTTGATCACCCACCCCTTGTTCGCAGGCAGCAAGCAGCAGGATTTTTCCCCCGGGCTTCAAGGCCTGTGAAGCCATATTTAGCCCTTTTTGAGCCTGATAAAGGGTTATATCCTTAGGATAACCACCGCATGAAGCAACAATGATATCGAATCTCTCATCCAGGGACACCCCATACACTTTGGAGCAAAGACTTGCCCCTTGCCTCAGCACATCCTCTGGTTCTCCAGCAAAAACATCTACAACTTCCTTAGCAGGATTTAAGACCACATTCAATGCCATATCGATGCCAATCAATCTACCGGCTTCATTCATATCTTCCCGGACTGGATTGCCTTCCAGAACACCTACCCTGGCATTTTCCTCAAAAAGGAGACTATGGTTGTGCTCTATGGTTTTTTCAGCCCCAGCTCCTATGACGACACCCTTGGCTCCACCTGTAAAACCTACGAATTGATGGGGATCAACCTGGCCAATGACTATTTTCAGATCAGCCCTTGCAAACTGGGCATTAATTGCCACTGGGGTCCCCCGAGATGTCGGCCCGTAATCAATGAACTCAGATTGTCCGGCATCGTGGGCCAGGACCTTTATAGCTCCTAGTTTATCCATGGGCAACAAAGCCTGCAATCCGGCTTCATCAGGTGGAGGATGAAGCCCGCCGCAGACAATGACTGATATATGCTCACCACTCAGTGCAGGAAGCATGGAGCTGAGTTTATCGAGCAGCACAGGCAGAATCGACTTGACAGGGGTGGGGCGAGTTTCGTCCGGTATAGCAATGGCTACATGGCGTACCGAGGTTGGAGGTTTTTTTTGAAAAAGATCATGTAAACTGGATTCAACCCTGGACTCAAGCTCGATATCCAGTCTCTCCAGGGCGGGCCAAGAACTTGCCTGGAGTGTTCTGCATGGCAATGCGTCCGGCAAATGGATCCCGTAATAACCATGCGCGTAAGGAAGTTGTATGTACATACGCTTTAGATCGCAAAAGTCATGCTAAATGTTTGTTGTAAAGCTGTTATAAGATCTTCTGAACCTAAACTGAGAGATTCTTTACGTCATTCCGATCAGGGTACTCACTTGCATTTCAAATTTTATCATAAAGCATGAACTTATGAATCATCAAGGATGAGTGCCGGGATCGGAATGACGATCATTACAACGTGCATTGCTAAGAATCGCTCAATTAAGGCCTGCAAACATGTGGCCCTGGTTAAGCGCTCTCATAAAGCTTGGTAATAATGAACTCTCGATGCCCGAGTACTTCAGTGGCAGTCATCCTGCTATTCACTGTGCGGGCCATCATCTCTAAAAGCATGTCCCCGGCCTGGTCCATGTCAATCTCTCTGCGCAGCAGTCCGGAAACATCCACATCTATATGTTCACTCATAGTGCGCACGGTCCGGGGATTGGAAGCCAGCTTGACTACCGGTACAATTGGGTTGCCAATAATATTGCCCTGGCCTGTGGGGAAGAAATGTACTACAAAACCAGCAGCAGCACACAAGGTGACCATCTCTGCAGCTGCTGATGAGGAGTCCATAAACCATAGTCCAGGACCTGTCGGGGCTTCCGCCTTGTCCAGGCAGCCTATAACCGGGGCCTTACGCCCAATCTTCTGGATATTGCCCAGGGCCTTTTCCTCAATAGTGGTCAAACCACCTTCAATATTTCCCTTGGTGGGCTGGGAGTCGGAAAGGTCGTTGGTCTTTTTATCATCTATCAGCTGGGCATAACGATCAAAAAAGAACTGGAACTGCTTGGCCACTTCATCGTTAATGCAGCGCTCCCGCACCAGATGTTCACCACCGGTGAGCTCGGTGGTCTCTCCAAAAAGCAGGGTCGCTCCTTTATCGTAGAGCTTGTCATATGCATTGCCCACTGTGGGGTTGGTGGCTATCCCAGAGGTGGTGTCAGACTCACCGCACTTGGTAGAGACCCAAAGTTCGCTCACGTCGCATTCAGTGCGTTGTAATTCACTGGCCCAGTGCATGAACTCCTTGGCCTTGCGGGAAGCGGCGCAGATAGTATTCAAATCGCCGTTTTGCTCTATGGAAAAACCAGCCACTGGCTTGCCGGTTTTGGCTATTCCTTCCACGAGCTTGTTGGTCCATTGGGGCTCAATACCAATAACGACCACCGCAGCCACATTAGGATTCGAGCCGGTTCCGATCAGGGTCCGGAAATATAAATCGAGATCCTCCCCGAATTGCAGCCGGCCATAAGCATGGGGTATGGCCATCGTCCCCTTGACATTATTGGCTACTGCCTCACTGGCTGCATTGGAAAGATCGTCCAAAGGCAGAATAATTACGTGGTTGCGTACTCCTACCCGACCATTTTCACGACGATATCCTAAGATCTTGCTCTGCATGACTTACCACCTTTTTGTTTTCACGTTATGGACATGGAGATGCTCGCCTTTTTTGATCGGAGCAACCACCTTGCCAATATCTGTGCTGTATTTAAAAACCGTATCCCCTTCTGCAAAATCCTGCAGGGCCACTTTATGGCCTATGGGTATATCTGTCAGGGTTTTAATTTTAATGGTCTGATCCTCCTTCATAACCCAGCCAGCCAATTCCTGACCAACCTGAACCCCTTCAACCACCACAACGCCAACTCCGTCTCCTGCTTCATGTGCAATAAAATCAATAGCCATATAAAGCCTCCATAGTTATATAGGTTAAAATATGATTATAAGAAAAAAATACCTTCATTACCTTACTCGCCGATGATTTTGAAAACGGCATTGCAGTCTTCCTGGCCGTAGCCTTCGGCACTGCCTTTTTGAAAATACTCAAATGCCGCTTGCATAGCCTTTAAATTCAGACTCCAATCTTTGGCCATTTCAAGGCCCAGGCGAAGATCTTTCTTTGCCAGATCAAGGCCGAAGCGGGCTTGATAATCATCAGCAGCAATCCAGGGACCCCGCACATCCATCTGAAAACTCTTGGCTCCGGTGTCAGCCAGCAGTTCCAAAAGCTTGTTGCGATCAATACCTGCCTTATCACCTATCTTGATGCCTTCAGCCAAAACTGCCACATTGGTCATTCCTATCAAATTGGAGATAAGCTTTACAGCGCAAGAGGCCTCTAGCGTGCCTAAATAATGTGGGATTCCAATAATTTTAAAGATGTCTGCAAACTTGTCCACTAAACTTTTATCACCACCAATAAACATGGGTTCTTCTGCCTTTTCAGCCTGGGCAGGAGTTTTGCCTAAGGTGCACTGTATATATCCAAGGCCAAAATCAGCAGCAGCACTGGCAAGTTTATTTGCGGTCCCGGGGTCAATTGTTGATAATTCAATATGGGTTGCCCCCTTGGCCAATTGAGCATAAAGGCCATCATCTCCGAGCATAGCTCCTGATACATGCTCAGGCAGCGGCAGGCTGGTAAATACTAGCTCGCAGGATGCTAAATCAGCCAAAGCAGAAGCGGCCTGACCTGAACTTCCAGCAGCCAGGGTTCTTTGCACTGCTTCTGAGCTCAAGTCATAAACCAACACGTTTTGTCCCGCGCGAATCAGGTTTCGAGCCAGGGGACCTCCCATCAGTCCCACTCCTATAAATCCTATCTGCATAAACCTCTCCTTTATTTGGACCGTGAATGACTCAAATTCAAACAGTGTTGCATGGAGCCCTTAGATGGTGCTCATTGGTTTTCAATTCTCAAAAATTTAGTATCAAGAAGCATGCCAAAGGCGTTAAGGTGACTTTGAATCGCAAAATCAGTTGGTTGGGGTTGTAGCGTGAAGAGATGATCAAAAAGTTATTGCCCAATAATGGGCTTCATGACTACTATTGGGCATTGAGGGTCAATCCAAATTGTAATAAGATGAAAGATATTGATTTTTTAGATATGGATCTGTGGCTATTTTTGAGATAATGGCTATTTTGAGGCACAGATATTAATAATAACATTCTGATATATATTGAATTATAAGTTTTGACGAATATTGGGCGACTAAATGCAGGGAGGAGGTATGGGCCTTGATCCTAAGCGACGGTATGAAACGTTATTGCGCATCAATAATGCTATTGTCCAACAGACCAGTCGTGAGTCATTGTTTCGGGCTTTGGCCAGGGAAATTCGGGAGCTGATCCATTACGACCGTTGCAGTATTAATTTATATGATCATGAAACCCGTTCCTTAAGCTATTTTGCCGCAGCTGAGGGGGTTTCATTGGACAGCGGTATGACTCGCCCCCTCGAAAAGGGGGTAATCGCTCAACTTGTTATCCGTACCCGGGAATCGCTTATCATTCCGGATGTTAACCGCCAGTCCTATTTCTCCAATCTGGAAAATATGATTCGGGCAGGGTTGCAATCGACCATGGCTTTTCCCCTTATTGTCAGAGATACCGTCCTTGGTTCTTTGCATTTTTCTTTCAAAAAAAAGCCTGACAACTGGGAGGAATTGCAGAAGTTTCTTGAGGACTTATCCACACAGGTTGCTATAGCCGTGGATAATATGCTGGCCTATATTCGACTTCAAAATATCAATGAAAGTTTGCAGCATGAGAAGAAATTCCTCAAGAGGCAGGCGCAAAGATCGTTTGATCCGGAAAAATTCTTTTTTACCTCAAATGCTATGTTTGAGGTTATGCAGCACATCAAAATGGTGGCCTCCACTGACGCTTCGGTCTTGGTTACTGGTGAGACTGGGACTGGGAAGGAGTATGTGGCTCATTGTATTCATGCCCTTTCTCAGCGCAGAGATGCGTTGCTGGTCAAAGTGAATTGCCCTGCTCTGGCCTCAGGTTTGTTTGAAAGCGAGCTTTTCGGACATGCCAAAGGTGCCTTTACCGGGGCTTCACAGCAAAGAATGGGCAGGTTCGAGATGGCAAACCGGGGTACGATCTTTTTGGATGAGATTGGTGAACTCCCTATGCCTCACCAGGCCAAAATTCTTCATGTACTGCAAGATCGGGTATTTGAGCGGGTTGGGGAAAGCCAGTCCATGAGTGTGGATTGTCGCGTGGTTGCAGCTACAAATAAGGATCTGGGCCAAGCTATTGCCAATGGTGATTTCCGTTCTGATCTTTTTTACAGATTAAACACCGCCCAGATTTCTATTCCTCCTTTGCGGGAGCGCCCAGAGGACATCCATATGCTTGTCGATAGGCTTTCCGAGCAGACTTCAGAAGAATTCTATAAACCGGCACCTCATTATCCAGAACAGGTCATGGATCGTCTCATTCAGTACAGCTGGCCAGGTAATGTTCGTGAACTCAAAAACTTTGTCCACCGCATGATTTTGCAACGGGCTGGAGATACTGTGCGACTTGCAGATGTAGAGGGATTTCTGGGCAATGGTCTAGATATTTCGAATGACTTAGGTTTTCCATCCATGGAACAAATGGAAAGACAGCACCTTGAACGCGCCTTGCGTTTGTGTCGGGGTAAGATCGGAGGACAAGACGGAGCCGCTGTATTGCTCGACATGCCTCGCACTACCTTACAATACAGATTGAAACGTTTCAAGTTGAAACCGAAAGATTTCAGGTCATAACGGCCTCCTTCAACTGCATTTACACAGAGGAAAAGGAGTTGAAATCTGAGGTGGTTCCGTTCAGCATTATAGCTGCATCCTGTGGTATTTAAAATCGCTCCGTGAGAATTGACTTTACAGTATTCCCGTCGGTGCGGGGGCCGAAGTGGCTCATGATGTCCCGCATGGCCTGCATCTTGTTTTTGTACTGACCAAAATCAATGTTGGATCGGATCCAGGTCTCGATCTCTTCAGCCGTGGCTTCTTGGGGCAAAAACGTCTCCAGGATCTGGAGGTATTCTTCATCCCTCCGTTCTCCGAGCTCTCTCGGAAGCGGCCAATTTTTTGAGGATCTTAGCCACTTCCTGGTCGCTCAAGGTCTTGCTTTTCTGGCGCTGCATCTCCCCGACCACCACACGCAAGGTGTCCTTTTCCTTTGCGCTTATTCCCTTGGTATGCAAGCGGTCCTGGATTGTTTGTTGAAGGCTCATAAAAGACTCCTTTCCGGTATCTGGTTCTTGACGCCCCGGGGTTTAAGGAGTGAAAGTGATTGCCAGGGATCGCTCCTTAGGCTTAGGTAAAGACAATGCATAGAGACTACGAAACCGAACCAAATGCTTATGAATACGGAATACAAGGATACTGTTTCCAAGACAAGGGATGACGTGCAACTTCTGCTCCAGGTCCTGCCTCCTGGAGTGCAGGCAGCCATTTTGAAGTTGAATGCGGTCTCCGATCTCATCGAGGTTGTATTGGACCTGGGGCGCAAACCGGAAATCAGAACCGCGGCCGGGTTTGAAGACCTGGACCTCCCGGCTGTGGAGCGCAAGGATCTTCAGGATGTGGTGGGCAGGATCGGAACATTCACGGCCGACAATCGGGCTGGAATTGAACGTACCCTTCACCGCATATCGGCCATCCGGAATAGGACAGGGAATATTGTAGGTTTGACCTGTCGGATCGGGCGGGCAGTGTATGGCACGGTGGATATAGTTCAAGATGTCATTGAGTCCGGTCTCTCCTTACTCCTCTTGGGCCGCCCCGGGGTGGGCAAGACCACTCTCTGCGCGAGGCGGCCAGGGTCCTGGCCGATGACTTGGGCAAGCGGGTGATCATAGTGGATACCTCTAACGAGATCGGCGGGGACGGGGATATTCCGCATCCCGGAGTAGGCCGGGCCAGGCGGATGCAGGTTCCGTCTCCGGACAGGCAACACGCGGTGATGATCGAGGCTGTGGAGAACCACATGCCGGAGGTGGTTGTGATCGATGAAATCGGTACCCAGGCCGAAGCTGAGGCGGCCCGGACCATTGCCGAGCGGGGGGTGCAGCTCATCGCCACTGCCCACGGCCAGAGCCTGGACAACCTGCTGCAAAATCCGACCCTTTCGGATTTAGTCGGAGGGATCCAGGCCGTGACCTTATCCGACGAAGAGGCCAGGCGGAGAAGAACCCAAAAGACAGTCCTGGAACGTAAAGGGCCGCCGACGTTCCATGTCTTGGTTGAGATCCAGTACCGGGATCAATTGGCAGTCTCTCAAGACGTGGCCTCTGTGGTCGATGATTTTCTGCAGGGCATGTCGTTGAGGCCGGAAATCCGCAAGCGAAGCCTGGACGGCCGGGTGGAGATCCGCCAGGAAAAGCCTGGGGCCCAGCCTCACCGCCCAGCCCCACAGGCTACTCAGCCCGGGAGCCTGGATTTGCCCGTTCACCGGGTGGTGCGCATATTCACCTATGGAGTGAATCGGGACCGCTTGGAAAAGGTCTTGCGCAAATTGAAAATTCCGGCTCAGGTGATCAAGGAGGTGCAGGAGGCCGATCTGATTTTGGCCCATAAAGGGCACCAGAGACGGCAGCCCAAGCGCCTTCGCGATTTGCAGTCTGGGGGCGTTCCTTTGCATGTGGTCAAAAGTAACACCATACCCCAGATTGAGCTTGTCCTTCAACAGATTTTTGGTCCAGGAGAGGAGCCACCGGAGGAAGGGGCTGTGCAGGAAGCGGAGGATGCGGCCCATCTGGCCATGAAGACCGGACAATTCCAAGAGTTGGAACCACGCAAAGCGTATATCCGGTCTTTGCAGCATCAAGTGGTCAAGAGATATGGGTTGGAGAGCAAAAGCAAGGGGCAGGAGCCGTACAGGCAGGTGGTGATTCTGCCTTGGTGATATCCGCTTGTAATCACAATGTTTCATCTTTTTATGGATAGGAGTGCGACCTATATTCACCTCTGCGCTCGGGCCGAAGAGATTCAGGCTCAATGGAACCCAACGCATGGAGATTTTTTTGTGGGCGAAAACAAAAGCATCCAGTGCTGGGTGGATGCAGTGCATGCAGGGCGGGAAGTGCGCAAAGGGTTTGGGATCACCAGGCAAGGAGAAAAGGTCATCGCCCTGACTCCTTATATATGGCTCCCCAGGCTGGACCAGCTCATGGAACTGGCTCAGGTCCCGGGCCGGAGATTTGAAAGTGTGAGCCAGGAGTTTTTTACCTGGACCAATACACCGTACCCAATTGGACAGCAGGCTCCCAGCCGGATTTTTGCCACCTTGGAGCAGGTCTGGCTGGCATTTGTCATGCAGTGTCGGCAGGCAAAGGTGTGGGACGGTTCGGATTGGATTCTGGTAAGTTCACTCTGATTTTCTATGGGAGCCCCCATGGCCAATGCCGATGGATGTGTTGAGCAGGCAGGCAGTCAATCCTTTAGCTTGTACTTTCTGCCCGTGCTTTTGGTCGTTCTGGTTTTTTTCAGCAACTTCATGGCCCGGTTGATCTTGCCTCCGTTTCTGGTCCCCCTGGAAAAGGAGTTCGCCCTGACCCATAAACAGGCTGGAGGTCTCCTCCTCATCGTGTCTTTGGGCATCAGCCTCTCCCTGCTCCTTTCCGGTGTGGTTTCCACCTGGCTCACCCATCGACGAACTATTGTCCTCTCCTCTCTGGGGGTGGGCTTAAGTCTGCATCTCCTCCCCCAGGCCAATTCACTGGTGGAGCTGCAGGCATTTTTCTTCCTCATGGGTTTTGCTGTGGGGTTGTATCTCCCCTCAGGGGTGTCTACCATAACATCCATCCTCCCCCTCCGGCACTGGGGTAAGGGGCTGGCCATGCACGAAATGGCCCCCAATCTGAGTTTTATCTTGGCCCCGGCTGTGGCTGCTGCGGTGGAAGGGATCTTTGCCTGGCAGGAGGTATTCGCCGGGCTGGGGACCTTCAGCCTGATCATGGGATTGGGCTTTGCCGTCTGGGGACGGGGCGGAGACTTTACCGGGCATGCCCCCAGACCGGCTGTGATTGCCGCCATCCTGCGGCGGCCGCAGTTTTGGCTTTTAGCCCTTTTGTTTGGAGTGGCTGTGGGCACAACTTTCGGTATCTATAGCATGCTCCCTCTCTATTTGGTCAAGGTGCATGGACTGAGTCCCTCCTGGGCCAACAATCTGCTTTCCGTGTCCCGGATTCCATGTTTGGCTATGGCTTTGGGCTGCGGATATCTGGTGGACAAAATCGGAGCCAAGCCCACGATCTTGGGCGCGCTGATCATCTCCGGGGGTTTGACAACAAGTATCGGCCTTCTGTCCGGTTCAGCCCTGCAGGCGGCAGTTTTACTCCAGCCCTTGTGTGCGGTCTGTTTCTTTCCCTCGGCCTTTGCGGCCATCTCCAAAATCTTCGATTATCGGATCCGGAATATTGCCATCTCCTTTATTGTCCCCGTGGCTGTGCTGGTGGGAACCGGTCTGGTACCTTCTGTCCTGGGTTGGTTCGGAGATGTGGGGCATTTCAGCCTTGGGTTCGTACTCTGGGGCGTAAGTGGGATAACTGGTGCCTTTCTGGTCTGTTTTTTGCAAATAACTGGTACTGACAATGATCCATGCGGATTTGATACTTAGGTTTTTTTCCCCGGCGTCCAACCCGCCGGGGAAAAAGAAGATCAGAGATCCCGGTAAATGACTTTTTTGTGCATTAAGAATTATGCACGCTCTATTGGCACAAATATTTTATTTCGTATCTTATTGAGATGAAATGACAACTTCACTTTCAGGCGGCCGACAAGAGTGATCTCTTGTTCATTGAGCTTGTGGCAGAGCTTGTCGGCTGCTTTGCGATACTTGGTGTTATCGATTCCATCTATGATCACGACCAAGGTGTCGCCGATGAGTTTGATAAGACCGGATCTTCGAGTGATCATCCCCAGTATTTGTTTGATGTCCCTGGGATCATCATAGCAGTCCCGAAAGATCTCCACCAACCGTTCCCGGGAATGGAAGGCCAGACACTGCATGAGATCATAGAGCTTTTTCTTTTCCAGATCGCAGCGGTTCATGGGTCTTCCCTTGAGCAGCTCCAGGATTGAGATCTTATCCGGGAGTTGACTGAGCTTATCTTCAAAGCGCTGAAGCTCGGTTTCTTTTTCCGCCTTCTCCTGCTCAAGCTTGGTGAGCTTTTTTTCGATCCGTTTGTCCTGGCGGTTGCCGAGTTTATACTTACGGAGATCGATCTCCTTTTGCAGCTCTTTGATATCGTTTTTGAGGGCTTTGATCCCTTTTCGAATCAGGGCAATGTCTGGATTGTCCACCAAGGGCTGCTCTTCAAGCTCTTTGAGATCATAGCCCGGATGATAATCCAGGTTGAACCAAGCCAGGGACTCCTTAAAGAAGTTTTCGGATTTCCCCCAACGCTGAAGCATATAATAGGCAATCTCGTGGACCGGTTTCTCTGTGTTGTTGGTGTATATCCCCATATACTTGCCTGATTTTTGGAATTTGATGGCCACCAGGCGCACCTGCATGGAACTTGGCTCGTTCCGGCCATCGTTTTTGGCGGTTTGAGTCGTCTCTCGAATGGTTCGAGACGTTTCAGCAATCTCAATTTCTTCTTCTGCAATACACATGGGGATAAAGCCGGGCAATTCAGTCATTGCCTTTTCAGGAAGGTGTTTGGCCCAGGTGACGAAATCAGCCTGCTGATCCAGCTCGTTGAAAAAATGAACCCCATACCCGCCCCGGTCAAAGACCAGGATGGGGCGCTCAATTCCCAGGTCGATGAGCATCTCGGCGCTGCGGGCAATCATGGGCCTGAAATCGATCTCACAGGATTCGGTGAGAAAGAACAGGAGCCTGCCCTGTAAATCGGTGACCGCATAAATCTCATTGCCTTTCAAGGGCATGCGCCGGACTGTATAGTAGCCTTTGGCAATGACGTGCAGGCCGTAGTAGGGCAGGAAGTGCCCGTCTATAAAAAAGACTTCCTTGTCGATTCGATCTTTTTCAAGGAGGTTGCGGGCCACATCTTCTATCAGCTGGGGACTTTTCTCCTGTGAGGCCAGACGGCCAAGGAGTCCTCGCAGGGTCTCTTTTTCCGGTGCACGGGGCTGACCGATCAATATGCCCAGGTCACCAGCATTGGCCAGTTTTAAGGATTCAATCGAGGGAAAGCCCAGATTGATGCTGTGAAAGATCGTCCCCAGGGCATCGAGAGCTTGATACCTGCTCCCGAATTGATACGGATAACAGGAAAGAAGTTCCTCAAACCCGATTTCCTGGAGAAAGAGATGGTGCATGAGCTCCCCGGCAAAGGGAAGCCGTTCTCCCTGCTTGAGCTTGGCTATGAGCTCTTCTTCAGCCTTGGTCTTGGCCTCAGGGGATTTTGTTTCGGCTAATTCTTCTTGCTTTTGCTTCAGTTCGGGATCAAGTTTAAAGGGAAGTTTGAGCTGCTGCTGTGGACTGTGCTCTTTTGCTGTCTCCTCGGCAATCTTGGCCATATCCAGGAGTTCTTGTTTGTCGGGCGGTTTAGGTTTTGGAGGTTCATGCTTGATTCGTATCCGGGCCACGGCATTCCTGGAGACCTCCATGCCCAAATCTTTCCCAGCCTGATTGGCGATTTTTTGATCCGACCAGTCCGGATGTTCTTCTTGAAGCTTTCGTATCTGTCCCTGGATCTCATTGATATATTTGACAGGTTCTTTTCTGCCCCGATTTTCGAGGAGCACCGCCTCCAGGCCTAAAAGTTCTTTTGTTTTCAAAAGGTCGGCGACGGTATTTCGATGGAAGCCACAGATTTCGCCGGCAATGGTTTTGGTACAGAGTCCAAGTTCAACGAGCTGAATAGCAGCCTGTCTTCTTTCCGCGTTTTCGTCGGCATCAAAACGGGTCACGGGCATGGCGTTTAAGAAGACGGTTATGATATGTCTTCCTTTGTGGTCGTACTCGGAGCCGACGAGAAAGTTTTCGATTTTCCGGCATGTTGGGCTCATGGGAAGAAGATAGCAGAAAAACTTTGGAAAATCAAGACTTATCTTTAGTTATTTTATAAATTATTTTACCAATTATATCAGTATGTTATCAATTTGGTGCATCAATCGTGCACAGTTTTTATTGAGAAGGTTATTATATAACAATTCTAAGTACTTATAAAAATGAATGGGTATTCACCGTGAAGTCTGAAGATCCTCTTCTTCTTGCCTTTGCGTCTCTTCCTTTGTGTCCTTCGTGACTTTGTGGTTCAACTCTCTTGGGTTGCGGGCGTTGCCAGCTTTATCAATTGTATCTTGTTTCATACGGCAAGCAAATCAAGGAACATCAGGGTATCTCAAGTTCTTATACTGAACACTGAACACTGAATACCGATTCCGCCAGCGGCGGGACTGAACACAAATTGCTGTTTTCCAGATACAGAGCAAATGAGCTGAAATTGTTTCCAATGATAAGCAGAACCAAAAAGCCCTGCACTGTCCGGGGAAGGCGAAATGCGCCAAACAGCTGAGGAAAACCATGCTTCGTTTTGACCCAGAATATGAACAAGTGGTCCATTCGGAACAGGAGGCCCAGGAGGCAGAAGACCAAGGGCGGGCCCTGGTGTGTGTCGTCTGCCGGCATGTGATCACCAGGAACGGAGAAAAGATGAGCATGCAAGGGCAACATGCCCATGTCTTCTTCAATCCGGCCGGACTCGTCTTTGAGCTGGGATGTTTTCGGTCAGCACCCGGCTGCACTCCCCTGGGCCGGCCCACTCTGGAGTTTACCTGGTTTGACGGCTACGCGTGGCGGGTATGCACCTGCTCTCAGTGTGGCAATCATCTGGGGTGGCACTACCAGAATGTACACGGCTCAGGGGGGTTTTTCGGTCTCATCCTCAGTCAGCTGGAGGAGGCTCGGGAGTGAGACTAGGTTTGATGCTTGCCCCCCGTGGTTTGCGTATCCCTGGTAGCAGAGGCGACCTTTTCCGTCTCGCCCAAGGAGCGGAAAGACTCAATGTTTCACATCCCTCCTATGAAACGAGACTCAATAGTGTTCAGGTTACCGGATTGATCAAGGATGAAACTGGTCCGAAATGGGCAGGGCCCGGCACTCACTTTTAGTGCCTTATTTATAAATCGCAGCTAATTCGCTGACATAAAAAACAAGAAAATTTCCTTGAGCGGTTCAAGCCTTTGCCGAAGCAATTGGTTTTGGATGCAGGAGAATATGAATACTGGAGGTTGATTGTCATTATGACCACCTGCCCCTGGCCCCGCCCTGACCAGGGCGGGGAATTGGAGAAGGAGAACCCTCCCCTGGCCCCTCCCTACCGCCTGGAAGACAGGCGGCAGGGAGGGGAATTAAGAGGGAGCTAAACCCCTCTACCGCCTGGAAGACAGGCGGCAGGGAGGGGAATTAAGAGGGAGCTAAACCCCTCTACCGCCTGGAAGACAGGCGGCAGGGAGGGGAATTAAGAGGGAGCTAAACCCCTCTACCGCCTGGAAGACAGGCGGCAGGGAGGGGAATTAAGAGGGGAATTAAGCAAGGGAAATGAGGCTTTGGTTAGAGCTCCAGCCCTCTTTTTCTGATTCCCCTCCCTGCTGCCGCTTTGGGCAGGAGGGAGGGGTTAGGGGAGGGTCTCTTTTCTGATGTCGCTTTGGGCAGCTTTCCAGGGAGGGGTTGGTGCCTTATGCCTGAAAGCCTGTCAGAAAAAACAAGAAAGTTCTATGATCTCTTATTTGGGTTGCGGGCGAAAGACCGCCTTGGGATTGACTCCTTTTACTTTACAGTAACATTCCAGCAGGAAGTGAGTGCCGGGCCGGCCATCTTTGCTTTGGAGCGTAGTTGCATGCGAGATGCTCGCATCAAGGAGCCAGGCCCCAGCCTGGCAGGATGAAGATGGCAGCCACGCGCAGACGCGTGGCTGCCCCTACCATGAGGGCTGAGGTTATCTCCAACTTAATTCTAAATCTATCGTGGTCCTCTTGGTATGTTTCATGCTTTATCAATCCGGCAAGCCTTTTTTTGCGCTCTTTGGCCCAAAAATATGTCAGATTTGCCGGAGGCAACGCTGACACCTGATCCCGCCATAGGCGGGACTAAGCACTATAAAAAATTGATAAATTACAAGTTTCACCCTCGATTAAGCTGGACGTCTGCGGTCAGCGGCGGCGCTGGAACCCGACTCTGCTTTTTATGGCCTAAAGACTTCCGGGATGTAGCCCTGGGGGAGATGAGCCGAACCTTTAACGCAAGGCAGGCCCGTTGCTTGGGAAATAGCGGCGCAAAGATCATCCACATTGGAAATGAATCCGTTCTCCAGGTGCCAAGTCTTCCCCTCGCCTTTGTGGGCAAAGGCACAAGTGACCACATGGATGGCTTCCGCCCCCTTAGCCTGTAAGATCTTGGCCAAATCCAAAGTGGCGTCCATATCACTTTGTATGGTGAACACGCCGGCCAAATCCGTGTGCTCATCATACCGGGTAAAACCCTGTTGTCGGGAGAAAAGGCTGCGAAAGCAGTTGGTCAACGGACACTTGGTCTCGTTCTCCGGGCACCGGAGCAATCCTATGGCCGTCATAAACGCAGTCCTCCATTGTTGAGTATGTCGTCTAAGTGTTTAGGACAATATGACTGAGTATACAATGTCTTACCCTATGAGTGCTGTCAATATGGAATTAATCTTCCTTTTCAGTAGGTTTTAGGCGTTTTTTTCAGCAAGAATAAAACGCTTTTACCATCTTTTGGGCCAAAATGTGGTTCATTTTCCTTGGACAATGGCCGGGAGTGGATTCAGACAATAATCTTGAACACTGTTTAGGATCAGAACCAAATATTGACAAACCGGGGTAAAAATATACAGTTCAAGCTTTACATCGGTGGCGGTTATCCGGGTCGGAAACGCCTGTCGGCGTGGAATGAGAGCACTTTTATTCAACCTTGATGTGGAAATGCGGGAAGAGGTTTTTACCAATGGGCAAAAGATCGACGTTTTTGGAGCTTAAGGAAAATGAACGGGCCTATCGGCGGGATTTGATTTTAGATGCGGCCATGAATCTGTTTGCCGAGCGTCCGTTTCATGAGATAGGAATGCGGGACATCGCCAACGAGGCGGGCATATCTCCGGCCTCCATTTATAGATACTTTTCCAGTCGAGATGATATCCTGGCTGAGATCCTGGGTCACGAGGTTTCTGAAGGCAGTCAACGACAGCAAAAACGTTTGGAGACTGGACGGGCTTCGTTGGAAGATATCGCCGCCGGGATCGTGGACTTCTTTATGGAGAAGGAGGCCACATTGCAGATGCTCAATCATTTTTTGCTCAAGGACGAGGTGGATGAAGAGGCCAGGGAAAAGTTTAGTTCCATTCAAGCCCATTATCTGCAGCAATTCGATCAGGTCTTGGAGTCCATGGGCTGCGATAAGGATAACGTGCGCCTCTTTTCTCGGGCCTTTTTTGCTTCCTTGTTGGGCATTATCATTTCTTTTCGCAATTCTCCGGACATGAGTTCGGAAAACAATAAAAAGCACGTCCATCGCTTGGCCAAAATGACGGCTATAATCTTCAAAAAGGGCATGCCCTGAGGTGGCTGGCAGAATACAAGGGGATCATCCCGGACTGCTCGGGCAGCTGAATACGCAGGGGCATGAAACAAGGGTGCGTAGGTATGGGCAAAAGGCGGAGTGTAGGAAAATACTTAGGGCTGTTGGCCATAGGGGCAGTGGTCGGCTTGGCCGGGGTGTACTTCTGGTATGCGGAAGGAGGAACACCTGTGGTCAGTGGGCTGCCTGAGCAATCGAAAATATCACCGGATACGGTTATCCAACTGCAAGTAAGGGACACGAAATCCGGGTTGCGTTTGGTCCGGATTACGGCAGAACAAGAGAGCCGGGAACAGGTCGTAATTGAGGAGTCCTTTTCCCAGCCGGTCCACACCTGGGAAAAAGAGTTTACATTAGCTCAGGCTGGATTATCAGACAATGATGTCCGTCTGCATGTGGAGGCCAGAGACCGTTCCTGGTCCAACTGGCTGCAGGGCAATACCCTCAAAGCACAGGCTTCTTATGAGTTCGACTCAAAGCCTCCGCGCATAAGTATGGAAAGTTTTCAACACAATATACGCCAAGGCGGCTCCGGGGTGGCAGCCTTCCGGGTCTCGGAACCGGTGAGCCGGGCCGGGGTCCAGATCAAAGACTTCTTTTTTCCGGCCTATGCCCAATCCGAAGACTTTTATCTGTGTTTCTTTTCCTTTCCCTTTAGCCTCCAGCCCAGTGAAGGTCAGCTCCAGGTCACGGCTACTGATCGGGCCGGGAACGTCAGTCGAGCCGGCTTTCATCACTACATCAATTCAGGAAGTTTCGATGAATCCAACCTGCGGATCAGCGAACGTTTTTTGCAGAATGTGATTGTTAACTTCCAGGACGACTTTCCGGAGCAAGGCTCTCTGCTGGATGTGTTCCTGAAGGTCAATCGGGAAATGCGCAAAGACAACAGGAGTCAGCTTCGAAAAATCGGTCGGGAAACGAGTTCAGTTTCTCTTTGGTCTGGGCGTTTTTTACGTCAGCCCAATGCGTCCAGGGAAGCTCATTTCGGAACCCATCGAAAGTATGTGTACCAGGGAGAGATCATTGATGAACAAACTCACTTAGGGATTGATTTGGCCTCCATAGCCCGGGCCGAAGTCCCGGTGGCCAATTCCGGACAGGTGGTCTTCGCCGACTGGATGGGAATTTACGGTCAGGTGGTTATAGTCGATCACGGTCTGGGGCTGCAAAGCCTGTACGCCCATCTCTCGCAACTGTATGTCCAGAAAGGCGATGCAGTGGACAAGGGACAAATCATCGGCCGCACCGGGGCCACGGGTTTGGCTGGGGGTGATCATTTGCATTTTGGCATGTTGATTTCCGGAGTGCCGGTAAATCCGGTTGAATGGTGGGATGAAAGCTGGATTGCAAACAACGTTTCCAGTAAGTTGTCCCTCATCGAGGAATGAATTCCTACCTGACCGGAAGGATTAATATTTTTTGACACCCAGCCGCCTTATTTGGCATATAAAAGTGATATAGAATTCCTCAAGGCTCTCTACCCAGGACGGATGCGACAGGGGGGAAAGCTCAATCTCTCTGCCAGCCAAAAATCAAGAACATCGGAGGTTATGATGTTTGAAATCCTTCAACGCACGGAGATGGCTCAAGGATCGGTGGTCCTCAACGAGCTGAGTGCACCCCAGATTGCGGCCAAGGCCCAGCCGGGCCAGTTCGTTATCCTGCGGGCCAATGAAACCGGGGAACGGATTCCCTTGACCATGGCTGAAAGCAAGCCAGAGCGGGGAACAATAACTATCATCTATCAAGTTGTAGGTAAGTCCACGGCCATGTTTTCGGACATGAAGGTTGGCGAACGCTTTTTGGATGTTATCGGACCTTTGGGTAAGCCGACTAAGATAGAGAAGGTGGGCACTGTGGTCTGTGTGGGCGGCGGTACCGGGGTGGCTGTTCTGTATCCTATTACCCGGGCTCTGAAGGAAGCGGGGAATTACGTGATATCCATCATTGGATCCCGGACCAAGGACCTGCTCATCTTAGAAGACAAGATGAAGGCTGCCTCCCATGAACTGCACGTGTGCACCGACGACGGGTCATACGGGCACCACGGTTTTGTCACCGATAAGCTCAAGGAAATGCTAAACAGTCATGATATAGCCTTAGCCGTAGGTATCGGACCGGTGCCCATGATGAAATTTGTCTGCAAAATGACCGAGGAGTATAAGGTCAAGACCCTGGTCAGCTTGAACTCCATCATGTTGGACGGTACAGGCATGTGCGGTTGCTGCCGGGTAACAGTCGGGGATGAGACCCGATTTGCCTGCGTGGATGGCCCCGAATTCGACGGCCATAAGGTGGATTTTCAAGAATTGACCACCCGGCTTCAGGCTTACACCCACTTCGAGCAGCAGGCCATGGAAAAATACAAATGCGAATGCCGAAGATAACTATCCGCTGAGCCTCAATCCCAGTTTTCATCACGCTGGAGACCCCTATAGGGAGGATGAATATGGCTGAAACAAAGGGGAAAAAGGAAAAACTGCCGCGCCAGGCCATGCCGGAGCAAGATCCTTATGTCCGCAAACGCAATTTCGAGGAAGTACCCACAGGATATACTCCGGATTTGGCCCAAGCCGAGGCATCTCGTTGTTTACAATGCAAGAAGCCCGCATGTGTTGAGGGGTGCCCAGTAGAAATCGATATTCCCGGCTTTATCAAGCACATCCATGAAGGGGATTTCACCAAAGCCATTCGCAAGATTTGGGAGAAGAACAGTCTGCCGGCAGTCTGCGGCCGAGTCTGCCCCCAGGAGGATCAATGCGAGGGAACCTGTATTCTGGGCAAAAAGGACGAACCTGTGGCCATCGGCAACCTGGAACGGTTTGCCGCCGACTATGAACGGAACTATGGAAGTGGGCAGTTGCCGCCCAAAAAGGACCCCACTGGAAAGAAAGTAGCGGTCATCGGGGCCGGACCGGCCGGATTGACCGTGGCCGGGGACCTGATCCTCAAGGGTCATGAGGTGACCATCTTTGAGGCCTTCCATAAGGGAGGCGGGGTCTTGGTCTACGGGATTCCCGAATTTCGGCTGCCCAAGGACATAGTGGCCTCGGAACTTCACTTTCTGGAGCGTCTGGGGGTGGATATCCAGTGCAATACTGTCGTGGGTAAGACGGTGGATGTGGACGAACTCCTGGACAACGGTTTTGACGGCGTATTTATCGGGGTTGGGGCCGGTCTGCCCAGGTTTTTGAACGTCCCGGGAGAGAACTTGATCAATATTTATTCGGCCAACGAATATTTGACCCGGGCCAATCTGATGAAGGCCTATCTCTTTCCGGAATACGACACTCCATTGGCCCAGGGGAAGGAAGTTGTGGTCCTGGGCGGGGGCAATGTGGCTATGGACTCGGCCCGTACGGCCATGCGCATGGGCGCGGATCGAGTGCGTATCGTCTATCGTCGATCCAGGGAGGAAATGCCGGCCAGGAAGGCGGAGATTCACCACGCCGAAGAAGAAGGGATTGAGTTTTATCTCTTGACCAACCCTCAGCGGTTCATCGGGGATGATAATGGCTTGGTCAAGGGGATGGTCTGCGTGCAAATGGAATTGGGGGAACCGGATGAGTCCGGCCGCAGACGTCCGGAACCAGTGGCTGGTTCGGAATTCGAGTTGCCTTGTGATCTGGTGGTCATTGCCGTAGGTTCGGGGGCCAATCCGGTACTCACCGGAAATACTCACGATTTGCAACTGAATAAACGGGGCTACATTGTGGCCGACCCCAGAACCGGCAAGACAATGAAGAAAGGGGTCTGGGCTGGTGGGGACATCGTTACCGGTGCGGCCACGGTCATCCTGGCCGCTGGAGCCGGACGGGTGGCCTCAGATTCCATTCATGAATACTTGACTATCGGCTGGTAGGTGCGTCTGCACAAAGTACGAATCGCAGGCCCAGAGGACTGATTGCAGAAGATAGAGGACAGAAGAATCACCGCCTGATAATACCAGCATTAAAATACTCATTAACTGAAAGCGGGTTTTTTGCAGTTCCGTCTTGGAAGGCAATAAGCGCCTGCAAGCATATGCTTGCGGGCGTTTTTTTTGCAGCAATATCTCCTTGACAGGAGGTACATGACTTGATATCAGCTTAGCACTCTCATTGGTAGAGTGCTAACGGCAATCATGTCGTGTAGATGAGAAGGAGCAGCGGAATGATCCCAGCCAGGCTGGGGAAGTGAGGAGCATATGACATTAGCAGCGCGCGAAATCGAGGTCTTGCGGATCATCGTTCAGGCCTTTATCGATCATGCCGCGCCGGTGGGTTCCAGGTATGTGGCCAAGCAGTCCACATTAAAATTGAGTGCGGCCAGCATGCGCAACATCATGGCCGATCTGACGGAAAAGGGTTACCTCCATCAGCCGTATACCTCGGCCGGCCGAGTGCCCACGGAAAAGGCCTTTCGTTTTTATGTGGATACGGTATTAAGTCCGGCCTTACTCCCGGAAAGCACCCGGCAAAACATCAAAGACGTCTTAGTGCAAGCTGGTTTGGAATTTTCGGATATCCTGGAACATGCCTCCAAGCTCATTTCCGCTCAGTCCAGCCAGGTGGGAATGGCCGTGGCCCCCAAGCGAAGCATGATCCGTTTGCAGCGCATAGATCTGATTCAGGTCCGGGCCGGCCTGGTCATGGCTATTGCCATCTTTGACGGCGGCGTGGTGCACAATAAGCTCCTGCCAGTGGAAGCCAGGGTGACACCGGACGACTTGGTCAAGTATGCCAACTACTTAAACGATAAATTTCAGGGGCGGACCATTGAGGAGATTAAAAAGGACATCCTGCAGGAAATGGAGCAGGCCGAGACGAAGTTTAACGCTTTGTATGGGAGGGCCTTGAGCCTGGCCCAAGAGGCCTTTGACAGCAACAACGACCGGGAGGTGTTCCTGGAGGGGACCTTGAACGTTTTGGATCATATCGAGGGCAAGGACATCTCCAGTATGCGGGAAATCCTGGAATTTCTGGAACACAGGTCTGCTATATTGGAGTTGGTGGACAAGCTGGCTCAGAGCGAAGGCCTGATCGTTACTTTTGGCGCCGAGTTTTACGGGCCGGAGCTGGGACAATGGGGACTGATCTCGTCTCCCTACCAAGTACACGGGCAAAAACTGGGTATGGTGGGGACTATCGGTCCCATCCACATGGACTATTCCAGGCTGATGCCTATGGTTGACACCATCGCCAAAATGCTTAGTGATCTCCTTGAATCGCGTTTTGCCTAGCTAAGATTGGATATTGGGCTATAAGGAGGAATTCAATGGTTGGAGATAAAGAGCACAATAAGGTGTTCGACCAAGAAAAAGCCGAAAATTCCGCCCAGGCGGAGGAACAGGGGCAGACCCAAGAGGGGCAGGTCTGCGAAGAGAGCGGAGTGGAGATAAGCGACGAGAAGTTGCAGGCGCTTTGCAGGGAAAGGATCTGTCCATCATGCCCTCAAAAACAGGAAATGGACCAGGAAGTGCTCCGGGTGCGGGCGGATGCGGAAAATTACCGCAAGCGCATGGCCAGGGAAAAGGAACAACATTGTAAGTTTGCGGCCCAGGAGATCCTGGAAGATCTGATGCCGGTCATCGACAACCTGGAATTAGCCGTTGGGCATGGGCGGAAGGTAGAGGCCTGTTCTGATTTGGTCCAGGGCGTGGATATGACCATGCAAATCTTTCTGGATACCTTAAAGAAGCACGGCCTGGAGCCCATCGAATGTTGTGAAGGGGAAGCCTTTGATCCCAACTGGCACGAAGCCCTGGCCGAAGAGGAACGAAACGATTTGGAGGCCGGTAAAGTCTGCCAAATCATACAGACCGGCTACCGGTATAAGGACAGGGTCTTGCGTCCGGCCAAGGTCATGGTCAGCAAAAATTGTCAAAAATAAGACCAAGACCCTTTACTTCCCGGATTGACGATTTACATTTGTACTCATCAAAGATTTTGCAGATAAGCAATGAGGAGGAATTTCTATGGGCAAGATTATCGGAATCGACTTGGGCACGACCAATAGCTGTGTCTATGTCATGGAAGGAAAAGAACCCAAATGCGTGCCGAACCCGGAAGGCGGCCGCACCACCCCGTCCATTGTGGCCTTTACGGATAAAGAGCGCCTGGTCGGAGAACTGGCCAAGCGTCAATCTGTGACCAATCCGGAGCGGACCGTTCATTCCATCAAGCGGCTCATGGGGCGGGATTTCAATGCCCCGGAGATCGAGAAGTGGAAGAAACACAGCCCATACCGGATTGTGGAAGGCTCGAACAACGACGCCTTTGTGGAAGTGGAAGGGCAGAAGTACAGCCCCCCGGAGATCTCGGCAATGATCCTGCAAAAACTGAAAAAAGATGCCGAGGAGTATCTGGGAGAAACAGTCACCGAAGCGGTGATTACCGTTCCGGCCTACTTTAACGACAGCCAACGTCAGGCCACCAAGGACGCCGGACGGATCGCCGGTCTGGAGGTCAAACGGATTATCAACGAGCCCACAGCTGCTTCTCTGGCCTATGGACTGGACAAAAAGGCCAATGAAAAGATTGCCGTCTTTGACCTGGGCGGCGGGACATTCGACATTTCCATTCTTGAGGTCGGAGACAATGTGGTTGAAGTCAAGGCCACCCACGGGGATACTTTCCTTGGCGGGGAAGATTTCGACCAGGCCATTCTCTCTGACCTGGTGGATGAGTTCAAACGGGAAAACGGGATTGATCTCAGCCAGGACCGCATGGCCATGCAGCGGCTGAAAGAGGCGGCGGAAAAAGCCAAGAAAGAACTGTCCTCAACCATGCAGACGGACATCAATCTGCCCTTTATCACCGCTGATCAGGCCGGGCCAAAACACATGAACATCAAGTTTACCCGGGCCAGATTGGAATCTTTGACCTCCGATCTGGTGGAGCGGACGATTGGCCCTTGCAGGCAGGCCCTGGAAGATGCCGGATTGAAGGTGAACGAAATCGATGAAGTGATTTTGGTCGGCGGTCAGACCCGCATGCCCCTGGTCCAGGAAAAGGTTAAGGAGTTCTTTGGTCGCGAACCGCACAAAGGGGTCAACCCGGATGAAGTGGTGGCCATGGGTGCGGCCATTCAGGGCGGAATCCTGGCCGGCGACGTCAAGGACGTCCTGCTCTTGGACGTTACTCCCCTGTCTTTGGGCATCGAGACCATGGGTGGAGTGTTTACCAAGCTCATTGAAAAGAACACCACCATCCCGACCAAGAAGAGCCAGGTCTTCACCACTGCCTCGGACAATCAGCCTTCAGTCTCCATCCATGTCCTGCAAGGAGAGCGGCCCATGGCTGCGGACAACAAGAGCCTGGGACGCTTTGATCTGGAAGGCATTCCACCAGCACCCCGAGGCGTGCCTCAGATTGAAGTAACCTTTGATATCGACGCCAACGGCTTGGTCAATGTCAGTGCCAAGGATCAAGGCACAGGCAAGGAGCAATCCATTAGCATCCAGCCATCCAGCGGACTGAGTGAGGACGAGATCGAAAAGATGGTCAAGGACGCCGAGTCCCACGCCGCTGAGGACGAAAAGAAGAAAAAGCTCATTGAGGCCCGCAACCAGGCGGATACCCTGATCTATAGCACGGAAAAGTCCATGCGCGATCTGGGAGACAAGCTGGATGCGGCCACCAAGAGCGAAATCGAGGGCAAGATCGAAGAGCTGAAAAAGGTCATGGAAGGCGAGGACGAAGAAGCTATCAAGAAGGCTACAGACGAGTTGTCCCAAGCCTCCCACAAGCTGGCCGAGAAGTTGTATCAGCAGCAGAGCCAGCAAGGCGGAGCCCAGGCCGGTGGGGCTCAGGCCGGTGGCGACGCCCAGGCCGAAGGCAAGGCCCAAGAGGACGAAGACGTGGTGGACGCCGAATATACAGAACAGAAGTAACGACCGGCGGTCTGCTTGACAGCACGACCTCCGTCTCTCTATATACAAAGGCCTGGTCCAGACTGAGGGACCAGGCCTTTTTTCGTCGGTTCTCCAACCTCAAGGGGGCGATTTTGTGCCAGATCACCGCATACTAGGATGGGGCCTTTTGTTTCTTAGTCTGCTGTTCACTGGATGTGCCCGTCTGTCAGTGCCCCTTGGCCCTGAACCGGATGCGGCCCGAATCTTGAGCCAGGCCGAGCAGTCCTGGCAGCAGGGGAACACCCATCAAGCCGAGGAGCTGTATGCCCAGGCAGTGGACTTAAAAGGATTGAGCAGGAAGGAACGTATTCAGGCCTGGCAGGGTCTGGCCCGGGCAGCTCAGGCCAATGAACATTGGGGTGTTGCTGTGCGGGCTCTGGGTCAATGGGCGGATATGGATCCAACGGTTCGAAGGGACTGGCCATGGCAATCCCGCTATTTAGACGTCCTTTCGGTGTGGGACCGGGAGGCCTGGCAAGAGCAGGCAACAGGACTTATCCAAGACAGCCAGACTGCCTGGTCTGTGAAGGTGCAAACTGCCCGGCATGTGGTCCGGGAATTGATTCAGTCCCAGCGGGCCGATCGGGCTTGGTCGTGGCTGGAAGCACTGTATCAACAGGCTTCTGGGCAGAATCAACGCCAAGAACTGGAGGAGGAGACCCTTGATCTCCTCCGAAGCCTGGGGGATAGGTCGTGGGTGGCTGTTCTGCACAATCCGCCGTCGCAGGAGTCATTTGTCTTTTTTTTGGTCCGGTGGGTTCAAGCCGGGCGGGACTTGGAAAACAACAATCGGGAATGGCCGGAGGTATGGTCAGAGCTGGCCCGCATGGTCAAAGAGAGTGAGTTGGCAATCTCTAAGCGGCTGGGGTCCGAGCTGGCCCAAATGGAAGAAGAATACGGTCCACCTACCCGAGCAGTGGCTCTGCTCTGTCCCTTAAGCGGCGACTTTTCCGACATGGGCTGGAAGATCGCCCTGGGAGCGTCAGTGGCCCAATGGCAACTTGAGCTGGCCGGGGAGGATATGGATCTCTATGTGCTCAATTCGGGCGCTCCGGATTGGATGAGGCGTCTGGAGGCTTTGCCTGAAGAATTCCGGCTGATCGGAGGTCCCTTGCGCAAGGAGAACTGGGAGCACATCCTGGAAAACTCCCACCTGCGCAGACGCACATTTTTCCCTTTTCGGAGTACCCTGGATCCGGACCGGGAAGGTGTTGACGGATTCCGTTTTTTCCCCGGGACCCAAGATCAGATCCGTCCCTTGGTGCAATTGATGCAAGAGGCCTTCGGAATCCGAGACTATGCCGTATTGCACCCCAACAGTGAGTACGGCTACAGGCTGAGCGCCGCCTTTGATCAGGTCCTGGAGAGGGGGTACGGCCGGGTAGGGGCATTGGAAAACTACGATTCCCGGCGCCCAGAGACATGGAAAAAGGTAGTAGCCGGGTTGTTAGGTGTTGATGGCCGGGCCCAAAAGACTGGGGACGACTCCATCCCGACCCCTGGTTTTCAAGCCGTATTCCTTCCGGATTCCTTCTCCCAAGTCCAAATGCTCATTCCGGAATTCTTTTATTTTGATCAAGATCAGCTCTTTTTTTTAGGACCTATTTTATGGAGTCAGGGGCTGAAGGATATTGCTAAGCTGGATAGAAAATACTTCCGGTTGGCCTTGATGACCACTCCCTGGTTGTCGAACAAAACATCTTCAGCAGCTGAAGAGCTCAGCCGGGGACTGGGCGATATGAATGAGGGGGAGCCTGATTTCTGGGTGGCCTTGGGCTATGACTTCGTCCGTTTGGCCCATAAGTTGGAGCAATCGCTAAGGGTGAAGTACGATGGCGATGTGGCCGCGGCCCTTGGTTCATTACAGGATTTTACCTGGAGCATGGCCCCCATGTCCTGGGATGGGCAAGGGCGGGCCAGGCAGGAGCTTTTTGTGGTCCAGCCTGCAGGCAATGGGGTTCGGCCAGTGAGCGTGGATGAACTTAAAGACCTCTGGGATGCGGCCAGGAACAATTAAGAGATCAAGGACGGAAATCTGGAGGCGAAATGAACAAGATCGACCCCCGGGATCTGGCGGCTATTGCCGAACTGGCCCGGCTGGAATGCGATGAAGAGACCTTGCAAACCTTTGCTCGGCAATTGGACGACATATTAAAATACATGGATAAGCTCAATCAGCTGGATACGTCCCAGGTTCAACCCCTGTATTCCCCTGTCCGGCAGGCAACTGCTTTTCGCCAGGATGAAGTAACTCAGGAGTATACTCGGGATGAGCTTTTGGCCAACGCCCCGGAAGCTGACGGCAGCTATTTCCTCGTACCCAAGGTATTTTGATAAGGAAGCGTTTATGAGCGAGTGGCACAAACAGACATTAACAGACATCAGGGACAAGCTGGCTTCCGGGGAAATGGGCGTGCAGGAAGGAGTTCAGGCCAGTCTGAAACGTATCCAGGCAACTGAGGACAAGGTGCACAGCCTTTTGCATGTCAATGCAGAGCAGGCCCAGGCCCAGGCCCAGGAACTCGACCACAAGGGACCAGACCCGGACAAGCCCCTGTGGGGTGTGCCGGTGGTGATCAAGGATGTATTGACCACCAAGGGCATCCCCTCTACCTGCGGCTCCAGGATGCTTGAATCCTTTATTCCCTTTTACGATGCCGAGGTGGTCCGGCGGTTGAAAGGGGCCGGGGCCATCCTGGTGGCCAAGTCCAATATGGATGAGTTCGCCATGGGATCCTCCACTGAGAATTCGGCCTTTCAGATCACTAGAAATCCCTGGGATTTGAGCCGCGTTCCGGGAGGCTCCAGCGGGGGTTCGGCAGCCAGCACAGCTGCCGGACACACTCCTTTTTCCCTGGGCACGGATACCGGAGGGTCTATCCGTCAGCCCGCCGGATTCTGCGGCTTGGCCGGACTTAAGCCGACTTACGGGCGGGTTTCCAGGTTCGGCTTGGTGGCCTACGGCTCTTCTCTGGATCAAGCCGGCCCCTTGGCTCGTTCGGTGCGCGACCTGGCCGTGGTCCTGGAAGTTATGGCTGGACACGATCCCAAGGACTCCACCTCCGCGCCGGAGCCGGTTCCGGTCTATACTGCGGCTCTGGATCGACGGCGGGACTTAACTGGATTGCGGATCGGGGTACCCACCGAATATTGGGCAGAGGGGCTGGACCCTGAGGTTAAGGAGGCGTGCGAGGGGGCCTTGCAGGTTATCCGGGATCTGGGGGGGGAGACTGTGCCCGTAACTTTGCCCCATACCGAGTACGCCATTGCCGCCTACTATATCATTGTCATGGCCGAAGCCAGCTCCAACCTGGCCCGATACGACGGAGTGCGTTACGGCTTGCGGGACAAAACGACCACAGAACTCAAAGACATGTACGTCAAGTCCAGAAGCAGCGGATTCGGCCCGGAAGTGCAGCGCAGAATCTTGTTGGGCACTTATGTGCTGTCCGCCGGTTACTATGACGCCTATTACAAAAAGGCGGCCCAGGTCCGCAGACTCATTCGGGACGAGTATGAACAGGCCTTGACCGACTGCCATCTGCTCTGCGCCCCCATCGCCCCTACAGCCGCCTTTGGCTTGGAGGAGAAGAGCAGTGATCCTCTGCAGATGTATCTGACCGACGTGTTCACCAATCCCTTGAATCTGACCGGGCTGCCGGGATTGTGTCTGCCTGTGGGCTTGGGCGAAAAAAGCGGTCTGCCCATCGGTTTTCAGTTCTTCGGCCGGGCTTTTGACGAAGGGACCCTATTGCAAGCCGGGAATGTTCTGGAACAGGCCTTGCCCGCCCTGCCTCAGCCTACTGCCCTGGTTGATCTGTGAACCTATGTCAATCGCCGTGGCCTTGAGCGGGGGAGCTGACAGCCTCTTGGCCTTGTGTCTCCTGCACGAGCAAGGGCATGGGCCTGTGGCCGTGCATGCCTCTTTTTTGGCTCCGAGTGCTCGGGAAGACAGGTTGCAGGAGGAACTGTCCAGGGTGTGCACCCAACTGGGCGTCCCCCTGCACTGCGTGGATGTGCACCAGGAGTTCAAACATCTGGTCATTCAGCCCTTTGTCCAAGCCTATGCCCGGGGATTGACTCCCAATCCCTGTTCCTGGTGCAACCGGCGGATCAAGTTCGGGATCATGCTGCAGGCCGCAGAGGCCCTGGGTCTAAGCCGGGTAGCTACCGGGCATTATGCCCAGTTACATAGGGATTGTCCGTCTCCGCCCGGTCTTTTCCGAGGCCAGGACAGAAACAAAGATCAAAGCTATTTTTTGGCTTTGGTCGGCCGGGAGGAACTCCAAAAAGCGGATTTTCCCCTTGCCCAATGGACCAAGGACCGGGTTCGCTCCGAATTGGCCGCTCGGGGACTTCAGCCTGCGACCAGTCGGGAGAGCCAAGAGATTTGTTTTATCCCGGACAATGACTACCGTTCGTTTTTGGCCGCCCAGGATGTTTCCTTGTCCGGACCGGGAGATATTGTGGACACAGACGGCCGGATCCTGGGCCGGCATCAGGGTCTGCACGGATATACTTTGGGCCAGCGCCGGGGGTTGGGGATAGCCCACAGCGAACCCCTGTATGTCCTGGACAAGGATATGGATGAGAATGTCTTGGTGGTCGGGCCGGGTTGGCAGTTGCAGGCCACGTCCTGCCGGGTGGGACGAATAAACGCCCTGGTGGAGGTCCCTGACTGGCCGGAGCGGATCTGGATCCAGACCAACTATCGACAAACGGCCGGGCCGGCCCGAGTGCAGGTCTGGGGCAAAGAGTTGGGAGTCTTTTTTGAACAGCTGCGTCCTCCGGCTCCTCCAGGACAGATTGCCGTCTTTTATTCCGACTCCGGCCGAGTTTTGGGCGGGGGAGAGATCCATGCCTGACATGGCCAAGACCTTTTATCTCTTAACCCAGGGCTGCAAGATTAACCAGTATGAGAGTCAAGCTCTACTCGAGGCTTGGCAGGCCCGGGGAGGCAGACAGACCACGCGGGTCGAAGAGGCCGAAACCATCGTCATCAACAGTTGTGCGGTGACCGAGAAGTCCTTGCAGGACCTGCGCAAGACCATCCGCCGCTGCCGGCAGGCCAACGAGTCTGCCCACCTGGTGGTTACCGGATGCGCGGCCCAGATGTGTGTCCGGGACATGGGGGACCTCTCGGGTGTGGACCGAATAGTGCCCCAGCAGGATAAGGTCAGTCTGACCGATTGGCCTCCGCCCAATTGGCCTCAGTCCAATTCGGCGGCCGGATGCAATGGGCAACATGAATTCCCTTTGTTTCGGATCAGCCGTTTCCAACGGGCCCGCCCGGTACTCAAGGTCCAGGATGGCTGCTCCCGTGGCTGCACCTATTGCATTGTCCCCTTGACCCGGGGGGCGGCCAGAAGCCGGAATCCGGAAGAGGTGGCGGCAGAGGCTGAACGTCTCTTGGCCAATGGGTATCGGGAGCTCATTTTGAGCGGGATCAACCTGGCCCAGTACCGATCTGAAGGTATGGATTTCTGGGATTTGGTCCGCTTTCTGGAAGGCCGTCTGGCTCCCGGGTGGCAGAGGGAGGCCAGATTGCGCCTAAGTTCCCTGGATCCTTCCCAACTTGGGTCCAAAGCCCTGGATGTGCTGAATGGATCGCGTATGATCTGCCCCCACTTGCATCTGTCCGTGCAAAGCGCCAGCCCCAGGGTATTACAGACCATGGGCCGCTTTCACTACCATCCGGACCGAGTAACCGATTTTTTGGTTCAACTGTTCAAAATCTGGCCGGAAATCGCTCTGGGCGGAGATTTCCTGGTCGGTTTTCCCGGGGAAACACAGGATGAGATGCAGGAAACTCTGGATTGGTTTGCCGCCCAGCCCTTTACCTATGCCCATGTATTTACCTATTCTCCCCGGCCGGGGACCAAGGCGGCCCAGGTCGAGGGACAGGTGAAAGCGGAAGCAAAGAAAGAGCGCAGTCAATGCCTGCGGGAACTGGCTGCAGAAAAGGGCCGGGAATTTGCCCAACGCCTGCTCGCAGCCCCCAGCCTGCAGGTGGTAATGGAGGGGGACAGTCCAGGAGCGGGCCGCTGTGAATACTACGTCCCTTGCACCTTCACCCACAAGCCTGAGGCAGAAAGCAAGTCCCTGGTGTCTGCGGTTCCGGTGCAGGCCGAGGGAGCGGCATTGTTGGTTCGATCCGGGTAAGGAGTGGACATGAGTCAGCCCCAGGTACCACCTCCGGCTCAACTGGTGGTCTCAGTCCTCAGCAGCCGATTGCTTCAGATTTGGCCGGAAGTGGAGAGAGCATTGCAAGCCAAGTGGGGGCAACTGGATTTTGTCTCTGAGCCTTTTCCCTTTACCCAGACCCATTACTACGATCAGGAGCTGGGTACACCCATTATGCGGCGGTTGATCTCTTTTCAGCAGCTTATGGAGCAGGATCGGTTGCCGGACATCAAGCTGGCCACCAATGCCCTGGAAGACACCTGGCGGGATGATGCCGGCTGCCGGCAAGTGAACCTGGATCCAGGGCTCCTCTGCCTGGAACGGTTGATCCTGGGCACGGGCAAAAACTTTACTCATCGAGTTTATCTTGGGCAGGGGATATTTGCCGATCTGACCCTTGTGTATCAGAAAGGGGGCTGGCAGTCCCTGCCGTGGACCTTCCCGGATTACGCCGGAGAACATATTCAAGACTTGCTGACCCGCATGCGGGTCAGCTACAAAAAGAAGCTGCAGACCCAGTAATATTTGTGGTCACTGGAGACCTGAGGTTAAGGAGTAAAACGTGCTCAAAAGCATGACCGGCTATGGGGCGTATCGGATTCAGGACGAGACCTGTGTCCAGGAATGGGAAATAAAAAGCGTCAACGGCAAACAGCTCGGCGTGCGCTGGAGGCTGCCCCCATTTTTGCGCTCCTGCGAGCCGACCTGGGAAAGGATTGTACGCCAGACGGCGGAGCGGGGGCGGATTGATGTCAGTCTGCAAGTGAATTTTCTGCAGCCGGACTTCATGCCTGTGCATCTCGATCATGGCCAGGCCCTGGCCATGCTTCGGGAATTGAGCGCACTGGCCGAAAGACAGGGGCATGGTTGGGGGCCGGACTACTCCCGATTGCTCAATGTTTCTTCCCTGTGGCAGGAGTCGAGCCTTTCCGATCAGGATGCCCAGGGTGAGCGCTTCCGCCAGGGCTTGGATCGGGTCTTGGAAGAATGGGACGCATTTCGCCAAAATGAAGGTCAGGCCCTGGCCCGGGACCTTGCAAAGCGGGTACAACAATTGGGCCAATGGGTGGAGGAACTGGGAGGTCAGACCAGCGGGCTGGCTGAGGAGAGATACCAGGTCCTGCGGGAACGGATCTCCCGATTGCTGACCCTGGAGGAAGCCGAGGTGGACGAACAGCGTATGCTCCAGGAACTGGCTATCCTGGCCGACAAGCTGGATGTGTCCGAGGAAATAACCCGCTTGACAACCCATATCCAGGTCTTGGCGGAATACCTGCACATGCAGAAGGCGGGTGGGCGCAAGCTGGATTTCTTATTGCAGGAATGTTTTCGGGAGATCAATACCTTGGGGAATAAGGCCCAAAACACAGAAGTAAGTCAGGTGGTGGTGGATTTCAAGGCTGAACTGGAAAAATGCCGGGAGCAGGTTCAGAACCTGGAGTAGGGCTCCGGGATCTGCGGAGTCCCGTTTAGAACTTCGTCTCAAAAATGTTGTCTCAATTTTTGGCAATTGACACTATTCCAGTTTTAAGTGTTGCACCTTTTTCGGAGCAATAGCGAGGTTGGCAGGATGGCCCTGAAGCACTTGTTGAACATCGGTTTCGGCAATTATATAGTGGTTTCCCGGGTGGTGGGCATCGTCAACCCCGGATCTTCTCCCATGCGCCGATTACGGGAGGACGCCCGCCAGGACGGCCGGCTGGTGGACGCTACCCAGGGCCGGAAGACCAGATCCCTTGTCGTGACCGACTCCAATCACATTTTTCTTTCCGCCCTCCAGGCCGAAACCATCGGGCAGAGGTTTTCGGATAAAGGTGGTGACAATGAACGTTAAACGGCAGGGATTGGCCCTGGTCCTCTCCGCCCCGTCCGGAGCGGGCAAGAGTACATTGATCCGACGTCTGGTTCAGGAGTTTTTGCACTTCACGTTTTCTTTGTCCACCACAACCCGGGCGCCGCGGGCTGGAGAAATTGATGGCCGGGAATACAATTTTGCAACCAGGACCGAGTTCGAGGATTTGATTCGCCAAGGGCACTTTGCGGAATGGGCCATGGTGCACGGCAACTATTACGGCACACCCTTGCAGGCCACCCAGGAGCTTTTGCAGGCCGGTCAGGACGTTCTTTTCGACATCGACGTGCAAGGGGCCAGGCAATTACGCCAAAGCCTTGAGGAGAGCGTGCTGGTTTTTATCCTCCCTCCGGGCCGGGAGGAGCTCATCCGGCGTCTGCAGAAGCGGGGGACCGACGATGCGCAAGAGATTTCCCGGCGTATGACCACGGCTCGCGAGGAATTGTCCGCAGCCCCGGAGTTCGACTATTGGGTGGTCAATGACTGTTTGGAGGACGCTTACGACCGGCTGCGGAGCATCTACCTGGCCGAGGGGTGCAGGATGGCCCGTAACCGGGAGGTGCTCCGCCGCATTCAGGCCGGGTGGGAAGTCTCATGAGTGTTCAGGTGTCAGATTTGCCTCCGGCAAATCTGACATATTTTTTGCCCCAAAGCGGGCAAAAAAGGGGTTTGCCGGTTTGATCGAGAATGAAACTTTTGGCCGCGAATCGGAGGCGTAGGTCGTACCACATCTTCGTTCCCAGGGTTTATCCCGTGAAATTTCTTTCATTTCACTGGGATCCTCTCACGCCTAGGCGTGAACGTCTTCCTCTTGTGGCTCCGGCCACCTTCTTTCTGGTGCAGAGATGCTCGCAATGCTCGCATCAAGCAGCCAGTCACGCGTCTGCGCGTGATTGGCGATTCCGGAAGGCCAAGCCAAAGCCAGCCCATTTTTGAACAGTTTCAGCCTGGGAGCAAACTGGTAGCTGCGGCCAGAGCCATCGCTGAAATCTGACATTTCGAACACTTATAAATAGCCCAGGAGCAGTCCCTTGCCACTGCAGTGGACCTTTCAAGCCAGCAAAAACGGCCCGGAACCAAACAGTCTTGTGGACTGGGCCGACGCTTTGAACATCTCTCCTTTTTTGGCCCGCCTCCTCTGGAGACGGGGTGTATGTTCCCTGTCAGCCATGGACCGTTATCTGAGCCCGGGACTGAGGCATTTGCCGCGGCTGGAAACGTGGCCAACGGTCATCAAAGGGGCCGAGGTCCTGGCCGAGGGTATAAACCGTGGTTTGCGAGTGGGAGTGTGGGGCGATTACGACGTGGACGGGATTACGGCCACGGCCTTGCTGGTGGATTTCTTCCGGTGCAAGGGGGTGCCGGTGTGTTTTGCCTTGCCGGACCGGTTCGAGGATGGCTACGGTCTGACGAGCAGCGGGGTGGAAGCTTTGGCCGCCCAAGGAGTCGGCGTATTGCTCACTGTGGATTGTGGGATTGCCGATGGAGCTGCCATTGCCCGGGCCAGGGAACTGGGCATGCTGGTGGTGGTCAGCGATCATCATCTGCCCGGCCCCGATCTTCCTCCAGCCCAGGCTATTGTGGATCCGGTCCTGGAAGAGGACTGCTCCTATGCCGGAGTGGCCGGAGTGGGAGTGGCCTTCCTGCTCATGGCCGCATTAAATCGCCTCTTGCCCGGAGAGCCTGTGGATGTGCGTCAAAGTCTGGACTTGGTGGCCTTGGGGACTATTGCCGACGTGGTTCCCTTGACCGGGGTGAATCGGATTCTGGTCAAAAACGGTCTTCTGGTTTTAGGAGAGGGCAAACGGCCGGGGATCTTTGCCTTGAAAGAGGTGAGCAAGCTTCCCCCCACCGCTCCTATGGGCAGTGGGCAGGTTGGATTCGGTTTGGCCCCCCGGATCAATGCCGCCGGCAGGCTGGCCTCCCCCCGGGAGGCCCTGGATCTTCTTCTGGCTCCGGATCTAAGCACCGCCAGACCCTTGGCCGCCCAATTGGAGAAGTACAACCAGATGCGTCGGAGTACGGAAAAGGACATCCTGGGGCAGGCCTTGAAGCAGGCCGAGGAGCACATGGAGCGTATGGGTGTGGTCTTGTGCGCAGATGACTGGCATCAAGGCGTGATCGGGATTGTGGCCTCCAGGGTGGTGGAGTACATGAACCGTCCGGCCCTGCTGCTTACCGCTCATGACCAGGGCCTGAAAGGTTCGGGACGCAGCATTCCTGACTTTGATCTCCACCAGGGGCTTTGCTCCTGCGCCCATCTTCTGACCCGGTTTGGGGGACATAGGCAGGCAGCCGGGCTTACGTTGGACCGGAACAATCTGGAGTCCTTGCGGGCGGCCTTTGATCAGGCGGTGCGCGATCAGCTGGGGGAGAATCTCCCCCCTCCCAGTTTACAGGTGGAGGCCAGGCTCGGTCTGGACATGGTCGATCTGCGCCTGGTTCAGGAAATCGATCTCCTGCAGCCTTTTGGCCTGGGCAACCCCCAGCCGGTATTCTGCTCCACCCCTCTGAGGGTGCAAAAGCACAAGGTCTTTGGGTCCAATCACGTCTCTTTGCAGCTCAGGGATGACCAGGCCGGGGTGACCATGTTGGGCAAGGCGTGGCGTCAGGCAGACCTCTTATCCTCGGAAGTGACCGGACAAAGCATGCAACTGGCCTTCACTCCCCGAATGAACTACTACAACGGCCTGACCAGCATCGATCTGCAGATCAGAGATTGGCAGTGCCTGGCGGGATAAGCCCTTGGAGATTTCAGAAGAATCAGGGCAGTACGAGATATTATCTTTGCTGGTCCTGCGCCTTTTCTATCCTGAAACCTCGTATGAAACAAGAAATTAGCTTACCTTTAAACCGTACGTTTCATCCTTGATCAAACTGGCGGCTTCTTACGAAGAACAAATAACAAATAACGAATAACGAGCCCGCCAGAGGCTGCACTGTGCACTGCCGTCCTTTATTCTTTCTGGCGCAGAAGAATCGCCGATCGGTCTTGGACATCGAAATTCCCTTCCGCTTCAATGAACTCTTCTTCTTCCAGCCAGCCCTGGGTGGTGTCCAAAATCTTGGCCCACTTCTTTCCCCAGGAGGCAGATGGTAAAGTAAAGTTTAGCGGTTCATTGTGGGCATTGAAGATGAGGTAGAAGTTGTCGTCCTTGACTGCATCCCCGCGAGGGTTGGGATTGGGTATGTTTTGCCCGTTTAAGTAGATGGCCAGGGACTTGGCAAAACCCTCTCCCCAGTTCTCTTCGTCCATCTGCTGGCCTTCCAGGGTGAACCAGGCAATATCGTGGGCTTGGCTGCCGTGAATGGCTCGGCCCTGGAACCAGCGCCGGCGGCGAAAGACCGGATGATTGAGGCGGAAACTGATCAATCGGCGGCAGAATTCCAAAAGTTCCTGATCGATATTCTCCCAGTCATACCAGGAGATCTCATTGTCCTGGCAATAGGCGTTGTTATTTCCCTGTTGGGTGCCGCCCATCTCATCCCCACCTAAGAGCATGGGCACACCCTGGGAGAGAAAGAGGGTGGTCAGGAAGTTGTGCTGTTGGCGAGATCGAAGAGCCACAATCTCCGGATCGTCAGTGGGACCTTCTGCCCCGCAGTTCCAGGACCGGTTGAAATCTTCTCCATCCTGGTTGTCTTCCCCGTTATCCTCATTGTGTTTTTCATTGTAGGCCACCAAGTCGTGAAGCGTGAATCCGTCGTGGGCGGTAATGAAATTGATACTGGCAAAAGGGAGGCGGCTGGTGTTTTCATACAAATCCGGACTCCCGGCAAAACGAAAGGCCAGCTCGCCAAGGGTTTGATCTTCCCCCCGCCAGAAGTCGCGTACGCAGTCCCTGTACTTGCCGTTCCATTCCGACCACACCGGGGGGAAGTTGCCCACCTGGTAGCCTCCTTCACCCACATCCCAGGGCTCGGCAATGAGTTTGACCTGGCTGATGACCGGATCCTGCTGAATGATATCGAAAAAGGCCGAAAGACGGTCCACGTCGTGCAGCTCCCGGGCCAGGGTGGAGGCCAGATCGAAGCGGAACCCGTCCACGTGCATCTCCAGGACCCAGTAGCGCAGGGAGTCCATAACCAACTGCAGGACATGGGGGTGACGCATGTTCAAGCTGTTGCCGGTTCCGGTATAATCCATGTAATAGCGGGGATCCTCGGTCAGCCGGTAGTAATAGGCATTGTCTATGCCTTTGAAGGAGAACATGGGGCCCAGGTGATTGCCTTCTACGGTGTGGTTGTAGACCACGTCCAAAATGACCTCGATTCCGGCCTGGTGCAGGGTCTTGACCATCTGTTTGAACTCGGCCACTCCAGCTCCCGGGCGCTGATCCGAGGAATACTCATTGTGGGGGGCGAAATAGCCGATGGAGTTGTACCCCCAGTAATTGCTAAGCCCCCTGTCCACCAAGTGCTTGTCGTGAATGAACTGATGCACGGGCATGAGTTCCACAGCTGTTATGTGCAGGTTTTTGAGGTATTCAACGGCCGCAGGATGGGCCAGACCGGAATAGGTCCCCCGGATTTCTTCTGGGATATCCGGGTGTTGCATGGTGAATCCCTTGACGTGGATCTCGTAAATTATGGTTTCGTGCCAGGGCAGAAGCAGTCTGCGGTCACCCTCCCAGTCGAAAAAGGGCTGGTGGACCACGCAGCGCGGGACGTAAGGACTGCTGTTGGTCTCCTCCATAACATCCGGGCCCTGTTCGAAGTCGTAGGGAAAGGCGGCCGCATTCCATTGCACCTGGCCTTCCACAGCCTTGGCGTAAGGGTCCAAAAGGAGCTTGGCCGGGTTGCAGCGATGTCCCTCCGCCGGGTTCCAGGGACCATGGACCCGGAATCCATAGTGCTGTCCGGGCTCGACTTCTGGCAGGTAGCAATGCCAGCAAAAACTGGTTACTTCCGGCATTTCAATGCGGGTTTCCTGGCCGTGTTCGTCGAACAGGCACAATTCCACCTGGTCCGCGATCTCGGAAAACAGAGAGAAATTGGTTCCTGAGCCGTCGTAGATCGCCCCGAGGGGGAAGGGTTGGCCGGGCCATATCTTCATGGATCATTCTCCTTGTCGCTCTGGCACATGATTTTCTTGTCCAGATGTACTCTCGATAAGTTTTTTTTACAAGCCTGGGTGTGCAACTCGCGCAAGGATGTTCTGTTAACGGAACATGATGTTCGGGAGCCACAAGACCAGGTCGGGCCAGGCAGCCAGCAGGGCCAGGCCGAGGATTTGTATCCCGATAAAAGGCAAGACGCCGCGGATGATGTGGGGCCCGAACTGGATCTGGGGTGGGGCCACGCCCTTGATGTAGAACAGAGCTGGGGCCATGGGAGGGGTGAGAAAGGAAGTTTGCATGGCCACGCAAAAGAGCATGGCCGTCCACAAGGGATCGAAGCCCAGTTGCTCCAGGACCGGGGTAAAGATGGGAACCAATATGGGGACGATACCCACCCACTCCATGAACAGGCCGAAAGCGAAAAAGACGGCCATCATGATGATCAATATTCCCCACGGGCCGACGGGTAGGTTCAGAAGGAGTTCTTTGACCATGAACCCTCCGCCCAGAAGCATGAAGGTCCCGGTAAAGACAAAGGCCGCAGCCACAATGACTAAGACCATGGACGAGACAATGGTGGTCTGGATGAAGGCATCTTTCAGGGTCTTCCAGGACAGATTGCCATAGGCCCAGGCCAGGAGCACGCTGACAAAGGCCCCAACAGCCGCGGCCTCGGTAGGAGCGGCGATGCCGAAGAAGATCGTTCCCAAAACAGAGACGATAAGGAGCAAAGTGGGGACCAGGGAGGTCAGAACCATGAGCAATTTCTTACTTATGGGAACTTGGCGCTGTTCTTTGGATAGGGCGGGTCCCAGTTCGGGTTTGAAAAAGCAGATCAGAACAATGTACAGGGCATAGAGGCCGGCCAGGATCAGACCGGGAACAATGGCGGCCATAAACAGTCTGCCCACGGAGAGCCCGGCCATGGGGCCGTAGACAATGAGCATTATGGACGGCGGGATGAGGATACCCAGGGTTCCGCCCGCACAAATAGTCCCGCAGGACAGGGCGGGATCGTAATTGCGGTTGAGCATATGGGGTAAGGCAAAGAGCCCCATAATGATGACCGGAGCGCCCATGATTCCTGTGGCCGCAGCCATTATGGTGCATACGGCCACAACAGCCAAGGCTAGACCGCCGCGCAGTCCTCCCAGAAGTAAGTGCAAGGAGGAGAAAAGCTTTTCCGCCGCCCCGGAGCGCTCCAGCATGATGCCCATGAACACAAAGAGGATGATGGCCACCAGGATGTAGTTGTGCATGGTTTCAAAAAAGCGCAGGACGAGCATGTTGAAAAAGGCGTCCCCGGCACCCAGAAAACCGACGATCAGGGAGCTACCCAACATGACAAAGGCAACGGGAAATCCGGTGGCCAAGCCAAAGATGAGGCCGCCGAACAGGAGGCAAAGCAGAACTTCCGGACTGGCGATCACGTGGTTTCTCCTTGGATCAGGGTGCGCAGAGAACGGACGAAGATGGCTATCCCCTGCAGGCTCAGCAAGACGGTGGCCAGAGGCAGGACAGTCTTTAAGGGATAGATGGGGGGCTGCCACATGCTCAAGTTGCTTGTCTCGCGGAGCATCCAGGACTCCCAGGCAAAGAGGGAGCCGTAATAGATTAGAGCGCACATGGCCGGGAAGAAGAACACGAGATAGCCGAAGCAATCCAAAAAGGCCCTGCCCCGGGGAGGGAACTTGTCGTAAATAAGTTCGATGCGCACATGCTCGTCTTTTTGCAGGGTGTAGGCCGCAGCCAGGAGAAAGATAGCGGCGTAAAGCATGTACGAAATGTCAAAGGACCATTTGGTTGGGGCATTGAACAGATAGCGGGCAGCGGCGTCGTAGACCAGTTCCAGGATGAGAATCGGAACCAGCCAGGCCACGCCTTTTCCCGCCCACGTGCTCATCCGATCGATGGTATTGAGCATATGCAGGAATCCTTGCTGCTTAAAAAGCGATGAGTACGAAATGTCTGGCCCAGTATGCATGGAAGATCAAGGCCGATGAGGCCTCCAGAGATTTTGGGCCGCCGGAGCATGTATTCCGGCGGCCCTGTTAGCGCTATCTGCTCCAGGGAGGCTATTCGTTGCCTGCCTGAGCGTAGGGATAGGGCAGACGGACCAGATCAGCATAAGGTTCGACCAGTTTGCGGAAACTGCGTTGAGACTCCAGGACCTTAGCGAAGAATTCGTCGTCCCTGGCCATTTTGTCCATTTCTTCTTGTCCGATCTTCTTAATTTCTTCAATCATTTCTGGACTCAATTTGGAAACTTCCACCTTGGGGCTGTTCATGAAATACTCCATGGCCTCGGCGTCCTGCTTCATGGCCTCGTTGATAGCCTCAAAGGAGGAGATCTTCAAGGCGTACTCGACCTTGGACTTGAGGTGGTCTGGAAGTTCGTTCCAGCTCTTTTCGTTAACCAATGTTTCCAGGGGGGCACTGGGTTCGTGGATCCCGGGAACTTTCAGGTAGGAACAGATATCTTCAAAGCCCAGCTTGCGGTCGATGGCTGGGGTGGCGAATTCCGCAGCATCGATGACTCCGCGTTCCAGGGCCGGATAGACCTCGCCCCCGGCCAGGCTGACCACCCGGGCTCCCAGGCGCTCCAGGCACTTGCCCCACACACCAACGGTACGGAACTTCAGGCCCTGAAAGTCTTCCAGACTGTTTATAGGTTTTCTGGACCAAGCAAAGTTTTCCGACCACAACATGCCGTAAGGAGGCAGAACAACGATGTTTTTGCCTTCATACATTTCGTTCCACAGTTCCAGACCTCCCCCGTGGTAGATCCAGCTGAGCATTTCCTGCATCTGCATGCCGTTGGGGTAGGAGTTGGCAAACAAAACTGAGGCTGGAAACTTCCCGATCCACCAGCCGGCCCAGGTACACCCTACATCGAGAACACCAGTACGCACCGCGTCAAAGACCTGTTTGGGAGGGACGATGGAACCGGCCGGTTGCATTTGGATGATCAGTTCGCCGTCGGTCAGCTCCTTGACCACCTCAGCAAACCTCTCAGCCGGGGCGTAGAGTTGGGGCAACCCGGCCGGATAGCTGGACTGGCCGCGCCAGACGATTTCGGCCTCGGCCTGTTGAACCTGGGGCAGGCCGGTGAGGCAAAAAGCAATAAAGGCGAGGCACACAACGAGCTTCTTCAACGTGTTCATAGGCAACTCCTTGGTTGGAAAATGAGACAAAAGATCCGGTTGTTATTCAAGACCCTCAAGCAGAATGGTGTTTTGGGAACTGTCAAAAAGGGTGAATCTGGCTTTGATCGTCTTCTGTTCACCGAAGATATTTCTGGCCGTGATTTCCGAGCCGTTGGTTTGGACATGTTCCACACTCTCCAGGATCTTCTCCTGCCCGTCCTTGGTTTGTAAATATACGTGGACTTCGCACATACAAGAACCTCCTCCTGATTATGTGAATCAAAAGATTATTTTTGTAACAAAGCGATGGCCTGGCGCAGGTGCTCACTACCCTTGGCCGTCAACTCGTTCATGGCTCGTACCTCAGCAGCAGCCTCATTTTTGCCTGCCTCTTCCAGTTCCCGGGCAAAGGCATCATACTCTTGTTGATGCTGATCGTTGTGCTCGATCCAGTGTTCCATGCGGATGCGCGCCTTTTCCAGATTATCCATGCCCGACCTCCTTGGTTGTTCGGTTGTATTATTTAGTGCCTTATCCATAAATCGCTGCCATAAAAAACAAAAAAATTTCCTTGAGCGGTTCAAGTCTTTGCTGAACCAATTGGGTTGCGGGCGTCGCCAGCTTTATAGGTTTCAGGCTTGCCCCGTCAAATTGCGAAGCACTTCAAAGAAGATTTGACTGGGGTTTCAGTCAAGAATAGAAGATCTTTCTCATACTCCATTGATTTTCTTGACACCTGAAACCTGAAACCTTTGTATCTTGTTTCATACGAGGCAAGCAAATCAAGGAACATCAGGGTATCTCAAGTTCAATACTGAACACTGAACACCGATCCCGCCAGCGGCGGGACTGAACACAAATTGCTGTTCTCAAGATACAGACCAAATCAGCTGAAATTGTTTCCAATGAGAAGCAGAAGCAAAAAGCCCTGCCGCCCCAGAGATCCCGCTGAACTCCAAGAAGGAATGCGTTTGGTCTTATCCGTTCAGGGGGCTGAATGCTTCCTATTTTTCGATCCCGGTCCGGGCCTGGACACCTTGCTGATAGTAATGCTTGATTTCCTTCATCTCGGTGACCAGATCGGCAGACTCTACGATTCTGGGATCAGCCATGCGCCCGGTCAGGATGAGTTCCACCTCAGGCGGTTTGTTCCGAATAACCTCCAAGAGATCTTCAACCGTGAACAGATTGTAGTAGGTGGCGATATTTACTTCATCCAGGATAACCATCTGATATTGGCCGGAGTGGATGATAGCGTTGATTTCTTGGAGTCCGTCCCGGGCCAGGGCGCAGTCTTCCGGGGTGGGATTGTTGAAGATGAAGCAATCGCGTCCGAATTGCTTGATGACAATGTGCTCGGAAAAACCCTTCAAACTGTCCAGTTCACAATAATGCATACCTTTGACGAACTGGCCGATAAACACTTTCAGTCCGGCCCCAGCAGCCCGGAGGGCTTGGCCCAGGGCGGCAGTGGTTTTTCCCTTTCCATTACCGGTATACAGCTGAACATACCCTCTCTCCATTAAAATCCTCCTTTGGAAAAGCTGTGCCTAGCAGCTTGAGCCCGGTTGTGCCTCATGTCAAACAGTGCTACAAGCACTTCCGGATGTGGTATAACACTCTGCGCGGTGACGTCCAGTCCTGAAGGGGGTTTGCATGTGCGCACAGGTGGCGGTGACTGTATTGGGCACAGACCGGCCCGGAATTGTCTGCGAAGTGGCATCAATTCTGGCCGCAAACAACTGTAATATCGACGACTTGACCCAGACAGTGCTTCAGGATGAATTCGCCGGCATCTTTCTGGTCAGCTTGCCTGTCGGCTTTTCTTCTGAGCAGCTATTGGATCAGCTTAAGGCCGGATTGACCTCGCAGGGCCTTGTTCCTTACGTCAAACCGGTGGAGCCTAAAGGCTCTCCGGGCCCATCACTTTCAGTTGAGCCTTTTGTGGTGGTCTGCATCGGTTTTGATCAAGTGGGGCTCATCGCTGCGGTGACCTGTGAAATGAAGCGATTGCAGGTCAACATCACCAACCTCAATTCCGTTCCCGGGACATCTGCCTTTGCCGACCAGGTGGTGACCATCTTTGAGGTGGATGTCCCTGCCGACTTGGAACTCCTGGAGTTGACCACAGCCTTGCAACAGATTGGAGTGGAAAAGGACATCGAGGTCACGGTACAGCACAAAAGAATATTCGAGGACATCTGTCGGTTGTGACCGGCAAGGAGGACGCATGCTCAGTGAACGCGAGGTCATCTCCACCCTGGAAATGGTCAAAAATGAAAACCTGGACGTGCGTACAGTGACTTTGGGGATTAGCCTTTTTGATTGTGCCAGCCATGATCTGAACAAGGCTCGTGAGGCCGTCCGGGATAAGATCCTGCGCATAGGTTCCGACTTTGTTGGCATGTGCGACCGGGTAGGGGCCAAATACGGAATCGCGGTGGTCAATAAACGTATATCCGTGAGTCCCATTGCCGTCCTGGGTGCTCCCTTCCAGTCCGACCAGCTGATCCTTTTGGCTCAGACCCTGGATCAGGCGGCCGAAGAGGTGGGCATTGACTTCATCGGGGGGTTCAGTGCCTTGGTGGAAAAAGGTGCGGCCCGGGGAGATACTGCTCTGATGCAGGCTATTCCCGAGGCCCTGAAGACCACCCAACGGGTATGCGCCTCGGTGAATGTGGCCTCCAGCAAGAGCGGTATCAACATGGATGCGGTGTGGACTATGGGCCGAGTGATCAAAGACACAGCCCGTTTGACCGCCGACCGGGATGGCCTCGGGTGCGCCAAATTGTGTGTATTCGCCAACATCCCGGAAGATATACCTTTTATGGCCGGGGCCTATTTGGGAACCGGAGAGCCGGATACGGTGATCAATGTTGGGGTCAGTGGTCCGGGAGTGGTCAAGAAGGCCATCGACCGAGCCTTGACCAACGATCCGGAATTGAGTTTCGATCGGTTGTCCGAGATCATTAAGCGAACTGCCTACAAGGTAACACGAGTGGGGGAGCTCATCGGCCGGGAGGTGGCCCAGGACCTGAAAGTACCCTTCGGGATTGTTGATTTGTCCCTGGCTCCTACCCCCAATGTAGGGGATAGCGTGGGAGAAATATTTCAAAGCCTGGGTCTGGAAGGGATCGGAGTGCCCGGTTCCACGGCCTTGCTGGCCTTGCTCAATGATGCGGTGAAGAAAGGTGGGGCCTTTGCCAGTTCCCATGTGGGAGGGTTGTCCGGGGCCTTCATCCCGGTCAGCGAGGATGTAAATATAGCCCAGGCTGTGGCTCAAGGGTATTTAAGCCTGGAAAAGTTGGAGGCTATGACCTGTGTCTGTTCAGTGGGTCTGGATATGGTGGCCATTCCGGGAGAGACCTCCGTGGAGACCATTGCGGCCATTGTGGCCGATGAGATGGCCATCGGAGTGATGAATAAGAAGACCACCGCAGCCAGGATTATTCCCGTTCCAGGCAAAAAGGCCGGGGAACAGGTGGAGTTCGGCGGTCTTCTGGGCCGGGCCCCGATCATCTCTTTACGTCACATGCAGGGATCGGCCGGGTTTATCCGCCATGGCGGGCGTATTCCGGCCCCTCTGCACAGTCTGGTCAATTGAGCATTGATTTTGCCAGAAATGTGCCGTACACTACTGGAACGGCCATAGGATTTTTGGTCAATCGGCGAAAGTGCTTAAGAGGCGTTTATTTTGGATCGAACATGAAGTTTCATCAAGATGTGAGGAGGTACAACTATGGCAACTGCTGCAACTGGCTCCAACCCCGAACTGACTCAGGAGGCCCGCCAGGGAATGGGCAAGGCTGCACTCATCGTGGCTTTGTTGGCTGTGGTATTGATGGTAGTCTTCTTTTTCAGCCTGCGTCAAAACATCGCTACCCTCAACAATCAGGTCAAGGGTATGACTGGGGCCGAGGAAGCGGTCCAGACCATGGAAAACAAAGTGGCTACCCTGGGATCGCAGGTTGCTGATCTCAATGGTCAAATGGAAAACTTGGATGGTCAGGTGGAGAGCCTGGATGGTCAGGTAGCCCAATTGGACCAGGCCATGGACAAGCTTGACGGTTTGCCGGAACAGACTCGACGCATTGTGTATTCCACTATGGTGGAAGAGATGGCTCAACAGGCGGCCTTGCTCGGACAACAGTTGGATAAAGCTTCTCAGGAAAAGCTGGTTGAGGTGAATAAGCTTTTGGAAGAAGTCAAAAAAGGTCTGTAAAGGACTCCACGTAATCGACGGCCGAGTCTGAATGACCATCGGAGGTCGGTCTTGAGTCCGCACAGCGGAATCCTTGTTTACAGGATTCCGCTTTTTTTATTTTGTTTATAGCAAGAGAAAAACCAGAACTGCGGTGGACGGTTAACACATTACGACTCGTCGCATAGGGTTATGGCCTGCATATCCAAGAGGGCTTGGACTGTTTGACTTAAGGGCAGGCCGACCACATTGGAGTAAGAACCGTGGATGTGGGAAACCAGAAAGGCCCCGATGCCCTGAATAGCGTACCCGCCGGCCTTGCCCATGGGTTCCCCGGTGCGGGCATAAGCGGTCAATATATCCGAGCTGTGCCGGGAAAAGGTGACCTGAGTGCACACGGCAAACTCCTGCTTGCCAGCCGATTGCGTGCTTTGATCCACAAGACAGCATCCAGTCAGGACCGAATGGGTGCAGGCGTTCAGGCTGGTGAGCATATCCAGGGCCTGAGGAACGGATTTCGGCTTACCCAGGATCTCTTCTCCGACCACCACAACCGTGTCTGCGGCCAGAATGACCCCGGGCATTTTTTGCTTGGCCACGGCCCGGGCCTTAAACTCGGCCATACGCCGGACGTATTCCCGGGCGGATTCCCCAGGTGTGGGGTTTGGTTCCGAAAGATGGCAGGCTTGAACGTGAAAGCATATTCCCAGCCCGGTGAGTAGGGCTTGTCGGCGCGGGGAGGCGGAAGCCAGGACAATGGGTTTGCTGGGCCGAAAAGGGCCTTGAGTTTGGAGCAAGTTTTCGTGAATGGACACGGTCTATTACTCTGGGAAGTGAATGGATACTCCACTTCGTGTTGAATTTTCACAACAGGTCTGATACATGAATAAAGAACCTTTAAAAGGTTGGGACCTGGGAGATCAGAGGGTCGGGCAAACCTGTGAACAGAGGCGAAACGGCTGTGGTGATGACCAAGCATTTTTTTATCTTCGTGTTTGTCCTTTTGCTTGCAGCCGGGGGCGGAACTGGTTGGTTTTTGTTCCAGCAAAGCGTCAAACTCAAAAGCCTGAATCACGATCAAGCCCACGACCGTACAGGTGAGATACGTCACAAAGTAATGTCCGAAGGCATAAACAGCACCGCGGCCCTCAATGCCTCCTTGGATGATTCTGCCGAGCTTGAGAAATCGGAGCATGTTCAAGCCGGTAATCAAACTGGGCAAGAGGCTGCGGACTCATGGGCAGAACAGTTTTTCTTTACTCCGAATCTGGTCCAGGATGGAGCCCGGTTTTTGGTTGAGCACTATCATCCTCCCCAAAGCCCCAATGATAAAGGGAGCGTCCAGATGAGCTTTAGGATCATCAATGCCCGGTATGGCATGGACTTCCTCACTGTGCATACTCCCCAGAATGAGGTCAAGGAGATGCGGAAACGACTGCTCGGATATGCCTTGCACCCAAAGGTCCTGAAACAACTGTACAGGAACTATGCCGGGAAGGTGGTGGATGCCTGGCAAGCAGAGGCTGCACAAGCCAGCACACAGGAGACAGAAAATGACCTGGAGAATGGACAACCAAGGTTAAGTAGGATTCAGACTGCAGAGATGTTTCGACTGTACGCCCAGTATTTTCAGGAATTAGGCCGTCTATGGGAGGCTTTAAGTCATTATTCGGGTCTGATAGAAGACGTTCAAAGGGTTTTGCAGGCTGAGAAGACTGCTGAACAGGCCAGCTATATGCTGAATAAAAAAGGGCACGCCCTGGACAACGCCCAGGGACAAGAACTCCAAACTCTTGAACAAGAAAAGGCCGCGGCCAAGGAAGATTACCGCCAGGCCCTGAAGCGCAGGGAAGGAAGCAAGGAGCGTATCCTGGAAAAAATTCAGAATCTTGTGCCGGGGAAAATGGACCTGCCCGATCATGAGATCCTGTATGTGGCCAAATGGGTCCAGCGCCGGGGAGGCGGAGACCACAACGGGGAAGTCCTGGATATGGTTTCGGACTTACTACAGGATTTTTCCGCCCGTCTGCAAAGCAGAAGTCGGCAGATTGTCTCCGAGGAGCAAGCCGCCGGGTAAGTATTTCTGTGCAGCCCATTATTCCTCAAAGAGGTAGCTGTATTGCATGGAAATCTCGTCGGTTCGAGCCACAAGGGTCTCCACCAGTTCCTCCAGGGCGTTGGATCTGATGATGCCTACCTGGTGTTCGAGATAATTGCTGAGCACATCTTCACCATAGGAATAGGTCCAGACCAAAGTATAGATGGAGCTCAAGCCGGGACGCCCCTCGAACTCTTCCTGGCTGGAGACGAACAATTTGAGTTTGCGCTCCTTGTATCCCGAGAGCCGGAAGAGGTCGGACTTGTTCAATCTTTCCCGTAGGTTGAAGACCATCCGCCGGCCCAGACTGTCCATGTTTTCATAAACAACCATGACCGGGATTTTCCCTTCTTTAATGATCTCCTGGGGCACGTCCTGGATGTTTTTTGTCATTTGCACCTCTTCAGAGGTGGCATTGGGCTCCTTGGGGGGCTCTTGCGCTGCGGCCAGATGAGAAAGTCCAAACACGAGGCCGATCAGATACAAAATAACGGTCCACTGCAACCTGTGCTTTCCTGTCACAACATCCCTCCTTGGTTTTTTCGTTCCCAGGGTTTATCCGGTGAAATTTCTTCCATTTCACTAGGATCCCCCTGGGAACGGCTTTCTCTTATAGCTCCGGCCATCCTCTTGTCATTCCAAGACGTTAGAAGGCGAGACAAAAAGTAAGGCTATAGTTTCATACCCGAGTCCTGGGTTCACCATGGGCTGAGTTGTTGCTTTTGTTCCCATGCATAGGCCGTGCGCACAATAAAGTTCAAGCTGTCAAAGCGGGGGGACCAATGCATAGCAGCCTGAAGCTTGCTTGGGTCGGCTACCAATTCAGCCGGATCTCCCGGACGGCGTTCCGTGGCAGTTACCGGCAACTCATCCTGACTTACGTCCTGCACGGCGGAGATGATATCCCGAACAGAAAACCCGTGTCCATAGCCGCAATTAAAGATCTCTGAGGAATGGCCTTGTTCCAGCCAGTGGAGAGCTTGGACATGAGCGGCGGCCAAGTCGCTGACGTGGATATAATCTCTGACACCGGTTCCATCCGGAGTAGGGTAGTCGGTGCCAAAAATAGACAGGGCGTCACGTTGTCCCAGAGCGGTTTGGCAGGCTACCTTGATCAGGTGGGTGGCTTCCGGAGTGCATTGTCCCAGGCGGCCCTCTGGATCGGCTCCGGCCACGTTGAAATAGCGCAGGATGACATGGTTGAAATCGGGATGCGCTCTGGACACGTCCTGGATGACCCATTCGCTCATCAGTTTGGAGCGCCCATACGGGTTTATGGGGGCCAAAGCATGGTTTTCGGCAACCGGCAGATGTTGTGGATGTCCGTAGACAGCGGCTGTGGAGGAAAAAATAAAGTGAGGGACGCCTTGCTCAACCGCGAGACGAACAAGCCTGGTGGTGTTGCAGGTATTGTTTTGGTAGTATTGGAGAGGATCGGTCACTGATTCCGGAACCACAATGCTGGCGGCGAAATGGATAATGGCCGAAAATGTATTGCTTCGCAGGACCTCTTGCACGTGCTCCACGTCCTCCAGTTCGCCCTTGATCAGTCTGGCCGGAGGAAGGACGGCCTGGGCGAATCCGGTGCTTAAGTTGTCGTAGACCACCACATCATAGCCAGCCTGCAAAAGGCAAAGCACGGTGTGCGAACCGATATACCCGGCTCCGCCGGTAACCAGAACTTTGGCCATCAGCCCTCCAAGTTTGTTCTGAGATGATACCTTGCTTTTGGTCAGAACCTGTTTTAATTATACTTTACAAGGCATTGAAACTCACTCCCACAATTGGATTATTGGTACAAACCCAGTTTTATTCTGTCAATGTTTAAAAGTATGGGGGAGTTATGGGTGAACAGAAGAAAACCACCCAGTCCGGGACAGGGACAGAGAACATGGTCGGCCCATTTGTGCACAAAATGAAACAGGCGGGTATGCCCCAGGCGGTCATTGATTTGTTTGCCGAATACGCTGGGCAGTTCATAAATTCTCAATCCGTGGGTTTTATTCCCGAGTCCACAATCCAGCCCATCCGGGAGGATGAGGTCAAGGGACAGGACCACTTATCCCCAGAAGACGAACAGGTTGGAATATCCGCCTTGGATCAAGCCGTGGCTATCAAGCTCAATGGCGGTCTGGGTACCAGTATGGGCATGCCCTATGCCAAATCCCTGCTCCAGGTCAGATCTGAAATGACCTTCTTGGACATTATATGCAAGCAGGCGGGGATAGGGGATAGTGGACACTCATCAACTCCGGGTTTGGTTCTCATGAACAGTTTCAATACTCACGCGGATACCCTGGAGTATTTGGACCGCTTGAAACTATCGGCCAGGGAGGGACCGTGGAGTTTTATGCAGCACACCTATCCCAAGATCCTGGCCGACAGCTTAAGGCCAGCCCATTGCCCGGAACAACCCGACCTGGAATGGAACCCTCCAGGTCACGGCGATGTATACGCCGCCCTGTATACATCAGGGATGCTGGAAAAGCTGCTCAAGGCCGGGAAACGCTATGCTTTGGTATCCAATGCCGACAACCTGGGGGCTGTGCTCAACCCTTCCATTTTGGGCTATGTCATCCGCAACGATCTGCAGTTCTTAATGGAGGTAGCCCAGCGTTCCCCGGCGGACAAGAAAGGGGGACATCTGGCCAAGCGGCCCGACGGACGACTCGTTCTGCGCGAGATCGCCCAGTGTCCGGACCAAGATGTTCAGGCCTTTCAGGATATCGACCGGCACTCTTTTTTCAACACCAACAGTATCTGGTTGGATCTTCAGGCCTTACAGACGATGATCACCAACCAAGGATTGCCCCGCTTGCCGCTCATTGTCAATCCCAAGAACCTGGATCCCAGGGATGAAAACTCCCCTCAGGTCTATCAGCTGGAGACAGCCATGGGCGCGGCCATCTCTTCTTTTGACCGCAGCGGGGCCTTGCATGTGGACCGCAGGCGTTTTGCCCCGGTGAAGAAGACCAATGAGCTCCTCGTGGTTCGCTCGGATTGCTATCTATTAAGCGACACATATCAGTTAGTTCCCAATCCCCAGCGCAGCGCACCACCCATTGAGGTGGATCTGGACCCGGAATACTTTAAGAAAGTTGACCAATTCGAAAGCCGTTTTCCCCAGGGGGAACCGAGCTTGCTTGACTGTGTTCGGCTCATAGTCAAAGGTGATGTTCTTTTTGAGGCCGATGTGATCTGTCGGGATGAGGTCGTGCTGCGCAACGAGACCCAGATGCAGCAACGCGTTGAGCAGGGAACTCTTTTGAGCGGAGAAAAGGTTTGGAGTGAGCCAATGCCAATCAGTCGGTAAAGGATGTCTTCTGGAAACCTGAACACTTTGCGTTTGGTTTTATACGAACATACAATTGGCAGCTGACAAGATGGAGAGTGCTGCCACAGGAGGATGAATGAAGGATTTAGGGTTCGAGCTGGTGTGGCAAACACGAATTCAAGAGATTCAGGGACTGGTCAGCCTGTATACGTACAGCCAAAACGGGGCCGAGGTGCTCACCGTTGAAAACGACGACGAAAACAAGGTCGTGGACATCACCTTGCGCACGCCACCGCGGGATTCCTCGGGAGTTGCTCATATCCTGGAGCACTCCGTCCTGTGTGGATCCAGAAAATATCCAGTTAAAGAGCCTTTTGTAGAGCTGCTTAAGGGATCGTTGCAAACCTTCTTAAACGCCATGACTTTTCCGGATAAGACCTGTTACCCAGTGGCCAGCCAAAACACCCAGGATCTTCTCAACTTGATGGACGTCTATCTGGATGCAGTCTTTTTCCCCCGGATTACCCCGGAGATTTTCGCCCAGGAAGGTTGTCATTTGGTTGCCAATCAAGAAAGCCGGGAAGGCTTGAGGTATCAAGGAGTTGTGTATAACGAGATGAAAGGGGCCTACTCCTCTCCGGACAGTCTCCTGGCCGAATTTTCACAGCAGTCCTTGTTTCCGGACACCACTTATGGCCTGGATTCCGGAGGACATCCAGAATCTCTACCCAATCTGACCTATGAGCAGTTTCTGGAGTTCCACCGCACATATTATCACCCCTCCAATGCCCGTATCTTCATATACGGTAACGACGATCCCAGACCCTATATGGCCCTTTTACACGAGTACTTGCAGCAGTTTACGGCCCTGGAAGTGGATTCTCAGGTTGGACTGCAGCCCCGGTTTTCACGCCCCCGACGTGTAACGTCCTATTATCCGGGCGATCCGCAGAGCGGGGCCAAGTCCATGCTGACCGTAAATTGGCTTTTGGATGCGAGCACCAATCTGGAGGCCAATCTGGGAGCGCACATCCTGGAAGAATTGCTCATCGGAATGCCGGCCTCTCCGTTGCGCAAGGCCCTGCTGGACTCCGGACTGGGTGAGGACCTGGCCGGCATCGGTTTGGAAAGTGACCTGCGGCAGATGTTTTTCTCCACAGGGTTAAAGGGCATCCAGGCCGAAGACGGACCCAAGGTGGAAGAAGTGATTCAATCCACTCTACGTTCCTGTGCGGACCAGGGCTTTGACCCCAAGACCGTTGAAGCGGCGGTGAACAGTGTGGAGTTTGACCTGCGGGAGAACAATACCGGCTCCCTGCCTCGGGGATTGGTGCTCATGATCAGGGCTTTGAGCACCTGGCTGTACGACGAGGATCCGACCTTGCTGTGGGCCTTTGAGCGTCCGCTGGAAGGGATCAAGGCTCAATTGCAGGCCGGGGAACCGGTCTTTGAGCGCATGGTCAGGGACTACCTGCTGGAAAATCCCCACCAAAGTATCGTCCTTCTCTCTCCGGATCCGGAAAAGGGACGAGCTGTTGAGAGGCGGGAGAAAACACGACTTCAAGAGCTCAGGGCCCGCTTGAGTCCGAATGAGCTGAAGGCAGTGCAGGCCGAGGCCGAGCGCCTGCACGCTTTGCAACAAGAACCCGACCCTCCGGAAGAGCTGGCCAAGATCCCCCGTTTGACGGTTCAGGATCTCCCCGCCCAGGCCCCAAGTTATCCCTTGCAGGTGGACAGCCAGGCCAATGGATTGGTCCTGTACCACGAGCTTTTTACCAATTCCGTGTTCTACCTGGATGTGGGGTTTGATCTCAGTCAACTGGAACAAAAATATCTCGGATATGTCCGTCTTTTCGGGCGGGCCTTAACCGAGATGGGTACTTTGGATGAGGATTATGTTAGCTTAAGTCAGCGCATTCAATCCAGAACCGGAGGGATCCATGCCCAGGCCGTGTCCGCCGCCCATGAGCAAAGCCGAGAGCCCTGCACGTGGCTCTTTTTGCGGGCCAAGGCCATGGCCGACAAGGTCGGCGACCTGGTGGGCATCCTGGATGATATTTTGACCAAACCCCTTTTGGACAATCCTCAGCGATTCAAGCAGTTGGTGCTGGAAGAAAAAGCACGCATGGAACAGCGGCTCATACCGGCCGGACACCAAATGGTCAACATGCGCCTGCGTTCCAAGTTCAGTCTGGCCGACTGGGTCAACGAACATGTCTCCGGCCTGAGCTATCTCCTGTTTCTGCGCTTTTTGGCCGAGAAGGTGCAAACTGATTGGCCCGGGGTGAAGCAGGACCTGGAGCACATCAAAGAGCGACTTTTCAACCGCCGGAATATGGTTTTCAACGTCACTGCGGACGCCGGAACCTGGAAAGGGGCCAGGCCGTTTCTGGATGCCTTTATCCGGAATTTGCCCAGCCTCCGGTTCCATCCGGCCAAGTGGCTGGTGGACTGCCAGACCGGGGATGAAGGAGTAAAAATTCCGGCCCAAGTCAATTATGTGGCTCAGGCCGTGGATCTCTATGAACGGGGGTATTCCTTCCATCCATCCAGCCTGGTGGTGGTCAGATATCTGCGCATGAGCTGGTTGTGGGACAAGATACGGGTCCAGGGCGGAGCCTATGGGGCCTTTAGCCTCTTAGACCGGGTATCCGGAGTCCTGTCCTTTTTGTCCTACCGGGATCCGAATATCACCCAGACCCTGAAAGTTTATGATCAGACCGCTGATTTTCTGACCAAGTCCAATCTGGCCCGAGAAGAAGTGGAGAAGGCCATCATCGGGACCATTGGGGATATGGACGATTACTGTCTGCCCGACGCCAAGGGATTTACCTCCATGCTTTGGTATCTAACCGGGGAAACTGACGAGAGACGCCAGCAGCGGCGGGAGGCTATTTTATCCACCACAGCCGAGGATTTTCAGGCCTTCGGGCAATGGTTGCGGGAGCTTTCCACCCATGGCCGGGTCGTGGTCATGGGGGACGAATCGGCCTTGGATCAGGCAGCACAAAGCGGCTTGAAGCTGGATCATATCTGGCAGGCTTTGTAGGGACCTAGGGCATGGAGCATGATGTGCAGTAAAATCCATGCGCACTGAAAAATCGCAACCTATGAATACTAAATTATCTGTATAAAGTATAAAGCCGGAAAAAGCAAAGATTCTGCTGTAAAGGACGATACCTCAGAGTACGGAGAAAGATGTTACCAGTTACCGGCAGCGAAGAACGAAGCACGCAAAACAAAGAACACGTAAAAAAATGGCCGGGGTCCGGGGTCACCCAAGCCCATAAGCAGAGCCCCAAAACACAGACCCCAAACAAGGTTTAGAGGAAATCGACATGCAAACATATATAGACATTCCAGAAGAATGCCTGAAAGCAATCAAACTTCCTGAGGAAGAGATCCAAAGCAGGTTGAAAAAAGAGCTTGCGGTACGCTTGTACAGCAAGAATCTTTTAAGTTTTGGTAAAGCGCGTCAGCTTGCCGGCATAACCCGCTGGGAGTTCCACGACTTGCTGGGTCAGGAGGGGGTTGTGCGTCGCTATGACGTTCGTGAGCTTGAGGAGGACCTCAAGACCCTAGAGGAACTGGGATGATTGTCGTCGCTGACTCTTCAGTGCTTATAAGCTTAAGCACAATTGGCCAGCTGGAAATAATTCGAACTCGTTTTCCTGACGGCATATGTCTGGCTCCTGCGGTATGGAGGGAAGTAGTTGAACAAGGAAGAGAACGTCCTGGAGCTGAAGAAGTAAGGACTGCCACCTGGGTTAAAAGGCTGGAGATCAAGGATCAATTGTTTGCTCAATATTTGCAAGTCGGGCTTGATAGCGGCGAAGCGGAATCGATTGTTCTTGCGCGTGAAAAAAGTGCCAATTTGATCCTTTTGGATGAACGAGACGCTCGTGGTGTTGCCATGAGCCTCGGTGTTCAGGTATTGGGAACTATTGGTTTATTGATTTGGGCGAAACGTACCGGTCATGTAGAAAACTTAAGAGAATTATTGGATAAATTGCAGGATACGGCTAATTTTCGCGTGAGCAAATCCCTTTATGTGTTTGCACTGCACCAGGTTGGTGAATAACATCAGGAAGATAGGTTGATATCGCTTGAGGCGTCCACTTAGCGTTCTTTTACCAAATGATATCAGTAGGTAAGCGATATTTTAGGTATACCTTTGTTGTCAAAAATCATTAATTACAATACATTTCAAGTAGATATGTTCTTTGGTCGGGGTCAGACCCCCAAACCATTTCAAAAAATGTATTTTCAATAAGGGCTGCCTGGGGTTCATCAATCTCGTTCATTCGCGTCCAGCGGGCAATGGCGGATGCCATTGCCACCCGGGTCAGATCGCTTAACAAAACCGGCGGCCGCAGTCTGCCCAACAGGACCTGAACATCTTTACTCGCCGGCTCTTCCCGGTAGTAGGGCAGCAGGGCGCTGGTGTCGAAGTACTTGTTATCCCCGCTCATCGCGGATATCCCGGATCAAAGAGGCACTGCTTTGCTGCATGGGCGGCAGCTTGCTGCGAAACCGGCTGCGGTCCGGAAAACGAAGAGTTTCGGCTTCCTCTGCTTTATTGACCTGCAGCATGCGCGCCACAGGCTTGCCCCGCCTGATGATGATGATCTCTTCACCTGCATTGACCTCGTCGAGCAATCGACTGATATGGCGGCGGGCTTCTTTTACATTGACTTTTTGCATAGCGGCCCCTGTTTTTTGGCATTTCACAGAAATTCAGCGAAATTTTCATAAACAACGGCCACCCTCCGGCGTGGGTTGTATTGTCGTGCTTTATTGTCCCATCCTTGAAACCATTCACCTTCGGATGTTGGAGAGTCGCCTTGATCCAATCTATAAGCTGCGCATGTGTTCTGGAAAACATATCCTTATGACTGTCCCGGGCTGAACTCTCATAAAAAACGCGACATGTGTAATTTCCACATTTTCGGCCACGTGATGATCGACAACCTCCACTACCAGCTTGAGCAGCTCAGCTTCGCCGGACCGTCACCATTGGTCTCCAGCTTAAAACATTGGCTGTCCGGTGAGTATCTCTGTCTGACCATGCACAGTCCATCCAACGTGGACAGCCAGGAGCAGCTCACAAACTTGATGACAGCCATTCATGAGCTTGCCCGGGAGCAGCCGGTTATCTTTGCCTGCCATCCCCGGACCAGGCAGCGCATTGCGGCGGAGCTGGCGAAAACCCGCAGATGAAAAAAAATAAGTTCTCTTTATTCGCGGGCAGTCGGTCTGATTCCGCGGAATGTTATACCCAGATGTACGAGCTGATGGCTAAATTGACTTTTGACCATGTCATGGATAATCTGTGTACATAAATAAGGAGATTATCATGACCATGCACATCAACCTATCGCCTGAGATGGAAGAGTTCATTAAGCATAAGGTCGCCAGCGGATTTTACGGCAATGCGACCGAAGTGGTCCGGGATGCCATTCGACGCATGCAGGCCGAGGATCTTCGTCTAGCGGCCTGGCAGGCAGCAATCAAAAAAGGGGATGAGCAACTCGATAGGGGCGAAGGCGTAGAATACTCGCCCAACATTAGGGACAGGATCACCCAAGAAGCCATTGACGACATGCACAGCGACCGGCCGATAGACCCTGATGTCCTTCCCTAAGCCATTGCCACTGAAACTCGCGCCTAAAGCATATCAAGATCTTGTGGATATCCTTCGTAAGCTCTCAAAAAGTTCCGGCAGAAAATCTGCCTTTTTTCATTTTTTACTTAAAAAAGGCTAGACACAGTGAAAATCTTCTGGCATAGTCTTCTCCATGAAGCCGAACCAGAAGATACCTGAGCCTCCAATCATTCCTGAGCAAGAAATCACTCCTTTGGTGCAGGAGGTCCTCGACATATGTACTCTGCAGAAAGAAAAAATTGCCTTACTCCAAGAAACCGTCCAAGGACTCAAAGATGAGATTGCTCGCTTAAAAAAGGAAAAGCCCCGGCCCAAAATCAAGCCTTCAAATCTGGAAAATAATAAAAACGATCAACAGAGAAGCAGCAATCAAAACAATCAGGACGAGACGAAAAGACCAGGATCTGAGAAAAGGAGCAAGACTCAGAACATTCAGATTCACCATGAACAAAACATCAAGCCGGACCATATTCCAGAGGGAAGCCGATTTAATGGATATAGAGATTTCGTTGTCCAAGACCTGATCATCGCACCCTACAACACCAAGTACCACCTCCAGGAATGGATCACTCCTTCAGGAAAGTATATATTGGGAAAACTGCCCGAAGGGGCAGCCCAAGGCCACTTTGGCACCACCTTGATCCAATATATCCTGTACCAATATCATCATGCCCATGTCACCCAGCCCTTGATCTTGGAACAACTCCAGGAAATCGGCAATGACCTTTCTTCTGGGCAACTCAACAACATCCTCATCGAAAACAAAGAAGGATTTCACACGGAAAAAGCTGATATACTCACAGCCGGACTTGAGGTCTCCGACTATGTCAATGTTGACGATACAGGGGCCAGACATGCCGGAAAAAACGGGTATTGCACCCACATTGGCAATGAGCTTTTTGCCTGGTTTGAAAGCACGGATAGCAAGGCTCGCTTGAACTTTCTGAACCTCTTGAGGGGAGAACATACTGACTATATGCTCACCCCGGAAGCTTTTGACTATATGCAGGCCCAGAAGCTGCCCAAAAAGGTTTTAAGCCTCTTGGAGGGACTTGAGGAAAAAACCTTTGCAGATGAAGAACACTGGAACGTAGCTTTAAATGCCTTGGGAATCAGCTCTTCCAGGCACATCCGTATCGCCACTGAGGGCGCTCTGATTGGCAGTATCCTGGAACATGGCTTGAACAAGGACTTGGTCATTCTCAGTGATGACGCAGGACAGTTCAATATCTTCCTGCACGCCCTCTGTTGGATTCATGCCGAACGGCACATCAATAAACTGGTCGGGTTCAGTGAACCCCAGCGCCAAGCTGTAGCCGCGGTGCGCGACGAAATCTGGACTTTCTACAGGCAGCTCAAAGCCTACAAAGAAAACCCCACCCCAGAAAGAAAACAAGAGCTTGAGCAGTGGTTTGATCGATTGTTTACCACCAAAACCTGCTTTGCAAGCCTCAATCTCGCTCTTGAAAAGATATATGCCAACAAGGAAGAGTTGTTGCTGGTCCTCAAGCGTCCTGAGATCCCCCTGCATAACAACTTAAGCGAAAACGACATCCGCGAACAGGTCAAAAAGCGCAAAATCAGTGGAGGGACCAGGAGCGCAAAGGGGCGGCAATGCCGGGACACATTTGCCAGCCTGAAGAAAACATGCCGGAAGCTGGGGATCTCCTTTTGGCAATTCCTCCATGATCGGCTCTCCGGTCAAGATCAGATCCCCCTTCTGGGTGATTGTATTCGTCAACACCGGGCTCCGGGCTAATTTCATCATGCGCTACTGCGGACGGGAGTTCACTCCTGCCGAGCTCGAATACATACGAGAGATTATAGCATCCCATCCCACTGCTACCAGGGCGGCGTTGTCCCGGTACGTCTGTGAACATCTGCTATGGTATCGCCCGGATGGCAGACTCAAGGATATGAGTTGCCGGGTTGCTATGCTGCGCATGCATGAAGATGGCCTGCTTGATCTTCCTTCTCCCAGAAACACCAATAACAACGGCAAGCCCTATACTCGCCGAACCGGGAAGGCTGAGCCTCCTGACGAGTCAGTCCAAATCCCCTCTTGTGCGTTTGACCAACTTCGCATTCATCTGGTTGTGAACAAAGATCAGTCCTACCTGTGGAACGAATATATTCAGCGCTACCACTATCTCGGGTATAGGCCAGTACCTGGAGATCAAATCCGATACAGTATTTCCTTCCAAGAGCAGGTCGTGGCCCTTTTGGGTTTTAGGGCAGCGGTCTGGAAAACAGCCCCTAGAGATCGCTTTATCGGTTGGAGTCCCGAGCAGCGCAAGCAAAAAATCCACCTCATTGTCAACAACTCCCGCTTTCTTATCTTGCCTTGGGTCCATTCATGCAATCTGGCCTCTAAGGTTTTAAGCATGGCCACTCAAAGGCTTACTGGAGACTGGTTGCATTTCTACCAGTATGCACCTGTTCTGGCAGAGACATTTGTGGAAAAAGCTCGCTTTGTCGGCACTTCCTACAAGGCAGCCAATTGGATATACTTGGGGCAGACCAAGGGGGTGGGCAGGCTTGGCTTGAAGAGTCAAGCAACACTGCCTATGAAATCAATTTGGGTTTATCCTTTGCATAAACGCTTCAGGCATAAGCTTTGTTCATAACCTGCAAAGATCTCCATTTTGGCCCTTTGCCAGGACTTATTGAGAAATTACTATCCTTCGTTTCACAGGTAAGACCTGGGGCCGCGAACAGCTTCACGCTTACCGTGACAAGATAGACAATGCCCTGCAGGCAATCAGCCACAACCCCAACATTGGAAGACAACGACATGATTTGCCTCAGAAGCATCGGGCCTATCTGGCCGGCTCACATATCATTGTATATCGTCACATGGAGGATAATCTTCAGGTCGTTCGGATCCTGCACCAGCGCATGAGTTTACCTGACCATATTGATTAGGCGGCACATTCGGCATTTCATCAGACTTTGCTTGGTTGAGAAGAGTTTCCCAATCCTCTGGCGGATGAGCGAAAATGGTCCAAGCCGTTGACGATCAACGGGCCTGGGGTGGTTGATCTGGCACTGATAGCATTTCCCGCTCACAATTCCCCGCTCTTCTTCCTCCGCCTCCCGCTCCCTTCATACCTTGACCCTTGGCCTTTAGCCCTTCGCTCAGATCGCCTTTTCGCTAAAGTCGTTCCGTCGCTCAGTTCGTTTCGTTCGCCTCCCTCTCCCCGCTCATCTCTTCTTAAAAGCCTCAGCCGCGCTTTTTTTTTCTCTGACCTGCAAGACAGTCAGTGTATCTGATCCGGTGTATTCCGGAACTATATTGCGCAGGCCGGCTTCAATGGCTTTTTTGTCCATGGTCTTGGCCGCGTGACTCAGGCCGGCAACCAGGTCCGGCAGCCGGTTGCGCCTGGTCCCGTTCTGGGCAAACGGATCAGTTGCCGGCCAAAGGACCATGATCTCTGAATGCTCGGTTGCTTCTGCCTCATCTCCGGGCGGGGCCCACCCTGCTATCTGTTCTCCAAACTCCAGGCCAGTGTACTGGATTGTGATATCCTCGTCCGGCTCCCGGCCAGAGAGGCGGATCATCTCCCGGGCCTCTGGCATGCTCTGCATAAGGACTTCAGCCGCCCGCTTGCTGGCTGCCAGGACGGTATCTGGTTCTGCGGCCTGGATGACCATCTGGGGGTGGTACCGGGCAAAGAGCTGGCTGATCAGGTCTTTGTCATGCACGTACCCGAGCACAGTCTGATAGGGGACAAAGCCAATCTCATGGACCACCTCCTTAATCCGCTCCGGACCGGCCGCGGGCAGGGCAATGAGCACTTCAGCCACCTGGTGGCTGTCCACCACCCGCCTTACGTCCTTGATTGGACCCAGCACCGGCAGACCGTGGATATTCCGGCCCTTTTTGTGCAATAGGAACGAATGGCCAGGCGCAGCCCCCCGGCCAGGACAAAGGTCAGGATGGCGTCTATAACAAAGACCCCCCCGGGAATAGCCGGCAAAACAGTGCAGCCAGGTGACCATGGCCACCACCCCGGCCTCGGCTACAAAACAGGCCTGAGCCAGACGCCAGATGTCGGACAGTCCGGTAAACCGCCACATGCCTTTGTACAGCCCAAAGGTATAGAAAAGGACCAGTTTGACACTTATTGCCCAGGGCAAGGTGGCCCAAGAATTCTGCTAGTGATCAGCTGGGGGGACGAAGTCAAAGCGGATAAGATAGGACACAACCAGGGGGCCAGGGCGAAGAACAGGGCGTCAATGCCCAGCATGAGGTAGAAATTTCGGTTAATTAGCTGAGGGTGCATAGGGTGTTTCAGGGGTTAGCGATCAGCCCCACCTCTGGCGGCCCCAATCGGAAAACCAGTACCGCATAAGCTTACCCATCTCGCGTTTGACGCAAAATGTGTAATTTGGGTGCAATGTTAGTTCTCAATTACTGGTCTCAGGATCAACTGAGGACGCCACAACTGGCGACTGCAAAAAGACAGTGGAATTGACAAAACCTAAAAATGCCAGGCCATGCCCCGGCATTTTTAGGTTTTGGGTTTGGCCTGTACCCGAGAGTGCACCCACTGATACCAAGCCTGCAGGTTTTCTCCGGTCCGGGCGGAGACAGAAAGAACTTCAAGGGCCGGATTTACCGTTTTGGCTCCCTGTTCAGCCTTATCCAGATCGAAGTCCAGATAGGGCATGAGATCCAGTTTGTTTAAGATCATTAGCTGAGATCTGACAAACATGCTGGGGTATTTCAGAGGCTTGTCGTCTCCTTCCGGAACGCTGAGCAGAGTAATCTTGAAATCTTCGCCCAGATCGAAAGCAGCCGGGCAGACCAGATTGCCCACATTTTCGATGAACAGGACATCCAGTCCGTTCAGGTCCATCCGGCTGAGGGCCTCCTGGATCATGGAGCTGTCCAAATGGCATGCCTGATCGGTATTGATCTGGACCACAGGGGCCCCGGTGGCGGCAATGCGCTGGGCATCGTTCGTGGTTTGCACGTCGCCCTCGATCACGGCCATGGTCAATTCGGTCTTCAAGTCCGTTAAGGTTCGTTCCAAGAGGGCTGTTTTTCCGGCCCCCGGGGAGCTCATGAGGTTGAGGGCCAGGACCCGGTGCTGGTGAAATAGATTTTTGTTCTCGTCAGCCATGGTCGCGTTGGCTTCCAAAATCTTGCGCACCACAGGTATCTGCATAGGCTTTCTTATTCCCCTTCGATATATTCAATATTCAGCTCCTGACCGGTCAGGACCCGGTGTCCGATCTCTTGACCACAGGTCGGGCACGGAGCAAAGGCGGCCAAGGAGCCTTCCTCTTCCGGTGAAAAGTGTGTCTCACACCCTCCGCAACAAAGTTGGAGGGGGATGACCTCCAGCTTGAGACTGGCCCCATCGAGATCCGTCTGCCTGGTCAGGGCAGTGAAGGCCATGTGCAAGGCATCGGGAACTACTCCGCTTATTCGGCCGCAGGTAACCTTGACCTCTTGGAGTTGAGCGATCTCATGGGCCCGCATTTCCTGGCGGACAATATCCAGAAGACTTTGAACCAGGGACATTTCGTGCATAAGCCTGAATTCAGGTTATAAGGTAAAGATCCCATCTTCGTACAGGGTCTGAGTCTGGCCGGAACCTAGTTTGGCTGTGACCAGTTTGGGCTCGATATTTACCAGATCCCAGTGCAGGGCGGAATCGTTGAAACCCAGGCTCGATTTTATTTTATCCGTGAGCTGGCCGGCCCCCGGGGCGTAGGTTTCGGCGTACGAGGCTCCCAGAGCGATGTGGCAATTGCCGAAATCCCCACCAAAGTTCTCGTCGAAGAGGGTATGGGCCATGAAGGTGTCTATACGCGAGAAGCGCTTGTCGGTCAGGGAAAACTCCCCAATTTTGTCTGCATTCTGATCCAACTGCAACTGTTTGCGGACAAAATCTTCCCCCTGTTCGGCTGTGACCGAACAGACTCGTCCTTGTTTGAACTCCAGACGCAGGTTAGTGACCAGGTTGCCGCTGCGATAGGTCGGCTGGTTCATGAAGTAGACGCCCTGGGTACCCCGCCAGTCCGGGGAGGTAAACAGTTCGAAACTGGGGATGTTGTGCCCGGAGACTCCAACCCATTGCCGCATTTGTCCCGGAGTGACGATCAGGTCACAGCCTGGGGATTGGATATGCAGCTGGTCGATATCCAAAGAGTTAAGTATGGTTTTGATCTCCTGGGCCTGCTCGTAGATTTCCTGCCATTTGCCCACCGGTTCGGGGTGGTCCAAATAGCAGGCTCGAACGATTTGATCCCAGTAGGCCTGCTCATCAACCCCCGCATTTTTGGCCAATTCCGGGGTGGCCAGCAATCCCAAAGTCCAGCCGAATAGGCCCTGGTTTTCTCTTTGGTCCAGTATATCGCGTAGTTTCTTGCGCGAGAGGACCGAACTGCCGATACATTCCGGGTCGATATCTTGCAGGTGAGTCAGGGATTCGGGAGCCAGAAGAGAGATGCAGCCGTTGAGATGATGCATGAGCTCTTCCTCTCCGGGAGGAATGAAGGTGATTTGCTGGTTGTTGCCCGTGGAAAATAAGGCCCGCTCCATGGTCGGGGAACCGCTGAGTCGATGAACCGGATGAAGTCCTTGAGAAATGAGTTTCTCAAACAGGACTTCGGCCAGAACCCGGGCCGGGTAGTCGTAGCGGAGAAGAACGATATCTTGGGCATGAAATCCTGGCTTTCTGGCTGTTTGCATGCCCCAGAGCAAGACGTCGGCGTATTTTTCAAGCTGGTGGGTTGGAAGCATAGGCAGTTCCCGTCCTTGCTAGCGATTTGGACTGATCAGGGTCGGCGACCATTTGGACCACCTGTGGAAAATTTCTCCAGACATCGGATATGGCAGATTTCGCCTTGCGGACATATCAAGGAACAGGGTCGAACAGTCAGGGATTGGGCCACTGTTCATACCGGATGATGTCGTCTTCCTCCAAGTAGCTTCCGCTCTGGATCTCGATGATCTCCACCGGGATCTTCCCTGGATTGCCCAGTTGATGAATAGTGGCCTGGGGAATGTCCACGCTTTGGCCCTGGGAGCGGCAGAGCTCTTGATCTTGCAAGCGGATCCAGGCCGTTCCCTGGATGATGACCCAGTGCTCGCAGCGGTGATAATGCATTTGGATACTCAGGAATGACCCGGGGTGGACGCATATCCGTTTGATCTTATGCAATTGCCCCTCTTCAAGGACGGTGTAACTGCCCCAGGGACGATGAACGGTGACGTGGGCCTCAACCAGGTGGCTGCCTTCCTGTTTTAAGCTGTTGACAATGTTTTTTACCGACTGGACCTGATCGATGGGACAGACCAGGGTGGCATCCCGGGTTTGGACCACAATGGTGTTGTGCATCCCGGTGACTGCCAATTTTCCGCCCTGGGACAGAAAAAGGCTGTTTTGACAGTCCAGGGCCAAGACATCGCCCTGACAGACGCATTTGGTCTCGTCCTTTTCCCCCAACCGGTAGACCGCTTCCCAACTGCCCAGGTCGTCCCAGCCGAAGTCAGAAGGGACCACGGCCTGCTTATCCACTTTCTCCATGATCCCGTAATCCACGGACTGGCTGGGAAGGCCGGAATACAGATGGGTCAAGGGCTGTTCCCGCCGGGTGAGCCACCAATCCCAGAGATCGGGTTGTAAATTTTCCAGGGCCTGCAGAAAGGCGGGCAGGGAAAAGAGGAACATCCCGCTGTTCCAGAAGTATCCTCCATGGTCCAGAAAACTGCGGGCGGTGGACAGATCCGGCTTTTCGATGAATTTCTGGACCTGGAAACACCCCTGGCCCAGATCCTCGCCCCGAGCGATATATCCATATCCGGTCTCCGGGCTGGTGGGGGTGATGCCGAATGTTACGAACCATTCCCTGGCGGCCAGGTCGATGGCCTTGGCCATGGTCTCTTGCCACATGGCTTGATCGTGGATGAGATGATCGGAAGGAAAGACGGACACGATGGCCTGGGGATCGAATTTTTCAATACGTTCCATCCCCAGGATGATGGCCGGCAAGGTATTTCGGCCCAAGGGTTCACTTATGATTTGGTCTTGAAGGACCGGGTCCATGTCCTGAAGTTGTTTTTTGACTTCAAAGACATGCTCTTCATTGGTTACGATCCAAATCCGGTGGGCGGGGAGTATGCCCATGACTCGGGAAATTGTTTGCTGCAGGAGAGATTTGTCGCCGTTGAGGCTTAAAAACTGCTTGGGCAGTTGGGTCCTGGAGAGAGGCCATAATCGAGTTCCCGAGCCTCCAGCCAGGATAATGGCGTGACAGCGGTTCCATAGGGAGTCTTGATCAAATGAGCTTGCGAATGTATTCGGCATGTCCTCTCCGCTGATATGAAGGCTTGGATATAAAAAAGGCCACTGTGGGGTTACACCCCGGTGGCCTGTCTCTCATGGCGGAGAGGGAGGGATTCGAACCCCCGGAGGGCGTTAACCCTCAGTAGTTTTCAAGACTACCGCCTTTAGCCACTCGGCCACCTCTCCGGTATGGATAAAGGATAACCAATCTTGATGGGTGGTGTCAATGTTCAGACTTGCCGGAGGCAGGGCTGAACACTCTTCTTACTGTATATACCCCTGCTCCGATAGATAGAGCAGGACTTCCTGGGCGGCCTCGGCCGGAGTGGTCTGGCTGGTGTCGATATTGAGGTCCGGATTGGCCGGCGGGATATAAGGATCGTCCACTCCGGTCACACCATGGATCAAGCCCTTTTCGGCCTTGGCATACAAGCCTTTACGGTCTCGTTGGGCGCAGACCTCAAAGGGAGTGCTCATATAGATCTCGATATATCCGCCGTAATGGCTGATCAGCTCCCGATTATAGCGGCGGGATTCTTCATAGGGGGCGATGGGGGCGCAAATGGCGATTCCCCGGTTCTTGGTGATCTCGCTGGCCACATATCCGATACGCCGGACGTTGATCTCCCGGTCTGACTTGGAAAAGGACAGTTCACTGGAGAGATGGGTTCGGACGATATCTCCATCCAGCAGAGTGACCGGGCGGTCCCGAAGCTCCATGAACTTGACATAGAGGATCCTGGCCAAAGTGGATTTCCCGGCCCCGGACAGCCCGGTCAAGAAGATGGTAAATCCCTGTTTATGCCTGGGAGGATAGGTTTTTTTCAACTCGGCGACCACTTCGGGAAAGGAAAACCATTCCGGGACCGGGAGGTCGAACTCCAGGCGGCGTCTGAGTTCGGCCGAGGAAATGCGTTTGGTGACCATGTCCTGTTCAACCTCGGATTCGGGCAGGTATTGGGCCTTGTCTTCCACATAGACCATAGGGATCAAAGGTACGGCCAGGATCCCGATTTCCTGGCTATTCATGGCCACAAATTCCTGGGCTTGTCCGGCGGGATAGAAAAGACGGTCGTTGCTTTCATGGACAAAGGGGTCGGCCTGATCCGGGGCCACGATGAAGTGCGTGCAGCCGTAGTTTTTGCGGATGATGGCCTGAAGCAGGGCTTCCTTAGGGCCGGCCTTGCGCGAGGCATAGGGAAGCAGACCGAGCATGATCATGGTCTGGGGAAAGTGGTGAACAAAGGCCTGGTAGCAGCGGATCATGGTGAAATGTTCCAGATCACGTGGCGAGGGGCGGCCCACTTCCGGCTGCAGAAAGATGCTCGCCCCGGCCTGCCTGGCGGCATGCAGGATCATCTCCTTGTGCGCACAATGCAAGGGTTTTTCCGTATGAAAGCCGATCACGTTGCGCCATCCCATTTGGGTGAATCGACGATGGGTTTCCGAAGGGGGCAGGCGCAGTTCGGGAAAATCGAAATGGAGTGGGGGATGCAGCCCTTCAATATTTCCTCCGACGTAATACGGATGAACGTGATGATACAAGTGGTCGACCGAAGGGTGTCGTTTTTCATCATCAGTGCCGAAGATTCGGATCGCTTCCTTGCGCTTGTCCGGTTGCCAGATCTGGTCCACATGCATGACCGCTAAAAGGAATCCTTCACCGTCGCACAGGCCGAGGTCTTGGCCGGTTTGAAGCTGGCTGGCAATCTTCTCTGAGATGTCCAGGCAGATGGGTATGGGCCACAATGTACCATCCGGCAAACGGCCCTGATCAAGCACGGAATCGTATTCTTCAGCCTGCATAAAGCCGGTCAAAGGATAAAAGGCCCGGTTGCACAACAGTTCCAAGTCGCAGACTTGACGTTCGCTCAAGGAAATGGTCAAGGCATTGGCTACTTCCTGTTTTAAGTGTTCCACCCGCCGAAAATGGACCAGGAGGCTTTCGGAGTAGGCATTCATTTGATTGAACCTTACTTTTTTCATTTTCGATCAATCTGGCGGCCGGTGCCAGATGCACCGCTGAAACCTGCCCATTATCCATTCAGATACCGATCGATCCGGTCCAGGCCTTGGGCGATATTATCTAAAGAATTGGCGTAGGAAAAACGTAAGTAACCTTCTGCGTTGGCTCCAAAATCGACACCAGGAGTGACTCCCACCTTGGCTTGGCGGAGGATATCAAAGGCCAATTGGTAGGAATCGTTACCGAAGTTTTGGGCATTGGCCAAAACATAAAAGGCACCGGTTGGTTCTGTGGAGATGCCGAAACCGATTTCCCGCAAACGTTTGATCATGAATCTGCGACGCTGGTTGTAAGTGCTGACCATGGTCTGGACATCAAAATGCGCCTCTTTCAATGCAGCTAGGCCGGCCCATTGGACGATGGAACCTGCACAGATAAACAAGTTCTGGGCCAGCTTTTGGATCTCGCGGATAAAGCGTTTGGGGGCGATGAGATAGCCCAGACGCCATCCGGTCATGGCATAGAGCTTGGAAAAGCCGTTCAAGACAAAGGCTTGGTCTGTGACCTCCAAAATTGACGGGGCGTGTCCGGCATAGGAGAGCCCCTGATAGATCTCATCGGAGATAATGGCCGGGCCCAGAGAAGCCAATTCCTGCATGCCCTGGAGGTTGAGTACGGTGCCTGTGGGATTGGCCGGGGAATTGATCATGATGCCTCGGGTATCATCACGCATAACCTGGGAAATGGCCTCAGGACGATATAAGAAGCCGTCGTCTTCATAGACCGGGACCCGTAAAGGGACTCCCCCTGCAAAGGAAATGAAATTGGCGTAGCAGGCATATCCGGGATCGGAAATGATCACCGATTCTCCATGTTCGAGGAGGGTGGCGAAGCACAGGAGCATGGCCGGGGAAGTACCCGAGGTGATGATAACCTGGTCCGGGTCGATGTGTCGGCCGCTTTTTTGCCACGTGTCCTCACAGATAGCTTCTCGCAGCTCTAAGAGCCCCAGGCTGTGGGTATAGTGGGTCTCTCCAGCCTGAATAGCTCGGCAGGCAGCGTCTTTAATGCACTGAGGGGTGTCGAAATCTGGTTCGCCGATTTCCAAGTGCACAACATGGGCCCCATCGGCTTCCAACTGTTTGGCCGCCTCCAGTACATCCATAACCAGAAAAGGGCTGATATCCCGGGTTCGGCTAGATGGGTGCATGGTATCATCGTCCTTTATGATTTGTATGAAACTTCGGTAGATCAAACTGGGCGTCGGCAGCCAGCGGCCCAGCTGAACACGGAACACGGAACACTGAACACATATCGACCTACTCCAAATCCCAGACCGGGCCGGATGGGGTGTCCTGGACCGAGACTCCGAGCTCAGTAAGCTGGTCGCGGATGGAATCGGCCCGGGCGAAGTTCTTTTCCTTTCTGGCTTGCTGACGTTCGTGGACCAATTCCTCAACCTGCCGGGTATCCACACCCGCCCGGGCGGCCCGATTGCTGCGCAGGGCATGCAGAAATTCGCTGCTGTCCTGGTCAAAAAGCCCCAGGACTGATCCCAAGTCCTGCAAGGTGCACAGGATATCCCGGCAGGCATCTCCGGCATCGACTGCCTTCCGTAAGTTTTTGTCTTCCAGGATGCGGTTGGCTACCCGAACGAGATTGAAGGCATGACCCAGGGCTGCGGCGGTGTTCAGGTCGTCCTCCAGGCTGTCTTGCCATTGGCCGGAAGTTGTCCGGATTTCCTCTTTGATCTCCCCGGGCAGTTCACCGCCCTTGCTCTCAGGGGCAGAAGTATGCATGGATTCGAGATTCATTTTGGTCTGGTACACCCTTTTGAGTCCTTTTTCCGCTTCTTGCAGACCCTCGAAAGAAAAGTCCAGTGGACTGCGGTAGTGTTGACTGAGGAGAAAGAAACGCAGGACTTCAGGGAGAAACTGATCATAAATATCCCGCAAGGTAAAGAAGTTGCCCAATGATTTAGACATCTTCTCGCTTTTGACCTGAACGAAGCCGTTATGCATCCAGTAGCGGACAAAATCTCGTCCGGAGGCGGCGATGCTCTGGGCCCTTTCGTTTTCGTGATGTGGAAAAATGAGGTCTTGCCCACCTCCATGAATATCCAGGGGCAGGTCCACAAATCGCTGACTCATGGCACTGCATTCAATGTGCCAGCCCGGACGGCCGTCGCCCCAGGGGCTGGGCCAGGCCGGCTCGTCGGGTTTGGCTTTCTTCCACAGGGCGAAATCCAGGGGGTCTTCCTTATCTTGGCCCGGTTCGATTCTGGTTCCCGCTTGCAACTCTTCGATATTTCGGCCCGAGAGACTGCCGTAGTCGGGGAAATTGCGGACCCGGAAATAGACGTCGCCGTTCGAGGTGGCGTAGGCGAAACCCTTGTCAATCAAAGTCTGGATGACCTCCTGCATGTCCTGGATATGTTCTGTGGCTCGTGGTTCATAATCCGGACGAAGAATGTTCAGGCGGTCCATGTCTTCATAAAAGGCTTGGATATATTTTTCGGCCACGGCCTGGGAATCAATACCCTCTTCCCGGGAGCGGTTGATTATCTTGTCATCTACATCGGTGAAGTTGCGCACAAAAGTGACCTGGTATTCGCAATGTCGGAGATAGCGGACCAGGACATCAAAGACAACAGCCGCCCGAGCATGGCCGATATGGCAGTAGTCGTAAGCAGTGATCCCGCAGACGTACAGGGAGACTTTCCCCGGCTCCTTGGGGGTGAAGTCTTCCTTGCGCCGGGAGATGGAATTATAGATTTTCATTGGTTATCCTTGGTTATGTATTGGATAAGGCACTCACTTACCAGTTTCATGCTCAATCAAACTGGCGGCCGCCACAAGAGGCCCGGCTAAAATCTCTCATTTCTTCCGCCCAATAACCTGGGCCACGGCCTTGATCCCCTGCTTATGCCCCGTAAATCCCAGGCCCTCTTCTGTGGTGGCCTTGAGGTTTACCCGATCCGGGGGCAGGCCGAGTAGGGAGTGCACGTTTTTCTTGATCTGGGCCTTCCAAGGACTGATTTTGGGGATCTGGGCGATAAGGGTCAAGTCCACATGATCCAGGCACAGATTGTTTCGGGCAGCCAGGTCCAGTATTTCGGCCAGCAAGACGCCGCTGTTTATATTTTCATAGGCGGGATCGACATCCGGAAAGTGTTCCCCGATATCGCCCTGTCCTAAACAACCCAGAATGGCGTCTATAAGAGCATGCAAAAGGACGTCTCCGTCTGAATGGGCCTCGATTTCCGGGCCATTGGCGATGGAGACTCCGCCCAGCTTCATGGGCTTTCCCGGGCCGAAACGGTGCACGTCGTATCCCCAGCCAATGCATATCCGGGAGGTGTGCTTTGGCTGCTCCCGCAGCCTTTCCAGGTCTTGGGTGGTGGTGATCTTGATATTGTCCTTCCGACCGGCAATAAACTGGATGGGTAAGCCCAAACGCTCGACCAAAGAGGCGTCGTCTGTCCCCTGCCAGCCCTGCTCGACGGCCTCTGAATGGGCTTGGCAAATGATATCCCGGGCAAATCCCTGCGGGGTCTGCACGGTAGAGAGCCGACTTCGGTCCAAGGTTCGGATCCGGTCGGCTTCAATCCTTTCCTTCACGGTGTCTGTGACCGGCAGGGCGGGGACTACGGCCACAGCCCCGGCAGTCAAGGCAGTGACTATCTCTTGAACCATAAGAGGGTGGAGAAAAGGACGGGCTGCATCGTGGATAAGGACGTGGGAACACTCGTCCGGCAGATGGGTAAAAGCCTTGGCCACGGATTCCTGCCTGGAGGATCCGCCGGAACAGCAGAGAAATTCCAGGCCCAGGCCGTCGGTCTGACTCAGCCCATTGAGCTCTTTTTGCCGCACGTCTCGTTCATCCTCAGGGAAAGTGAGGATGAGGCCCCGCATGGCGGGTACCGCAGCCAGAGCCAAGGCAGAATGCCAGTATAGCGGCCTTTCTTTCCAGGGCAAAAACTGTTTTTTGTTTTTTTGCCCCTGCATACGAGTGCCTTGGCCTGATGCCAGCAGGATGGTCCAGATGTGCATAGAGGTATGGAGGCTATGGGTCGAAGCTGCCGGCCTGAATAGATACCCATTGGATAAAACTGGTAAAACGTTCTAACGACAACGCACTAAAAATATTTCAGCGCCGACAGAGGCGGCGCTGAACAGCAAAAAACGGAGCCGGGAATAAGCCGGGTTCTGTGCGCGGACCGACATTCCTCTAGGGCAGGGATTGCTCCCTGCCTCCAGCGACCTACCCGAGAGTTTCGGCCGGGCCAGCCTCTAGCACTCTCCTATTTGGTCTTGCTCCGAACGGGGTTTACCAAGCTTGTCGCGTCGCCGCGGCAACTGGTGGGCTCTTACCCCACCCTTTCACCCTTACCCGGCACTCAGTTTTTTGATGCAAGAAGCCGTTTATAACCTGTCTTGCCTGGAAAAACTGAGTGCCGGGCGGTTTCCTTTCTGTGGCACTTTCCAGGGATCACTCCCTCTGGGCGTTACCCAGCGTTCTGCCCTGTGGAGCCCGGACTTTCCTCCCCCCGGCACTCAGTTTTTAATATCAGATAACAATTGCCAACGTTTCTGTGAAAAAAACTGAATGCCGGACGGCGACGGTCTTCCCGACTCCGTTTTTTGCTGGGTGCATCCTGAGCACCCATTCCACTTTCTATACTAACCAGCCTGTTCTTCAGTCGCAACCTCTTCCTGGGCAAAGTGGTTGCGCCAGAAGATAAGGCGTTGGCAGTTGGGGCAACTCAAAATCTGTTCCCCTTTCTGCAATTCGATGAAGGTCTGGGGAGGAATACTGATATGGCACCCGGTGCATACCCCCTCTTGGACATCTACGATAACCGGATTGCTTAACCTGGAACGGATGAATTCGTAACGGCTGAGGATGGGTTTGGGGATGCCCTGGTTGGCCTGTTTCCGTTCTTCTTGGAGTTCTTGCAGGCGGGACTTGGCCTTTGCCAACTGGACTTCCTGGTTTTGTTGCAACTCGTGAAGTTCCTTTTCCATGGTCTGAACCGAGGATTTAATTGAGGACAGAAGGGAGTTTTGGCTCTCCAGGTCTTCTTCCAGGGCCATTTTTTCTTCTTCCCGCATGCGGTTGGTTTTTTCTAAGTTATCCATTTCCCGCATCATGGCATGGTATTCCCGACTGTTCTCCACCATCATCAGTTTGTTTTTGCTCTTTTTGATCTTGGCATTGTCCTCGTCGATTTCTTTGATCAGCTTTTTTTCCTGTTCCTTGAGGACGTCGATCTTGTCCAAGAGTTCCTGTTCCTGTTCTTTTTGCAGCTGCAGCTGATGTTCTTTTGTGGCCACCTGTTGGGGGGCCTCTTCAATAATCTGCTGCAAATGAACGATCTCGTCGTCGATCCGCTGCAAGAGAATAAGTTCTTCTATTTGCTTAATGTACAAACTCAAGACGATCCTCCTTATCTCCATCTCGGAATAGAGATGCTTGGCCTGGACGCTTTCCATCCAGGCACTGGTAAAAGGTTGTCAATGTGGGCATGCCTGTGTCCTTAGGGGATTGTGCCCGGGGATGAAAGTTACTTCCACCTCTTGTTGGGCAAGGTCCTCGCCTAGGGCGTGGGCCCAAGTGGACATCATTTTTTCTTCCAGGGAAAAATGGCCGACATCCAAGGTCAGGCCCCAGGCTTCAATTTCCTGGGCCTGATGATATTTGAGATCGCCGGAAATATAGATATCTGCGCCCTGGGCAAAAGCCTTAACCGCCAACTCCATGCCCGAGCCAGGACAGTAGGCCACAGTGTGAATTCTATCCGGAGGTGATCCGGTCAAAGTCCAAGCACTTGAGGACAGGTGCGAGGACAGGACCGAGGATAACGCCGACCAGGTCATAGGCTCGGGTAATTGGCCCATGATTCCGTAGCCGTGTTGGGTGCGAACAGGCAGGGTTTTGCTCATCCTCACCCGATCCAGGTTAGTGGTTGCCGAAACCTGTCGGAGAAGGGTGTCCACCTGAGACTCGGCTACCAGAAGGTGACAGTCAGTGTCCGAGATGGTCCATTGCAGGCAGATAGGATGATTGACAATCTCATCCCAGGCTGCAGGAGGCACAAGCGAACGTTCCAGGGCGATCCAAATCCGGGCAGGGGGCTGGATGGGATGTACAGGGCGAATATGCGTGCAACGCAAGGCCCGAGCCAGCCAGCCGGCCGGGCCTTGGATATGAACGTCCAAGCTGGTATGGGCAGCATACAAGCCCACTCCAGATTGGAACAGCAAGGCATATACTTTATGCAGTTCGTCGCGGTCTTTGGGCAGCCGGGGAGAGAGGGTCAATGGGTGGTGGGAGAGTACAAAGTCCGCATTCCAATCCAAGGCCTTGCGGATACTTTCCGGGCGGGGGTCCAGGGTCAAAGCCAGCCGGTGAATCCGATCTTTGCTTCCAGCCACCTGTATTCCGCTTTGATCCCAGTCGGCAGCCATAGCTGGGTCTACGTTCTTCTCAATACATTCGATCAGTTCTGTAATGAGCACATCAGCCCCGATATGCCGGTTTGGGTTGATTTGTTCGTATCCCGTCCCGGTTGGGAAGAGAGCCCATGTCGGGGGCCTAAAAATAAAAAAGCTTCCTCGGAGGAACCAGGGAAGCGTGAGGGACGGCAAGGGATAAAAATGCGTATTTGTCGCATGGGATCAACACAATTATCATGGGCTTCAGAAGAATGAAGTTCCTGGTGGGCCTACCAGGATTTGAACCTGGGACCTTCCGGTTATGAGCCGGTGGCTCTGCCAACTGAGCTATAGGCCCATCAGTGACGCAAACATAATATATATGCCGCTCATGACCAGTTGTCAAGATATCTTTACAAACAGACCCTGCTCCCGGTACCGTGGTGTTTACCCTATGGGGGGATGAACGAAGTTGAGATGAGGGGGCATGATTATCCGCAGACAGCATTCATCCAGGAGGGAAAGGCATGGTTGACCTGGTGGCGCTCTATGGGAGTCCAAGACGGCAAGGGAATACGTCCAGGTTATTGCAGGAGGCGGTGCAGGGGGCCAGGGAGGCCGGGGCCGAAGTCAGGGAATTTGTGCTTCGGGATTTGAAAATAAGTCCGTGTCAGGAGCTCTATCACTGTAAAAAATCCGGGGAATGTAGCATCAAAGACGATTTCCAAAAGGTGCGGCAAGCCATACTGCAGTCCCAGGGCCTGATGCTGGCCTCTCCCATATTCTTTTATTCGGTAACCGCTCAAACCAAGATACTTATGGACCGTTTTCAGTCTCTGTGGGTCAAAAAATACTTGATCGATCAGATCGGATTCGGGCAGTGGACTCCAGTTCGGCAGGGGCTGTTCATCTCCGCCGGGGCGACCAAAGGCAAGAAGCTCTTTGACGGCACGTTGCTGACCGTAAAATATTTTTTTGATCCCTTGGACATGGCCCTGTGGAAATCCCTTCTCTATAGAGGACTGGACGGTCCGGAAGATGTGGTGGCCCATCCGGAATATCTCCAGGAGGCCAGAGCCGCCGGTCAGGGGTTGGTTGAGGTTTTGAGCGGAAATAAGGAATGAGTCATTCTCGGAACCGAAAATCATGAGGTGCGCCGATAGCTTGCAGGCATGACGCGCCAGATTCGATGGACGACAAGGATGATATGAAACCGAAAGTAGCTCTTATTGGCGGGGGATTGGCCGGATGCGAAGCCGCGTGGCAATTGCACAGGGCCGGAGTAAATGTGGCCGTGTATGAGATGAAACCGCAGAGGTATTCCCCGGCCCACTCCAATCCCAACTTGGCTGAACTGGTGTGCTCCAACTCCTTTCGCTCCGATGTCCTGTGCAGCGCACCTGGGCTTCTCAAGTCCGAAATGCGTCGTCTGGATAGCCTGATTATGGCTGCGGCGGAAAAGGCAAGGGTTCCGGCGGGCAAAGCCTTGGCCGTGGACCGGGCGGAGTTTGCCGCCTCGATCACCGATCAATTGGACCAAGCCCGGGATGTGGATCTTATCCGCCGGGAGATAGCATCATTATCCGATCCGGTTCTGTCCGCATATTCCCGGGTGATCGTCGCAGCCGGGCCACTGGCCAGCCCGGAACTGACCTCCAGCCTTTTGCAGTGGACCAAGGAGCAGGGACTCTCTTTTTACGACGCCATCGCCCCCATTGTCAGCGCCGATTCCATCAATTGGGACCGAGTGTTCTGGGGCTCGCGCTACGATCCGGAGAGCCGGGACTACCTGAACTGTCCCTTGAATGAAGAGGAATACCACGCCTTGCGCCACGGGCTGCTCACTGGAGAGCGGGTGTTGAGCAAAGACTTTGAAAATCAAGTCCATTTTGAGGGCTGTCTCCCCGTGGAAACCATGGCTGAACGGGGAGAGATGACCCTGGCCTTTGGCCCCCTCAAACCGGTGGGGCTTACCGATCCACGGACCGGGGAGCGCCCTTTTGCCGTCGTCCAACTCCGGGCGGAAAACAAGGAAAAGACCATGTTCAATCTGGTTGGATTTCAGACCAAATTGACCTATGCCGAACAAAAGAGGTTTTTTCGGCTCATCCCCGGCCTGGAACAGGCCGAATTCTTGCGCCTGGGAAGCATTCACCGCAACACTTTTGTGCATGCCCCCAGGGTCTTGACTCCCAATTTGGAACTTAAGAAGGCTCCCGGCGTCTTCCTGGCCGGACAGATCACCGGGGTGGAGGGGTATATCGAGTCAGCGGCCTGTGGGCTTTGGCTGGGACTGCATCTGGGACAAAACGTTCCCTTGCCTCCTGAAGAGACTGCCTTGGGGGGGCTGCTCAACCACTTACGAAAGCCTGAGGACAACTTTCAGCCCATGAACGTCAACTTTGGCCTCTTACCTCCCCTTAAGGGGCGGATGAAAAAGGCCAAGCGCAAAGAAGCCTATGTGCACAGGGCTCAGGCGGCATTTGAGGAATGGATGGGCGGGATGGGGCAAGAGGCGATGGGTAGTGTTCGTTGTTCAGCAAGGAAAGAATCATAACCCTTCTTCATTTTTGCTTGTATGCAACGAGACGCAAAGTGTTCAGGTGTCAGCTTTACCTCTGGCGGCGGCCGCCAGTTTGATCCGGGATGAAACTGAAGAGGGCTGGCCCTCGGAGAGGACCGCCCTACTGGAGGAGTTGCAGAAGCCACCCTTGCCTTCAAAGGCAGGTCCGTATTCAGATAGGAAAGAGGAGTCAGGGCTTTGGGCCTGCGGAAGCACCACCAGTAGGCCGCCCTTGACCCCAAGGGCAGGCTTTCTTCAAGTTAAAAGCTCGTTTCATACGAGCCTTGCCGGAGGCAAGGCTCGTATGAAACGAGACATCACGTAGATCGTTGAATTGGTCTTCCGGGATCGCCAGTCACGCGCAGACGCGTGACTGGCTCTTTGATGCGAGCATTGCGATCATCTCTGAACCAGAAGGTGGCAGGAGCCACAAGAGGAAGACGTTCACGCCTAGGCGTGAGAGGATCCCAGTGAAATGGAAGAAATTTCACGCCCATTAAAAGGCCCTCTGTCAAGAGAAAATACTCCCCTGTGGCAAGAAAATTCTTTCTTTTTTCTTGCAGAGGAACGGACCGTTGTTGTGCCGTCGAGCCGAGTCAGCCGCTCTTTGACAGTTCCCGTTATTTCTTTTGGACTGGTTGCAGTCTGTATTTATTGACTGCACCACACACCCATCAGGATCTAGGCCAGATTGCTTAATATCAGCTTTTCATCTGGCCCCAATCGTCATTATGACGATCCAGAAAATCTTCGGTTCCATGCCATGTCCAATTGTTCAGGATTCATGGTTGTTAACCAGTGATATCGTGGCTCATGGCATGGGCAGTCAAACTGCCGGCATTCGGCAATATTGAGGAGAAAATGGCTGCTAATCAGGACATTGGTTTTACCAGTGAAACTTTGAGCTGGCCATCTTCTCCAAATTTAGGAAAACATCTTTTTTGGTTCAAAGGGAACATTATCTCGCATGATGAAGTAGGCAGCCCGGCTCATCTTGTGAGCCAGAGCACCATGAGCAATCATCCGATTGGTCTTTGACATTTTCTTTTCAAAAAAGCGCTTGGCTTGTTGGTTGCACATGCGGGCGTGCTCTGCAGCTTCTGAGAATGCCCATGCCAAGTATCTGTTCCCGTTTTTTGTATTACCTTTCCCTTTGTTTTTATTGTTGCTTGTCCACTTGCTGTCAACCTTGCGACAATAGGAGGCGTAATTGCCAACCTGCTTGAATCGATCTACAGGACCTGTTTCAAGTAATATTGTTAGCGACAAAATAGGACCTACACCAGGCATGGTCATTAAGTTGAGGTATGTTGTATTGCTTTTGATTTTATCCTTGAGGCTCCTTTCTACAAACTTAATTTGCCCACTAAAGTTATCAATGGATACCTTGTCCATGGCTGCTCTGAGCATGAGATCTTCATGCCCACTGAGCATTTCGGTTATGTCCTCTTGAGAAAGTTTTTTGATATTTTCAGCAGAAATTCTTTGTCCTAAGTTGCGAGCTATCATGGACTTTAAACTTAAAATAATAGCTGTACGCATATTAACGAGCTGAAGTCGTTTCCGGCAAAGATCTCTGGTTGGCCTCTCTTCCTTGGGATAGATGTAACCCTTAGGTAGTATGTCTAACCTGTTCATTTCAGCCAGCCAAAAGGCATCATCTTTATCATCTGAATACTTGAGGCCCGAATATTTCTTCATTGCAACAGGATTAGCCAAGTGAACCGTATATCCTTGATCCATAAGCAGGTCGACTATCCAGTACCAATTATAGGTAGATTCTACAGCAATAGCAGCTAAGTCTGGCTTGAATGGCTCAAGTGTTGATAATATTTTTTCAGGAGAATTTGGCAACTTCTTGTAAAATATCCTTTTGCCGGTTTCGTCAATAATACCCCAAAAATTATTGTTTGAATGGAGATCGTTTCCAGCATACAATTTCATAAGGCACCTCCAGGCTAGAGTTTTTGCTTCTCTTTTTGTATAGCCGAGGCTTAAATGCTTGGCTATACTTGGAGGTGCCTTTTAGATGATTATCAGGATAAACCCTGGGAACGAAGAGAAGAGGGTGAATAATAATTCGCCCCTACCACTAAACCGTACGTTTCATCATTGATCAAACTGGCGGCTTCTTACGAATAACGAATAACCAATAACAGGCCGCCGGAGGCAAGTCTTACACCTGAAACCTCTACTGAACACTACAAGAGGAGCTTGTCGGCCATGGCCGCGGCCCCGAACCCGTTGTCGATATTGACTACGGCAATTCCGGGAGCACAGCTGCTGAGCATCCCGGCCAAAGCGGTCAGACCGTGCATGCTCACCCCGTAGCCCACTGAGGTGGGTACGGCGATGATTGGTTTGCCCAGCATGCCACCCAGGACGCTGGGTAAGGCCCCTTCCATACCGGCCACCACAATGAGCAAACGGGCTTTTTGCAGGGCAGCGAGATGGGGGGTGAGACGGTGCAGGCCGGCTACGCCGACGTCTGAGATGAGTCCTATATCCAGGTCAAAGAAGAGACCGGTGCCCAAGGCCTCCAAGGCCACAGGCAGATCCGAGGCCCCGGCGGTGACGATCAAAACCTGGGCCTGGCTGGGCCAGGGCGGGTCAAGATCCAGGTCTTGGCCCAGACAAAAGAGACCAGCCTGGGAGCACAATTTCCCTTGGGGGAAGGCCTGGGCCAAATTCAAGCCTTGTTCCTGGGTCAGCCTGGTGACCAGGACCGGCTGGCCGTGGTCTGCCAGCTTGGCTGTGGCCTCTTGTAACTGGGTGTCATTCTTGCCCGGGGCAAAGACGACTTCTCCTTGCCCGGTGCGCAAGCCGCGATTGGTGTCTAGGCAAAGACCGGAGGCCAGTTGCTGATAGGGAGCCAGTTTGAGATGGTCCAGGGCCTGTTCCGGGGTTTTTTCTCCGTGAGCAACCTGGTGCAGAATGTTTAAGATAGATTGTTCCATGATGCTGATCGTTGAGAAATTTCATGAGGTGTTGGATTCTGTATGCAGGCGGAGGGCCTGAAGCCTGGGTTCACAAGAGATTGTGCCCTAAACGGAATGTGTTGAAAAGAAGAAATCATAACCAACAAGTGTATTCGGAGGCCGGTGATGAGTGTTTTGAGCAATCGGATGAGTGCGTATATGGACCAGAGCTCCTGGATACGGCGTATGTTTGAGGCTGGGGCGGAATTAAAAAAAATCCACGGCCAGGACCAGGTATACGACTTTAGCCTGGGCAATCCGGACTTGCCTCCCCCAGCCAGTGTGGCCCATGGACTGCACCGGTTGGCGGAGGAGACGGATATGCCTTACGCCTTCGGATATATGCCGAATGCCGGATATCCCCAGGTCCGCCAGATGGTGGCCGAGTGGGCCGGACCCAGCCAGGAAGCCGAGCTCAGAGCGGACGATGTCCTGCTCACTTGCGGGGCGGCCGGAGGGTTGAACTGTATTTTCAAGGCCCTGCTTGAGCCTGGCGAGGAGGTCGTTTGTCCGGCCCCTTTTTTCGTGGAGTATTTTTTCTACGCCCAAAATCACGGTGGAGAGCTGAAACCGGTACCGGCCAAAAAAGACGATTTCCACCTGGATGTCCCGGCCATGGCCCGGGCGATCAGCGAAAAGACCCGGGTTGTGCTCTTGAATTCACCGAACAATCCCACCGGGCAGATCTACGACCGGGAGGAACTTGTCGAATTGGTTCAGGTTTTGAAGGAAGCCAACGCACAGAGCAAACGGCCTATCTATTTGGTTTCGGACGAACCGTATCGATTCTTGACTTATGAGGGGGCTGAGGTGCCCCCTATCTTTCCATTATATGAACAGAGTATTGTGGCCAACTCCTTTTCCAAGAACCTGTCCCTGGCCGGGGAACGTATCGGCTATCTCCTGCTGAATCCGGCCATGTCCGAAAAGACCACTCTGATGGACGGCCTGATTCTGGCCAACCGTATTCTCGGGTTTGTCAACGCCCCTGCCGTGGGGCAGCGGCTTTTGGAACAAACCCTGGATTCTCAGGTGGACGTGGACATCTTTTTCCGGCGCAGGGAACTCATGCGTGAGGTCCTGGATCAGGCTGGCTATTCCTATATTCCTCCCAGGGGGGGGTTCTACTTCTTTCCGGCCGCCCCGGGCGGGGACGATGTGGCCTTTGTCCGGGCCTTGCAGGAGGAGCGGATATTGGCCGTTCCTGGCAGCGGTTTCGGATGTCCCGGATATTTCCGACTCTCTTTTTGTGTTCCAGAAGAGGTCATTCGCAACTCGGCTTCGGGGTTTGCCCGGGCCAGGGGCAAGGAGGGGTAAATTTGCAGTGTTCAGCCTGGCCTCAGGCCGCAGACGTCCAGTTTGATCGAGAATGAAATTTGTGAAATTGTTGACGATGAGAAGCAGAACCAAAAAGTCTTTCCGGTCCATCCTGGCCAGTTGACCTGGCTGGCAAAAGCGGATAAATAGACTCTTTTATTTTTTGGCCCCAGGACAAGGTGTATGTTTGAGAGTTTGTCGGACCGTTTAGACCAGGTCTTTAAGAAGATCAAAGGTCATGGCCACCTGGATGAAAAGACCATCCAGGACGGACTGCGGGAAGTGCGTCTGGCCCTTTTGGAGGCCGACGTCAACTACAAGGTGGTCAAGGACTTCATGGACCGGATCAGGGAGCGGTCCTTAGGCCGAGAGGTCCTGTCCAGCCTGACCCCGGGCCAGCAAGTGATCAAGATCGTGCATGAAGAGCTCATAGAGCTCTTGGGCGGCCAGTCGGCAGGTCTGAACCTCACAAGGGAGGTTGGGCCGGCGGCGTTTATGCTCGTGGGCTTGCAGGGTTCAGGAAAGACGACTACAGCCGCCAAATTGGCCTTGCATCTGCAAAATCAAGGGCATTCCCCCTTTTTGGTCCCTGCCGACGTGTACCGCCCAGCAGCCATTGATCAGCTGCACACCCTGGCCGGAGAAATCCAGGTCCCGGTCTTTGCCTCCAGGTCGGACATGGATCCGGTGGATATCTGCCGGCGGGCCATAGAGCAGGCCCGGGAGCAGGGTTGCGATGTGGTCTTAATGGATACGGCCGGACGACTGCACATCGATGAGCACCTCATGCAGGAACTCTCCCGGATCAAAGAGCAGACCGGACCCCAGGAGATCCTGTTCGTGGCTGACGCCATGACCGGGCAGGATGCAGTTACTGTGGCTGAGCGGTTTAATGAGCTTTTGAACATCAGCGGGGTGGTTCTGACCAAGCTGGAAGGAGACGCCCGGGGCGGGGCGGCCCTGTCCATCCGGTCTATTACCCAGAAGCCTATAAAGTTCGTGGGTATGGGTGAAAAGCTCAAGGACTTGGAGGTCTTTCATCCGGACCGGGTGGCTTCCAGGATCCTGGGCATGGGGGATATGCTCACCCTGATCGAAAAGGCCCAGCAGGAGTTCGACGATCAGGAATCCGCGGCCCTGGAAGCCAAGTTTCAGAAGGCAGAATTCGATTTGGAGGACTTTCGAAGTCAGATGCGCAAGGTGCGCAAACTGGGTTCCATGGAAAGTCTGCTCAAAATGATCCCGGGCATGGGCAAAGTCAGGGATCAGCTCAAGGATGCCCGTCTCCCGGAGAACGAACTGAGCCGGGTGGAGGCCATTATCAACTCCATGACTCCAAAGGAGCGGCACAAGCCGGGGGTCATCAATTCCAGTCGCAAAGAGCGTATCGCCAGGGGCAGCGGGACCACTTTGGCCGATGTTAATCAATTGCTTAAGAATTTTGGCCAGATGCAAAAAATGCTCAAGAAAGCGAGTACCCAGGGCGGCGGTTTGGGCGGGCTCAACGGCCTGGATCCCTCCGCGGCCATGGGCATGCCCGGGCAAACCCCGGCCATGAACAAGCCCAAAAAGAAAATTGATCGCAAAAAACAAAAACTTAAAGCCAAACAGAAAAAGAAAAAGAAGAAGTAGTTGATTCTTTTTCTGGTATGTTTATACTTATCAAATAACATGAATTATCAACGGGGGTAAACACACTCATGGCATTACGACTGCGTTTGACACGTATGGGTTCCAAAAAACGACCATTTTACCGGGTTGTGGCTATGAACAGCCAGACCCGCAGGGACGGAAGGGCTTTGGAGTATTTGGGACACTACAATCCCATGGTGGAACCCAATGACATCAAACTCGATCACGACAAGGTACGCAAGTGGATGGAGCAAGGGGCAAAACCCACCCAGACTGTGAAATCCATGCTAGAAAAAACGGGTTATTATAGTCAGAGCGCGTAAAGACCCGAGTGCACAGTGCACATTGCAGTCCAAAGAAGTCGGAAGTCGGAGGTCAGCCCGATCGGAAAGTGGTCAGGATATTACCGCTGGCTTGAAGGTACGACTTGTTGCACCTGCTTCTTTTGGGGACACTCGCTTGTTCCAGGTTCAATCTGAAGCCCTCGTGGAGGTGCCTTATGTTCAGAGAACTTATCGAGTACATGGCCAAAGCCTTGGTGGACAACCCGGATGCTGTAGATGTTGCGGAGATCGAAGGTGAGCAGACATCGGTGATCGAGCTGCGCGTAGCCAAAGAGGATCTGGGCAAGGTCATCGGCAGACAGGGCCGAACGGCGCGGGCTATGCGGACTATCCTGGGAGCGGTATCTACGAAGGCTCAAAAGCGGGTTGTCCTGGAAATTTTGGAATAGAATGGCTGTGTAAGCAGTAGTGGACGGCATGGCCAAAAAGGGCTTTGTGCCTGTGGGCCGAATCATCAAGGCCCACGGTCTTAAGGGGGAGCTTTGCATCAAAAACTATGCAGACTCCCCTTTCTTCTTGGAAGAGATCGAGCGGGTTTACCTCAAGGCCGAAGGGCGACGACCACAGAGACACGGTCTTGTCCAGGTCAGACACCACAGCAAGGGCCTCCTGTTGACTTTGGAACATATAAGCGGCCGGGATACGGCCAGGCAGTGGCTGGGAGCGGAGGTTTGGGTTCGCCCCCGGGATGTGCCCAAGTCTCTGACCGAGAGCGTGCGTCTGCTGGAACTGTTGGGAGCGAGTGTGTATCTGGAAGACGACCGCTTCCTGGGCAGTATTGAATCCGTGGACCAGCGCTCTGGCCAGGAGGTCTGGGCCATACGAACCCCCAAGGACAGGGAAGTGCTCCTGCCGGCAGTCTCGGAATTCATTCGGACCATGGATAGAGAGGGTCACCGGGTGGTCATCGATCCCCCTCCAGGCCTGTTGGAGCTTTATGGGGTGACGGACGAGGAATGAAAGGACCATGCATTTTAATATCCTGACCATCTTTCCAGAGTTCTTCGATTCCCCTTTAGAATGTGGATTGATGGGTAAAGCCAAGGAACGGGGCATTTTTACCACCTCCCTGATCAATCCCCGCGATTTTGCCTCAGACCGGCACAGAAGCGTTGACGATCGGCCCTACGGCGGTGGTCCGGGCATGGTCATGTCTCTGCAGCCCCTGCTGCGAGCCGTGCACAGCATTCCCCATCCAGGCCGGATAGTCCTCTTAAGCCCCCAGGGACATCCTTTTGATCAGGAGATGGCCAAAGATCTAGCCCATGCAGATATACTCACCCTGGTTTGCGGTCGATACGAAGGCATAGATGCTCGGTTTGTCCGACTCACCGGGGCAGAGCCGGTGTCCATCGGGGATTTTGTGCTCAACGGGGGGGAGAGTGCAGCCATCTGTGTTTTGGAGGCTGTGACCAGGTTGCAAAGCCATTATATGGGCTGTGCAGAGTCGACCCAGGAAGAGAGCTTCACTTCCGGACTTTTGGAATACCCGCATTATACTCGACCCCAGGAATATAATACCCTGCAGGTCCCCCAGATTCTGCTCTCCGGAGATCACGCCCGGATTGCCGGTTGGAGGAGGGAACAATCCCTTCTGACCACTAGGAAATATCGCCCCGATCTCCTGGAAAGGGCCCAGTTAAGCCCTGGGGACATGGATTTCTTGCGAACCCAACCCAGGACCAGGCTGGGACGAAACTTGTTTGTGGCCTTGCTTCACTGGCCGGTCATGAACAAGCAAGGAGAGATGACCACCGTCTCTTTGACAAACCTGGATATCCACGATATAGCACGAGTTTGTCACTCTTACGGGCTGGGGGGATATTATCTGACCACACCGTTGCAGGACCAACAGGCTTTGGCCGCCCGTCTTGTGGATCATTGGCGTATCGGGCAGGGCCGAAAGGCCAACCCGGACCGGACCTCTGCTGTGCAAGGAGTCAAAATAGCCACTGACCTGGATGAGGTTGTGGGCCAGATTACCGAATATACCGGGTCCGAACCTCGGATTGTGGCCACAAGTGCCCGGGCCGAAGGCGCGGTTCCCTGTTCGGCCGTACGCAAGCATTTGGAGAACCGACCGGTGTTGCTTCTGCTGGGGACCGGTTCGGGCCTCGCCCCGCAGATCTTGACCAGGGCCCAGGATATATTGCGGCCCATCAGATGTTTTGATACCTACAACCATCTCTCAGTGCGCAGTGCAGCGGCCATTATTGTTGATCGGATCTTGGGTGATGTCAGGTAGCTTGAGGGTTCAACGTTCCGGGTTCACGGTTGAAAGATAAAATTCACCAGATACAGCAGAGCTTACGACAAGCAAATGAAACTTTTTCCAGGCAATATGGACACAGATCAAGGAAGGAGCAGACCATGGATGTAGTTCGCAAGATTGAACAGGAACATATGCGCATCGACGTGCCCCAATTTCGAGCTGGGGACACGGTGAATGTCCATATTCGGATTATTGAGGGGGAAAAGGAGCGGATTCAGGTCTTTAAAGGGACGGTGATCAGGGTGCGTAAGGGAACCACCAATGCCACCTTCACCGTGCGCAAGGTCTCTGGAGGCATTGGAGTGGAACGTATCTTCCCCTTGCACTCTCCGTCCATTGAAAAGGTGGAGGTGGTGAGCCGGGGCAAGGTACGCCAGGGGCGGATCTACTATCTGCGCAATCTCAAGGGCAAGGCGGCCCGGATCAAGCCTCGGGACACCCGCGGGTAGTGATTGGGGTTTTCTTGAGGCGGTCGATTGGGACCTGGTGATGATGTATTGGGTCCTCACCCTTGAAGTTCTTTGGTCGGGCACGTCGGAAGAAGGGTTGGGGATCGGAATGGTTTGGGGAACTGAATGCATGTCACGATGGGAGACAATACGATTGTTGCCGGAGTGGACGAAGCCGGGCGAGGCTGTTTGGCCGGTCCAGTGGTGGCGGCGGCGGTCATTTTGCCTCGGGAAGTGGTTTGTGACCCCCAGCTTCAGGATTCCAAAAAGCTTTCCCCCTGCGTTCGGAACCGGCTGGAACGAATTATCAAGGAGCTGGCCCTGGCCTGGTCTCTGGGGGTGGCTTGGCCCCGAGAGATCGATCGGATGAATATCCTGCAGGCCACCTTGCAGGCCATGAGCCGGGCGGTGAATAAGCTGAGGGTGCAACCGGAGTTGGTCCTTGTGGACGGTAACCAGCTTCCCCCGGTTTCTGTTTTCTGCCGCTGTATTCCCGGGGGGGACGGCAAGGTGCCCCAGATATCGGCAGCGTCCATCCTGGCCAAGGTGTTTCGGGACCGACTCATGGAGCACCTGGATCGACGCTACCCGGGATACGGGTTTCAAGGCCATAAAGGATATGGGACCAGGGACCATGTGCACCAGCTGCAGGTCCTTGGACCCTGCCGCATGCACCGGCGATCCTTTGGGCCTGTGCGCCGACTCTTAGAGGACAGGCAGCAATGGTTGCCCGGCATCTAAGATATGGACGATTCGGAGAAGAGATGGCCCGGGCCTTTCTGGTCAGTCAGGGTTATGAGGTCCTGGGGCTCAATTGGAGGTGTCGTTACGGGGAGCTGGATCTTGTCTGTCGCAACCGGCAAACCGTGGTCTTTGTGGAGGTGAAAACCAGGAACACGGCCACCCTGGAGACCCCGGCCGAGGCCTTGACCCCACGCAAACAGTCCAAAGTGATCAAGTCGGCAAGTCTGTTTCTGAGCCAACATAAGTTGTGGCATGTTCAATCCCGTTTTGACCTGGTGTCCGTCTACTTCCAAACCCACCACTGTCAGGTCGATCATGTGCCCGATGCCTTCTCAGCCCCCCATCCTGTGGGTCGTGGCCACTCCCATTGGCAACCTTGGTGATCTCTCGGATAGGGCCAGAGAAGTCCTGTTTGCAGTTGATGTGCTTTTAGCTGAAGATACCCGCAAGACCGGCCGTCTCTTGCACCAGTGCGGCATTTCCGGGCCTCGGCTGGTCAGTCTTTTTGAACATAACGAAGAATCCCGGATAAAGCAGGTCGTGTCCTGGCTGGCCCAAGGGCGGAACGTAGCCCTGGTCAGCAGCGCTGGGACGCCACTCATGTCCGATCCGGGTTATAGGCTGGTTCGGGCCTGCCGGCAGGCCGGATTTCGGGTTTCGCCGGTTCCCGGCCCTAGTGCACCGATGGCCGCCTTAATGGCCAGCGGGTTGCCGCCGTATCCATTCGTTTTTTTGGGTTTTATGCCTCGTAAATCCGGAGAGAAAAGACGTCTTTTTGGGGACTTCCTCTTTGCTCGGGCTACCCTGGTCTTTTTCGAGCGAGTGAGCAGATTGGCTGATACCCTGCACGATGCATATTCTATCTTGGGCCACCGCCAGGTATGCCTGGCCAGAGAGCTGACCAAGAAACATGAAGAGTTCATCTTTGGGACCTTGGGCTCAGACCAGGAGGATTTGACCCACTTGATGGGAGAAGTAACCGTGCTTATCGCTCCCCCGAATAAGGATGCTGGGAGCACAGAGGAAAAAGAAGTGGTCCGGGTCATGCGCAGCCTTTGTCACTCCGGAGACGGGGCCAAGGCTGTGGTGGAGCGGACCATTCCGCTGGTTTGCGGGTGGGGGAAGAAGGCTTTGTATGATCTGTTTCTCCGTGAGGTCCGGAAGAAAGGCAAGGGATCGGAGGATTCGTGAAGCTCACCTACCGGGATTTGCTCAAGTGTTTTTGGCGGACGTACCTGGTGGGGGCCAACTTCAATACCCGGGGGCTGCAAAATATCGGCCTGGCCTATGCCATGGACCCGGGGCTTGTGGCCATACACCGGTCTGATGCCTCCCTGCAAGCCGCACGGGCCAGGTATGTTCGGCTGTACAACACACATCCCTACTTTACGCCTTTGTTGGTGGGGGCCTTCTTGTTCCTGGAAAAGAATATTGCGCAGGGGGTGATGCCGCCCACGACTCAAGAATCCTTTCAAAACACGGCCTCATATACCCTCTCCGCCTTGGGCGATTCGTTTTTCGGAGGATCCCTCCTGGTTTTGTGGTCCCTGTGTATGACCATTCTTTTGCTCAGCGGCTCCTATTGGCTGGCCGGTTCTTGGTTTGTGGTCTGTTTCCTGGGATTGCAAGTCTTTAAGGCCTTGACTTTCTGGCTTGGATTCAGCAAAGGGCTGGCCTTTTTTCAACGCTTGCGGCAAATGAACCTCATGCATTGGGGGTATTGGGTCAAGTTGCTCAATGCCGGAGGCGTGCTTTTTCTGTGGTGGCTTATTTTTCCTTTTCCCAAGGATCCACTGTGGTTTGCCGGAATCAGTGCCCTGTTAGGGGGGGTTACCTGGTTGGTCTTTCGGGGTATCCTACCCAGGGAAGTGGTCGTGGTCGCCTATCTTTTGGTCTGGGGAGTGTGGGAGAGTTTAAGGGTCATGGGCTGATTTTTTGCTTAATCGAGGCAGGTGTGATAGTATAATACAATGCATATGATCGATTCTTTTACGAAACAAGTCTATATTCGCAACGAGCTGGGGCTGCATGCCCGGCCGGCGGCACAGTTAGCTCAAGAGGCAGCCAAGTTTTCGGCCCATATAAAGCTCAAGGTTGGGGACATGGAGGCAGATGCCAAGAGCGTCCTAGATATACTCAGTTTGGCCGCGGCCAGGGGTAAGAGCATCACTTTGCAGGCCCAGGGACAGGATGCAGAAAAGGCGGTAGGTCATTTGGAACGCTTTTTCCTTGATGGATTCGGGGAGAGTTGAATATGGCCGGCAAGATCCTCCACGGCGTGCCCGTCTCGGTGGGTATTTCCATCGGTCGGGCCTATTTATTGGGTCAAGGACATTATTGCCTGGCCCCAGTGCAGAGTATTTCCCAGGACCTGGTTGAACTGGAAGTGGCCAGACTCGGACAAGCCTTTGATCAGGCCTTGGAAGGCTTAGAGGAAATACGAAAGCAGATCCCCCAGGAACAAAGCGATCATGCCGCCATTTTGGAAACGCACATAATGATCCTCAAGGATCCTAAATTGCGTCGGGCCACGGAACATTATATCCGGGACATGCACTTGAATGCCGAATGGGCTTTGGAAAAAGGCGTGGCGGATATCGAGAGATCCTTTCAGGGGATCGAAGACGAATATTTTCGGGCTCGGGTCCAGGAGTTGCGGTTGTTGACTGGGCGGGTCATGAACCAACTCTTGGGTAACAACCACGGTATCAAGCCCATAACCTCTAGGGTCATCCTCATTGCCCACGATCTCACTCCGGCCGATACCGTGGAGTTGGATGTGAGCAAGATCATGGCCTTTGTCACGGCCCAGGGAGGCCGGACCTCCCATGTGGCCATCTTGGCCAGGACCCTGGAGATCCCGGCCGTGGTCGGGGTGGAGGATCTTGAATCCTCTGTGGCCGACAATCAGTTCGTGATCGTGGATGGTTTTCGGGGCCAGATGGTCATTGATCCGGATGACAATGAACTTACCTATTATACTGATCTCAAGTACAGCTTTGAAGCTTATCAAAAAGAGGTCATGCGTAAATTGGACCTCCCGGCCGAGACCAGGGACGGATTTCGGGTCCAACTGCACGCCAATATTGAACTCTTCGAGGAAGTAAGTAAGGTCTTGGATTATGCTGGAGACGGGGTGGGTCTGTACCGGACTGAGTACAGCTACCTCTACCGCACCGAGCTGCCCACCGAGCAGGAGCTGGTGGAGGAGTACCGGGATTTGGCTTCTATCCTTTATCCCCGCCGAGTGGTCATCCGCACTCTGGATGCCGGAGGGGACAAACTGGGCCACGGTTTTGAACATCTGGATGAGGCCAACCCCGTCTTGGGTCTTCGGGCGGTGCGCTTTTGTCTTCGGCATCAAGACATCTTTAAAACCCAACTCCGGGCCATTTTGCGGGCCAGTCAGGCCGGGAACATCTCCTTAATGTTTCCCATGATTTCCGGGTTGGGTGAGCTTCGGGAAGTCTTGGCTGTTTTGGATCAGGCCAAAGAGGAGCTGAACCAGGAAGGTTTTCCCTTTGATCCGGAGACCCCGGTGGGCATTATGATCGAATTGCCTTCCGCGGTGATGATCGCCGATATTCTGGCCAAGCATGTGGACTTTTTCAGTATTGGAACCAATGACCTTATCCAGTATTCCTTAGGCATTGATCGGACCAACAAATATGTCTCCCATTTGTATCAGCCACTCCACCCGGCCCTTTTGCGGAGCATTAAGCAGGTAGTCGATGCTGGGCACAAGGCCGGGATCGAGGTCAGCATGTGCGGAGAAATGGCCTCTGATCCTTACTGTCTGCCCATCCTCATGGGCATGCACGTGGACAGCTTGAGCCTCAATCCGCAGTCCATCCCCTGGATTAAACGAATTTTACGCAAATTGACCAAGGAAGAATGCTCCGAACTCCTGTCCCAGGTTCTGAGTCTGGATTCGGTGTCTGCAAGTAATAAACTGGTTCGGGAAAGTATATTTCAACGCTTTCCGGATGAGCTCCAGTTTTATTCCTCCATTTTGGAACAGGAAGAAGAGTGAGTTCATGGCTGGAAAAGGTACCAAGGCCGAAAGATCGGCGGTAAAGATTGTGGCCCAGAACAAAAACGCTCGCCGGTTGTTCGATCTTTTTGATCGGTATGAGGCCGGGATCGTCCTTACCGGTTCAGAGATGAAATCCATCCGGGCGGGCAGGGTAAGTTTTAAGGACAGCCACATAATTTTCGCCCGGGGGGAGCCCTTTGTGACCGGCATGCACATCGCGGCCTATGAAAACGCCGGATATGCCGGGCATGAACCGGACAGAGATCGCAAGCTTCTGCTGCACAAGCGGGAGATCGACCTGTTGCGAGGGAAGGTGGAACAAAAGGGATTGACCGTTATTCCAACCTCCATGTATTTCAAGAAATCCTTGGTCAAGATAGAGATCGCCCTGGCCCGAGGTAAGAAGATCCACGATCAACGCGAAGAACTGAAGCAGCGGGCGGTCAAGCGGGATATGGCCCGGGAAATGGCTGAGGCCAAGAAAAAGATGTAATTGCCGGCTGCAATTTTTGTCCTGGATCGCCTGAAATGGGGCCTTGAGTCCTGAATGCACAGGGCGTTAATGCATGCAGCCGCTTGGATATTGCGGCAAGGAGTTGTCATGTTCAAATATATGGCCAAAAAGATGTTTGGCTCCAAAAACGAACGTTATCTCAAAACTATATCTCCAGTAGTAGAGCGCATCAATAGTTTGGAATCGGATATACAAAAGATGGCGGATCAGGAATTTCCCTCCCGGATCGCCGTGCACCGTCAGGAGGTGGAACAGGGCCGTAGTCTGGAGGACGTCCTGCCGGAAGTGTTCGCCTTGGTCCGGGAAGCGGCCAGACGGACGGTGGACATGCGCCCTTTTGACGTCCAACTCCTGGGGGGTGTGGTCCTCCACCAGGGCCGGATCACCGAGATGAAAACCGGGGAAGGGAAAACCCTGGTGGCCACCATGCCCATGGTCTTAAACGCCTTGACCGGGAAGGGGGTGCACCTGATCACGGTCAACGACTACCTGGCCCGGCGGGACGCGGAGTGGATGGGCAAGATCTATTCCTTCTTGGGGCTGGAGGTAGGCAGCATTGAGCACGGGATGTCCGATGAACAGCGTAAACAGGCCTATGCCTCGGACATCATTTACGGGACCAATAATGAGTTCGGGTTCGACTATCTTCGCGATCACATGAAGTTTTACTCCCACCAGTTGGTGCAAAGAGACTTAAGTTATGGGATTGTGGACGAAGTGGACTCCGTGCTCATTGACGAGGCCAGGACTCCGCTGATTATCTCTGGACCGGCGGATGGCTCAACAGCCCTGTACAAACACGTGGACTCCATTATTCCACGATTGAAAAGGGATCGGGATTATACGGTGGATGAGAAGGCCAAGAGCGTGACCTTGACCGATGAGGGAGTAATTCGCTGTGAACAAATCTTGCAAATCGACAATCTCTTTGATCCCAAGAACATCACCTATCAACATCACGTCCTGCAGGCCTTGAAGGCCCATGAACTGTTCAAGCGGGATGTGGATTATATCGTTCGGGAAGGTCAGGTGATTATTGTCGACGAATTCACCGGCCGGATCATGCCCGGTCGCAGGTACAGCGATGGACTGCACCAAGCCCTGGAGGCCAAAGAACGGGTCAAGGTGGAGGCCGAAAACCAGACCCTGGCCAGCATTACCTTTCAGAACTTTTTTCGTATGTACGACAAGCTGGCTGGGATGACCGGAACAGCGGATACCGAGGCCGTAGAGTTCAAGGAGATCTACAATCTGGACGTCAATGTGATCCCCACCCACAAGTCCATGATACGTAAGGATTTTTCGGATGTGGTCTATCGGACCCAAAAAGAGAAGTATGATTCTATTGTAGAAGAAATCCGGAACCTGTACACCAAAGGGCAGCCGGTGTTGGTGGGGACCACCTCCATCGACAAATCGGAATATATATCTGAGAACCTGAATAAGCTGCGCATTCCCCACGACGTGCTCAATGCCAAGCATCACGAGAAGGAAGCGGAAATCATCGCTCAGGCTGGAGAGGAGGGGCGGGTGACCATCGCTACCAACATGGCCGGCCGAGGAACGGATATTGTCCTTGGCGAGGGAGTGCGCGAACTAGGGGGGCTGCATATCCTGGGCACGGAACGCCATGAAAGCCGGCGCATCGATAACCAGTTACGGGGACGGTCCGGGCGTCAGGGAGACCCGGGGAGCTCTCGTTTCTATCTGGCCCTGGACGATGACCTCCTGCGCCTGTTCGGTTCGGATCGAATATCCGGATTGATGAACAAGGTGGGAGTGGAAGAAGGTCAGGCCATTGAAAACAACCTGATTTCCCGGGCCATAGAAAATGCCCAGCACCGGGTGGAAGAGCACAACTTCAACATCCGCAAGCAGCTCTTGGAGTTCGACGATGTCATGAACCAGCAGCGGGAGGTCATATATACCCGGCGTCGGGAAATCATGACCCTGGAGGATCCGGAGCCCATGATTATGGGCTTTGTGGATGACTTGCTGGAAGATGTCATGGCCCCGGTGGCAGAAGGGGGCAAGGAAGCGCCGGATGAGGAAACGGTCAAGGGAGTCAAATCCAGACTGGAAGAGGTCTTTGCCATTAACCGGGTCATGTCCCTGGACAATTACCTCCCCTCATTGGAAGAAGCCAAAGGCAAAGTGGAAGAGATCCTGGGCATATTAAAAGACAATGCCGGTGAACATTACCAAGAGATCCTTCGCTTTTTTCTGCTGGAGAGCCTGGATAGGTTCTGGAAAGAACATCTGCTGAACATGGACTATCTCAAGGAAGGGATAGGCCTGCGGGGATACGGACAGAAAAATCCCAAGCAGGAGTATAAGAAAGAGGGCTTTGAACTCTTTCAAGAGCTTTTGTACTTGATTAAGGAAAACACATTAAAAGCCTTGTGCCGAGTCCGATTGCAGGAAGCTCCCCAGGAGGAATTGCAGCACCAAGAACAACCCAGTGAGCTGCAGTTTACCGGGGCGGATGAAACAGCTGCCAGCACCAATCCGGAGCCTTTCAAGCGGGACAAGCCCAAGGTGGGCCGAAACGATCCCTGCCCCTGCGGCAGCGGTAAGAAGTATAAGAAGTGCTGCGGGAGGTAGAAGGAGGGGTCAGGTTTCAGCGCCGCGGCTGGCCGCCCCATGGAAGAGTCTTGGCCCAGTAAGCCGCCCTTCTCCGAAGGGCTGGCCATTGGCGAAAAGGGGCAGGCCCTCGGAGAGGACCGCCCTCCAGAAAGAACCCGGGTCTAGTGGTAGGCCGCCCTTGTCCTCAGGGGCAGCCTTCTCGGGCTCTTTGTTTTTGAGCGAAGTTTCATACGAATATTGCCTCAAGGAGTTGAGCCGTGATCATAGCGCCGCGCGGGTTTTCCTTTCTCTCAACCCCGGCTGGCTTCAGATATACCGGCCGCAAAGACCTCGGACTCATTTTGTCTCAGACTCAGGCGGCCGCAGCCGGTGTATTTACCACCAACCGTTTCCAAGCCGCTCCGGTGCTGGTGAGTAAGAATCATCTCCAAACCAGCCCGTGGTCCCGGGCCATTCTGGTCAATGCCGGCCAGGCCAATGCCTGTACAGGAGAGGATGGTCTGCAGGTCTGCCGCCGGACATGCGAACTTACGGCCCGGGCCTTTGACCTGCGGCCCGAAGAGATTTTACCGGCTTCTACCGGGGTTATTGGTCAGGGCATGGATCTTTCGGTCTGGGAAAGAGGAGTGTCCGCTTTGGCCGCGGACAAAGAGGCCAATGATCCTCTGGGAGTCGCTCGGTCCATGTTGACTACGGATACGTTCCCCAAGATCCTGTGGCGGGAGGTTTCCGTGGCCGGAGGGACGGTGCGTCTCTTGGGCCTGGCCAAAGGCTCGGGTATGATCTGTCCCCATATGGCCACTATGCTGGCCTTTGTCTGCTCCGACGTCCATCTGGAACCGGGAAATTGGCAGGAAATGCTCGCTCATGCGGCTGAAAACAGTTTCAACCGGATCAGTGTAGACGGAGACATGAGTACCAACGATTGCCTCCTTGGACTGGCCAACGGACAAAGTGGGGTCAGCCTGGAAGGAAATGAGCTGAATTTGCTGGGCCAGGAACTGACCGAGCTTTGCCAGGAGCTGGCCTACCTCATCGTCCAGGACGCCGAAGGTGGGACGAAAGTGGTTCGAATTCGAGTCTGCGGAGCCCGGGATACATCCCAGGCTGAAGCTGCGGCCCGGACTGTGGCCCATTCACCCCTGGTCAAGACGGCCATGTTCGGCCGGGATCCGAATTGGGGGCGGATAGTGGCCGCCCTGGGGCGGTGCGGTGCAGAGTTTGATTCGGACCAGGTGCGGGTGAGCATCGCCCAGCGGGAGGTATTTGCCGGGGGGACTCCGGTGCAGGCGGATATAGACGCTCTCTTGGCCCCATTTTTGGCCCGGCAGGAGATACCGGTGGATATTTCCCTGGGCCAGGGAACGGGGGAGTATGAGCTCTTGACCTCTGATCTGAGCCTTGATTATGTGCGGATAAACGCCGAATACAGATCGTGATGGGGCTTGGCCTGGCCTATTGGTCCCCATTGGCGAGTTCTTCCTAAGACACCTTAAGTACTGGCAGTTCAGCGCTGTCAGAGGCGGAGGTGAACACTCCAACGTGAGGTTTGGATGCTGACCAATGATCATGTAAGGAAACAGATGGGGCGTCAATATGAGGACGGAGCAATTGAGGCCTCAAGGTGGAAGGCTCTGACCGATTTGTTGTTTGAAGTGGGCATGCTGCGCCATACCCCCCGAACCGGTTATCAATTCCTGGGATCGGGAGGAGAGAGTGTGGCTGAACACGGCTTTCGGACCACGGTCATCGGATTTGTCCTGGCTCAGCTGGCCGGGGCGGATTGGACCAAGGTGGTCCTTATGTGTCTGTTTCACGATCTCCACGAGGCCCGGACCGGAGATTTCAACTATGTGAACAAATTGTACAACACCTCCAGGGATGAACAGGCCCTGTCCGATGCCTGGGCCGGTACAGGGCTGGGCCAGGATGTTCTGGATGTTTTAGCCGAGATGGAGGAGGCGGCCAGTCCAGAGGCCATATTGGCCCAGGACGCGGATCAGCTGGACCTGATACTCAGTCTGAAGCAAGAACAGGATTTGGGCAATCCCTATGCCCGCAAATGGATCGCCCACGCCCTGGAGCGGTTGCGCAGTGAGCTGGGACGCGATTTGGCCCAAGTCATCACCCACACCGATCATACCGATTGGTGGTTCCGGGCCGCAGACAGTTCCTGGTGGTCGCGGAAAAATGGTCAGTAAGAGAAGGAGGGTGGCTTCGTGCGCATTGCAGTTCTTTCAGACACCCATATGATGAAGCCCAGCCAGGCCCTGATCACCGCTTATGAGCAGGTGATGCAGGATATGGATGCAATAGTTCATTGTGGAGACATCACCGGGGAGCAGGTCTTTGCCTTTTTAAACTCGCATTCCTTTTTTTATGCGGTGGCCGGCAATATGGATAGCGGGCAGTGGGCGGATACCCTGCCCCGGAAGACCACTGTGCGCTTGGGAGAATTCCAGATCGGCTTAATCCACGGTTTCGGCTTAGGGTTTGGTCCCCTGCCCCAGAAGGTGGTATCCAGCTTCGACGGTCGGGAGCTGGACCTGGTCTGCTTCGGGCATACCCACAAAAGGTTATTTGACCCGGATGGTTATGCCTTACCGATTCTTAATCCTGGGAGTTTTACTTTACCTAAGGGGAGCCCCCCGGGGTTTGCCTGGGTGGAACTCCGCACTGGCCAGCCGGCCCATGTGGAATGGGTCGATATTTAAGTTCTGTTGCGAGTTGCCGTCCAGGCTTTTCAACCACTAACCAAAAGGGTGTGTATGGCCAAAGAAGAATCTATCGAGGTTATGGGCGTGGTCACCGAGGCGCTGCCCAATGCCATGTTCCGGGTGGAGTTGGAGAACGGGCATGAGATCTTGGGACATATTTCCGGCAAGATGCGCAAGCACTATATCCGTATTTTGCCCGGCGACAAGGTCAAAGTGGAGTTGTCTCCCTATGATCTGACCCGGGGCCGGATCGTGTTTCGATATAAATAAGGTCGTAATGCCTCAAAAACGGGACAGAGCGGACTCGCTGGCAAAGAAAATTGACGATTTCATCCCGGGTTCGTCCTCTTTTTCCTCTGGTCTGTCCGCCGGACCGGGAGCCAGAACCAAACGGTACCCAAAACTTATGTAAACCGGTCCGGGCTCACCCATACTGTGGGGCTCCAGAACAAAGGAAAAAGAAATGGGAATGGTCTGGGTCAGGTGCTGGGGGGGAAGGACATCCACCTCCTGGGCTAAAACCTGCCCGGATTGGTCGCTGAGATAAACTCCGAGCCACAAGTCTCTGGCCCAGACGGCCCAATCCGGAATCGGGCCGTCTGGGAGGGGATAAGCTGATCCTTGGACCCGGAGTCCTTCCCGGCCCTGGCTGCAAACGAAATCGAACCGAAGATAGTTGGTGTGCATGCTTTGAGGTTCATCCAGGGACCATGGTTGCTGCTTCAAATGCCGAACGCTCTGGGTGGCGCAAGAGGCTGCACCAAGGCACACCGCCAGGATGGCTCCGACCAAAATCACTGCATGTCCTCGGCTTCTGGCCTGAAAGCGCACTGGGTGCCGTCTCACTTTCAGATTCATTTCATTCTCCCTGGATCGGGGGTTCTCCTCGGACCAACATTTCGGACAAGGTCATATCCACATGGGGCAATTGCCTGCGCCGTGATCCCAGAAGCTCGCGTTCCAAGAGAACCAGTTCGATATATAAGGGTGTGCGGTCCAAAACCGGAATTCGAGACAACTTGGCGGTCAAATCCTGGCACTTCTGGCATCCGGAAAACTGTTTGACCTGCCCGTTGGGCATGCGTACCTGATTGGGCACCCCGTGCAGGCGGCAGATCATCAGCCGGTAAGGGTAGAGGATACATAACCCCTGTTCATTCAAAGGGCACATGACTCGCGGCTGTTTACCCTGAGCCAGGAGCTCTTGGCATTGGTCGACATTTTCCTGGGCCCGGTCCATAACGGCTTGCCTGTGCTCCGGCTGCAAGGAATTCATACCTTGCCATACATAGGCCCATTCAATATAGGTATGGTGTTGAAAATAACTCCGGCAACAATTGTCCGTGCACTGAGTACAGGTGAGTCCCAAGCGGGAAGCCACTTCATCGTATCTGGATTCCATAGTGGCGTACACGTTTGCCAAGCGCTCAAAGATGTTATTTTTCCTGTTTTTTCGGGGACCAAAACTCATAAATTGATGCTTCCAGGTTTTGAATGCAGTCCTGAATGGAGGCCGAAGCTGTACTTACGACCAGCTCTGCATAACGTTCATAGAGGGTTTGCCGTTCAAGGTAGATATCATGTAAGCTCTGTCCGGACTGCATGATCAAACCACGCTCCGGATGTTGGTCCACTCTCTGGGCAATGGTTGGATAGTCTGCTTGCAAATAGATGATGACTCCGTTACGTTTAAGCGCTTGCATGGCTCGAGGGCTATAAACCACGCTGCCGCCGGTAGCAATAACGCAACGGTTGACATCCAAGCTGAGCAAAGTTTTTTCTTCGGCCAGCAGGAACCCTTCCCGTCCCAGGGTCTGGCCCAAGGTTTCTAAAGGGAGACCGTACCAAGCCTCCATGAGGTGATCGGTGTCCAGGCAGGCCCAGCCAATCCTGCGGGCCAGAGCCGAGGCCAGAGTGCTTTTGCCTGCCCCCGGCATGCCGATGAAGATCAGGCATAGGCCGTTAACAGAGTTCCAGGCCCAGTTTCTTGTTTCTTCAAAGACAGGACCAGTAGTGCGTGCGGTCATCGTCCCCCCTGGGAGTGAGTGGGCTGCAAAGGATAGAGGGACCCCAATCGGTCCGGGAAACGTCGCAGGCAAAACTAGCATAGAAACGAATAAAGGCCAAGCCGGAGGGCACATGACCCAGGAGGCCCTGTCTCTGGTACAAGAGTATGTCCAGCAAGGCGCTGAGTTGCGCAGAGCGTTTTTTGAGACCAACAGTGAATCGATGATCGAAGTGGCCAGGATTATGGCCACTACTCTGGTCCGAGGGGGGAAGATTCTCTTTTGCGGCAATGGCAGCAGCGCGGCCGGGGCCCAACATCTGGCTGCTACATTTCTTTCCAGATTTGAGATGGAACGTCCGCCTTTGCCGGCCCTGGCCTTGACCACGAACAGTTCAGTGCTTACCGCTGTAAGCGACGAGTATGGATTTGACTCTGTGTTCGAAAAACAAATTAAGGCATTGGGTCGAGAGGGAGATCTCTGTGTGGGTATTTCCACCACCGGCCAGAGTTTAAGCATCATTCATGCCCTCCAAATGGCCAAGGTATTGGGCTTAACCACCGTGGGCCTGCTGGGAAAGGACGGGGGAAAGATACGCGGATACTGCGATCATGTGCTCTGCGTTTCTGGACAGCGTATAGCCCACATTCAAGAGGGGCATATGATCATCGGGCACCTCTGGTGTCGGTTGGTTGATTATTTTCTGTTTGAGGCAGCTGACCAACTTCAGCCCTATCTCTAACTTCTTGATGTGCCGTGAAGAGAGAGGACAGAGGACAGAGGACAGAAGACAGAGGACAGAGGTCAGAGGACAGAGGACAGAGGACAGAGGATAGAGGGAGTCAGCGCCGCCTCTGGCGGCGGCCGCCAGTTTGATTACAGGGTGAAACTGACCAAGAGGGCTGGTCCTCGGAGAGGCCCGCCCTACTGGAGGAGTTGCATGAGCCACCCCTTGCCTTCAAAGGCAGGCCCTCTTTGTTCATAACCGTAGTTTCATACGAGCCTTGCCTCCGGCAAGTCTGAAATATTTTTGGGCCAAAGGGCCCAAAAAAGAAAATTTGTCGGATTGCTCAGTGATGAAACGTGAGATTTCAACCACAGGCAAAAGTGTTACCTCAACACAGGAGGCAAAAGATGCCTATATATGAGTATACATGTGCCCAATGCGCCCACCAGTTCGAGGAAATTATTTTGGGTCGGGAGGAGAAGGTGCCTTGTCCCAAGTGCGGAGCTGATCAAACCCACAAGTTAATGTCCAGGTGCCGGAGCAAGCTGGGAGGCGCGGAGCCCTTGGGGCAAGGTGCTGCCTTATCTTCTGGTGGGGGCTGTTCCAGCTGTAGCGGCGGAAGTTGCGCCAGTTGCGGCTAGGACCATGAAGTTTAGGCGGCCTATGTAGATTTTAATTTGACCCACTATTCAACGACACGGAAATTCGAAATACGAATATCGAAATCCGAAACTCCCGATGAAACAGAAGAAGGTTTCATTGGGCAAGCAATCAGAGCGAAATTCTAAATGAAATAGAACCAATTGCCAAAAACTGAGGCAACATTTTTGAGTCGTGGTACGAGCTCCTTGATTCGAGCATTGCGAACATCTTTGCACCAGAAGGTGGCCGGAGCCACAAGAAGAAGACGTCCCCCCGGCGGATCCCATTGAAATGGATGAGATTTCAGGATAAACCAGGGGAACGAAGAGAATAATCTGAACCAAAGCAGAGGATCATGATAACCTCGCTGACCATCGCCACCCGGGGCAGCAAATTGGCCATGTGGCAGGCGAAGCATGTCGCTGGCCTGGTCCAGGCAGTTCACCCCCAAGTGGACATTGCTTTCAAGGTCATTAAGACCTCCGGGGATAAGATTCTGGATGTTCCTTTAGCCAAGGTTGGGGGCAAGGGCTTATTTGTCAAGGAGATCGAAGAGGCTCTTCTGGCCGGAGAAGCGGATTTGGCCGTGCACAGCATGAAAGATGTGCCGGCCGAGCTGGTCCCTGGATTGACCCTGGGAGTGATGCCCGAGCGGGACGATGTCTCGGACTGTTTGCTGAGCATGCAGTATCCGGATTTGCAGGCTTTGCCCCAGGAGGCTGTGGTAGGGACCAGTAGCCTGCGCCGGCAGGCCCAGCTCTTGGCCCTGCGACCGGACCTGACTATCCGTACCCTGCGGGGGAACTTGGATACCCGCCTGGGCAAACTGGAGAGGGGAGAATACGATGCCATTGTCGTGGCCTCCGTGGGCTTAAAACGTCTTGGCTTACAGGCTCCCTTCGCCTGTCCACTTGTTCCTCCTGATTTTCTTCCGGCCTTAGGGCAAGGGGCTCTGGGTATTGAATATCCGAGTGAGAACACGGAGCTGCACTCTATGTTGTCTGCCTTGGATCATGCTTCGACTCGGGTGACTGTGACTGCGGAACGTAGTTTTCTTCACCAGCTGGAAGGAGGGTGTCAGGTGCCTATCGGCGGGATGGCCCAAGTAGACGGTGATCAAGTAACCTTGCACGGGTTTGTATCCGATGTCCGGGGCAAAAGGATGATCCTGGAGCAAGGCCGGGCCGAATGCCGGGAGGCGGAAAGCCTGGGCCGTTCTCTGGCTCGTAGGGTTCTGGACCGAGGCGGTCGGGAGATCCTGCGGGAGGTATACGCTTGTTCGACGTAAGGGTGGCAAAGGCCCTTGGAGCTTCTGCTTATCGTCTTTGCAGGCGGGTGAGATCCTCAGGCGTATTTACATTGATGAACGAATCCAGATTGGGATCTGCGGTGCGTATTTCCGTTTCTTGAACGATGTGCACCCGGATCCGGGAGTACATGCCCGAGATCTTGGCCTGCCCGGCTTCCAGGAGTTGCGAGAGCAAAGGCAGACATGTTTGGGAATATATGGCGCACAAGGGCTCATAATACCCGTTGATTACCGGGACCACGACATCGTCCTCTTCGGATCCTTTGTCCATGAGCAGGCGGATGACCGCAGGCATGAGCAGCGGGGTGTCGCAGGCGGTGATAAAGACGTGCTGACGTGGGCTGTGGCTGAGGGCGGCGTGTATTCCGGACAGGGAACAGCGTAAGGAAAATATGTCAGTGTACACGGGTAAGGGGCAGGAGTTGTAGTCATCTGGAGTGCGGGTAATAACACAGGTTTGGGCACACACGGATTGCAGGGTCTGGGTCAGTCGCTGCAAAAAGGTCTGATCGCCAAGGGGCAATTGACTTTTGGCCTGTCCGTGCATGCGGGTGTTTAAGCCGCCGCAGAGAATGGCCCCGGATATGTTGGTGAGCATAACTGGTGTATTACCTGTAATGTTTGTGTTGCATTTGCATTCGTTGTTTGCCCGCAGGGTCGGGAGATGTCAAGAAAATGGACGGAACGAAGTGATATGTGCGCACAAACAGTCTGATTTCCCTCGCATCTAGACCTGCTTGTGCAGCAGGATAACGTCCTGGCCGTGAATGGAGAGCTGGGCCTTGAATTTGTCCGCCAGCCAACGGAAGGTAGCTGGGGAATAGAAAGCGATGTGCGTTTCATCCCGGATATAGTGCCAGTTGATAAAGGCGGAGTGAGAATTGACCAGTTTGGTCATGATCCCCATGCAGCCCCCGGGCCGCAACAGGGACCACACCTGGGGCAGGGTGATTCCTGGGTGGCGCAGATGCTCAACCACTTCAGTGCAGGTTAGAAAGTCATAGGTTGTGTCCCACACCTTGTGATTGGGGGCATAGAAGGGATCGAAGATATCCATGGTATAGCCTGCTTCCCGGCACAATGCAGCCAATGCCGGACCGGGACCGCATCCAAAATCAAGACCCTCAGCCGGAGGGGGAACGTATTGCTTCAAGGGGACGAGGACCCGGGATACAAACTTTCTGTACCCCGGGTCCTGTTCATCGTTGTTATGCCGATCATATCGGGCTTTTTCCTCTTGCAAAGTGATATGCTCCTCTTGGGGAACAAAGACCACATGGCAATGAGTACAATGATAATATCTTCGTTGGCGGTCACGGTGAAAAAGTAAGGTATGGCCTCGGAAGCAGAGAGGACAGATGGGCACGGTTGATACTGGGGTCATAAAATTATTCTCGGCGCATCTTGTATCCGGAAACAAATGAGCATATCCTAAATCCGCAAGAGTTGAAAGTCATAGTGGTCACGGCGGTCAGGGGCAGTCGGCGGCGGTCAGCGAACCTATGTTCCAACGGACTATGGAGGTGGAGGGTGAAGATGCAAGATGTACGAGCCTTGGGCAGGAAGAACGGACTGCTTTTTAAGGTGGGGATGACCAAAATGGACGCCATTCGAGCTATTCAGCGGACAGAGGGAAACTTTGACTGCTTCGCCAGGGCCGGATCCGGATATTGCGATCAAGTGGATTGCCTGTTCCGCACGGAATGCCTTGTTTTGTCCCAGAATCCCAGGCCGGTGGATCGGGGAGGACAACGGATCCAAAAAACCATGCCTGAGGCGATTCCAAAATAATCAGGGGCAGTCGGGGGAACTATGGATGAAAAACACTTCACATTCGAAGAGCATATGGAAAATAGCCTCATTCTTCAGACCTGTTTTTATAGGCTTGAAGTTTTTTACCGGGCTCTGGAAGCATATTATGGTCAGGAGCACGAAGCGGTGGTCAGCGCCTCGGAGTTGTTGGACAAGCTCAATGAACTTAAATCCCATATGGATGATTTGGTCATCCAAGAATTTCCTGAGCGCAAGTTGTCCTGCGTCTATCGGACCAACGGCAGGCCTAAGCTGACATCTCCAGCCAAACACGACATTTAAGCTTTGCCCCAAGTCTCTGCCTTGGGGCTTCATGTCTTTTGCACATACCCCCCTGTCTTTGTACCCTTTCTTTTGCCTTCCGTTGATAAGCAAACATACTTGCAAGTCCGCAGTCGATTCCTTCTGGGTAAGCTACTTTTTGCAGGCTTTTTTGGGCATGCATTGTGTTTTCAGTCTGCGAATTGCGTCTGCGGTACTAAAGTGCCGCCCAAATACGGTCAGGACCACACCTTTGAAGCCATATTCGTATTGGGCCTGATCGGGGGCCTGATGGTCTTTGAGGGCCTGTTTGAGGCCGCTCACGTGGCTGCCGCAGATATGAGCCACATGCCCGCCCCTTTAAGCCTGGGCTGGTTTTTTTCCCTGCTTTTGTCCCCGGCCCCGACGGGCTTTTTACTGGAAGTCCCGGTGGTCAGTTCCAAGACCCCGGCCCGGACCCTGTATTTTGTGGACAGCGCCACATCCTACGACGAGAGATTGCAGGACCTGGCCCGAGGCACATCCCGGATCCTGTCCGCCTGCGGTGAAGAATTCGGCATCCTGGGCAAGGGGGAGAAGGACAGCGGTCACGAGGTGCGCCGCTTCGGCGAAGAAATGCTCTTTCAGAGCTTAAAAGAGCACAATACCCAGGCCATCCTGGACAGCGGGGTGGAAACCATTGTCACAGCCGATCCCCACGCCTTAAACGCCTTGACCAAGGACTACCAGGGCCTGCCCCGGGTGGAGCACATCGCCGAGTATATCCTGGGCCAGGTACAGGCGGGCAAGCTGACCCTTTCTCCCCTGGAGGACCAGAGCGCAGTGTATACCTACCATGATCCCTGCTACCTGGGTCGGCACAATCTGCTCTATGACCCGCCTCGAGAAGTTTTGGACGCCATTCCTGGCCTGACCCGGGTGGAGATGGAGCGTTGCCGGGACCGGTCCTTTTGTTGTGGCGGGGGTGGGCTTATGCTCTTTTACGAACCGCTGGAGGATCAACGTATGGGCCAGGTGCGGGTGAAAATGGCCGAAGAGGCCGGGGCCACGGCGATCGTGACCGGGTGCCCGTTCTGTCTGGTCAACCTGGAGGACGGGGTGAAGACCAGCGGCCTGGAAGGCAAGATAGAGGTCATGGACCTGACCGAATTGGTGGCCAGGCAGATCGGGGGGACTGAGGACCGAGGACCGAGGACAGAAGACCGATGACCGATGACTGAGGACAGAAGGCAGAGGAACACTTTGAGTCTAGTTCTTCGTTCCCAGGGTTTATCCCGTGAAATTTTTTCCATTTCACTGGGATCCGCCCTGCCTGCCCCTGCCCGCATTGCCTGCGGCAAAGGCGCTGCAGGCGGGGGGACGTCTTCCTCTTGTGGCTCCGGCCACCTTCTGGTTCAGAGATGCTCGCAATGCTCGCATCAAAGAGCCAGTCACGTGTCTGCGCGTGACTGGCGATCCCGGAAGGCCAATTTAACGATCTAGGTGATGTCTCGTACCGCGTCTCAAAAGTTTAATACCCGTATATGGCAATTTTTCTATAGAATTTTGTTTGGAATATTTGCCCCAGTTGGTTGGAGGTTGACGCGGAAATTCCAAATTACAAAAAACAAATTCCAAACAAATTTCAACTTACGAAAACGAGAAAAAATAAAAAAACAAAACCGGATAGTTGCAGTTCATTGTTTCGAATTTTGAGTTTATTTCTTATTCGAATTTGTTTGGGATTTGGAATTTCGAATTTGGGGTTTTTGTTTTGGGATAATGAAACCTTTATGTTCTCAACCTACCTCTATTAAAGGCAGAACTTTTGGGTCAGAGTACTAGTTGCATACGGCCGCTGCCTCTGGCGGCGGCCGCCAGTTTGATCACAGGATGAAACTGGAGGATTTGCAGGAGCCCCCCTTGCCTTCAAAGGCAGATCCGTATTGAGATTGGAATGAGGAGTCAGGACTTTAGGCCTACGGAAGCACCACCAGTAGGCCGCCCTTGCCCCCAAGGGCAGGCCCTCTCGGAGTTAATTCTCGTTTTATACGAGTGTTCAGTGTTCAGCGCAGCCTCTGGCTGTTCTGAAGCCTATTTACTTGATTAAATTGAATAAAGCGCCAGTTTGATCGAGGGAAAAGCCCACGGACAAAGATTTAACCGTGGTACTCTAGGAATAGGCTGAAATAAAAAAAACAGGTCCAGGTCCCCCTGGACCTGTTTTTTATCGATAAGCTTACCGTTCGAGATTTAATAAAGTTGGCAAATATTAGAAGTCATGATATGCATTCATACATATTTATAATTTTTTTGTGCATAAAGTTGTTCCAGGTGAAAATATTCAAGCTCTAGAGGCCCTTATCTATAACGGGTGATTTTGGTATGACTTTATCAACCTTGGAAGAACACTGGAAGAACATCGGGCAGGAGCATGTTCAGTTGGACTGGCGGGTGCTCAGCTATGCCTTGGTTAACGCCTCTCCCAACGGTGTATTTCTTCTGGATAAGCAGGGACGGGTCCTTTTTTCCAATCAGTTGGCTCAAAGTGATTTGGGCATCTCACCGGGCACTCAGTTGCGTCAGGCCCTTCCGGAGCTGTGGCTCAAGGTCCGCCCCGCTTTGAACCACAAAACGGACAAGACCCGGTTCACTTTCCAAACCGAAGGGTTCACTTACCTGGCTAAATTGAATTCCCTGTACTGGAAACGCCGCTTTATGGGCATGCTGTGCGTCATTGAGGATACCACTGAGCTGGAAGAGGCCCTGGAGGGGGTGAATTACTACCACCAAGTCTTTCAAGAACTGGAGGGGATCATAAATTCCGCTTCCGACGGCATCTGGGTCTGTGATCCGGAAGCTACAGTGCTGCGGATCAACAGGGCCTCGGAACGGTTGAATAATATCCGGGCCGAAGATGTGGTCGGCCGGAGCATGCAGGACATAATTGACATGGGGCTCATTGACTCCTCAGTGACCTTGAAGGTGATTTCCAGCCAGGAGAAGGCCAGCCTGTTGCAGACCACCAAGGACGGACGGAAGTTGTTGGTCAGCGGGAGTCCGGTACTCTCCAACCAGGGCAAGTTGTTCCGGGTAGTGGTCAATGAGCGGGATGTGAGCGAGCTGTATTCCTTACAGCACGAATTGGAAGAGCACAAAAGCATGCATCAGGGGCTGCAGAGCCAATTGGAGGAGCTTCAATGCCTGCATTCCATCGATCAGCATGTAGTGGTTCAAAGCGAAAACATGGCCAAGGTCTTTTTACAGGCCCAGAAGGTAGCTCCCACCGATTCCACGGTCTTGATCATCGGCGAGACCGGAGCGGGCAAAGGACTGTTGGCCAGGTTTGTTCACGACAATTCTCTACGGGCAACGAAGCCTTTCATCAAAATCAACTGCGGGTCAATCCCGGAGACGCTCTTGGAATCCGAGCTTTTCGGTTATGAAAAAGGGGCTTTTACCGGGGCCGGAGAGAAAGGCAAGTGTGGCAAGTTCGAGTTGGCCCACACCGGGACCTTATTTTTGGATGAGATCAGTGATCTTCCCCCCTCGGCTCAAGTCAAGCTCCTGCACTTCTTAGAAGACTCCTGCATCACTCGGGTGGGAGGTACGGAAAACAAGCAGTTGGATGTGCGTATTATAGCGGCCAGCAACAAGGACTTATCCACTCTGGTGGCCGATAAAAGTTTTCGATCCGATCTCTTTTACCGATTGAACGTCATTCCCTTATCTCTCCCGGCTCTGCGAGAGAGAAAAGAGTGTATGCTTCCACTCATCCAGCATTACCTGCGTCATTTTGGGGATAAGATGGATTTGGAATCACCGCCGGCCTTAAGCCCCCAGGCCTTAAACGCCCTTATGGACTATCAGTATCCGGGTAATGTCCGGGAGCTGATCAATTTATGTGAGCGGCTGGTGATTATCTGTCGGGGCAAGAGGAGTATTGACTATTCGGATCTGCCCTCAAGGCTTAAGAAAAGTATCCAGGTGGAGGCTACCTTGGTTTCCAGATGGGATGGAAGCACCTCCTTGCACCAAGAAGTCGAGCGACTGGAAAAAAACTTAATGCAACAAGCCAAGGAGATGTTTTGCACCCAGGAGCAGATGGCCAAGGCTTTAGGTATACAGCAATCCACAGTAGCCAGAAAATTGCAAAAATATGGACTGGGAAAAAAAAGCAATGACATTGATAAGTTATAAAGCAGTCAGAACTTATTTATGCAAAAATGGATTATTCATGTCATTGTGCATAAAGAAGGAAAAGCTGTATTTTCAGGGGTAGGGGGGAGTAAACGAAAATGAACTGCAAATATGCAAAAATGGTTTTTTTTAACCAAGGAGTGGGTTGAGGGCATGCAACAAAACTCCTGAGGGAATTTCTTTGTTAATTATCTGACATGTTTTAATATTTATGATAAGTATGCTTCGGTACACCTGGGTGATGCAATCTGTGGCACGACCATTGCTAGCAATATTTCAGGAAGAGAACTTATTTGAATCGAGGAGTTAGCTGTTCAGCTGATAAAATATCTTGTAAAAAAAACCTGTAGGACGATAACACTTTTTCAGGTTCTTGGGAGGCAGGAGATGGCACCTCTGATGGGTCGTCTCCTTTAAAATACACCTTGTGACATAATTGAGGAGGTCACGATGAAAAACAGAAAAATCGGTACAAAACTGTGGATGATGGCTATGTTGGCTGGGGTCATCGCCCTGGCCGCTGCCCCGGTTCAGGCTGAAAAAACATTTAAACTGACCTGTCAGAACGTCAACGCCATGGACCACCCGGGGTTTAAGGTCATTGATCAGCTCATTGAGGATGTAAAGGTCCTGACCGATGGCAAGCTGGTCATCAACCAGATTCCGCCCGGAGGCATGGTCAAGTCGCCTCAGACCCTGGCTGCCACCGGGCAGGGAGCCATCGATATGACCATCACTTATGGGTGCTATCATGGCGGTGACCTGCCTGTGGCCGCAGCCAGCTTCGCTCTGCCCGGAGACCCCAGAGAAGTGTGGGAGATGTACAATTTCTACTACAATGACGGGGGGCTGGATTTTCTGCGCGAGCAGTACAAGACCCGCAACGTCTACTATCTGGCTCCGGGGGTCTGGCCCGGCTACGCCATGATGTCCAAGAAGAAAGTCGAGAATCTGGAAGACATCAAAAAGCTCAAGGTCCGGGCCGCAGGGACCATGGCCAAGATGTTGAGCAATGTCGGGGTAGGCACCACCTTTATTCCCTTTGCCGAAATCTATCAGGCCATGTCCAGGGGGACCATCGATGCTACAGTGAGTGGAAGCCATGCTGAAAACTACCTGCAAAACTTGCAGGAAGTGGCCGAGTACATGGTGGAGCCGGACTTTTCCAGCGCCCAGACCATGGAAATCCTGGTCAACTTGGATCAATGGAATGCTATGCCGGAAAAGATGCAAGTTGCCTTTGAGACTGCGGCTCAAAAGGCAGTCCTGCATTACACCCGCATGTTCATGCAAATGACCAAAACGGCCACTCAGGACATGCAGGAGGCGGGATGTGAGCTGATCACCCTGCCCGAGAGTACCATGCTGGAAATCCGGGAAGCCTCCTATGAGACCTGGGAGGAGATTGCTAGCAAGGACAAGGCCACGGCTCAGTTCATTGACATGGTCAAGAAAGACATAGCCGAAGAAGGTTACGAATAAGATTTTTCAGTGCTCATCCTGGATATCCAGGGTGAGCACTGAAAAATCTTTTAACTCGGATTGGGTGGTATGACAGCCAGTAGGGAAATGGACCCGGAATCGAACAGATAAGATTCTCCAGACTGAGGCAAAGGGATCATTATGCAAACACTGCAAAAATTCGTTTCCTTCATAGCTTCCTTGAATACTTTGTTGGGCAAGATCGCATCCTATTGCTTGATCGTGATGATGCTTTTCTTGAGCTATGAAGTTATTGCCAGATATTTTTTTAATTCTCCCACCATATGGGCTCATGAGCTTTCCGGTTTTTTCTTTGCTTTCTACCTGGCCATGACCGGGCCCTGGGTGCTCTTGCGCAAAGAGCACGTGGCCGTGGACATTATCTATACCAAGTATTCGGAAAAGAAGCAGAATGCTGCCGATATCGTCAGCAACTTTATTGCCATATTTTTCTTTGTCATGGTTTTTTACTTAGGCATGAAAAACGCTTTGTATTCTTTGAGCATCAACCAGACCTCCTACACTGTCTGGGGACCACCGTTGTGGCCGGTCAAGTTTTTAATCCCCTTAAGTGCAGTTTTTTTCATCCTGCAAGCACTGGCCGGTATTTGCGATAGCGCAATGAAAATAAAGGAGAATGGTGCCAAATGAGTCCTGCCCTTATTGTCCTCTTAATGTTTGTGTGCCTTATGGTCCTCTTTTTTACCTTTGGCACCCCGGTGGCGTTTGTCCTGGGCACTGTGGGTATTTCCTTCTTGTATTTCCTCCTGGGACCTGGAAAACTGCTCATCCTGCCCACCGCCATCTTTGAACAATTCACCGATCCCATTCTTATTGCAATTCCCTTGTTCATTATGATCGGCAATCTTTTGGACAAATCCGGGATCGCCGACGATATGTTTGAGTTCATCTATAAATGGCTCGGCCCCATGCGGGGGGGATTGGCTGTGGGCACCGTCCTGGTCTGCGTGATCATTGCCGCTATTGTAGGCATTGTCGGCGCGGCCACGGTGACTATGGGCCTGATTGCCCTGCCGGCCATGCTCAAGCGGGGTTACAGCCGGGAGATCGCCATAGGCTGCATCTCCGGTGGAGGGGCCCTGGGCTTTCTTATCCCTCCCAGTGTGACCATGATCGTCTACTGCTCGGTGACCGGGATCTCGGTGGGCAAGATGTTTCTGGGCGGGGTGCTGCCGGGGATATTGTTCGCCAGTCTCTATATCATATACATCATCGTCCGCAGCTATTTTCAGCCAGAGCTGTGCCCGGCTATCCCCAAGGAGGAGCGAGCCAGCTGGTCGGAGAAATTTCTGGCCTTCAAAAATCTTATCCTTCCCTTTTTGCTCATCTTCTCCATCATGGGTACCATTTTCATGGGACTGGCCACCCCAACCGAGGCGTCAGCCATCGGGGCTTTGGCCACCTTTTTGATTGTAGCTGTCCAGGGCAAGTTGACCTGGTATGTCTTTACTAGTTCTGTATACCGTACAGCCAGGCTGGGGAGCATGGTCCTGTGGATCATCATAGGCTGCCTGGCCTTTTCCACCGTGGTTAACTCTCTGGGTCTGCCATCCTTCCTGACCGGCGTGATTAATTCGTTAGGGGTCAACCCCTGGATAGTGCTCATCGGTATGATGCTCAGCCTCTTTCTCCTGGGGATGCTCATGGACGATCTGCCCATCATCATGATCACCGCCCCCATTTATGTGCCCATTGTCACCAGTCTGGGCTTTGATCCCCTGTGGTATGGCATATTGTTTATTTTAAACATGCAAATGGCCTATCTGACCCCGCCCTTCGGCTTTGTCCTCTTCTATATGAAAGGCGTGGTGCCCCCGGGCATCACCATGGGCGATATCTACAAATCCGTGGGGCCTTTTGTAGTTTTGCAGGGAATTGGATTGATCATTGTCATGCTCTTTCCCCAGATCGCCTTATGGTTGCCTTCGATTCTGGATTGATTCCAGGAATTGCAGGTTGAAGGGAACAGAAGACTAAAGATGGCGGCAGAGTATTTTGCCGGTCATCGAACTTATTGGGAGCAGTTTATGCACGGATTTTTTCAACGCCTGCTGAGCATTGATGTTGGCACAGGTAAGATCCAGGAGGAACCCCTGGATCCAAAGCTCCTGGAATCCACGCTCGGAGGTAAGGGTTTGGCTGCCCATTTGCTCTTGGAGCGTAATCCGGTGGGAGTGGACCCTCTGTCCGCCGAAAATCACCTCCTATTCGCTCTGGGGCCGGCATCTGATACCCCGGTCTGGGGGTCGGTGCGCTATGGGATGTTCACCAAGTCTCCCCTGACCGGGGCCTTTGGTGAATCCTATTCCGGGGGCAAAGCGGCGGTGCCCATGAGCCGGACTGGATTTGATGCGATTGACATCCTGGGGGCGGCGGATAAACCGGTCTGGATCGAGGTTTCGGACGCACAGGTGGAAATTCATGATGCATCGGAGCTTTGGGGGCTGGACGCCTATGCGGCCGAAGACGCCATCAAGGCCAAAACAGGGGACCAGGCTGCGGTCCTGGTCATCGGTCCGGCCGGGGAGAACTTGGTCCGCTTCGCGGTGGTGGAAAACGATTACTGGCGCTCGGCCGGCCGTTGCGGCATGGGCGCGGTGATGGGCTCCAAAAAGATCAAGGGCATTGCCTTTCATGGCAGCCGAAAGCGGCCGGTGGCCAATCCGGAGGGCTTAAAGGCCAAGGCCAAAGACATCCTGGCCACGTACAAAGATCACAAGGCCACTGCGGCCTATAAGAACTTCGGTACCCCCATGATGGTGGCCATGTTGAACACGGCTGGAGGCTTTCCCACTCGCTATTGGTCTGAAGGTACCTTCGAGGACTGGGAACAGATAAACGCCGAAGCCATGAATTCCCAGTGCGAGGTCAAGCCCCGGGCTTGTACCACCTGTTTCATGGCCTGCGGCAAGCACTTGAAAGTGACTGAAGGCCGGAGGCAGGGACTGGTGGTGGAAGGTCCGGAATATGAGACCATTTACGCCTTCGGCGGCCTGTGCTGCATAAGCTCCATCCAGGACATCGCCTACTTCAACGATCTGTGCGACAAGCTGGGCCTGGATACCATTAGTGCCGGGAACATGGTGGCCTTGGTCATGGAAGGTGTGGCCCGGGGCAGACTTCAGGCGAATGCAGAATATGGAAATGCAGAGCATGTAGAGGCCCTGCTTTATGAAATGGCTGAAGGCCGGGGATTGGGCAAGACCCTGGGCCAGGGCATTGTTCCGGCCAGCCGGGAGCTGGGCCTGGAGGATCTGGCTATCCACGTCAAGGGCATGGAGCCGGCCGGGTACGACCCCAGGGCCTTGAAGGGCATGGGGTTGGCCTATGCGGTCAGTGACCGAGGGGCTTGCCACTTGCGATCCACCTTCTACAAGGCCGAGCTGGCCGGGCAGATGGATCCCGATCAGATTGAAGGCAAGGCTGAGTTTTTCCTGGAGTACGAGGACCGGTGCACCCTGTTCGACTGTCTGATCCTCTGTCGCTTCTACCGGGACTTTTATTGGGACGAACTGGGAAGCATCATATCCCTGACCACAGGGCTGGATCTGGATCAGGCCGGATTACGAAAGACAGCAGCCCGGGTCACGGATATGACCAGGCGCTTCAACCTCCGCGAGGGACTGACCGCGGCCGACGACTGCCTGCCGGAGCGGATGCATAACGAACCCTTCAAGGACGGCAAGAGCATCACAAAGGCTGACCTGCAGGCCATGGTTGGCGACTACTACCGCCTGCGGGGCTGGGACGAGCAGGGAGTGCCCCGGGACTAGATGCGCCTGCAAAAGTTCAAATTGCAGGCGCAGAGGACAGAGGACAGAGGACAGAAGACAGAAGACAGAGGACAGAGGACAGAAGACAGAGGACAGAAGACAGAAGACAGAGGACAGAAGACAGAAGACAGAGGACAGAAAACTGAAAACTCAAATGTTTTGAGGAGGATAGAACAAATGGGTACAAACAAGGAACTCCTGGACCGGCGACAAAAGAGCGTTCCCCAGGGGCCGTTTAACATCACTCCGGCTTTCATCAAGGAGGCCAAAGGGGCGGTGATGACGGATCTGGACGGACGGGAGCTGGTGGATTTTGCCGGCGGCATAGGGGTGAACAATGTGGGCCACGCTCATCCTAAAGTGGTCCAGGCGGTCAAGGACCAGGCGGACAAGTTTTTGCACACCTGCTGGCATGTAGGCATGTACGACTCTTACGTGGAGCTGGCTGAAAAATTAAACGATCTGGTCCCGGGCAGCTTTGAGAAGCAGACCATGTTCGCCAACAGCGGGGCTGAGGCGGTGGAAAACGCTGTCAAGGCAGTACGTTACGCCTCCAACCGGCCGGCCATTATAACATTTGAGAACGCTTTCCACGGCCGGACGCTGCTGACCATGACCATGACCAGCAAGCTCAAGCCCTACAAGTTTAACTTCGGGCCCTTTGCGCCGGAAGTCTACCGCATGCCTTACGCCTACTGCTACCGCTGCCCTTTCAATCTGAAGTATCCCCAGTGCGGAGTGGCCTGCGCCGATTATCTGGAAGATTTCTTCAAGAATTATGTGGCCGCTGAGTCTACAGCCGCGGTAGTAGTCGAGCCCATTCAGGGCGAGGGTGGATTCATTACCCCGCCCCCGGAATATTTCCCCAAACTGCAAGCCATTTGCCGCAAGTACGGCATAGCCCTGGTCATGGATGAGGTGCAAAGCGGGGCCGGCCGGACCGGCAAATTCCTGGCTACTGAGCATTGGGAAGGCGTCGAGCCGGATGTGGTCACCATGGCCAAGAGTTTGGCCGGAGGCATGCCCTTGTCCGCGATTACCGGCCGGGCCGACATTATGTCCAAACCCCATGTGGGCGGCCTGGGCGGGACCTATGCCGGAAATCCTCTATCCTGCAAGGCTGCTTTGGCTGTTTTGGACGTTTTGTATTCCGACGGCTTGCTGCAAAAGGGCGCTGAGCTGGGAGACAAGGTCCGGGGCCGCTTGGACCAGATGCAGTCCAAGTATGAGATTATCGGCGAGGTTCGAGGCAAGGGGGCTATGCTGGGCCTGGAACTGGTCAAGGACCGGGAAAGCAAAGAACCGGCCACAGATGAGGCCAAGAAGCTGACCCAAATCTGCTTTGACCAGGGATTGGTCATTTTGTCCTGCGGCAAGTACGGCAATGTGATCCGCACCCTGATGCCCCTGGTTATTACCGACGAGCAGCTGGAAAGGGGCCTGCAGATCCTGGAAGAAGGCCTGGCTGAGCTGAGCAAATAAGGTCATTGGTGAGGGTTGTGCGGGAGTTGTTAACTTGTTGCAAAGAGGTCATTTGACCAAGGAGAGCGTGATCATGTCGGATATCATGGACATTGTTATCGCCCGGGACCCCAATCAGCCTGAGTTTCACCAGGCTGTGAGCGAGGTGGCCGAGTCCATCAAGCCGGTCCTGGACAAGAACCCCGAATATCGTCAGGCCAAAGTCTTAGAACGTATTTGTGAGCCGGAACGGATCATTCAGTTCCGGGTCCCTTGGGTTGACGATAAGGGGGAAGTGCAAGTCAACCGGGCCTTTCGGCTGGAGATGAACAGCGCCCTTGGCCCGTACAAAGGTGGACTGCGCTTTCACCCCTCGGTCAACCTGAGTATTCTCAAGTTCTTAGCCTTTGAACAGACCTTTAAGAACGCCCTGACTTCCCTGCCCATGGGCGGGGGAAAAGGTGGTTCTGACTTTGATCCCAAGGGCAAGAGCGACAATGAGGTCATGCATTTTTGCCAGAGCTTTATGGCTGAGCTGTATCGGCATATCGGACCGAATACCGATGTCCCGGCTGGAGATATCGGGGTTGGAGCCCGGGAAATCGGTTATATGTTTGGGTATTACAAAAAGTTGCGCAATGAGTTTACCGGGGTGCTGACCGGCAAGGGCCTGAACTGGGGCGGGAGTCTGATCCGGCCCGAGGCCACCGGTTACGGAGTGGTCTATTATGCAGCCGAGATGCTGGCCACTCGGAACGAGACCTTTGAGGGCAAGACCTGTCTGGTGTCCGGCTCGGGCAATGTGTCCCAGTACACCACAGAAAAGCTTTTGGAATTTGGGGCCAAAGTGGTCACCTTGTCCGATTCCAACGGCTATATCTATGATCCGGAAGGGGTGAGTCAGGAGAAGCTGGAATTTGTGAAAATGCTCAAAAACGTGCGCCGGGGCCGGATCAAAGAGTACGCTGAAAAGTATCCTTCGGCCGAATATGTGCCCCTGGATTCCAGCCAGGATCACAATCCCCTGTGGGATCATAAGGCCCACTGCGCCTTCCCCAGTGCCACAGAGAACGAAATCAACGGTTTGGATGCCCAGAATCTGGCCAAAAACGGGATCAAGGTGGTGGCCGAAGGGGCCAATATGCCCACCACACCAGAGGGAATCGACGTCTTTTTGGATAACGGGATACTCTTTGGTCCCAGTAAGGCAGCCAATGCCGGGGGCGTGTCCGTGTCCGGGCTGGAGATGACCCAAAACAGCATGCGACTGGCCTGGAACCGGGATGAGGTGGACAACCGCTTGCAGATGATCATGAAGAACATCCACAAGACCTGTCTGGATGCGGCCGAGGAGTACGGGACACCCCAAAATTATATGAACGGGGCCAATATCGCCGGGTTCGTTAAGGTGGTGGACGCCATGTTGGATCAGGGTGTGGTCTAGAGCAGTCCAGAGAATAAATTGTAATAAGTTAATAAATGGATTCATGGAAAGAGACGTCACTGGCAGTGGCGTCTCTTTCTTTTTGTTGACACCAACTTAGAGACACATATATTTTAGCATATACCATATTTGGGGAGAATCGAGGGTATGGGACAGGTGACTATTTTGGGTGGTGAACATGAAAATACGGGTCCGGTCAGGAATGAATGGGTGCAGACAGTACTGGAGCAGACCAGATTTGGATATGAACTGAGGTTATCCGGATGGGTTGACAACAAACCCGATCTCCGGGTTATGCATGCAATATACAGTCCTTAACCAGCTACAGGCGTCAACCAGTGGCATCATCTTTATAGACAATCCCGGGGGAGGTATGAACATACGGCATCTATTCATTATCGTCCCAATTCTATGCTTTCTCACTCTTGGCTTACAGGAGGTGCTTATGCCTTCCAAACTATGGGCAACCACAACGACCAAAGAGGCCATTGAGCTTCCGGAAGTGACGGCTGGGCCAGGGGGATCATTTGTAGATCTCATGTATGAACGGCGCTCAGTTCGCAGTTTCGCTCCAGGGGAGATCCCTTTGGGTCATCTCGCGGAAGTATTGTTCGCCGCCCAGGGCATAACCCGCCAGAACCGTTACCGGACGGTTCCCTCGGCCGGAGCTTTGTATCCCCTTGAGGTCTATGTGGTCAGTGGAGCGGTTCAGGGGCTTGAGGACGGGGTGTATGCCTATCGACCGCAGGGTCATGAGTTGATTCAGATTGCCTCCGGGGATCTCCGTCGGAACCTGGCCCGGCATTGTTATGGTCAGATGTGGGTGGCCGAGGCCCAGGCTGTGATAATCATTACTGCAGTATATGAGCGGGTGACCGGCAAGTACGGGGGGCGAGGTGAGCGCTATGCGCACATAGAGGCCGGATGTGCGGCCCAAAATGTGGGCCTGGCCGGGTACAACCATGGGCTTGGGTCCACCGTGGTTGGGGCTTTTAACGACAAGGAGGTGGCCGAGCTGGTCCAGGCCGGGAAAGGGGAGGTCCCGCTCATCGTCATGCCCGTCGGCAATCTGGATGAATAAAGTGATTTTTTATCTCCAAGCACAGGCCGCACTACGAATATCAGCACGTATTCCTTTTGGCGGCCAAGATGACTTAATAGCTTTGTAATATCCTGATTGTATAAATAAAAATAGTGATCACTTTGATTGCAAAATGGAATAAGGAGAGGCCATGACTCTGGAGGAGCATATTCAAAAAATCCTTGAAGAAAAATCAATACACTATGAAGTTTTTCACCATGAGCCGGTGTACACCAACCCCACCATGGCTGAGGCCTTGGGAGTGACTGAAGCGGAAACCATCAAATCTCTGGTGGTCAAGACCAAGGAAGGGACTCTGGCTGTCGCGGTTATGCCTGGAGATGCCAAGCTGGATTGGAAGCGGACCGCCGCTGGCCTGGGAGCGAAAAAGGTCAGCTTCGCCAAACCTGATGTGGTTGCTAAGCAGGTAGGTTGCGAGGTAGGATGCGTGCCCCCTTTCGGTCATTTATCTCCTTTGCCGGTGATCATGGACCCGCAGCTGAAGTCCAGCTCCTATTTGTACTTTAATCCCGGCATGCACGACAGGTCGTACAAGCTACGTTCGAAAGACCTTATATCAGCCTGTGAACCGACTTTCCTGCCAGAGACGTGATGAGCGGAACTTGGAATTTATCCTCAACATATTGCTTGATGGCCAGTAGAAATAGCTGGTGCCGCGTAAATTTTGAATCGTCGCATCTCAGGGGCAATACGCTTTATTTCTGGTTCCCCTCCTTGCCGCCTGTCTTCCAGGCGGGAGGGAGGGAGGGGAGGGGATAGGGGAGGGTTCTCTCCTTGCGACATGTCACATAGGTCAGGCCCTAAACTTTTAAAAGGATCAGCATCTCTTGCTTCACAGCGGACAGAAGTCAGTAAAAACAAAAAGTTATGTATGAATGTTTTGGGCTGGAGACAGGGTCCAGGGCATGTTTAGCAGGGCCGTTAGAATACGGAGGGAGAAGTATGGGTGAATTTGAGGCCAGAGATTATTCTGTGTTGGATCGGCCGGAAATCGTTTCTGCGGTTTTTCATCCCCGGCCCGATCTGGCCCTTGCTCCATCCGAGGACAACCAGGACCTGTTCATAGCGGTGGAGGAGGGCGTCACCCTTATGGCCAGGGTTTATCAGGGCCCGCCGCAGGGGGCGAACATCCTTTTTTTCCACGGCAACGGGGAGATCGTTTCCGATTACGATCAGCTGGGACCGATCTACAGCCAGATGGGCATGACCTTTATCCCTGTGGACTACCGTGGCTATGGGCAATCTTCTGGATCACCCAGTATCAGCAATATGATGGGAGACAGTCATACGGTTTTTGACTTTATCCGCGATTGGCTGCAGGAAAAGGGACATAGCGGACCTTTGATTATTATGGGCCGTTCTTTAGGCAGCGCTCCGGCTCTGGAGCTGGCCGCCAGCCGTCCAAAAGAGTTCCAGGCCCTGATTCTCGAGAGCGGATTTGCCTACTCCATGCCCCTTTTGCGTCTTTTGGGAATAGATGTGCAGGGTATCGGCCTGGATGAGAATACAGGAATGGACAATCTTGATAAAATGGCCAAGGTCTCTCTCCCCTGCCTGATCATCCATGCCCAAAATGATCACATCATCCCTTTCTCAGACGCCCAAGCCCTGTATGAAACATGTCCGAGTTCCGACAAGTCCTTGCTTAAGATTCCCAATGCCAATCACAACGATATTCTCATCCGGGACCTGAATATGTACATGAACGCCGTCCGTAATTTGGCGGACAAGGTACTGTAGGGCAGGATAAAACAAGAGATGAGGAAACTCAACCGTCATTTCGAGCTGAAGCGTCCATGCCGATTCAAAGCTATTAGAAGCCCTCTCTCCATCGAACCCTTATCCTTGAGGAGTAAAAATGTCCCTTGTGTATTTACAATCTCTTTATCATGGGCTGGCTGGTCATGCTTTTGTCCAGGGTGTAGGCCATGAGTTGGATATTCGCATCAGAGCTTCTATCGTAGATCGAGTTCAACGATACAAAGAATATATCAAAAAGGAGGAAAGTAAAGATATCACCGATGAAGAAGCCAGGTACTGGTTGCGAAAAGATGATGAAGAGCGACATAAATGGAGCATACACGTTACTGGAGTTGATCCCTGTGATCCAAGCCATTATGATATTATATATAACGCGAGCAAGTTTTCTGCTGATGACATTGTTGACCTGTAAAGAAAATATTGCATATGTGAACGTAACAGCAGATTTATCAGAAGAAGATAAGATAGTGAAACAAGTTGAAGGCAAGGCTTTGACTGTGCAAGGAATAGAGGCGGTCAAAGTTTATGTCAGCCCACATTCTGTGGAATGAGGGAATATTAAAAAATGATCGCCATCCATGTCCGGCTTTATGAGGAGCTCAACCGAGTATTGCCGGATACTGAGCGGAAAAAGACCGTTGCCAGGAGGCTTTTTCCAGGGGCCAAATTGAATGACCTCCTTGATGTCATGGGATTAAGGCAGGCGGAAATTGATCTGGTCCTGGTCAATTCTCAATCCGTGGATTTTGAGTATCTCCTGCAGGATGAGGATATGGTCAGTCTGTATCCAGAGTTTGAGTCCCTGGATATCCACAGCGTCTCCGCCCTGCCGGAAAGACCGCTTCGCAAACCCAGATTTATCGCCCAGAGCAATTTGTCATCTTTATCCAATCTATTGGGGCAGAGGGGATACGATTGCCTCTGCCCACCCCAAGCTTCAGAGGATGCTTTGGCCTCGATCAGCAAGCAGGAAAAACGCATCCTATTGACCCATAACCCCTCCTTGGCTGTAACCCATGATCTTGACCGCTGCTTTTGCTTGCACAGCGAAGAACCACAAGAGCAGCTATGGGAGGTCAAAGAAAGGTTCCAGCTTCGGTGAGCCTGTGACCCCTCAATGGCCGCATGTCTTTGTATTTCTTATACGGTCTTTCTTGTTGGTCAGGTTGTCTTTGCGTTTTTCTCCTTGTAGGGAAAGGAGTCCAGGAGACAGTGGACATGGGGTTGTACCCAAAGGCGGCTTTGAGTCCGGCTCGGGCCACCAGGGCCAGGTTGGTGTCCAGGGCATAGGTGCGGATTACCGCGGATCGCCCTCCAATGATATTGCCGCTGCCGGGAAGGATGCAGGAGTAGAGCACACCGGTCTCCACCGCCTCGCCCAGGCAGACGTCGTCCAACTGCAGGGAATCCAGGGCGTCGGCCGAGATGAGCAGGGAGTCCTGCCGGTCGTTGGCTTCGGCTTCGGTCTCCGGCTCACCTCCCCTGACCATGCCGATATGACTGTGTGGATCAATAAAGGCTGGGGTGACCACCTCATGCTCCCCCAGGAACTCTCCCTTCAGCTCCTGTGCTGTCTCCACAACCACTCCCTGGTCGAAGATCAGATAGGTGTCTGAACGACCTCGGTTCCTGTGTAGAGAGTCTTGGCTTTGATGCAGTGCATAGGCCGTCCTTTAAATTGATGAAGCCGTCGGCCGGCAGTGTCATGTTATCCACAAAGGCCTGTCGAAAGGTCCAGAGCTGTTAGTCGTCACCGTAGGCGTTGACAGTGATCTTGGCGATTAGATTATCCAGCAAGCCGGGTACCCTGCTTTTTTTCGATTTTCGTGTGCTCATCTTTTGTTATTCTTCTCGGATGATGTCTTTTACAGAGGTTTTTCCCGGTCCAGGACCCATTGCGCCGGGTTTTCTGTAATGTATTTTCGGATACGGTGCAATTCAGCATCGTTTCGGATGACATGTCGGTAGTATCCTGCACAAATATGCCAGTGGATTCATGAAGGAGGTGCCTTAAAAGGATTTTTGATTATCAAACCCTCAAGGCAAAAGCCATCTTGCATGTCTTCTGTTAAGAGCTGCGAACATCCGGCGATCATCGCGGATTGAAGGATCAAGGCATCCCAGAAGGAAAGGACATATTGCCGGTGGAGATGAATGGCTGCCAGAACCAGATGAAAATCCGGCTGCACCGTCTCAAGGATGGAAACATGATGCATGAATTCAATGGCTTCCTGGGTTGAAAGAGGGACCTGGATTTTATGAGTGGCGGTTTGATAGAATTCTTGGAGGACCTGGATGCTGATTACACCATTTTCGTCACGAATATGCCTTTTGAGGGTCTCCCTGGCGAGGTCCCGTTTTGGGCTTTCCCCTGGAGAGGCATCGATGGCGTAGATCAGAATGTTTGTATCCAAAAAGCATTTATCGCTCATGGAGTTCGTCTCTGGTCCAGGTTTTTGGACCGACTCTGGCTTGACTGCGGAGGAAAAAGGCATCAAGACCCCTGAGACTGGCTTCGCGACTCTGATCACTTGATACAAAGCGTTCCAGTGTTTCTCGGATAATGGCGTTAATGGATGTCTTTTGTTGGGAGGCCAGATTTCTGGCATTTTCCAACAGGCGGTCGTCGATTTTCAGGGTGATATTGGCCATTTCAAAATTCCTTGGTCGGCGTTTCAATAGAAGCAAAACTAGCACATAAACTGTGCCAGGTCAAGTCTTTCAAATTCCTTGGAGGTGTTTTGAAAAACTCTTTCGAGAAGGAAAGATGGGGGTCAGGTCTTGATTTTTGAATACACCAGGTGCATGGACAGATAATGGCCAGACCTTTGCGAATCGAGTATCCCGGTGCCGTTTACCATATGATGGCCCGGGGAATGCCGAAGCCCGATATACCCCGATGATGCTGATCGCAGAAGAGACGGGTATGCATTACTTCACGGTGAGCAGGATCATAAGCCGCGGTTGGCCATTTTCAAAATACAAGACCAGCGCTCCTGGCTTAACTTGACACCTGGTGCGTATCGGGTTACGTAAACAGTGCATGATTCAAAAGTTCAAACATAAAGGCCTCAAACGATTCTTCGAATCCGGTATTTCGAGCGGTGTGGATCCCCAACATGTAACCCGGGTCTGGAAGATCCTCGCGCTCCTAGAAACGGCAGAGACTCTTGAAGATATGGATTTGCCAGGCCTTGGTCTCCACCAGCTCAAGGGAAATCGTAAAGGAACCTGGGAGGTCAAGGTCAGTGGGAACTGGCGAATTACATCCAAGATTCAAAACGGTTATGCCTTTGATGTAACTTATGAAGATTATCATTGAGGAGGGAAAATGAGGATAGGAAAGATGGGGGTCAGGTCTTGATTTTTGAATACACCAGGTGCATGGACAGATAATGGCCAGACCTCTGCGAATCGAGTATCCCGGTGCCGTTTACCATGTGATGGCCCGGGGAATGCCGAAGCCCGATATACCCCGATGATGCTGATCGCAGAAGAGACGGGTCTGCATTACTTCACGGTGAGCAGGATCATAAGCCGCGGTTGGCCATTTTCAAAATACAAGACCAGCGCTCCTGGCTTAACTTGACACCTGGTGCGTATCGGGTTACGTAAACAGTGCATGATTCAAAAGTTCAAACATAAAGCCTCAAACGATTCTTCGAATCCGGGATTTCGAGCGGTGTGGATCCCCAACATGTAACCCGGGTCTGGAAGATCCTCGCGCTCCTAGAAACGGCAGAGACTCTTGAAGATATGGATTTGCCAGGCCTTGGTCTCCACCAGTTCAAGGGAAATCGTAAAGGAACCTGGGCGGTCAAGGTCTGTGGGAACTGGCGAATTACATACAAGATTCAAAACGGTTATGCCTTTGATGTAACTTATGAAGATTATCATTGAGGAGGGAAAATGAGTATGCATAATCCGCCTCATCCTGGCGAAATCATTAGAGAAAATTGCGTGGAAGCACTTAATGTCAATGTCACAGAAGCGGCAAGCGCACTTGGTGTTACCAGAAAAACTTTATCGGCATTATTAAATGGGAGAGCGGGAATTAGTCCTGAAATGGCATTGAGATTATCAAAAGTATTTGGCAGGTCGCCCGAGGGTTGGCTCAAGCTTCAACTCCAATACGATCTCTGGAAAACAAAGCAGTCCATTGATACTAGCGATTTAAAGCGCATTGAAGCAGCTTGAGTTTATTTTTCGGATAACATGAAGCCAGCTGAATGGAGGAAATGAGGGTCATTATGTTATCAGTCGTATTATGTTGCGAGAATTGAGCATAGAAGGACTTTTTGGTCATATACCTTGACGCGAGTACAAAAAATCTTTTGTACTCGCCAGAGATCAGACGTCAGCTCCAGGATCTGACGTTTGCACCAGGAAGCTGTCCGATTTTAGGGTCTTACGCTTTCTATCGTGGTAACATCATGATATCTCAGACTTTTGGGGCCACATGAATCGCCAAGAACGAAACTCGAGTTTTAAGGAGCGCCACAGCTTGAATTTCTTGACAAAAGGCTGGTAGGATTGATGGCGAAACCACGAAACCTGAATGTTGGCCAAGGTTTGAGCGGCATAGAATATCGCTCCCTTGAAATAAGGAGGCATCATTTTGCATTTATGGGTTGGGGCAGACAAGTTGATCCCTCTCATTGAAGAGCAATCACTAAACGTGCTGTGCGTAATAGATTTTGTTTTCAGGCGGACGGATGTATCTCAGCGCTGATGCCCTTGATGTCGGCATGACCGATAATGAAGAGTGAATGCATGCCTTATGTCCAGCAATGATACCTACCAAAAACTTCAGGCCAGGCTGGATGAAGCCTTGGCCGAATGCGCCCGGTTACGCTCTGAAAATCAAAAGTTAAGAGAAGTTTTGGGTTCTACCCAGAATGAAACCGGGCTTAATGAAGTCCCTCACAAATACACATCTGCTCAGCCTCAGCCAGAAGTGAGGTCACCGACAGTTGCCCCGGTTCATTCCAAATCCTCTTCAAAGGAGAAGATAGCGCTTTTTCGCAACCTATTCCGGGGTAGAGAAGATGTGTATCCCAAGCTCTGGGAAAATCGGAAAGGCAATTTTGGATATACACCGGCCTGCGCCAATGAATGGAAACGTCCTTTGTGCGGTAAGCCCAATGTGAAGTGCGCTCAATGCGCGAACAGGTCTCTGGTTCCACTATGTGATCAGGTGATCTATGACCATTTAGCCGGTAAGCAGACTATTGGAGTGTATCCACTATTAAGAGATGAAACCTGTTGGTTCCTTGCTGCTGATTTTGATAAAGAATTATGGCATGAGGATGCTTCAGTTTTTCGTGATGTCTGTCATAAAATGGGTGTGCCCACAGCTCTGGAACGTTCACGTTCAGGGAATGGTGGGCATGTATGGATCTTTTTCCAAGCCCCGGTTCCTGCGGCCACCGCCCGCAGGCTCGGATACTCCATATTGGCTCAAGCCATCGATCGGATGCGAGATTGTAAGCTGTATTCCTACGACCGTTTTTTCCCCAATCAAGATACTTTGCCCAAGGGAGGTTTCGGCAATCTTATCGCTCTTCCCCTCCAATATAGTCCACGTTCTCAAGGTAACAGCATCTTTTTGGACGATACCTTCCAACCGTTTAAGGATCAATGGGCTTTTCTAGCGGGAATAGACAGGATGCGACCTGAGGATGCCGGAAATCTAGCAAAGGAGGCCATGAGACAAGGGACATTTGGGGGAGTCCAAAAGAGACCGGTTGACGAGTATGATGAGGATCCTTGGGCCTTACCTCCCTCCAAGAAAAAGAAGGAGCAGCCGATTCTTGACCCTTTGCCCACAGAGGTGGAACTGGTCAAGGGTAATTTGCTGTATGTGCACAAAAAATATTTACCTTCTGTTCTTTACAACCGTCTGACCAGGCTGGCCGCGTTTCAGAATCCTGAGTTTTATAAAGCTCAGGCCATGCGCTTGTCTACGCACAAAAAGCCCAGGATAATTTTTTGTACAGAGGATTTTTCCAATCATCTCGGGTTACCGCGTGGATGCCTGGATGATGTTTTGGAAATGCTTCAATCCCTCGGAATTTACTCCAAAATTACTGACAAGCGCTTTGCCGGAAATATAGTTCAAACCCAGTTTCAGGGTGATTTGACTTTTTCGCAAAAACAGGCTGCGGAGAGTCTTTTGAAAGATGATTGTGGCGTGTTGTGTGCAACCACTGCTTTTGGCAAGACGGTTGTGGGGGCTTGGCTTATAGCAAGGCGACAAACAAATACCTTGATTTTGGTTCATCGTCGACAGTTAATGGATCAATGGTATGAACGCTTGAAGAACTTTTTGGATTTGCCATCCATAGGTCGAATGGGAGGAGGTAAAGATCAGAGGACCGGTCTGGTAGATATCGCCATGTTACAGAGCTTAAATCGAAAAGGAGAAGTTCAAGATAAGGTTGCAGATTATGGACAGATCATTGTTGACGAATGTCACCACATCTCTGCTTTTCGTTTTGAGCAGGTGCTGAGGCAGGTCAAAGCCAAATATGTGTGCGGATTGACAGCCACTCCGAGTCGAAAGGACGGACATCATCCAATTATATACATGCAGTGTGGGCCGATTCGTTTCCGGGTAGATGCAAAGAGTCAGGCAGCTGTCCGCCCTTTTAAGCAAATAGTTATTCCCAGGCGTACGAGCTTTACGTATCCACACGGAAATGAAAATGTCAGAATCCAGGATATTTACGCGGCACTCAGTGCAGATGAGAAGCGTAATGAGATGATCTACGATGATATCCTGCGGGCTCTTGATCAGGGTCGCTCCCCGCTCTTGCTGGCAGAAAGAACCACACAGGTAAAGTATTTCGAAAAGCGCCTTCAGAATTTCGTGCGCAATATTGTTGTGCTTCAAGGTGGGATGGGGAAGAAGAAGCGTCAAGCTGTTGCTGAAAAGCTGACAGCCATTCCGGATACAGAGGAACGTTTACTCATTGCCACTGGACGATATATTGGGGAGGGCTTTGATGATGCCCGCTTAGATACATTGTTCCTCGTCTCTCCACTTTCTTGGCGGGGAACGCTCCAACAATATGCCGGGCGTCTCCACCGTCTGCACTCCCACAAACACAAGGTCATTATTTACGACTACGTGGACGATCAGGTACCGCAGTTGGCTCGGATGTTTAGCAAACGCTTGGCAGGATATCGGGCTATGGGATATACGGTGAAAGAGGCGGGGAAGTCAAAGAGTGATCGAGGAGAAGACATGCCACCACCCGCATGATAGGTTGTGCTGCTTGTTGCGAGAATGAAGCATAGGACAATCCCTGCTTGTCGAGAATTCGGAGGCTCAAACACGCATAATGGCGACAGCCGAGAAGTGATCAGTTAAGGATGAAAGAAATCCATATGAGTGAATATCAGTACTATGACTTTCTGGCCATTGATAGACAACTGACCTCAGAAGAGATGTCCGCATTACGCAAGATATCCTCTCGAGTGCAAAGTACACCAGCCAGACTGACCAATGTGTACAATTTTGGTGACTTCAAGGGCAATCCAACTGACTTGGTGTTGCGCTATTTCGATGCCCATGTGTATATGGCCAATTGGGGATCGGCTGTGTTCATGATTAGCATACCCTTTGAGGTCATATCCCGGGAAAATCCAGAAGCGGTGCAGGTGATGGGCTTTTTGGAGTTGAGAGGCACCAAAAATTACTGGGTGATCACCTGGAGCCTAAGAGATGAGCCCGAGGAGTTGGATCGTTTTGCAATGGATAATGGAGAGTGGATGCAGCGTCTCCTTCCGATCAGAGAGGAGCTGTTGCGAGGAGATTTGCGCAGTTTGTACATAGGCTGGTTGGCAGAAGAGACCAAAGAAGAATTTGATGATAGTGAGCTTGAACCTTTAGCCCGGAAAATTTTCAGCAGGATCTCATCAGTTCATGCAAGGACACATGCGCCGAACGCATCCAGACTGCACAGCCGCTTACGTACCTCGTCCACCTGTTCCTTCAAACTCCCAGCCAGCCCATTCACGAAAAGGTCTCCAACAAGCAAAACAACCTGCATATAGAAACAACCATCAATAATCCAAAGCAATTTAAGGTTCATTGACACTCTGAGGGATGCCCCAAGGATGAACTGAAAAATACTCTCTCATTACGAAAAGGGGTGATGGATATCCCTTTACGAGCGAAAGTCTCGCAAGATGTCAACAACCGTAACCGCTGAGGTCCGCCACGTGTTTGTGCCCACTGCCTCAGACTCTGGTCGCCGATGGCCGGTTGGACCGACCTGGAAGGCCGACCGCCAATGAGACAAGGATTCCATGCTGACGACGTCGAAAAGCCCCCAGAAGTACGGCCTGATTCTGGCCACCGTCTTGCTGACCCTGCTGATCTGGCTGCTCAGCAAGTGGTTCTATCAGGACTGGTTCGCCAATCCCTATAAGTATCCGGCCAAGGCGGCCTCGCTGACCGCCACGGTGCTGATGTGCTGGGCTGTGATTCTGTCCGCCCGCTGGCGGTACCTGGAACGACACTTCGGCGGGCTGGACAAGGTCTACCAAGTTCATAAGCATATCGGCAAATGGGCTTTCGTCATCATTCTGGTCCATCGCCTGTGGCTACAACCTTGAAGCGCATTTCAAGCTTGGCATCAAGCAGGTCGGTGATCACACCCGAAGCTTGAGCCGACTCGAGCCCGACGATCCGGTGACTGTTTACGGTCCATACGGGTTGTTCAGTGCTCCATTTCTGACTGCCGAACGGGACTGCCTGTTCATCGGCGGCGGTATCGGCATTACTCCATTCCTGGGCATGTGGCACGTGGCACTGCACTCGGAAGAGCGGCTCCCTGAGCGGGATGCGCAATGGGAGCTCAAGCGCATGCATCCGTAAGTGATCCGGACCTGGAAGAGCCCCAGGGTCAGCCTGTTCTACGTCTGCCGGGAGGCGGAAGAGGCCAGCTTTGACAAGGATATCCGCTTGGAGGTGGAGTCGAGCCACTTTCACGGCTTCCCGGCCATGGAGGAGTGGGGACATCACTACGAGCTTTATGTCAGCTCGCAGCAGGGCAGGATCACTGTTGAAACCATCCGGGACCGTGTGGCCGGTGACATTCGGAGCAGGAACATCTTTCTCTGCGGCCCCGGCCCCATGGTCGACGGGCTGGTCGAGCAGTTCCTCGACCTCGGCGTACCGCGCCGACAGATTGTCGTGGAGGACTTCAACTTGGTTTAGTCATTGAGCACAGCTGGATCGTCGCTTGGACATCAGGTAATGGGAAACGAACCACTCGTTGCCCTGACTGAAGGCGAAAAGCTCTGAGCAGGCCATTAAGAAGATGCGCCAGCGTCTGATCTGCTTTCCCAGGTCTTGGGAGCCGTGCGCTTCAGCCAGAGCCTTGCGGATCATCGGGCGTTCGGCATCCAGCAGGCAGAGCCAGGATTCCAGAGTCCGGGCGTAGTTCAGGCCAGACACCCGCCAATGGTCGACCAGGATCATATCGTGCTGTAGATGCAGGGGCAGGGCGTCTGAAGGCATGATGCCGCCGGAGAAAAAGCGCTCGGTCATCCGTTGGTCTGGTCCGCTGCGGAAGGGATAAGCCAGCTCTTTATGGACAAAGATGTGCATGAAAAAGAGCCCATCCTGGGTCAGCCATTGGGCAATCCGGCCCAAAAGGAGAGGCCAGTTGGCCATGTGCTCGAACATTTCCACTGAGATGACGCGGTGAAAGAAATCAAGCCCAGCCGGAGGGGTGAAGTCGTTCATGTCAGCTGTAACCACGTGGATGTTGCTCAAACTACGCTTGCTGGCCAGGTCCCGGATGAAAGCTCCCTGGGCTTGGGAGTTGGAAACTGCAAGAATGCGTGATTGTGGGTATTGCTCGGCGGCCCAGAGGGCAAAAGAGCCCCAGCCGCATCCAAGATCCAAAATGCGCATGCCGTCACGTATCTCGGCTCGTTGGGCGGTGAGCTGAAGCATTGCCTCCTCTGCATCCCCCAGAAGGCGACGCTCAGAAGACGCCTGAGAGCTATGGGGGCGTCGCCCCAGCTCATCATCCGGCCAAAGGCAGGAGCTGTACTTCAGTCTGGGACCCAGAATGCGGGCAAAGAATGCGGGAGGTACCTCGTAATGCTGACGATTGGACTCCAGAGGGGCCGCAGCGATGGGTTCCGCCTGCATAGCGCGGACAAAGGTCCGAAGGAGCTCCTGTCGGGCCTCTGCTGACCCGGGGTCCTCGTTGCGGAGCACACATCTGTGCCGCATGCGGATCACATGGCGGAGCAAAAAATCCGGAACTCCTCCGGACTCGGCCAAGCGAATGCCGATGTTCATATACGCTCTCCCGTGGATGGCCTTCATGTATGCCCTATGCTTATGACTATCCGTTTTATCTGCTTGTGACAATCGTACTTATAAGACGCGGCACTAGATGCTCAGAGCTTTTGAAAACAAAACATCAGGAGGTTGCTCATGCCGTACTTTACTGTGCAAACCAACCAGGATATCGAGCAGTCCGCAAGGCACGCCCTGCTGACCAAGGCATCAGCCTTTATCGCTGATCTGGTGGGCAAACCGGAAAGCTATGTTATGGTTCGTATTCATGGCGGAGCCGACATGCTCTTTGGAGGAATGGACGAGCCAGCGGCCTATGTGCAGCTTAAGAGTATCGGGCTGTCCAAAGAAAAGTGCCCGGAATATGCGGAGAAAATATGCGAGTTCCTGGAAGAGGAGCTGAAGGTCTCCAGGGATCGGGCCTTCATCGACTTTACAGACATTGACCGCGGCATGTTCGCCCTGAAGGGAAAAACTTTTGCCTGAAGGGCCAAGGTCAGAGGAGGGCGGGCGCAATGCCAGTTCCAGAGTCATAGGCGCCCAGGCTCTCTGCGGGGCTATGGATCGCAACCAGCACAGGCAATTGAGGAGTACTCCGGGAGCTGGACGGCACTGACATTCAGGGTGCGGCTCTCTTTTCTCCGGCGGGATGAAAGAGAAACAGGAGGAATATGGCTGCTGAAGGTAAAACGGCTCAACCGGACAGACAATACCCTGCACGTTTTTAGAAGATAAACAGTCATGGAACTCTGGTATGTTTATTCCTTGTCAGCGCTTCTGCTCCTGGGCAGTCAACGCTTTTTGTACAAAGTGGCTGCTGCTCACAACTGCAGCACTTTCAGGACTACATTCGTCTTCATGGTCACTGTGGCCGTGCTGGCCAGTGCTATTACCTTAAGTAGATGGCCGCAGATCAACACTCCAGGATTTTTGATATTCATATCCCTGATCAACAGCCTGACCTTTGCCAGCGCCACCTTATGCCATATCCAGGCCTTGAAATACATACCAGCCGATGTCCGTAATCTGAATTTTGACCCCCGGTGTTTTCGGACCAATTTCGGCGGACTGTTCCTGTTCATGCTCTACCTGACCCGTTTGCCTTTTGACCGGATTATGAAGCAGGCTCAGTTGCCCGGATCGGTGCAAGCTCCGGCAAGCCACGCCATACGCTCTCTTCTGGCCTTGAAGCTCTATGGCGATGCCCGGAGCAGCCATGTCATGAGCGATGTCTTGGATGACGGCCCGGCCCTCTTTGTCGGTCTGAACAGAATCCCCAAACGGACCTTGCTTATAGCAGCCGGCTTTCAAGACATGGAAATGACAGTTCCATGGCTGGGTCATCAAACCCTTACGATTAAGTTCAAATAGTCGTCGCGGTGTTAATTCTAAAAACTAACGCGGAAATCCAGGCTAGCTTTGGAATCACTTGAAATTTGAACTCAAGAGGCCTGCCCTTGAGGGCAAAGGCGGTCTTTTAGTTAGGCATTTATATGAACCCTTTAGAAAAATTGTAGATGGTAAAGACCCGAAAGATACAATTGATAATCCGATCAGTAAGGCTAGAGAGGTGTCAAAGCTTGAGGTCAGCCGATTCATAGAGTAAATCTTTTCCAAGTCGTCAAGGATGGTTTTCTGTTCTGGAACCTGGGCTTGAAGGAATATAATTTGAAGAGTCCCAAAGAACGTCTCCGTCTATACCGGGAGTTTGTCTATGCTCGGGGAGGTGTGGATCTGGGCCCAGTTAAGTCTTGCTTAGAGCAGGGCCGCTATGCGGCATTTAACCGGGCAAGCAAAGGCAGGATCCTGGATGCTGGACTCATCCATCAACTACGCCAAGTGAAGATCTTCAGAACAGAATTTTCCGTGTAACCCATCCTTTTCATCCCCTAAGCGGCTGTGAGTTCGAGCTCATGGATTACCGCCACGCCTGGGGAAAGCACCGCGTATATTTTTATGATTCATCGGGGCAATTGAGGCAACTGCCCGCCACATGGACCGATGTGATGGGAGAAGACCCTTTTGTAGCTATAGCTCAGGGTCGCAGTGCCCTGCATTTTGACTCATTGCTGAGGCTAGCTGATTTGCTTGACGGTCTTTGATATCCAGCCATACCCCGATTACCCCGCCTCTTAACCGCCCATATCCGGACCTCCTTTTCCCTTTCCTTTCTTTTTGGTCATATACCTTCTCAAGGTTAATCCTCAGGTATGACCAAAAGGCGCTGCCGGCATTGCCGCCGGCTATTCCTTGTATCCCCCCGCAATCCGTATCAAAGGAAAAACAGCGCTCACGTAACCGCCTTTTGCGGGCCATGGCATCCATTTCTGGTCAGATAGCAAATATGGACCCCATGCTTGCTGAAAAGACCGATATATCAGGCTATTACGGCCTGATCTCTGTCCAGGGTCTGCCGTTTGCAAAGATGGACGCCAAAGCCATAAAAATCATTTAAATACCAGATAAATACCAGATGGTTACGACCAAATTGGTGGGAAAAAAATCAGAGAGATAAGCCAAAAGCATTCATAGTCAAACCGGTTCGTCAATATCAGCTATAGAAACAATAGTTTATTAAAAAACTCTTGAATGACGAGATCATGAAAATTTCAAATTGAATTTGAAATTTTCATGATGACATCAGATGCCTGCAGCGGGTTGGTAATACGGCTGTCCTTGACGTTAAACTCCTGATTGCCGTTGTAGATGACGAACCCGGGTTGGCAGCGGTCGCCCGTGATCTGACGGAAGTTTTCAATGCCTTTGAGGAAGGTAGGGGTGAAGGTCGCGGCTGATTTGATCTCCACTGGAACAAGCTCCCGGCCATGCTTGATGATCAGGTCCACCTCGTTTCCCTGGGTGTCGCGATAGAAATAGAGATTTGGGCGTTTGCCCTTGTTCAGACGGGCCTTGAGCACTTCCTGGATGATCAAGTTTTCATAGAGGCCTCCGCGCAAAGGATCCCGGGAAGCCTGGTCAGGCGTTTCGATTCCCAGGAGAAAGGCAACCAGCCCGGTGTCGTTGAAATAGATTTTCGGTGATTTGGTCACTCGTTTGCGGATGTTCTCATAAAACGGCTGCAATTCGAAAATGAGAAAAGAGGCCTTGAGGGCGTTGATCCAGTTTTTGATCGTGGTGGAGGTGACGCCAACATCATTGCTCAGGGCTGCAGCATTGAGAACTTGACCGACCCGCCCGGCCAAAAGAGTCAGGAACTGTTGAAAAGCACTGAGATCCCTGACATTGATCAGGGCACGGACATCCCTCTCAACATAGGTTTGCAGATATCCATTGTAAAATCGAACATGGTTCAAACCTTGCTCATACAGGCGGGGGTATGAGCCAAGGACAATAAGATCATAGGGATCCAGTTTGGATCGGTAGTTCAGGATCTCATTGAACGAGAAGGGGAGAAGAGAGAGCAGGGCCGTTCTTCCCGCCAGGGTCTGACTCACTGATTGATGCAGTTCCGGCTGATGGCTGCCTGTGAGGATGAACAACCCGGGTTGTGATGCTTTGTCCACAATCTCCTGCAAGTATGAGAGAAGAGTGGGCACTCGCTGGATCTCATCCAGAATTCCCCCTTCAGGAAAGCCGGATAAAAAACCTCTGGGGTCTGATTCAGCCGCAACTCGCACGTCCGGATTTTCCAAAGACACGTAGGACTTATCCGGAAAGACCATTTGAGCCAAAGTGGTCTTTCCGGACTGCCGGGGACCAAAGACTGTGACAATTGGGTATTCGCGAGCGGCTGCCAGCAGCTCCTGGGTGATGTCTCGTTGAATCATACTTTGATGGTACACGATTTCTATGAAAATTTCAAATTCAATTTGAAATTTTCATAGAACGTGTCCGCGATCCTAGCAAGGGATAAGTGTCAAGGCGCTTGACCTTCCCGTCGCAGGCGGCTGCTTCGTACCAGCAGGCCTCCGGCATGCGGGTACAGGGATCCAGTAAATACTGATAATCCTGTCGACAGCTCTTTATCATTCTTGTCAGCAAGCTGCTGCCTGACGTAGAGACAGTTATAATGCTGAGCAAGATTTTCGATCTCAGCCGCACATGGGAGTAATCTTTTTTTGGCCAGAAATGAGTTCTTCAATACGTTTAGCCAGTTCTGTCCATTTATCTTTAGAAAGCTCCAAGGTGCCCAGATTAAGTACGACTTTTTGTCTGGGGCCACCTGGGGTCCGAATTGACTCAGTAAACTTATGTATTATATATAACATACCGGATTTTTATACTTTCTTTTTGTTTCCCTGATGAACATGCAAAGAGCTTATCATGGCCGGCCATATTGTCAGGGGTATTTGGGCATTTGTAGTCACTACAAAAGACCGCATAACTAACGTAACAACATGATTTCAGGTAGTTACGGACACTGAAAAAGTTAATAGCCGCATATTTTAAGCTAATATTCGGAAGTTAAGCGTAAAGATGGGCTGATATCCATGCCCCATACCCGGTGCAGCAGCTTCCTTTCCTGGATCAGTTCTCCGGTGTCCTGATCCACCAGATAGGCGTTGCTGGGATGGGTCATGTACAGGTCCAGATTACGCTCCTGCATTCCTCTGCGCAAAATGGGGCTTTCCTGGTACTGCTGCTGAAACTCCTGCACCAGCCTCTGGTAGCGCTGTTTGTTCCAGGTCTCCCAATAGAGCATTTCCCTCTGGGTCGGTTCTCCAGAGGGTGGCTCCAGATCGAGGAGGCTCAGCTGCTTTTGTTTTTGGTCCCAGCTCATGCTTCGCCGAGCAAAGTTTTTTGGCCCTGACCGGCTCGCCGGCTCCAGCGCCTGTTTGAAGGTGAAGGTGTCCCCTGCCTGCAGTCCCTTGTCTGCCTGCTTGCGCATGTTTGTGCTTATCTTCTGACTCCAGGCTTAACACACCCCAATCGCCTCTCCATCTTGTGGCCGCCTTATACCCTGGCAGCCCTGCCCTTTACTGGACATCGAACCTGAATTAGTCTGCTTTCCTTCCGCACTGGCAAATCGCAGACAGATATTGTTGAAGCCCAGGTTCAGGGTGGCTAATGTAACCCAAAAAGCACATCCTGACAAACCAGACAGATGCAAACGGACAGAACATAACCCACCGGTTTTTTAAAAGATAGACAGTCATGGAACTCTGGTATGTTTATTCCTTGTCAGCGCTTCTGCTCTTGGGCAGTCAACGCTTTTTGTACAAAGTGGCTGCTGCGCACAGCTGCAGCACTTTCAAGACGACATTTGTCTTCATGGTCACTGTGGCCGTGCTGGCCAGTGCTTTTACCTTATGGCGATGGCCGCAGATCAATACTCCAGGGGTCTCGGTAATCATCTTCCCAGAAAAATAGGTCGACATTTGCAGTATATGCAAAATAAGATAAGATGCAAAAAAATAATTCATTCGTTCTGTAAACTAAAAGAGAAGGAGCAAACTGATGAGCAGAAGAATGGCCATGCTATGTCAGCTCCTGGGAGCGGTGATCGGGGGCTATGGAACCAGTTCTATTATGAATGACGGCGTTGGATGGGGTTCGGTTTTTCTAGGATTGGTGCTTATTTTCATTGGGAGCAAGTCTTACATACAACATTCTGCACGGGCAAAAAAACAGGAGCAAAAGGGCAAAAGGGAGAATAGTTGAATCTACAGCAAAAAGTTATGCCTGGCTGCGAAATAATGTTGCGAGAATGAAGCACAAATAGAACCTTTGTACCCAGCAGCATATCCTGCCACTTTTTTTAAACAGTACCCCGATTACAACGCTCAAGGTGGCCGTGGACCAGGACCAGGAGATAATGAATTTCATTACCGACGGAAAAACATTACAATCTCTCAGGTGTCCGGCAGGCCGAGCTCATTCCTGGCCCAATCCACGAATGGCTGCTGTGAAACTGGTATGTTCGATCTCTTATCGGTGCTCTCAATGTCTCGAAGCAGAGCCTGGACGGCTTCCCGTCCGTCCTCGGTCTGCACCGCCTGCCGCGGAGTCTTGCCGCTTAAGGCCGGAAGCTCCGAATCTATCCACCCCTCCCAATGCTTGATTAAAACCTTCCTGATGGCCTCTTGAACCTCCGGGGAGTTGTTCAGGGCCTTCTGCTCCGTTTCGTCCTGCTTCCAAGAGGGGATCCCTGAAGATCCCTCAGCCATCAAGGATTCAAGGGACCGGATATCGGTCCCTTTGTAGGTAGCCTTATCTCCCAATCGGTTGTCGATCTCCTCCCTGATCCTGTCTTCCCTGGCCTCGGAATTGACTTCGACGTTCATGCGGTTTCCCTCTATCCAAATGTGCCCCAGGGTGGTGTTGTCCAGACCCTTACTCAGCGTGTGTCCTTCCCTGCTCCAGGCAAAATGGATCGCCTGCACCTGGGCCTTCTCATCGAGTTCCGCCTTGTTTCGCAGTTCTTCCTCTGTCTGGTGCACAGAGGAGCCAGGGCCTGAAAGGCTTCCTCCGGGGAGGCAATCTCGTAATGAAGAGCGCGGAGGCGCAAAGGCACCACCGATCTCCCGGGTTGAGACCGGGGAATCCGAACTGGAAAGCAGAGGTGCTGAGGTCGTTGCCCTTTGTTGCTGTGAAAGTGAGAAATGCTTCAGTCACCTGGGCACAGACCACATGAGAACCGGTGTCCTGATGACCGGTCTGGCATGTCCCAGTCCGATAATACCCGGTTTTCGAAAATTCGCCGCAGACCTGCAGAGGGCGGCCGAGCACATTTTGAGGAGTGGTCATCGTATCCTCCGGGAAAGTGGCTTGGCTATCATATCAATATATAATAAGATAGAAGCTTTATGTAAAATGGTCAATTATGGATGACCACCTGATCCGCCTGGCTGACGTAATCAATGTCTCCATGCATCTTCTTGTCCTTTCTTTCAATGAGAATACTGGCTATGTAGGTCAAAAACGTAGCGACGATACCAATCCCCAAAAACATGGGCAGGATGACCGCGGTAATCTTTCCAGCCCCGGATACCGGCGAGACATCTCCGTAGCCTACGGTTGTGCTGGTGACGATAGACCACCAGACCGCTTCCCAAAAGTCCGTTAAGGCAGTACCTTCCGGCTCGACCAGGCTGACCGTCAGGGAAGAGAGGGCTATAACCAGGAAGTAGGCCACACAAAGCTTTGCAAGGCCATATCCGGACTGGTGCTTTATTTTTTTGAGAAAAAATTGAATGGGGAAGGATTTTCAAATGACAATTGAGCCTTGGAACAAAGGCTGGAGTTGGAGATGACAATCCCGAACAGGCAAGACTTTCTGCCGACTAGAGGACAAGACCTCCAGGAAAGAGGCTGGGAGAGGCCCGACTTTATTTTGGTCACCGGCGACGCCTATGTGGACCATCCCTCATTCGGGGCAGCGCTCATATCCAGGCTGCTGGAGGCCGAAGGCTACAGGGTGGCCATACTGGCCCAGCCCGACTGCAGGGACAAGGAGGCCTTTCTGACTTTCGGCAGGCCCAGGCTGGCCTTTCTGGTCACCGCAGGCAACCTCGATTCCATGGTCGCCAACTACACCGTCAATTGCAAGTTTCGCAAGAACGACGCTTACAGCCCCGGGGGGCGAGGCGGGGCCAGGCCTGACCGGGCCTGCCTGGTCTACACCAATATGATCCGCCGGGCCTACAAAAAAGTTCCGGTCATTCTGGGAGGTTTGGAGGCCTCTTTACGGCGGCTCAACCATTACGACTACTGGTCCGATAGGCTGCGCCGCTCCATTCTGGTGGATTCCAAGGCCGACATGCTGGTTTACGGCATGGGGGAAAAGTCCATCCTGGAAATAGCCGGCCGTATGGAGTCTGGAGAGCCTCTGTCACAGATGACGGATATCCGAGGAACTGCAGTCAAGGTCAAGGATCTGCCCCAGGACTTTGACGGCTATGTGCTGCCCGATTTCCAGGAAATAAGATCCAGGCCCTCTGTTTTTGCCCACAGCTTTTTGATCCAGCATCAAAATACCGACCCGCAGAACGCCAAGTCGCTGGCAGAAGCTCATTTCGATTATTACGTCCTGCAGAACAGACCTCAACTGCCCCTGTCCCAGTCCGAGCTGGACCGGGTCCACGAGCTCCCCTACACCCGGCGGGAACATCCCGACTACGACCAGAACAAAGGCGTACCGGCCATAGAGGAGGTCAAGTTTTCCATCATCAGCTCCAGGGGATGTTTCGGAGGCTGTCATTTCTGCGCCCTGAACTTTCATCAGGGCAAGATCATACGTTCCAGAAGCCATGAGTCCATAATAAAGGAGGCCCAAGGTTTTCTGGAAGATCCAGATTTCAAGGGGTATATTCACGATGTTGGCGGCCCCACGGCCAATTTCCGCCACCCGGCCTGCAGGAAGCAGCTCAAGCAGGGGACCTGTTCAGACCGGGCCTGCCTGACTCCGAAACCCTGTTCTTCCCTGCGGGCAGATCATTCGGATTATCTCTCGCTGCTGAGAAAGCTGCGCAACCTGAAAGGGATAAAGAAGGTCTTTATCCGTTCCGGGATACGCTATGACTATCTCTTGAGCGACCAGGACCAGACCTTTTTTCACGAACTGGTCAAGCATCATGTCAGCGGGCAGCTCAAAGTAGCCCCGGAACATGTCTCCAGCCAGGTTTTAAGGCTCATGGGCAAGCCTGAATTTTTGGTGTACAGGGAGTTCACGGAAAAGTACTCCAGACTGAACAGGCAATACGGAAAAAAACAGTACCTGATCCCCTACTTCATCGCCAGCCATCCCGGAGCCACATTGTCCGAAGCCGTCAAGGTCGCTGAATACCTTCAGGAAACCCGTTTCCTTCCGCAACAGGTCCAGGATTTCTACCCAACGCCCGGCACCCTGTCCACCTGTATGTACTTTACCGAAATCGACCCCTTGAGCGGAAAAAAGGTTCATGTGCCCAAAAGCCGAAAGGAACGGGCCATGCAACGGGCCCTGCTGCAGTTTAACCGTCCGGAAAACAAGGCCCTGGTCCAAGAGGCCCTGATCAAAGCAGGAAGGAAGGACTTGATAGGGCATGGGCCCAAGTGTCTGATAAGGCCTTTCAAAGAAAATCGAGACCCGGCCGGGGCATCTCCAAAAACAAAGGCCGGGCCGGCCAGACCCGGCAGAAAAGGAGAAGAAACGCAAAAGAAGTCTCAATCCGGGGAAAGAGTCGGGAAGCAAAAACTCAGTAAGGGACAAAAGCGATTCAGGAGCAACAAGAATTGACCTTAATCACGAAAAACATTTTTTATCGTAAATAAAAGTAAAGCGATTTTTTGCAGAGACTTCAGAGGCCGGTCAGGTTTTGCAGATGTGAAAAAGCCGAAAGTCCTCCCGAAAGTAAGTTGCGAGGGACAGGCTCTTGAATTGACTTTTCTCCGTATTTGTCCAATGCAGTGCTTTTGAATTGTGGCCCTGGCACTCAGCCGGCAATGCTCAAGGGGCTGAGGACATCTTTTAGGAAGAAACCCCGATACATACCCATTTACTAACCTATTCACAGCGTGCCCATCGGTCTAACATGGTTACTTACAGGATCAGGCGACAGCCTTATGAAACCGTTTTATTCTCTGCACGATATTGGAAAAAGAAATTGCCGGCCGGAAGTACTGCATTCAGAATACTTCCGAGGGTGCAGCCGGATCAATCTATACCCAATATACCTATGCCACTGCCCAAAAGGGCCGGCTGATTCTTCTCAGGTCTACGATCCGCAGACCCGATGTGCAAATTATGACCGCAATCGTTCAGGCCATGATCAAGGCTGCCAAATACCAATAACCAACAACAGCTGGCGAGCATATGAGTCAGGAAGAGATATCCCAACTTTTGCAGCAGTGGTTTAAGGCCCTGGAGTCTGGGGATCCCATGACAGTTGCACTTATGTACGAGATCAACAGCATCCTGCTGCCCACTGTTTCCAACCAGGTTAGGCACAACCGGGAGGAGATCCGGGATTATTTTGTCCATTTTCTGGCCCAGGAACCCAAGGGAACAGTGCAAGAGGAGAACATCCGCACCTATGGTCAGCTGGCCATCAACTCCGGGGTATACGCCTTCACTTTCCGGGACGGCTCATGGGTGCAGGCCAGATTCAGCTTTGTCTACCGCTGGAACGGCCAGCAATGGATGATAGTGGAGCACCATTCCTCGAGGATGCCGGAGTGACAGGGTCGTGCTCTTCTGTTCCGGTTCCCGAATCCCAAGAAGAAAACGCCCAAGGCCGTAGTCAAAGAAATGCAGCTTTGGTGCTTTGCGGAAAAAGTGCAGATAAGCCTGGGAATCGTTTTGAATCCCGGGGTAATGCCTCTGAATGGAGTACTCGGTCAACCGTCTGATTGAAACATGCTCTCTACGTACCTCTTGTATGTTTCTCCATCCGATGCAAGGCCTGCCCCCAGGCCGGGCCGCAACCCGAACAGCAGGAGAAGGGCGGCAGAGGATGCTCCAGGCAGTCAGTCAATTAAGCGCGGCGATTCCGGTTGTCCGGAAACACCGCGCTTAATACTCATGAGGTCAACAAGTGATTGAGGTTTCCGCTCAGATCAGGTCAGGTCGAAGCGGTCAAGGTTCATAACCTTGGTCCAGGCCGCGACAAAGTCGTTTATGAACTTCTCCCGGGAGTCCTGGCATCCGTAAACCTCGGCGATAGCCCGAAGCTGGGAGTTCGAGCCGAAGATGAGGTCGGTTCGGGTGCCGGTCCACCTCAGCTCGCCGCTGTGACCATTACGCCCCTCAAACACGTCCTCGTCGTCCGCGGATGGATGCCATGTCGTGCTCATATCCAGCAGGTTCAGGAAGAAGTCATTGGTCAACGTCTCCGGCCGCTCAGTGAAGACACCGTGCCGGGATTGTCCATAGTTGGCATTCAGGACGCGCAGGCCGCCGAGGAGAACCGTCATCTCAGGAGCGGTCAGGGTCAACAGCTGGGCCCGATCAACAAGCAGATGCTCAGCCTTTACGGTGTATTTGGCTTTCTGGTAGTTGCGGAACCCGTCTGCCGCCGGTTCGAGGACGGCAAAGGAGTCCACGTCGGTCTGGTCCTGGGAGGCATCCGTACGACCCGGGGCAAAAGGCACGGACACGGGGTGGCCGGCATTCTTGGCGGCCTGTTCGATGGCAGCGCATCCGCCCAGCACAATCAGGTCGGCAAGGGACACCTTCTTTCCGCCTGACTGGGTGCTGTTGAACTCCTTTTGGATTCCCTCCAGGGTCTCCAGCACTGTCTTCAGCTCGGCCGGTTCGTTGACCTCCCAATCTTTCTGCGGGGCAAGGCGGATGCGGGCCCCGTTGGCACCGCCGCGCATGTCGGAGCCGCGGAAGGTGGAAGCTGAGGCCCAGGCCGTGGAGACCAGCCGGGAGACGGACAACCCTGAAGCAAGGATCTTGGCCTTGAGGTCATTAATGTCCTGCGAGTCGATGAGCTGGTGATCGACAGGAGGCACCGGATCTTGCCAGATAAGCTCCTCGGCCGGGACCTCCGGGCCGAGATAACGCGAGCGGGGACCCATGTCCCGGTGGGTCAGCTTAAACCAGGCCCTGGCGAAGGCGTCTGCGAATTCTTCCGGGTTCTCCAGGTACCGCCGGGCGATGGGCTCGTAGTCCGGATCAAAGCGAAGGGAGAGGTCGGCCGTGGTCATCATCGGCCGGTGCTTCCTGGTCGGATCGTGGGCGTCGACCACCATGTCCTCCTCGGCCACGTCCTTGGCCAGCCACTGATTCGCCCCGGCCGGGCTTTTGACCAGTTCCCAATCGTACTTAAACAGTACCTTCAGATAGCCCATGTCCCACGTGGTCGGGTTTGGCTTCCAGGCCCCCTCGATGCCGCTGCCGATGGTGTCGCCGCCTTTGCCGCTGCCGAAGCTGCTCCTCCACCCCAGGCCCTGCTCCTCGATGGGGGCGGCCTCGGGTTCCGGGCCGACATGGGACGGATCGCCTGCACCGTGGCACTTGCCGAAAGTGTGTCCGCCGGCCACGAGGGCCACGGTCTCCTCGTCGTTCATAGCCATGCGGGCGAAGGTTTCCCGCACGTCATGGCCGGAAGCGACCGGATCCGGATTGCCGTTCGGTCCTTCCGGGTTCACGTAGATCAAGCCCATCTGCACAGCAGCCAGAGGATTCTCCAGGTCCCGGTGGCCGGAGTAGCGCGTGTCGCCGAGCCACTCCTCCTCAGCGCCCCAGTAAACGTCCTCCTCCGGCTCCCAGACGTCCTCGCGTCCGCCGGCAAAGCCGAAGGTCGGCAAGCCCATGGACTCGATGGCGCAGTTGCCGGCCAGGATCATCAGGTCGGCCCAGGAGATCTTGCGGCCGTATTTCTGCTTGATCGGCCAGAGCAGACGGCGGGCTTTGTCCAGGTTCACATTATCTGGCCAGCTGTTCAACGGGGCAAGGCGCTGAGAGCCGGACCCTGCGCCCCCGCGGCCGTCGCCCATGCGGTAGGTGCCTGCGCTGTGCCAGGCCATCCGGATGAAGAGCCCCCCATAGTGACCGTAGTCAGCCGGCCACCAGTCCTGGGAGTTGGTCATCAAAGCGTAAAGGTCCTTTTTCACGGCCTCCAGGTCCAGCTTCTTGAACTCCTCAGCGTAGTCAAAGCCCTGACCCATGGGATTGCTCTTGTCAGAGTGCTGGTGAAGAATCTTGAGGTTCACCTGATTCGGCCACCAGTCCTGGTTCGAGGTGCCTCCGCCGGCAAAGGGGTTGTGTGTTTTCCCGGTGACCGGGCATTTGCTTTCGTCTGCCATAACTTTATCTCCTGTGGTTGTCTGAACATGCGCACCGGGCTGCTTTGCAGAGAGCCATTGTGCGTATCGCTCTCATTCTCGAGAGCTGCCTTATCGATGGCCTTCGCTTTTGGCCAGAATCTTCAAGATGGCCAGTCGTTGAGGCGTGATTTTGAAACCGTTGTCCTTTAATTTTTGGACAATAATTTCAAATCGTTTTTTAAAATCTGCTATCTTCTATCTCTTTTAGTATTGATAACGATTATTTATTGCCATAAATTTAAAACTTCGTCAATTCCCCATTCATCCCCCTGTAAATAATGAACAGTTTGTGTTCTTAACATGAGGTCAGGAGCTGGAAAAGAGATTTTTGGAGGACAAATATCAGCCGGGTAAAGAGCTGGGCATCGACCATGTCAAACCTGATGAAAGGTTGCAAATACCCGATTCTTGCGGATATGTTACTTTGGAAACGCACTTAAAGGAGATTTCTGGTGCCAAACTAGTAAATCAAGGAAAATCAGACTGTTACACTGAAAACTCGTATGAAACTAGCTTTTAACCTGAAGAAGGACTGCCCTTGAAAAGTGGCGGCCAGATCCTGAATATCCCGTGCATGTATCCACGAACCCTGATCTGGAGGTAAAAAATGATGAAAGCGATTTTTGTGGCTGTCCTCCTGCTGGGACTTACGGCTGGCTGGGCTACCTGGAGTTGGTCGATGGACCTGCAGGAGTACCGATGGAAAAACCGCCTCCTCCTGGTCTTTTCCCCTTCAGATACGGATCAGACATATTTGGAGCTGCAACAAGCTCTGGGCCGGGCCGAGGATAGGCTCCAGGACCGGGACATGGTCGTCTTTCATCTCTTTCCCTCCGGCAGGGGCAAGGTAGATGGTGCTTGCCTGAGCGAAAAGGAGGTCCGTTCTCTGTTCCAGCGGTTCGATGTGTCCGACCACCCCTTGACCGTGATCCTCATCGGCAAGGATGGCGGGGAAAAGGCCAGGCAGGTAGGCCGGTTCGACCTCCAGGCCGTATTCGACCGCATAGACGCCATGCCCATGCGCCAGAGAGAGATGAGGCAGCAGTCCAGGGGAGATTGATTCCGGTCAGGAGATCGATTTATGCAGATGACTCCAATTGCTTTCGCATCGGGTTCGGCCGCAGGAACTTGCCCCAGGCTGTGCAGAGGTTGGAGGAGTATTTGAGGGCAGAAGGCAAAAAGTAGATGTGACTGCAAAAAACTTTTATAGTGCAGTCAAAGAAGAAGACACCTAAGCCAGCTTCCTTGCTCCTCTTTACGACGCGGGATGGAAACCAGGCCGGCCGGGCTTGAGGCCTTTTCATCCGTTACCTGGAACAGAGGCCTGTGTCCTGTCCGGTTAAAGCTCAACCGTGATCACGCTTTGGACCTCCGGGCTGAACAGGGCAACTTCCTCGTCTGTCAGCAAGTTCAGCCAGAACATGCCTCTGAGACACAGAATCGCGGTTGATTGACGGAGGTCGTCGAATGTCCAGTTTCCTTGTCCCTCTTTTCTATAGCCTGGAGAGCTTCAGGTATCGATCATAGGCGGACAGGGATGTATCTTCCAGGATGGATTGACACTCACTGAAGCTTTGATTTCTTCATGATCGAGACTTCCCTTTCCTAATAATATTTGACCGGGGCTGTCTCCACCTGTTTTAAGGAGCGCCAAAGCTTGAAGTCCTTATCAAAAGGCTGGTAGAATGCCGTGGTGGACGGCAAGCTGGTTACCGCTCCGGCCTGGCCGGCCCATCCAGAGTGGATGAAGGACTTTCTGCAGGTTCTGGGCTCGACCATCAAGCCATGATTTGGGTTTGCCCCATCTCCCCCAAGGGCCATGGAAAGACGGCACACGTCGTGCCGTCTTTGTCATAAACCGTAGTCTTTGTTTGTCATTCTGATTTTTCATCAACCCTGTTTGCGGAGGATCCAAGATGACAGATCGGCAGCTATCATCTTATGAGGAATTGCTGCACCGGCTGGAGACTGCGAAGGAGCCGGGCCAAGTAGAATGGATGCTCTCGCCCGCGAAGCTGGAATCTGCGGACTATACGCCTGAATACGGGGACTTGAGCCTGTTGAACCAAAAAGGTTTGATTTTGTCCTCAGTAGGCAAAGACCGACTCAGGGATATGGCCTGGGAGTATCTTGACTTGCTTGAGACCTCGGCCGCTGTCTATGAACTAAACGGGGATTACGCCCTGGGACTGTTCTCCTCCGAGTGGTGTCGGCTGCTGGATGCAGCCTCCCGGAAACTTTGTAATACTGACGACAACAGGCAGGCCATGCACAGCGGCCAGTGGTTGTGCCACGAATCCTGTTGGCAGGTCTCTTTGGCGGCCATGCAGGAGGGCGAATCTATGGATGTGTCCTGCCATGGCGGCATTCGCCTGTATGCCGTGCCTGTTCGGGCCAGAGGCAAAATCGTGGGGGCCATCAACTTTGGATACGGTGATCCACCCAGGGATGAAGGGGTTCTCCAGGAGCTCTGCGAAAAGTACCGCCTGCCGATTGAAGATCTACGCAAGCAGGCCGATGCCTATCCCAGCCGCCCCCAATTTATTGTCGATTACGCCAAGGCCAGGATTCACAAAGCGGCCGGGTATCTGGGCTATATCATTGAGCGGGAACAGGCGGAACAGGAACTCAAAGAAAGGGAAGAAAAATTCCGAGCAGTGTTTGAAGCAGCAAATGTAGGTAAATCCATAACCCTCCTCTCTGGTGAAATATGTGTTAATCTGGCATTTTGCGATATGCTTGGATATACAAAGGAAGAATTAGAAAATACAAAATGGCAAGGGGTCACTTTCCCAGAGGACATTGAATACAGTCAGGAAGTCATCACCCAGCTTGCGAACAATGAAAAAGATGCGACAAGATTTGCCAAACGCTATATTCATAAAAATGGGTCCATAGTCTGGGCTGACGTCAGTGTGGCCATGAAGCGGGATAAAGACGACCGTCCACAATACATGATTACCACAGTTGTGGATATCACTGCACAAAAATCTTCAGAGCAAAGACTGGAGATTACCCAGTATGGCATAGATAATGCTCAGATCGGAATATATCAGGTGGAAGAAGACGGAAGGATTGTATACGCCAACCATTATGCAGCTCGAACTCTAGGCTACTCGATTGAAGACTTATACGGCAAGTCACTGTTTGAGATCGATCCGACCTTTGATTTTGAAAAATTCAAAAAACATCGGGAGGAGACAAGATTACGAGGCAGCAATACAATTATTTCAAAACATCGGCGCAAAGATGGCTCTGAATTTCCGGTGGAAGTAACGGTCAACTATTTTCAATACGCTGAGAAGATGCTGTCTTTTTCCTTTGTCAAGGACATTACCGAACGTAGGCAGCAAGAGGACGAACTGCGTCAACTCAAAGACCATCTGGCCACAGAGGTGGCAGAGAAAACCAAAGAATTGCAGGAGCGGGTAGCTGAACTGGAAAGATTTCACGATGCCACCATCCAACGGGAGTTTCGGATTAAAGAGTTGCGCGAGGAGATCCAAAGACTCAAGGGGGAAAAGTCTTGAGCTCCAAAAGGACCGGGGACATCTGGGATATTTCCTCTTCTTCCGTGCGAAGCTTCTTTGGTCTGGTGGCCTGTGTCGTGCTGTTTCTTTGGCCTGGACAAATGGCGGCGGACCAAAGTGCTAACACCCACGCCCCGGGATTGTTGCCGGAGACCATAACCATCGCCTCCGAACCTGATTACCCTCCTTATTGCTTGGTGGATGAAAACGGCAATGCGGCGGGATTTTCCGTAGAGCTTTTTCAGGCGGCAGCTGCCGCAGTGGGTCTGAAGGTGACTATTAAAATTGGCATCTGGAATAAAATCAAACACGATCTGGCTGAGGGGAAAATCGATGCCCTGCCTCTGGTGGGCCGCACGCCGGAGCGGGAGGAAATGTTTGATTTTACCATGCCCTATCTAACCCTGCACGGTGCGGTTTTTGTGCGGGAGGGAACAACCGGCATCCAGACCCTGGAAGACCTCCAGGACAAAGAAATCGTGGTCATGAAGGGAGATAATGCAGAAGAATTTGTGCGGCGGGAAAATGTGTCCAGCCGGATCTCGACCACTGCAACCTTTGAGCAGGCCTTTGCAGCACTTGCTGTCGGGAAATACGATGCAGTGATCACCCAGCGGGTGATGGGTATTAAGTTGCTGGAGGACATGGGCATTGACTCGGTCAGACCTCTGGACTTGCAACTGCCCGAATTCCGTCAGGATTTTTGCTTTGCTGTGCAGGAAGGCAATGCGCAGTTGCTGGCTCGTTTAAACGAGGGTCTTTCCATCGTCATGGCCAATGACACGTACAGAGACATCAGGCAGAAGTGGTTCGGCCCGCAGCTCCAGGAAAAGATCGGCTTCAAAGATATTTTGCGCATAGCCATATATATTCTCATTCCTCTGGTCATCGTCTTGATTGTATTGTTGCAGCGGGAAGTCAAGCGGCGGACCAAGAGTTTGAACACGGAAATAGCTGAACGGAACAAAGCTTACCAGGCCCTGCAACTGAGCGAAGAAACGTATCGAAACATTTTTCAGAATGCACAAGTCGGATTGTTTCGGACCCGCATTTCTGATGGGAAAATTCTGGAAAGTAACGATCAGCTGGCCAGGATGTTTGGGTTCCAAAGCAGGGAGGGGGTCATTAGGGAATTCAAGACTACTGGAAATTACGTGGATCCCGGAACACGGGAAAAAATGTTACACGAGATGAACACAAAAGGATTTGTGCAAAATTTTGAAGCCCGCTTTTATCGTCAAGATCGTTCCGTTTTTTGGGCCAGCTACTCAGCACAGATATTTCCGGAGCAGGGCTGGATTGAAGGTGTTGTTGAAGATATCAGCGAGCGGAAACGGGCCGAAGAGGAATTACGCCAGCTCAAAGAACAGCTGGAGGATCAGGTGGCCCGGCGTACGAGTGAGTTGAATGAAAAAGTGGACAAGCTGAACAAGAGCCAACAGGCTATGCTCTATATGGTGGAGGATCTGAATCAGATGACTGCGGACTTAAGGTCCGAGCGACGTAAGCTTGAACTGTCCAACCAGGAACTGGAGGCCTTCACCTACTCCGTGTCCCACGATCTGCGGGCTCCCCTGCGGGCTATCGACGGTTACTCTCAGTTCTTGAGTGAGGATTACGGTAAGTGGCTTGATGAGGAGGGAAAGCGGTTTATTTCCACCATCCGCCAAAACGTTGCCCGGATGGACCAGCTGATTTCCGATCTTTTGAACCTGTCCAGGGTCTCAAGGACATCAATGCATCCAGGCTGGGTGAATATGGATGAAATTGCCCAATCGGTTTATCACGAAACAGCCAATGAAGAGGAGAAAAAGACATTCAAGGTGTACATAGACAAACTGCCGCCCATAACCTGCGATGCCAGGCTCATAAAGCAAGTCTGGCAGAACCTGATCGGTAATGCCTTGAAATACAGTGCCAAGTCAGAGACCAAGAAAATCGAGATCAGTGCTCAGGAAGGGGACAGGGACGTGGTCTACTGCATCCAGGATTATGGGGCAGGATTTGATGATCGTTACGTGCACAAGTTGTTTGGGGTGTTTCAACGATTGCATAAAGACGATGAGTTCGAGGGGACCGGCGTGGGTTTGGCCACAGTACAGCGCATCATTCACCGCCATGGGGGCCAGGTCTGGGCTCAAGGGAAAGTGAATGCAGGGGCGATGTTTTTCTTTTCCTTGCCCCGCCAAATGGGAGAATGCCAATGAGAAATCTAAGTGAAGTGGAAATCCTGCTGGTGGAAGACAATCCTCAGGATGCAGAAATGGCCATCCGGGCCCTAAAGAAGAACAACCTGGCCAATAATGTGCTGGTGGTCACTGACGGTGAAGAGGCCCTGGACTTTCTGTATAAACGGGGAGAATTCGCTGACCGAAACATCAATAACAGGCCGAAAATCATCTTGCTGGATTTGAAGCTGCCCAAAGTGGACGGTAAAGAGGTACTGAAAGTCATAAAAAATGATCCAGAGAAAAAGGTCATCCCGGTCATTGTTTTGACCTCATCCAGGGAGGAAAAAGATATTGTGGAAAGTTATCAGCTGGGGGTGAACAGCTACATCGTCAAGCCGGTGGAATTCGATAAGTTTTTGGAAGCCATCAAGGAGCTGGGCATGTATTGGCTGTTGATGAACCAGCAATGAACATCCGAGGAAGTGATATGGACCAGATGAAGATATTATTTGTTGAGGATGTAGCTACGGATGTGGAGATGGCCCGCCGGGAACTGAAAAAGGAGCGTATTGCGTTTATTGACCGGGTTGTGGATACGGAAAAGGACTTTGAACAGGCCCTGGCTGTATTCCAGCCGGATCTGATCATCTCAGATTATGCCATGCCCGCCTTCGACGGCATGCGCGCCTTGACCATGGCTCGGGCCCAATTCGACCATATACCCTTTATCGTTTTGACCGGGTCAATGAATGAAGAGACCGCTGTCTCCTGCATGAAGGCAGGAGCGGACGATTATGTGATTAAGGAAAAAATCAAGCGTTTGCCCTTTGCCGTGCAAGAAGTCCTGGACAAAGTCCAGATGGCAAAAGAAAAAGAACGAGCCGAAAATCAGCTCCGGGAGAGTGAGGAAAAGTACAGGATTCTGGTTGAAAACGCTGGCCAAGTCATCCTGGTGGCCCAGAATGGGCAGATAAAGTTTATCAACAGTCGGGTCCGCGACCTGTTGGGCTATGGCCCTGAAGAGATGCTTGGCCGGTCTTTTACCGAGTATATCCATCCCGAAGACAGGGAAACAGTGGCAAACAGGCATATGCAAAGGGTGCAAGGCCAGGATCTGCCAGAAGGATATACCTTTCGCGTCGTCCACAGGCAGGGGCAGACCAAGTGGGCGGAGGTTAACGCTGTGGTCATTGATTGGCTCGGAAAGCCGGCCACCCTGAATTTCCTGACCGATATAACTGATCGGCAGGATCTTGAGAATCAGCTGCGGCAGGCCCAGAAAATGGAGTCCGTGGGCCGGCTGGCTGGTGGGGTGGCCCATGACTACAATAACATGCTCAGTGTCATCATCGGATATACCGAGCTGGCCCTGAAAGAAACAGAGCCTTCCGATGCCTTGCATGAGGATTTACAGGAGATCTTGCGTGCCGCCAGGCGCTCCTCGGATATCACCCGCCAGCTCCTGGCCTTTGCCCGTAAGCAGACCGTGGATCCTCAGGTCCTGGATCTCAACGAGGTAGTGGAAGATATGCTCAAGATACTCCGCCGGCTTATTGGTGAGGACATCGAGCTGGCTTGGCGGCCGGGAAAAGATGTGTGGCCGGTGAAGATGGATCCCGCCCAGCTGGATCAGATTCTGGCCAACCTCTGTGTCAATGCCCGGGACGCCATGACCGCAGGAGGAAGGATGAGCATCCAAACCGGGACAGTGACCTTTGACCAGGCCTACTGCGCCGAGCATGTTGGATTCGTTCCCGGGGATTTCGTGCTCCTGGGTGTAAGCGACAACGGTTGCGGCATGGATGAACAGATCCGAAAGCATATTTTCGAACCCTTTTTCACTACCAAGGACAGATCTAAGGGCACTGGATTGGGCTTGGCCACTGTCTACGGCATTGTCAAGCAAAATCAAGGTTTCATAAATGTCTATTCTGAACCAGGGGTTGGAACCACCTTTAAGATCTATCTGCCTGGCCATCTCTCCCCTGACGTCGAAAAGAGCAAAAAAAAGACTGATGATGACGTTTCGCACAGCCGCGGTGAGCTGGTTTTAGTTGTCGAGGATGAGGTCTCCATCTTGAAGGTGACCACGAGGATGCTCACCAGATTGGGCTATACCGTCCTGGAAGCGACCACTCCCGGGCGGGCCTTGGAGCTGGCCCGAGAACATGCCGGCCAGGTGCATCTGTTGATCACCGACATGATCATGCCGGAGATGAACGGCCGGGATTTGGCTGACCAGCTTCAGGCCTTGTATCCAAAGCTGCGGGTCTTGTTCATGTCCGGGTATACGGATGATGTCATCGCCCATTGCGGTATCTTGGAGCCGGCTGTTCACTTTATGCCGAAACCCTTCTCCAGCCAAGATCTGGCCAGGAAGGTGCGGGAGGCTTTAGAAGGCTGAAGTCTGCACAATTTTTTGTCTATCCCCTCTGCAATATCCCGGTTGCTCCACATGAAATCGGTAAGGGATGCGCTTTCCATACAGCCGACTTCCTCCCGGATCCGTCTGATTTCATCGATGTTGCAGATAAATACCTCAACGATATCCGGATCGAAGTGCTGCCCCCTTTCGGACAGGATTATGTCCACGGCCACGTCGAATGGATAGGGATCTTTATATGGACGGCTTGAGGTTAATGCATCAAAAGTGTCTGCTATGGCGACGATTCTGCCTGAAATGGGAATGTCTTCCCCGGAAAGCCCCCGGGGATATCCCTTCCCGTTGAATCTTTCATGGTGATTCAGGGCGATTTCGTGGCTGAGTTTGAGTACGTCCGCCCTGGCGTTTTCCAGGATGGATGCGCCGATGGTGGTATGGGTTTTGACAATCTCGAATTCTTCCGCTGTGAGGCGATCCGGTTTCAGCAGAATGTGGTCCGGAATGCCGATTTTACCAATATCATGCATGGGCGAGGCAAACTGTATCAACTCGACCGTTTCCCGGGGCAGCCCCAGTTTTTCAGCGATGAGGGTGCAGTACCGGCTAATCCTTACAATATGATCGCCGGTGTCTTCGTCCTTGTACTCCGTTGCCGCTACGAGCCGGTTGATGGTATCCAGGTATGCGTATTGGAGGTCCTGGTGGGCGCTTTCCAGTTGAGAGGAGTGTTTTTCGAGCTGTTCCACATTTTCTTTCAGTTTCCTGTTGATCTGCTCCCTCTCAATCATCAGGTATCTGAGGCGAAGGACCTTTTTGAGGCGGATGGAAAGCTCCTTTAAACTGAGGGGTTTCTGAATAAAATCACTGGCGCCTGCGATAACAGTGGATTCATAATCGTATTCTTCGGTAAACCCGGTCATCACCATGACATCGGTGTCGTATTTCGCCTTGATTATTTTTAACAGGTCCACCCCGCTCATGCCCGGCATCTGGACGTCAGTAATCACAACGTCAAAGGCATTTTCAGCCAGCAGGTTCAATGCCTCATGGGCATTTCCAGCACTCATGCAGGCATAACCGTTTCGATTCAGGGTAAGGGTAATCATTCTGACAATGGCGGGTTCATCGTCTACCACGAGTACCGGCACGTATTCTGGAAGGTGTACGGATGATGAGTCCATAACATTTCTTTTTCCCAGTTAAAATTTTGAGTTATCCGGGTACAGCTTTTCCATGCATGCAGGACAGGTACTGTGGCTGACATCAGCTTCAGGATGCCGGATGAGATTCAAGTATTTCCTGCCAGTTTTTCATGGTCGTTTCGGGAATTTCCATCTCATTCATCATTATGGGAATCAAGTACCTCTCGCACCTTGGTGGCCAGTTTGTTTGCGGAAAAAGGTTTTTCCATAAAATTGACATCCTCGTCC
>JAXHMO010000020.1:0-233992 GCA_034521385.1 Desulfovermiculus sp.
GCCCCAAAAGTCAATTTCCTAGACATAAAGCACCTCAAAAGAGTATGAAAATGCTGATTAGGAGGTTTTGGTGGGCTGGTGCGGATGGTGCTGGAATGAGGGATGGGAGGGAGCAGAGAAAGCCGTATCAGCTTGGCAGAGGGGGATGGCCAGGCCGAACACCAGCCAACCCCCTTCCTCGTACACCTACGCAGTCTTCCGCCGCTTCCACAGCTGCATCTCCTGCATCTTCTGCTTGCGCTGCCTGGCCAGTTCCTTGGTGACCAAAGACTGGTTCTTCTTGAAGCCCCACTTCTCCTTGTACTCCTCCGGAGTCAGGCCGTGCTGGGCCAGGTGCTTCTTGGACAGGACCTCGAACTTCTTGCCGGACTCCAGGCAGACCACCAGCCTTTTCCCGGATGGCCTTCTTGGGGTCCACTGCCGGTTCCTGGGGCTTTTCCTACTTATTTCTGAAAAGCCTCAGTCATCATCCGGATTTTCAGGGGCATCGGTGCCCACAAAGTTGACAACGTCAGTGAGCGTGTACATCTCAAATGAAACTATCACAGTTTACCTGCTCCGAGTGATATTATTCATTTAATTTTATTTATTCAGAGCATTCAGAAAGCAGAACCGGCAATAGAAAAGCCCCCACACGAAAATGCAAGGGCTTTTGAAAAAGTGAACTAAAAGCTATTTATCATGGACTCTGGGAAACACAACTCCTAATCATTATCGTGCAGTTGCCTATAGATGTGTTTCAATGGCAAAGCGGGGCCTGAAAGTTCTGTTGACCAGTCAAAGCCGGTACAGGCACCTCCTCTCAAACGAGACCTGTCCTGTTTTGGGTTGTGCTGCACGGAGTTTGATGCCTAACTCTCCAAATTCCTTTCTGACCGCCGGTTCAGTATCTTTGAGCGCTTCCAGCAACTGGTGAAGCTGTGGCATAGGCCTGGTTTGCAAGGCGACAAATCCGCTCACAATCTTCCAGGGTTGGAAGCCTGGTTGAGCCTCGAACAAACGGAGACGGACAGCTTCCACGCCCGGATTGCACACTTCTGCCCAAACCCTGTCGTGATGGGCATTGTGTGATCCATGATGTGGGACTTTGAAGACGCGTGCCTGCGTCCTGATGCAGGTCTGCTCCTCAAAAATCAATGACCAGCCTTGCCCATTGTTTTTCTTCGACATCCGCCCCCAGCAACACTCCATCATTCAGGTAAGTCAATCCACATTGCTGCCGACAAAAGGTTGGGCTCAAGGGCACACGCTCGCTTCTGAACAGACTTGACCCTCGGCATTTGAGCAGCCAGGTTTTGCAAAAAGTCGTCATGTCGGTCAGTACTCGGGGAAAGCGAATAAATCGAGCACACTTGGTTTTGATGAATCAGTACGTTTGGAGCTATTCCGCTACGTCGCCTTTTTTGTGCATGCAACACCCTAAACACCCTGCTGATCTCAGTAGTTCCACCAGTTGCTTGTTTACTAAAAGTTTCGGCGTGCAGCTCAGCATACTGAATAAATTCCTTGTCTGTCATGGCCACAGGACACCAAAACCGGGCGCGCGAACACGCCTCAACTAAACGAGACAACCCACGTGTGTGATCATCATGCCAATGCGATGCAACGATATGCTTAACTTGCCTTTCGACCTCAACACCAAGGTCTTGCAAATAGCGCAGAGGAGCTACCTCTCCCGGAACGGGAATCAATGCAGGAATCGACAATGATCCAGTCCCCTGCCCCAGCATGAAGAACAACACATTCTCCATATCCAGGCCCAAACAAAGACACTTCGATCTGATCAGAAGCAGGCGAATCGAAATTCATCAATCCTCATTACAAAAATATGCACTCAGCTCTGCTGCTCGCTGTTTCGCAGACTGAAAATGCCTCTCATTCCAGCAAGGCAGCCGCCGAAATGATAATCTCCGTAAAACGCTGCCGCATCCCCCGCGCTTGATCCTGTATGCAACGCGGACTCGAAATACTGCCCCTTCATTTAATAGCGGCAAATCGTCAGGCCTTACGTCATCAATCGGAAATTCGCCTTCGTCATGTTCAAATATCTCCCCTGCGGTCAAATCGATAAGTCTTGCCAGAAATACGCCATTTTCTTGGTCTACCTGGTCTACTATCCCTTCGAACTCGCGAACGACCCGTATTCGCTCGAACCTCTTTTGCAAGACCTTTTGGGAACGGGAAAAGATCGAATTTTCGGCTCGTATTGGCCTGGATCGGTTGACGACATACTGCTGAGATCCTCACGAGATCCCATCCCACTATCCACTGGCCCTGCATAGGAGCCACATGCTTTCCAGGATCCACCGGACTCATCTCAGGCACATAGTCATCTGTTATTTCAGGCGCAACCAGGCCCGGACTATCTGTGACAACTGCGTCTGCCATCACTTCAATACCTCTATCTGGTTCATGATGTGATTGATAATAAACTCCGCGTGCTCCATGGACTGATTTCATTGTTCTTCCAGGACATCCATGACCTTTAAACACCCAACCGCATCCTTCTATACTCAACACTTCATAGTGATTGTTGATATCCATAAAGACACCGCTATTTCCGGATAATTCAGCGGAAGGCTGAATCTTGGCCTGGACATAACCCTTCGAGACTTCTCTTTTTGAACGATACTGCCGCATAGTCAAATTGACCATACCACCCTGAGCCTCAATATCTTCCCCGTCAAAAGAGTTTGCCCACTCACCCAGGCCTCCCATGGAGCGAGCTTTTGACCCAAAGCGATCCTGGCTTCATTACTTCCGGCATCAAAATGCACCGCTCTATTTATCCCCAAGGTTCCAACCGGCGTATGACTTAAAAAATCGGTAAATGTCTTCAGCACAAAATCTTTAACCATTTCAAGAGGTCCAGCAATACTGTTTACCATAAAACGATTACGTTCAGCTTGGATAAGAAAGTACTCGGTCTGAAATTTACATATTTCAGGATGAATTATTTCTATCTCTGCTTCATCAGCTTCTTGTTCACCGACTATTCCGAGTTCTGAGCAAACCACCAGGGCTGGAAAATTGATGGATTAAAACGGCCAAGAAGGACGACGGAGGCATTGTCTATCTCTCGGGGCTATCTTCATCACTGATACCGCCAAACTGAAATTCGGGTTCTACCGATATGGCGAAGAAAAGAATCGAAACCGAAAAGCTTTCATATACGATATGCTCAGGGGGTAAACAGTCAACAATTATCCATGATCGTGCCTCTGGTGTCAAGTTGACTGAAAAAACAAACAATGATATGTAACTTTACACAAAAACGCACGATTCTTCATTATGGATGGAGAAACAGAGCATGTCCGAAGGCAAAAAGTGAAGAAGCTCACCTTGCGCGAATCGTTAACACCTGTCATCAATTTTTTCATATCTTTCAGACCACCTGTGTTCCCCGTTCGCCTCCCCGCAGAGTTGCCCATGACTTTTAAAATTTCAAGCACGGCGTAGCAGTCGGCCAGGGAGTCGTGGAATTCAGAAATCGTTCCGGCCGCAGATTATCTGGACCGCCTCTTCCAGCTTTGGCCACTTGATTCCAAAGTGATGGTGGGGAATTGCGCAGTAGCTTGTGAATGTGCGCATGGTGCAGAAGGTGGCGGGGAATTCGTAGCCGTGGGCCTGTTTGAGGAATTTGGTGTCGAACGGGGTGTTGTGGGCAGACGGCAAGCTCCACTTGCTGGCAAAAGACAGGCACCTCCGGTCCTGGGCAAAGTGCAGGGGGTAATCACCACCGGTCCGGCCGCGCTTTTGCGGTGATCGCTTCTGAGTCAGACCGTTCACCTTGATGGCGTGGTAGTTGTAGGGCTCCTGGGATCGTAGAAGCGGTCGAACTCTTGGTGGACCTTGAAATGCCTGTGGCCGTTGGAAGCGCCAGGTCTGGATTTGCAAGGCGGAGAAACTGAGGACTGAAAAACGGCCCGGGTGCAGGCCGTTGGTTTCGACGTCGAAGATGGTGAAGTATGCTGGCATTGATCATCCCAAATCTTCGGATTGTACTTTTTATCAGCATCATCTTGGCCTGAAGGAGGAGATGATTTGCTTTGTAGCCCATGCAAAGATACCCCCAACTCGCTTCGTCTTGCATAGAACATATCCGGCGATGGCCCATATCCGGAAAAATCAAAGCACTCTAAGCTCATAAGCCACTGATCAAAACAGCTTGCTGGTCATACCCCTCCTGGTCAACAGCCAGGAACCTGGGATTGAGATACATAAGCGGTTGAGAGTCAGTTCCCGGGCCATACTCAAAGACATCAATATCCTGGTTCCGCAGATTGACCTTAAGCTCGAGAAGTAGATCCGGAATAGCCAGGTCATGGCAGACTCTCCGGCAGGCATTGCAGAATTCGCCCGGTTCAGACGGCCCAGACCGGGGCAAGACAAGATGTTTCTGATGAGTTCGGAATAACTATATAGGCGTCATATATTGCATGTACCATACAGTACATATCCGATGTGTGCAAGACAAAAGGTGCTCGCTGCCAGGTTCTATGCGACTGCTTCCGGTTCAATGCCTGTTCGTGAGTGGCTGCTGTCGAACAAACAAGACAGGTAGATATCGGGCTCGCAACACATTTCCTATTCTGCTGGCCCATTGGACCTTTTGAATACAAGCCCTTAGAAGCAGCAGAAAGAAGAGCTCTTTGCCAGAGCAAATTGCAAGATGCATGGTTTCTCAAAAAGAGCGGGAAGGCACAGACAAGAACTGGAACTGGAACTGGCAAAAACAAGAAAATGGAGGACTCAAATGACTGCCTCAAAGCATATGGGTCAAACTTTCGATCGATTTCTACAAGAAGACGGGATCTACGAAGAAGTACAACTTATAGCTTTGAAAAAGACAATTTCCCAACAAATCAAAATGCTTATGAATAAGGAGCATTTAAATAAAACAGAAATGGCTCAAAGACTGGGCACAAGTAGATTCAGCCTGGACCGTTTATTAAATGATGAATCCTCCAATATCACCCTGAATACTATCAACAAAGCAGCGCTTATTTTGGGTAAAAGAGTGGATATTTCCCTGGTTGACCTCCATCATCAAGAATAAAATGTTCATGAACAAAATGAACATGTAACCAGCTTCTGCATATTGAAAATTTTTTTCAATAAACTACTTGTACTCATCTGAGTCTGAAGCAGAAAAAGTATGTCATATTTGTCAGAGACAAAGCTGACTTTGGAGCACAAAGCTCATCCAGATATCACTGGTCCGGATCTTAGATTGCTGTTCAAAAGACTCAACACATATCAAGCTGCAATCTTCAAAAATGGGCATAAGATCGGCTTTTGGCCACAGGTAAAAGACCCGCCCATCCGGTCTGCTCTTCGACGCTAAAATGAATTGACCCACCTTTGCAGATAATCAATTGACCCATCCGTTTCTTCTACTGGGTCGCCCATTGAGTCAAAATAAGCGAAGTGAGGCGAAGCCGAACTGAGTCTTTTTGATCTCGATGGGTGAGCTAAGCTCTTCTCTAATTGCCTTTCCCAATTGCATTTCATTTCCCTGCCCTTAATCGTATGACCTCTGTAAGCCCAAGGAGGTCATATGGCTCAGTTTATGTCTTCATTGCGCAAAACCCCTGCCCTATTACGAAAGAAAAATCCCAATCAGAAATATTGTGGAAAGCCGGAATGTTCAGAAGGCCAGGAGACGGCTGTGGCAAAAACAGAAGATGGCCTCTGATCCGGCTTACAGTGAAAACCAAAGACAAGCCAACAATGAGTGGTTGAACGATAACCCTCGCTACTGGGACCAATACCGCCAGAATCGGCCTGAATACACCAAACGAAACCGCGAGAAATCCAAAGAACGTATGCGCATCAGGCGGCAGGTGGCCTCCGTGGTCCACATGTTTGCAAAGATGGACGCGTCTATAGTCGATACTACAAGCCTTTCAGGCTATTACGGCCTGATCCCCTTGGGGGAAATGTTTGCAAAGATGGACGCGAGAAATCGTCAAAATTATTATATGCCAGGAAGATACAGCTAATACTGACCATGTTTGCAAAGAGAGGACAGTATCGCCACCGGGGCAATAAATTTGCTAACCGGAGGTCATGACCGCTTCACACATCGACCTCCATCTTATTGATCAAAAGTATGCCCATACCAGGATCCTGGATGCAAAGACCATCTCAGCCATGATCCGCTCTCTGGATCAGTTTGGGCAAATCTCCCGGTATCTCTTACCTCCCAATATGTGCTCATAGACGGCTATATCCGGGTAACGGCCCTAAGCCAAACTGGGAAAGGATACTGCCATTTGCCAGCGTCTTTGACCTCCAGGAACAACAGCCCTTTTCCAGTTTCTGGCCGATCAAGAACAAAAGAGCTCCCCAGGCTTTGGAACAGGCCAGCTCTCATTGCGGAGCTTAAAACCAGCTTTGATCTCTCTTAGCTCAGATCGCCAAGGGCCTGGGCAGAAGACAAGAGCTGGGTCAAACGCAGACTGGACCTGATCACCTCTTTGCCCCAGACATCCTGGATCTGGTCCGGGCCAGCCATATATCCACCTGGAGCGCAACCCGGGTCCTGGCCCCGTTGGCGCGCGCCAACCAAAAGCATGCACAAGAACACTGCAAGTACCTGGTGGCCCACTCTTTAAGCACCAGAGAACTCAAAACCTTCTTTGCTGACTATCAAAAGGCCACCCGTAAGGCCCGGGAAAACATGATCCAGAATCCGGGTCTTTTTCTAAAGGTCAAAAAACACAAAGAGGAGGAAGCTGACCTGCAGGGACCGGAAAAGGAATGGTTTGACAAAATGAAGCTCGCCTCCAATGTCCTCTACCGCCTTGTACCCCAAACAAGTGCTGTATTTGCCTCCCTGTCCAAGGATAGCCAGCCCAGATTCCAGGATCTCCTGGGCCGGAACCGATCAGCTTATGGCTGATATTGTCACCCAAGCCAACAAAGGAATCGACCATGCTCTCACCACAAATGCGGGAAGCCATCCGTCAGATGCATCAAAAGGACGTCAAGATCCGGCAGATCTGCAAGCTGCTGGGAGTGAGCCGGAACACAGTGCGCAGAGTGCTCTTTGCGGACAGTGAACCAAAGGCCAAGGGATCCAAGTATGAGCCTCATCTGGAGCTGATCAAGGATCTCTTTGATCGCTGCCAGGGAAATGTCGTCCGCCTCCATGAGTGCCTGGAGCAGGAACACAATCTGGTGATCCCATACACCTCCTTGACCTGGATGGTGCGCACCTTTGAAATCAAAGAGCCTAAGAAGGATCGCTGTGGGCAATATGTCTTTGGCCGGGGGAAGAAATGCAGCATGACACCAGCCCGTTTAAAATCCTACTGGGAGACACACAAAAGACCGTACAGTGCGCAAGCCTGGTCCTGGCCTACAGCCGCAAAATCTTTATCCAGTTCTATCCCCGTTTTACCCGCTTTGAGGCCAAAGTCTTCCTGCAAAGGGCCTTTGATTTTATGCAGGGGGTCTGTCCCAGGTGTGTGGTGGACAACACCACCCTCTTTGTCGTTTCCGGCACTGGGCCTAATGCGGTCATTGCTCCGGAAATGGAAGCCTTTGGCCGCCTCTACCAGGTGGTGTTTGTGGCCCACAAGGTAAATGACCCCAACAGGAAGGCCCGGGTGGAGAGGCCGTTCCTATATTTCCAAAAACTTCCTGGCCGGAAGGACTTTTTCCGACTTCAGTGACCTCAATGCTCAGGCCAGGCCCTGGTGTTGAGAACGTGGCCAATGCCAAAATCAAAAAATCCTTGGGCATGCCCCCGGAGAAGGCCTATCTCATGGAAAAGTCCCAGCTCATCCCTTTGCCTGTCCATGTCCCGGAGGTCTATCACCTGGAGTACCGGGTCGTGGACTCTGAGGGCTACGTCCAGGTCCAAACCAACCGCTACTCTGTCCCGGAGAAACTGGTGGGCCGGAAAGTGGAAGTCTACATTTTTGGGACACCATCCAGGTCTATTATCAGCACAAGAAAGTAGCTGAGCATGCCCGGGTCCTTGTAAACAAACAGGCCCGGGTCACTGATCCCACCCATCATCCGCCAATCAGGCAAAAGTCCCCGGGTCCCTGCCGGGAAGAATCTCTGCTTACCGGCCACAACCAGAGCCTGGATATCTATGTGAGTGAACTCAAAAAACGCTCCAGGGGTCGGGGAGTCCACAAGCTGCGCCGTTTGCTCATCCTGAAGCGGATCTACCCGGAAAAAGCCTTCATCCAGGCAGTACAGCGGGCTTTGCAGTATGGCATGTATGAACTCTCCCGTCTGGAAGACATCATCATTCCCTTATAGCAGGAGACCATTTTGACTTATGATTCAACTCATCCACCTCCACCAGCTTCTTCAGGAGCTCCGGCTCACAGGCATGGATCAGGTTCTTGAAGATATCCTGGGCAAAGCCGAAAAACAGGGTCTCTCCGTGCAGGAAGTCCTGCATGAGCTCCTCTTGGCTGAAAAAAGGCATAAGCAGGAGAGAAGCCTCCACTACAGATCAAACAGGCTGACTTGCCCTTTGAGTGGGGCCTGGAGTCATTTCCTTTGATAGACAGCCCTGTATCGACAAATCCAGGATCATGACCCTGGCCGGCCTTGGGTTTATCCAACGGGCAGAGAATATCGTCTTTATCGGCCCAACAGGTGTCGGTAAAACCGGCTTGGCCCTTAGTCTATTGCGAAAGGCCCTCCTCCAGGGATACCGGGGAAAATTCTACAAGGTCCAAGACCTTATGGATCAGCTCTTTGATTCCCTGGCCGATAGAAGCAGTCCAAGGTTTCTTAAGCGCCTGGCAAACTACGATCTTCTGCTCTTGGACGAGCTGGGGTATCTGACCTTGGGCAAAGAACAAATGAACATGTTTTTCCGGCTCATGGACGAGAGATATTCCAAGAACAAACCGACCATGATAACTACCAATCTAGAGTACGATGAATGGTATGGAATCTTGGAGCCGGCTCAAATGGTGGCTGCCCTCCTGGATCGGCTCAAGCACCACTGTGTGACCATCAGTATGATCGAAGGAGATACACTTCGGCGTCCGGAACCTGCAGCCACCTCAGCAAAGAACAGATCTCATCCTCCCGACAAGGCAGAAGGCACGCTCCCTTCTGCCTTTCTTTGCCCCCCCCTCCTGTCAACTGACAGTGCGCACCTTAAGGGTCTTTTCTTCTTGGCATGAATGGGTCAAATAATCTTGGCGTTAAAAGGTTTGTGCGCCCTGCCCCTGCTACATAGTCAGAAGCACATATCCTTGGGATTTCAGAGCCCTCAGTATACGCGAAAATATGAGCTGAAAACGATCATAAGGCACATGGACAAAGGCCCCGACCAAAAGCAAGGCATCCATGTCCATCTCATGAAAATCAAAGCTCTCAAAATCAGCTTCAATTAGAAGAGTCAGGGGACAGGCACGTAACTCTCACTGGGCATAGAAAGCGTACCGCTCAAACCAAGGAAGACAATAACGCAATAAATGTAGTGACCACAAAATTAAGTGATTCTTAAATAACATACTGTTTTTGCTAATAGTCTTGTTAACGCTTCCATAAACGTGGGTACATTTTCCTGACGCTTCCCCTTACAAGCGGGGCAGATTGCGGATACTGCGAGATGGCTGCGATCGCGCGCTCGACATCGGTTAGAAATACATTGCCAAGCCCAGGATCTTCAAGATCATAAAAATCAGCTGCTTCATTGAAATGCGCTTCGCTATCCTTCGGAATTTCAGGGCAGGCAAAGTACACGAAAGTAAGAAATTGCAATCTTTTCCGAGATAGGCCTTACGCCGCCAGGCGTGGAGGCCCTTTTCCCCGGCGTCCAACCCGCCGGGGAAAAAAGAAAATCCTCTTCTTCTTGCCTTTGCGTCTCTTCCTTTGTGTCCTTCGTGCCTTTGTGGTTCAACTTCCTTAGGTTGCGGGCGTAGCCCGCTTTAGATATTTTTTCGTGCACGGTTTCCCGGTGGGACACGTTCAATGCGAATCAAACCTTTTTGGCATTATCGAGAAGAAAGGGACAAATGTTGGCTCAGGAGGCTGGTCCACCATTATTGAGAAATATTCTAAAGCCAAAAGATACTGCGACGAACCTTTTGAAGTACGACACAAAGGAACTCGAAAGGTGCAGATTCCTATCCAAGGCGAATGGATCGGCGAACAACTTAATAGTAACCGTTTGCGCGAGGTATCAATAATGAACTCGGGCTGTTGACATATTTGCAATTTGACTGCATACTTGAAGCATGTGGATAACAAGAATATATGAAAAGACACTGCAAAAAATGGCCAAAGAGTTTCCTGCTTTGGTCCTTACCGGTCCCAGGCAGGTGGGAAAGACAACTACCCTCCTCAAGGTCTTTCCCAACTATGCCTATATCTCACTGGATTTACCCTACAATGCAGCCCTGGCCGAAGAAAACCCGGAGCGACTTTTAACTCAACATGGCCACCTGCTGATTATCGATGAGGTTCAGTACGCCCCATCTCTTTTCCGGTACCTCAAGGTGGCCATTGATTCTGACCGTCAACCCGGTATGTATCTTATGACCGGTTCCCAGCATTTTCAGCTTATGGACACCATTTCTGAAAGCTTGGCCGGAAGATGTGGGGTATTGAATATGCTGGGCCTCTCCGGGGCAGAGTTGTTCACTGCCCACGGCGGATTGAACGAAGATGATTTCGTCTGGAAAGGGGGCATGCCGGAGCTTCATGCCAGACCGGATGTTACTGCAGAATACTGGTTTACTTCCTATGTAGCCACCTATTTGGAACGCGATGTGCGCAATATCCTCAATGTGGGCAACCTCAGGGACTTTGACCGCTTTCTCCGGGCCTGCGCCCTGCGGATAGGTCAGTTGCTGTCTCTGTCAGATCTGGCCCGGGACGTGGGCATCAGTCCCAACACGGCCAAAAACTGGATATCGGTTCTGGAAACCTCAGGCCAGATATATCTTCTTGAACCCTTTTACCGCAGCTTGGGCAAGAGATTGACCAAATCTCCAAAGCTTTATTTCACCGATAGCGGAATAGCCGCCTTCCTGCTCGGTTTTGACTCATCTGACAGCTTGTTGCCAGGCCCCTTTGGCGGACAAATTTGGGAGAACTATGTGCTTCTCGAATATCTAAAAAAAATCAGAGGCATGGGCAAGCAACCCAGGGTGTGGTTTTGGCGAACCAGATCGGGAGAGGAAGTTGATCTGGTCATTGAACATGCCGGACAAATCCTGGCCGTGGAATGCAAAATGAGTGAACGTCCCGGAGAAAGGGATATTCGCGGTCTCAAATCATTTGCCAGCCATATGCCAAGCCAGGTACAGGGCGTGGTTGCCTGCCGCACGCCCAAAAGCTATCCTTTGTCTTCTGGCATTAAAGCCCTGCCGGTCCAAGACCTGGCTCAACTCTTTTCCTGAATATTGTAGAAGCCAAGTCACGCAGAGATCTGATCGTCCACAACCTTCGATATTTTGCAGCGGATGAGGGGTCAGATCTTGTCTTTTGAAAACGTCCAACCTCGGCCAAGGAATATTTCATTAATTTATCCTCCTCTGGGTACCTTAAAGAATAAACAATTCTTTCATCCTCTCGATCTGTGTTGAACATCTCCGACAGATCCAAGCAGTAATGGGCCAGGCGGTGGACTGAAAAGCGGCGAGGGTCAAGAATCAGGTTCTTGAAGTTCTGATCATGATCCATAATACCACCTGACATATATGATTTACCAATTGGTGATGATCATACGTGGGCACTGATTATCTGTCCAGCGGATGGAGTTTGTGTCTGTGCACAGGCGGGTCAGCTGGTGCAGATAGTCCGGGGCCATGATGTGTGGACTGCCCTTTGCTTGATATTTCCAATTGTGGATGAACATGCAGCTTTGCCTCCGGCAAATCTGACATATTTTTGCCCCAAAGCGCGCAAAAAAGGGAAATTTGCCGGATTGATCAAGGATGAAACTGGTTACGAAGAGGGCGTGGAGCTCGAAGTCGGTAGTCCGTAGTCGGTGATCGAGTGACTGAAGAGAGAGGTCTAAGATAGAAATCAGAGATCAGCCCCGCCTCTGGCGGCCTGTTATTGGTTATTCGTTATTGGTTATTCGTAAGACCCGGCACTCACTTCCACTGGAAAAGTCACTGCCATGAATAAACGTCCAAGCTAAAAGTGAGTGCCGGGCCCGGCCCGCCCTACTGGAGGAGTTGCTGGAGCCACCCCTTGCCTTCAAAGGCAGGCCCTCTTTGTTCATAACCGTAGTTTCATACGAGAATGAGGAAGAAGCAGAGTGCAGAGGGGAACTGGTCTTCGTTCTTGGTTCTTGAGACGAGATTCGATATTCATCAATGAAGTGGAAGACCGAAAAAATCCGGGATCTTGCACGTCATGCAAAGAACAGCCCGTCTCCTGGAATGCAGACGTCCTTTATCAATGGTCCTGATTTAGGTTCAGCTCCTTTCGCACAGGGCCGCCCGCTCGGAGAGCTGAATAGTATCCAAACCGCAATTGATTTTGACCTCCGGCCTATTCCGCATTACATTCGTGGCCGACGACATTTTATATCAAAGCCAATGAGATTTTTGCAGTCCCCAAAGGAGTCCTGCTATGCACAACCTACTCGACGATATTCAAGAAGTCCTGCTTATGGGTCCTGGTCCGTCCTGTGTGCCTTCATCCGTGTCCCAGGCCATGGCCAAGCCGACCATCGGCCACCTGGACCCCTATTTCATTAAGATCATGGATGCCATCAAGGAACGTCTGCGCACTCTCCTGAATACGGCCAATGAATTGACCATTCCCATGTCCGGAACCGGATCCGCGGGCATGGAGGCTGCCTTTGTCAATCTGATCGAAAAGGGTGACCCGGTTTTAGTCATCAAGAACGGGGTCTTTGGGATGCGCATGGAGGACGTGGCCACCCGGCTGGGAGCTGAGGTGGATACCCTGGAGTTTGAGTGGGGAACACCGGTGCAAACCGATCAGGTCCAGGCCAAACTGAAGGAGAAAACTTACGCCATTGTGGCTGTGGTCCACGCCGAGACCTCCACCGGGGTCTGTAATCCCGTAGCTGAGATCGGAAAACTGCTGCAAGGTTCGCAGAGCATCTACCTGGTGGATGCTGTCACCAGCCTGGGCGGGATGGAAATGCGCATGGATGAATGGGGCATCGACGTATTGTACAGCGGAACCCAGAAATGCCTGTCCTGCCCTCCGGGCCTGGCTCCGCTCTCCTTCTCCCCCAAGGCCATGGCCAAGCTGGAGGCCAGGCAGACCAAGGTCCCCAACTGGTACCTGGATCTGACCTTGATCATGTCCTACTGGAAAGGAGCCTCCCGGGCCTATCACCACACCGCGCCCATCAACATGCATTACGGACTGTACCAGGCCTTGCAGCTCATCCTGGAAGAGGGCCTGGAAGCTGTGTACGCCCGACACCTGGAAAACCACAAACTTCTGGTCCAGGGCTTAGCAGGCATGGGCCTGGAAATGCTGGTGGATCCAGACAACAGACTGCCCATGCTCAATTCGGTCCAAATCCCTCCAGATGTGGACGAGGCTGAGGTACGCAGCAATTTGCTGAGCAAACATAAAATCGAGATCGGAGCCGGCCTCGGCCCCCTGGCCGGAAAGATCTGGCGCATCGGGCTTATGGGCCACACGGCCAGGCCGGAAAATGTGGAGCGTTTGCTTACGGCCTTGAGGGCCGAGCTTTAAAAGGAAAGAACCATGGAATACAGATATGCTCAGACCAAGGCTCTTCTTGTTGTTCAAATGCTTGTCGCCTTGATGCTCCTCCCTCCACTGACGACCCGGGCCGAATCCCAGCAGCATCGCGGGGCTTGGGTTGAGGAGATCGTGGTCTCTGAGGAAGGAGACGCCGCCAGAGCCGTGGATATGATGGAGGCGGACAGGCTGGATGTTTATGGAGTGGGTATATCTGATGCCGACTTGCATGAAAAGATCCAGGACTCCAAGATCCTGGGACACGATCTGTCCTTTGGCTCCTCCGTGGAGCTGACCTTCAACCCGGTGGGCCCTACCTTCGGGGATGCGAACCAGCTCAATCCCTTTCACCTCCAGTCCGTGCGTCAGGCCATGAACTGGCTTATCGATCGGGAGTATATTGCCCAGGAGATCTACGGCGGCCTGGCCAAACCCCGCTACCTGCCCATCAGCACTGTATTTCCCGACTATGCTCGGCTGGTAACCACAGCCCGTCAAGTGGAAATCGAATACGGACATAAGCCAGAAAAGGCCCAAGAGGTCATCAACCGGGAGATGCAAGAGCTTGGCGCTGAGCGGTTCCAAGGCAAATGGCACTATCAGGGCCAACCGGTAAAGCTGACCTTCCTGATTCGGATGGAAGACAAAAGGCGGGAGGTTGGCGATTATATCGCCAATAAACTTGAAGATATCGGCTTTACCGTGATCCGCGACTACCGAACTGCAGCAGAGGCCTCCCCCATCTGGATCGGCTCCGACCCGGCCGAAGGCAGGTGGCACCTGTATACCGGTGGCTGGGTGAACTCCGGTATCAGCCGGGATGAGGCGTCGGTCTTCAACACATTCTTCACTCCCAGGGGCCGACCTGATCCCCTGTGGCAGAGCTACACCCCGGATAAGCAATTCGACCGTCTGGCCGATCGCCTGGCCAGACGAGACTATGAGACCCTGGACCAGCGCAGGCAGATGATGGCCGAGGCCACCAGGCTGGCCATGCAGGATTCAGTGCGCATCTGGCTGGTGGACCAAAAGACCATTTGGCCCCGCCGCTCCAACGTGGAGGTGGCCGCCGATCTGGCCGGAGGCATGGCCGGATCCTGGCTCTGGCCTTTGACCATCCGCTTTTCCGACCAGCCCGGCGGACAACTTCGCCTGGCCACTTCAAGCCTGTTGACCGAACCCTGGAACCCTGTGGCCGGCAGCAACTGGATCTTTGACACCATGGTTCAAAGGGCCACCGCCGATGCCGCCCTGCTGCCCGATCCTTTCACCGGTTTGGCCTGGCCTCAGCATATCACCAAGGCCGAGGTGACTGTACGCGAGGGGCTCCCGGTCCAGAAGAGCCTGGACTGGGTGGATCTGAACTTTGCTTCCACCATCCAGGTTCCGGACGATGCCTGGATCGACTGGGACCCGTCCGGGCAGAAGTTCATTCCGGTCCAGGAAAGACATCCGGATGGCCTGGAGGCCAGAACCCGGACAGTCATCTTCTATCAGGAAGATCTGTTCCAAACCAAGTGGCACGACAAAACCACCTTCTCCCTGGCCGACGCCCTGGCCGGACTTATCCTCAGCTTTGAGCGGGCCGATCCAGAGAGCGAGCTCTATGACCGTTCGGCCATATCCGCTTTCGAGACCTTTATTCGTCACTTCAAGGGCCTGAGAATCATTCAGAAAGACCCCCTGGTGGTGGAGGTCTACAGTGACAATATGTATCTGGATGCCGAGCTGATCGCCTTTTCCCGGGCCTCCTACCTGTTTCCCTCCTATACCAGCGGTACGGCTCCCTGGCACATGATCGGCCTGGGCATCAGGGCCGAAACCGCGGGTGACCTGGCCTTTTCCAAGAGTAAAGCCCAAAAAACCGGCGTGGAGCACATGAGCTACATCTCCGGTCCGAGCATCAAGATCCTGGATAAGCATTTGCAAAAAGTACAAGAAGAGGGTTTTATACCTTTTTCAGACTTCTTGGATTCCTATGTCCAGCCTGAGCAAGCTGGAAAGCGCTACCGGCAATTGGCCACATGGAGAGAAGAAACCGGGAACTTTTGGGTAGGCCTGGGCCCTTTTATTTTACATTCCGTCCATCCCACCCAGGGAGTCCTTGTCCTGAGGCGATTTGAGGATTACCGGGACAGGGCGGATAAATGGCTGCGCTTCACAACCCCCCGCAAGCCGAAGATACGTATCGCCTCGCCCCAGGAGTTCGTACCTATGGGCTCTAAGGCGGAATTTAAGATCAGGCTCAGCTGCGGCCAGGCCGCATGCAACCCTCAAGAGATCCGGTTCGTCAGCTTTCTGGTCTTTGACGGCCAGAACAGATTGGTCCTTTCCGGCCAAGCTCAGCCGACCGGGGAGGGTACATGGCGGGTAAGCCTGAGCCCGGAGCAGACGGCCAAGCTCCCTCCGGGATCCAACCGTTTGGAGATTGCTGTTTCTTCCAAAGAGATAGCCATCCCCGGCTTCGACTCTTTGAGTTTCGTGACTCTTCCATCACAATGAGCCAAGTACGCATTTGGCAATAAAGCTGGATACCATACGAAAAATTCGGTTTATGAATCATAATCCCAACCACCCCTGCCCCTCCTTGCCAAGGAGGGGAATCAAGAGGGTCGGGTTGTCTGTTCAGATTTTATTTTAAACGGTGTCAAATGCGTATGAAGATCAGCATCATTCCCCAGGACGGCTCATGACCAAGGCCAGAGACAAGGGATCATTTCTCAGCGCCGCCTCTGGAAGCGGCCGTATCGGTTCCTATATCCTCCGCCGCGGACTTGTGCTCTTTGCAACCGTGGTCATCGGTGTCTACCTGACCATCCTGATAGCCAACATGGGCGGCCACGTGGACACGATCAGGACGGCCCAGATCCGGGAACAGGTCGGAGCTCGCCTCATGGCCAACCAGGAATTTCAGGAGCTGTCCACTGAAGATCGGCAACGGATCATGAAGCGGGAGGTGCAGCTGGAAAAGGAGAGGCTGGGGCTGGATCGCCCCTTTGTGCTCCGGAGCCTGACCTATCTGCAGGATGCAGTCTCACTGGATCTGGGCAGGGCCCAGGAGATGACCAGTGACAGTGGATCGCGCCAGGTGCGACGAATTATCCTCGAACGTCTTCCGGCCACCTTGGTCCTCTTTGCTCCGGCCCAGCTGCTCATATTCTTTTGCTCCATCTTTGGAGCCCTTTTCCTGTCCAGACGTTATGGCAGCAAGCTTGACCGAGCAGTGGTGGCCCTGACCCCGACATCCACGGCCCCTCCCTGGTTTTACGGCATCTTTTTCATCCTTATCTTTGCCTCCATCTTTCGAATCCTGCCCTTTGGGGGGATGGTGGCCTCCCCTCCCCCAGAGGCTATTTGGCCTTATATAACCAGCCTGCTCCGGCACATGATTCTGCCTCTAGGGGCCATGTTCATCGGCGGGATCTTTATTTCCATCTACTACTGGCGGACTTTTTTTCTCATCCACTCCAGCGAGGACTATGTGGAGATGGCCCGGGCCAAGGGGCTCTCATCCGGGCAGATACAGCGCCGCTACATCCTGCGTCCGGCCCTTCCGACCATCGTGACCAGCTTCGCCCTTTCGGTCATCAACCTGTGGATGGGATCCATTGTCCTGGAGATCGTCTTCAACTGGCCTGGACTGGGCAGGCTTTTGTTCCAGGCCATTGGAGTCTTTGATACTCCGGTCATTGTGGGCAGCGTGGTCATATATGCCTATCTTCTGGCCCTGACCGTGTTTGTTCTGGATATCGCTTACGCCCTTCTGGATCCACGGGTGATGGCCGGTCATCAGGAGAGTTAGACGTGAACTACGCACTGAAAGGACTTCAAGAACTGCGGTACTATCCCAGTGCCGTTCTGGGCCTGGCCATTGTGGGCATCCTTATAGCCGTATCTGTCTACACCGTGTTCATCATGCCTCTTGATGAAGCTGTAAGGCTCTGGCGCGCAGGCGAGGGGGTCTGGGCCGAGTCTCCCAGAAACGCATCACCCTGGCTGCTAAATCTCTGGCCCGGAAACAACTATCCGGAAACCATTGTGGTCCAGGGGGGCGTTGGGCAGACCGCGTCCGAGATGGAGCAAGGGAGCGGGGGAGTCGGACGGATCCGGATTCAGCTGCCGTTTACCTTTGACTATGACGGTTTCCCCAAGGATATACAGATCTTTTATCACAGCCAGTACGAAAAAAATCCCCCCCATGCCACCTTTACCTGGCACACACCGGACGGCAGAAAAATCGATCTGGGCTCCAGGACCCTGCGCCAAAGCGGCACCTATTCTGTAACCCAGAATCACGAACTGGCCGAGAGACTTGAGCGCGATCCCCGGATAGGTCTCTTCTACCAGCCTGGCAGCAAGCAGGATGTGCCCCTGAAAGGAGAATACGAGCTTGTGGTCCAGGGTTATGTATTTGAGCCCGAAAGCAGCATCGAGGTCAAAGCCGTGGCCTATGGTCAGGTGCACGGACTGACCGGAACCGACCATCGCCGACGAAGCCTGACAGTTGCTCTGCTCTGGGGCACTCCCGTGGCTTTAGCCTTCGGGGTCCTGGCCGCTCTGGGATCGACCCTGTCCACCCTGGTTATTGCCTCCATCGGGGTCTGGTTCGGGGGTTGGGTAGATGCGGCCATTCAGCGGATCACTGAGTTAAACGCCATTCTCCCCGTCCTGCCTCTCTTGGTTCTCATCGGCACCTTGTACTCCCGAAGCATCTGGGTCATGCTCGGAGTGGTCATCCTGTTGGGCATCTTCAGCCTGGGAATCAAAGTCTATCGGGCCATGCTTCTACCCATCAAGAACGCGCCCTACATCGAGGCCGCCAGGGCCTATGGGGCCGGAAACATGCGCATCGTCTTCTTCTACCTGACGCCCCGGGTGGTACCGGTGATCGTACCCCAATTGGTCACGTTGATACCCACTTTTGTGTTCTTGGAGGCCACCCTGGCCCTTCTGGGACTCGGCGACCCCTTGCTGCCCACCTGGGGCAAGGTCCTGCAGGACGCCTTTCAACAGGGAGCCCTGTATAAGGGCTATTACTACTGGGTCCTGGGCCCGGCCTTTTTGCTTATGTTAACCGGGCTAGGGTTCGCCATGGTCGGTTTTGCCTTGGACCGGATTTTCAATCCCAGGTTGAGGGGATACTAAAGCATATACCGTAAGACTTGATACCACCAAAAAATTGAATACTTTACCGGTATTCTCTTGAAAATTGTCTCCTATACCTTTTGTTGGTAAGCATAACACTACAGCGACAGTTTGGGCATGAGCAAGCCTTGAAAGAGCCAGGCAGGCGCCTGGCGATCCCAGAATGGCCAGGGTGGCACCTGGCGATCCGGGGAGCAAAGCTTTGGGATCACAATATGTCGCTATAGTGATAATCATCAGATAATAAGGTCAATAAGCGTATCAACATTTCCGGTACGGGCTATAGTACTTCGTCTCAAAAATGTTGTCTCAATTTTTGGCAACTGACATATATCATTCATAAGTTTATTAAATACGAATATCGAAATCCGATATTCGTATTTCGAATTTCCGTGTCGTTGAATAGTAAGTCATATTTAAAAAGAAAATCAACATGAGAAACAGCCATTATATGGGACAGAACTTATAAGACACGGTAATAAAATGGACCCAGCTCCCCTTGTAGACATCCATAACCTCTTTCTGTACTACAGTTCGCGGAGTGGCCCGGTGCAAGCTGTGGACGACCTGAGCTTGCCCATTTTTCCCGGCCGGGCCGTAGGCGTTCTGGGCGAATCCGGCTGTGGGAAAAGCTCTATTCCCAAGGCTATTCTCCGCCTGCTGCCCAGCAACGTAGCCCGATATGAGGGCCGCATATGGATGGACGGGTTGGATATCATGGGCCTTGGAGAAGAGCAATTCCGCCGTCAGGTGCGCTGGGTCAAGATATCCCTGGTGGCTCAGGCGGCCATGAATGCCCTGAACCCGGTAGCCAGGATCGGCCGGCAGGTTGAAGAGGCCTTGCTGGCCCACGGCCTGACTTCCAAAAGACAGGCCGGGGAGAGGATTCGTCAGGTCTTTGCTCACGTGGACCTCCCGGAAGACGTCATCCAACGCTATCCCTTTCAGCTCAGCGGCGGAATGCGCCAGCGGGCGGTTATTGCCATGGCCCTGGTGGCCGAGCCTCGGCTGGTTATCCTGGACGAGCCCACTTCTGCCCTGGATCTCCTCACTCAGGCCAATATCATGAACGTCTTGAAAAGGATTAAACGGGACAGAAAAACGAGCTTCATGTTCATCACCCACGATGTGGGCACCTGCAGCGAACTGGCCGACACGGTGGCCGTTATGTATGCCGGCCAATTGGTAGAACTGGCCGAGGCGGCCAGTTTTTTCCGCCATCCTCTTCATCCGTATTCCCACAAGCTTATGGCCAGTGTGCCCAGACTGTACGGGGACCAGGAGCTGGAACCCATTCCCGGTCGGCCGCCCAGCCTGATCGATCCCCCGGCTGGATGCCGCTTCCGGACCAGATGCGATCAAAGTTTTAGCAGGTGCACCCAGACGCCACCCTTGTTGACCACCCGGGAGGGAGGCCGGGCCAGGTGCTGGCTGTACGAGACGGAGGCAGTTCAGACATGAGTGGTATAAGTGGGATCAAACAGGCGGCCTATGTGTGATGCAGCTACCCCATTGATGCGCATAGAAGACCTGGAGGTCGCCTTTATCATCCGCAAATGGGGCATCCTGCCCGCAGGCACCATTCGGGCAGTGGATGGGGTCAGCTTTTCACTTAACCGAGGGGAGGCAGTGGCCATTGTGGGCGAAAGCGGCTGCGGGAAAAGCACCCTGGCCAGAACCTTACTTGGCCTGTATGCACCCTCCGGGGGCAATATCGTCTTTGAGGGCCGGAATCTGAAACGATTCACGTCCAAGGAAAGGTACTGGTACCGGTCCAGGGTGGGGTATGTGCAACAAGATCCTTACGGAGCCCTGCCTCCATTTATGAATGTCAAGCGGATCCTGCGGGAACCTTTGATCATCAATAAGATCCGGGACAGACAAAGGCAGGAGGAGCTCATTCACAAGGTCCTGGATGAGGTCAGGCTGACACCTGTCGCCGACTTCCTGCCCAAGTTCCCGCATATGCTTAGCGGCGGTCAACAGCAACGTCTGGTCATCGCCCGGTCTCTTATCCTGGGACCCGGTCTTCTCATTGCCGATGAACCGGTCTCCATGCTGGACGCCTCGGTCCGGGTGGAGATTCTTCGGCTCCTTCGCCGCATCCAGGACAGCCACAGCCTGGGTTTGTGCTATATTACCCACGACCTGTCCACGGTCCGCTCCTTCTGCAGCCGCATCCTGGTTATGTACGGGGCAAAATTAATAGAAGAAGCTCAGGTTGTCGACCTGTTACAGCGTCCTTTCCATCCCTATACGCAAGCCCTTCTCCGGGCCATTCCGGATCCAGATCCGGAAAACGCCCATACCTTCCGGCCGGTCCCGATCAGCGAACCGCCCAGTCTGATGACCCCGCCCCCGGGCTGCCGATTCCACCCCAGGTGCGACCAGGCAATTTCTGGACTGTGCGATACGGACATCCCCCCGCATTTTCAGCCAGAACCAGAGCATCGAGTGGCCTGCTGGCTGTATAAACAAGCATAAATGCCTATCCGCCCTGACTCAAACTTTGAACCAGAAATCCATACCCATCAGGGCCTATCTTTGAGAAACAGGCTGTGGTATTCGGCCTCCGTCAAGTGCTTTTTAAGGATTGAGAAGATACACTGGGCGATATCATCGATCTCCTGATCCGACAGCCTGCCTACCAGGGATTGGAGGAGAGTATCGTCCGAGAATTTCTGGAGATAACATATAATCGTCTGTTCATCGGTCTTCCGGTCAAGACCGAGGGCCAGCAACCCGTCGTACTGTTCTACCAATTGATGGGAATGTTGGGTCATATGTGTATTCTCCAGTTAGAATTGTAATCGGGGGCAAAGGTACTACCGGGCTGATGGCCTCATAACCTAAAACAAGGGGCTGAAAATCTTGACCACTCCCTCGGTCACTCGCTTATACAAGGGCCTTGCTTCCCAATCGGTTTTATTGACCAAGATGGATTGCTCCTTGTAGCGCTGGAGAAGAATGTCTAATTGCTAGGTCCTTGAATATTTGAACCTATTGATCTCATTTTAATCGACCCCGCATACCCCGCCATACCCCGTTCTTGACTTATCAGCTCAGCTTTTGCTGCTTGATCAGCAATTGAAATCTTGTCCAAAATAGAATACCCATGGTCAGCTTTACACAAAAGTATAATCCTTTAACATCAAAGGAGATACAGTAGACCATGGGTATGAAATATTCAAAACATGATCTGGTACAGATGGTCAAGGATAATACGCAAAATATTTTGCATGGCCATGTGGTTTGTGTTTATACCATCTGTCCAAAGTGTCATCAGGAAGTGGACTCATTCAAACTCCATGAAAAAAGGACCAGGATATTTCTCGTCCTTGTTGAAAATATAGTTAATAGAGTCCTGTCCTTGATCACTCGCTGGAAATGTCCTTCTTGCGGTAAGACATTTACTCTCTACCCTGAATTTGCCCTTCCCTACAAGCGGTATGTATTGCCGAGCATCATGGACAGATGCTGGGTATACCTGGAAGATGACAGCCAGGCATATCGCCGGGCTGTGACCTCGGACAATGCCGAGTTCTACCATCAAGAGAGCTCTGAAGACGGGAGCTGCCCCGTCCTGGCTCATTCCACCCTGCACCGCTGGATTACGAGCTTGTCCGGGCTGCTGCAGACCATGCGAAGCGCCCTGGAGCACATCAAGCAAAAAGCCCCTCATACCGGGATATTCGCAAAATGGCAGCCTTGCGCATCCCTGGCAAAAAATTCAGAAGCCAGCACAGAGAAAAACAGCTTCTCAGGTGCTTAAGACTCTTATTGGTCCATGATAAGTTTATCCAGATTTTTTCCTCGAGTATTTTCCCCAAGTTTGCAACCATGAATAACTGGTCCTGAATTAGGGTCGCCTCCAGATAATCAAAAAGGAGGCGACCATGAAGAAAAAAGAAGAAAAATGGGCACTGTTCTGGTGCGATCTGCTAAAGCCCATCATTTATGAGGACATTGAGCAGGAGCAGATCAACCAGTTTTTGAAGGAGCTCGCCCAAAAAGAGGTCATGTTCCCTGATGGCAGCTTACGCCGGCCCAGTGTGTCCACTCTCAGGCGCAAGCTCAATCTCTACAAAGAGGCTGGCTTTAACGCCCTGGCCAGGAAAAGGCGTACTGATCTGGGAGAGTGCCGCAGTGTTAACCTTCAAGTGATAGAGGCCGCCATTGAGCTGAAAAAAGACCAGCCCAAAAGGTCTGAGCAAACCATCAATACATTTTTACAAGAGCGCTTTGGAGTAAACGTCCCCAGGTCCACGCTCTTTCGTCACCTCAAAGAGGCTGGAGCCACCAAGATAAAGTTGGGCGTGACCAAGAAGAAGGTCCGCAAGCGCTGGACCAGGGAACATACCAATGATCTCTGGGTGGGGGACTTTGAAGAAGGCCCCTATGTGCTGGTTGATGGCCAGACCCTGCCCACCCATCTCAGTGCCTTTATTGACTGTCACAGCCGATACGTGGTCGAGGCCAGGTACTACCTGCGCCAGAACTTGGACATCCTGATTGATTCCATGATTCGGGCCATGCTCACCCATGGCGCCCCTGCAGAACTGTATGTGGATAACGCCAAGGTCTATCACGCTACCGCCCTGAAAAAAGCCTGCTACCGTCTGGGCATCAAGCTCAGGTATCGTCCTGTGCGCGACGCGGCTGCCGGCGGGCTCATAGAACGTCTCTTTCAGACTGCACAGTCCCAATTCGAAGCAGAGGCACGAGCCCGGGAAATCCTGACCCTGGATAATCTCAACAGAGGCTTATCGGCCTGGTTGTCTGTCCAGTACCATCCAAATGTGCACTCTGAAACCGGCCAATCACCTCTTGAGCGCTACCAACAAGGGTTACGATGCATCCGCCATGTGGATATGCAGGACTTCCTGGCTTCCTTCATGCAAGAAATCCCCAGAACGGTAAACCCCACCTTCTCTGATGTCCGCCTCAACAATCGCTACTACAAAGTAGATCCCAAGCTACGCGGGGATAGAGTCCAGGTGCGCTTCGACCCCTTTGGCACCTTGGATGAGGTGCACCTCTATTCCCTTAAGGATGAATCCTTTCTGGGAAAGGGCACGCTCCATCACAGGGAAAGTGGTGACCCGACTTGTGCCCCAAATAACCAGACCAAGGCCCAGCATGATTATCTGGACGTCATCATCGCCAAGCACGACCGGGAACTTGAACGCCAAACTCAGGGCATTGATTATACTAGGCTTACTCAGACCAAACCCTGGCCCTTCAATGACTTTGCCCGGAAACTGGCTCAGCTCATGGGCAAAAAAGGCGGACTGACAGAGTTTCGCTCCGATGAACTCGAGGCCCTGCACAAATTCTACCAACGCCATACCGGCATCTCGGAAGAGATGCTCCAAAGAGCCTATATCCAGGCTTACGAAAAGAACGTCCCTTACATCATCCTCGAAATCCAGGAAATGCAAAAGGAGAAATAGACTCATGCTGAACCACTTTAAAATGGACAGATATCCCTTTGCTGAACAGCCTTGTGTGGACCAGCTCTGCAAGGACGAGCGCATCACTCAGGGACTGGCCAGGCTGGAGTACTTTCTTACCCAAGGAGTCATCGCTTTGCTCCTTGGACAAACCGGAGTAGGCAAGTCCTCCCTCATCAGGCTGTTTTTACACTCCTTATCCAGAAACAGGATAAAACCCATCTACCTGCATCTGACCAACATTACAGCCAAAGGTCTGCTGCGCCTTTGGTATCAGCCCTGGGGGAGGTCCCCAAAATAGGCAAGGACCGCCTCTTTTTGCAGATCATGGCCAAAACCCAAAGTGAGCTGCCCACCCTCCTGGTCTTTGATGAGGCCCACCTGCTGGACCCGGAAGTCTTAACTGATATCAGGCTTTTGGTCAGCGGGATGGAAACAAACCAAAACCTGAAGATCATCCTCAGCGGACAAGATCCCTTGAGCCATACCTTAAAACGGTCCACGCATGCAGACCTGGTCCAACGCATTAATGTCTCTTATTACCTGCGGGCCTTAACCAGGGAACAGACAACCTTGTATATCGATTCCAGAATGCGCAGCAGCGGAGCCTCGGAAAAAATATTTGAGCCCGAGGCCAAATCCCTCATCCATGACTACGCTCACGGCATACCAAGACAGATTAACAACATGGCCACGGCCTGTCTCTTAAACGCGTTTGCCAGAAATGAACAAAAAGTGACCGAAGCCATGGTCAACCTGACCATCTCCGAAACCTTCTTGCCCTAAGGAGCCGGTATGTACTCCAAAAAAGAGCTATATCAGTTAAGAAATGAAATCCCCATCACAGTGGTAATAGCAGATGTGCTGGACATACCCTCCAAAATGATTGATGGTTACTTCAGATTCCTATGTCCGCTTTGCTCGGAATTTATGACCGCCACAAACTCCAAGACCAATCTGGCCAGATGTTTTCGGTGCCAAAAAAATTTTAACCCCATAGACATAACCATGATCGTCAATAAGTACACATTTAAAGAGGCGGTAGGGTATCTTCAGGATATCAGGGAAAAAGTCAAGGCCCGAGAAAATCAAATATCCAGGGCTATGAATCAGGATGCTGCACACAGGTCCGCCGGAGCCGAAGGAGGACATCCAAAATCCCAAATATAGAAATGAGATGTAGCTTATTTCATTGCGCTAACAACCCAGTCCCAGACTCATTTAATCTGGGACTGGTAGAATAAATGGCTGGGATTGTCTTTACGCATAAATCCGATAAATCGGAAGATCATGGCCAGGCGAATAATCCACCCCCCCAAACCCCAGATAAGAAAATCAATGTCCATGAGCTTGCCCAAAGTTTCAGGAAGAACATTACAAAAGGGGAGGGTTCATGAATTTCATTTTACTCGTGGTCCTCATAGTTCTCCTCGGAGCCCATCTTCTGCAATGCTGGGCCGAGATGCAAAATCTCAAGTCGCTTAAACCAGATGTACCTGCCGAACTTACCGATGTCCATGATGAAAAAACCTACCGCACATCTCAGGAATACCCTCGGGCTAAGACCCGGCTGGAACTCATCTCTTCCAACCTCAGCCTGGCTGCATTGTTCATATTTATTCTGGCCGGTGGCCTGCCCTGGCTGGACCAAACCATCCGCTCCCTGGGCCTTCACTCTGTTCTTACCGGACTCGTCTTTTTAGGCCTGCTGGGTCTGGCCGTGGATATCCTGGCTCTGCCCTTTCAGCTCTACTCCACTTTTGTTCTGGAGGAGAGGTTTGGATTCAACCGCATGAGTCTGAGCACCTTTATCCAGGATAAGCTCAAGGGACTTGTCCTGGCCTTGCTCATTGGCGGGCCCTGCCTGGCCGGGATCATCGTCTTTTTAAGCACCTACCCGGCCTGGGGGTGGGTCCTGGCCTGGGCCGGACTGACGGTAGTGATGATCGGGCTGCAGTACATCGCCCCCAACTGGATCCTGCCTCTGTTCAACACCTTCACTCCCCTAGAAGACGGCGAACTGAAAACCAAAATCTTGGATTACGCCAGGCAAAACGGAGTCACTGTCCAGGATATCTCGGTCATGGACGGCTCCAAAAGATCGGCCAAGTCCAACGCCTTTTTCACCGGATTTGGCCGCAAGAAAAAAATCGCTCTTTTCGACACCTTGATCGACAAACATACCCCGGATGAATTGGTAGCCGTCCTGGCCCATGAAATCGGACATTGGAAATTACGACATATCCTCAAAGGGCTGGTCCTGGCCATTGTCAAAATGGGCATTATCCTTGGTCTTCTCTCAGTGGTGGTCAGTTATAAGCCTCTGTTTACCGCCTTTGGTCTGGAGCAGGTATCCGTCCACGCAGGCTTGTTCCTGTTTCTTCTGGTCTACACCCCGGTTTCCCTGCTCCTCTCCGTGGGTACCAGTTATATCTCCAGGCAACATGAATTCCAGGCCGATGCCTTTGCCGCTAAGACCACCGGCCAACCGGAATATTTGCTTCAGGCTTTAAAAAAACTGTCCAAGGACAATTTGTCCAATTTGACCCCCCATCCCCTGAAGGTGGTTTTGGAATACTCCCATCCCCCGGTCATTGAACGGATCAAGGCCTTACAGCGGATGTGGTAATCAATGTCCCCAAATTGAAAACCCATGCCTTAACTGTTCTCACAGCAGGGATCAAAAACACCTTGGATTCCTTGACTTCCCTCTGCTGGGGAAATAAGCTTTGAGCCCTCAATCCAGAACTCTTCACAAAGCGTGTTAAGTTTCAATGTCGTTATGTCGCTATGAAGTCTGAAATCAAAAGAGAGATGCGGAGCAATCCATGCAATTCAGGAAAGAACCGGCCTTTATAAACAGGTCCATAGAGCTAAAATACCTCCAGGACTGGGTGGACCAGCGTCCGGAATTCATCCTTTTCTTGTATGGTCCCAAGTCCAGCGGCAAAACCACCCTGATCTCCAAATTTGCTGAGTCTTACCTGGCCGACAATAAAAGATTTTCTGTCAAACTTTTCAATCTGCGCGAAGTGCTCATCGTCAATTACGAGGACTTTCTGCAACGCTTTTTCCAGGTCGAAGATCCCCAGGAAACCGACGCCAGCCAGACAAGGCACTATGACCTGAAGGTCTTTAAGCTCACAGTCCAGACCCAGCAAAAGATCAAGGACCGACAGTTGGATCCCTTTGATGTCATGAAGGCCGAATTACAAGCACTCAAAGCTCGAAGCATCACCCCAATCATCATCATCGATGAACTCCAAGCCCTGGATTTCATCTACTTTAACTCACAGCGAGAACTGATCAAGGAACTCATCAACTTTTTTGTGGCCATGACCAAGGAGAGCCATCTGTGCCACGTCCTCCTCTCCAGCTCGGACGGCTACTTTATTGAAAAACTCTTTAATGACAGCAAACTCAAAAAGACAAGCGAACTCTTTGAAGTGGACTACCTACCCCAGGAAGATATCGTCTACTGGCTGAATAACCTGGCCAAGGAATCCAAAATCCAGGATTATACATTAACCGACGATCAGATCGAGTACATCTGGGACTGTTTCGGAGGCAGCATATGGGAGATATCCATCCTCCTCGGTCAACTCCTCGCGGTATGCACTAAGGGCCGAGTGCCGCAAAAAGAATTGGTAAGGATCGCGGAGCGCTATCTGCTCCAGGCCAGAAGCTATTTTGAAGAATACGCGGCCCTGGACACGCCCAGGACCGAATTGCTCAGAGAAATCAACAAGAACATACAGGGCAAAGGATTTGTTGACGAGTTATCCCTGGCCCGACTTCTGGATGGGTACATCTTTCCCCACAAGCAGGCCCTCCGGGAAGAACTTAACAGCTTGGTTCGTAATAATTACCTGTATTATAATCCCACCCTGGCAGAATACAAACTGCAAGGTAGGAGCATGGAAATCGGTTTGGATCGCTATCTCCAGAAGGTTGATGCCTTGTAGAAAAGAAAATAACCTATACACATGCGAGATCAACATCCTAAATCAAGCGCATACCTTGTGGTGGGTATGTGTCTGGCTGAGATCCTGAATATGCTCGGGATCTTTGCCTTTCCTGCTCTTTTGCCTGAGTTTACATCTATTTGGGGGTTGTCAAATACTCAAGCAGGCTGGATCAGTGGCACTTACTTTGCTGGCTACACTGTATCTGTACCTATGAGAGTAAATAATGAGGCTTTGGAAGAGATCAGAGAAAGCCCTGCGACTTGGCAAGGGTCAGGCGGCCAGGATAAAACCTTGGCCACCCCTCCCCCAAAACCTACGCAGTCTTTCGCCTCTTCCACAGCTGCATCTCCTGCATCTTCTGCTTCCGTTGGCGGGCCAACTCCTTGGTGACCAAGGACTGGGTCTTCTTGTAGCCCCACTTTGCCTTGTACTCCTCTGGAGTCAGGTCGTGCTGGGCCAAATGCTTCTTGGAAAGGACCTTGAACTTCTTCCCGCACTCCAGGCAGACCACCGCCTTTTCCCTGATGGCATTCTTGGGGTCCACTGCCGGCTCCTGGGATTTTTCCTCTCCTGCCGGCACTTCACTCCCCTCCATTATGCCCTTGAGCTGTTGTGACAGGCCCTGGACCATGGAGGTGATCTCTTCTTCGGTCATGTTCCGGACGCTGGCCTGAGCCTTGACGATATCCAGGGCTTGCTGGACATATTCTTCCATGATTCATCTCCTTGCGTTTAAACATTTCTTCTTCGTTGCACCCATTCAAAGTAAATTGAGTACAACTATAATTGTATTGAAGTAAATGTCAATACGTAACATCACAACAAGGAAGGAGAGGAAATTGAAGATGATCAGGGTAAGACTTATTTCCCATTCTTTATCATCATCTTGCCCTGAGCCAGCAGCTTATTCACCGACGGCCGCAACTCACGCTTGGGCGCATCCACCTGCATCGGTAATAGCTTGTCGTAGACCTTGAACACCTTGAAAGCTTGTCTCCGTTTCTGAGGTAATGGATGTCTATCAGGTCCGAGTCATGGACCTAGACGTCGTAAAGATTGCGATCAATCCTTGGCCCACCCTTTGGCCCGTTCAACAGCTCTTTGCCAGCCGCGCAGGCAGGACTCCACCTTCTCCTGGGACTGGTTCAACTGAAAGGACCGTTCCTCGGTCCAGTAGGCCTTGATCTGATCCATATCTTTCCAGACCCCCACCCCAAGCCCTGCCAGAAAAGCTGCTCCCATGGCAGTGGTTTCTATTTTTTCCGGCCGGCTGACCCTGACCCCCAGGATGTCGGCCTGGAATTGGCACAGGTAATTGTTGGCACTGGCACCGCCGTCCACTTTCACGATCTTGATTTTGATACCAGAGTCCTTGACCATGGCCGTGAGCAGGTCATTGGCCTGAAAAGCCAGGGACTGAAGGCCGGCCCGGACAATATGATTTTTAGTGGTCCCGCGGGTAATGCCCACCATAATGCCCCGGGCGTACGGGTCCCAGTGGGGCGCGCCCAAGCCCACGAAAGCGGGGACAATGTACAGACCTTCTGAGGATTTTATGGAAGTGGCCATTTTTTCGGTTTCGCTTACATCCGAAAAAAGATTGAGGTCGTCGCGCATCCACTGCATCAGAGCCCCGGCAATGAAAACCGATCCTTCCAGGGCATAGGTTATCTTGTCGCCTATCTGCCAGGCGATGGTGGTCAGCAGCCCGGAAGGGGAAGGGATCGGTTCGTCGCCGGTGTTCATGACCATGAAGCAGCCTGTACCATAGGTGATCTTGGTCATCCCTTTTTCGTAACAGGCCTGGCCGAAAAGGGCTGCCTGCTGGTCACCGGCAACACCAGCGATGGGCACCTCGCAGCCGAAGATCTCCTTGTCGGTTTTGCCCAGGATTCCGCTGGAGGGCTTGACTTCCGGAAGAATATCTTCCGGAATGCCGAGCTTTTCCAGAAGTACAGGCTCCCATTTAAGCTCGTGGATATTGAAGATCATGGTGCGGCAGGCATTGCTCACGTCCGTGGCGTGGACTTTTCCGCCCGTGAGGTTCCAGATGAGCCAGGAATCGACCGTGCCAACCTTGAGTCTTCCCTGGCTGGCCAGCTCCCGGGCCACTATGTTGTTTCTGAGCAGCCATCGGATCTTGGAGCCGGAAAAGTAAGCGTCTGTAACCAGACCTGTTTTTTCCTTGATGACCTGGTCAAACCCCTCGGCTTTCAACTGGTCGCAGTAGTCGGCTGTGCGGCGACACTGCCATACGATGCTCTTGCCCACGGGCTGGCCAGTGTCGGCATTCCAGGCGGTTACTGTCTCTCGCTGGTTGGAGATGCCGATTGCATCCACGTCCGACAGGGTCAGCTTCGCTTTTTTTAACGCCGCATCCATGGTGTTTTTCTGGGTGCGCCAGATATCTTCAGCATTCTGTTCCACCCACCCGGCCTCGGGATACTGGCAGGAGAACTCTTCGCTGGCCATTGCAAGGGTTTCTCCCTTTTCATTGTAAAGAATCGTTCGTGAGCTGGTGGTGCCTTGATCCAAAGCCATGATGATGTTTGCCATGCCTCCACCTCCTGATAGGATGTCGTGTGTAAAGTCTCTTTTGGTCTGCCTGGCTCGGATGAAACGAGACTCAAAGTGTTAAGGCAGACACCTGCTCCTCCTGCCAGGTTTGGTCGTCGTCCAGCTCCAGGCCCGTGGCTTTGCCGCCGATGATAATAAAATCCCAATACCCGCCGTAGCCTTTCAAGCTTTCGATCATTTCGCTGCGTTCCATAGCAAAAATCCTAATGGAAGTTGCAGATTTCTCCGTTAGAATGTATCCTTGTTTACTACGATGCCACTTCCCTTGGAGATCTACCACAGTACCACGGTTATGTCTTGCGCGGATATGTGGGCCATGAACATCAAGCCCATGTTCGGCGAATGCATATACAGAGCCAAAGTTTGGATAAAGGAAACGTCATATGAGCTTGAATCCTGATGTGGTGGGTCGAAAGATCGGCCCCTTAACCCACACGTACACCTGGAAAGATGTGATCCTGTATGCCCTGGGGGTTGGAGCAGGAACCGAGGAACTGAACTTTGTGTATGAAAAAGGCCTGCAGGTCATTCCCAGCTTTGCCATAGCCGCGGTTTTCAATTTCTTTTTCCAGGCCGGGGCAAAAGCCAATGTGAACCTGCAAGGGATCCTCCATGCAGAGCAGGAACTCATCTTTCACCAGACTCTCCCAATCCAGGGCACCCTGATAACCCAGGGTCAGATCACCAACAAATATGACCTGGGCCGAGAGAGAGGAGCCCTTATAGAGGCCAAAGGTTTGACCCAAAATGAAAAGGGACAAGACCTGTTCACCAACGTAATGACCATCTTTGCCCGCCTAGACGGTGGCTTCGGAGGAATAAAACCGCCCCAACGACCCAAAGAGATTCCAGACAGAGAGCCGGACTTTTTGGTCAACGACCAGCCATCAAAGGACCAGGCCTTGTTGTACAGGCTGTCCGGGGATACTTTTGACTTGCATGTGGACCCTGAATTTGCCCGCAGAGCCGGATTTGAAAAGCCGATCATGCACGGCCTGTGTACTTTTGGCTTTGCCAGCCGGGCGTGCATCAATTCTCTGATACCGGGTGAGCCGGAAAAGGTTCACAAAATGTCCTGCCGCTTCACCCAGCCCTTGTATCCCGGCACTCCTATCCAAACCCGGATATGGTCCCTTCAACCGGGCCGGGCGGCCTGGCAAGTGACCAATGCCCAAACCCACGCCGTGGTCATTGATCTGGGTCTTTTTGAATACACACCTGGTGAATAAGAAACCTTTCCCCGGGGGGATAGCCAACATATATCTTGCACCCCAGTGCAGATCACGGCTCCTCTTACGCCAGGCCAACATTGCAAGAAATGAGATGATGCTTAATGTTCTTCGTGGGGCGTATTTTTCCAGTATATGGTCACCTTGCGCTTGCCCCACTTCAGTGCCTTCTCTCTATCTTTGCCCATAAATATGTCGACCTTCTTTGTCCAGCGTTTGTTCATCTTATCACGCACAACATACGTGCCCTCCAACCCCTCTATGCGCACCTTGGTATTGTGATCCAAACCCTTATCAATTAAATCCCGGGACACGGCAATGACCTTCATTCCGGGCTCCAACTGGTCGCCCCAGGCCGCCAAGCCTACATTGCCCTTCTTGGTCTCCGCCTCATCCATGGTGTAAGCAGTAGCGGTCACCTGCATGGATTTCATGTCTTCACTTTGGGCGCAGTCCAGCAAAAGAATCGGTATGATCAGAATACAGATCCAGCGAAAAAGACACTTCATTCGCAGCTCATTTTTTAGCCTTATATTTTGTCTATAAAATTCAGGAGCTTTATATTTTCGCCGATTTCCAGTCCCATTCACCGGGCTGCCTGGGCTGCGTGGGTATTGCCGCAGCAGTCGTGGATGACAAAGCCCGTATCGCACATAGGCCGCCCTTGACCCCAAGAGCTGGCCTTCTTCAGGTTAAAAGCTAGTGCCACGTCTCAAAAGTTTAATCTCCGTCTATGGCAATTTCTCTATAGATTTTGTTTCGAATATTTGACCCAGTTGGAGATGACGCGGAATTTCCAAATCACAAACAACAAATTTTAATTTACGAAAACGAGAAAAAATAAAAAGCAAAACCAGTTAGTTACATTTCTTAGTTTCGAATTTTGAGTTTATTTCTTATTCGAATTTGTTTGGGATTTGGAATTTCGAACTTGGGATTTTTGTTTTGGGATAATGAAACTTTGTATGTTCTCAACCTGCCTCTATTAAAGGCAGAACATTTGGGTCAAAGTACTAGTTGTCATACGAGCTTTACCTCCGGCAAATCTGACACTTTTTTTAGGCCAAAGCGCCAAAAAACGTTTTGCCGGATTGATCGAGCATGAACTCGCAAGTGGCTCACAGTTACTCAGGTGGCCTTTCTGTCTCCCTCTGCCCTTTGGCCATTTCCTCTTCCCTGAGTTCCAGAATGCGTTGAACAGCGTCTTGGGTGTCCTGGGTAATTGACCCTGCCGGGCCTTGATGGGTCTCCAGGATCCATAAGAGCTTTTTGGCTATCCTGGTTTGCATCTCCTGCTTTTCCCCTGCCGGGCCTTCAGGCATATATTCATCGCCAAGTCGGGAATTCCAACGCAGAGATTTCCACTTATGGGTATGTTCCTGGTTCCGAAAATCCCCTCCAGGGCCGACAGCATGAATGACCTCCTCAGCCATGCTTTCTTCGGTCACAAAAACTCCCTTGACAATGTGCCTGGCCCGGGAGATGATTTCATCGGATAAAACGAGCTGGGAAAGGGATCCGGTCATACCTGACTCCACAAAGCCTACGTCATGGACCAGGGTGGCTCCGCTGAGCATGGCCGAGTGAATGGACAAAGTGGCCTCCACAGCAGCCTGGATGTCTTCCAGTTTGGAATCACTGCACCCGGCAGCAGTGAATACCGGCAGTCCTATGTATTCGGCCATTTCGGCCAGACCGGCGCTCAAAATGCTCAGCTCCGGTGCACCATAGGCAAAGGTAGTATGGCGCATATCCAGTATGGATTGGGTCCCCCCGATAATGATGCAGGCCCCGGGCTGAACCAGTTGCGATATCACGGTGCCGGTCAAGGATTCGGCCAGGGTGACCACCAGGTGAGCTGCATGGGTGGCCGGCACCGTGGCTCCGCCCATATTGGTCGGGGCGAAGATTTGGGGGATTCCTTGTTCTGCACAGTACATCAGCTTGTCCAGGGCACTGAAATCGCAAGACAGGGGGGATATGGGCTCGTTGTAAAAGATATAATTGGGCCGGTGCTGCAACTGTTCTTTGCTCCCAGCCATTACAGCCGCTATCTCATGGATGATCCGGCAGTTCTCTTTGGAGTGACACCAGGCGATAATCGGCTTGGGGCTGTTCTGGATCATTTCTGCGAACTCGTACACTTCTTCCAGGCCTTCGGTGACATCGGAGATCATACCCAGGGACATGACAAAATCAATCCCGGAAAGCGCATCACAGACCCTGGCCACATCGGCGGCATCTTGTCGGAGGTATTTGCGCCGCTCTTTTGTCCGGGGATCGATAAAGTTGGGGCAAGTTGGGCCTGGACCGAAGTAGGTCCTGTCCAGCTCCACCCTCAGTTTGCCGGAATGGTTCCAATGGTGGATTGTGGTCACCGGAGGAATCCAGGCCAGGGTCCGCCGCACCAGCTGGGAGGGAATAAAGACACGATGGCCGTCAACAGTGCAACCATGCTTGGCCAACACATCCCGGGCGGCGGGGTGATAGATCTTCACCCCTGTATACTGCAGAATTTCCAGGGCTTCGCTGTAGATGAGCCGCTTTTGCCCTTCCGACAGGAAGGCAAACTGAACATACTGCTCTTCATTGAGATTCGTTCTGGTACCCATGCCCTCATCCTTTGATGCGAGGGCAAAAAATCCTTTTGCACTCGCTAGAGATCAGAAATCCCCAGTTAAACCTCTGCCTATTGCAGGTAGCCTTTCAGGCTGTTTAACGGGGCAAGCAGCAAAAACAAAGAGTTACAATTCAATTGACCTGATCAGTTCATGTTCAATACCTGGATCCAGTGATTCAGGGGTATATTCGGCCAGGATACGCATCCTCTCCTGCTGAATATTGTCCAGCATGGTTTTTCGGCCCAACCCGCTCCAGGTCGTATACGTGGTACGGTCAATGTATTTGGGTTGATACCATTCCAGGTAATGCCTGAAGGTATGCTCTGAACTTATAAACTCTCCCCCGGGACCGATTTCGGAAATCACATCCAGGGCCAGATACTCCTCCTCGGTGTCTATGCCTTTGCCGATCTGCTTGATCATGCCGATCAGTTCATCGCACAAAAGGATGCCATCCAGGGAAAGGTCCCGGCCTCGGTTCAGGAAACCGACGTGCTGGACCAGGTTCGTTCCGGAGAAAAAACCGTAATAGAGGCTGGTGGCCATTTCCATAGCCGCCTGCTGCCCCAGACCTGTGGCCTCCGAGCAGCCCCCGGTTGAACAGACCGGCAATCCAAGCCATTTGACAATGTCGGCAAAGGCGGCCTGGGTCAAAGAAAGCTCTGGCTGCCCTGCGCAAAGATCTCCCCCCGCTCTGGGGCCAAAGGAGAAATTGCCCCCCAGAACAAAAGGCAGGCCGGGTTTGTGCAGAGAGCTGATCACCGAAGCCATCATCCCTTCAGCCAGGGTCTGGACCAGAACCCCGGATATGGACAGTGGAGCGCTCACCCCGGCTACTGGTGAGGAAAAACAAAGGCAGGGTAGGCCCTTATCAGCACAGAACAGAAGCTGCTCTACCCCTTCTGGGGTAAAGACCAGGGGGGAGTGGGGAGTGATTTGCAGGATAAACAGCGGGGAGAGACGGAGCTCCTCTTCCCCGCCTCGCAAGATGCTGGCCATCCGCCATTGTTCCCACAGCCCGTGCGTATCCTTTGTGCTTAAGAGCATCGGCTTCGTGCATCCCCGGAGCAAAGTCAAAAACTTTTTTTTCTCTTCACCTTTGCCTTCCGGACTTTCTGCACATCCATGACAGGTCAAAAAGTCAATGTTAAAATGATAATCCGCCAAATGGGCAGCGTGAGTCAGAGTCTCCTGCCAGGACAGGCCTTCCCCTTTCTGCGCACCAGGAACTGAAGGAATGTGTACGCCGGTGCCAAAATGAACCTGATCCTTTTGCAGGCGTAAAGGGTATTTGCCTGTCCTTCCGGTCAAAGTAAACTTACGGGGATGGCTGCGCAGAGATTGTTCCACCATGGCCGGAGGCAGGCGGACACGATCTCTATCACTGACCAGCGCATCCGTCTGGTCAAAAAGCCGCAGCGCTTGGGCACACGGGATACGACACCCGGTACGGGCCAAGACATCCAGAGCGGCAAAAAAGATACGTTCAATCTGATCCTCGGACAGGACCTGAAAATTTGGGGTGGCATTGATGGTCTGATTAATCTTCATACGCCCCTCGTCTGAAAGGCCCTTCGGCTATCTCCGGGTGGCTTCCTTGTACCCGGCGGTCTGCCTGCCGATAATGGCGGCCACCTCTGGATTGGCCAGGTTATCTTCAATGCTGCGCTCAAAAGCGCTGCCGATGACCACCCCATCGGCAACTGCCGAAATCGAGGCCACGTCAGCCGGCGTGGAAATGCCAAACCCAACGCAAATGGGCAAGTCCCCAGCTTTCTTCAGCTTTTGCACAGAGTCCCCAATCTGGGCCGTATCCAACCCGCCGGAGCCGGTCACTCCGGTCATGGAAACCAGGTACAAAAAACCGGATGCGCCACCGGCAATCCTGTGCATGCGATCTTCCGGGGTGGTGGGGGCCACCAGCCGAATCAGACAAAATGAGTTGTCCGTCCAGCCGGCTGTAAGTTCCTCCGATTCCTCAGGGGGCAGGTCCACCACCAACACCCCGTCTGCACCGGCATCTTGAGAATCTGTATAAAAGGCATCGCTTCCATAAGCCATAATGGGGTTGTAATAAGAAAACAGGATCACCGGCACATCTGATGTGTCCCGGATTTTCCGGGTCATCTCCAGGACGCGGGCCAGGTTCATGCCGGCTTTCAACCCCCGGGCCGAGGAGCGCTGAATCACCGGGCCGTCTGCCGTGGGATCGGAAAACGGGACCCCGAGTTCCAGGATATCCACTCCATTTTGGCACATGGCTGCAATAATGGCCATGGAGGTCTCCATATTCGGATCACCGGCGGTGACAAATCCTACCAGGGCCTTTTCCCCTTTTTTCCTCAATCGCCTGAACGTCTCATCAATCCGAGTCATGGAATATATCCTCTCAAGTGTTCTAAACGGTTAAAAGTGGCGTTGTCTTGGCCGTCTGGGAGATCCCACGGTAATTTTGTTCTCAGGTGTAAGCTGCCAGGAGTGTTCAGTCCCGCCTATGGCGGGATCAGGCTTCTTACGAATAACAAATAACGAATAACCAATAACAGGCCGCCAGAGGCGGCGCTGACCTCTGTCCTCTGACACCTGTCCTCTGTCTCCGGTCCTTGGTCCTCAACTTCCGGAGTATTCAGCCACAATCCCCAGGTCCTTATCTCCCCTTCCGGACAGATTGACCACGATTATCTGGTCGGCCGGGGCCTGGGCGGCAATTTCCATGGCCGCAGCTAGGGCATGGGAGCTTTCCAGGGCCGGGATGATGCCTTCTGTGCCGCACAACTGGTAAAACGCAGCCATGGCCTGATCATCTGTGATGCTCACATATGTGACCCGACCCAGATCCTTGAACAGGGAATGTTCCGGGCCCACGCCCGGGTAATCCAGACCTGCGGAAATGGAATGGGCTTCTTTGATCTGCCCGAATTCGTCCTGGAGCAGGTAGGATTTGGAGCCGTGCAGAACGCCTAAGGAACCCGCGCACAGGGTAGCTGCATGCCGGCCGGAATCAATGCCTGTGCCTGCGGCTTCCACCCCGGTCAGGGCAATGGTCGCATCGTTGGCAAAGGGGTAAAAAAGGCCCATGGCATTGGAACCTCCGCCTACACAGGCCACCAGGTGATCCGGCAGGCGGCCGATGTCCTCCATGGCCTGGTCCCGGGTTTCCTGGCCGATGACCTTTTGAAAATCCCGGACCATGGCCGGGTAGGGATGGGGACCGGCCACGGAGCCAATGACGTAAAAGGTATCCCGCACGGCCGAGACCCAATAGCGCATGGCCTCATTCATAGCGTCTTTTAAAGTTCCGGTCCCCGATTCCACGGACACGACTTCCGCGCCCAAAAGTCCCATGCGCGTGACGTTCGGGGCCTGACGCCGGATATCTTCAGTGCCCATGAAGATCTTGCATTCCATGCCGAAAAATGCGGCTGCCGTGGCCGTGGCCACCCCGTGCTGGCCGGCTCCTGTTTCGGCAATGACCTTGGTTTTGCCCATTTGCCGGGCCAATAAGGCCTGACCCAGGGTGTTGTTGATCTTGTGGGCTCCGGTGTGCACCAGATCTTCCCTTTTCAGGAAAATGGCCGCACCACCAGTCTTTTTAGTCAACCGTTCGGCAAAATATAAGGGCGTGGGTCGGCCGGCAAAGTCTTTGAGCATTTTGTAGAGCTCTTTTTGAAAGGACGGGTCCTGGACGTATCTGCGATAGGCCGCATCCAGCTCCAGGAGTGCAGGCATCAGGGTTTCGGCCACATAGCGACCGCCGTAAGGCCCAAAATGTCCTTTAGCATCCGGATACTGGAAAAAATCGGTTTGTATGGGCCCACTCTGCCCGAAGGAATCAGACATCAAAATATTCTCCTTGTGGGATTTTTCAGGGTGCTTTGGTGCACGGCCGAAATAAACTCACGCACCTTGCGGCTTTCTTTTCTGCCCGGGACGGACTCCACCCCCGAGCTGACATCCACTGCAGAAGGTCTGGCTGCGGCAATGGCCTGCGCAACGTTTTCCGGAGTCAGGCCGCCGGCGATGATTGTTGGATATCTTTTTGCAAAATCCCGGGCCGCAGACCAGTCCCAGATCTTGGCATTGCCCCCGGGAAGCTTCCCGGCCGAGCATTCCACCAGAAAGGCCGGGGCATTATACGAACTGACCGCATCAAGTCCGGGCTGACCACTGAGATACAGGCATTTGATGACCACAATAGCATTTTTGGCCAGTCTTTCCACCAATTCCGGCGATTCCTGCCCGTGAAGCTGAACAGCAGAGAGCCGACAGCTGGATACCGTGTGCATAATGGTGTCATAGGACTCATTGACGAACACCCCCACCTTGGCCACCCGAGGCGGCAGACCGGATACGATGTGGACTGCCTGCTCCAGGCTGACAAACCTGGGGCTTGGGGGGTAAAATACCAGCCCCACGGCATCGGCCCCAAGGTTCACACAGGTCCAGCCGTCGTCCACTGTTGTGATCCCGCAGATCTTGACCTGGATGGGATCGGGTTTGACTTGGGATGAAGATCCGGTATGCATGATGCGTTTATCCGTGAATCAAATGGGTTAAAAACGTCTGGGGGTTTTCGGCCCGGACCAGGCTCTCGCCGATTAAAAACCGGGATATCCCGGCCTTCAGGTTCTGTTCGATATCTTTGCGTCCGGTTATGCCGCTGGCAGCTACAGCGATCTGATCGGGCCTCAGCTTCTCCGCCAGAGTCACCGCGGTTTGCAAATCAGTGTCAAAGGAGGCCAGGTTCCGATTGTTGATACCTATCAAAGCGGCATTGGCCTTGAGGGCCGTTTCCATATCGGATGCAGTGTGTACCTCTACCAGAGCATCCAGGGAAAGCTCGGCGCACAGGGCCATAAGTTCTGAAAGCTGCTTTTCAGACAGTATCCGCACAATGAGCAAAACCGCATCTGCTCCCCAGACTGCGGCCTCATAGATTTGGTACTCGGAAATGACGAAATCTTTGCGCAAAACCGGCAGGCTGCACGCCTCTCTGGCCACCTGGAGGTCAGCCGGGCCGGCCTTAAAAAAGGCAGCATCTGTGAGTACCGAAAGGGCGGCCGCCCCGCCGCGTTCATAGCTTTGGGCTACGGCGGCCGGATCCAGGTCAAGGCATATATCGCCTTTGGAGGGCGAGGCCCGCTTGATTTCGGCCATAATGCGCACCTGCTCCCCAGGGTGATCCAGGGCCGCATACAATGATCTGTGATCTTCTCTGGCCTGGGCCCGTTCTCTTAGGGCCGATACGGGCCATTGCTTTTGGGCCGCCAAGACCTCGTCTTTCTTGTGCGCTATGATCCGCTCTAAAATGTCTGCGGCCATTTAGGCATTCTCCCGGGAGAACTGAATCAGGGAGTTTAATTTGTCCATGGCCGCTCCGCTGTCAATGGCCTCTTCAGCCATGGCCAGACCCTGCTCGAGGTTCTCGGCCCGGCCCGCGGCCATAAGGGCAGCGGCGGCATTGATGACCACCACGTCGCGTTTGGCGCTTTTTTCACCGCGAAGGATATTTATGGTTATTTCTGCGTTGTGAGCCGGATCACCGCCGGCGATTTCTGCTGCTGTGGCTGTGCGGCCGAAATAGGTCTCAGGGGTGATATCATAGGTTCTCAACTGCCCGTCCTTTAATTCGCACACCCGAGTGGGGGCGCAGACCGAGATTTCATCCAAACCGTCGTGGCCGTGGACCACCAGGGCCCGTTTTGCGCCCAGCCTTTGCAAGGCCCGGGCAAACATTTCGGTCAGCTCCGGGGCGAACACACCTACCAGCTGACGGTTGGCGGCCGCCGGGTTGGTCAAGGGACCGAGCATGTTGAAAATACTGCGCAGCCCTACCTCCTTTCTGGCCTTGGCCGCGTATTTCATAGCCCCGTGAAATTTGGGGGCGAACAAAAACCCGATTCCGATCCCGGCAATGGCTTCCTCCACGATTTCCGGGTCTACGTCCAGGTTCACCCCTAAGGCCTCGAGCACATCAGCACTGCCGCATTGGCTGGAGATGGACCGGTTGCCGTGCTTGGCCACCACCACCCCGCATCCGGCGGCCACAAAAGCGGTGACCGTAGAGATGTTAAAGGTTCCGGAGGTATCCCCGCCTGTGCCGCAGGTATCGATCACGTCCTGGGCCATGGTTTCAATGCGGATGGCTTTTTTGCGCATAGCCCGGGCCGCGCCGGCCAGCTCGGCGTAGGTTTCGCCTTTGGTGGCCAGGGCACCCATAAAGGCGCCCACCTGGGAATCGGTGGTATTTCCGGAAAATATATCACCGAGCATGGCCGACATTTCTTCTTCGGTCAAATCTTTTCGCTGGTAGATCTTAGAGAGCAGATCTCTAAACATTATGCTCCTCCCTCTTGTTCATTGCATACCTTCAAAAAATTGCGAAGTATCCGCTTTCCCACCGGAGTCATGATCGATTCCGGGTGAAACTGGATGCCTTCGGTGGCATGCCGGTTATGGCGCAGGCCCATGATTTCACCGTCTTCGGTCTCAGCACTGACCTCCAGACACTGGGGCAGGCTATCCTTGTCCACGGCCAGGGAGTGATAGCGCATGGCAGTGAAGGGTTTATTGATTCCGGTAAAAATGGATTGTCCGTCTGCGGTAATCATGGACACCTTGCCGTGCATGAGCTTTTTGGCCTGCATGATCCGCCCTCCGAATGCAGAGGCCACGGCCTGATGGCCCAGGCAGACCCCTAGGATGGGGATCTGTCCTGAATACCTGTCAATGGCCGGCACCGATAAACCGGCATTTTCCGGGCTGCCCGGTCCTGGAGAAATCACGATACCGGAAAGAGCCTTGGTCGCCAAATCATCAAGATGAAAGGCGTCGTTACGGGCCACCTCAACGTCGGCCCCGAGCTGCCGCAGGTATTGGACCAGGTTGTAGGTGAACGAATCGTAGTTGTCGATGACGAATATCATGTCCGCCCCTTATTTGATTTGGTGTTCAAGCAGTTCCAGGGCCCTGCCGATAGCCATGGCTTTGTTCACGGTCTCTGTATGTTCGGCATCCGGATCGGAATCGGCCACAATTCCCGCCCCGGCCCGCACGGTCAGGGTGTTGCCGGCAATGGTGGCCGTGCGGATGGTAATGGCCAGATCCATGTTCCCGTGGAAGGAAATATAGCCCACAGCCCCGCCGTAAGGCCCCCGGGGTTCGGGTTCCAACTCGGAGATGATCTCCATGGCCCGGACCTTGGGGGCCCCACTCAAAGTGCCCGCAGGAAAGGAGGCAGCCAGAAGATCCCAGGCATCCAAGCCATCCATGAGATCGCAGGTGATGTTGGAGACCAGATGCATGACGTGAGAATAGCGCTCCACGACCATAAGGTCCGTGACCTGAACCGTGCCTGTTTGGGCCACCCGACCCAAGTCATTCCGGCCCAGATCCACAAGCATTAAATGTTCGGCCCTTTCTTTTTCATCTTGAAGCATCTCGTCGGCCAGGGCCCGATCCTCCTGCTCGGTTTTCCCCCTGGGCCGGGTGCCGGCTATGGGCCGCAAGGTGGCGATGTTATTTTCCAGCCTGACCATGGTCTCTGGAGAAGAACCAACAAGTATGGTATCGCCCAGGTGCATGAAAAACATGTAGGGGGAAGGGTTGATATAGCGCTGGGCCCGATACAGGGCTATTGGGTCATCCGGGGTGCGGTTTGCGCAAAAGGGTTGGGAAATCACCGCCTGGATGATTTCGCCTTTCTGGATCAGGGCTTTGGTGATTTGCACATTTTCCTTGTACACCGATGCTTCGTGGATCGGGTGTAAAGAAATTGGCCCGGCCGTTGATTGTTCATCTGAAGTTCGGGTCCTTTTTTCCAAGATCTCCTGCTCCAGGGAGCTTATGCGCTGCTCTGCGGCCCGGTAGGCGGCCTCTGCCTCGGCATGATCGTCTGTAAAGCAGATAGCCACCATCATGAGCGTATTTTTCAAATTGTCGAAAATGAGCATCTCATCCGGGATGACAAAGTCGGCCAAGGGTTGGTCTGCGGGCAGACGGCTTGCGACGGCCTCGAAAAAACAAACCGTTTCATAGGAAAAATACCCCACAAGCCCACCCCAAAACCGGGGCAATCCCGGGACCACCGCCGGATTGTAGCGGTGCATCAGCTCACGCAGAACCGGCAGGGGATCGCCCTTATGCTCAATATGTTCCCTGTGTCCGTTTTTTTCCACTTCCACAGTATGGGCAAACACCCGGACCCGGGTACGGGCCGAAGTGCTCAAAAAACTGTATCTCCCCCAGCGCTCACCGCCTTCCACACTTTCCAGCAGAAAGGCCGGAGACCTGTGGGAATAGAGTTTTTTGATCACTGATACCGGTGTCTCCATGTCCGCCAGGATCTCCCGGCAGACCGGCACCACATTGTGGTTGCAAAAATACTCAGCAAATGCTTTCTTGTCCGGAAACTGTTGCAGCCGCATGCCAGATACTCCTTGTCAATGACTCTGTATTCATTTCACTGCGATACCCGCTTGAACAAAAAAAGGCCGCGGGTTCGCCCCGCGGCCTTTTGTGCATGATCCCTTAATACAAAAGACCGAGGGGGTCAGTGGGCCGCCTCGGTCATAGTATTTGGGTTATGATATGTTCAAACCGGTCAGGAGGCAGACCCCGCTATGCTGGTCCGCCACCACCAGTTCTGGTTGCTTTGAACTGCATGAAATAGTATCATAACTAATAGAACCATACGTGTAATGAGAGTTCATGCCAGATGAGAAATCTCATAGATGTTTCGGCCCTGGTTTGTCAAGCAATTTTTTCCAAAACCTTACTCAACTTCTTCAGATCCTGCTGGAGGTTCATCTGTTCAAACAAGTCCTTGGCTTTGCCCAAATAATCTTTGGCATCAATCCCGTTCAGTTGGTCATACTCGAACAGTCACTGTAGTGTTATAGTATACAAAATTACAAGTTAATAAACGCAACGTCAAGTCTGAATTTTAAATTCCTCTTCTCAATTCAGCTTTGCCTCCGGCAAATCTGAAATATTTTTTGCCCCAAAGCGGGCAAAAAAGAAAATTTGCCAGTTTAATCAAGGTAGAAACATGGGCATTGGAGTTAAAAGCGAATGAGGTTCCCCCTCTTCGTTCCCAGGGTTTATCCAGTGAAATCTCCTCCATTTCACCGGGATCCTCTCACGCCTAGGCGTGAACGTCTTTCTCTTATGGCTCCGGCCATCTTCTTGTTATTTTAAGAAGATACGCATGCATTGCATAATAAGCTAACTTCTAGTTTCATACGAGGAACCCAAGCCTTTGCAGAAAATCCCTGACCCCGCGGGAATAGGTTTCTCCGGAAGTCAGAAATCCGTCGTTGTGCTCCCCTTGGATCTTTAAGAATTCTTTGGGGGTTCCAGCCGCTTTATACAGCCTTTGGCCGTGCTGAAAGGGAACGAGATTATCATCCTCACTGTGTACCACCAGCAGGGGACAGGACAAATCTTGAATATAGTTCAAAGTGGGAAAGGAAAAGCGGGAGATCATTTTGATCGGGAGAAAAGGATAAAGTTTCTGGCCCAGTTCCGGCATTGAGGTGAATGTGGACTCGATGATCAGGGCCCCCGGATCCTTATCCCGGGCCAAACGTGCGGCCACGGGTCCACCCAGGGAGCGGCCCCAGCAGACGATATCTTCGGGTGGAACCCCTTTGGACTCCACCAGCCACCTCCAGACCGCTGCCGCATCTGTGTACATACCTTCCTCGGATGGCGAGCCCTGGCTTTGCCCATACCCCCTGTAATCCACAAGCAAGCAGTTCAGGCCCAGTCGATAGACAATATCCAGCATATCCAACCGATGAGAGATATTTCCGGCATTGCCGTGCAGAAAAAGGGCTGTGGGCCGGCCGCTCTGTGGTCCGGGGACGAACCACCCATGCAAGCGAATATCGTCAGGGGTTGTGATCCAGACATCTTCATACTCCAGGCCCAGGCTTCCAGGCTTTCCCTCCAGGCTGGATTGAGGAAAAAAGACCATCCGATCCTGAAAGATAAAGGCCAGTAAAACAATAAGCAGGTACCCTGCCCCAAGAGCCAGCAAGATCTTGAACATATGTCCGTCCTTAACAACTACTTAACATGAATGCGTCTCGATGTATCCGTCCTCTATCTGCATAACAACCAAGGTGATGTCATCCTTAAAGTTCTGACTGCCGGTAAAGGCATGCACATTGTTTAAGAGATGATCGATGATCTCCTGAGGTTCCGCCTCATCTCGCTCCCTGATCAAAGCGTACAGCCGTTGTTCGCCAAAAAATTCACCCCTCTCATTTCTGGCTTCCGTTATCCCATCTGTGTACAATAATACCAGATCGCCCGCTTCCAGCTGATCCGACTTTATCTCATATTCAACATCCGGTTTGATTCCCAAGATGAGGCCCTCAGCGTCCAGGTGCTGGATGATCTGTTGACTCTTGCGCCAGACCAGGGGTGGATTGTGTCCGGCGTTGCAATAGGCAATCCGCTTGCTGTCCGGAAAGTACTTTAAGTAAAACAAGGTAATAAACATTTCCGCCTTGACCAGGTTGGTATAAAAGAAGCTGTTCAAGGCTGTGGTCAAATAGCGGGCGTCCTGCCGACTCATGGCCCGGGCATGGATGAAGGTTCGGACTTCAGCCATTATCAAGGCTGCTGCCACGTTGTGTCCGGAAACATCGGCAATGACCACATCCAGGGAGTTGTCGTCATTGATCAAGAAATCGTAGTAGTCCCCCCCTACATGAGAGGCGGTTACGCAGATACCAGCTAAGGAAACTCCCGGAATTTGAGGCGGATTGTCAGGGAGAAGACCCAATTGGATATTCTTGGCGATTTCCAATTCCCGTTCATGCTGGCGGGCGGTGATGATGCGCTCCGTCTGGCGGGCGTTTCGCCAGGCAATGCCCAGCTGGGCGGCAATGCTTTGAAAGACCTCGATGAATTCTTCTGTAAAGATCCCCTTGTCCGTTCGGGAAAAGGCGGATAACACCCCAATGGGCCTGTCTTCTATGGTGATGGGCACATGGGCGAAGGATTTGATTCCTTCCCGGTGCATAATCTGGGCGGTAACCGGCCTGCCGATCTCATCCGTGTCATTGACCACTTGAATGCTATTGGTCACGAAGGCCTCCCCGATAATAGTATCCTTACTCGCATCCCGGTCAGAATGGTCCAAATGCTGTGAACTCATTCCTGTTTGGCTCCTGACCTGCAGTTTCTTACCCTCTTCATCAACAATTCTGACGCTACATAAGTCAAAGGGAAATTGCCGGGTCAAGAGCTCCAGGAGATCATCCAGGACAGCCTGCAACTCCCTGCCGCTGGCCACCACTTTGGCGGCTTCAAAAAGGACTTGCAGCTGCTCCCGGGAAGCTGTGCGGCTGATGTTCACCGAGCCGAAGATATCAAAGATGTCTTCCATTCTACTGCCTCGGGTGGCCAGGTAATTGTCTACTATGATGTTGGCTGGTGCACTGCCCACATATCCGGCCAGGGTCCGCTCGGTAAACTGCTTAAGATCGGCTAAATCCGCCTCCATCAACCGCCTATCTCCCAAATAGCCGCTTAAGGCCTCCTCTGCCTTTTCCTCGCCGATGAATTTGCTCATCAGTTCTACAAATTCGGTGACCGGCGGGGCCTTGCTCAGTCTTTGCTTTTTTCCAAGTGCAGCAAGCGGTTTGTTGAAGACATCCACAAACTGCGTTGCTTGTCGTCTCTGTTCTTCATCTTGCCCGGAGAGAAAGGAGAAACTGACCAGAGCCCCGACATTGAAGAACATGGTCCACAGCAAGGAGTGGCTCCACATATCCAAGCCCTGAAGTCCGAACAGCTGTAAAGGTCGGAGCAGGTCGATATGGAAAAGCCCGTGCTCCAGGATGCCATCCCCCAACCAGCCGGAAAATACGAAAGATGGGACGAGTAAGGTGTAGAACCAGACCACAAAACCCAGGATTAAGCCAACCAAGGCTCCCAGGTGATTGGCCCGTCTCCAGAACAGGCCGCAAATAACGGCCGGCGCGAACTGGGTGGCGGCGATAAAGGAGATGAACCCGATTTTGACCAGGGCATAGGAGTCGCCGATGATTTTGTAGAACAAATAGCCGAAGAAGATGGCCACAAAAATGCAGATCCGCTTAAGATGGATCAATAATCCGGAGATGTCTCTGTCCTGCAGGGACTTGATTTTGAGAATAATGGGCACCAGAAGGTTGTTCAGCATCATAGTGGACAGGGCCACAGAAGAAACCATAACCATACCTGCAGCAGCCGAAAATCCGCCGATAAAGGCCACTACGGCCAACCAGGGCTGATCGGCCATAAGAGGGATGGATACCACAAAGTAATCGGCCAGACTTGAATCTCCGTCCGTTAAGAGCAAGCCGCCCAGGGCAATGGGAATGACAAAGAGATTGATCAGAAAGAGGTAAGTGGGAAAGCGCCACATGGCTTTTCGGATATGATCTTCCCGGGTATTTTCCACCACCATGATGTGAAATTGCCGGGGGAGGAACATAAAGGCCATCATGCCCATGATGGTCAAAGTGGCCCAGGTGGTGTAGGAGCTTTGGGCTGTATCCAGGAGCAAAAGATCCTTTTTTTCTGGAAATCGGTCCAAAAAACGGGCGAATACATCCCCGAATCCATTAAACAAACCATAGGTGACAAAGACCCCAACCGCTAAAAAAGCAACCAGCTTGACCAGGGATTCCAAGGCAATAGCAGCTACCAATCCTTCATGCCGTTCCGAAGCATCCAATCGTCTGGCCCCGAAAAGGACACTAAACACACCCAGGATCATGGCCAAGACAAAGGTCGTATCCAAGTGCAGGATGTGGGGTAGGTGATTGAATTGGGTGCCGGGATTTGTGAAAAACGGCCCGGCGATGAGGCTGAGGGTCTGGGAAACGGCTTTTATCTGCAGGGCGATGTAGGGCATGATGCCGATAACGGCAAAAAGGGTGACCACCGCTCCCAGAAAGACGGAATTGCCGTAGCGACTGGAAATAAAGTCGGCTATGGATACAAGCTTGAGCTCCTTGCTCAGTCTGAGCATCTTGCGCAGGAAGAACCACCAGGTAAAGGCCATGAGGGTCGGGCCCAAATAGACAGCGATAAAATCAAGCCCGGTGGTGGCCGCTCGCCCTACACTGCCGTAGAATGTCCACGAGGTGCAGTACACGGCCATGGACAAGGTGTAGACCGTGGGATTGGCGATAAGACTTCGATTCTTTCTCCCTCTTCGTTCTGCCCAGGTAGCTACGGCAAAGAGGAGGGCAAAGTATCCCAAGATGATTAGAGACAATATGCCCAGACTGATCATGATTCTGCCTCTGGATTTCTGGGCAATGCATCCCAGGGCTGTTCCTCTTCAACGCTCAACCCCAGGGAAAAAAAATAAATGACCACAATAGACAGAGGCCATCCGACAAGGAAATAGAGGACTGACAAGGGGATATTGAAGACAAGAATGAGCCTGTTGAAAATAACCAAGAAAGGATAATTGAGCATGACCAGGCCAAGAACAAAGAAAAAAAGCCAGGCTTCCTTAAGCAGTGAGGGGGAAGGTTTTGGGGGTAGGGAAGGCATGCAGTGACCTCCTTATAAATGCCCTGTGTCTATAAACAAGACACAATATGGCCATTGTATTGGTCAAAAGCAAGCCCATTGCCTGAAGAGATCCGTCGTGCTCACCCTTGTCCGACATTTAGGGGTCAAGACAGCTCCCACGCAGAGCGTGGGAGCGATACACAAAGCGGATTCATCTTCTAGCGTCTTACTTCTTGGGATTCTTGACAATATCCGGGTTGATGTTTCCGGAATCCGGCCCCCCGCAATCCGGGGTGTAGCAGGAAGCATCCACAAACTCGCACTTCTTCTTGCAGCTGGGGCATGTCTCCGGGGGCAGAGCCTCATCCAAGGTGTGTCCACATTCGCTGCATTTCCAAACGGCCATAACGATCTCCTCCTTACAGATATTTGTTGAGAATAAGAATCTATATTATCAAAAACTGTCTTCAAACTCAACCCCCATATCTACAGTCCATAAGTATTTACTTTATAATTTTCAAAAACAAACATGAGATCTCTTCCTGAATGGAGCAGCAATAACCGTCATTGCAAGATTAAAATGTATTTCAACATGTTATTGTTTAAAAAATAACTAACCTTGTGTCTTTCAATAACATGTGCATTGCTACAGAAAATAATTTTAAATTACAACAGATAACTAACCGTAATCTCTACGTTATTGTTTAACAAAAGTTTTCCGAAAAACCAATTACTCATCAATCTTTCAACCCAGCACTGAAAATTCCATTGAATTCCTTGACAAAGCAATTTTTGTCTGGCAGTTTCTTAAATCAAAATACAAAAAAGCTTTTTAGTTTACTTTTTTTGGACTTTTGTTTCAAGGGGTTTGTATGGTTACCTGTTGTTTTAGCCCAAAACCCTCTGCTGCCCTGAGTGTCACCGCCTTATGTATCTGTCTCTTCGTATTCCATACAACTTGTATGGCAGCCCCCACCCCTCAAAATAATCAACAAACCAGGATAATTTCTGCCGAAGGTCTAGCCGATCCGAATTCTGAGGCCTATGCCCGGGACAAAGGGCTTCTCCTTGAAGCTCTGCGTAAGGATGCCAAGCAGCAGATCATTGAAAAGGCTGTCGGAACATTTGTTGAGTCCTCCACCTTGATGGAGAACTATACCCTGATCAAGGACCGGATATTAACCAAGAGCAAAGGTCTGATCAAACGTGTGATTAAAGAAAGTGATCCCTGGATGGGCAAAGATGGGTTTGCCCATCTTTTGATGAAGGCTGAGGTGTATGTAACAGACATCAAAACGGCCTTGAATCAAATGTCCAAAGCAGAACGAATTCATCTCATCAAAGAGCACGGTAATCCGAAAATCTCTGTTGCCGTTGTTCTCCAGGATATGGATCAGCCTTCCCAAGAGCCTGAAAGATCTAGCTTGGCCGAAAATGTCCTCAAAGAACGTATCAAAGATTTCGGTTACCGGGTGTGGTCTGAAGATATTTCCAGCCAACTGAAGATGCAACTGGCGGAAAGAAGCTACCTGGAGAATCAGATTGATGCCACCTTATCTGTTACGCATTCTCGTAATGCAGATTTTACCATTCTTGGGCAGGCGACGGTAAAAAACATCGAGCGTACCCTGGAAACTTCTGGGCTTACCTTGAGTAAATACGTTTTGACCTCATGGACAGTGACCTGTATCGACAATCATACCGGTGAAGAGGTCTATTTGAACACCACTATTCCCAGGACCCAGAGCTGGGCGAACAAGAGCGCTGCCATTCATGCCATTGGCCGCCTGGTAGGCCAAGAATTCTCCAGAGAATTTTTTCAGACTCATCTCAGTCGTAATACACGTCTCTATCAGCTCAAGATTCTAGGCTTGCCTGATTATTCTACGGCCCTGCTGGTCAAAAAAGAATTTGTCGGGCTTCGTGAGATTCTGAACGTGAGGTTGGGAAACTTCGATGCATCCGGGCTCTCTGAATTTGAAGTGGAGTTTGCCGGTGGCCAAGAACACTTTAATAACTTTCTGCACTCAGCCATTGTCAAACCCTTGAATCAAAAGCTCCACGAAAAGTGCTTCAGCCTTCAATCCGCTCATGGGCAATCTGCGACCATTGCGTTTTCAACCTCTGATGCAGATTCAAACCTTCAAGACCGTCTGGAATCTGAACCCCCCGCTTACCTGGCTCAAGCCTCTCCCGAACGACTCAAAGATATTATTCACGACCAGGAAACTTTGGAGAAAGTAGCGGATATAAATCCCCAAGCAGTTCAAGAGTTGAGGGATGAAGGTACCTGGAACGACTCAACCCCACAACAATCCATTGAAGATTTTTAATCACCCGGATGAGAAAAAAGGAGGGATGTGATGAGTATGTGGAAATCAGGACTAGGCATTCTACTGCTGTTCTTGCTGTTCGTTTTGAGCGGATGCGTAAAAGAGGTACCGCCACCTGAAGAAACCGCCAATGACCATTTCAATACTGGAATGGCTCATTATCAGGATGGGGATTATGATGCAGCTTTATCCGAATATCGGCAAGCTGTGGATAAAGCCCCCAGCTATCTTGATGCCTTATACTATTCCGGGAAATGCTATGTAAAGAAGAAGATGCCGGATAAGGCGGAAGAAAAGTATTTAGAATGTATTGAATTAGATAACCGATATCTTGCTGCCTATGAAGATTTGGGCCTTCTTTATTTTGAGCTTGACCGTTTCAAAGATGCCAAGAAACAGCTGGAAACAGCCAGGAGTTTAGATAGTGTGATGCCGGAGGTTTACACCACCCTGGGAACTATCTACCGGATGGAGGAGGAGTTCGATCGGGCCAAAATAGCCTATGAGCAAGCCTTGGATATCAATTCAGAGTATCTGCCGGCCCACGAAGGCCTTCGATTAACTAAGATACAGGATGATAAATATGTGGATCCGCAGAAATCATCCCCAAAAGAAAAGGATACTGAGAAGGGCAAAGCAACAAAAAAAGAAAAGTTTACAGGAGGAGCCAAGGCCATTGATCCTGACGATTTTTAATTGGATTTGGGCATTACGTCCTAGGACAGACGATTTTGGGAACGTGAGGTGCACTTTTCAGGTGTTCCTTATCACAGTGTTGGCTACTCTATCTATCTGTCTGTTAGCACCTCATTCTGCTCTGACTGAGAACGGTTCTGAGAATCTCATGCGCCAATGGGCAGAAAGGAAGCAGCAAATCAAAGAATATATTCTTCGTGACTTGAGACAACAAGGGATCAAATTTCCGAAGGATGGCCATGTTTTTCTGGAGGCTGTTGTAAAACCAAATCCTCATGATCGAAATACATTTGATTATGAGCTTCACAGGCTGGAGATGAGTGTTGACAACGAACAAGACAGTCAAAAAGAAAAATTCGACAACCATATCATCTACAATTCAACCAGTAATGCAGTAAGCACTGGAAATGTGCTTCTGAGAGGAACCATCAAGTTAACGGGTGATGGGCCTCCGGAAGAGTACCTCCAGAAAGAAACAATTCGCATCGGTCCAATGCCCAATGCTGATCCCGATAATTTATAGGTCACTTACAGGAGGTCATAACATGAAATACATTTGGTCAGTTGATAATTGGAAAGCGGCCGCATTCTGCATGCTTGTTCTCATACTCTTTTGCTCCTCAGGGGCAATGGCCAGTAATAAACAGCTCATGTCCCAAAAAATGGCCAAACAAGACATGAAAAGAAATTTGGTGGAGACGGTCGTAGGCTCCAAAGTCACAAGCAAAGGTGAATTCGGTCTTACCCAGGACAATCAGTATGTGGTGAAAGGAAAAGCTGCGGCCATCCTCAAAGGTGCGAAAGTTGATAAAATAATCTATGATCCGGATAAGGATATTGCCTTCTGCTTGGGTCATATGACACTTGGAGAAGGAGTAACAATTACAGGTGATAGACCATCATATGACGATGTCAAAGTTCATGCCTTTGGATTCGGCACAATGACCGAAACTTCCAAACCGCCTTTGATGGCACTGCGAGCCGCTATGCTCAATGCCTATGACGAGTTAGCAGCAATACTGGTGGGGGAAAAAATTTCTTCCTATAGTGAAGCAGAAAACTTTATTTTGACCGAGGACATCAACAAATCTGAAGTTTGTGCCGCTGTATACGGAGCCCATATCCCAAATCCGGATATGGATGCCAAAGATCGGGGCTGGGGCTGGGATGAAAACGGAAATGCATGGGTTAAGTTGCGCATAGATGTTGAAAAAGTCGAAGACCTGTTAGGCAACCGTTTGCTCTATGACCAAGGGGAAGTGATTGAAGTTACCGGCCATGGGGCTCAAGTTGATGAAATCGCCGAGGAAAAAGACAGGCAACAGGGTATAAGCGGTAGCAGCACTCAGTTAAAATCCATGGATATCCCGGTCACCACAACGAAAAATACAAGTAAAGCTCATCAAGAAACATCGCAAGGAGAAGACTCCAAGGCAGAAAGCCTGAAGGGAGGGGCAGTTGCTGGAGATTGATTTTGTAAGGAAAGGATGGCCTCCCTTGGACAGTTTCTTGATCGATCAAACTGGCAGTCTGCGGCCAGCGACGGCGCTCGTATGAAACGAGATTTTACCTTGAAGATGGCCTGCCCTTCGGAGAAGGGCAGCCTACGCACTTGCAACCCAGCTCGTGGTCTTTTGGGTAGGGCGGCCCAGCACTCAATTGCAGAAGTTATCGGTGTATCTTGATTGCAAGCCTTAAATCTTCAATTGAGTGCCGGACCAGCCCTCTTCAGTTTCATGCTAAATCAAACTGGCGGCCGCCGCCAGTAGCGGCGCTGACTTCTGATCTCTGATCTAGGGCCATTAAGTTGGTGACCTCTTGCGAGTTCAAAAATAAATTTTGCACTTGCTTTTGATAAGTAAAAGTTCTTTTTTGTTTTTTTTAGTTGTCTGATATTATTTTGTCATCCGGACACATGAGGCTTCCATGTCTAATTACTTTAGGATCAAAAATATAAATATTTCTCTTGTTTTTTATATATTTATTATTCAATTTGGTATTTTTTTTTCATGCTTTGCAAGCGCAGAAAAGGGTGGTGTAAAGTCTTTACTCTCTGACAGTCCAAGTGCTGGTAGTGTCGATACATTTAAAGAAAATCAAAACTCAAAAACGAGTACTGTGATAGCAAAAGGTTTATCTCCAATTTATAATGGGAATATTCAAGACGCTAAGAACGCAGCACTTCGGATGGCATATTCTGAAGCTATATCCCAAGTCTGCGGCGTTGAGATTGGGAGCTGGACTCTGATTCGAAACGCCAAACATGTCAATGATATTGTCCTCTCCAAGTCACGCGGGTTTATTAAGTCATACACCATTATTTCTGAGGGTATCGGTCAGACAAACAATAAGCAATATGTAGTTGAAATTGAAGCGAATGTTATTGAAAGAGGTTCTGCTGGTCAAAAAAGCATTCACGGCCTTAACTTGTATTTGCGTCTATTAGGAGATCCAAAGGTTCTCATCATCCTTCCATCCCAAGAAACTCGTCCAAGTCAAGACACAAGAAAGCGGGATACAGGCAAACAATTTCGTGGCACAGAAGCAGCATTGGCTCAAGCGCTTAGCAAATACAGATATCAGACCGTTACTTCCGACGATCTAACAGGCAAAAGTTTAGCCAGCAAAGATATCCTTCAGGAAGCTCGGTCAGGGGCAAGCGCTCAGATATTGCACATAGCACGGGAGATCGGAGCAGATATCGTTATTTCTGGCCTCGTTCATTTATCAACTCAAACCTTTGAACCATTATCATCTGGTAAAAAGATGAGCAGAGTATCAGCCGAGGTATCCACCAAAGCCCTGATCGTATCCTCTGGAAAACATATAGCAGCTCGTCATTTTGTGCTACAGAAGACAGGGTTTGACCAACTTTCCGCCTCCTCCCGGTGCTTGGATGCCATCGCAGAACAAATAGCTGATGCCTTTGCCTGGAAGATTCCTAAAATATTAGTTGAGTCTAACCGGGAAACGCAATTAGTCATCCACAATATCAATGTCAAACAGGTTCATGATATCAAGAACGTCTTAACAACAATCGGATTTGATGCAGCTCAAGTCAGGAGGCTTCCAACGCAAAGTAAAAAATCAGCCAAATTGACCCTGTTGAGCAGCTTTTCCCGACCTGACAATAATCTGATCTATCAAGCATGCAAAAAGGCAGTAAGTAAAATAATTCAGATAGATAAAAGTAACAAATATAGCATGGAGATAAGCCTCCATACCCCAAAAGCTCCAAAACCTGAACCTGATTTGGACCCGGTTGTACCGGATGGACGTTTCGTTGTTGCAATATTGAATTTCAATTCTATGGGGGGGAAGGCAGAAGATAATTCTTTGGGCCGCTTGGTCTCTGAGAACCTGGCCAATCTGGCTGTTTCGAAAAAAATCTTCGACATTGTGGAACGAGAAAGACTGAAAGAGGTTCTGGACGAACAGGATATCGGACAACCAGCCGGAGAATTCGACAATCAGCTCTTGGAAAAGATTAACGATCTCACTGGGGCCAATGCTGTTTTCACAGGTACTGTTATCAAAATGGGTAATAAACTGGATATCACCGTCCGAATGATCGATATTAAAACAGCCCTGACTATAGCCTCAGCCAATGAAATTTCTCAAAGCAATATCTCGTCAGTTAAGCATGCAGTCAAAGAAATCCTCAGCGAGATCAAAAGGCAGGCGTATACCCAGCCTAAAAATTGAATGCTCATTCACTGCAAAAGGAGGTAACTATGATCCGTAAGATGCAAGTGCTGAGTTTTATTCTCATCGCATTCTTCTTTGCTGGCTGCACCACACACACCATGCAGGAAACAGAGTACACTCCCAGTGGACAAGTTTCTTACAAGAAAAAAACAATTGATGATGAAGTAATATCTGAGCTGCGTCGGGTTTTTGAAGATACCAGGCTGGAAGGGGAAGGTATCTTTGAAAATGACAATGAAGGCCTGGCCAGACGGGCGGCTACTCAATTGGCCGTTAATGAGCTGGCCAGTCAGGTTCAAACCATGACCAAATCGGAGACAAAAATCTGGAATAACGACAAAGTACGTGATGTTGTGCAAAACAAGGTTCATGCTCTGGTTAATGACTATCGTATAAGCTCAGCTGGATACGATCCAGGAACTAATAAGTACAGAGTCACGGTGAGCTTGACTGGCGAACGATTGGTTCGGGAGATTCAACAAAGAATCCAATAAAAGTATATGAGCTTTTATGCATAAAAGCTCATATACTTTTATTGTACTGTTATGGGTATTTTATGCAAGTAATTAGTGGTATTTTATTTAAACATATATTTTTAATTATAGGTATTGTATTACTTTTTGTAAATGTAGGTACTCTATATGCTCAAAATACACGAGTTATAGTTACTGGTGTCCAATCTAAGATCGATGATCCAGAGTGGAATAATCAGTTGGTTTCTCAAGGTTTGGCTCAAATCTTAGAACAGGAACTTTCAAACTCAGGACAGTTTATAATAGTTGAAACGAATCCGGAAATCATTGATAAACTCAATCGCCGTTTCAACGAACAAAAGAATACCAATGAGTTTGACTCAATAAAGTCAATATCAGCACAGAATTTTCCTGCTGATGCGTATGCCTATGCAGTTGTCAAAGACTTTAGCGTCTCTCGAAATCGAATCCAGATTGGACCTTTTTGTTCAGGAAATACATCAGTTGAGGTAAAAATCAACGTCCATTTGATTGGATCAGATACAAATCATTACTCTTCCCTGGGGTTAGGAAAAAGCACGACAAAGTCATTAGGTGCCTTTTTTCAAATACAAAACAATCAGGTTTACTTTGATGCTACCACAGTTGGACAAGCTGCCAAGGAAGCTGTTCAGGATGCGGTTCAAAGCCTTAAGTCGTCATGCGATTTTTTTTCACCAACAGGATCATAATATAATGAGTAACATTTTGATTTTACTCATTGCTTTGACCAGTGCTTTTTGCATAATGACATCATGTGCAGTGACGCATCCTGTTTCTTCTACTGAATATTCGGAAAACTCAAACCAAAAGACCTCTTACCCCCAATATTCCGGCAAAAAAATCCCCGTGGCTGTTGTGCCCCTTGGATTGAGCAAGCGAACATCTGAGAGGTATCCACATCTTCTCAAAAAATTGGTCGGCTTCGGTATCCATAATATGATCATCCAGGAGCTATATGATTCGAATCGATTTCAGCTCGTTGAGGACAATCCCACTGTCATAAAGGAAGTTTTGGAACGACTGGAACTGGGAGAATCCGGTCTTCTCAACAGCGCTGAGGCTGCTGAACTGGGGAAATTTATTGGTGCTCGAAAGGTCGTATATGGAGAAGTGTATGACTATGCTCAAGGAATTGATGGCTCTGTTGTCTTATTAAAAGATGTCTCTCAAGATTGTGTGAGGGTTGGGATTCAGTTGAATATAGTGGATGTTGAAACTTTGGAAGTTATTCCATCCTCTGGAACTGCATATGGTTTGGATTGGGGAAAGGCTGCAAGAAAATCAGTTCATAAAGCTGTCTATTCTCTTATTCAAGAGAGGTAATTTTATTAACACCTTAAAGGAGGAAGTATGTTTAAAAGGTTATTGTTCATTTTTTTGTTTTCTTTTCTTGTTTGTCTATGCAGTAGTTCTCACGTGACAGCAGATGCTCCATTTTCTACAGATCACTTTCAAGTTTATGACGACTTTGAATCTCAAGAGGTGAATTCTATTAAGTGGAAAACTGAAAATCAAGATGGTAATTCAACAATTAGCGATGGAAGTCTTATTGGCACAATAAACGCTGAGGGTGAGTATTTTTTAGCCTCTAGAATTCTATCAAGAGGCTGGGCGTTTTCTCTTTCCAGAGATGAATGGCCAGCATATCAAGGAGATTCACTATTTCAAATAACATCATTTATTTATGATGAAACAAACAATATTTCTTACAACTTAGATTTTGGATATAGAAATGATGATTTTTTTACTCGAGTCGAAACATTTAACAGCACAGGGTTAATAGAAATAGTTGAGGAGAATTTAGTAGAATTAGACTTCATAAATAATCCAGAAGATATACATGGTAACACTGTATATATATATTTTTCGCATGACTCGAATACTGCTCAATTTTATATAAAAGATGTTGAAAAGAATAAAATACATCCGATCAACTCTTATAAGTTAGATCAGCTAGATGAAAATAATGTGCTTCCTGTCGGAAACTTTGGTATATTTACTCTAGATAATGCAACTAAGATCAATAATGTTTTATATCTACCTGAATTAAAGGCTCAAGTATATAAAAACGGACAAGAATGTTCAAATTGCAACATATCGCCTGGTGATTCTGGAAAAATAAGTCTTCGGGCTTTTGCAGGCGGTTCTGGGGTTCCAGACTGGTGCAAAAGTCATCTTTATCTGTTTATTGCCGAAGCTCCTGATGAATATAATGTCGACGGAATGTTCCTTTCAATCGACGGATTATACAAAGAAGCCCACCCTGCCTTTCCCGATCCATTGCAAATGAATATGATGAACTATGATTCATTTCTGGAAATCCAACCTAACATGTTTGACCATGAAGGTAACTTTAGTTTTTGGTTTATACCTTTGTTCAGTAATTCATTTTGGGGACTTGATAATGCATCATTTTATTACGGAGAAAATGATCCGCCTGTTGTTGAAATACTCGAAATCCCTTCAACATTATGCACTGATTCTTCCTTCGACGTAGTAGGAGCTGTATCAGATTCGTATGGAATTGAGGATATTGAAGCTATATCTGTTTCCATAGATGGCGGAGACAGCGTTCAAATACAGCCTGATAATGATGGCTTATTTAGCGCAAGCCTGACAGCGCCCGAAGAACCAGGATCGTATACTTGCACGGTCACTGCTACTGATACTCAAAATCAAAGTGACAGTCAAACTGTCGATGTCTCAGTTGTTATTTGTAATGAACCGCCTACAGTCGCTATAAATACAATCACACCAACTGAGCCATGTGCTGGAGAAGCATTTGATGTGGCAGGCACTGTATCAGATCCAGACGGGATAAATGATATCGATTCGCTGAGTGTTTCGATTAACGGCGGAAACAATGTTCAGGTCCAGCCTGATAATAATGGATCTTTTACCGCTAACCTTACTGCACCTGATAATCCGGGAACTTACACTGTCACTGTATCTACGACTGATTCACAAGGGCAAAGTGACAGTCAAACTGTCGATGTCTCAGTTGTTATTTGTAATGAACCGCCTACAGTCGCTATAAATACAATCACACCAACTGAGCCATGTGCTGGAGAAGCATTTGATGTGGCAGGCACTGTATCAGATCCAGACGGGATAAATGATATCGATTCGCTGAGTGTTTCGATTAACGGCGGAAACAATGTTCAGGTCCAGCCTGATAATAATGGATCTTTTACCGCTAACCTTACTGCACCTGATAATCCGGGAACTTACACTGTCACTGTATCTACGACTGATTCACAAGGGCAAAGTGACAGTCAAACTGTCGATGTCTCAGTTGTTATTTGTAATGAACCGCCTACAGTCGCTATAAATACAATCACACCAACTGAGCCATGTGCTGGAGAAGCATTTGATGTGGCAGGCACTGTATCAGATCCAGACGGGATAAATGATATCGATTCGCTGAGTGTTTCGATTAACGGCGGAGACAATGTTCAGGTCCAGCCTGATAATAATGGATCTTTTACCGCTAACCTTACTGCACCTGATAATCCGGAAACTTACACTGTCACTGTATCTACGACTGATTCACAAGGGCAAAGTGACAGTCAAACTGTCGATGTCTCAGTTGTTATTTGTAATGAACCGCCTACAGTCGCTATAAATACAATCACACCAACTGAGCCATGTGCTGGAGAAGCATTTGATGTGGCAGGCACTGTATCAGATCCAGACGGGATAAATGATATCGATTCGCTGAGTGTTTCGATTAACGGCGGAAACAATGTTCAGGTCCAGCCTGATAATAATGGATCTTTTACCGCTAACCTTACTGCACCTGATAATCCGGGAACTTACACTGTCACTGTATCTACGACTGATTCACAAGGGCAAAGTGACAGTCAAACTGTCGATGTCTCAGTTGTTATTTGTAATGAACCGCCTACAGTCGCTATAAATACAATCACACCAACTGAGCCATGTGCTGGAGAAGCATTTGATGTGGCAGGCACTGTATCAGATCCAGACGGGATAAATGATATCGATTCGCTGAGTGTTTCGATTAACGGCGGAGACAATGTTCAGGTCCAGCCTGATAATAATGGATCTTTTACCGCTAACCTTACTGCACCTGATAATCCGGGAACTTACACTGTCACTGTATCTACGACTGATTCACAAGGGCAAAGTGACAGTCAAACTGTCGATGTCTCAGTTGTTATTTGTAATGAACCGCCTACAGTCGCTATAAATACAATCACACCAACTGAGCCATGTGCTGGAGAAGCATTTGATGTGGCAGGCACAGTATCAGATCCAGATGGGATAAATGATATCGATTCGCTGAGTGTTTCGATTAACGGCGGAGACAATGTTCAGGTCCAGCCTGATAATAATGGATCTTTTACCGCTAACCTTACTGCACCTGATAATCCGGGAACTTACACTATCACTGTAACCGCGACTGATTCTCAAGGACAAACAGCTAATACCACAACTGATGTTCAAGTAGATGATTGTAGTAATCAACCACCTGAGATTTCAGTCACCTCAGAATTAGAAGTATGCCCTAACACACAATTTACTATTAGCGGTTATGTAAATGATCCAGATGGCGATACAGTTAACATAAATGCTGATGGATACTCTCCAATTACTGTAAATGCTCAAGGTTCTTTTAACTTTAATGATCCAGGCAGGCCTTCTGGAGTATATAATGTAAGTATATGGGCAACAGATATACATGGGAAGAGAAGTAACATTGAAAATGTATCCATTATATCAGATTCAGCATATTGTATAGCTTTTTAACGTTAAAGACTTGGCTGTCCATGCAATCTTGGCTGATCACACATATTCTTATTAAGATTTCGATCACATATGACAAATAAGGAGGCAAAGATGTCTAAATTAAAATTATCTTTTAAAAATTATCACAATAAATATATTTGTTGTGTATTATTTGTTTCTATGATATGCATTACTGTTGCCAATGTATGTTATTCCCAGGATTTTCCTGACTTCTGCGATATGCTCAATCCCAACTCAGATGTCTATGCCACCTACTGTGAAGGTGATTATGATGACTCTGGTTTTTCTCCTGAACTATTTTCCTCAACCGTTGGATCAGTGGGCCGAACCACTTCTTTGGTAAACCAATATCTCGTTGTAGAAACAGCCAAGCCCAGGCCTCGAAGCTCGGATGCTGCCACCAGGATTGGTAAAATGCCCAATAGCATTGGTCCTTCGCTTCGTTATGAGGATGTAACCTTTGAGCATTTTGGAAAAGATGAAAATGCTGATATATACGGAGGGACGCTTGGCTTTGCCGTTGATCGAGATCGTACAACATATGGTATTATGATCCCTTATGATCACATGAGCTTTGACGACTCCGGGATCGATTCTGTTGACCAATTCGGGGGCATTTTGTACGCCAAGCACAGAATACCTTTTGATCAGAATAGATATACCTTGAATCTTATCGGAAACGCCAACTACATGTACTCGGATGTCGACGTCAAATCATCTGAATATGGTGATGATGAAGTCAATACTATTGGGGGGGGCGCAGGTGTGAGTATAACTAAAAATGGAGATGTCTTTGTCCCTACCCTGGGTGCCTCCTATCAATACAACCACGACGATGGAGACACAGGGGATTATCATACAGTCAAAACCGGTGTGAACGCCGGAATATATCTGACCCAGCAATTGCCTCTTAATATCTATGGAATATACACCATGGACCTGACGGATTATGAGCATGCGGATGAGGAGAACTTTTGGGATCTTGGGGTTGAACTAGCCTATCAAATCTCCACCGGCATGGAGCTGAGTGTCGGTTATAAAAAAGTTCTTGATTATGACGACTTCGAATCCGACCAGATTTATCTGGGGAGTGTCTGGTATTTTTAAATTAAAACATTAAAATAAAAAATCGAAGCAATCTCAAATTAAGTTTGAGATTGCTTCGATTTTTTTCGCCAATTGATCCAATCTGTCACACTCACCGCACAACATCTGCTTACCGCTTAATGATCAATAGATCACTGGACGTGAACGTTATCATACTCGACATTTATAAAGTTGTCGTCTCCTTGATCTACATAGACCTCGAGTGCCGGATCAAAATCGGTACCATCGCTGGAAAACGAAACCAAGGGCATAAATGTGTGAATGCTTTTATATCCGTCGACAACAAAAAACATCTGATCGATAAGCAATGCATATCCCAAAAATTTTAGTTGTCCCTTACTCCAGCCTTCGCAGTAATCACCAAATTTGCCTCTGCTCAATACTTTTTCATAGCTTCTATCATCGGACCTCTCTTCTACTGTCCATGAAAATGATTGACAACCATCCCAATTTTGTACACGTAATGAACAGATCACCTCATCATCTATAATGCCTTGTATAGGCCATTCTTCAATAGAATGTCTAAACCCAGCAGATATATTGCCAGAGAAGTCATTTACTTTCACACTAGAAATAATTATTGAAGCTTGATCTTCAAAATCTTTACGCAGGGCTGTCCATATTCCTTGATCTTCTGAGCCGTTCACATCAAAGGTGAGCTTGCCGTTGTTTATCTCCATACTTACTGCCCAGTCGCTACCACTTATGCTTACAGTACCGCTTGAGCCACCGCTTTTACTTTGGCAACTCTGGTTTTGTGGACATACTATCAAATCCCAACCACTGAAATCAGTAATCTTCTGACTCATCCCACTTGTGGCAATGGATAAGATCATTGCTGTGAGCAAGATAATAAGTTTTTTCATAGCCATAGCCTCCCATTGTCTCTGTTTTGTGTTCCAAAATCGCTTGCGGTGAGTGTAAATATTTCGTTAACATAAAAAATCACACAAAGCAATACGGATCTTTATCCTGGAACACATCCAGGCCGCTGCTGGAGACTACAGCCAGACAACCCCTGCACACAGGCCGTATCGGACACCCTTTGCACTCTGTGGGTCCTTCCCGATATCTTTGGGCCAGCTGGGAATCATAGATGTCCTGCAGGCTGCTGCTAAAGACATTCCCCAGGGGTGAGGGAAACTTGCGGCAGGCATGGACCTCGCCGTCACAAAGCACAGCCACAAAATTAAAGGCCGCCCCGCAGCCATACCCGGTACATCCACCGAACAAAGGACCGTCCTGTTCATAACGAACCAGATTGAAAAGGTTGTCTTTAAAACCCACTCCTTTGAGGTCCTTGGCCTTATTTTGGTATGCATAGAGCAGATCCTTGAACTCCTCCTTGTCCGCCGGAGTCAGATAGGCACCAGAGCCAACCATGGACAGCCGGTTGAAGGTGAACAGATCGGCCCGGCCCTGAAGGGACTCGGCCAGGTCCAGGACCTGCCGGGTGTTGGCCTTGGTCAAGGTAAGCATGACCATGGAAAAGATGCCCAGCTTTTTCAAAGTATCCAGAAAATCGAGAACGCTTTGGTAATGTCCAGATCCGCGTATGAAGTCGTTATGCTCGGCCAGACCTTCCAGGCTGAGCTGATAAAAAGACACCGGACCACTGAGCTGCAACTCTTTGAGTTGTTCTTCCGGGGCCGGATTACCCAGAATACCCACGGTGAAGCCCCGATCCACCGCTGCCTCGTGAACAGTGGCCAAATGGGGATAGAGCATGGGGTTTCCACCGGTAAAACTGATTTGGCCGTGAACGTTTTTTTGTCGACAAAAACGGTCAAAATCGTCCAACACATACATGGCCCTGTCCAGGTCCAGGGGATTTCTGCTTTCCCGGCCGTAGCAATGCCTGCACTTAAGATCGCAGGCCTGAGTCACATGCCATTGCAGAGTAAACACATCAGCCGTCAAATATTTTGCGGCCCAAGATGGTTGGGCCTCGAATTCAGGAAACTTACGTTGGATCAGGCTTTGTCCTCGAATCAGGATGTTGTTTTGCACCGCCTGATTGATAACCGGCCAGATCCGGGATGCACGGTATCCGGTCTGCCCTGCGGCCTCAGGCACGGAAATGCCCTCCACAACCAGCTTTAAGGCCAAAAGATCGTTATCAGTGGCCGGCCTGCACTGGACTTGGCCCTTACCTTCCGGCCAGACCAGAATTTTTTCCCGCCCCGGATCAGGGGGCAAGTGATTGCGGCTTTGACTGTCCGGAACCAGGCTGCACACATTTGTCCACTCCAGTTCCAAAAGCTCCAGGCAGGGATGAACGGCAATACCTTCGTCGATCCTCTTTGTGTGTGAGCATTCTCGGACCCGAGCAATGGCTAATTCCAGCCTGGCCAAGTCCGGCAGATACTGGAGATCAGAAAGACCATCTCGAAGAAATTCCTGCAAAAATTCTGAAAATTCTCCCGGATCGTGGGAAACAAACGCCTTGCCGGCCAAACTCCAAAGGCGTTCTCCCATCAGCTTTCGACAGGCCGGAAAGAGGTGTTCCAATAAATTTTTCCCTTGCATATCAGCTCCAAGGCAACCTCAGCATTCAGCCCCCTTCTCCAAAAGTTCAAATACAAGGCAGCGCACCTACGCCATATGCGCTGCCTTGCCCTTCAAGTTTACAGCGCCAACTGCGCTAATTCGATCCTCCGCCTCAGCCGCTGGAGGCAGGGGCCTGTTTCGTGTCGTTGCCCTGGCCCTTATCCGGGTGTTTGTCCATGACGCCGCCGGCGTCATCGTCGCTCGCTCCTCAGCCGCTGCCAGCTGGTCCGCTACCTGCGTCCCCGTTGGCCCCTCAACCACTTCCGCTTGTTGCATTGCCGACCGCAGTGCCGTTGGTGGCGCCTCACCCTCCGCTGGCATGACTGGCGGTAACTCCGACTCCGGATCCCGCCAGCAAGCCGCTCAGGCAAAGCCCAACCAGCATTTTTTTCAGATCTGAACTGTCCATACATACCTCCTGAGCTCTTCTTTCCAATAACTTGCCAACTCTGTGCACTGATAAGCGTAGTATACTAATTTGGTACGAAATTTTGGGTTGAATGTCAATAGCGATTATTATTTCCAAATTATTCCCCATATTCTGGATCTTCTGCAACCTGCATGTTGACCCGCGAGAACCCGCAGGGCATTATGTCCTTCGTTTGCATAGAGGCAAATCGGCATACATATCGCCAAAACCTCACCCAAGAAGCCAAAGGATCGAGCCTCCTTTCTTGTAAGAAAGGGAAATCAAATGGAGCAAAACCATGGCCAAGCAATACCTCCAGCAAAACAGACACATAGTCATTCTCCTGGCCGTCTTTTTCGCCTTTCTGGCCTGGAGCTTCATTTCGCAGTATGCGTCCGACTTAAGCATCAGCTACAGCGAGTTCATCGAGCAGGTAGAAAAGGGAAATGTGCTGGAAATCACCGTGAAAGGTGACAGCATTGACGGTAACCTCAAAGAAGAAGCCACCTTCCAGGATACACCCTATACCCACTTTTCCACTTACCTGCCCTCCTTTGGAGATCAGGAACTCATGTCTGAATTGAAAGAACAAGGCGTACAAGTTACCACCAAGCCGGAAGCCAACCCCTTTTTTTGGTATATGCTCATCTCATTACTACCGGTTCTCCTGATCATCTGGCTCATCTCGGTTCAGTACAAGCGCATGCAGGGTCAAGGCGGAGGGCTTTTCAACATCGGCCAAAGCCAGGCCAAACAATATGATCAGAGCCAGGAAAAGACCACTTTTGAGGATGTGGCCGGGGCCCAGGAAGCCAAGGTTGAGCTGCAGGAAGCTGTGGATTACCTGACGAACCCGGAAAAAATTCAAGACATGGGCGGTAAGACCCCTAAGGGTATTATGCTGGTCGGCCCACCGGGTACAGGCAAGACGCTCTTGGCCCGGGCGGTGGCCGGAGAAGCCGGGGTGCCTTTTTTCTCCATTACAGGTTCCGATTTTATGGAAATGTTTGTCGGAGTAGGGGCCAAGAGAGTGCGCAATCTGTTTCAGGACGCCAAAAAAAACGCCCCGTGCATCATTTTTATAGACGAAATGGATGCCATCGGCAGACGTCGGGGGGCTGGCCTGGGAGGAGGGCACGACGAAAGGGAACAGACATTGAATCAGCTCCTGTCCGAATTGGACGGTTTTGAGGCTTTCGAAAATATCATCGTCATCTGCGCCACCAACCGCCCGGACATTCTGGATCCGGCCTTGAGCCGCCCGGGCCGCTTTGATCGGCGAATCATGGTCGATCTGCCCACGACCCAGGACAGACTGGAACTTTTAAACCTGTATACCCGACAGAAAAAGCTGAGTCCGGAGGTGGATTTGGACCGTCTGGCCAGGGAAACCCAAGGCTTTTCCGGCGCAGATCTGGAAAACATGCTCAACGAGGCCGCCCTGCTGGCGGCCAGGCAGGAAAAAGACACCATCTCGCATGCTGAAATCGAAGCCGCCAGAGACAAGATCCTCATGGGCCTGAAACGCCACGGCCTGGTTATGACCCAGGAGGAAAAGCGTATGGTGGCCTACCACGAGTCAGGACACGCCCTGATTGGGGCTTTACTTCCTCACGCCGATCCGGTGTACAAAGTATCCATTGTACCCAGAAGCCAGTCCATGGGCGCCACGCAGCAGTTCCCGGAACAGGAGCGCTACATCTATCCCCGGGAATACTTACAGGACCGGCTGGCGGTTATGATGGGCGGGCGTTGCGCAGAATCTTTGGTCTTTGATACCGCCACCAGCGGAGCGGCCAATGACCTGCAACAGGCCACGAAAATGGCCCGCAAAATGGTCCTGGAATGGGGTATGAGCGGCCAGTTCGAGCATATGGCCTTGGGCGGAGCTGGCGAACAGGTCTTTTTAGGCGAAGAACTGGGCAAGGCCAGGGAGTATAGTGAAGCCACCTCTCAGGCAGTGGACAAAGAGGTGGAGGCCATACTCAAAAAGGCCTTTGAGCAAGCCTCAGACATCTTGAACCAGCACCGGAAAGCCCTGGACCAGCTGGCCCAAACCCTTTTGGAACGAGAAGAAGTGTCCGGAGAGACGGTGTATGCCATTGCTGGGGTTGCTTCCCGGGTTGGGAGCTGATTTTTATGGGCCAAAGAGCCCAAAAAAATATTTTGCCAGATTGATCCAAAGCGGACTATGCCCGCAACCCAACAAAGATGTCCACAGATCACACAGATGTCCACAGATCACACAGATTTACACAGATACAAGAGATTGAAGAAGGATATTTTTATGCTTGAATGAATAAGAACATTCAAGCATAAGGCATCAGCCCTTCGGGCGGGGAAAGCCCGGCAGTTACATAGTACCGCGAATGCGGTGGAGCCATGTGCATAACAGGTTCTTCATTCCTGGTATGCACATAAAAAACCTCTTCCATCTATGCCTGCCCTGATAACCTTCTTTTGTTTAACTGGGGTGCATCTGTGTGATCTGTGGGCAGCAGTCTTTTTCTTAAAAGATAAGGCACTAATAATTACGATGAACGAACAAAACCGGGAGGTTCTCATGGCCAATCCAGAAGAAATGTATCGCTGCCAGACTGTGAATTGCGGTTATATGTACGATCCCGACCGTGGAGACCGCAAGGGAAAGATCCCCAAAGGAACTCGCTTCGAGGATTTGCCGGACACCTGGCGCTGTCCTGTATGCGGAGCCTCGACCAAAATGTTCGAGTGCATGGGCACCAAAAAGGAATGAGAGAGCCAGAAAATTTGTCTTGACAAAGGTGACTCTCTCCTATAGTGTTATCTTTATGTTTTTCGTTACACGAAAAACATAGATCTCCTTTTTGCGTATCCTTGAGTGTGACGCCCAACCAAGATTGCGCAAACCTATCCACTCCTCCCAGCCGGGAGCGGCCACAACCTCCTCCCTGTGTCCGCTCCCGGGATTGGGGCCAAGTACATTCCCAAGATCAAACCAAAATATCTTTTATTGCCCGCTTTGGCCGAAGAATATTTCATATTTGCCGCAAGCAGAGCTGAAAACAAGGTGATTTTGTTCTCAGGTGTAAGTTGCCTGGAGTGTTCGGGTTTCAGTGTTCAGTGTTCAGCTTTAAGAGGCCCGATTCATGCGGATACGATACTGATCGGGCAAATATCCTTAGTTTAGATATCCTTGTTCAGTCATCTGACAAGCAGCTGATTGAATGTTATTTGATCTCAGCTGGTTATGCTGAACACTGACCACAGAATGCTGTTATCCAGATACAGCTTGAGTTATCTGAAATCATTAACAATAAAGAGCAGAACCAAAAAGCCCTGGAGCTGAAAAGAACTTCTATTGACAAATACAGTCCTGATTCCGTAAAGTAGAGCTACCTATTCAAATGGTCGAACCATTGAAACATGATTTGCCATGATGGCCTGATTTGCCCAATCGAGGAAAGGACATAAAGCTGACCAAGCCCATTCTATCAAAGGAGGGATCTGTATGAACTGGCGACCCGCCGTGCCTACAGCCGTCAATGAACCGGTGCATCAATACGCGCCAGGGACAGAGGAAAAGGCCCGCCTCAAGGCCAAGCTCAAAGAACTGAGCAGCCAGGAACTTGAAATCCCGGTGGTCATCGGAGGCAAGGAAGTTTATACCGGCCAAACCGCAAAATCGGTCATGCCCCACAACCACAGCCATATCCTGGCCACCTATCATATGGCCGGGGAAAAAGAGGTCCATGCGGCTATTGAGGCCGCCCTGGAGGCCAGGAAAGAGTGGTCCCGAACCCCCTGGGAGACCCGGGTGGCAGTGATGAAAAAGGCCGCCTACCTGATCAGCACCCGGTACCGGGAACGGATAAACGCTGCGGCCATGCTGGGGCTGGGCAAAACCGCCTATCAGTCCGAAATTGAAGCCGTGTGCGAGTTGTGCGATTTTCTGAACTTCAACTCCCAGTTCCTGTATCAACTCTACGCTGAACAGCCACCATACTCCCCGTACGGTACCTGGAACTGCCTGGAGCATCGGCCCCTGGAAGGCTTTGTCTTTGCCGCCACTCCCTTCAACTTTTTGGCCATTGCCGGAAACCTGCCTACCTCCCCGGCCTTGATGGGCAATGTGGTCCTGTGGAAGCCGGCATCTTCTGCCGTGTATCCGGCCTATCACCTGATGCAGATCCTGCAGGAAGCCGGTCTGCCGGACGGAGTGATCAACTTCATCCCCGGTAAGGGCTCAGTGGTTGGTCCCATGGTCATGGCTGACCCTCACCTGGCCGGTGTGCATTTCACCGGATCCACTCCCGCCTTTCAGGATATGTGGCGAACGATAGGAACGAATATTGAAAAATACCATTCGTATCCGCGTATTGTGGGCGAAACCGGGGGAAAAGACTTTATTGTCCTCCACCAGACAGCGGATATCGACGCCGCTGTAGCCGCCACTGTACGGGGAGCCTTTGAATACCAGGGACAGAAGTGCTCGGCGGCCTCCCGAGTGTACATTCCCAAGAGTCTGTATCAAGAATATAAAGACAAATTGATTGCTGAAGTGAATACTTTGAAGATGGGCGATGTGCAGGACTTCACCAACTTTGTCAATGCAGTCATCGATAAAGCGGCATTCGACAAGATTAAAGGATATCTGGATTACGCTAAGGACTCCTCACAGGCCACCATCCTGGCCGGTGGTGAAGCGGACGACTCGGTGGGCTACTTTATTCAGCCCACGGTCATTGAGACCGATGACCCGTATTTCAAGACCATGGTGGAAGAGATTTTCGGACCCGTGGTCACTCTGTACGCCTATGCAGACGGGGAATATGCAAAGGCGCTGCACCTGTGTGATGAGACCAGCCCCTACGGCCTGACCGGAGCCGTATTCGCCCGTGACCGTCGGGCCATTGCCCAGGCCTCGGACATCCTGTCTCAGGCCGCGGGCAACTTTTACATCAACGACAAGCCCACCGGCTCCATTGTCGGACAGCAACCCTTTGGCGGTTCCAGGGCCTCCGGAACCAACGACAAGGCCGGATCCATATTCAACCTCATGCGCTGGGTCTCCCAACGGTCGATCAAAGAAAACTTCGACCCGCCAAGGGACTATCGCTACCCATTTCTGGATGAAGAATAAAAAAAAGGGGGCCTTGAAGGCCCCTCTTTGTTTATTTTTGGTTAAGAAGAATAACCCTACAGTCATAGATTGTGATCCCAAAGCTTTGCTCCCCGGACCGCCAGGTGCCACCCTGGCCATTCTGGGACCGCCAGGTGCCACCCTGGCTCTTTCAAGGTCTTGATCATATTCGAACTGTCGCTGTAGTGATAAAAAAAGGGGGGCCTTCAAGGCCCCCTTTTTTATTCTCGCTGATCGATGGGGATGTATCCCTGCTTGGCTTGGCCCACATAGACTTGTCTGGGCCTATTCAGTTTCCAGTTGGGGTCGTTGATACTCTCCAACCATTGGGCGATCCATCCGGGCAGCCGGCCGATGGCAAACATGACCGTGAACATGTTCTTGGGGATTCCGATGGCCCGAAGAACGATTCCGGAATAGAAATCCACATTGGGATAGAGTTTGCGCTCTTTAAAATAGTCATCTTCCAGAGCCACCCTTTCCAGCTCCTGGCCTATATCCAGAAGGGGGTCGGAAATGTTTAAAGCATCCAGTAAGCGATGACATACCTTACGCATTATCTTGGCCCTGGGATCCAGGGTTTTGTAGACCCGATGCCCGAAACCCATGAGCCTGAAGGGGTCGTTCTTGTCCTTGGCCCGCTGGATAAAGTGCTTGTAGCCCAGTCCGCTCTCTCTGATTTCCTCTAACATCTCCACCACCGCCTGGTTGGCCCCACCATGTAGCGGACCCCACAGGGCGGCAATTCCAGAAGATATGGCTGCATACAAATTGACTCGTGCGCTGCCTACTATGCGAACGGAGGAAGTAGAGCAGTTTTGCTCGTGATCAGCATGCAGAATCCAGAATACGCGCAGGGCGTCGATTACTTCCGGATCCAGTCGATAGGGTTTGACCGGAGAATCGAACATCATGTTTAAAAAGTTGGCGCAATAGGTTAGATCAGGACGGGGATAAACCACGGTGTGTCCGCGGGAGATCTTGTGGGACATGGCGGCCATGGTCCTGATCTTGGAAACCAGCCTGGTGACCGTCATCTGGATCTCTTCGTCACTGTCGTTTAATTCCGGATAAAAGCTGCGCATGGCATTGACCATGGCCGAGAGGATCCCCATGGGGTGAGAGCCCCGGGGGAAATTCTGGTAAAAGACCTTCATATCTTCGTGGACCAGGGAATGGTCGTTGAGCATGACCGAAAATCGGGTCAGCTCTTTGCGGGTAGGCAGACGGCCATAGATGAGCAGGAAAGCGGTTTCCTTGAATGTGGCATGCTCAGCCAGATCTTCCACCGGGATTCCCCGATAGCGCAGAATTCCCTGCTCTCCGTTCATGAAGGTGATGGCGCTCAAGCAACTTCCGGTATTGCCATACCCCGGATCCATGGTGATCAGCCCGGTCTGATTGCGCAACTGGGAAATATCAATGGCCTTTTCCCCTTCTGACCCCACTAAAATGGGCAGCTCATAGGTCCGGCCCTGGTATTTCAACGTAACCGACTGTGTATCTTGCTCCGCTGCAGCGGGGACAATCACTGTATTTTCAATCATAGCTTCACCTGCGTGGTTACATTTCCTTCAAAAGACCACCGGTAGATGAATCTTTCCTGGTGGTCAACCCGGGTTGGTCTCATGTCCACGCCGCCTCTGGCGGCGGCCGCCAGTTTGATCCGGGATGAAACTGGATACAAAGAGGGCAGGCCCGGCACTCAATTGGAGATGTAAGGCTTTCAATCAAGATACACCAATAGCTTCTGCAATTGAGTGCCGGGCTGGCTATCTTCAAGGTAAATCTTGTTTCATACGAGGGCTTTTTGGTTCTGCTCTTTATTGTCAAGGACATTTGCCCGATCAGTATCATATCCTAGCACGCATGGATCGGGGCTTTTGAAGCTGAACACTGAACACTGATCCCGCCAAAGGCGGGACTGAACACCCCAGGCACCTTACACCTGAGAACAAAACCACCTTGGGTCTCATGTATGGTGTCATCTTGGGGATGCCAGCGCCCCTTCCAAATCCTTCAGAAGTCGTGTTTTCAGCTCGGCTGTTTCGGAACTTGGGGGCAACGAGTCCACCAAGCGCGCAATCTCTCCCCGCTGGCACATGAAGCGGCGAGTGGCAGGATAATTCAGGGCAAAGACCCAGCTGCAAAGCAACAACTTAAAGTCATTGACCCAGAACATCTCCTGATAATTGACCAGAGCTCCCTGCCGAACCTGTTCCAGGATCTTTGCAGAGTACCGCCCAGAGTCGTTGACCAACCCTAAAGTCAATACCCCATCTTCTCCATCTTCATCCAGAAGGTGACCGGTGATAACCCCGACAATATCCAGTTTATCCGCATCCCGGATCAAGCTGACCACTGCTTGCAAGGCCTCGGGCATCCCGGTCGGAAGAACGGCCCGGTTATGCAAAAAAACACTCTGCAAGACTATTCTGGAATCTTTTGGCCCCAATCCGGATAAGAGATCTGTCTGCCGCAAGGTCTTAAATCCCAAACGACCATGGTTCTCAGAGGCATTGTCATTAAAGGTCCGGTATTTTTTGTATTGGGGAAAACGGCCCACATCATGGTACACGGAACTGATTTCTGCTAATTCGGCAATCCTTGGCTTAATCTCTTCATGCGCAGCTATTTGCTGAACGTTTGCCCAGACCCGAAACGAATGCGCAAGTTTCAGATCAATATGTCCCTGATGCCTCGACTCCTCTTCGGCGTAATTGAGGCCGACAAATTCTTGCAGCCGGTGGGCTGCCTGTTTTGGGCTCACCCCGTCTTGGGTCACCTGGGACTCGAGCTCAACTCTTTGATCTTGCATGTGCCACTCCTGAAAAAAAGAAGCGGGCCCGGCTCGCTGGGAGGCCGTCCTTCTTCGAAGGAAATGTTGATACGCTTATTGACCTTCAAGCTTTGCTTCCCATTACATGATAAACATGATTACTGGTCACCGTCCACTGATGAGTATCCACGGATATACCCAAGGCGTTCCAGAACATCTTGGACCAGCTCATCCACAGGCCTATGAGCCGCAAGGAGGTAATGCAACGTTTGGAAATACAAGGGTTCCCGTTCTGCAAGGGTGCTGACCATTTCCTGGTCTGCATCCAATTCAGACAGCGGCGGTCTCCAATCTGCATCATTTTGCTTCCCGAGACGTTCTTGGAGTACTCCGGCCTCAGCCAGGAGATAAAAGACCAAGCCACTTGAACGCAGCAACTCCCGGTTTTCCTCCGTGAGCACCACACCCCCTCCGGTAGCCACAACCTGTCCGGTTCCGGCACATACCTTGGCCAGAACCTGATGTTCAAGTTCCCGGAACCTGGCCCATCCATGTTCTTGAACAATCTCAGCCACACTCTGACCGGAGTCTTCTTGAATCATTTCGTCGGTATCCACACAGACCAATCCCAGTCCCTCCCCTACGGCTTTGGCCAGTGTAGTCTTACCGCTTGCCCGGGGGCCGATAAAAAATATATTCGTGGACTGGGGATCGAAATGTTTCCGCTCCAGGCCGCTACCTCGCTTGTGAGTCGTAGAGATCTCGGGTTCCTCCACCTCGAACCTGCGTTGAATGAACCTATTCATTTTTATGTCTCCAGGTATTGCTGCCGAATTTCTGTCCATGCAGTATCTTTATCTTGATGGACCATCGCGGTGTCAAGTTCAAGTCCAAAATACATCACAGTTCTCGGACACATTTCATAATCTCAGCCTCTACCAAGCATAAAAAAAGGATGAGATTCCTGGAATCTCATCCTTTTTTTATGGGCAATGCAGGATTCGAACCTGCGGCCTCCAGCTCCGGAGGCTGGCGCTCTATCCGTCTGAGCTAATTGCCCGAAAGACGATATATTTATCCCAAGATCTGTCCCTTGTCAACACTGTACAGAAGCAGGGCCAGAACTTTTTGGAGCTGATCTGTTTTGTCAATAAAAATTTTTTCAGATTCTAATTCTTTGATTTTGCTGTCATCTGTCCTCTGATTTCTGTCCTCTGGGCCTGCACATACGGCTTTGTGCAGGCCTTTTCGCCTTGCCCATCAATTCACTTTTCTCTATTCTGCAATGAGCAGCCATTTCAGCGGAAAAAATGCGGATCCTGCACCTGGACTACTTTATGCTTACCCCCAGTCAATCTTCAGGCGTCAGCCGTATCATTCTGGCCATGACCGGGGCCAGCGGTATCGACTATGCCCTCACTTTACTCCAAGCTCTGACCCAAAATCCGAAGGTCCAACCCCATCTTATTGTCTCCCAGTCGGCAACCACTGTTATGAAATTGGAAACCGGGAAAAGCCTGCAGAACATCCAGGTTGAGGGATTACAGGTGCACGATTGCCACGACCTGGCCGCCCCTCCGGCCAGTGGCTCCTGGTCGCACCAAGGGATGGTGGTCTGTCCCTGTTCCATGGCCAGTCTGGCGACAATCAATCATGGATCCGGCTACAATCTCATCCACCGGGCTGCGGACGTAACCATCAAAGAAAAACGGCCTTTGATCTTGGTCCCCAGGGAAACGCCCCTAAGCCCTATTCATTTGGGCAACATGCTCGGCCTGGCTCAGGCCGGAGCTACTATATTGCCTGCATGTCCTGGTTTTTACCACGGCCCGAAGACAATTCAGGACTTGATTAACCAGCTGGTTGGGCGTATACTCGATCAACTGGGACTCACTCATAGCTTGAGTCCACGTTGGGGTGAGGAAAGTTAACAATAGCAGGATTATTCAAGAACTTCTGACTGTCCAAAAAGGAGGTGGTGTGCATGACCCAAAGCACCTTGACCTGGCACGGTCATTCCAATTTTCAAATTACCACTCCCGAGTGCACCGTCCTTATTGATCCCTGGTTCGAGGGCAATCCTTCGGCTTGTGTGGGCTCCGATGCCTGCACCCAGATAGATTTGGTCCTGGTTACTCATGACCACGACGACCACATTGGGCAGACGGTGGATATCTGCAAGCGGACCAAAGCACATGTCGGAGCGGTGGTAGGAACTGCGGGTAAGTTGGCTCAAAGCGGAGTGCCGCAAGAGCAGGTCATAAACGGCATCGGCTTTAACATCGGCGGCACAATAGAGTTTCAAGGGATCAAGGTAACCATGGTCCAGGCCTTTCACTCCTCCAACACCGGCTGTCCAGTAGGCTACATCCTGACCCTGGACAACGGCTATTGCCTCTACCACGCTGGGGATACCGGGATTTTTTCCAGCATGGAACTCTTTGGGCGTTTGTACTCCATCGACCTGGCCATTTTGCCCATTGGCGGAGTTTTCACCATGGATCCTCCCCAGGCTGCCCTGGCCTGCACCTTGCTGCAATGCAAGAACGTGCTGCCCATGCATTGGGGCTCCTTTCCGGTCCTGGAACAAAACACCGACCGATTTGCTCAGGAATTAAAAGACCTGGGTGCACCCACCCGGCTCATCGGTTTACAACCGGGGCAAAGCCTGGAATTACCTGCATGAACATACATACACTCTTTGACACCTTTTTTCAGGGTCAGGCTTTAGACACGCTCTTACAGGGAATCGACTTGGCCCTGGAAGAAGACGGTTTAGACCTGACCTCAGAGGCCATCTTTTCTCTGGAGGAGACACTTCGGGCTACCGTGGTGGCCAAAGCCTCGGGTATCATCGCCGGCCTTCCCCTCATAGGTCTTATCTTGGAAGGGGCCGGACCATCCGGACACGAGGCGGAGATCGATCTTGTGGTGGACGAGGGCAATCGAGTGGGTCCCGGCCAAGAAATCTGTCATTTGCAAGGCTCAGCCATTCTGCTGCTCAAGGCTGAACGGGTTATCTTGAATTACCTGACTCATCTCTCCGGAATCGCCACCATGACCGACTCCTTTGTCCAGGCTCTGCACGGCTCTCGCACCCAGCTCTTGGACACCCGCAAGACCCTGCCCGGACTCCGCTATCCGGAAAAATACGCCGTACGCATCGGAGGAGGACAAAATCACCGCCTGAATTTGGCTCAAATGCTCATGCTCAAGGACAATCACATCGACCAGGCCGGATCCATTCCTGCTGCAGTAACCAAACTGCGGGCCAAATACCATCCCTGCCCGCCAATCGAAGTGGAATGCCGGACCAGGGATCAAGTGCACGAGGCGGTGGCAGCTGGTGTGGAACGAATTATGCTTGACAACATGGACCAGGAAGGTATTGCCGATTGTCTGGAATTGATCCCGGCAGGTATTGAATCTGAGATCAGCGGTGGTGTCTCTCTGGACAACCTCCCCAAACTCGGGGCCTTGGGAGCTGACTTCATCTCCGTGGGCTGCCTGACAAACTCCGCTCCGGTTCTGGATTTGAGTATGAGGCTCAGGTTGGATCCGGATAGCGGTGGCCTCTGATCAGTGGTCAGCCTTGCCTCTGGCAAGTCTGACATATTTTTGCGCCAAAACGCGCAAAAAAGGGGCTTGCCGGTTTGATCGAGAATGAAACTGACCAAGAAGGCAGGGCCCCGCCCTACTGGAGGAGTTGCAGAAGTCTCCCTTGCCTTCAAAGGCTGGTCCGTATTGAGATAGTGAAGAGGAGTCAGGGCTTTGGGCCTTTGGTTGCACCACCAGTAGGCCGCCCTTGACCCCAAGGGCAGGCCTTCTTGACGTTTCAGGTGTCAGGTTTCTGGCTTGCCCCGTCAAATTGCGAAGCACTTCGAAGAAGATTTGACCGGGGTTTCAGTTAAGAATAGAAGATTTTCTCATACTTCCTTACATCTCCAATTGAGTGCCGGGCCTGCCCTCTTTGTATCCAGTTTCATCATTGATCAAACTGGCGGCTTCTTACGAATAACAAATAACGAATAACAAATAACTGGTCGCCAGAGGCGGCGCTGACACCTGAACACTTTGAGTCTAGCTTCCTACGAACGCCGCCTTCAGTAAACTTAAGCGCTGAAATACTATGTTCGACGCCACTCCCCGCCACAAGGCATCAATTTTGATCATCGGCTCTGGAATTGCCGGGTGCACCACAGCCCTGGAACTTGCCCGTTCCGGGCTGGAGGTAACCATGGTCTCCTCGTCTTCGGAGCTTGCCAGCGGCAATTCCGTTCTGGCTCAAGGAGGCATTGTCTATCGCGGTGAAGACGACTCCCCTGAAAAACTCAAAAAGGACATCCTAACCGCAGGATGGAACGTCAACTACCGCCGGGCGGTACAGTACTTGGCCCGAAACGGTCCGAACGCCGTACGCGATCTCCTGCTGGAAACTCTTGACATCCCCTTTGAACGAGACCAGGACAAGACCTGTAAGCTGACCAGGGAAGGTGGTCACAGCCTGAATCGCATCTTGTATTGCGCCGACTATACCGGGAAGGCAATTATGCAGGGCCTGTATAAGGCCGTTGCCCAGGAAGAGAATATTGATGTTCTGACCAACCGGATGGCCATTGACCTGTTAACTACCCACCACCATTCCACCAAGCTGGAATTTCATTACCATTTGACCAACCAATGCGTGGGGGCCTATTTTTACAATCTCCTGACAGGCCTGGTGGAAACAATAATGGCCGATATCACCGTCTTGGCCACTGGAGGTGTGGGACAAATCTATGTCCACACCACCAACTCCCGCTCGGCAATCGGTTCCGGCCTGAGCATGGGCTACCGCAGTGGGGTGAAAACCATGAACTGTGAATATATCCAGTTTCATCCCACGGCCCTGTTCCAACGCGGCGGGCAGCAGTTTTTGATCTCCGAGGCCGTCCGGGGCGAAGGAGCCCGCTTTATCCGCATGGACGGCACCCCTTTTATGAAAGAATACGATCCCCGCGGAGACTTAGCCCCCAGGGATGTGGTCACCCGGGCCATGGTCCAGGAGATGCTCAAAACTGGCGACGACTTCGTATATCTGGACGCTGCCAATTACGTCCCCGGGGACATAGCCGCCCGCTTCCCCACCATTTCCCAAAAATGTCTGGAGATGGGTGTGGACATGAGCAAGGATCCCATTCCGGTGGTTCCGGCCGCCCACTTCTTCTGCGGTGGACTTTTGGTGGATCTGGAAAGCCGGACGACCCTGAACCGTCTCTATGCCATTGGTGAGTGCAGCTGCACCGGGGTCCACGGGGCCAACCGTCTGGCCAGCACCTCCTTGCTGGAAGGACTGCTGTGGGGGCGAAACGCAGCCAAATCCATTGCCTCGCGCGTGAGGCGCAAAAATATGCTCAGCCAAAAACTTATGCACTCCATTCCGGACTGGGCCAATCCGGGCACCGAGGACAACGAGGACCCGGCCCTGATCGCCCAGGACTGGGCCCAGATCAAGAACACCATGTGGAACTACGTGGGCATTGTGCGCACCACGTCCAGACTGAAGCGGGCCAATCAGGATTTGCAGAACCTAAGCCTCCGCCTGCATGAATTCTATAAAAACACCCCTATCAGCAAGCCCCTGATCGAACTCTTCCACGGCTGCCAGGCCTCGGTAGTTATCACCAGGGCGGCCCTAAAAAACACTCGCAGCCAGGGATGTCATTACCGAGCTGATGGATGAGAGATACGAGTGCAAAATCTGTCTTTGCACTCGCCAGAGGTCAGCTTTGCCTCCGGCAAATCTGACATATTTTTTGGGCCAAAGCGCCCAAAAAGTGAATTTTCCGGATTGATCAATTATGAAACGTACGGATCAACATGTAGTAGGGGCGAATAATCATTCGCCCTCTTGTATCTTTTCTTCGATCCCAGGGTTTATCCCGTGAAATCTCTTCCATTTCACTGGGGTCCTCTCACGCCTAGGCGTGAACGTCTTTGTCTTATGGCCCCGGCTATCTGCTTTTTTCTTCTCTGGTCTCAGGCTCTACAGAGATGGTGTAGAAGGGGGCTGGAGCCCCAAGAAAAGACGTTACGAGGGGGGACCCTCGTAACGAAAAAAAAAGCCAACACCGCATAAGCTAACTTCTAGCTTCAGACGAGCAAGAACAAAGGTACATTCAATGCAATACCTGGCAGGACTGAAAGAATATCTGGATGTGAACTATGACAGTTTTGCACTCGATAAAGCCGCCTCCCAAGGTACATGGCATGTTTTCCATTTGCACGGGCGAGGCATTCTTCCGGCCTACATAGTTGAGAATCATACCTACGAGACTACTTTGAAAGATAAAAACGGTCATAGATTCCCAGTGCACAAGACGGATATCAAGTTTTTTCATTCCGTGGAAGAAGCCCTGGAAATAGCCGAGAAAATCAAAATCGACCGTTCGGTTCGATCCATGGGGCTGGAGCCCATATACTCAACAAAGGGACGAAATTTCATCAAAAATAAATCTCTCTACCCCCTGATGCTGGACCGGGAAGTCCTGTTTATCACCTTGCTGGAAGGCGAGATTTTGCGGGGAGTGATCCAAGCCTTTAACCGTTACGAGATTCAGCTCAGCCTCAAGACGGGGTTGACGGTAACCATACTGCGCCATGCCCTCTATGATGTACGGAACAAAAAAGGCCGTTCGTTTCTCAAGTCTGTGCAGGACAGGAAAAAGGATTGGAAAAAGAGTCAGTACTATGTTCGGGCCGAAGCTTAAGCATTTTCAGCGCTCCAGCGGTCAAGTCAGCACCGCAAGTCGGTCCAAAGAAACGCCCGCCCCGGGGCGTTAGAAGCGATAAGAACTGTCTACCAGACCCCTGGTGTGAACGTTTCGTCATTGCGGATGATGACCCTTTCACCGCTCTGGGCCAGAACATACAGCCCACTGCGGTACGCATAACGGGCTACGTCATCCGGCACCACCATCCCGGCCACCGCTCCCATCAAACGTACGTCACTGTATCTGGGCAAAAGCCTCTTGAACCTGTTCAGCCTGTCCAGATGCTCATTGACATCATCGATTCCGAGGCGGCTCTTGCATTCCACGGTCAGGGCCAGATCATCATTGGTTACCAGAAGATCGATCTCCATGGACTCATCATCTCGAACAACAGAAACATTCGGAAAAGCTTTTTTACGTCATCAAAATCGCAAGAAACTGAAGATCTCTTTGATCTAACCTGAATATCACCCGACCCTCCGAGGGCAATCCTAGGTGCTCCTGGGCCGTATGGTTGCCCTGTTCTTATGGTTCCCACGCTCTGCGTGGGAACTCCCAGGGACGCTCCGGCGTCCAGGTCAGACCGCAGAGCGGTCGACAGATGCTCCCACGCAAGAGCGTGGGAGCGATAATACAGAGGATGGCCGGAGCCATAAGAAAAAGACGTCCCAAGGGAGGACCATTGGAACGAAAAAAAGAGGGGCCAGGATATCCGCCAGTCCAAAACATATCCTCAACCTCGGCATCACCCGAAAGCCTCCGGGTAGGGCGTGCCCTCTCCGAGGCCCGCCGTCTTTATCGTTCCCACGCTCCGCGTGGGAACTCTTACTGACGCTCCAGCGTCCACAAAAAAAAACCGCAGAGCGGTCAAAAAAACTCCCACGCAGAGCGTAAGAGCGATAAAACTTCAACCAAGAGCCTCAATCAAATCCTCAAGAGAAAGCTCTATGTCTCTGAGAATCTTTCTCAAAAGCCCTTTACCTATATCCTGACCTGAATGGCAAGAGACTGATGTCACTCTTCCATCAGCATGTCGCAATCGTACATGACTACCTCGCTGTCGAACAATTTGAAATCCGTGATTCTGAAGAGCCTGAATAATTTCGCGGGCCTTAAGTGTTGGCTGACTCATCTTCTATGCTTACCTTCTGCACTCCTATAAATTCATGAAGCACGTAATCTTGATCTTCTACAGCCATTTCAATAACTTCTTTGATATTTTGCAAAAGCTCATCAATTGACTTGCCTTGCGCATAGCACCCCTTTAATGCAGGGACCTCTCCTACATAAAAACCATCTTCATCTTTTTCAATTACCACATAAAAATCTTGAGACATATTTGTTGGCCCTTGAGATTTGTAGATTAAAGCGCTTATTCCTTAAAATGATTTAGCCTGTTCAGGATTGTTATCAGCCAGTCAATGGTAAAACATTCAAGCCTTAACTGCGGTCATTATCCGCGTTACCAGGGTCCTCCCTCGTAACGTCCCCTCTTGGGGGCTCCGGCCCCCTTCTTCAAACCCGTCCGGGAGACCCGATTGCGATCAGGAAACAAGAGCAGTACAATCAGGGCCAGGCCCTTTCGGATGATCCTTAATCTTGTCTTGATTTATGGTTCCTGCCCTCTTTATCTCTTATGGTTCCCACGCTCTGCGTGAAAACTCCCAGGGACGCTCCAGCGTCCAGGTCAGACCGCAGAGCGGTAAAGAAAAGCTCCCACGCAGAGCGTGGGAGCGATAAGAACTGTCTACCAGATCCCCGGTGTGAACGTATCGTCATTGCGGATGATGACACTTTCACCGCTCTGGGCCAGAACATACAGCCCTCTGCGGTACGCATATCGGGCTACGTCATCCGGCACCACCATCCCGGCCACTGCTCCCATCAAACGTACGTCACTGTATCTGGGCAAAAGCCTCTTGAACCTGTTCAGCCTATCCAGATGCTCATTGACATCATCGATTCCGAGGCGGCTTTTGCATTCCACGGCCAGGGCCAGATCATCATTGGTTACCAGAAGATCGATCTCCATAGACTCATCATCTCGAACAACAGAAACATTCGGAAAAGCTTTTTTACATCATCAAAATAAGTTGCCGCATCTTCTCTGGTCAAGTATTCAGCCATGATTATGACCTCACGGTGCAATTCTTCAAAGGCTTGGTATCAGCATAAACCGGATAAAAAGACATGGCAAGAAAGTGAATATCTCTTTGATCTAACCTGAATATCACCCAACCCTCCAGGGGCAATCCTAGGTGCTCCTGGGCCGTATGGTTGCCCTGTTCTTATAGTTCCCACGCTCTGCGTGGAAACTCCCAGGGACGCTCCGGCGTCCAGGTCAGACCGCAGAGCGGTCGACAGATGCTCCCACGCAAGAGCGTGGGAGCGATAATACAGAGGATGGCCGGAGCCATAAGAAAAAGACGTCCCAAGGGAGGACCCTTGGAACGAAAAACAAACAGGCTTCTTGCCATTATTTACCAAATCTTATATAGGAAGATATCAAGAGGGCAGGCATTGCCGAGTAGAGAGCAGGCGCGCGCATGCTGAGAGTACACAAGATAACCATTCAAGCTAGCTTGTTTGGTTCGATACCGAAAGGAGATCAAGCTGCCCAACTCCAAGCGGCTATCTGGAGTCTTTTATCACGGCCTCCAACCGTCTTTTCAGAATGGATTAAAATGGAAGCTCAACATCACGTTTCCTGCTCCCCCTCTAAAATTCCGTACGTCGGGTTTTCCCCAGTACGGCTTCAAACTGGAATTCAATGACGATCTTCGTTGACAACATGCTTGGCTTAAGTGCGAGACCCACATGTACCAATATATTGACAGCTTATACGTCATTACAGCTGTACACCATTATCCTTGTGTCCCTTTCGGGCATGTAAATCAGGACAAGATATGAACAGCAATCCAGTCCAGAGGTCCTTGACTCCCCGGAGGGTTCTGTTGTCCCTCCAGATCATTGCTTACTATGACCTCATCCGAGACTCTCAATCCCTTCTGATAGCTTATTTTCTTCGTCTATCAGGTCTTTGCCCTACGGTCTCGTATGGGCTGGAACCGAGAGGTTCCCCAATTTGCTCCGCGTATCTCTCACTCCGTGCCGCCTTCCATACCCCGGCGGTCCAACCAGGTGCACATGATTATTCCTTCCCTGATCGTTGTAGCCTTCACCCAACGCGCAAAGGTTCGGCAACCGCTCTCCACGCAGGCCGGTTTTCACGTGGTCGCGTAACGAGGTCACGCCATGGCGTGATTCACTTTATGTTACGGCCCGGAGTGTTGCTAGCCCTTCACCGGCAAGGACGTTTACTGCCGAGCTTTCGCCCAATGAGTCACCTCAATTGGACGTCGACTATAACTATGCGGGTAAACAATCAATTCCCGCAACCGGACTTTCACCGGTAAGATACGCGGCCCTATGGGCTGCGAGCGCGAGGACGCGAAGCACTGCCCCTACACCAGAGGGGCCAGGATATCCGCTAGACCAAAACATATCCACAACCTTGGCATCACCCGAAAGCCTCCGGGTAGGGCGGCCATCTCCGAGGCCCGCCGTCTTTATCGTTCCCACGCTCTGCGTGGGAACTCTTCAGGAGGCTCCAGCGTCCAATCAGACCGCAGAGCGGTCAAGAGAGGCTCCCACGCAGAGCGTGGGAGCAATAAAACTTAGGTTGTGTGATTGATCAATTTTGAATTGGAGGAATGAATTCACTGACTTCAGAAGATGTACCATTACTCATATACGGCACGTGGTATACTTCCAGCTGATTTGCAGTATTAATGGTTCCTGAAGATGTGTGATACGATCCAATGAGTACGTTTGAATCTCCAAATGATATGTCATCTTGAGCATAAATGGTTCCAAACCATTCGCTCTGAGTACTCATTGTAAAGCTGCCTAATGTTTCCAGATAAACCCTGGAAGCTAAATTTTTGACGTTTTCATTTGGTTGATTTCCTTGCATTATAGGTTCGTATCCTTCATCGCCTTTGACATATATATGAAGCTGACCAAGTAAATTGACATCATTCTGTACAAATATATTATAAAAACTCCCCTCATTGGATAAATCTAGATAAAGATCAAGTATCCAATCCGAATTTATTTCCGAAAAAGTATACGTCCCTGGCTCCATCCTAATCTCATTTTGCCCACCAAGACTAAGTTCATCATATTCACCGGGCTCAATATCATCTTTGTCCTCATTATGACTAACTGTTATATTTTCACCGCCTGTTGAAAAGCTTGAATGATCCGGCATGCTGCCAATAGTACATATTTGGGGGGCTTCAGGTGGCTCAGGATTTGGATTCGGATCGTAATCCCGCTTCTCACCTTTAACCTTAACGTCCAAATCAATACTTCCTCCGGCAATGGCGTCACCTTCTATTGTACTCTTTCCACTTGTATCTGAAATATCACCTCCGGCGATAACATTGCCGTCTACAGTGCACATCCAGGCAAAAATTACATTATTTCCAGCATTTATATTTCCACCTACCCAAACTTTTGAACTTGTCATTTGAACATCGTTTGCTGCATAAATATTACCTACCATTTCAGCGTCGTTTTCTAAATAAACACTTCCACCTGAATGTATGTCACCCTCAACCCGAGCGAGCCTTTTAAGAGTCACATCTCCATCAGCATATACATCGCCTTTAACAGTAGCCTTATTGGCCCCTAATTCAACATCACCATGAGCGTTTATGTCTTCAGCTACTGAGGTTTGATTCTGTAGTTCAACATCTCCATTTGCACATATTCCTTTGCCGACTTCAGATTGGTTTTCCAACACGACATCTCCTGTGCCCACGACATTACCCGTAACCTCAGATTGATTTTCTAAGGTGACATCATTACCAGATATGTCTCCCTGAACAAAGTTTTGATTAGCAATACTTAATCCATTTGGCGTCTGCAAAGCAATAGGCGCATCAAAACTTGGAATGTCGCTTGTTCCATTTTCCTCGCCAGACACCGGCCACCAATAGGTCACAGTCCTGTTGACATTCAGATCGCCTGAACCAGGAAAAACTCCCCGAGATTTGAGCACGATATATTCAAGATTTGTAGCATTCGTTCCAGCCTGGAAAGTATACGAGCATCCATTACCATCCGGCAGCTTAAGAATCTTTTCCAATGCATTCGAGCTGTTATCAAATTTGAGGTAACGATATCTACACCCATCATTGACTCCACCCTGTATCGAAAAAATCCCGTTATATTTAGGTAGATTTGAAGCATTTACATTAGATGCAATTAATGTTTCCTCTTCAGTGAGCGTTTGGTCTTGAGAAATACCAAATACGTATGCTGATCCTGTATTGTGTTGTACATCGCTTATGAGAAATCCTCCTCCTGCAGGGGCGTTAATGTATGTTCCATTCAGCCCTTGCACTGAGGCCATACTCTGAGTCTCCTTCCACACAGAATGCGCATATCGAAACCCGGATTCAGCCAGATTGTAGGCCCGTTCTGCATGATTGGCCCGAACTTCGTGGATGGATGAGGTGCCCTGCAAAGAAACGACGGCCGCCCCGAGCAGGCCAATAACAATCATGGCCACAACCAGTGCTATGAGTACACTTCCTTGAGACCTTGACATCAGATTCCTGCATCTTTTGTGATTTTGCTCATCTTTCATGGAACAACCTATTGATACGTATTTCTGGGGAAAACATTGGTTGTAAAAGTCAAGGTACCATCCCCCTGCTGATGCGCTACATCTAATTTAATTCTAATACTCAGAGGATCAGTAGAATATCGGGTCAATACATCAGCAGACTGAACATTATCCAACAAAGTATATCCATTTATTTTTAAATCACCATTGCTGAGAGTTATATCTCTGTTCCCCTGCGTATTCTCAAATGTAAATGTAAAAGACAAATCTATTTCTCCTTCTGTCCCATTACAGTCATAACATTCCCGCAACTCCCTAGTCAGTCGGGTCATGGCCAACTCTACCTTCTGGGTCAGTTGTGCATTCTCTTGGGCAAACAGGTACCCTTGAATCCCAGGGACCAATAAATAGGCAATGCCTACCGCCATAATTCCCACCAGGACCAAAGTGGCTACCATTTCTATCAGCGTAAATCCTTTTTCTTTACCCATAGATATCCTCAGTCAGCGCCACCTCTGGCCGCAGCCGCCCAGATTGATCGAAGAAAAAATACACCAAGAGGCCAACCACGCGTCTGCGCGTGGTTGGCCCTACAAAGAGGACCGCGATATCATCCTTGATTGCGTGCTTAATAACCCAAATTTGCATGAAATACCTGTAGCTTTGCACGCACCTGGCCTATTGGGTAAACAGAGCTGATATCTTTTGATCTCCGAATGAAATTGTCACTTCTATTATTTCAAAAACATAGTCGTCATTAATCTCGTTCTGTACCTCGGTACCATTTAAGCTATCTTTCAGCTCGCCCCAAGAATATTCCTCATCGCTAAGATATTTGGAATACTCAGCTACCTTTTCCTCCATGATCGCCTGGGCATCAGCCAAATCCTTGGCCATAAACACAGGCTTGGAGCTGGGCACGACTGTTCCCCTCAGGAAGGTAAAGACCATGGTCCCAACAACTGCAACAATGACCAAGGAGACAATTATCTCAATCAGGCTAAAACCATGTTTATTGCTGTTATCTATTGCAATCATTGGATAAAACCAGTCTCCGGCAAAATGGTTACCGTCTCATCCCCGACATCAATATTTACTGAGTCAATGATCTTGACGCCGTTTTCAGGATCAATTCCGTCGTAAGGAATTCCCCAATTATCAAAAGAAATGGTAAAAGATGATACAGACACTTGAGATGGAATATTGACTACGAGCTGATCTTCACCCATAAACCGAATCTGGTTATTAATGTCCCCATTACGAAACATGAAATATGTATTCCCGTTACATTTGATCCCCCAGGATTGATCTGAGTTCATGGCCCGCAACTGAGCGTGGCGAAGATGAACCTTCAGCTTGTCCACAACCACCCTTTGATCCGCCCCGGTATCCAACATGCGCGGAATGGCCACCACAGCCAAAATCCCCAAAAGAACCAAGACACTGATCACTTCGATCAAGGTAAATGCAGATTGACCCCAGATTCGGAGGGTGGGAAATTGCCATCTCATTGATCTATTCATATCTTTTGTATACAGGATCTGAGTCGGTTGAGCAAGCTCGAATGAACAAGGAATAGTTTTGTCCCTCATCAGAGATACTGGTGTTCTTCACAACTCACTTTTATTATGAGCGATTATGTCCAAGACCTTCCTTCTCTGCCTTTGCTGCCTCGCCTTTTTGGTCTGCGAAGGCACAGACCTGCGTTTGGCCTCTCAGGCCGGGCTGGAAGCGGTCCAGGCCCTGACCCTGTCTGAAGATGAGGTCAAGGAGCTGTCGGCCAGGAGTGCCGAGCATTTGGATACAAAGCACGAGGTAGCCCCTGAAGCCAACGCATACGCCCAAAGGCTTCAGAAACTGGTGGCCAGGCACCGAGGAAATAATGGCTATACCTTTGATTATGATGTCTATCTGTCCCCAAAGGGCAATGCCTTCGCCCTGGGCGACGGAACCATCCGGATATACAGCGGGCTCATGGATATGATGAACGATCAGGAGTTGCTTTTTGTTCTGGGCTATGAAATGGGGCATGTGGTCAACGAGCATGTAGAAGAAAAAATGTGAATTTCTTATGATTCCCACGCTTCGCGTGGGAACTCTTTCGGACGCTCCAGCGTCCTTAGGAAGACCGCAGGAGCGGTCAAGAGAGGCTCCCACGCAGAGCGTGGGAGCGATAAGATAATGAAATGTCAGCTGATCAAGCAGATTTTCTTGAAAGGAAGTATCTTGACCCTACATCAGATACACGCCGGCTAAGGCCGCAAAAATAGCGGCTAATTGGGCGAACATAAGAGCTGTGGTCCACCGCAGTACCTTTTGATTTCCCAGCGCTATTTCCTTGGTCAAATCTGAACGAACCTGCTCAATCTCCTTGGTCAGATCGGCTCGGACCTCCTCTATCCGCAAACGGACCTGCTCAATATCCTTGCCCAGCTCTGAGCGGACCTCTTCTATCCGTAAACGGACCTGCTCGATTTCCTTTGATAAATCAGCTCGGACTTGCTCAATATCCTTGCCCAGCTCTGAGCGGACCTCTTCTATCCGTAACCGGGTCTGCTCAATTTCCTTTTGCAGGCGCAGCTCAGTCTCACGCAAACCACTGGCTGTGACCATGTCTTTGATTTCTGGATACCGATCCTCGAGCCGCTCAAAGGCATTGGCGATAATTCTGGCCCGGGCTCGCTCGTCTTCAGCAGCCAGCAGGCTGTCGTACAAGTCAATGATTGAGGCTGTATCAGGGGCGGACATGGCATCCTCCATTCTGGATTGCAATTTCTGCACTTTAGCACAGACCTGTGGCCAGGACAAGGCACCCACGATACTGCTAGGTGTATTTAATCGATCCGGTCCGGGCAATGACAGAGAAGGCCTATTTTTCAGGACACTCCTGCGGTTAAACCTCTTGTCATTTAACTGGGGAACCTGGTTTCATGGGTTAAACATCCCTGCACTTATCACATCTTCATCCCAGCATCCCAGCCCCAATGAAACACCCCTAAGGGGCCCCGGTTTCATGGGGTAAACATCCCAGCATCCCAGCATCCCAGCCGCCTCACTGCTTTGTTCACTTAAGTCGCTAAAGTCGCTAAAATCTCTTCTTCCTCGCTCAGTTCGCCCCCGGCTCCTTATTCCCTGCCACTCTTATGGTTCCCACGCTCCGCGTGGGAACTCTTTCGGACGCTCCAGCGTCCTTAGGAAGACCGCAGGAGCGGTCAAGAGAGGCTCCCACGCAGAGCGTGGGAGCAATAAATCCCAAGTCTCCATATGGTATGCCTTAAGGAGCCCGGCTAGTTATCATCCTTGAGCTGAGCCAGGATCGGACAAGTCCTCGTCGCTTGTCAGCCTTGCCTCTGGCGGCTTGTTATTGGTTATTCGTTATTTGTTATTCGTAAGAAGCCGCCAGTTTGATCGAGGATGAGCGGAATTAAATGGGATCTTCCAGTGTGATGACGTGCAACGACCTGGTCAAATTTGTTCCGCCCCGGTATCCAACATGCGCGGAATGGCCACCACAGCCAAAATCCCCAAAAGAACCAAGACACTGATCACTTCGATCAAGGTAAATGCAGATTGACCCCAGATTCGGAGGGTGGGAAATTGCCATCTCATTGATCTTTTCATATTTTTTGTATACAGGATCTGAGTCGGTTGAGCAATCTCGAATGTACAAGGAATAGTTTTGTTTGTTATTCGAAATCCCGTGTTCTTCACAACTCACTTTTATTATGAGCGATTATGTCCAAGACCCTCCTTCTCTGCCTTTGCTGCCTGGCCTTTTGGGGCTGCGAAGGCACAGACCTGCGTTTGGCCTCTCAGGCCGGGCTGGAAGCTGTCCAGGCCCTGACCCTGTCTGAAGATGAGGTCAAGGAGCTGTCGGCCAGGACTGCCGAGCATTTGGATACAAAGCACGAGGTAGCCCCTGAAGCCAACGCATACGCCCAAAGGCTTCAGAAACTGGTGGCCAGGCACCGGGAAAATAATGGCTATACCTTTGATTATGATGTCTATCTGTCCCCAAAGGTCAATGCCTTTGCCCTGGGCGATGGGACCATCCGGATTTACAGCGGACTCATGGATATGATGAATGATCAGGAGCTGTTCTTTGTTCTGGGCCATGAAATGGGACATGTGGTCAACGAGCATGTAGAAGAAAAAATGCGCATTGCCTTGGCCGCCAGTGCTGTGCGCAAAGGGGTGGCTTCCCAGCAGAATCTCATCGGCGACCTGGCCCGCTCAGCTGTGGGTGGTTTTGCGCAACGCCTGCTCAATGCCCAGTTTTCCCAGCAAGAGGAGCGGGAGGCGGACGACTTCGGACTCCGCTTCATGCAGGAAAATGGATATGATCCGGACATGGCTGTTTCCGCCTTGGAAAAACTGGCCACTCTGGGCAGTGACCACTCCTTTTTATCCACCCACCCTGCCCCGGGGGAAAGGGCCAAACGTCTGCGCACCACGCTAACCAACCCGAAAAAGGAGCACGATGACCAGGAAAAGAGTTTGATTCAGACCATCATCGACCTGGGTCAAAACGCTCTGTTCCGGGCTTTAAATATTCTGGATAAGATTATTCAATTCGTGTTGGACCTGGCTGGAAAAGGTTCTTAAGACCAAAAAGGGCAGGTATTACGCGAGGACGCGAAACCTGCCCCTACCCGGAGGACCCCGGTTGTCCGTCAGCCTTCAACAATACCTAATTTTTGGGACTGCCTCCGTGTCCCTCCGCGTAGGGGCAATGCTAGTGTCTTGGAACATTTCAAATGCCGCAATAAAGAACCCTCCCCTGGCCCCTCCCTCCCGCCTGGAAGACAGGCGGCAAGGAGGGGAATCAGAAAAGAAATGAATATTTCCTGGACTAATCAATAGGCGCTTGCGCCGTATGGTTTTTATTGTTCCCACGCTCTGCGTGGGAGCTTTATCTTGACCGCTCCTGCGGTCTTGGACAAAAGGACGCAGAGCGTCCGATCAGGTTCCCACGCAGAGCGTGGGAACAATAAAAAGATCCGGAAATGACTGCCCCATGGCTGGGCAATCGAACCCTCATAATTAAGTTCAAATAATCTTCGCGGTGTTAGCTCCAAAAACTAACGCGGAAATCCAGGCTAGCACTCCTTCTAATTCCAGCATCCCAGCATTTCTTCTAATCCCAGCATTCCAGCATTCCAATATTTCCACTTTCGTCATCCCAGAATCAACCCCGCTTCCCTCAGCTCCTGTCTTCTGTCCTCTGTCCTCAGTCTTCTGTCCTCTGTCCTCAGTCTTCTGTCTTCAGTCCTCTGTCCTCTGTCCTCGGTCCTCTGTCATCGGTCCTCTGTCATCGGTCTTCTGTCTTCAGTCCTCTGTCTTCACTTAGCTGGGCCAAGACCTCGGCCAAATCCTCATCTCCTTTGAGGTGGTAGAGTCCTTCCTGGTCGTCTCCTTGGATTTCAGACTCTGGACCTGCATTTTTGAGGGGTACAGAGGTGGTATACGGCTGAGGCTTTTTTACTTGATCCTCTGACTTTTCACTGCCGCCCTGGCCGAATTGGGAGGTGCTTTCTTCCTCAGAGTATTCTTCTTTGCTCGCCTGCAAGATCTGTACGGGAGAGACGAAATTGCGCTTCTGGTCCAAAAACTCCCGTTTATAGCCATCAAAGGTATACATGCCCTCCTGCCGGCCCATCTCCAAGGCATTTTCTATCTGCGAAAGCTTACCCTCTCGAATCAGGCGCTTGATACTTTTGGTTGTACGCAGCACGCTGAGCATGGGCACCCGGAAGCCAAGTTCCGTCTTGTAGTGCAGCTGTTGGACGATGACTGCATTCAAAGATGATGACAGCTGGTGGCGAACGTATTCCTGGACATCCAAGGGAAAGGCGTTGCACACTCGGTACAATGCCTCTTCAACCGTGCTGGCATGCAGAGTGGCAAAGACCAGATGTCCGGCCTCGGCCGCATTTAAGGTCAAGCGGATGGTCTCCGGCTCCCGCAACTCCCCAACCATAACCACATCAGGCATTTCCCGGAGGATGTCGATGAGTCCTTGTTCAAAATTCTGAAAATGGACGCCTAACTCCCGCTGTTCAAAAAAGGAACGAATAGTCTGAAAACGAAATTCAATGGGATCTTCCAGGGTGATCACGTGCAGGGATTTGGTCGTATTGATTTTTTGGAGCAAAGAGGCAATGGTCGTCGATTTTCCCGAACCCGTGGCTCCGCAGATGAGGATCAGCCCTGAACGGTGATAGGTGAGTTCCTGCAGTGAAGGCAAGAGATTGAGCTGCTCCACACTGGGAATCCGGCCGGGCAAAAAGCGGATAGCCAGACTCAGGCCCCGGTGGGAGCGAAAGACATTGATCCTCAACCTGGAGCCGGCTATGGTCTTGGCCAGATCCACGGACCAACGTTCGGAGAGGATCTTCTTGTGGATGGGGTCCAAGAGTTCATTGACCAGGCTGTCCACTTCCGATGGAGAGATCACCAGCTCTTTTAAATAATGAATGTTGCCGTTCTTGCGGACTACGAAGGGATGATTGCCACTGATATGCAGATCCGTGCATCCCTGTTGCATACATTCCAGGACCAAATCGTCCAAACTCTGCATAACAACCTCGAATTGTGTTATGAAATCCAAACTTGTATTTGCATACCTCACTTTTCCACTGGAGCAGCCCAAAGGATGTGATTCCTGTTTACAAAAATAACATTGCCCAGCTCTTCGCGCAATGTACAATTGAACAAGACTATAAATTGAGCCTCATAATTGTTCAACAAATCCGAAATCCTGGTGTTATTTCTGAGATTGATCCAGCCCTTGATGCTGGTTCCGTCAGTGAGCTTCACAATAACTTGTTTGGAATCAAAACCTTTGCTTGTTTCTTGTTCATAGTGTATTTGCATAACATCCCAAGCCCCTTGAGTTCATTAAGATTATTCTCAGTACATTCAACAGGTTAAAATCTGGAAAATTTACCAAAAACTTTTTAAATCACCCCCTTAACGATGAAGTATTTTCAGGCTGAGCACCTTAAAACTTTAGCTTAAAGAACGATGTTGCCGGGTTTTCAAAATGTTACGACCCATCATGCTTCTCTTGCCCCATTCCGGGACCCAAAAACACCATCCCCTCGATCCCGTTGATGAGCAGCCCTTCGGGCCTTGCCAGGTTGTTTAGTTCATTTCCCGGCCGCAGGGAGGTGACCACAGTGCGGCCCACTACATGCCGGCCCTCCCCGGCCCATAAACCCTTCGTCTTCACGCCCCACAAAATATGCCAGACGGCAGCTCGATTCTCATACCGGCCGATATAGAGCATAATGTGCCCAGGTTTCCACAAAAGGGTCATAAAAGGCACCCCATGCTCCAAAATGAACTCTTCCTTTTCCTGAGCGGAAAAATCGGAGAGGTCCAGTACCCGGCCGGCTTGAGCCTGTTGGGAGGAGTTGCGCGGCAGCCATAGGCCAAAGGGAGTGAACAGATCGCGCATCCCGGCCGAGCAGTCCCGTCGGGCGTACAATCCCCCCCAACCGTAGACCTGACCCATCATTTGCCCGGCCAATCCAGCCACTCGCTTTGCGGAGAGCTCTAAGGGAAAAGGGCTTACCGCTTCCGAATCGACCAGAGCGGAGCGGATGACCGCTTGACCTCCCTCCCCCCTGGCCGGAAATGCAATGTGATAGCCGTTTTGGGTTTCGTCCAGCGCCAAAAGTAAAGTCCCAATCCGGGCCATACTTTGGAAAGACCCGTTATTATCCATCAGGGAAACTTTATCCCTGGTTACCGCCAAAAGCCGGCAGTTTTCCAACCGTTCCCTTTGATCCTCATCCACCCAGGCCACATCGTCTGCCCGGACCCAGCCAAAGACCCAGCCCGTCTCTACTAAAAGCCAGGCCTTGTCCCTGGACCTGTGCACCACTTGAACCGGAGTGTTGGTCCACAGGACTGAATTTTGCATCATATCAAAAGGATACCCCTGTCCGGCTTGATCCGGATTGAAAAAAACAGGTTCCTGGGTGGGAAGGACCCGCAGATGTGCTGTGCGCACGGTAATCCCTGCTCGATTCATGGAGGGGAAGCCATTCTGGTGGGCATTGGCCCGCAGCGAGGTCCACCACCCCTCCGGATAGGGAAGGCCTTGGGCCGCGTACAGTGTCTTTCCTTCAAACTCTGCGAGTCCCCAATACAAGTTATCCGAAGCATAGAGGGGGCTTTCGCTTTGCCAAGGCAAGAAATACCGGCTTCTATATCCTTGGGCCATTTCCTCTTGTCTGGCCTGATCAATGGTCGATATTCTCTGTTCAAAGGAAAATATATATTGGAGTGGATCTTGAGGCATTTCGGAAAGATCAGCAATATATCCCGGCTGGGAGTGGTGAACACAGCCAGCCAGCCCAACCCACAGCAGCAAGAAAATGATATACAATTTCTGCTGGCGTGGTCTGGGCCTGAAAAGCGGCCTTTGATATTGTAAGGTCGTTGTTGACAAAGGGCTGGCCTCCTTCTTAGAGTTCTTGAATAAATCTGCAAACATGTTATCTGTTCAAAGTTAACAATTCTGAGCAGAGATACCCGGATATTTCAGATTTGCCGGAGGTCCCGCCAACGGCGGGACTGAAATATGAAACAAAGGCCCATCATGCCCAAGCCCATCATCGCCACATATCGTTTGCAGTTCAACCCCGATTTTACCTTCGCCCACGGGGCGAATATGGCCGGATATTTGTGCGAAATCGGGGCCAGCCACTTGTATGCCTCCCCAGTGTTTCAGGCCGTGCCCGGCAGCACTCACGGCTACGATGTGGTCGATCCGGCTCGGACCAATGAAGATTTAGGGGGGTATCAAGGATTCCAAGACATGGTTCAGGCCTTGCAAAACAAAGATCTGGGCATCATCCTGGACGTGGTTCCCAATCACATGTCCATCAGCAGCCCCTTAAATCGTTGGTGGTGGGACGTCCTGGAAAATGGACCGGCCAGCCGCTTTGCCTCCCACTTCGACGTGGACTGGGAGGCCTCGGAAGCCTCTCCGGCCAATCGCATCCTGTTGCCCGTGCTCGGCGATCACTACGGCCGGGTTCTGGGACAGGGAGATATTCATATTCAGCGCCGGGAACAATATTTTTTGGCCTGTTACTTTGAACATGAATTTCCTCTGGCCCCTCGTTCCCTGGTTCAAATCCTGCAGCGTACCGCCCAACGCCTAGGATCTGAGGAACTTACTTTCCTGGTTGATTGCCTGCATAATCTGCCCCTGCCTACGGTCACGGATCGCAAGACCCGCAAACGCCGGCATCGAAATAAAGAAGTTATCTTTCGTTACCTGCAAAATTTTTTAAATGCAACACCTCAGGCCGCAGAGACCGTGGATGCGGTTCTCAACGAGCTAAACAAGGATCCGGAGGCCTTGGATCACCTCTTGGAACAACAGAATTTTCGCCTCTGCTTTTGGCGTCTGGCCGGTCGGGACATCGGATACCGCCGGTTTTTCGATATCAATACCTTGGTCGGATTGCGGGTGGAAGACGAAGAAGTCTTTTCCGACACCCACTTTCTGGTCCTTCACTGGCTGAACGCAGGCTGGTTGGACGGCCTGCGTATCGATCACCCGGATGGCCTGCGCGATCCGGAACAGTACTTTCGCCGCTTGCGTCAATACAGCTCCGAGATCTGGATCCTGGCTGAAAAGATCCTGCATCCGGGAGAAAAACTCCGTCCCTCCTGGCCCATACAAGGCACAACCGGCTACGATTTCTTAAATACCGTTTTGCATCTGCTGGTGGATAAGGGGGCAGAGAAACAATTAACCGACACCTATGCCGCCTTTACAGGCATCAATGAACAATATCAGGAAATTCTTGAATCCAAGAAACGCCTCGTACTTAAGGATCTTTTCGGCAGCGATGTCCACCGCCTGTGCGAAGTCCTGCGTTCCATCTGTAATACCAATCGGCACTACCGGGACTTTACCCTTCCGGAAATGGAGGCCGTGATCATTGAACTGGCGGTCTGGACTCCGGTCTATCGCAGCTATATCCGGGCCGAGAGCGGACAGGTGGCCCCCGAAGATCAAAAGATCATCCAGGAGGTCCTGACCCAAACCGAAAAATCCCTCCCAGACATAGATCCGGATCTCTTACAGCTGATAAGGAAAATCCTTCTGCTGGAAAAAACCGGCCAACACGAATCCGAGTTTGTCATGCGCCTGCAACAACTCACCGCCCCGGTCATGGCCAAGGGAGCGGAAGACACGGCCTTTTACTGCTACAACCGGTTTATGGCCCTGAACGAAGTGGGCGGCGATCCGGGCAGCTTTGGACTGACACCTGAAGAATTCCACCAGACCATGTTAGAGCGTATGCAGACCACCCCCCAGGCCATGTCCTCCACGTCCACTCACGACACCAAGCGCAGCGAAGATGTCCGGGCTCGGTTGGCCGTCCTCTCGGAGATCCCTGAGCGCTGGTCGGAATATGTGCACACCTGGGCAGAGCGCAACAAAGGCCATAAAACTCAGGGCTGGCCGGATCCGAATCTGGAATACCTTCTGTATCAAACCATGGTCGGGGCCTGGCCTCTGGAGGAAGAGCGCCTGCACGCCTATGCCCAAAAGGCTGCCCGAGAGGCCAAGACCCATACCTCCTGGACCAGGGTCAATCCGGAGTACGAACAAAGCCTGCACGATTTCATCCAGGCCTTGTATCTCGACCGGACCTTTGTGTCCGAACTGCAGACCTTGGTACACGACATTGAGTACGCCGGATACGTCAACGGTCTGTCCCAGGTTCTTTTCAAAATGATCTGCCCCGGAATTCCGGACATGTATCAGGGAACGGAGCTCTGGGACTTCAGCCTGGTCGATCCGGACAACCGGCGGCCGGTTGACTATTCATTGCGTCGCAAACTGCTCAATGAAGTGGAGAGTCTTTCCCTTCAGAGCATTATGGATCGGATATCGGAGGGACTGCCCAAACTGTGGCTCATCCGCCTCGTCCTGCACCTTCGACGCCAAATACCCGAGGCCTTTGGTCCGGCCGGAAGCTATGACTCCCTTGTCGTCAGGGGATCCAAGGCCGCTCACGCCGTGGCCTTTGTCCGCGGCGGCCGGGTGATCAGTCTTTCCCCTCGCCTCCCTTTGACCCTGGCTGACCGGTGGGAGGATACTGTCCTGGATCTTCCGGAAGGTACGTGGCTCAATGTTCTAACCTCCAGCACAACCCAGGGCGGGCCCCAATCCGTTCAGTCCCTGCTTGATGGTTTTCCGGTGGGCCTCTTCAAGCGTGAGGAATAATCTGGAAAAAGGACAAAGTTATGCCAGGACTGTATATCGGTACCAGTGGCTGGAATTACAAGGAATGGAAGGATACCTTCTATCAAGGCGTTACCCAAAAACGCTGGCTGGAGCACTATGCATCCAGGTTTCAGGCTGTAGAAGTCAATGCCACGTTCTATCGCCTGCTCAAAGAAGAGACCGTTAAACAATGGGGGCAGCGCACTCCGGAAGGATTTGTCTTTGCCGCCAAGGGCAGCAGGTACACCACGCATACCAAACGGCTCAAAGATCCCGAACCTTCGGTGGCCAAACAAAAACAGAACCTGGAACCCCTGCAGCCCAAACTGCGCGTAGTGTGCTGGCAGCTGCCGGCCTCTGTGCAAAAGGATATATACCGCTTAGAGGCCCTGGCCCGATCCTTGGATCAATGGACGGAGACACGGCATGTTATCGAGTTCCGGGACCCCTCCTGGTTCGATCAGGACACGGCCGACTGCCTGGCAATCCACGATCTGGGGGCCAGCATATCCGATGCCGCCGATTGGCCCAGGTGGGACCGAGTGACCACTGACCTGGTGTACATCCGATTGCATGGAAACCGCCAAACCTATCAATCTGCATACACCCATGAGGAACTGCGGACCTGGGCCGAATCCATCCACGCTTGGATGAATGAAGGCCGCGAAGTGCATGTCTATTTCGACAATACAGAATCCGGAGTGGCCGTAGACAATGCCTTGGAGTTGCGATCCCTGCTAGAGTTCGAATAAGGCAAGTAGTGCCGTATCATATGTGCACCCCTCTGATTTCGATACGAAAGCTTTCCTCCTCTGATTCCCCTCCCTGCCGCCTGTCTTCCAGGCGGGAGGGAGGGAGGGGCCAGGGGAGGGTTCTTTGTTTGCGACACTTGAGATGTGTCCAGGCACTAGGACCCAATAGCCCTGCGATGGACTCCGTCCGGGCTTTACTGATGGTTGAAGGTGTGCTACCAGGAGCAGGAATCAATTGCAAAATCTAAACAAGGAGACGAATATGCTCAAAGACGGAGAAAAGGGCGCCATCCTGCAGCGGGACAAGGAAACCTACGCCATCGCTCCCCATATTCCCTGTGGGGTGGTCAAACCGGAAACATTGCACAAACTGGCCGATGTGGCTGAGAAATACGGCTGTGCGGCCCTGAAAGTGACCAGTGCGGCCAGAATCGCCCTGGTGGGCCTGAAAGAAGAAGACGTGGACAGTGCTTGGCAGGACCTGGGTCTGCCTCCGGGAGCTGCCGTGGGCGTCTGCGTCCGCAGCGTCAAGGCCTGCCCCGGAACCACATTTTGCCGGATTGGCCAGCAGGACAGCCTGGGAGTAGGCATGCAGCTGGATGAAAAGTATCACGGCATGGAGTTGCCCGGCAAAATGAAAATCGGAGTCAGCGGCTGCCCCAACCAGTGCGCGGAAACCTGTATCAAGGACATCGCCCTGGTGGGCAAGAAAAACGGCTGGACAGTCATGGCCGGTGGTTCAGGAGCCGGAAAGCCCCGTTTGGCGGACGTGGTTGCCGAAGATCTGGATACTGATCAGGCCCTGGCCCTGGCGGACACAATCGTTCAATATTTCAAGGACAACGCCAAAAAAAACGAACGAATGGGCAAGATGATGGACCGCCTTGGGGTGGATGACTTCTGCAAAGCGGTCTGCAGCAGATAGGCGCCTTATACCTTTAAGGATCTGGAATCACAACACCCTCCCCTATCCCCTCCCTGGAAAGCTGCGCAAAGCCGCAGCAGGGAGGGGAACCAGAGGATCAAACTTATCAGCACAGTCGTGAGCTTGGGCGTCAAGATCTTTCGGAGACCAAGATCCTTGGATTTTCAGCATAAGCAGTCGGTCGTTGAGCACGCCGGGAAAGGCAGTATGATGTGCTTGCGGCCGAAACATGCATACAGTGGTGTCCCCCTGCTTAAAGCTCTTGATCCGCAAACCGGAAGCGTTGTCCCGCTCCACACCCAAAACATATCCTGGCTGGATGATTCTTTGGCAGCTGATCCTGCAGCGGTTGTTTATGAGCCATTATTTGAATAATCTCCTTTCCCGCTCCGTGAAACCCAGTAGGACCGGACATGACTGTACATGTCAAGCATCTTGTCTATATCAGCAAATAAAAGGTTCAAAGTCTCAACCGTTTGATCTATGCTTTCCGGATAATCATGGGCCAGGTTGTTTCGTAGATTACGAAAAAACTGCCACAAGTTAACATCATCTATCACACCCAGTTGTTCCAACCGGTTCAGAACATCCATAAAAGGTCTGGGCCGATTATCGCTTTCCAGCCAAGCATATATCGCTGGCAACAGGCGCTTGCCCATCGAGTCTTGGAGCTTCGTAAAGCGGTAAATAAACTGATCGATATGTTCGATCTGTTCATCTCTCAAACCGGTAAAGCTCTCCACAGTCAGGGGGAAAAATTCAGCCAGCAAGCCCTTAGCCCGCTGCAAACGCTGGACATGAGCATCATTCTCTTTCAAGGCTGATATAATCGTTTTTTCCGCTTCTTTAATCATAAACGAATTCCCTGCTCTCGCGCTCTGGAAACAATCAAAGAAACATCCCTACCCAGGTCAGGAGCAGCGGTCACGATGTCAATTTTTCTATCTCCAATGGCCCTTTGGATATCGCTCATGGTCTTGAGTTTGGCCCGTAAAAGTTCAGTCCCCTGCATATTTGTCTCGATAAACAAATCTATATCCCCGCCTTTCTTGGTGTCGTCCACCCTGGATCCAAACAGATACACCCTGGCGTGCGGCTCAAAGTGGCTGGAGACAGCCCTTCGAATGGCCTGGACCTCAGAATCTGTAAGTCGCATCTATTTGGTCCTAATGAATTATGCAGCCAATACGTCCATATCGATACTGGCCACCTGCACAGCCTTGACTGGACAGGCCAGCTGGCATTGGCCGCAGACTACGCACAATTCAGGATTGAACATGACCTGCATACTGCTGCGGTCCATATACAAGGCCCCGGTCTTGCAAACCGCTGTGCAGGCCCCGCAATGCACGCATTGGTCTTCATCCCGCTTGACCCGATCGGTGAGCACTTCCACCTTCACCCCTTCCGATTCCATATAAGCCACCGCCTGGTCCAACTGCTCCTGCTTCCCTTCCAGTTGCAAAATCAGCCGACCCTCCTGTTTGGGCAGGATCTTGGCCTCCAAAATGTTAAACAAGATGTCATGTCGCTTGATGGTCTGAAAAATGACCGGGTTGTACATAACTTCCTTCTTGAAAATAAGGAGGACGTTTTTGGAAACCGTCTGTGCACTCATATATGACATCTCCTCCGATCGTATGTAACGAGAATTAATTCCGAAGAGGGCCTGCCCTTGGTCAGTTTCATCCTGTGATCAAACTGGCGACCGCCGCCAGAGGCGGCGCTGAAGAACGTTAAGGGGTTCTACGGTTCTCATTCCTCGGACTTCAGTCCTCGGTCTTCTGTCCTCGGTCTTCTGTCATCTGCCCTCAGTCCTCTGTCCGCTGTCCTCTGTCCTCTGTCCGCTGACCTCTGTCTTCTGTCTTCAGTCCTCGGTCCTCAGTCCTCGGTCTTCTGTCCTCTGTCCTCAGTCCTCTGTCTTACAGGGCCACCAGTTCCACATCTCCTTTGGCCGCCAGGTTATCACCCAAAACCAACACCGCTCCCAGCACCCCGGGAATTTTCAAAGCATAATCCAAAGTTTTTTCCAGATCATCTTTTGTGGCTATACGATTGGCAGCTCCAGTGGCTACGGCATCAGCCAGACAGGCATCCTGGGCCATAATCACCGCAGCATCGGCCTTTCCCTGGCTATAGGAATGGCCGACGGTCCCGGAAGAAGTACAGACCGCCAAGGGAGTCTTGCCTGGATCCAAAGCCAAGCCGATGGTCCCGGAAAACTTGGAGTCTCCGGCATACAGGGTCAAAGTTCCCGATTGTTCCAAGATGAGATAGAGATCCCCCCCGTTTTCCACAATCACTTCCTTGGACCATCTTCCCAACTCATGCCCTACCCACTGGGCGATGGCCCCGGCCACAGCTGCCATGGGCCCGGTTCCAGCCGCCTCAGAGGCCTGGTACATGGCCTTGAGCATGGGATGTACTCCCCTGACCCTGGGGACAGGGATTAGGGAATCCAAAAACCGGGGCTGACGTTTGAAGTGTTCGGTAAGTACAGACCGCAGCTCACAAACTTTTTTTTGGACCCAGAAAGATTGATTGCCCTGAGTTCGAACATACAGGTCCGTGCTTTCCACCTGCACCCGATAGGTTTCCCACCGCTCATTGCAAGTAAAGTCGCGGTAAAAACGTGGTTCGAAGCTCACTTCAGCTTTGCCTCCGGCAAATCTGACCTATTTTTTGCCCCAAAGCGGGCAAAAAAGGATGATTTGCCAGATTGGCCAATGATAAAACTTGCGGTTTGGTAAGGGGCGAATAATTATTCGCCCTCTTCTTTCTTCGTTCCCAGGGTCCTCCCTGGGAACGTCTTTCTCTTATGGCTCCAGCCATACTCTCATCATTGCTACAAATAAGACTTTCCTCCTAAACCTCAAATTGTCCCTATCCGCGGGTATTTTTCCCGTTCAAACTCCACTGAAGACAGGGGTATCTGGGCTTCACCCAGAGTAAAACCGTCCTGAATAATCCAATCCTTGAGGATCCCGGATATACGTCTGGCCATCGCATAACTGGCTAACGGGGCTGAAGGCACCTTCTTGCCCTCCAGTTCCACTTCACCAGATTGTAACTGGGCATAACTGACCTCGCCCACAGATCGGCTGATATTGCTCGGATAGTCGATCCCATAATCGATGATCTGATACCAAATATCCTTGTTACCAAGGCCAGTAAAGTAGGCCATCTCTTCATTGATTATGGGTATGGGGATACCCACTCCGACCATCAGAGAGCAACCGTATCCGGCCAGAGAAGCCCCGCGAATGAACTCGGCAGACATTTGCTTCATATCCCCGGTCACAGCCAAGGTTCCGGCCCCTTCCTTGACCTGTCCGTTCTCACTGCGCATGGCGTGCGGATCGTGCTGGGTCCCATTCCAGGTCACCGCTCCCACCCCGCCGGCCAGAAAGATTTTAGTTCCAACCCCTATAGTCCAATAAAAGGGATCATTGAGCATGGGACTGAGCTGCCCGGACGTGGAATAGGTCACATTGCCCATGTTCGGCCGCAGAATGCCCATGTAGGTGTATATTGTGCGATCCGAGAGATTGGTGGCGCAGTTGTAATTTTGGTAAGCATTGCGCGGATTGTATAAAAAGGCGTTGCGTAAATCGTCGATGATTATTTCCTGCTCGTACTCGGTCAAGGGATAGCAGTCCGTACCGTATCCCGTGGCCCGAAACTTCACCTTACGCCCGGCGATGAGGTCTTCAATGACATGGCCTCCGCCGTAAGTAAAGCGCCCGGGATGGACCAGATTCAATGGATCGTTGTCCTTGACCTGAGCCGCACCCAAAAAGCAGTCCACAGCCGCTATCCCGGCATAGGCCTCCACTTGGTTGAACCAGGCCTTGGAGGCCTTGATCTTGGGCGTGGTATGCCCGAAATTGATAAAGGCTCCAGACGAACACATGGTCCCAAAGGTTCCGGTGGTGACCACATCCACATGCTCGTAGGCCTTTTTCACACCCTTATCAGCCACAATACCCACCATCTCTTCGGCAGTCACCACTACAGCCTGCCCTTTACGGATTTTGGCATTGATTTCCGCAATATTTCGCTTGACGTCAACATTGCTCATGTTGTGAACTCCGACTTCCTGTATTGTTTGCACATTATATCCTGTCTCTTGTCAGCTTTGCCTCCGGCGGCCTGTTATTGGTTATTCGTTATTTGTTATTCGTAAGAAGCCGCCAGTTTGATCAATGATGAAACTGGATACAAAGAGGGCAGGTTAATTCTTGTTCATACCAGCTTCTCCTGAGCCACGGCCATGAGCGTGACCATAGCCCTGGCTGTCTGCACCCGGCTCTCGCCTCTTATGTCCCAAAGGTTGGATTCGGCCACAATAAGGGTCTTTCCCGGTTTGAGAACCACAGACTCACAGATCACCTTCTGACCATAGGAGGGCCGCAGAAAATTGACCTTAAACTCTACAGTCAGGATTTGATGATCTTCCGGAGCGACTGTAAACCCGGCATATCCGGCGGTATGATCGGCCATGGTGGCCAGAACCCCGGCATGGATGAATCCGTCTTGTTGACGGTGAAAGTCCTGAACCGCGAGACTGGAGGTGAACTGGCCCCAGGCAACGCTTTCCGGCTCAAAGCGACAAAAGGCGATGAATCCACGAGAGTAATCGCGAGCCAGGAATTCTGCCCGCTCCGGACTCAACTCCTGCATATTCCCTCCATTAAGTTCAAGACGTAAACACTTATTGACTCATGTCCTTGGCCTGGACCAGAGGAACCAGGACCTCGCTGGCACTCTGATGAAAAACCAAATCAGCCATATCATCCAGCGGGGTCGGGTCTTTATTCACGATCACCAACCAAGCACCACTTTGCTTGGCCACTACCGGAAAGGAGGCTGCCGGTTGAACGACCAAGGAACTTCCAATGCACATGAACAGATCGGCCTGTAAGGCTGCTTCTTCCGCTTTATGCAAAACCTGCATGGGCAAGGCCTCGCCGAACATGACCGTTCCCGGTCTGATCAATCCTTGGCATTTTGGACAGGTAGGCGGAAGCTTGGACTCAAGGAATTCGAAGACCTGGTGCATGGAAAATTGTTCTTTGCACTGCATGCAGGTATATACCCTGGTACTGCCGTGCAGTTCCAGGACCTTTTGCGACCCGGCGGTCTGATGGAATCCGTCGATGTTCTGGGTAATAACCGTATGCAATAAACTCAGTCTTTCCAAGGAAACCAGGGCGTTATGGGCCGTGTTCGGCTGGGCTTGGTGTAAGGAAGGGTAGCGGACGTCCCGAAAGAACTGCCAATAATAACTTGGGTCCTGGTAAAAATAATCGATATTGGCGTATTTGTCCGGATCATATACGTTCCACATCCCACCGGCTCCCCGGTAGGTAGGCACCCCGCTTTCAGCCGAGATCCCGGCCCCGGTGAAGGCTACTGTATACTTGGACTGCCCAAGCATGTCCTGTAAGGCGTTAATATTCATGCGTCACCCCCAAATGCACCCAGCATATTACGATCAGCAAACGATATCCGGGCTGGGCCTCAATGACAACCCCGCTTTGGATCGGGGTAATTTTGTTCTCAGGTATAAGGTGCCAGGAGTGTTCAGCCCCGCCTTTGGCGGGATATAGAGTAAATGTATTGAAATTATTGACAATATGGAGGAGAACCAAATAGTCGTGGCATCTCTGCACCAGAAGGTGGCCGGAGCCACAAGAGAAAGAGGGCAGGGCTTGGGGCCTACGGAAGAACCACAAGGCCGTCCGGCATTCACTTGCAGTTTGAACGTGACTGCAAAGTGCAAAAGACCAGCCTACAAGTGAGTGCCGGGCTGACCCTCTTTGTTTTTAACCGTCGTTTCATACGAGGTGTCAGGAAAATCAAGTCAATACAAGAAGGCCTTCAGTTCTTAACTGAAACCCCAGTCAAATCTTCTTCGAAGTGCTTCGCAATTTGACGGGGTAAACCCTGGGGACAAAGTGGGGGTCTTACTTACGCCTCTGGCTCCAATTCCCACGTTTCATCCTCGATCAATCCGGCAACCCGTTTTTTTTGCTCCCCTTTCTTGACCTCTGTTCGAGGTTGGTTCATCCTGCACTGACCTCATTATAGATAAGCGACATGACGGCCGGATAGAGATTGCCCTAATTGTGCAGGGAGTCATCCATGATTGATATTACCTTTGAACACAAACCATTTTCCGTTGGTTTCTTTTCCTGCCTTTTGTGCCTTATCTTCGTTGTGTCCACATCATCGGCCATGGCCCAAAAAGACTGTATCCCTGTGGATCTGACGCAGGTCGACACCACGGACCTGGAAGAAACCATCGAAGGCATCGGAACCCTGGAAGCCAAACAACGAGTGACCCTCAAGCCCGAAGTGTCCGGAACAATCGAAGAGGTCCACTTTGAAGAGGGCAGCCCAGTGGACAAGGGACAGCTCCTTGTTTCCCTTGAAGACGATATGTACCAAGCTCAGTACAGGGCCAAAGAGGCGGCATTGGCTCAAGCCCAAGCGGAACTGACCAACCAACGCCGAGTTTTTGAGCGCAGACAACGCCTTTTTGCCCAAAATCAGATCTCGGAAGAAGTTAAAGACGAAGCCGAAACCAAGTTTGAAACGGCCAAGGCCACGGTCAACCGCCTTGAGGCGGAACAGGATCAAATCCGAGAAACCTTGGAGGATACCAGGATTCGGGCCCCTTTTCCAGGACGAATGGGCGAGCTCCTGGTCGATCCGGGAAACTGGGTGGATATAGGCACTTCCTTGTCCACAGTTACCCAAAGCCGGGAACTGCGCATTGCCTTCACCCTACCGGAAAAATTCATCGGTCAAATCCAAACCGGGCAGCTGGCCCGGGTTCGGGTTCCCGCTTATCCGGAAAGGCATTTTCAAGGCCAGGTATATTTCATCAGCCCCCAAATAGAAGCCAGCTCCCGCACTTTGCTGGTCAAAGCGAACATGGATAACCCTGAGGAGGTTCTCAAACCAGGCGGCTTCGCTTCTGTGCAACTGCAGGTAGGCATACGCGAAAACGTCTTGGTCATTCCAGAAGAAGCCCTTGTTCCCACCCGGACCGGATATATGGTCTTCGCCGTCCAGGACGGACGGGCTCACGGCCGAGAGGTGGATATCGGCCTGCGTAAGCCTGGCAAGGCGGAGATCACAGGTGGTCTTCAAGAGGGACAAGACATAATCCGCTCCGGACACATCAATGTACAGGAAGGGGCCCAGGTCTGCCCGGCCCAAAAGACCAATGATTGAAACGGTCAACCGGTTGTTATGATCTGGAATTTTTGCATTCGCCGGCCGGTTCTGACCACGGTCATTTTCCTGGCTGTCTTCATCTTCGGTATTTTCGGCTATACGCAGATGCCGGTCCGGGAATTTCCAGATGTGGAATTTCCCATTGTCAATGTCAGCGTGGTCCTGCCCGGTGCCGATCCGGAAGTCATTGAGACCGAGGTGGTTGAGCCCCTGGAAGAGGAGCTGAACACCATTGAAGGCATCAAGGAGATCACCTCCACCAGCCGTGAAGAAGTAGGGGTGGTTACTGTCGAATTCGAACTGTACCGGGACGTGGATATCGCGGCCCAGGACGTGCGGGACCGGGTCAGTCGGGCTCGGGCGGACATGGCCGAAGACATAGAAGAACCTATCATCCGCAAGGTGGACCCAGACGCCCAGGCGGTCATGTGGGTGGCCCTGACTGGAGACAAGCGCTGGGACACCATCCGGATGACCGAATATGCGGACAATGTGCTCAAGGACCAGTTGGAACGTCTGCCCGGCATCGGCCAAGTCATGATCGGCGGAGAGCACAAATACGCGGTGCGCATCCAGCTGGATCCCTCTCGCCTGGCTGCCTATCGGCTCACTGTCCAGGATGTCATACGCACCATCCAGCAGGAAAACGTGGACATCCCGGCTGGAAGAATCGAAAGCAAGGAACGAGAATTCCTGGTCAAAACCAGAGGGCAGTTTTCCTCGGCCCAACCCTTCAACCGGTTGATTATCGCCGAAAGAAACGGTGCCCCGGTCCGCTTGCAGGACGTAGGCCAGGCAGTGGACGGCCGGGAAAACGATCGCAATGTAGCCCGCTTCACCCAGGAGCCCTCCATAGGCCTGGGGATCGTCAAGCAATCAGACGCCAATATGGTGGAATTGGTGGCCCGGATCAAAGAGCGCTTGCAACAGCTGTCCCAAGCGTTCCCACCCGGTCTTGAATATGCCGTGGCCTCAGACGATTCCGTCTATGTCCAGGAAAATATTCGGGACTTGATCACAACCATCTTCCTGGCCACCGCCCTGGTCACTTTGGTGGTCATGATCTTTCTGGGTAGTGCCCGGGGCACACTGATCACCAGCATCGCCATTCCCACCTCTTTGCTGGCCGGAATGGCCATTGCCTACTATCTCAGTTTCAATCTGAACGTGATCTCCCTCTTGGCCTTCATTCTGGTCATTGGCATCGTGGTCGACGATGCTATTGTGGTCCTGGAAAGCTGCTTCCGGCATATGGAGTACGGAGCTGAAGCCAAACCGGCCGCCCGGACTGGGACCACGGAGATCGCCTTTGCGGCCATTGCCAACTCCCTGTCCCTGGGTGCTGTGTTTCTTCCCGTGGCCTTCATGCCCGGCATGATCGGCCGCTTCTTCTATGAATTCGGGCTCACCGTGGCCTTTACCGTTTTTGCCTCCACCTTTACCGCCCTGACTTTGACCCCCATGCTCTGTTCCAGATTCCTGGCTGTTCCGGATAAGGGGAGGAAACCTCTGCTCTTGAAGATGACCGAACCGATTTTTCATGTCCTGGAATGGCTGTACACACCGATCCTGAAAGCGGCCCTGCGTTGGCGATGGATCACTGTGGGCATTGGTGGAGCGGCTTTTGCCGCGGGCATTTTTGTTTTTAGTCAACTGGAATCAGAGTTCACACCCAGTGTGGACAAGAGCAAGTTCATGATTTCCTTTGAATCGGTGGAAGGTTCGACTGTGGCTTTCACCGACCGCTACGCCCGGAAAATCGAGGACATCATGTCCAGGATACCCGAAATACGTTCCTTCTTTTTGGCCATAGGCCTGTCCCGTTCCGGACCGGGCAAGGCCAATGAAGGAATCAGTTTCGTCCGCCTCACCCACCACGGTGAACGTGAACGTACCCAACAGGAGGTCATGCAGGAGGTGCGCTCCAAGATCGGACAACTGACGGGAGTTCGGGGTTATGTTATGGAATCCGGAGGACCAGTGGGCGCCGAAGCACCTTTGCAGGTGGTTCTGAACAATCCGGATCTCAACGAACTGGCCCGGCAACAAGACGAGGTCATGCAATGGATGCGCAGCCAACCGGAGTTCGCCGGGGTGCGCTCCAATATGCGCCTGGACAAACCGGAAGTGGACGTGACCATTGACCGGGACAAGGCCGGAGAAATGGGTATCTCCATGGCCCAAATCTCCAACACCCTGCGCTACATCTTCGGTGAACCGAAAATTTCAGAAATTGAACAAGGCAATAAACGCTATGACGTTATCTCCGAGATCCAGACCGAACACAACGTTCCCCAGACTTTGTTCAGTCTGTATACCAGAAATACCCAAGGAGAGATGGTCAACCTGGCCAATTTAGTGGATATTGAGGAACTGGTCGGCCCCAGCGAGATCCATCACTTCAACCGCAGCCGGGCGGTGACTATCATGTCCCAGCTTCCACCGGACGTACCTCTGGGTACGGCCTTGGATAAGCTCCAGACCTATCTGGACAATCAGCTGCCGGCCGACTTCGACACAGATGTCACCGGCGAAGCCCAGGACTTTCGGGAATCGTTTTTTTACCTGACCATGGCCATGGTCTTTGCAGTGGTCTTTATCTTCCTGGTCCTGGCCGGACAGTTCGAGTCCTTTGTTCACCCCTTTACCATCCTGGCCACTATGCCCCTGGCCGGGGTGGGCGCCTTTGGGGCCTTGTATGCCCTGGGCATGACCGTGAACATCTTTTCCTTTATCGGCATTATCATGCTTTTGGGTCTGGTCACCAAGAACGGTATCTTGTTGGTGGATTATGCCAATGTCTTGGTGGCCAGGGGAAACACAGTCATGCAGGCGGCCAGACAGGCGGCTCTGACCCGTTTTCGGCCGGTGCTTATGACCGCCATTTCCACCATTCTGGGCATGCTCCCGGTGGCTTTGGGCTATGGGGCCGGAGGAACGGCCCGTTCTCCCATGGGGGTGTGTATCACCATGGGTATGTTCGCCTCCACCGCCTTGACCCTGCTGGTCATCCCGGTGGTCTACACCCTGCTGCACGCCTTGCAGGACAGGATATTACGGCATAAGATGGTATCTGCTCTTGTGGTTCTGGTCCTTGTTCTGGCCGCAGCCGTCCTTTTCTGGCTGGGAAGGTATTAACAGTGGTCAGCTTTACCTCCGGCAAATCTGACATATTTTTTTGCGCTTGAGCGCAAAAATGAGGGTCATCATGAAGCTCCTGTTCATTATCTTCCACTTCGAATACAGTGAGGACATCGCAAATCTTCAAGGAGGCCAAGAATTCCCAACGCCATATGCAGGCCTTTGTTCTGCCCATTGAACAACGCCTGGATTAAGAGTATGGATAAACACGAACTTAAAAAACGTATATGCTCCTGCTTGGCTCCCCTTGAGCCCCAAAGAGTCTTTCTCTTCGGCTCTTGGGCTCGGAACCAGCACGATTCATGCGGATACGATACTGATCGGGCTAATGTCCTTGACAATAAAGAGCAGAACCCAAAAGCCCTGCCATACCAAGTTTTTGAACTTGACGATTTGCATATGGCAGTTCAGGATCTGGGAACCATTTTTGATTTGACCAGACGTTTTCTGCATGAGCATTCCATCCAGCTTGAATACAGCTCGAATATGATTTCAGCGCCCCTCTGGTCGCAGGCGCCCAGTTTGATCGAGAATGAAACGTGTAATTTAGCAATTTTTTAGACATTACCTAGAGATTCCTTATGCTTAGAGAACTCGGCTGTGATCCCCCTACCCTGAAAAAAGACATTATGCGCCACATCAGGCTCTCCCTGGGCAAAAGGCAGGAAAAATGTACCGAGAGGGACTATTATTTGGCCTTAAGCTATGCCCTTCGGGACCGCATGTTGGAGCGGATGCTGGAAACCGAGGACCGATACCGCCAAGTCGGGGCCAAGCGGCTGTATTACTTGTCCATGGAATATCTCATCGGCCGTTCCCTGGGCAACAACTTGATCAACCTGGGGCTGTTCGAAGCCGGTCACGAGGCCTTGACCGCCTTGGGGGTAGATCTGGAGGAAGTCCGGGACCAAGAGATGGACGCCGGACTGGGCAACGGGGGGCTGGGCCGCTTGGCCGCCTGTTTCATCGACTCCCTGGCCACCATGCATATGCCCGGATTTGGTTACGGGATTCATTATGAATTCGGACTCTTTAAACAGATCTTTGACAACGGATGGCAAAAGGAGAAACCCGACCACTGGTTGGGTGAATGGACCCCTCTGGAGCTGCCCAGGCCGGATCAGTCCTGCTACATACCGGTCTACGGCCGGGTTGAGGACTTTACCGATCATACAGGCCAGAAGCACCCCATGTGGCTGGACTGGAATGTCATCGTCGGTGTACCCTACGATATACCTATTGTCGGCTATGGTGGAGAGACGGTGAATTACCTGCGCCTCTTCGCCGCCCGGCCGTCCACTGAGTTCGATATTTCCATCTTCAATGCCGGGGACTATTTCCGGGCCTTGGAGCAAAAGATCGAATCGGAAAAGATATCCAAGATCCTGTATCCATCGGATACCTTCCGGGAAGGGAAAGAACTCCGTTTGTTGCAGGAATACTTTTTAGTGGCCTGCTCTCTAAGGGACGTGGTCCGCCATTATCTGGCCGGACATGACGACTTTGACCAGTTTCCAGCCAAAGTGGCTATTCAACTCAACGATACCCATCCGGCTTTGGCCGTAGCTGAGCTCATGCGCATCCTGGTGGATGAATACGCCATCAACTGGAACCGGGCCTTTGAAATGACCAGGCAGACTTTGGGTTACACCAATCATACTCTCCTGCCTGAAGCCTTAGAGACCTGGCCTGTGGATCTCCTCGAACATATCCTCCCCCGGCATATGCAGATCATCTACGATATTAATGCCTTCTTTCTGGCTGAAGTGGAGGCCAAGTGGCCGGGAAACCCGCACCGAAAAAGCCGCATGTCCATGATCCAGGAAACCCCGGAGCGATTGGTGCGCATGGCTCACCTGGCCATTGCCGGCTGCCACGCTACCAACGGAGTCTCCGCCCTGCACACTGAACTTCTCAAAACCTCTGTCGTCTCGGATTTCTATGACCTCTGGCCTGAACGTTTCTCCAGCAAGACCAATGGGATCACCCAACGCAGATGGTTGCTCAAAGCTAATCCGGAACTGGCCGAACTTATAACCCAGGCCATAGGCCGCAAATGGATCACTGATCTGGACCATCTCCGGGAACTGGAGCCTCTCAGCACAGATACCGGGTTCCAGGAAGCCTTTTTGAAGGTCAAGAGAAAGAACAAGCAGAATTTGTGCGCTCTGATCTCCGAAACCGCCTGGATAGAAGTGGTTCCGGACGCCATGTTCGATATCCATGCCAAACGCATCCACGAGTACAAGCGCCAACTCCTCTTTCTCATGGCCATTGTCCATGAATATCTGCAATTGACCGATGAGGGGGTGCTTCCACCGTATCCCAAGACCTATGTTTTTGCCGGCAAGGCTGCCCCGGGGTATACTGTGGCTAAGCGCCTGATCAAGCTCATCAACTCCGTAAGCCAGGTCATCAATGCCGATCCCAAAAACAAGGGCATGATCAAGCTGGTATTTGTCCCCGATTACCGGGTTTCAGTGGCCGAAAAGATCATCCCGGCAGCCAACGTCAGCGAACAGATCTCCACTGCCGGCAAAGAGGCCTCTGGTACCGGAAATATGAAATTTGCCCTGAACGGGGCCCTGACCCTGGGTACACTTGACGGGGCCAATATCGAAATCCGGGAGGAAGTCGGGGAAGAAAATATCTTCATCTTCGGGCTGACCAGTTCCGAGATTGCCGAATATCAGCGCAAAGGGACCTACAACCCGCACCTTGTCTATGAACAAAACTCCGCTTTGCGCCGGGTCTTGGAGGCCTTGAGTTCCAACCGATTCTGTCCCCAGAATCCGGGGCTTTTTCAGTGGCTCCTCCCCTATCTCATGGACAGCAACGATCAGTACTTCCATCTGGCAGATTTTGAGTCCTACATTCAGACCAGGGAACAAATGACTCAAGAATTTGTGCAAACCGGGGAGTGGAGCAGGAAGTCCATTTTGAATATAGCCAGAATCGGAAAGTTTTCCAGTGACCGGACAATACGCGAGTACGCCCGGGAGATATGGGACCTGCAGCCGGTTTCGCCTCAGGCCTGAAAAGCAGCAGATTTTTCTTTGTGGTATTCGTAAGTTGGGTTCCACTTTGCTCATCCGAATTGTCTTGGGCAAAGCGAAGCTGAGTAAGACGGGAACCTTGAACCTTCAACTCTCAAGAAAGGGAGTAAACGGCGTGAATGTAGAATTTGCAGAACATAACGGCGTATTGGTTGCTTTTGTTCTGGCCGATCAGATCGATGCTTCCTCAGCCGGAAGTTTCCGGGAAAACATCCTGGGCAAAATTGAAAACGGCCACAAACGAATCGTTCTGGATTTGACCAAGGTGGATTTCATCGACAGTTCCGGGCTGGGAGCGATCATTTCAGCCTTGAAACACCTGGGAGACGACGGGGATCTGGCCATCTGCGGAGTGAATGAGCCGGTCATGAGTCTGTTCCGTTTGACCCGCATGAATCGGATATTCAACATATTCAATACCCAGGAAGAGGCCATGGCCGCCTTAAGCGTCAAAAACAATACGTAATTAAATCACGAAGCGAAAAATATAAAGTGCCCAGGTGTCAGCTTTGCCTCCTGCAAATCTGACATATTTTTGCCCCAAAGCAAGCAAAAAAGGGAAATTTTCCGGATTGATCAAGGATGAAACTGGACCGTGGACCTCCTTCTGGTAGCCATGGAGCATAAAAAGCTATTGCCCCAACAATCCCTTTTGATCCTTCAATCCCGGGCGAACTCATAGCAGATAACAGTTTTTCATACAAAAAAAGCCGCCCTGAATCAGGGCGGCTTTTTTATCTTTCCTGCCTGTCATGCTGACAGAAGAAAGCGGGAATCTAGGTCCGGGGGCGGGCCTCGTTGATCTTCAGGTTCCGACCTTCGAAGCTGGTCCCATCCAAGCTTTGCATTGCTGCATCGGCTTCGCTTTCAGGCATTTCCACAAAGGCGAATCCACGCGATCTTCCGGTCTCCCGGTCAGTTATTAGATTGACTGATTTGACCTCGCCGAACTGACCGAACAGTTCTTGGATATCGTCTTCAGTGGACTGAAAGGCCAGATTCCCAACATACATCTTCTTGATCATAACGTCACTACTCCCAAAAGGAAAAAAATTAGTAAACGGCCAAACTGTTGGCCGACTTCTATTCTTTACGCGGATTCGCCTTTCACGTCAAGCAAAAAATCTGCACAGATTTTTTTCTGCCAACCGCTTCATGGTATTCCCTGGTTCAGACATTATTTCCCCAAAAATTTTCACCAGTTGAGGGTCAAACTGAGAACCAGCACATCTTTGCAGCTCTACCAGAGCCTCAGCAACTGGCATTGATTTTCTATAGGGTCTGTCATTGACCATAGAGTCAAAAGCATCCACGATGGCCAAGATACGGCATTCAATGGGAATTTCCTCGCCTTGAAACCCCAAAGGATAGCCTTGACCGTCCCACCGCTCGTGGTGCTTTAATATCAGGTCAGCTATCCCAGCCAAATCTGTCGAAGCCAGGGCTATACGATGCCCCTTTTCCGGGTGCTGGCGCATGATCTCCCATTCTGCTTCATTCAATGGACCCGGCTTGAACAGGATATGATCCGGAATACCCACCTTGCCCAGGTCGTGCACCTGGGCCAGCAGGTTCAGGTTGGAAAGCTGGTTGACCGAAAGCTCCACTTCTTTGCCCAATTTCACGCAGAGCTCTTCCAGCCTTTGGACATGGCCGCTGGTAATAAAGTCCCGTTCCTCCAAGGCAGCCATCAGGGCCGTCATGATCTGGGACCGGGAAGTGATATTTCTGTTCAGTTTGTCCCTATACATGAGATCATCAGCCTGTTTGAGCACCTCGGTCAAATCGTGCTGCTCATTTTCTGCACAGGCTAAGCCGATGGACAGACTCAAAGGTATCTGACCTTTGTGCAGCTGGTTATAATTCTTTATTTCTCGTTGAATCCGCTGCACAATCTTCTCTCCGGTCTGAAGCTCTGTCCCGGGCAAAAGGATGACAAATTCATCACCCCCAGCCCGGGCCACAATGTCTGAGTCCCGTAATGACTCCTGCAGCATCTTGGCACACACCTGGAGCAGATTATCCCCGTGATCATGCCCCAGGGTATCATTGACCAGCTTGAGACCATCCAGATCCACGCTGATTATGCTGATCGGGTGTTCCCGGCTTATATTCAGACGATAGAGCTCATTCTCCAAATAGGCCCGATTGTAAATGCCGGTCAGTTGATCGTGCAGGCTCAGGTACTTGAGTTGTTCCTCAAATTGCTTCCGCTCGCTGATGTCCTGTAAAGTGACCAGGGCCATGCGGGAATTTCGAAATGTGACCGGCGTGGAGGAGACCAAAAGTGTCAGATTGCGGGATTGGCCATCAAGATAAAAAGTATACGGAGCCTCGACCTGCAAATAAGTCTTCCCCTGCTCCAAGGTATCGAGCACTGTCTTCCGAATCACACAATGCCGGCAATGCTCCTCGAAACCGCATCCATCGGAGTGATCCAGGGCGTGCAGGCAGCGCAGGGCCTCACCGCCGCGTAAGCCCAGCATGTCCTCAGCCGGGCGTTTTGCGAATTGGGTGGCAAACCCGTTGATCTGTTGAATCCTACGTTCACTATCCACCAGCATTAAGATCAAAGGCACATTGACGAATATGGCCTCCAGGAGTGCCTTTTGCTCAGCTTTTGCCTGTTCATCCTGGATACGAGCAGTGATATCCCTGGAGATGATTTGAAAAGCCCTTTGCTGCCCGGATGGAGTCATAGGCACATAATAATTCTGTAAATACCTGCCCTGTCTTTCATCCTCAAAGTATATGAACTCCTTATCATTCATTGATTTTTCAGCATCCATTATTCGCTTGTCAGCCAGCTCCTCGGGCATAACCTGGTGATAGGTCTTGCCTGTAAGTTCCTCTTGAGTCAGACCAAAACGTTTGGCCATGGCCGGATTGACAGTCAAAAACTTTCCATGCTGTAGCCTATATATTATATTCAATAGTTCCAGGATGTTATCGGATAATCTCAAGCCATAGTAGGCCTAAATCAAAAGATTTGAGTCGGACAAGGCACGTAATTGTCCCTGTAGTCTTGTAGTCTTCGTTCCGCCGGTCAGACATTCGAAATTTTGCTGTGTACTTCCTGTTCATTTTCACCAAATACCACTTTTACCCTGCGATATCAATCTGTTCGTTTCTCCGAAGAACTCAGACAGGCTTTCAGGCATAAGGCACGAACCCCTCCCCGTAAATCTCTCCAAAGCGGTAGCAAAAAAGAGACCCTCCCCTAACCCCTCCCTCCTGCCCAAAGCGGCAGCAGGGAGGGGAACCAGAGAAGAGGGCTGGAGCCATAAGATGAAGACGTTCACGCCTAGGCGTGAGAGGATCCCGGTGAAATGGAAGAAATTTCACTGGATAAACCTTGGAACGAAGAGAAGCTGGGATGTATTCCCTCCAACGCCTTACATAAGTTTGTCGTTACTCACCCCCATCTATCACTTCAAGTTCGATTTGACGTCTCTTCTCGGGTATGAGATATCCTTATTTTTCAAGGAGGATACTTTTCATGTATACCATAGATCCCATTGGGACGAGCTTGAACCCAGCTCTCTTGGCCGAGGCCGGCGAGTATTTCGTCGATTCCTGGCAACGGAGCCTTCTTTTCATAGACATTCTGCGGCAAAGAGGAAACAACTACCTGGAACACCTGAAGAAAGGCCAACCTCCTGTTTTGACCTTTCCGTATACGGTGGTCATGGACGGCCGGGATCTGGAACGTCCAGTCAACTACGCCCTGGTCCGTATCCAGGGACAACGCAAGTCCGTTCCTACCCAAAAAGAGGGTCATACCGAGCCAAGGCGTGATCCGGAAAATGTCCAGGTGGAAGAGGATCCCGCCAAGCGGCCCATTATCATCATCGACCCCAGAGCCGGCCATGGACCCGGTATCGGCGGTTCAAAACAGGACTCCCAGGTCGGAAACGCCCTGGCCGAGGGTCACCCGGTATACTTTGTCATCTTTTATACCGAGCCCATGCCCGGTCAGACCCTGCCCGATGTGCACAAGGCCATCGGCAAGTTCATTGAAGAGGTCAACACACGGCATCCCCAAGCCCAAGAACCGATGGTCATTGGAAACTGCCAGGCCGGTTGGGCCTCAGCCCTCATCGGGGCCGAACGCCCCGATCTCACCGGGCCGCTGGTGCTCAATGGCGCCCCTTTATCCTTTTGGTCCAGCATCGAAGGCAAAAACCCTTTGAGCTACAAGGCCGGTTTGTCTGGCGGGGCCTGGATCGTCTCCCTTTTAAGTGATCTGGGCCACGGCCGATTTGACGGGGCCAATCTTGTGGCCAACTTCGAGGACCTCAACCCGGCCAATACCTTATGGAGCAAGCAGTACAACCTGTACTCCAAACTCGATACCGAGGTGGAGAGATTTTTGACCTTCGAACAGTGGTGGGGCGGATTTTATCTCCTGACCGATGCCGAGATCCATTTCATCGTCGACAGCCTTTTCGTCGGCAACAAACTGGAAAAAGGCTCTCTGGAGCTGAGTCCGGGACGGCGGATCAATTTGCAGAATATCGAGGAACCGGTCCTTATCTTCAGTTCCCAGGGCGACAACATCACCCCGCCCCACCAGGCCATGAACTGGATCCGGGAAGTTTACGGCTCGGTGGAGGAGCTTATCCGCCATCGAAGGGTTTTGGTCTATATGGTCCACGATAAAATCGGCCATCTGGGTATCTTTGTTTCCAAAAGTGTGGCCCAAAAGGAACACCAGCAGATTCTCGAACATGTCGACCTCATCCAATACCTACCCCCCGGGCTGTACGAGATGATCATCGAAGAAGGCGATGAGATCTTGGGCCTGAAAGATTACAGGGCCCGATTCGAGGAGAGGACACTCGATGATTTGTATAAGGCCGGGGAGTACGTCCACAGACCGCGCTCTTTTCAGGCCGTGGCTGCAGTCTCCCGGATGAACGACGATATCTACCGCTCGGTTTTTCGTCCCTGGGTCCGCCTGTTCAGCAATGAGATCTCGGCCGAGATGATGCGGCAGTTCCATCCCCTGCGGATGCAAAGGTATCTTCTCTCCGATCTCAACCCGTTTCTGGCACCAGCCAAACTGGCTGCTCCGTATATCAGATCAAACAGGCAAGCCTCATCGGACAGGAATACCTTCCAGGTATTGGAACAAGAGACGGCCAGGATGGTGGAGAGCACCCTGGATCTGTATCGCGAGATTCGGGACCGCACCCAGGAGTTTTTTTTCAGGGCCATCTTTGAGAACCCCATAGTTCAGGATTACTTCCTCGGCCCCCAGGAAACTTCCGAACAATGCGCTCCAGAAGAATGCAAGCCGCAGGAATCCATGGAAAGCCTATTCCATGAATTCGACTGGTGGTTGGCCCGGATGAACCAGGGAGGGTTTGTGGAAGCCGCCGTGCGTTGTCTGGTGGCAGTCATGAGCACCAACCAGCTCATCAGAACCGAAGAACTGGAGCTCCTCAAACAAATTGTCGATGGGCACGAACGTTTCCGCAGTGTAGACGCAGATGAGCTGCGTGAGATCATACAGGATCAGGCCTATCTTCTCCGTTTGGACGAAGCCCGTGCTTTACTTGCATTGGAGTCGATATTGCCCAACAGGGAGGACCGGGAGGAGGTTGTGGCTGTAGCCCAGGAGTTGGCCGAGTCAGATAAGAAGCTATCGGCTGAGGAAAAAGATCTGGTGCGAAAGATCAAGCATATCCTTAACCTCTGATGGGTACATAGTTCAGATCATTCGTTTGAACTAGATTTACTTTGCCACTCGAAAAAGGAGCTGGCCTGAACGAACCATATATATAGGCGTCTTTTGGCCAGTGCTTTGTAGGCCGGCTTTGTGAATATAGTGTCAAAAAAACCTGTCCTATAGCTCTCCATAGCTCTGTCCTCTATTGTCCCTTGTGCTCTTTAAACAGCTGGTAATGTTCCTGAATCATTTGCATGATGGGCAGATCGTAGGGGCACTTTTCCTCACATTCCCCGCACTCCTCACATAAGGGCACGGTTTCCATAGCTTCTCTGGCAAACTCTACTGCGGTCTGTGGGGACATCCTGGAGGCCATGAGGGGATAGCCCATGGCTGTGGTGACCATGACTCCACCGGGACAGGGCTGGCAGTATTCGCAGCGGCGGCAAAAGCGTTGGCCCACTTCTTTCCGGTAGTCCTCCATACGCCTTTGCTCAGCCCCGCTGACCTGGTTCGGCTGAGCATAGAGGGAGACGATCTCCTCCACCGATTTCAGGGAATCAAAGCCAGGCACGGGAATCGCGTCCGGATACTGCCGCAGAAAGGAAAAGGCCAGTGGACCGTCTTCTATTACCCCACCGGCAAAGGGCTTCATGGCTAATACACCCATTCCGGCTTCTCTGGCCACCGGCAGGAGCTCTTGCATGCCCTCCTGTTCAATGAAGTTAAAAGGGAACTGCACGGTGGCGAAATGCCCGGTTTGAATCAGGCGCAGGGCCATATCCAGGCTGTGCGACGAAAAGCCCAGCCAGCGAATCTTGCTTTGGTCCCTGGCTTGCAAGAGTGCGTCCATCGCTCCTCCCGGGCGGGTAACCTCCTGCCATTCCTCCTCCCGGGATATTTGATGCAGCTGGAAAAGATCGACATAATCAGTGTTCAGCTGGCGCAGGCTGTTTTCCAGATGCTCGATAATCCCTTGGCCGTCGCGGAGGAAGCTCTTGGTGGCCAGGACGACCTGGTCTCTGACCGGAGCCAGAGACCGGCCCATCTTATATTCACTGTCCTGGTAGGCATTGGCCGTATCAAAGAGGGTAATGCCCAGGTCACAGGCATGGCGGACCACTCTTTCCGCTTCAGAATTACCCAGGCGGATGAGGGGGATGCCCCCGAAGCCCAGCTCGGAGACGGTGAGCCCAGTTTGACCCAGGGGAACTTTGCGCAAAGCTGAAGGTGTTTCAGTATCCATTGGTTTTCCTCGCTGCAGACAAGTTATACGAATGGGTTAATAGTAGTCATTGTTTCAACTGCTTGCTCAGGATTTTTTAACTTACACGAACTTCGTGTAAGATGCAATTCTATGTGGTGCTTGTCAAAAGTCATAAAGGAGTTTGGTTGAGGGCTTGCAACATTGTCAATCATGGCCTGCAAGTTTCACCCGGTTTTTTGGATGAGCTTTTTGATTATATATTCTCTAACCGGTTCGCTGTACTTCACCGGACCGAATTGGTGTATAGTGGCCAAAATGTCTTTAATATCCTGAATGTTGAGTCTGCCTTCTTTGTAGTCAAAATGAATTTGCGGCCAATAATCGACATACCGTTGAGCACGTATTGGACCTGGTATATGTTCAGGGTTGTCGCATTACACCAAATTTTACCCATCCAATGAGTAATCAGGTGGGAGGGCGACTCTTTCAAATCGTCAACCTTGGCTATCCCTGCCACAGATGCGCCCAATGATTTGGCTTTTTCAACAATTTTTTGAGTAAGCTTTGAGCTTGAAGGCATATTCATATTTTTATCCTCTCATACACCCCCACTCCTAGCACCTGGCAAAGAACGAGAGCGCTCACCAGACGACTGTACCCTGTTCGTTCATATTTTTTGGGCCCTTCATGCCAAGAAGAAATGACCCGTGATGTTCGCATAGTCAGTAAAGGACGCAGTCATCACGTAAAGCCGTTTTTTTCGTGTTAGGGAAAGGACTAATAGCCGTTAGGCTACAATTATTCTGAATCAACCCGTTCCAAAACCCGAATAAAAACCTCCACCAAATCCGGATCGAACTGGGTGCCGGCGCAGCGCCGGAGTTCCTGCACTGCCTCCTTGATGCTCATGGTATTGCGGTAGGGCCTGTCATTGGCCATAGCGTCAAAGGCATCTGTAATAGCAAGAATGCGGCATTCAAAAGGGATCTCCTCTCCTGCCAGCCCCAGGGGGTAGCCTTGCCCGTCCCACCGCTCGTGATGCTTTAATATCAGATCAGCTATCCCAGCCAGATCAGTCAATGCCAGGGCTATACGATGCCCTTTTTCCGAATGCTGGCGCATGATCTCCCATTCTGCTTCAATCAATGGACCCGGCTTGAAAAGGATATGATCAGGAATGCCCACTTTGCCCAAGTCATGTACCTGGGCCAGCAATTTCAGGTTGGAAATCTGGTTGACCGAAAGCTCCATTTCTTTGCCCAAATTCACGCAAAACTCTTCCAGCCTTTGGACATGGCCGCTGGTAATAAAATCCCGTTCCTCCAAGGCAACCATCAAGGCCCTCATGATCTGGGACCGGGAATTTATATTTCTATTCAGCTTGTCCCGATACATGAGATCATCAGCCTGCTTGAGCACCTCGATCAAATCGTGCTGCTCATTGTCTGCACAGGCCAAGCCGATGGAAAGACTCAAAGGCATCTGACCTTTGTGCACCTGATTGTAATTTTTTGTTTTAAATTGAATCCGCTGCACAATCTTCTCTCCGGTCTGAAGCTCTGTCCTGGGCAAAAGGATGACGAATTCATCTCCGCCAGCCCGGGCCACAATGTCTGAGCCCCGAAATGATTCCTGCAGCATCTTGGCACACAACTTGAGCAGATCATCCCCGTGATCATGTCCCAGGGTGTCATTGACCAGCTTCAGGCCATCCACATCCACGTTGATAATGGTGATGGGAAAATCTCTGCTGTTTTGCAAACGCTGCAATTCATTTTCCAGATAAGCCCGGTTGTACAGGCCCGTCATCTGGTCGTGCAGGCTCAAATACTTGAGTTGTTCCTCAAAGTTTTTACGTTCCGTGATGTCAACAATACTCACAAGTACACGGGCATAGGTTTCTTCATGCCCTTTCGCAACCCTCCAGTAAAGCTGTGTTTTAAGCTGCTTTCCGTCAAGCGTTACATGATCTCTTTCAGTAACAAAACCTTTCTCTCCGCGAGCGATGACCATTAAGGCATTTGCAGCAAAAGACTTGTGGGATTCTCTTCCGAAAATTTTGGTCATTCCGGATAAGAGTTCCTCCTTGGATCCGGCTCTGTACAGGTTGAGTGTCTGTTGATTGATATCTAGTGTTTTCACCAGATCGGCCAGATCCCAGATCAGATCCGGATGTTCAAGAAAATAGGAGTATAAGTCTTCAATTCCCTGGGATTTAAGCTCGTCTATGCGGTTTTTGACCTCTGAAAAATCCTGTTCCCACACTGAAATCGGGGAAGACTCAAATAATTGCCTGTATCTCTGCTCTCTTTCCTGCAAAGCTTCTTCGGCCTGCTTGCGCTCGGTGATGTCGCTCAAAACCACTCGGCACACGGTCGCGCCGTCTTTCGCTTGAGTGGCAGTCTCCGTCAGATGCACCCAGAAAACAGACCCATCGGGTTTGACCAGTCGAAGCTCACATTCCTGCGGGTCGCCAGTCTCAAAGAGTTTCTTGCGGTGCAGGTAGTAAATGTCCTGGTCCTCCTTGAGGATGAACCGGGAGATTGGTTGCTTGACCAGCGCTCCGCGGGGAACACCCAGCAGGGTGGCGGCGGTGAGGTTGGCCTCCAGGATCAGTCCTTTTTCGCTGACGGTGGCGTAGCCCACCGGAGCCAGGTCATAGAGGTCGAAATAGCGCGCCCGCGACTTTTCGATCTTCTCCTGGGCCGTGCGAAGCTCCTCGTTCTGCAGCTCCAGTTCAATCTGGTGCACCCGCAGTTCGTGAAGTATCTGCTGCATTTCCTCGGGAAGTTGCCCGGACAGGGAGATGGGCTCCATGGCTTCGGCTTTTTCCTCGGCCCTTTTGCGCAGTTCCCCTGCGTGGGCGGGTGTCTGCCTGAAATCATTTTTCTTATCGCTCATGGTCTTTCCTACCTGTTACCCTTATCCGCCGGACGTTTTTCTGGTGGCGTGCGCGTAAGCCCGGTCATGTCACGCCAGACTGAATGCAAAAAGGTTTTTCCCTGCTCGTGGTAGACGACCATAGTTATCTCTACGGGCAGGATCTGGCCATCCGCCCGGAAATACACCCAATCGAAGCGCAAGATTTTTGGGGACAGACATTGGGCGATCAGCTCCCCGGCTTTTTCCCGGGAAAGCCGGCCGTCCGGCTGGCGCTCCGGCGACAGGCTGACCGTGTCTGCGGCCAGCAGCTGCTCCCTGGTCATGCCCAGCAGGTCCAGCGCCGCCTGGTTGCATTTTACAAAGCCCAGGTCGCGGCCATCTTCCGCGATTTCTCCAATTACGTGGGCATCCGGCGATAATTCGTAGAGCGTGCGGTATTTCTCCTCACTCTCTCGCAACGCTGCCTGCAGTTGTCGCGCTTCTGTAACATCCACAAAGGTAAGTACCGCTCCTTCGATGACGTTATCCATGGTGCGGTAAGGCTGGATGCGCATGGTGTACCAGCGGCCCTCGGCGGTCTGCACGTCAGCCTCCCTGGGGACCAGGGTGCCCAGTACAGCCTGGGTATCCTGGGTCAGCTTGTCGTAGCCGGACAGATTGGAGACAATGTGCCCCACAGACCTGCCGATGTCGCTCTGGATCAGGTTGATGATATTGGTGGCAGCTGGGGTGAAACGCAGGATGCGCAGCTGGTGGTCCACAAAGACCGTGGCAATGCCGGTGCCGGCCAGCAGGTTGTTCATGTCGTTGTTGGCCCGAGACAGGTCGGCCACCTTGGTCTCCAGCTCGGAGTTAACCGTGGCCAGCTCCTCGTTCACCGACTGCAGCTCCTCCTTGGAAGTTTCCAGTTCCTCGTTGGTAGACTGCAGCTCTTCGTTTATGGACTGCATCTCTTCATTGGAGGATTTCAACTCTTCATTGGAGGTCTCCAGTTCTTCAATGGTGGTCTGAAGATACTCCTCCTTGTCCCGCAGCTCCTTCTTGAGCGCGGCGATGCGGATGTCGGCATCTTCTGTGTCCGCCTCTGATGACGTCGTACCATCCTGTTCACTGGTCACTGATAACACATCACCGATCACGGGCTCCTGGGCCTGCTCCAGAATGACCAGGTAAAGGGGGGGCTCAGGCGAGGTGGCCACGGGTCGGACAATCAGGTTGACCGTGGTGACGTCGCCGTTGGTCTTGACCTGCAGTCCGGGGCAGCGAACGGTTATCCCGGTCCCCGCGGCTTTGCCCAGGGCGATGACCAGGTCACGGTGCAGCCCTTCCCGGGCCATCTTCAAAATATTGTTGGTTCCGCTCTCCCCGGGGGTGGGTTCCAGGTACTGGCCGGTGCGGCCGTGCAGGTAAAAAATATCGCCCTGGGCGTTGACCAGGGCCCCTGCATGGACGATCTCCTGCAACAGGGCCTGTTCGGTCAGCTCACGCTGCGATAGTTTCCCAGGATGGACCGTATTTTCGGCGGTAGGCGGGGGTTTTGTATCCGAAGCCATCATGGGCGGCAAAAACTGACCCGGGCGCTGGGCGCTTGCGAGGTCGTCCTTGCGCTGATACAGCTTCTGCTTGCGGTCCAGCGAAGAAAAAAGGTCCTGAAACTCGCCCACGGTTTCAGAGGTTCCCAGAAAGAGAAATCCGCCCGGGTTCAAGGCGTAGTGAAAAAGGGGAATGAGCTTTTTCTGCAGTTCCCCACCCATGTAGATGAGCAGGTTGCGGCAACTGATCAGGTCCAGCTTGGAAAAAGGCGGGTCCTTGATCACGTTTTGCTCGGAAAAGACCAGCATATCGCGGATGCTCTTGTGGATGCGAAAGGAGCTGTCACCGGGTTCGGAGGAAAAGAAGCGCGCCAGCCGCTCTGGGGTGAGATCAGAGGCGATGGAGGCCGGATAGATGCCGGCCCGGGCTGTGGCAATGGCGTGGCTGTCGATGTCCGTGGCAAAGACCAGCACTTTGAAGCTCTCTTTCAGCGCCTCCTGGTGCTCGGCTAGTAGGATGGCCAGGGAATAGGCCTCCTCGCCGGTGGAGCACCCCGGCACCCAGATCCGAATGGCCGCATCCGCGGGCCTGGCGGCAAAGATCCTGGGGATGACCTGCTCTTGCAGGGCTTTGAAGGCTTCAGGGTCGCGAAAGAAACTGGTCACGCCAATGAGCATATCGCGAAACAGCGCATCCACCTCCTGGGGCGCCTGCTGGATGAACTTTACGTAGCCGTCCAGGTTTTCGATCTGGTGCACGGCCATGCGCCGCTCAATGCGGCGCTGGATGGTCGAGGGCTTGTACTGGGAAAAGTCGTGGCCGGTTTGGATGCGCAGCAGGATAAATATCTTTTTCAGCGCGTTCTCGCTCTTGGGGGCCGCCGGGGTCACGGGCCGAGGTGGCTTGCCAAAGGCATGGGTCACATAAGCGATGAGCTGGGCGGGCATCTCGGCCGGGGGCAGCTCAAAGTCCACCAGGCCTGTGCTGATGGCGCTGCGCGGCATGCCGTCGTACTCGGTGGACTCCGGGTTCTGGACCATAACCATGCCCCCCTCGCCTTTGATGGCTCGTACCCCCAGAGTACCGTCGCTGCCGGTGCCAGAGAGAACCACGCCGATGGCCCGCTCACGCTGGTCATGGGCCAGGGACCGGAAAAAGAAGTCGATGGGCAGACGCCGGCCGCGCGGTTCCGCTGGCTCCAGCAGTTGCAGGGCACCGTTGAAAAAGGCCATGTCCCGGCCCGGCGGGATGATGTAGGCGCAGTTGAGTTGCACCTGCATGCCGTCCTCCACCTCAAAGACCTGCATGCTCGTGTAGCGCTGGATCAGGTCGGTCAGGATGCTCTTGTGGTCCGGGGCCAGATGCTGCACCAGGACAAAGACCATACCCGGATCAGCGTCCGCGGGCATACCGGAAAAGAAGGCCTCAAAAGCCGCCAGCCCCCCGGCCGAAGCCCCGATGCCCACGATGGGAAAGCCGCCGGCAGCCTGGTCCGTTTTTGCCTGGACATCGGTGGAGTTGCCAGAATCTTCCGCCGGCGAAAAGGTTTTCTCTTCCCCCTTTTGTGAGCCGACCGCCTTGGTCGGGTCTTTTTTTTTTTCGCTTTGTCATGTCGCTTTCTTCCATAAAACCAGACTTCAAGACACGTATAATTTGTCTTTATTCATTCCTGAAATTCAATTAAATGTCAAGTTTCTGCACAAATTCGGTGGCTAACGGAGAGAATCAATTCAAAGAGCTGGACATTTCTCTTCTTATAAGTTATAGGGCTTATTAAATTGATCAACTTACAAGAATGGGAGGTGTAGTATGTCCGAAAGTCAGACCGAAGAGCTCAGCCTGCGTGCAATGCTGACCAAGGCCGGGATCACCCAAAAGAAAATCGCTGAAAAGGCCAAGGTTTCGCCAGCAGCAGTCTCCCTCATTGTCGCCGGCAAATCCAAGTCGCACCGGATAGAGGATATAATACGGGAGGAAGTCGAAAAAGCGCTGGCCGATGGGCAGGAAACGTAAAATCGAATCCACATTTTGGGGTCGAAAAAAAAGATCCCCTTGGGAACCCAAGGGGATCTCTGATGATACAAAGCCGTCCAGGATAAGGCTTAGTTGGGCTGTGGCCGAATACCGTACAGGACCTTTGTCCGGGCAGTCATTGACTCAGCCATGAGCTGGGCCAGATCAAGTGCCTTGCTCGCCTCGGTATTCGTATAATACGTGAGGTACTGCTTTGCCAGTTCTGTTTCCCCGCCTTCAATCAAGTTCAGCGCGATCGACTCGATCTCATCCTGCCGGCTGAACAGTTGCTCCTCAAAAGACCGAAAGGTTTCCGACACTTCAGGATAGAACGTATCGTAATGTTCGTCCACAAGCATAAAAAGCCTGTCAAAGGTTCTGTACGCATACCTGGTTGTCTCCTGCCCCTGCAGCTCTTTCGGCAAAGAGAAGCGCATTGCCTCATCCTTTGTTAAGTATCGATGCTGTCTAAACTCCATCGGAACTTCCGAAATTCGAGAATAATACGGAACGAATATGCTGTCTTCAGGAGGTCCCACCGCAATCCACAGCACTCCCAACTCATTGGGCATATCGTCGCGAAGCTGAGCTATTTGTCCGTACTTCGTCCCTCTGTTGGTAAATGGCCTTTCCTTGAACAGCTTGATCACGTCCTGCACAGTTACATTGGGCGTTTTCTCGGACAGATATTTTTCGGCATACTCGACTTCTTCCGTCTTGACCTGATGACCGGGCTTTTTCTCCGGGTCCGGATTGATACCTTCCCCAAAGCTCTCCATGTCCCTGTCGGATTCATAAATTTTGGAAACATTGAACGGCTTTTCTGAATCAGAGTCATACCAGCCATTCTCAACCGCGAACGAGATCAGGTTGTCCGACCCCATGTAATCGGGGTTTTCTTTGTAATCCAGGGGAATTTCCTTTATCCATCCGGGCCTGATGACCTTGAAATCATCAGGGCCAAGGCGCTGAGCGACCCAAAGTCCCTGTCCGCCGGCAAATTCCTCAATAAACCAGCCTTCGTTGACATCGGCGATGAGATGGGAGTTTCCGCCATACGTGGCATGACCATATTCCTCTACCATCTGGCCGATAATCTTGACCGCCTCTTCTGCGGACGTGGCCCGCTCCATGGCTACCCGGGCCTCATCGCTGTATGTCAGGCCGGTTTGCCCCCCAGGGGTCATAGCTGCGAGTTCCTCTCTCGAGGGGGACCAGACATCCACGATGCTTACCTGGTGCTCATTAATCCCTCCGTTCTCCAGCGGAGGCGCAAATCCTTTGTATTCCGTGTATCTGACTGTTATGTACTTGTTCGTCTCAGAGACTTGGGGAATCTTTATCCTTTTGCCGGGATAATTTGCCTTCGAGTCGACACCAACCTCAATGGTGGCGTTTTCTGCATGTTTTTGGCGGTCTATGGCTTCGATCCAATGACTCGAATTCTCGTCGCCGGTTTGGCCGATGAAGACGCTGCCGTCAGCCGTTAGGTTCTTACCGATATAAATCCCGGTACAATGCTTGACGGCGACACATTTTGAGCATAAGTTACATTACTCCCAAAAAACAACAAAAGAACAGATAAGCCTGCAATGAAGGAACAATGAGCTTTTTTCATCTTTACCCTCCCAAGTTTGAAATTAAGTCACACCTATGTAGTTTAAGCATAAACTATTCAAACCTTAAAGTTATAAATTTATACTAAGTCAGGTAATAATTGCCGATTTCAGAACTAAATTTACAACTACATAAACAATGCTTTTATTTTCTGTTTTTTTCGTTAAAATGCTGCCTCGTATGATAATTGGGGGATATCATTCCCTAGCACCCTAGTCCTTAATTCCGAGCACGTCAGGAGGAACGACCTGTCCCCGTTCCGGTTTCAATACTGTGCCTATAGGAAAGGCAGCTTAGGGTAAGGATTTGCTGGGCCACCCAGGTTTTGATCAGGGTGGACGTAGCACAGGTAAGTTTATGGTAGGTTTATTGTTGCGCTGCTTGGTTCACCAAGTCTGTAAACTCTTCAAGGGACTGGGTTTTGTAAACCTTTCTGGTTAAGGTCCGCAGGTTTTCAACAGACTGGATAGACTTTATTTTATAAGGAAGGTCTCCGGGGCAATGAGGATCTAGCTGGCCTTTCAAGTGTTTAATATAAACTTTTGTCCCGAAGTTGAGATTCACTTACTTTGGTCCCGGAGGGCAGAGTCAGTACAGCATTTCTGTTACGTCCCCAATCGCTTCATGGAGTAGATGCTTGTCCAAGCCCTGGATCCTGTGCGGTTTACGTTCCCGCTTGGGCTGTATGATGTCCCGGAATAACTCGAATCCCTGGCGGACGAACTCCCGGCCTGCCTAGTGAAATTCACGAAGTGACCATGCACAGCATGATTTCACTGGGCCTGTATCCACACCTCCCCGGGCGTAGACAAATTCCCGGTACAGGCGAAGTCTTTCCTTGGGGCTTTTCACATTGTATTCCTTCAGTCCCAGATTCCAGGACAGAAACTGTTCCTTGTAGCTGGACCGAAATCGGAAGCCCAGGGACGACCAGCGGTAGTCCTCAGGCCTGTCCACCAGTCCAGCCCGGACTGGATTCAGGTCAATGTAGGCCAGGCAATTGATCAGAGTCTCGTCCTTCTCCACGATCACACTCTTTCACCCAGTTAAATACAGCTTCGCTGTAGGCCTGTGTCCTATTTAACCGGATAAACCGCTCAGCCCAAAAGGTCCCTTTCCGGCCACGCTTTTTGTTGTATACCCGGGCTCGCCCGGTTAAGCAACTACGCTACAAAGCGTGGTTCCTGCCGACAGGCAGGACTTAACTGGGTAAACCCTTGCTTGATCTCTTTGACGTATTCAGAAAGAGATGTCCATTTTTGTCGATAGAAGGGGATCTGCCCGGTCATGAGGGTATACTCGTTTCCGTATCTGCGCTGAAAGCTCTTTCGTACCTCTTCATCGGTCACCTCGTCCTCCGGCCTCATAGTGACCAGGAGGTGAAAGTGATTGCCCATAAGACAAAAGCCCAAAACCTCGCAGAAATAAACAGCCGAGAGCTGCTGAATAATGGTCAAAAGCAGGCTTTTCTCCTGCTCACCCAAGGGATAACAATACAGAGCGGATCGACTAATCACGTGATATACGGTCTGCTGGTGGGGAATCAAAAATCTGGGCATCCTGGCCATTGCAAGCCTCCAAGGTTCTTTCTGGTGATCGAATTGGAGGTAATCTACCTGAGGTGAGCAAACCTGCCAACATTTTCGACCAGTCCCAGTTCCGATTAACTGAAAAAACCCTTAGGAATATGCGAAATTAAATAGTTGACACACAGATTTACTCGTTCGTTTGTATATGCAGGTTCAGCCAGATCATGCTTTTAATGGTCTACGGACACGAGGAAAATTATACATGTACAAAACTCATCTTTTTGCCGATCTCATATTTCCTATATATTTCAAATATTTTGATGGTGTGCAGTCACAAGATTGACTTTTTAGATTAGTTTGGGCATGTTCTACACAAAATTCATGTAAGTTTTTTTACAATGCAAAATAAATAGCTTATTATAATAATTTCCAACCTGTGCGGTATTTCAGTAAAAATAAACTTAAATTTCATAAGTCAAGATAATATTATGTATGATTACACATTTTCATTAATAAAACATCCTGTAAAGTTATCTATAATTATCTTCACAGTTATGATTTCTATATTATTATTAACTGATCATATAGCTTTATGTAGCAATAATTTTAATCAATCAGCTGTTTATGAAAACTTAAGGTCAGCAGTCGAAAAACTTGATGAACTTGAAAATGTTCCCGAAAACAAATGGTTTGGTACTGATAAAAAAGATGTTAAAGAAGATATACATGATATTTTAAATGAAACAATTAGTTATTTAGACATCCCAGAATTCATCGAATTACGTGAAAGATATAGAAAATTAGAAAATGAAATTATCAAGAATAAAAATAAAATTTCAGAGCTTCGTGAAGATAGGTTGTTTGCTCCCGAGGGCGAATCAACATTTAGGACAAAATATATACCAACAAAAACTTTGCGTAATTGGACAGCTAAAACTCGCGGTGACTATGATGTCCTAATTAATGCATATGAGGAAGCTATAAATGATTATCAAGATGAAATGGAAAATATAGAAATAAAGTTGTCTAAAATAATGTCTGATATTGGCATAGAATTAGATCCTGATCAATTGGAATTTTGGCTTTCCTCAATTATTGGTGATGATGTCCTGTCAATGAGCGTTGTATTTTCTAACATAAAAGTTGTTACAAATCAGCTGGCAGAACTGACTCGAAAATCTGGGGAGAATCTGGGCTATGCGAAACGATATTATGGAATGTTAGTTGCGCTACATAAATTAGTGGTTCAAATGCAAAGTAATTTTATCAATAAAGTAAAAAATTATGTTTTGCCAAAGCTGTCTGAATTCTCACATGAAGCCGATAAAAATATATCTGAGGCAAAAAGATTAATAGAAGAAGGGGGCAATCGATCAAGTCTTGAAAGCAATATTGCCGCCAATAAATTAACAAAGCAGACCATAGATTTGTATAAAAATATGGTAATTGATCATAGAGATAAAGTAAAAAGAGCATTAGCTATCAGTGAACGTGAGATGAAAATTGCTGTCAATACATATAAGACTGTTAGCCTGAGTTCTGATGTAATGGATCTCATTCAGGAAGGACAAGATACATTCGAGACATTATCAAATCTTCAGATACCGGCAGCTACTGAGTTTCAGAACAATCAAATTAGAGAAGAATTCCGAAAACTAACAAAAAGGTTGAACAAAAGCTAAATTAATTATAAACTACATTGATTTGGATAGAGGATAATATCTGTTCTTACCTGTCCTGATCAGCCCTAAGCCCTGTGCTCATAATTTTTTCTGATTTGGTGGAAAAATGCGTCACATTTGTCATTTGACTTATTTTAACAGAACAAGTAAGTGAATCAATCTCATCCATCAAAATGATCAAAGGCTTATCTGATGCCTCAGCCCATGCGCTCAAGGCAGTGCCCAAAGCAGTCCCATGCCCGCCCCGCTCCAAAAAATCATATTTCCGCTCATCTAAAAAATTATTCTGGAGATAAATCTGGGCATTGCGGGCCATATCCCTGAGAATGTCATTCATAGCCTGCTCAGCATCTTCCCGAGCTGCCTGGGCCGCTTCCACGTTGCAGTACAAGGCCCTATATGTGCCTTGCTCGTTCAAGTAATCCATCAGGGCCAGCAGACAACTAGTCTTGCCAGTCTGCCTGGGGGCGTGCAGAACAAAATATTTCTTTTGCTCAATGAGCATCTCGACCTCCGAGAGATCAAAACGCTGCAAAGGAGGTAGGCAGTAATGATCCTGGCAATTGACCGGTCCGGCTGTATTAAAAAATCGCATTGGCGTCCTTCTTTTATTCCGCAATTTTAATCAACTATCCCCAACCAATGGCTAGCACATGGACCACAACCTGATCAATCTCCCGCTCGCCACTGAGCTGATCCAGGATCTCCTGCTCCCGGGTGGGCACAAACACGGCTAAGGTGACTTCAGAAAGGCCTAAGGAGGCAGCATAATGAGCAGCCTGTTCAGCATAACTCTTCATTTTGCTTTGTTTTTCAAAGCTTTTAATTTCTATGATACCTTGCGCAGACCCACATCGCAAAAAGATATCCACCTTGCCGTTTCCTGTTGGAAATTCGGGACTGATCAGGCATTGATCTCCAACAGCCTGCCTCAGCCAAGCATAGAGATGAAAATGGCCAACTGCTTCGGTCAGATGAAGATCACTGCGCCGGGGTTGGCCCTGCCAGGGGCTCAGTCCCTTATCCTCCAAACGCTGCAGATAATCCCGGTACCGCTGGAGCAAAGCAGGCAAATTCAAGGTTTCCCCGGCAAAGACATCGGCCAGGTCGTCCAGGGGGTGGAGAGGCAGAAGGGAGAGTTTTTCCCCTACCAGATCATCGGTTAGGGCGTTGTACAGGCGGTATTGAATAAAGGGGCAGGAAAAGCGGCAGACATACATCAGCTGCCCATGCCCATCCTTTATGTGCGACGAATCAATGATGCCATTGAGATACAAATAATTGCACCAATCCTTGTCCAAACTGAACGGCTTTTCCGGATTGGAGAAAAGATCCAGGACCTCGGGTAAATAGGCTCCCTTGGCCTTCTTGATCATGTTCAACACAGTATTATTCCACTCTATCTGCAATGCTGCCTGGTAGGTATGTCTCCAGGATGCAAGGTCAATGGTCTGCCCCGGCCCGGGGTTGTACTTCTCGGTCAAAAGCTCCCCGAACCAGCCCACCAGCCCAGGCTGGCCCCTGGTGTTGGTATACACCGCCTCCACAACCTCATCAGCCACTTCCTGACCACTCTCCTGCTCATACTGTCGGAATAGATCCGTCACCTCCTCCCGGGTCAGATTGGGCACATGCAGGCTGCGCTGGACATTAAAGGGTGAACCCCGCTCGCTGCCCACTCCCAGCACCGCCCGCACTCCGATGAGAGCCAGACCGTGCAGGAGATAGCTATCCCTTTTCAGGTACATATCCCGAAACAAAGTCACCAGCTGATCAATGACCTGAAGCGGCAGGCTGTCGAACTCGTCAACAAACAGCATGACGGGTCGACTGATCAAACCCTCTCTTCGTGCAAACAATCTCTTCAGATCCTCCCACTTCTGGGGAGCAGACAACCCTTCAAAACCGAAAGCCTCTTCCATGAGTATTGGAATTCTGGACAAAAACGCCTCCGGCGGGTCATCCTGTTTTATAACGACCCCCTGCACGGACATGGAGCCCACAAGAAACCGGTCTTCATATTCCCTGCTGAGCCTGTCCTGCACCTGGCGCATGAGCCATGTTTTTCCCGTCTGCCGCGGGGCCCAGATAGTAAAGTAGTGTCCGCCCTTGTCCGGATGCCCGATGAGCTGCTCCAGACACTCCTGGACCAACCCTGTCCGGGGAACGCAAAAGTGCTCTTCACAATCCACCGGGCCGTAGGAATGAAATCTGCGCATATGTACTTCCATCATCGCTTCCCAAAGAAAGATATCACTTTTTCAACCACCCCTTCCACTCCCTGCAAAGGATGTAAATCGTAACCAATTGATATTGCAATTTTCTGATATTCTCAGCACCCAAAAACTAAGAAACTCGATCCCAAAACGCACATATAGGCCTGGTCCTCTTAACTCCCCTTAGCAAGGAGGGGCAGGGGTGGTTGGGATGATGATTCTTACCTTACACAAAACAGCCCTGGACGACAATCAACTGTCCGGGGCTGCCTGGTTTATCCTGCTATCTTAAGGCTTCAGAATCACTCGTCCCAGTTTATGCAAATCCAATGGACGAATCATGATCTCAGATGAATAGCCGATATGCTTTGACCTTTACCTTGACCTGCTCAGTTTATGCACGCCTACTCATCCAAAAGCAGCATCATCACCCCGAACAAAGCGGCCTTATGCTCTATATATGAGGTCATTCCTGTGGCTGTCTTCCCCTCCTGAACCTGAACCTCAATCGTCCCATCAGGCTGCCAGGCCGGCACCGACTTAAATTCGATCTCATATTCACCCACTGGCACATCCGTCTCTAATTCTCCGCTAGCATACCAGGTCGTGGTCCCCACCCTGCGCCATTGGGCGCCGGCATCCGCCGCCTCCTGGGGCTGTATATGGATTTGCAGGAAACCAGTCGCAAGCTGTCCAATATTAGCCAAAAGCAGCACCTTTGACTCAGCGGGGACAGTTACCTCCACATCGGCATCATTCAGGGCCATGTCCTGGTCCGCCAGTCGAAAGGTATACACTCCAGCATCCAGGCCGGTCACCGAAAAGCCTCCTGACTCATCACTGAGAAATTCAGCGACAAACTCCCCGCCGGCAAAGAGCTGGACAACGAGCCCGACCACCCCCTGACCGTTTAGGCCCTGCACCTGTCCGGCAATGGCATATCCGTTCGCATCACTGTCAGGCCGAACAAAATCCGCAGTCATGGCTTCCCCGGTAAATGTCACCGATCTGGACTGAGGTTGATAGCCTGTGCTTTCCTGAGGAGCAACACTGAAATCTCCGGAAGGAAGAAATGTAAAGTTGTAAAATCCGTACGAATCCGTCGTGGAGACGGCCTCCAGAGGGCCAGAAAGACGCATGGTCACCCCGGCCAGAGGAACTCCTGAGCTGGTGCGGAGCGTACCGCTGATGCCGTCTGAATAAAGTACATAGGGGACAGGCAAGATCTGCGAATGTTCCCTCATATCGCAGCAAGAATTGTGGGTATACAGTTCAACCTTTGAGTTCAGGTCGCGAAGAGTGCGCTTAGCGACCAAATCACGTCCTCTAAGTGGCCATAAAATTTGAACGAACAGCATACAATCGTCTGGTGAGCGCTCTCGTGCGTTGCCAGCAGTGGGTAGGGAGGGTAACTAGAAGAGAAACTGGAGAGGTCCAGGGTTCAGGTCAGACGCTTCAGAGAGTAGATCTGCTCAAAGCCCTGTATTCTATGCGGCTTACGTTCCCGCTTGGGCTGGATGATGTCTCGGAAAAGCTCGAATCCCTGGCGGACGAACTCCCGGGAGCCGATGATTCCGGCATCGGTGAAGAAACGGGTGCGTTGAATGAAGCGTTCCATGCATTCTGGCAGGGGCACGGCATCCAGGATCTTGCCTTTCCCTGTATCCACACCACCCCTGGCATAGACAAACTCCCGGTACAGCCGAAGTCGTTGTTTGGGATTCTTCTCATTATACTCTTCTAGACCCAAGTTCCAGGACAAAAACTCATCCTTGGGACTGGATCCGAATCGATAGCCCAGGGACGACCAGCGGTACGCCTCTGGCCTGTCCACCAGTCCGGCCCGGACAGGGTTCAGATCGACATAGGCCAGGCAGTTGATAAGAGTTTCCCCCTTTTCCACGATCACGCTCTTGAACCGCTCGGCCCAGAAGGTGCCTTTCCTGCCGCGCTTTTTGTTGTAGGCCCGGGTAAAACCCTGTTTGATCTCTTTGACGTATTCGGAAAGAGATGTCCATTTCTGGCGGTAGAACGGAATCTGCCCGATCATGAGGGTGTACTCGTCCCCGTATCTGCGCTGAAAGCTTTCCCGTACCTCTTCATCCGTCACCTCGCCCTCCGGCCGCATGGTGACCAAGAGGTGAAAGTGATTGCCCATAAGACAAAAGCCCAAAACCTCACAGAAATAGACGGCTGAGAGTTGTTGGATGATGGTCAGCAATAGGCTTTTCTCCTGTTCGCCAAGTGGGTAGCCGTCCAGAGCTGTCCGGCTGACGACATGATAGGTGGCCTGCTGATGAGGAATGAGAAATCTGGGTATCCGGGCCATTTGGGGCCTCCTGCTTACTTCAATATGGATTGTGGATAAAGGACAGCGTATTGGGATAGTCCTCGCTTGTCAAGTATTTTCTCCTGCTGGTCTCCCTATTTTTCCGCTCGGTTAAACATTCACCCCGCTTAATCTTTTTGAATTTAACTGGCAGCAAAGCCGAAGCCCAAAGGGCTGTTTACCGGTAACCGCTCAGCCCAAAAGGTCCCTTTTCCGGCCACGCTTTTTGTTGTAGGCACTGATATACATACTTACGACCTGCTGACCAGAATCTGAATCAGGGACCTGGACAAGCTGAGGATCAAACTGGCTTCCGGCAGCATCGCTGTCAGCTCCTGTATGGCTTCCCGGACAACACCGCTTCTTCAGGCCTCCCGCTGGTCATCACCTCATAGGCATCGACGATAGCCAGAATCCGGCACTTAATGGGGATGTCCTGGCCGGACAGCCCAGGGGATAGCCCTGGCCGTCCACAATGTTGGGTGGTGTCCTAGGATCAGATTGGCAATACCGGCCAGATCGGGATAGCCTGGGCTATCCGATAGCCCCTTTCCGGATGCTGGCGAATGATCTGCCATTCATCACGGCAGTCAGCGGGCCCGGCTTAGACGGAGCTCTCCGGAATGTGTACAATACCCAGGTCGTGAACCTGGGCCAGAAAGGCCAGATCCATGAGCCTGAACCTTGGTCAGCTGAATTGCTGTCCTATGTCCAGACTCAGTTGTTTGAGTTTCCGGGCATGGCCTTTGGAAAAAAGATCCCAATTCTCCAAGGCGGCCAGATGGGAATCCAAAAGCTGTACCCTGGATGTCAGCCGTTTGTTCATCTTGTCCCGGTACATCTGATCATCCGCCTGCTTGAAGACCTCGATAAGATCTTTGCCGACTGCTCCGCGGCGCAGGCCAAACCGATGGACGTATTAAGGGCATATTCTCTTGAGCCTCTTGGTTGTGATCATCAATGCCAGCCGTATCCGGCTGACGATTTTCCCGGCCTCCTGGCCGGTCTGGGTAGCAAGGCCACAAACCCGTCTCCCCGGTCCGGCCGCAATATCCGAGGCCCGAACCGCTCGCCGGTAGACCCGGCACACACCATTAAATGCCTGTCGCCCTGATTGTGCCCCAGGGTGTCGTTGATCAGTTTAGCCCATCCAGATCCATGGATATGATACAGATCGATGCTCCCTGCTTTTTTGCAGACGACTCAGTTCATTCTCCAGATAGGCCCGGTTGTACAGTCCGGTGAGCGTATCGTGAAAACTCAAGTACTTTGAGACTGCTCCTCGGTCCGTTTGCAATCGGTGATATCGAACATGGTCACCACTGCCCCGCTGATCCTGCCCTGGTTATCAGAAGGGGCTGCCCGTTGCAGGCCAGAAGTATTTGCCCCGTGTTGAGGGATGACAGCTATCTCCAGGTCCTGAAAACGCTCACCCTGCAGAGCCCGGTATAACCGAATCTCCTCCGGGAAGAGGCCGGTTTTCATCAGGAGCATACAGATCGTAGTATTCGGCCCATTGATCGGGCAAGATGGGCTTTTCCGGTCGGCGGTACGAGCTTTCTGGCCGTCGTTGAACCGGATAATCCGGCCTTCTTTATCGCAGATGATAATGGCCTCCTGGATACTGTCCAAGACAGCGGACAAGAAGAGCCCGCTCTCTCTCCAAATCCTGCTCAGCCTGCTTGCGCTCGGTGATGTCCTGAGAAGACCCGACAATCAAAACAGGGCGGCCGTCTTGAATGACTGGAGTCAGGGTGGTTTGCCAGGTGCGTTTCCCTCCCGGAAGATCCAGGGTCTCCTCGTAGGAGATGGGGCCGGACTGCTCAAGGCACCTTCGGTAATTGGCGGCCACGGTATTTCCCAGTTCATTGCCTACCAGCTCTTGAGGGGTCCTGCCCCGCAGGTATGCGCAGGAAATCCCGGTAGTCGTTTGGTGCGCCTTGTTGTTTCGCAGATATTTGAAGTGATTTTCATCTATAACCTGAATCAAAAACATGGCGTCTTGCGTGCTGTGGAAGACTTTTTCATATTCTTCCTGCAAGGATCTTTGGCTCTTGTTCAAACCATTTTCCGCTCGGTTATGTCGGTCGTATATCCCTGATATACGATATTGCCCTCACTATCCTGCACAACTTGGGCATTAGTGGACACCGAAAGCGTCGTCCCATCCCTGCGACGCAAGCGGTACTCATAGTTTTGGATCTCCCCATACCGCTCCGAATAGGCTTTGAAACACAATCCGGGTCCTCTGGCTGAATGTAGAGTTGTTGACCGAGATCACTCATTGAACTGATCAACTCCTCCGGATCGGAAAAGCCGTATATCCTGGCCAGGGCCTGGTTGGCCACCAAAAATCTGCCTTCTGGAGTGGACCTGAAAAAATCCGATGGGAGCATTCATGACAATATCATGGTATTCTCCCGGGCTGACGGTTACTTGATGTATGTCCTTTGTACCTTTCTCTCCACTCGATTCTGAAGGCATACAGAAACTCCATGGCAAATTTTGATTCCCTGATTGATGGCAACGAATCGATTCATTCCCCAAGCTCATACCCTTTATCCTGAAAAAGCCGCACGCAGGCCTGCAAAGACCACCCGGGTGTTAAAGGCAAACGAATACACCCCCGGGTCTCCGGGATGCCTGTTCCTAAGCCAAAAGATATCCTGAAATCAGCCACCTGCCTGGGAGCGCGAATATGCCGCAAACCTCTGCTCCTCCCACCGGCGGGCTGTACAGATAGCCCTGCACCGCTTCACAGCCCAACTCCCGCAGGGTACGCACGTGCTCTTCACTCTCTACCCCTCGGCCAAGACCTTGATATTCAGGCTCCAGCCCAGAGAGATGATGGCCTTGACCACCTCATACTCTTTTTCCCCTTCACCCATCTTCCAGACAAAGGACTTGTCGATTTTCAGTTTGGTGAAGGGATATCTGGTCAGGTATTGTAATGACGAATACCCGGTCCCGAGATCGTCCAAGGCCACCCCGATTCCCATATCCGAGAGTTCTATCAGCCGGTCCTGGACCTTTTCATATCTGGAAATAAGCAGGCTCTCCGTGACCTCCAGCTCCAACCGGTCCGGAGAAATACCGGCCGTATTCAGAGCCTCTTCGATCTTGGAGCTTAAGGCCGGGTCTTCCAATTGGGGCGCGGCCAGGTTAATAGCCATTTGAGGCAGAACCAATCCTGCTTGCTGGATGCGCTGCAGAGTTGCACAGGCCTGGCTGAGAACGAAATCACCCAGTTCCCCGATGCGGCCCATTTCCTCCAAAACCGAAATAAATTCCTGGGGGCCAATGACCTGTCCCCCCGGATGCAGCCAGCGAACCAAGGCCTCGGCTCCGGATATCATCCCGGTGGCCAGATCGATTTGAGGCTGAAAATACAGGGTGAACTGGCTCTGCTCCAAAGCTTCCAGCAGCTCTTTGTTTAAGCGCAGCCGCTCCAAAGAAGAGGCCTGCATATCCGGTGTATAGAACTCAAAGCGCTGTATTCCGGACTCCTTGGCCCTGGACATGGCTGTGTCCGCCTTTTGCACCAGACTCACCCCCTGACTGCCGTCAGCCGGATGGCAGCTGATCCCGGCTGTTGCCGTGATCACCGCCCTCTTCCCTTTCTGTATCCAATCTGAACGGCTGGGCAATTGCGTTTAAAAATGTATCCACCCAAACACCCGTCTGCTGTGGAGCAACGCCCTGGATCACCACCCCCGAATTTATCGCTTTCCAGCCTGGCCACAGCCTTATCGGCCTGATGGACAAGCCGTTGCCCGGTCTGCTTTAAAATCTGATCCCCGGTGGGGCGTCCGAAAAGCTCGTTGACAGCCATGAAGCTATCCAGGCCGAGGACAACGACGGCCAGATGCTCTTCTTTGTCTGAGAGGTCGGCAATGGTTTGGTCCAGCTCCCGAACAAACTCCTGATGATTCATAAGCCCGGTCATGGGATCATGACTTATCAGATACTGCAGCCGGCTTTCGGTCTTCAATTGTTCGGTGAGGTCCTTGCCGGTGGCCAGAAAATGGGTCAATTGGCCTTGGTGGTCGTATAATGGGGTTATGGTCTTGTATTCGTAATACAAAGAACCGTCCTTGGTCCTGTTGATAACCGTATCCCGATAGACCTCCCCCTTGAGTATGGTCTCCCACATATGCTGATAGAATTCCGGGGGATGCTCGCCTGATTTCAAAATATTCGGCTTTTGGCCGATAGCTTCCTGGCGGGAGAAACCGGTGCTGGATTCGAAGCTGGGATTGACGTACTCGATGGTTCCCTCCCGGTCGGTGATGACCACTGTGTCTGCTGTCTGCTCCAAGGCCCCGGAGAGCTTTCGTTTTTCGGCCTGCTGTTCATCCCGCTCTTTCTGGGTCCGCAGGGCGGTCAGGCCGAAGGAGAGATTGTCGGCCAACTTGGCCAGTAGATCTATTTCCTCCTGATCAAAGGTGTCCTCATGGCTGTAAAAAGTCAGCGTCCCCAGGACGTGGCTGTTCATGCGCAGGGGAAAGGCGGCCACTGAATGAAAACCCCGCAGCAAAGCCGGCTCCTGCCAAGGTAAAAAATTCCGGTCCTGTTCAATATTCCTGCTGAACTGAGGCGATCCCGTTCGGACTGCCCGGCCGATGGGACCGTTTCCGGAAGGATCGTTTTCTGACCAGGAGACAAACACCTCCTGCAAATACCCCTCACCCTGTCCGGCAGAGGCCAAAGGACGAACCCACTTTTTCTCATCTTCTTCAGCGTATCCGATCCAGGCAAAGCGATATCCGCCAGTATTCACGGCAATGCGGCACACTTCCTCCAAAAGAGCGCTTTCCTCAGAGGCATAAATGACTGCACTCAGGCACTGACTCAGGCAGTACAAGGCCCTTTCCATCCTTTGCCGCATATGTTCCGATCGCAGGTAGTCCGTAACCTCACGCATGATTATGGCCAGCCTGAGTCCATCCGGGTAGTTCAGCTTGGCAATGGTCCCGAGAAATGAAAAGCTCTCTCCAGTGCTGCGACGGGCGGACAAAACACTCCGATCTTCGAGCATTCTCACCTTCTCATGGCTGTGTATAAAGCTTTGCACATAGTGGTGGTGCTCGTGGGCAAGCTCTCTGAGGCAGAAGGACATCTAAAGGCTGATGCAGGATATTTGCCGCCGACTCTTGAAAAAGCCTCTCCGCCTGGGGATTGACATGAACAATTCGTTGCTGTTCATCAATGATCACCAGGGCGTCAGGCATAAGCTCCAGGAGACGTTCGGCAAAGCTTGATTGATGATGGGATTCTTTGGTCATAGAAGAATTTTTTCGTTGGCAGATGCAAAAAATCCTGACTGCATTATCGTCGATTAACACACCACGTGAACGACTTTCAAGTCAAATTTGCCGGAGGCGCTCCTCGTATGAAACTAGCTTTTAACTTGAAGAAAGGCCTGTCCAGCACTCACTTGTATACCGGCTTTTGTTCTTTGCAGTGACGTTCAAACTGCAAGTGAGTGCCGGACGGCCTGGTGGTGCTTCCGTAGGCCCAAAGCCCTGACTCCTCTTTCCTATCTGAATACGGACCTGCCTTTGAAGGCAAGGGTGGCTCCTGCAGCTCCTCCAGTAGGCGGTCCCCTCCAGAGCCAGCCCTCTTCAGTTTCATACTCGAGCAAACTGGCGGCCGCCGCCAGAGGCGGGGCTGAACTACTCCAGGCACCTTACACCTGATAACAAAATCACCTTGGCTCAGCCTGCGTGACATACTGGCCAAGGCCGGATTGGTTGTGTGCAGACACTGGCACTATTGACTTAGCTTTGAGCTGGCAATACGATTCAGGCTGATACCGGATTCGGCAGCCTGAATAGCCAATTTTCGATGGACATGAGGCGGAATCCTCACCATAAACTTTCCACTATACCGTTTGCAGGCTATCGGTTCAGGAATCTTTTCGTTATTTTCACCCATATCAGATATAACCTCTGCCACCGTCTTCCGGATACCCTTTAAAGCTTTCTCAGGCGTATCCGCTAGCCAGCTCAAACTTGGAAACTCAGCACATAGTCCAATATATTCATTATCCTCTTCAGACCATGTAACCCTGTATGTATATTTATCATTTTTTTGTGCCATGATTGACCTCCAGTTTTTCAATAGCCAAAAGAACCTGTTTAACCTGATATGTTTTGGCCTTTCCTTTAGCGTTCTTGAATGATGGTCCGGAAGGGATCGGAGGCTGTCTTGCTACATGAAAAAAGGCAGCAGGTGGCCAAGTACGGCTGTTTTTTGCTTCCCTTATCGCTACGCTGCCATTCGAAGAAGCAACTGGCCGGGATCAAGCAGCGGTGCCTTTTGGCCGCAGCTTTGTAGGCCGGCTTGATGAAATGGTTTCCGCCCGGGCGTTGCTCATCTTGTAGCCCACCTTTTCCTCCTTGGCCCAGTGGGGCACAAGGCCCCAGCGCAGCCAATCCCCTTTGCGCTCCCTTCCTTGGTCAGACCCTCAGCCAGAACTTCCTGGGATGGAGCGATGTTGTACCTGGGGATGAAGGGCAGCTGCTCCTGGAGCTGAAAATGGTCAGCAACCTGTCTTGGGGTTGGCCCAAGAGGCCGAATCGTCCGCACATGATTGTAATTAAAAGGACTGCTGATGATAATCTTCATTTTTGAATTGAGGTTGCTAAAGCAGGACTGATAGCAGTTAGGCTCACAATTATTCTGAATCAACCTGTTCCAAAATCTGAATGAAAACCTCAACCAACACCGGATCAAACTGACTGCCGGCGCTATCGCGGAGTTCCTGCAAAGCCTCTTTGCTGCTCATGGCCTGACGGTAAGGCCGTTCGTTGGTCATGGCATCAAAGAATCAGCTATGGTCAGGATCCTGCATTCAATAGGGATATCCTCTCCTGCCAGCCCCAAAGGATAACCCTTTCCGTCCCAACGCTCATGATGCTTTAATATCAGATCAGCAATCCCGGCCAGATCTGTTGTGGTTTGGGCGATGCGAAATCCTTTTTCCGGATGCTGGCGCATGATCTGCCATTCCTCTTCAGTCAAAGGGCCAGGCTTAAACAGGATATAATCAGGAATGCCCACCTTGCCTAGGTCATGCACCTGGGCCAGCAGGTTCAGGTCTGAAATCTGGTGTGCTGCCAGGCCTTTTTTCTGGCCCACACTGTAGCAAACTTCCTCCAATCTATAAGCATGACCGCTGGTGATAAAATCCCGCTCCTCCAGGGCAGCCATCAGGGCCCTCATGGTCTGGGAGCGGGAATTTATATTTCTATTAAGCTTATCCCGATACATGAGATCATCCGCCAGCCTATAGACCTGGGGCAAATCCTGGCTGGAGTCTTCAGCACAGGCCAGGCCTGTGGACAGACTCAAAGGAAATTTTTGCTTTTGTTCCAGGTTATGGCTTTCAATCCTTTCCTGAATCCGTCTGATGATCTTTTCGCCAGATCTAACGTCAGTCCTGGGCAACAAAGCAGTAAACTCATCTCCTCCAACCCGGGCCACAATATCCGAGGCCCGAAAAGATTCCTGCAATATCCGGGCACAGGCTTTCAAATACCAGTCACCATGGTCATGCCCCAGGGTATCATTGACCAGCTTCAGGCCATCCAGATCCATGCAGATAATAGTGATGGGAAAATCTCTGCTGTTTTGCAGCCGCTGTAATTCATTTTCCAGATAAGCCCGGTTGTACAAGCCTGTCATCTGGTCGTGCAGGCTTAAATACTTTAACTGTTCCTCAAATTTTTTATGCTCGGTGATATCCCTGGATATAATTTGAAAAGTCCTTTGCTGACCAGAGGTAGCAATCGGCACATAATAATTTTCGCAGACTATCTGCCCTGTCTTTCATCCTCAAACCTGTATTAGCCCTTCATCCCAGTTTTAACGATTCAATGAGGGAAAGCCCAACTGCATGTACCTGAAGAGGTCCCCAGGGCGTCGAGGAGCTTGATACCTGCTCCGAATTGATACGGATAACAGGAAAGAAGTTCCTCAAACCCGATTCCTGGAGAAAGAGATGGTGCATGAGCTCCCGGCAAAGGGAATCCGTTCTCCCTGCTTGAGCTTGGCTATGAGCTCTTCTTCAGCCTTGGTCTTGGCCTCAGGGGATTTTGTTTCGGCTAATTCTTCTTGCTTTTGCTTCGTTGGGATCAAGTTTAAAGGGAAGTTTGAGCTGCTGCTGTGGACTGTGCTCTTTTGCTGTCTCCTCGGCAATCTTGGCCATATCAGGAGTTCTTGTTTGTCGGGCGGTTTAGGTTTTGGAGGTTCATGCTTGATTCGTATCCGGGCCACGGCATTTCTGAGGAGCCCTCAGTGCCCAAATCTTTCCCAGCCTGATTGGCGATTTTTTGATCCAGCCAGTCCGGATGTTTTTCCTGAAGCTCGTATCTGTCCCTGGATCTCATTGATATATTTGACCGGTTCTTTTCTGCCCCGGTTTTCGAGGAGCACCGCCTCCAGGCCCAGGAGTTCTTTTGTTTTCAAAAGGTCGGCGACGGTATTTCGATGGAAGCCACAGATTTCGCCGGCAATAGTTTTGGTACAGAGTCCGAGTTCAACGAGTTGAATAGCAGCCTGTCTTCTTTCCGCGTTTTCATCGGCATCAAAGCGGTCACGGGCATGGCGTTTAAGAAGACGGTTATGATATGTCTTCCTTTGTGGTCGTACTCGGAGCCGACGAGGAAAGTTTTCGATTTTCCGGCATGTTGGGCTCATGGGAAGAAGATAGCAGAAAAAACTAAAATCAAGACTTATTTTTAGTTATTTTAAAAAATATTTATCAATTATATCAGTATGTTATCAATTTGGTGCATCAATCGTGCACAGTTTTTATTGAGAAGGTTATTATATAACAATTCTAAGCAGTTATAAAAATGAATGGAATTATTGATCTTTCAGCATCCATTATCCTTTTGTCAGCCAGATCCTTGGGCATCACATCGTGATAGGTTTTTCCTGCAAGTTCTTCCTGGGTCAAACCAAAACGCTTCGCCATGGCCGGATTTACCAGTCGAAAAATCTGCCATGTTCATCAACTAAGGCGATGGCGTCCGGGGAGGTATTCGATCAGCTTTTTGTATCTTTCCTCGCTCTCCTGCAATGCTTCCTCGGCCTTTTTGCGCTCGGTGATGTCCCGTCCGACGCCCTGGATTCCAATGATCTCGCCGCTTCACGTCGAAAATGGCGTTGAAGTCCCACTCCAGCCATCGCCAGCCCTCGATGGTTTTGGCACGTTGCTCTATTTGAGCACGGTAAGGCGGTTTCTCTTCAGGTCTTTTATGGTTTCAAGCGTGTCGTCACTATTTTGTTCATGGACTAAGGACGTAAATGCGATGCCGATTAGCTCCTCACAGGATTTACCGAACGTCCGGCAATAGACATCATTCACATAGGTAAACCTGTGCTGAACGTCGACCCGAGACAACCAGTTCGGTCTGGGATACTAAGAGCCCTTGGTAGCGTCTTCGGGTTTTCTCCAATTCCTGCCCGAATCTGTGCCGCTGCAAAGCGCTGGCAATAATCTCACCCGTTGTCTGGAGCAAGGATACCGTATCAGTCGACCACTCAGTTGGTTCGTATACCGCGTCGAAACCGATAAACCCCACCAGACTGTTTTCAACCCTCATCGGTAGCGCGATAAGCGATTGAATATTCTGCGGCTCCAAAACTTTGCGCGTATTTTCTGCTTCCGGAGGCAAATCATCAAGATGGCGCAAATGAATGGTTTCAAAATTTTTCAGTTTCTTTGTCCACCAGGGTATACTTTCCGCTGGCACGTTCTGCAGGTTTTCTCTTGCCGGGGATACGCCCTGAGCACACCATTCATGTGTGTTGCTCATGAACTGCTGTTCGTCATGGAATTGAAACACATAGGCGCGTCCAGCCTCGACAAATTGACCGATTAAGGCCAGTGCATCACGAATGCCACTGTTAAATTCTCCAGGGTGTAGGTTGATGAAGCGGTGCGAAATGGTGGAAATGCGCTCTTCGAATTCTAGACGGTGTTGGAGTGCCTCATCTGCGCGTTTACGTTCGGTGATATCGGACCCGGCGCAGACCGCGTACTCCACATTGCCGTTCCCATCTAGCTTGGGGGTCTTGACGATCTCGATGAGCCGCTTTTCCCCGTTGGCGTCGTGCAGCCATTCCTCGGTGCGGATGGGCCTGCCCTCGCAAAAGACTTTGACGTTGCCCTCGCGGCAGACCCTTGCCTCCTCCTCGGGGAGGAAGTCCCCCAACTTCCTGTATTCCATCTCCTCCAGGCTCAGACCACAAAAATCCGCATGGGCCTGGTTCACCACGCCGTAGGTCTCCACATCCGTGAGATACCAGATCTGGGTGGGAACGGATTCCAGGAGCAGGGCCTGTTCCTCGGACCGGCGACGAAGGGTCTTCTCGGCCCTCCGATACTCAGTAATATCCAGGGCCACCTCGGTTACCCCCTTCAGCTCTCCTTCCGGTGTCCGCAGAGGATAACTCTTTATAAGAAAGACCTTGCCATCTGGAGATTCCACTTCGCCCTTGTGGTGCATGCCCGTGCGTATGGTGGATTGGACGGGACATTGCTCGCAAGGGGTGTCTCTGCCATGCCATACCTGGTAGCAATACCGTCCAAGCAGATTTTCAGGATCCTCGCCCACCGACTCTCCTGCTGCTCGATTAGCCCACTGTATCCGAAATTCCAGATCCAAAACAGCCATTAAATCGGTAACGGTATCAAAAAGATCGCTTTGATGGTAAGGGCTCAAGTTAATATCCATGCATTCCTCTGTTACCTAACGGAGTTTAAACACGTTTGACGTCTAACGTGAAATGGGCATGGAGTAATACCTTAATAAATAAATTATATTTCTTCATTGTACATTCATCCCTGAAATTCAATTGAATGTCAAGTTCCAGCATAAATTCAATGGCTAGCGGAAGGACAATGAGTCAAAAAGCTGGACATTTTTTTCTTTATAAGTTATAGGACTCAATGAATTGATCAACTTGAAAGCATAGGAGATGAACTATGTCCGAGAGCCAGACCGAAGAGCTCAGCCTGCGTGACATGCTGATAAAGGCCGGAATCACTCACGATGAAGATCGCTCAAAAAGCCAAAGTCTCCCGGCAGCTGTTTCCCTCGTTGTAGCCGGCAAATCGAAGTCCAAACGGATTGAAGAACTTATCCGGGAAGAGGTGGAAAAGGCGCTGGCCGATGGACAGGCAGCGTAACATCGAATCCACACCATGTACACAAAACAAAGATCCCCTTGAAAGCCCAAGGGGATCTTTGTTGAATGAGGAAGCCTTCCAGGAACAGGGTTACTTAGTTTGGCAAGGGCCGAACACCGTACATGACCTTTGTCCGGGCAGTCATTGACTCAGCCATGAGCTGGGCCAGATCAAGTGCCTTGCTCGCCTCGGTATTCGTATAATATGTGAGGTACTGCTTTGCCAGTTCTGTTTTCCCGCCTTCAATCGAGTTCAGCGCGATCGACTCGATCTCATCCTGCCGGTTGAACAGTTGCTCCTCAAAAGACCGAAAGGTTTCCGACACTTCAGGATAGAACGTATCGTAATGTTCGTCCACAAGCATAAAAAGCCTGTCAAACGTTCTGTACGCATACCTGGTTGTCTCCTGCCCCTGCAGCTCTTTCGGCAAAGAGAAGCGCATTGCCTCATCCTTTGTTAAGTATCGATGCTGTCTAAACTGGGATCGCCAGGTGCCACCCTGGCCCTCCTGGGGTCGCCCAGGTGCCACCCTGGCCATTCTGGGGTGGCCGGCGCCTGCCTGGCTCTTCTTCTGTGAGCCAGCCGGATAAATTGGCAAAGAAACTCAATGACTTTGCAGGAGAAATGGGTCGGAACAAGAGCGATATCCTCAGGGAGTCCTTAGGACTGTGAGACTATGAAATGTGTTGGGGATGATCGAAAGACTTGCAGGGGCTGGAACCGGTCGGTATTTCAACAGACATCTGAATACATTACCCGGTCAAGACCAAACTCTGCAACCTTGAGCTGCACCTTTAGATTTGAAATATGTCCGAGTGAGTTCCGGTCCGCTCGAAAACAACCCGATCGGACTCAAGCATATAGATAAGCAACCAATCGGATTCAATGTGGCATTCCCGACGTCCCTTCCAGTTGCCGAGCAGTTTGTGATCCTGGTGAATAGAATCTAACGGTTCTCGCGTCACTATAGAGCGGATGACAATCTTTAGCTTCTCAAGGTTCTTCCCCCGTTTTCATCCGTTTTACGTCGCGTTCAAATTGGCCCGTATATGCGGGGGTGAGCATCAGATGCCTAATCTCTGGAACATATCGTTGGTGTCGTTGCAAATGACTAATTCACGTCCAGCATCAGTATCGGAGAACGTCTTGCGTGTAATCTCATTAGGAATGGCTACGTCGAAAGGGAGCCCCTTTTTCAGTTCAACCTGCCTATAAAACAAGGTAATCGCCTGGGTTGTGGTTAGTCCAAGCTGTGCAAATATGTGTTCGGCTTTACCCTTTAAATCGGGTTCAATTCGAGCCCTTACTGTTGATGTCTTGCCCATGCTATACCTCCATTTGAATTTTTATAAATGTAGCTCAAATGGGGTACATTGTCAAGGTTAACAAGAAGCTCGTCAACTCGCCCAACACCCCGGTTCATCGGTGGCCCACATAGCAAAACGTCCGCTGCAACCGATTGCTGAAAAGTCAATTCCTACAATTGTTCGGTGAGGTCTTTTCCGGTGGCCAGGAAATGGGTCAACCAGCCTTGGTGGTCGTATAAAGGGGTTATGGTCTTGTATGCGTAATACAAAGAACCGTCTTTGAATCTTATAGCTGTGCGTTTAGTCGTAGCCCTCGGTGGGTATCTCGGTCTGAAGAATGATCCTCCGCCAAGTCTATCAGATCAGGACTAGACACTCGGGTCGGCCTAATGGCAATATCCCCTTATCTGGAATTTCCGTCAGTAAAGCTTCTGGATTATGCCGACAAATGGAAGGAACTGGAGCAAAGCGACAATCCCTTTGCCATTGTGGTCATGGCTAGAAGGCAGAGAGGGCTTCCGATTTTGGGCTGGCAATGGGGCATGATGACACAAACAAGCCAGCAGCCATCGCCACTGGCCATTACAACCTACTCGCCCTCACTCTCATGGGCCTGAACCTTCACCCGCTCGTCTAGCTCCTTCAGGCTATTGCCCAAGCCATTCATAAAGTTATTCGCCTGATTTGCTGGAATAATCAATGCCCCAGCCTCAATGGTCCCGTTTTCTGGTCCCCTCTAGGTCAGCTGGATACGCAGGTTGCCGTTGGACAACTGGGAGATATGGGACAGGCTAAATTTGACTTTTTGCCGTTGGGCATCGAGTATTTCTTTCATAGTGATTTACCCGGTCAGCTCTGAATATCCTTTTTCACTTGTTCGAATTCTTCTCTCCTAACGACAGCTCAGCGGTTTGCGGGGGCGGAGCGAAGCGGAGGCCCCGCAAATCCGCTGGAGCGTTTGGTTGAACCATAGGATTAGTAACCGAGCACTCGCTTCTCTCGACTCGGTTACTAATCCTTTATTTGTTGTCATTCTGAACGAGTCTTCGAGTGAAGAATCTCTCTTGCAATCAGCTCTGCCAGGATTTATTGAGAACAGACCGCCTGATCAGTTAAAATCTGCTTCGTTATAGGCATAAAAACCCTTGGGGCATCTATCATGGAGGGCTTGCCTGGGTTTGTGAAACTTTTCGTTGTCATAGATATACTTGAGCAGCTCCTCCCGCCTTTCTTCCTCAGCCAAATGGGCAATGCCCACTGCATGCTCACATATACTCAGCCCCCTGGGGTCAAAGACCCCATGTTCAGTTACTATGGCCACCGGATCTGCTGCTATGGCTGTACTGGTAATGCCTTCAGGGCTCTTTTCCAGGATTTTGGGCAACCCTTAAAGTCCTTCACAACCCAAGTAAGAAAGTCCTTTCGGGACCCTTCCGGGAGGCAATGGACCATCCTGGAAAAAGACATGGTCGACGAGATCATTTTCAGGACGGAAAACCCAGGAATCGATTGATTCTCGAATTTATGACCAGGGGTAATGCGGATTGGCGAGGTACTCAAGCTAAGGGCCGGAGACATAGATTCCAGGAAGTTGTGCATCGATAGTCCCAAAAGCGGGCGTCAATCCGAGGTCGTCTTCACCCCCAAGAAAGTGGCTGAATGGCTCAAAAATTACATTCGTTCCAAGGGATTAAAATTAGCTGATCGTATCTTCCCTATGGGTAATCCTTTTAGACACGCTGAAAGACTACCCCATTTCCAGGGCCTGTTCCGCTACCTGGGGATCATCCTCGCCAGTGACCATGATCACTCCTATATGAGGTTATATGGTGTTTCTGCAAACAATTTTGTTTTTCTGACGAGTTTCCGGGGTCCAGATGATCAGCTTGAGGCCAGAGTAGGTCGACTGATGGAATCTCCGGCCTCACCTATTTTTTCACTATCTCCACACGTCGATTCTGAGCCCGGCCTTCTTTGGTGTCATTGGTTGCAATAGGGACTAATGGGCCTACACCTTTAGCAGTAAGTTTATTCGCATCGATGTTATATTTTGTGACCAATGCTTTTACTGCTGATTCAGCCCGGCTCTCTGAAAGGTTCATGTTGTATTCAAACTCCCCCCGACTATCTGTGTGCCCCACTACATAAAAACACACATTGGGAGATTGATTGATAAATTTCGCAATTTCCTCCAAGGCCACTTCAGACTTATCCTTTAAAGTTGCCTCCCCGGTATCGAAGTAAATTTCCTGAATAGATACAGATCCGGTACGGTCAATCTCACTGGCCATGGCGTCGGCGTCGATTGTGATTTTATCCTCTTCCATAGATTTTTCTTCAACAATATTCAGCTGAATTCCGGGCTCGTCGACAGGTTGAGTTTGTGAAACAGTAAGGGCCACATACACATTTCCATCCTCGACACGATTAAGCTCGGCGGACAGATATCGGAAATCATCCTCGCTTACCAGAAGATTTTTCTCCAGAACATCCGAGGGCAGCGACGAGTAAACTTTCCCGAACTCGTACAAAACATGTGTCCACCTCCAGGAAAGCTCTTGACTCGTACCTGAAAACAATATCTCAAATCCTGCCTCTTTGAGGGCAGACTTATAGTTATGGTAGACTTCGTATGTGGAACGGGCTTCCGGGCCTCTATACTGGATTCTTGTTACCTTACCCGCGACTCTCCTGCTCTCTGACAAATTCCTTTCATCGTCAAGCCCTCCCAGCGGAAGGACGTACTCATTAAAGTCCACCTGTTCATAATAGACAATAGTTAAACCAGGGAATCTGGAAATTAAAGGATGGTCCTCACTTCCCGCGACATCCTCTCCATAAGCTGCACTTGAGAATGCGGCGGCCCACAAAAGCATTAACATACAAAAGATTCTAAAAACGATATTCCCTTTCGCAATCATCTTAGATACCTCCTTTAAGAATAACGCTTCACATCACCGGCAGCAAAAGGCAGAGCGAGAAACGAGCAACGCTTTTTGCTGTCCGAGTGCATATGATTGTTATGTTCTTTTACTTACCAATAAGCAGAATCATTCAATTCCTTTGCCTTTTCCATGATGTTTAGTGCTTTACTGCAACCGGAGCGAGCATATAAACCTGAATGGATTCATTAAACCGAAGGAGAGTAAAGAGAATAGAACCAATGATTGGGAGGTCTTCGTTCATGGGGTGATTATAGAGGAACTGCTCTTAAGTGACAATTAAACGATTCCCAGGAGCACAAATCTCAACTTTTGCCCCAAAGTTGAAATTCACTCATCTTGGCCTCAGGGGGGCAGAGTCAGTGCAGCATTTCTGTTACGCCCCCAACCGCTTCATGGAGTAGATGCTGTCCAAGCCCTGGACCCTGTGCGGCTTACGTTCCCGCTTGGGCTGTATGATTTCCCGGAATAACTCGAATCCCTGGCGGACGAACTCCCGGCCTGCCTGGTGAAATTCACGAAGTGACCATGCACAGCAGGATTTAACTGGGCCTGTATCTACACCGCCCCGGGCATAGACAAACTCCCGGTACAGGCGAAGTCTTTCCTTGTGGCTTTTCACATTGTATTCCTTCAGTCCCAGATTCCAGGACAGAAACTGTTCCTTGTAGCTGGACCGAAATCGGAAGCCCAGGGACGACCAGCGGTAGTCCTCAGGCCTGTCCACCAGTCCAGCCCGGACTGGATTCAGATCAATGTAGGCCAGGCAATTGATCAGAGTCTCGCCCTTCTCCACGATCACACTCTTTCACCCAGTTAAATACAGCTTCGCTGTAAGCCTGTGGCCTAATTAACCGGGTAAACCGCTCGGCCCAGAAGGTCCCTTTCCGGCCACGCTTTTTGTTGTATACCCGGGCTCGCCCGGTTAAGCAACCACGCTACAAAGCGTGGTTCCTGCCGACAGGCAGGGCTTAACTGGGTAAACCCTTGCTTGATCTCTTTGACGTATTCAGAAAGAGATGTCCATTTTTGGCAATAGAACGGAATCTGCCCGGTCATGAGGGTATACTCGTCCCCGTATCTGCGCTGAAAGCTCTCTTTGACCTCCTCATCCGAGACCTCGTCCTCCGGCCGCATGGTGACCAGGAGGTGGAAGTGGTTGCCCATAAGGCAAAACCCCAAAACCTCGCAGAAGTACACGCTTGAGAGCTGCTGAATGATGGTCAACAATAGACTTTTCTCCTGCTCGCCAAACGGGTAACCGTCCAGAGCTGTCCGGCTGATCACATGATACGCAGTCTGCTGGTGAAGAATGAGGACTCTGGGCATCCGGGCCATCTTGAGCCTCCTGCTTTCTTCAATACGGCTGTTGGATAAAGGCCAGCTTATTTGGGTGGTGCCTGCTTATCAATCATTTTTCTCCTGTCTCCGTTTCTGCCTGTGCTATGAACTCGTCAAATGATTCCAGCCTCAGGGAGAGATCAAACAGGTCGTCTAATATCTCTACAGACTGGATGGATTTTATAGTGTAAAGGTCCCAGGGAGCCCCATTGACACTAGGACATTTTTGTCCTAGGAATCATTTCATAAAGGCTGGAGAATTCATACGCCGCTTGAAAAAGAACGGCGTCGAAATAATCGAAGGTCGCGGAAAAGGCGGCCATGTCCTGGCCAGATACCAAGGCAAGCAAACTACTATCCCAATTCATGGCAGTAAGGACGTTGATCCATCTTTTTTGAAAACCATCTGCAAACAGATCGGGATAGACCATAACGATATTCTTTAAGAGGTAAGGGCTATGTTTAAGTATCCTGTCGATATAACCCACTTGGACAACGGGGACGTAATGGCAATCTTCCCGGATATTCCAGAGGCAATGACTTATGGTGATAATGAAGAGTTCGCCTTAGAGTGGGCACAAGACGCTCTGCATGTTGCCTTATCCGGCTATATTGATGACCATAAAGATATTCCCAAGCCATCAGAGGTAAAACCTGGACAAAAAACTGTGAGCCCTGCTCCCATGGTGACCGTCAAATTATGTTTGTATCAAGAAATGCGGGAAAAGGGCATTTCTCAGTTAAAACTCGCAAAGCTTCTGCACTGTGATGCAAAACAGGTACGCCGATTGCTTGACCTTGATCATCAGTCGACTGTCAGCCAACTTATGGATGCCGCTGAAATTTTGGGCTTCGAACTGGATATAGACCTCAAAAGAAGGCAGGGTGGCAATCATTCTGGCATTAAGTAACTCAAGCAGTGCTAGCCAACTTATGCAGGACCTTGACTTCCCCCAGAACCCTTGCTAGTCCTGATTTTACGCAGTCGAGCCGGCGTAGCTCAGTTGGTAGAGCAGCTGATTCGTAATCAGCAGGTCGTCCGTTCAAGTCGGATCGCCGGCTCCAGTATTTTTAGGGATTTATATAAGGTTTTAGCTTTATCCATTTGTGTCACCTTCAATTTGGGTCACTGTTGGGTCACCTTACGAAGTTTATAAAAGCCAGGGTCACTCCAGGGTCACCCCGGCCCTCAGTTTTGCCCCTTGCCCTGGTCCTATTGGATTTCGCCGGTCTGGTCCTCGGTTTGGGGCATTTCTTTTTCTGAGACCTGCCGCTTTTCACAGTTTTTTGGTCCCAGCCACTTCACCCGCCCTGTGCGGATCAAGTACCGCAAGTATTGATTAATTTTCTCGCGCCTGCGCGGAGTCATTTTTAATTCCATACCTGCCTCCAGGGATCACCCCGGCCCGATATGGGCTGGGTTGTTTGGCCTACTTCTTACTGTAAATAGCATAATAATAATTTGCCCGGAAAGACGCTCTTTGTATACACAGCAATCTCGGCTAGATATAGTACCGCAAATATGACTTGTGTGCGGTTTTCTGAGATTTGTAGAGGGCCTTAAACACGGGGAGGGTCGAGAAGAGGATTGTGGGGCAAATGTGAATAGAATGATTTACAACTAGATAAGATTTAAGAAATAATATAAGAAAGTGGCTTTCAAGAATCAAAGTTAATTATATTTGTACTATACAGATTATCTTAATAGATTTTTTACATCATGCAGCGTTTATATGACCAAGGGCAAAAAACTATTTATCAGATTTTCATAGCTTCCTATCTGACTTTTCGCACAAATCATTAATCTTCTGCAATTTTTTTACAAATTATTTGCTTTTCATAAGAATCTAGTTTGTTTAAATTTTTTAGTATATCACTCAAAACCTTTTGAGAGCTGTCACTTTTAAATGGTTGAATACCTTTGCCTTCAGGAAATCCAACTCGCATATAGCACTTTGCAAAAGACTGGGCAATATGCTCTTTATATGGAGAATTAAGAACTGGTCTTATGCTTCGGTTAGATACTAGGTTTTGTAAATAATCAATGGGCAAACTATATACATCAAAAAAACTTACAACTGAAACTTCTTGGGACCATTCGGAGCCTCTGTACTCATTGAGCATCTCTAAACAAGGCAACATGCCTCGTCTACATTCTTCCTTACCTATTGTTGAGCTTAAATATGCATTTGTTTTTTCTATTTGCGAAATAGGCCAAAAAGGACATAGAAGGACTTGATTTACAGTCTTTTTTAAATTTTGCAGGTCACAGGAATGCGATAAAATAATTACATTTTCTTTTTTTGTCAGAAATTCTTCCATTTCGTTATTTGAGGGATCAGCCTCTATCCTCGGGAAAAAAACATCGCAATCAGTTATTATTTCCCCTTGATGAAGTAAATCATCATTTTTTAAAAATGTATACCATTCATGAGACATAATATATAAATCAATTAATAATTATATTCGGCTCCCCCTTCCCTGTGTCACGTAACTTCACTCTTATTTTCCTAGCTTTCTTTTGCGGAGGCTCAAAATGAAAATTAGTTTTATCTGTATAACTAAATTCATATTCATAAGGAAATTCTTCGTTAGTGAACGACGTTGTCATATCAATCACATTTTCATGCATACTACCTGCTTCTTGAGTAAGTGAATCTACTAAGGAAGTCAGAAAGCCTGAACTTACAGCACTTTCCTTTGGTGCTTGTTCAAAAAAATCATTTAATTCGAAGCCATAATCAACATTATGCCATGCAGCGCATATCGCTAAGCATCCAAAGCTATGCAATTTTTTTTGTGGAGATACTTCCTGCAAAGACATAACTTAACCTCCATACTCAGGACTTAAGGTGTTTAAAAAATTCATATTTAATAAGTTAAAAAATAAAAACTTCTCTCGATTGTGCGCTTCCTCTATAACCGGTCCCATATTATCGAAAAAACTAATATCCAAATTTCCAATGGAGACATCTATATCAACTACAGAACCAGAATACTTATCCTGACCTGATGTAAGTTCTGCATGATTGGATAACATTAAAGCAATGTTGTAGTCGGCCTCATGAAACTGAGTTCTTATATAATTTTTATTATTATTTAGTTTGTTTTTGTGATAAAGCAACTCTAAAGTAATATTATCAAAAATATTTTCCTCTAAGGCATTGATATATCTTATTCCCAAGCGAAATAATTTATCAGTAATTTTTAAATTTTCAAATTTTGCAAGAACTTGTCTTATTTCATAAGAAAATGATTTCCACCCTGTGTATTCTTTAGTATTAGATAAAGTCAAAACATTTGGACCAATTCGGAAAATAAAATTGTCTTTATCTGCCTTGTAATATGGTTTAAATCTCAAATTGCCGTCTTGTCTTCTTAATTCTTCAGGAATTTTCGTGATTGGAAGGCTTTCAAAATTACTATAATCGTTTTTAAATTCGTTATATATATATCCATAAATCGCATCATAAGGAATATTGGATTCAAATCTAAGCTCAACCGTAGCTTCTATTATCGGACATGGAGTAATACGTATCGGTAATTCTGAGTAACTTTTAAAATTCATTGCAACAAAATCCTTTATAACAAAGTCAACAAATCATCGACGCGAAGTTGCTTAAATAAAGAGGCATTCGGGAGACAAGAAAGGATTGCATATTTAGTTTCCTTATTTTGTAGCTAGAAAGAACAACTATGTCAAATCATTTTTACCCAATTAATTTAAACTTTTCACATCCATCAGCATTTTCCTTTTGCTATTCACATATTCAGTGTAGGATGAAAAAGGTTAAGCTGTAAAGTGTGATACTCCGTTCTCCTCCGAGGCGGACTTTTATTTGTTCTCTACAAGATATGAAAAGCCCACCTTTTCCACGAAGGTGGGCCAGGGTTTCCCCGCCACAAAGAAAGTGCTAGGGAAATTTTGGCCTGCCCTGCCTTAGTAACATTTGACCACAGGTGGGCCATAACCCAAGGCACCTCCCCCGACCAGACAAAGGTGGTATGATACGATCCATACCGGCTATGCCTACAATCCTGCCAGGCTACCCGTTATACCGTCACCGTCTCCGATTTGAATTTTTCGGCCACCTTGTCCACCTCGATCAATTCACGGGCCAGAGTCGCCTTGTCGATGGAGCTTTGCTTGCCATTGTCATTAGCGAACAGCTGTTCATGGATTAAAGCTTGCTCAAGCTCGGCCAGCTCGCGGATTTCCGGCTTGGGCAGAAAGGAATGGGCCTGATCGTTCAGTTCGGTCTGGGCATTTTTCCAGTCGTCACCTTGCAGCTCCCTATCCTGCATCACCTTCCACGCTTTCAGGGTCAGCACCGGGTCTTGGTGTTTCCTGGACAGTTCCAGGACGGTCTTGTCCGGCATCACCTCCAGGGAGTCGAGTACCGCCTGCATCCCTGTGGGCATCTCCTTTGCCCTTCGCATGGCTGCATTGAACAAGCCTTGCAACGGATCAAGGGCAGTCTGCCGATCCTTGGCCAGCTCTGCCCGATGTTTGGCGATAGCCTGGTTCAGTTCACGAAGTCTGTCTGCATATTCAGTTTGAATCTTGTGCCGTTCCTCGTCCTGAAATTGTTTTTGCAGCTTGGTATTGATATTTGCCAGCCGCTGATTCATCTGCTCGATAGTCTGCCTGTGATCCTTGACTAGCTTCATCACCTGGTCTTTCCGGCTCATGTCTTACCCCTGGTCATTATTTTTGGTTGTCGGATACTGTTCCTTGGCCTTCCGGGTATTGCCTTCATCCAAAGGTCCCCGGGCCTTCCTGCCTGTTGCTACATTCGCCTTGCGCCGTCTGTGGGGCGGTAAAGGTCTTCGCTGCATGTTGTCTCCTATGCTTGGGCAAAATCATCCATTGTCTTTCGATTCATGTGAAGATCCATCAGGGCAGCCTGCCCATGTTCCTTGACGATCTCGGCTTTCTGCCGGGCAGACAATCCGGCTGTGCCAGGTTCAAATTCAGGAGCTGGCAAGATACGATCCTCGGCTTTCTCCAGCCGGGTCAATGTGCGCTCGGCATTTTCCACGATCTGCCATGCAACCTGCTCAACCTCACCCTCGGCCTCCACTTGCCGCAATTCAGGGTCAGCAACATCTCTGGCATACTGAGCTTGCGCCGCCTCAATAGTTGTGGGCTGAAGCAGGGGGAAAGCTGAAGGGAAAAAGAAGGCTGGGTCTTTTCTTCGTTACGAGGGTCCTCCCTCGTAACGTCTCCTTCTTGGGGCTCCAGCCCCTTCTTCATAACCAGGCTGGAACCTGGGGCCAAGGAAAGATAAAAGAGGATGGCCGGAGCCATAAGAATAAGACGTCACGCCAAGGCGTGACTGGAGCCTGGGAACGAAGGAAAGAGATGAAGCAACCCATCGTGTATATCATAGCCGGTCCAAACGGAGCGGGGAAAACCACCTTTGCTGAAGATTTTCTGCCTGAATTTGCCCATTGCTGGGAGTTTCTCAATGCAGACTTGATAGCTGCCGGGCTGTCTCCTTTTTCTCCAGAGATCCAGGATCTGCGGGCGGGCAGACTGCTACTGACCAGGATCAAAGAACTGGTGGCTGCCAAGCAAAGCTTTGCGTTTGAAACCACCCTTTCGGGCCGGACCTATGTTCGCCTGCTCCAGCAGATGAAAGAGCAAGATTACAGCATTGTGCTTTTCTTTTTAAGGTGCTTTCAAAGTCTACAATAAAGATGTTTATGATAAAATAAGGTCATGGGGTAAAAATGAAAGAACGACATGAAAATACAGAATCTTTGGCCTGGCAAGCTGATGCCGCCTTCCGTAAGTCAGCCTGGAGGGTAATCAAGCGGGCTAAATTCTATGGAACTCCCATTGTTATCTGGGAAGATGGACAAGTTAAAGAGGTACCTGCTGATGAGATGGAAGCGAGGCTGAGAACGAAATTTGAGGCTGAAGGATGGGAGGCTGAAGGGTAACGGCTTCCCTCTTCGTTACGAGGGGCACTTCTGACCCAGGTCCAGGGTAAACTGGTGCCCACCAAAGGAGCGCTTCTCCTTTTCGGCAAGGAACGGGAACGTCACTTTTCAGATGCCTGGGTCCAGTGCGGCCAGTTTGTAGGCCGGGACAAGGCGGAAATCTTTGATCATGCCGAGCTGCATGACCACCTGCCCCAGGCTGTGGACAGCATCATGCTGTTTTTGAAAAAGCACGCTATGCGCGGAGCCGACTTTTCCGAGGTCCGGCGCAAGGATGTCTGGAGCATTCCCTTGGGCATATTGCGGGAGGTGGTCATCAACGCCTTGGTGCATGCCGATTACTCCCAGCGCGGCGCACCCATCCGGGTCGCCTTTTTTGACGACCGGATTGAAGTGGAGAACCCTGGAATGCTCCTGCCGGGCATGACCGTGGAGGACATGAAGCAAGGAATTTCCAAAATCCGCAATCACGTTATTGCCCGGGTCTTCCGGGAGCTGAACCTGATTGAGCAATGGGGCAGCGGCATGCCCCGCATCTTTCGGGAAGCCCGAGAATTAGGCCTACCGGAACTGGAGATTGTGGAGATCGGCACCCGGGTCCGGGTAGTTGTGCATCTGGCTGAACAGATTACAGTAGGGAAAACTGTCTCCCAAGGGGAGGCACCGACCCAGTCGGTGACCCAGCCCGGGGGAGAGTCAGGGGTAGACTCGGGGGTAGAGTTGGGGATAGAGTCTGAAATGGCTGAATCGGTGCTGAAAATGCTCTTTCATCAAGAACCGTTAAGCAAAAAAGAGATTGCAATAAAGCTGGGAAAGGCCAAGCCGACACGGTACTTGAATGAACTCATGGCCTACCTGTTAATCAAAGGGTTTGTAGCATACACCATCCCTGAAAAGCCCAACAGCCGATTGCAGAAATACCGGCTGACGGACAAGGGCAGAAGACTGCTGCCTGAATAACAGTTTTTCTTCGTTACAAGGGTTTATCCCGTGAAACCTCTTCCATTTCACCGGGATCCTCCCTCGCAATGTCCCCTCTTGTGGCTCCCGCCACTCTCTTTACAAGGAGGCTGGAATCCAAGACCAGAGAAGAAAAAGAGGATGGCCGGAGCCATAAGAAAAGAAAGAAAAACGAGGAATGCAGGAGGATGGTTATGCCCACAACTGTACATGACATACTTGAATCATTTGAGCAGTTGCCTGTAAGCCAAAAACAGGAAGTCGTACGTGAAATATTGCGTCGAACTATAGACTTTGATTTCCCTCCTCTAAGTGACGACGATCTGGTTGCAACGGCTGAAGAAATGTTTCAGCAGCTTGATGCTATGGAGTCTGGGGATGATTCAACCACGTAGACAGGAAGTCTGGCTGGTTGACTTAGGTATGGCCTCGAAAGTCAGGCCTTGCTTGGTTCTGAGTATCCCTCCACTTGATCAAGACAGGGCATTGGTTACAGTCATACCGCATACAACTGCTGCTCGAGGTTCCAGATTTGAGGTTCAGTGCATGGTAAAGTTTCTCCGTCCTGGCGTTTTTGATGCTCAAAACATCATCACAATTCCAAATGCCAAGCTTATGAAGAGATTGGGATTGCTCCCATCCAAAGATTTTTCTGATGCCACCAGGCAAGTCTGCTTATGGCTTGGTTTCCAGGGAGAAAGCGAAAAAAGTGCCAAATGAAAAGCAATAACAGTAAAGAAAGTATGGAAACTTTGAAACAAGAAGCTCTTCAGGTCATATCCAATATGCCAGACAGCGCAAGTATTGATGACAATAATTTATTGGAGTGAAGAAGATCAGGCATACCTGGCGGAAGTGCCTGAACTGCCTGGATGCATAGCCCATGGAGATTCTTATGAATCTGCTTTGGCCAACGCCAAAGAGGCTATCCAACTCTGGATTGATACTGCTAAGGAATTTGGCGATCCAATCCCAGAACCGAAAGGGCGAAGGCTGATGTATGCATAGTTGAGAGTTCAGCCCAAGGGTGGACTCTGAGAACGAAGATAAAGATTGCTACCACAGAGAGCACAGAGGGCCACAGAGATGAAAAAAAAAATTTCACTTCCTCCCCTCTGTGTCCTCTGTGGTGAAGTAATTAAATGGGAATGACCATCATGGACAATGAAACCGTCAGCCTGGACACTCTGCTCAATGAACACTTCCAGGGCAAGGTAGTACGCAAGGGTCTGACCAAGCTGCTCAAGGAAGGGGCCAATGTTCCGGTCTATGTCCTGGAGTATCTCCTGGGCATGTATTGCGCCTCGGATGACGAAGACATCATCCAGGAAGGAATCCAGAGCGTCAAAAACATCCTGGCCCAGAACTATGTCCGTCCGGATGAGGCGGAGAAGGTCAAGTCTACCATTCGGGAACGGGGAACGTTCAAGATCATCGACAAGGTCACCGTAACTCTGAATGAGAAGCGGGACTGCTACGAGGCCTTCCTCTCCAATCTGGGGGTCAAGGGGGTGGAGATCTCCAGCACCACGGTCAAGGAGTTTGACAAGCTCCTGGTGGGCGGGATCTGGTGCATCATTGGGATCAACTATTTTCATGAAGAAGGTCAAAAGGGCTCGCCCTTTTCCATCCATGAGCTCAAGCCCATCCAGATGCCGAACATGGATATGCAGGGCCTGTTTGACGGGCGCCGGGCCTTTACTGAAGAGCAGTGGATGGATGTGCTCCTTCGCTCCACCGGCCTTGAGCCCACAACCCTGGATGAGCGGGCCAAATGGCACCTCCTGGCCCGCCTTATTCCCCTACATTCCGGGCTGGGAGATCCCCAAGATGCGCCCCGAGTTCTTCACCAACCTGTACGGGCTGATCGTAGACTATCTGGCTGAATACTTTCGGGAGATGCGCAAGACCACCTTTGCCGATAGCATAGACACCTATTTCCTCCTGGGCAATAACCTGAACCAGCGGGACACCATTGCCGTGCGCAAGACTGTCTCCGGCCTTTTAAAGCTCCTGTATCCCCACGGCGAGTACGATAAAGAGGCAGCGGAGAAGTGTCTGCACTACGCCCTGGAATGTCGCCGGCGGGTCAAGGAGCAGCTCAAGCGTCTGGGGGGTATGGAGTTCTACGATGTCCACTTCAGCTACATCGACCAAGAAACCAGGGAAGAAAAGTTCGTCGGAGTTCCGGAGCAAGGCGGAAGCTCACTTATTCCGGAAGGTCCGCTCAATCCCGGTACCCTGCACACCGTGGGTACCGGAAGCAGTGGTCAGCTGGGCCTGTACCGCATTGAGCTGCAAATGACCGCAGGCAACGGCAAACTGTCCATCTCCGGAGTAGGATCAAGCAACAAGGCCAAGGAACCGATCAAGGTGGCCTTTGACTACTTCAAGGCCAACGCCAGCCGGATCAGCGCCTCCCTTAAGCCGGGAGATAGGGACTACCACCTGCACATTGTTGAGATGCACAATGCCGGTCCCAACAGCTCCATGACCCTGCCCTGCTTTCTGACCCTGTGCTCCGGACTCATGGGCCGGCCGGTCCAGGGGAGCCTGGTGGTTTTGGGAGATATGAGCCTAGGCGGCAACGTTATCCAGGCCGATAACCTGGCCGCCAGCCTACAAGTGGCCTTTGATGCCGGGGCTAAACGTATTCTCGTCCCCATGAGCAGTGTGGGGGACATCCGTTCAGTCCCAGGAGAGCTCTTCGCCAAGTTCCAAACCAGCTTCTACTCAGATCCTGTGGATGCTGTGTTTAAGGGGTTGGGGGTGGAGTGAAGATGAATGTAATATGGCTATTGAATGTACGCACAGGATCTTTAGAAAATCATTTGTAGATAACAGATCATGAAACCTACAGAGCTTTCCAAAATCAGATACGAAAACATTACAACAAAGGTCTATGTTGGGTAGGGGACTTCGATCTTGCAGCTTTTTATGATACAATATCGCATGAACTCTTGCTTAAGACAATATACCCCAAATCAAAAAACGACGATCTTAATTGGCTTGCTAACTGTCTGAAAACATGGAGTTCTAACAATCATAGTAAAGTCTCTCTTGCCTGTCCCTTAAGAAAAGATCTTTGGCTAGCAACGATGGTTTGCTTGGAGTCATGGGCGAAAACCTGTTCAACCTTCTGACCCTTTTGAACCTTTTGGGTTGATTCAGCAACAGGCTCCCCGCCCAGTTCCTTTATGCGCTCGGCAAACTGCTCGGCGTGGCGCATTTCGTCGATGGCTACCAACTTAACATTTTTGGCCAGTTCGCCGTAATCCATGTCATCCAAGCCGTAATGCTGGTTCATGTACTGATAAATGGCGTGGAGCTCCATCTCCCTGGCCTTGTTCAAGACTTCAATAACCTTGGCTCTTCTTTCTTCACGTGATGTGTCTGCCATAGTACCTCCTGTGGTGGATATACCTGTCAGATTTGCCTCCGGCGAATCTGACATATTTTTTGGGTCAAAGCGCCCAAAAAAAATTTTGCCGGATTGATTGCTAAGTACCACGCTATTTGATTCTGTCAGTCCTAGATTGAGTGAGTCTGGGATTAGGGTATGAGCGCAATAAAATAAGCTACATCTCATTTCTATATATATTGGATTTTGGATATCCACCTTCGGCTCCGGTGGACATGTGTGCAATCCCCCGATTCATAGCCCTGGATACTTGATTTTCTCGTGCCTTGATTTTTTCCCTGATATCCTGGAGATACTCTACCGCTTCTTTGAATGTGTATTTGTTCGCGGCCATAGTTATGTCTATAGTGTTAAAATTTTTTTGACACCGAAAGCACCTGGCCAGGTTGGTCTTGGAGTTTGTGGCAGTCATAAATTCCGAGCAAAGCGGACATAGGAATCTAAAGTAACCATCAATCATCTTGGATGGTATGTCCAGCACATCTGCTATTACTACTGTGATGGGGACTTCATTTCTTAACTGATAAAGCTCTTGTTTGGAGTACATGGCGGCTCCTTAGGGCAAGAAGGTTTCGGAGATGGTCAGGTTGACCATGGCTTCGGTCACTTTCTGTTCTTTTTTGGCAACTGCGTTTAAGAGACAGGCCGTGGCCATGTTGTTGATCTGTCTTGGTATGCCGTGAGCGTAGTCATGGATGAGGGATTTGGCCTCGGGCTCAAAGATTTTTTCCGAGGCCCCGCTGCTGCGCATTCTGGAGTCGATATACAAGGTTGTCTGTTCCCTGGTTAAGGCCCGCAGGTAATAAGAGACGTTAATGCGCTGGACCAGGTCTGCATGCGTGGACCGTTTTAAGGTATGGCTCAAGGGATCTTGTCCGCTGAGGATGATCTTCAGATTTTGGTTTGTTTCCATCCCACTGACCAAGAGCCTGATATCTGTGAGGACTTCCGGGTCCAGCAGGTGAGCCTCATCAAAGACCAGGAGGGTGGGCAGCTCATTTTGGGTTTTGGCCATGATCTGCAAAAAAAGACGGTCCTTGCCTATTTTGGGCACCTCCCCCAGGGCTGATACCAAAAGGCGCAGCAGACCTTTAGCCGTAATATTGGTCAGGTGCAGGTAGATGGGTTTTATCCTGTTTCTGGATAAGGAGTGTAAAAACAGCCTAATGAGGGAGGACTTGCCTACTCCGGTTTGTCCAAGGAGCAAAGCGATGACTCCTTGGGTAAGAAAATACTCCAGCCTGGCCAGTCCTTGAGTGATGCGCTCGTCCTTGCAAAGTTGGTCCACACATGGCTGTTCAGCAAAGGGATATGTGTCCATTTTAAAGTGGTTCAGCATGAGTTATTTCTCCTTTTGCATTTCCTGGATTTCCAGGATGATGTAAGGGACGCTCTTTTCGTAAGCCTGCATATAGGCTCTTTGGAGCATTTCTTCCGAGATACCGGCGTGGCGGTGGTAGAATTTCTGCAGGGCCTCGAGTTCATCGGAGCGAAACTCTGTCAGGCTGCCTCTTTTGCCCATGAGCTGGGCCAGTTTTCGGGCAAAGTCATGGAAGGGCCAGGGTTTTGTCTGAGTAAGCCGGGTGTAATCAATGCCCTGAGTTTGGCGCTCAAGTTCCCGGTCGTGCCTGGTGATGATGACGTCCAGATAATCATGTTGGGCCTTGGCCTGGTTGTTTGCGGCACAAGTCGGGTCACCACTTTCCCTGTGATGGAGCGTGCCTTTTCCCAGAAAGGATTCATCCTTTAAGGAATAGAGGTGCACCTCATCCATGGTTCCAAAGGGGTCGAATCGCACCTGGACTCTATCCCCGCGTAGCTTGGGGTCTACTTTGTAGTAGCGGTTGTTGAGGCGGACATCAGAAAAGGTGGGGCTTACCGTTCTGGGGACTTTTTGCATAAAGGAAGCCAGGAAGTTCTGCATATCCACATGGCGGGTGCATTGTAACCCTTCCTGGTAGTGCCCAAGAGGTGGCTGGCCGGTTTCAGAGTGCACATTTTGATGGTACTGGACAGACAACCAGGCCGATAAGCCTCTGTTGAGCTTATCCAGGGTCAGGATCTCTCGGGCTCGTACTTCTGCTTCGAATTGGGACTGTGCAGTCTGAAAGAGACGTTCTATGAGCCCGCCGGTAGCCGCGTCGCGCACAGGACGATACCTGAGTTTGATGCCCAGGCTGTAGCAGGCTTTTTTCAAAGCGATAGCATGGTAGACCTTGGCGTTATCCAGGTACAGTTCAGCAGGAGCACCATGGGTGAGCATGGCCCGAATCATGGAATCAATCAGGATGTCCAAGTTCTGGCGCAGGTAGTACCTGGCCTCGACGACGTATCGGCTGTGGCAGTCAATAAAGGCACTGAGATGGGTGGGCAGGGTCTGGCCATCAACCAGCACATAGGGGCCTTCTTCAAAGTCCCCCACCCAGAGATCATTGGTATGTTCCCTGGTCCAGCGTTTGCGGACCTTCTTCTTGGTCACGCCCAGCTTTATCTTGGTGGCTCCGGCTTCTTTGAGATGACGAAAGAGCGTGGACCTGGGGACAGTTACTCCAAAGCGCTCTTGTAAAAATGTATTGATGGTTTGCTCAGACCTTTTGGGCTGATCTTTTTTCAGCTCAATGGCGGCCTCTATCACGTGAGGATTAACACTGCGGCACTCTCCCAGATCAGTCCGTCTTTTCCTGGCCAGAGCGTTAAAGCCAGCCTCTTTGTAGAGATTGAGCTTGCGCCTGAGAGTGGACACACTGGGCCGGCGTAAGCTGCCATCAGGGAACATGACCTCATTTTGGGCCAGCTCCTTCAAAAACTGGTTGATCTGCTCCTGCTCAATGTCTCCATAAATGATGGGTTTTAGCAGATCGCACCAGAACAGAGCCCATTTTTCTTCTTTTTCCTTCATGGTCGCCTCCTTTTTGATTATCTGGAGGCGACCCTAATTCAGGACCAGTTATTCATGGTTGCAAACTTGGGGAAAATACTCGTGGAAAAAATCCGGGTAAACTCATCTTGGACCCATAAAAGTCTTAAGCACCTGAGAAGCTGCTTTTCCCTGTGCGGGCTTCTGAATTTTTTGCCAGGGATGCGCAAGGCTGCCATTTTGCGAAAGATCCCGGTATGAGGGGCTTTTTGCTTGATGTGCTCCAGGGCACTTCGCATGGTCTGCACGAGGCCGGATAAGCTCGTCATCCAGCGGTGCAGGGTGGAATGAGCTAGGACAGGGCAGCTTCCGTCTTCAGATCTCTCTTGATGGTAGAACTCGGCATTGTCCGAAGTCACAGCCCGGCGATATGTTTGGCTGTCATCTTCCAGGTATACCCAGCATCTGTCCATGATGTTCGGCAATACATACCGCTTGTAGGGAAGGGCAAATTCAGGGTAGAGAATGAATGTCTTACCGCAAAAAGGACATTTCCAGCGAGTGATCAAGGACAGGACTCGATAAACTATATTTTCAGCAAGGACGAGAAATATTCTGGACCTTGCTTCATGGAGTTTGAATGAGTCCACTTCCTGATGACACTTTGGACAGATGGTATAAACACAAACAACATGGCCATGCAAAATATTTTGCGTATTATCCTTGACCATCTGTACCAAATCATGTTTTAAATATTTTCTACCCATGGTCTACAGTATCTCCTTTTATGTTAAAGGATTATACTTTGTGCAAAGCAGACCATGGGTATTCTATTTTGGACAAGATTTCAATTGCTGATCAAGCAGCAAAAGCGGAGCTGATAAATCAAGAACGGGGTATGGCGGGGTATGCGGGGTTGATTAAAATGAGATCAATAGGTTCAAATATTCAAGGACCTAGCAATCGAGGATGAAACTCGGGATTTCAGCCAGAGGCGTAAGAGGCTCCCCTCTTCGTTCCCAGGGTTTACCCCGCTAGTCCCCGGCCCGCCATTGTTTCCAGTGCCGGGCCGGGGGAGGCTGGGGATCGATCAGCTGCCCTTCACCCCTTTTTCAATCCGCTCCCCGACATCTCTGTCTATGTTTTTCCAGTACTCAAAGGCCCTTTCCAGGACCGGCTCGGTCACCCCGTTTTTGAGGTGGTTGACCACGTTGGTCACCAACCGGTCCCGCTGGGCGTCGTTCATGACCTCCCGGACCAGAGTGCCGGGCTGACCGAAGTCGTCGTCGTCCTTGCGCTTGGTATAAGCGGCCCGAACGAACTCCCCGCTGGCACTCCAGACGGCTTGCTCCGGATAGCGCTCGGGGTCGGCCTGGGGGCCGCCCTTGGAGTTCGGGGCGTAGACCGGGTCGGTAACGTTCTCCATCCGCATCCTGCCGCCCTTGCTATAACTGTGCACCTGAGCCTTGGGCCGGTTGACCGGAATCTGCTTGTAGTTGACCCCCAGGCGGGCCCGGTGGGCGTCGGCGTAGGAAGTCAGGCGGGCCAGGAGCATCTTGTCCGGGCTGGGACCGATCCCCGGGGGAAAGCTGTTGGGCTCGAAGGCCGCCTGCTCGATCTCGGTGTGAAAATCGGTCGGGTTGCGGGTCAGGGTCAGCCGGCCGACCTCATGCAGGGAGTAGTCGGTATGGGGCCAGACCTTGGTCAGGTCGAAGGGGTTGAAGCGGTAATCTTTGGCCTCCTCGAAAGGCATAATCTGCACCTTGAGTGTCCAGCTGGGGGAATCCCCCCGCTTGATGGCCTCGGAGAGATCCCTGCGATGGTAGTCGGGGTCCTGGCCGGCCATGCGATCGGCTTCCTCATCGGTCAGGAAATCGATGCCCTGATCGGTCTTGAAGTGATACTTGACCCAGAACTTCTGGCCTTTGGCATTGACCCACATGTAGGTGTGGCTGGTGTAGCCGTTCATGTGCCGATAGCTCTTGGGCACGCCGCGATCGCTCATCAAAATGGTCACCTGATGGGCGGACTCCGGAGACAGGGTCCAGAAGTCCCACTGCATATCGTGGCAGCGCAGGCCGGTGTCCGCCCGGCGCTTCTGGGAATGGATGAAGTGCTGAAACTTCATGGGGTCCCGGACGAAGAACACCGGTGTATTGTTGCCCACCATGTCGTAGTTGCCCTCGGTGGTATAGAACTTGAGGGCAAAACCGCGTACGTCCCGCCAGGTGTCCGGACTGCCGGCCTCGCCGGCCACTGTGGAGAACCGGGCCAGCACATCGGTCTTGGTCCCCGGCTGGAACAGAGCAGCCTTGGTGTAGGTGCTGACATCCTGGGTGACCTCGAAGTGTCCGAAGGCTCCTGAACCCTTGGCATGGGGCTGGCGGTCCGGGATCATTTCCCGGTTGAAATTGGCCATCTGCTCCATGAGGTAATGGTCCTGATGCAGAAGGGGGCCGTCAGGCCCAACAGTCAGGGAATACTCATCACTGGATACCGGGTTGCCGGCATCGTTTGTTGTCGGTTTGCGCTTGTCGTCTGTCATGGTGTCCTCCTTTGCTGGGTAATGTGTTTTCACAAAACCTCGGTTTTTTATCTATTCGAGATACTTAACTGCATTTCGCTCCCCAGGTGCTCCAGTTACATATTCTCACCCTCTGGTTCCCCGAACGAAACTCCCTTTTTTCCGCATTCAGCGCACAAACCAAAAAAGTCGAGGCGATGGGTCATGATCTCGAATCCGGTTGCCGCAGACACTTCAGCGGTCATATCCTGCAATGATTCAAGATCGGGATCGAGTATTTTCTGGCACCGGATGCAAATGACATGGGGATGGGGAAATGGCTTGTTGCCGTCGTAACGATTGCTGCCATCCGGAAACCCCAGTTCAAGCACCTCATCCATTTGCTTGAGCAGATGGATCGTCTTGTACACGGTGGCAATGCTGGTAGTTGGAAAATCTCGTCTGACCTGTTCATAGATCCTTTCCACCGAAGGATGCCCTTGACTGGCGGCCAGGACCTTCAGGACCGCCAGCCGCTGGGGGGTAATCCTGAACTCATGCCTCTTCAGTTTGGCCAGCATTTCATCCAGCCTTCGCTGAACATCTTCTGATTGGACAGGATTTGTATTTTTTGTCATAAGAAACTCGTTCCTTATTAAGAGTCATTATCTTCATTTTCCCAGCATTCATTTTGACTGTCAAGAAGAATTTGACTTCATGATCAGAGAAAAACAAAAGAGAAAGGAAGCAAGACGGATTTATTGGTTTTTCATAGAGGGAAGACCGGACTGATGAGCCTCATGCAAAAAGGCTATAGGGTAGCCGAGGAAATGCAGAAAAAAATACTCAGCCTTTCGAAAATTGCTTTTTCTAGAAATGCCGAAGTGTTATAATCATGATTATTTTGATTCTGACCCAGCCAACAATGACAGAGTCTTGGCAAAATGACAGGCTGCAAGATGTCCGTTACCCATATCTCGCAGCTCGGGAGGATGCGTGAGGCATATGTCCTCCTTGTACCTGCAGCCCCCGGTGCACCACGACGGATATTTTCAAGAAGGTTTTTATCTATTGCCATTGGGCACTGTTTTGTTGCACTGTACATCAACTCAACGCGGTTTTTACTTATAAACTTTCTTAGAATATATAATATCGACTTGTCACAAATACGATGATATTACAAGAAGTTACATTATGAACACTCTGATTCTTGTCATCCTTACAGCTTGTATTACGGCTGTGGTCACCTTGCTCATTGCCAGGTATTGGCTGTTCCCTCGATCCATTGGGCCGGTGGTCCTGAATTCAAAGGAACAAAAGGTACTGGATGGCAAGTTAAAGGCTCTGGAATCTGCCTCTGATGATAAAACCCTCAAGCCTGAGCGATATACAGAAAAAACTGGAGGCCGAATCATCTACCTCACTCAGCGCGAAATAAATGCAATCATCGCCAGAGAACCCAAGCTAGCCAACAGAGCTAGGGTTCACTTATCAAAGGATTTGATCTCAGCTGGAGTATTGATCTCGGTTCCCAAAGATATGCCGGTTATGGCGGGGAAGACTGTCAAAGTGGTAACGGGAATATAGGTGAGCTGTACCAATGGTCATCCTCATATAACTGTCGAGGGGATCAGTCTTATGGGTGTGCCCTCTCACCTGGGTCGCCTTCATGATCCGGCTCCGGTGAAATATGGACTGGTCATAGCGCCCATTTAGACAAAGGCAAACTTCAACAGGGCCATAAAGCCCATGACCAGTGAAAACCCCAGCCCAATTGTCCACAAAACAGTACTAAAACGCTTATCCATGGCTTCAAAACGCTTATCCATTTCCCGCTGCATGGCCTCAAAGCGCTTATCCATCTCCCGCTGGAGGGATTCGAGAACCTTGCCCTGGGCCAGCAACGCCTCCTCCACCCGGACCATTCGCTCCATCAACGAGGCTTGCCCCGCACGCTCTTCCTGCTTTTTGACAAATTGCTCAAGCTCCTGGGGCAGCATCTCCCGCAGCACTTCCTGAGCAATCTGTCTGTATTCTTCCCGTTCGGCCAGAGACATGGTCTGATCCTTTGGATAAAAATGTTATTCGTTATGTATTCTGAGGGGGGTATTGCCTATTGTCACCCATGGATGTGTTCAAGGCAATCAGACAAAAACCCCGCCTTTGATTTTAAATCGATTTTCACTCACCATCCACCACCACCCGGTTGCGCCCTTCGGTCTTGGCCCGATACAGGGCTTTGTCCGCTCTGTTGATCAATTCATCCTGTGAATCTTGGGTGTTGAGCCCAGCGACTCCGGCGCTGATGGTTATCCGTTCTCCGGTTTGGAGAATGTCTTGGGCCATCAGTTTTTGACGGACCCGTTCACTGAAAGCCACAGCCTGTTGGATGTCCACATGAGGCAAATAAACGATAAATTCCTCTCCGCCGAATCTGGCCGGCAGGTCTTCTTCGCGGCAATCATTTTGCAATAACTCCCCAAAGGTCTGAAGGACCTTGTCTCCGGCGGCATGACCATAGGTATCGTTCACATGCTTAAAAAAATCTATATCCAGCATTACGACTGATAAGGGATGGCCTTGCCGGCGAGCTAAAGAAAAAAATTCCGAGTACCGCTCACTAAAGTATCTTCGATTGGCCAACTTGGTCAGAGGGTCTGTACGGGACAGTTCTGATATCTTGGCATTGGCCACCTCCAACTCTCTATTCTTGCGGCTCAGTTCCCGGCTCAAGCTGGACAATTCGTTATTTAACAAGGACATGCTCTCCAAGATTTCATTGTCTGTACTGCCCAGGCGGTCCCCAATCACAAGGTAGGCCTCATCCGAGGCAAAAGTATAACATCTGTACAATATTTCCGTATAGCAGATGCGTAATATCTGGGGGAGCAACGTCTGATCCTGTTTGGACACGATTAATGAAAACTGGTCTGACTCCAAGGGACACAACAGATCTCCCAAAAACCGTCCCACAGGCTTCTCCGGCACATACAGAGTTCGGGTCAGATTGGCGTTGCAATCGGCAATTGTATATTTCTCATCGGTCAGAACAACAATCGTGGTGCCGGTATGTTCAAAAAAAACCCGAACTATTTCTGGATGCCCGGCTATAGCTGCATAGATATCCATGGCCTATCTACTCCTGCCATGTCCTGGCCATTTGCACGGCCTGATCACACTTTCGGGCATAACCATCCGCGCCCAACTGTTCCGGGAGTTGGGGAAAGCCTTCAAAAGCCAAGCCTCCGAGCATGATCTTGGGCCGGCTTTCCTCTGACCAGGACTTGATGCTTTGAATCACGCTTTGGACAGACTCCAGATTAAAGGGCATGGCCACGGACAAGGCCAGGATATCCGGTTTGTGTGCAAAAACAAACTCCAGGAGCTCCTTCTGGGGCATATTGGCTCCCAGGTACTCAACGTCCCATCCATCCAACTCCAAACTATTGGCCACCATGGTGGCTCCGATCTCATGAAATTCATTGGGCGCAGCCGAGACGATGGCCCTCCCCTTCTTCTCCTCGTCCGGACGCATGAAATCGATATACTGCATGGACATCAGCCTGTTGACCAGGGCAGAGGCCAAATGTTCCTTGGCCACACTTATCTCTCCACTTTCCCACATCTCCCCAATGGTGTACATGGCCGGCTGTAGGACCTGGAGATAGAAATCGACCAAGTCCAGGGAGGATTGGACCGCCCCCTGCCCAAGCTGCATGACCTTATACCTGTCACCTCGAACCAGGGCTTGAACAAGATCCCGGTAAACTTCATACCATGCTCCCACCGGCTCTTGGGCAGTAAATCTGGCCTGCTCTGAGCGGTTGATAAAATCCTCGTGCCGAGAAAGCATCCAGTCGTATACGGAAATCAAAGGCTCAGCCGCATCAGCAGGCAACATCTCCTGCAAAGCGCTACGCCAGGCCTGCAAGTGAGCTGGGAAATAGGTATAGGAAAAGCCATGGCTGTGATAGGCCCGATACACCCAGGGGACTATATGGGCCAGAAGTTCGTACTGATGCAGGGCGAACACATTGCTCATAAACAGGGCATGATTTTTATGGTTGGCGAACATGAGGGACAGAGGATTCTCTCCGATGAGCAGCCGAAGATCCGCTCGGGAACTCATGAGATTGTTCACCCTCTCCACCAAGGCGGCCAGGTGGTCCTTATAAGCGTGGACACTGGACACGGGAATCTCCGGCAATTCATTTAGTTCAGCAATCAATTTTTCATCCATAACTCGCTCCTTGTTCAATTTCAGGCTCAGCCCGGGATGGAGGATTTCCGTCATGGTTTGACGGACTGGGGTGACCGTCCCTATACTCCATGCACATGCGAATAAAAAAAATGTGGTACAACCCACGCATCTGGTTGACAGACAAAAGTTTCAAGCTCGATTAATCCGGCAACCAAACTTCAATTTTTTTTCTTGAGCCAGGTATGACTTCTCCATCCTTTGAGTCCTTTTTCAGCCGGTTGTGCCAAGCGACGGATATTCAAAACCAATCCCAGCTAGCTCAGGTTCTGGGTGTAGGCCGGGCGGCCATCTCCCTGGCTAAGCAAAAGAATGCCGTCCCTTGGAAGTGGGTGTTCACCCTGGCCCAAGCTTATAACCTGAACTCCACCTGGCTGGCCACCGGAAACGGAACCCCCACCGTAGATGCTGACCTGGCCCAGACCTCCTGGATTGGAATCCCCCATGCGCAGGTCGTCGGGCAGGAGGACCAAAGCCTGGAACTGGGAAAAACAGCCCCTCGATGTGCCCTCCCCTTGCAAGCGGTTTCCGCCCCAACCCGCCCCAATCTGATCAGCTTGGAAATGACCGGTCCAGGTATGGAACCGGGGATCAAGGATATGGATCTCCTTCTCGTGGATCGAAACCTCCGGCATGTCCGGCCGGGCCTGATCTATGCCCTGGATATATGCGGCCGACTGCTCATTAGAAGAGTGGATGTACAACCACAGGGCATGACTCTGATCTGCGATAATCGGAACTTCCCGCCAATGGTCCTTAACGCTGAGGACACACAGCAAGTCCGCGTTCTGGGACAGATTATCGGGCTTATCCGTCAATGCAACTACCGGCTTTGGCTTCCAGATTCACAGGACTTTACAACCGATGAAAAAGATATACCTATTTCGCATTCCAATGACAACGAACAAATGTCTGAGCCTTGATCCAGTGGAGGAAATCGTCTTCTCCCCTCCAAGGAACAGGAGTCCCCAAAAAAGGAGCACCCATGGCTGATCAATTCAAACAGGCCCTCAAAGACGTCACCGATATTTGTAAATTTGAATTTTGGCTTCGCTTTTACTACATGATCAAAGAAGGAGACAGCCACAAAATACAACTTCCCGAATCCGACGTGAACCTTATACAACAGGACCACCCCCTCCTTGGGGGGCTGGCCACAGAAATCAATAATGAGATCATGACCCCGGAAAAATCGCAACAAAAAGTCATCAATTTTATACAAAACCGCCTGGACGGGGAACGTTACGATATTACCCGCATCTTATCTGTACTCAACAGTAAGAGCTATCAAGTGGAGATGAACGCCTTTCATATCTGGGTGGAGGCGCATGAAAACCAGTTGGAAGAAAACCCCATGAACTTCACGGAATGGATGCAGCTGTTTGAAGCCTGGAAAAGAACCGGCAAGGGGCAGGATGTATTACAGACCTTGGCCGGCCCCAAAGACAGCAGTCAGGAGACAACGCACTGATACACGAGTGCAAAAACCGTTTTTGCACTCTCCAGAGGCCAGAGATCAGAGGCCATAGGTCAACAAAAACAAAGATTTATAGCCAAATCTTTTGTTGTAAATGAACGTAAAGCGAGATTTTGCAACTAAACTGCAGAGCGGATCATCTGACAGGCTGCAGGTATTGCGGCCTGAACCTGGGCACTAAGTCCCGGTTGGACATGATCCGGTATGCCTTCGGCCCGCACGGCCAGGATACGGACTTCCACTTTATTTTGATTATTATTTCTTATTAGAATTTCGCTCTGATTGCTTGCCCAATGAAACCTTCTTCTGTTTCATCGGGGTTTCGGATTTCGATATTCGTATTTCGAATTTCCGTGTCGTTAAATGTGCCATTGCAATAAAAATTCGAACAAAATCCCAGCAAGAGGGTAACACAATCAAGCCGCGGCGGTTTCATGTATAAGCTGCTCAATGTGCGTGAGCGCCTCTTCTTTTTGCTTCAGCTCCAAGTCATTCCTGGCACCGAGGGCCTCATGAAACTTCTTCAGGAGTGGACCGATATAGCGAATCGAGGAAAGTAAGTCCTGGATTCGGTTTTTGCATCTTGTAAAGGCCGATTGCCTGAGAAACTCCTGGTCCAGGTTCATGGCTGTTACCACAAGGTCAAGGATGCTATCCACAGTGGGTACTTTCTGGGTCTGTTCTTCTTCCTTGCGTCTCTGGTTTTCCTGGTGCAGCTCATAGCTGTATCGCTCTTGGCAATATTGCTGGTAGCGTTGATCGTCCAGATCCTGCTGAATATTATTTAAGATACCGAAAAAATAAGACAGGTTGCAGCGGTTGTGGTCCCGGTTGACTGCCCTTAAAAACGCTTCTTCAGATTTGGTTATGGCTTCCTGGTCATAGTATTTGATGCAATTTTCTGCTCTTTGAAGTTCAGCCGGTAATAGCGTGATATTGTGATAATTGATCAGCCAATGCAGTCTGTCTCTCTTGGCCTGATGAGCATCGTCATCCTTTTTCTGCTGATGCTCTACAAGTCGGGCCCGCTCTTTCTCCTGCTCCTTTGCAGAGACAGGGGTCTGCATCTGATCGGCAGGAGTGGGCCGGGGCGTACGCAGGGCCAGCTTGTTGCGCATCTGCATATACAGGCAGACGAGCATCCTCAGCACGCTCTCACCCAGAGCATAGGGAGATGATGTATCGATGTGCACTTCTCCAATAGCCTGCTTGAGTTGACTAAATGCTCCTTCGTCAGTTCCGTTGCCCTTGGGGTTGGCCGGCCCCGCAGGCAAGACGATGATATCGTGCATATCCAGAAAACTCATGACCTCCTCGCTTAAATTGGAACTGCCCCTATCAAAGACCACGCCCAAGGGTAGCCCCCAGGCCTCTTGGTGTTTTTTCAGGACAGAAAGGACCCCGTCGCCCGTTTCCGTCGGGGTGATCTCATAGGCAGTGTGGCAAAAGCTGCCCGTATCGACACCAAGTTCCAGATTGTAGCTCATAACCAGATCTCCCACATGGACATCAATGGTGCTCCCATCCAGGCTGAGCACCCCGTTAGGGATCTGCTGGCATAAGCTTTGATAAAACTCTGGTCGTTTTTTCTTGGTCTGTGGTCTCCACAAATCATTGGCAATCAGGATGTCCTTGATGGTCTTTAGGCCCAGATTCAGCTGGAGTTCATCTTTGATGGTCTGGACAAATTTTGTAATCCGCAGTCGATTGCCCCGTTCTTTGAGAGCCCTGGCTTTGTCCACGATGTGACGGATAATCTCCATGGTCACTTTAGTCGCGGTGCCCCGTTTGTCGCCGGTGCGATAGGGGCAGAGATTGTCATCATAGGCCTGATCCCAGTCACTCAGCGTACTTAAGGAAATGCCCAGCAGCCAGGAAATAGTCCGAGTCGACCAGGGCTCATGGCGGACAAAAGCTACCGTTTTTTGTTTGTCTGGCTCTTGAAAGTGTTTTTTTTACTGGCCAGCCACTCATCCACATGGTGGATTTCCCAGGCCAGCTTCCGGGCTCGGTTTTCAAAGGCTTCCTGGTCATAATCCTTGGAAAGCTTTTCATACTTGGCCTGCAGCTCGGCCAGCTCCTGCTCAACTTCCTGACGCTGCGTTCTTTCTTTGTTGGAGGTAAGCTTTTCAGCCCATTGGTAGCCGGTCTTGCGCGAGACTCCTGCTGTCTCGCAGACGTTTTTGACGTCAAAATCTTTATCCAGGCCCTTGTCTTTCTGAATCCGGCGGGCCTTTATCAGGATAGCCACCTCTTCCGGGGTCAAAGTCTCAGACATGGGAACCTCCTTTGATCACTATTGGCTGACCCAGAAAATAAAGGGTGAGACTGCCATCCGGGGCCAGCACTAAATTGACGATACTGCGTTCTACATCCTGGGGCTGGGCGGTAACGTCACGTGAATTGGCAATGTCGTCAAGGGCCTTTTGCTCCTGTCCTTGGAAGCGCTCGGCCGGAACCAAGAAACCTCCCAATCCCTGGTGCGGACGCTTGTGGTTATAGTGGTCCACCCATTTGGTCAGGGCCGAAAAGGCCTGCTCCAGGGTGGAAAAATGCTCTTGGCTAAAGAGCTCATGCTTGATGCGCTTATTTAATGCCTCCACCTTGCCCAGGGTCTGGGGGTGATGGGGCCGGGCGTGGGTGTGATCTATGCTTTGGTTTTCCAGGTACTTTTCAAAGCGGTTGATCCCACGCCAGGAGTAGAAGACAAAACCACGGTCTGTGAGCAGCTCTTCCATCTTGCCGTACTGGTCGACAGCTCCCCGGACCAGCTGTATGACCTCATCTATGGAAGTTTGCTCCAGGAGCCGAAACCCGAGGATAAAGCGCGAAAAATCGTCAATGAGCAGGATCAGATAGACCCGGGCCTTATTGATGGTCACCTCCAGGATGTCCATCTGGGTCAGCTCCAGGGGACGGCTGGCCTCAAAGCGCTGAGTGGCCGAGGTCTCTTCCTGCTTTTGGTTGGCAGTGTACCCGTTGGCCTCCATAACCTTCCGGATGGTACGGATGGAGATGGTAGTGCCCTGACGTCGGAGCTGGCTGCGGACCTGTCCGGGACCATATGCAGGATTATCATTCCATACCTGCAGGATGGCCGATTCCTGTTCAGGGGTTATTTCCTTTTCCCCTCGGCTTGACCGATGGGGTTGATGCTCGAGAAAAGCTTCTTCACCGAGCTCCTCGAGTTGCTTTTGCCAGTTATAGATCGTGGTATGGTGGACACCAGCTACACTGGCTGCTTCCTTTGGCCCGATCTGTTTGGCGTGTTCAAGAACAGTAAGTTTTTCCGGTTGACTAAAATGTTTGCTGCCCATGACACTTCCTCCTCTGGTTTGAGCCGGGAGAAAGTGTTACCCTGATTGAAGCCATTTTGTCCGGATTTTTATTATCAGAAACAGTTAAACAGTGGGTCAAATTTAAAAAGAAAATCAATGTTAGAAACTGCCATTATATGGGACAGAACTTATAAGACACGGTACTAGCTTCCCAAGGGCCCGAATATGTCGGCCAGAACACCGACGCAGAGGACCACGGCGATGATCCCGTTTAAGGTAAAAAAGGCCAGGTTCAGCCGGTCCAAATCATCGGCTGCAACCAGGGTGTGCTCCCACAAAAGGACGATGCTCACCGCCAGCCAGACCAAGCCGTATATCCAGCCCAGTCCAGCCGCCCACCCAGCAACGAGAAAGAAGAGAGAGGCGTTGACATGGCTAAATGTGGATAACAGCAGGGCCTCATGTATCCCGAATCGGGCCGGCACGGATTGAAGCCCCACTTGCAGATCAAAGCTCACGTCCTGACAAGCGTAAAGGATATCGAAACCAGCCACCCAAAAAGTCACTCCCAGAAAAAACAGGACTGCCGGAAGAGTGAAGGTCGGGGAATAGGCCAGCCATCCTCCCAGGGGAGCCAGTCCTAAGACTGAACCCAGCCAGAAATGGCTCAGCCAGGTCACTCGCTTGCTGTAGCTGTACAGACCGGACCAAAGAAGGGCTATGGGCGACAAATATAAACACAGCGTATTCAACCCGGCACAGGAAAGGACGAAAATCAGGGCGGACATCAAGGTCATTATCCAGGCCTTGGACATAGGGACCTCTCCGGTGACTAAGGGCCGGTCCTGGGTCCTGGGATTCTGACTATCATATTTCAGATCGGCCAGCCTGTTCATGGCCATGGCAAAAGAGCGTATGGCCACCATGGCCAGGGAGAGGAAAAGAAACGGCCCCCACCCCGGCCACCCCTGGGCAGCCAGGAACAGGCCGATGTAGGCAAAGGGCAGGGCGAAGACCGAGTGTTCAATTTTGACCAGGCGGGCGAAAAGAGCGATTTCACGTTGTACTGTGGGCCAGTAGGATGGTATTGCCTGGATCATGGGCTTCCTTTGCAGGTTATGTGTGTCAGTTTTGCTACTGGCGGGCCTGTTCTTCGTTATTAGTTATTTGTTCTTCGTAAGAAACCGCCAGTTTGATCGAGCCCAGCCCTTTTTAAAACTGTTTCTTACTCGATCAAACTGGCGGCCGACGCCAGAGGCGGCGCTGACCTCTGGTTATGCATCCCAGCATTCCAGCATCCTTTTCATCCCAGCATCACCCCTCACCCTTTATAATCACTTGCACAAAACGACGTTTGCCTACTTTCAGCACGTGCTCCCCCTGGGGCAGGGTGTAATGGGCATCCACGATCTTCTGCCCGTCACCGCTTACCGCTCCTTGTTTGCACAGACGCTTGACCTCGCCCTTGGACTGGCAAAGGTTCGAGCGGATCAAAACATCGCTGATGAGTGCACTTTGATCCGGTCCAACGGTCACAGAGGGCATATCGCTGGGGAGTTCATGCTGGGAAAAGACCCGGGCAAAGTCTTCTCGAGCCTGCTTGGCCGCCTCCAGGCCATGGAACCTGGCTGTAATTTCCATAGCCAGCTCTTCCTTGATCTCTTTGGGATGCTTTCGACCCTGCTCCATCTCCGTCTTCAGGCCCATAACCTCGTCCATATCCTTGTCCGAAAGGAGCTCATAATAACGAAACATCAAATCGTCGGAGATGGACATCAGTTTGCCGAACATGTCCCCGGCCGGCTCCTCTATGGCCACATAATTGCCCAGGGACTTGCTCATCTTGTGCACCCCATCCAGGCCTTCCAGAATGGGCATGGTCAGGATGACCTGGGGCTCCATATGTTCCTGCCGTTGCAATGTCCGTCCAACCAGGAGGTTGAACTTTTGATCCGTTCCCCCCAGTTCTACATCCGCTCGCATGGCGATGGAGTCGTATCCCTGGACCAGGGGATAGAGGAATTCGTGGATAGAGATGGGCCGATTGCTCTCAAACCGATTATGAAAGTCGTCTCGCTCCAGCATCCTGGCCACGGTATATTTTGAACACAACTGGACGAAGTCGTAGGCCGTAAACTTATCCATCCAGGTAGAATTGAACATGAGCTCGGTCCGCTCCGGGTCCAGGATCTTAAAGATCTGCCGCTTGTAGGTCTCGGCGTTCTTGGAGATCTCTTCCCGGGTCAGGGAGGTACGGGTCTCGGACTTGCCGCTGGGGTCACCAATCAAGCCGGTGAAATCCCCGATCAGAAAGAGTACTTTGTGCCCCAGTTCTTGGAAATGTTTGAGCTTTTGAATAAGGACCGTGTGTCCCAGGTGCAGATCAGGGGCAGTAGGATCGAATCCGGCCTTAATGCGCAAGGGATGACCCTTTTGAAGCTTGGCCATCAACTCCGATTCTTCGATAATCTCTTCACTTCCCCGCCGGATAAGGGCCAGGCTGGTTTCCAGATCGTTTTGCATCGTCCAACATCCGTCTGTTAAGGGTTCAAAGTTCCAGGTTCACGGTTCAAAGAATAGATGAGCCAAGAACTTTTGGCTCTCGGGTTTTATTCAAAAGTATAAAAACGCTCCACAGGAGTAAAAGTCATGGCCCGGCCATGGGCATCGGTCTCTAAAAGGACCCCTTGCAGGACCACTTCCCCTTTGCCCACGGTGAAGGGCTGGGGAAGGCCGGTGCGGAGTCTTTTCAGAATAGGTTTGGGGTCCATGCCGATGACCGAATGGTGCGGCCCGCACATACCAACGTCGGATATATACGCTGTCTTTTCCGGGCTGATCTGGGCGTCGGCCGTAGGTACATGGGTATGTGTACCAATCACGGCGCTCACCTGGCCGCTTAAGGCATAAAACATGGCCTTTTTCTCCGAAGTGGCCTCGGCATGAAAATCCACCAGGATATGCCTGGGTTGCTTGTCCATCTGGGATAGAATCCCCTCCACGGCCCGAAAAGGACAATCTATCTGATCCATAAAGATACGACCCAGGAGATTGATGACCGCCAGTTCGCCATTGGACTGGGTATACACGTTCCATCCCCGTCCCGGGACCCCTGGCGGATAATTGGCCGGCCGCAAGAGCCATACCTCGGATTCCAAACAGGGGAAAATATCTTTGTGCTTCCATATGTGATTGCCCGATGTAAGCACATCCAGTCCAATATCGTGCAATTGCAGGGCATTCTTGGACGTGAGCCCAATCCCGCCGGAAGTATTCTCGGCATTGGCCACCACGCAATCCAATTCCCACTCGGTTTTCAGCCGGGGTAGGAGCCTGCTGACTGCTTGACGACCCGGGCGGCCGACGATATCGCCTAAAAAGAGAATCCTCATTGCATATCACGTCCTGCACGAAAAAGAGTTCGTTACATTCACCAAAGCTTTACTTCTCAATTTCTTCCTCTTCAAACCGTGAACCCAGAACCGTGAACCTGATCCGCCAAAGACTTAATCTGCTTCAGAGAAACCCATTTTCTTGTTTATTACAGAGTTTCGCGGATAAGTCCCTCCCTCGCTCCGTTTCTTCGTCCTCACTTGGCATAATGCACCGCTCGCTTCTCTCGGATGCAGGTAACCTTGATCTGACCGGGATAGGTCATTTTGTCTTCCACACCCTTGGCGATGTCTTTGCATAACAAATAGGTCTGATCCTCATCCACCAGGTCGCAGTCCACCATGACCCGCAGCTCCCGGCCAGCTTGAATGGCATAGGCCTTGGCCACCCCGTTGAATTCGGTGGCCACGTTCTCCAATTCCTCCAGCCGTTTGACGTAGTTTTCCAAGAGTTCTTTGCGCGCTCCCGGTCTGGCCCCGGACAGGCTGTCTGCGGCCTGGACCAGGACGGCCAGGATGGATTTGGGCTGGACGTCTTCGTGGTGCGCGGCAATGGCATGGATGATATCCTTAGACTCCCCGTACTTCTTGGCCAAGTCCGATCCGATCAAGGCGTGTGGGCCCTCAACCTCATGATCCACGGCCTTGCCAATATCGTGGAGCAGCCCAGCTCGCTTGGCCTTTTTGACGTCAATCTTCAGTTCTGCGGCCATGACCCCACACAAAAAAGCCACTTCCAAGGAATGGTGCAGAACATTCTGGGAAAAACTGGTCCGGTAATAGAGATGGCCCAAGAGCCGAACCAACTCCGGATTGATTCCGTGCACCCCAACGTCGAAAGTGGCCTGCTCCCCCATCTCTCGCAACTTGACTTCTACTTCTTTATCTACTTTCTTAACAATATCTTCAATCCTGGCCGGATGGATCCGGCCGTCGCTGATCAAGCGCTCCAGGACTTGTTTGGCCTTTTCCCGACGCAAGGGGCTGTAGGCGGAGAGAATAACTGTTTCCGGGGTGTCGTCGATAATCAAATCCACTCCAGTGGCTGCCTCCAGGGAGCGGATATTCCGGCCTTCCCGGCCAATGATCCGGCCCTTCATTTCCTCACTGGGCAGCTCCACGGCAGATACCGACTGTTCGGAAACATATTCGCCAGCATAGCGCTGGATGGCAGTGGAAAGTATTTCCTTGGCCTTGCGGTCGGCCGTCTCTTTGGCTTCCATCTCAATCTGCCGGATCATCCTGGCCGCATCATGTCTGGTCCGGCTTTCGATATCTTCCAGCAATCGGCGTTTGGCCTCTTCCACGGTCAACCCGGAAATTTCCTGCAGGGTTCGTTCCTGTTCAGCCAAAACCCTTTCGATCTCCTGTTCTTTTTCCTCCAACTCCCGTTCTTGCTTGGAAAGTCTTTTTTCCCAATCCACCAGTTCGCTTTCTTTCTCCGTAGTCCGTTCCTGCTTGGTCTCCAGGCGCTCTTCCTTCTGCTGCAGCCGACCTTCCTGCTTTTTGATGACATTCTCGCGTTCCTTGAACTCCTGCTCCATCTCCTTTTTTTGCTGATAGATTTCATCCTGACCTTGCAAGAGGAGTTCTTTCTTCTCTGCCTGAGCTTCTTTTTTGGCTTCCTCCAAAACCCGTTTGGCTTCTGTTTTGGCCTCTTCCAGCCGTTTGGCCGCCGCGACCTTATGCAGAACATAACCGGCTCCAGCCCCAAGAACAATGCCGACTAGAGCAGTGATCAACAAATCCATAACGGTTCTCCTTGATTTATAAATCTCAGGCCTTTAGCAACCTGTTGACATAAAAAAGGCGGTGTCCTGGGGGCGCACCTCGACACAAGGTGGACACAGGACGGGCAGCCTCTTGGATCGCGCAGGGGGACAAACCAATGAAGGAAAGGAGAACAGGGCGTGTCCAGCACATCAACGAGGGTGCCGGACACAACAGACAGGGAGCCTTGGTCAGGATGCAGTGTTTGGCTGGAAAAAAGAAAGCTTACGCACCGGGCTTGAGGTATCCACAGCTCGTTTAAAGGGAAGAGCACACCCCGGGGGTCCGTGTTGCAGGCCATCTTGAACCTGGCGTACCAGGTGGGTGCATCTTGGTATCCATCAGGCTTCCCGACATATTGCGGGCATGCTCAACAGGATACACGAAGTTGCTCCCGTTTTTGAGTATGTTGGCTCAAAAATGGTTCCTACAATCACCAAAACCCCAGGGCATGTCCTAGCAAAAGCTTTTATGAGTGCCTGCGGACGTATCTTCTGTATTCAATTTTCCCGGTCTATTTTTTCCAAAAGCAGACTCATCTTGTCTTCAAGTTCGTCCAGCCTTTGGCGCGTTTGTATGTAATCGTCAGCCAAACTCAAGGCTACGAGAATAAGCAATTTTTCATTACTGATCCGGGATCCATAGGTATCCAGACCTTGGAACCGGTCCTTGATCAATTGCTCTGCTTGTCGAATCCTGTCCTCTTCGGCATTGGTTTTAAAAGAAACCTCCTGCCCAAGCAGGCGCACATTATAACTCGGCATTACCCTCTATATATCCACCTCTTGAATTTTTTTCAAGAGACGGTCCAACCTGGATAAGACATTATCTTTGATTTGCCGCTCCGTGTCCAGGGTCGTTCGAAGCTGGGCATTCTCGTCTTCCAAGTCCCTGACCCGCTGCAGCAAGCGCTCCATACGATCCTCAAGCTGCTCGATGAGGTCCATCAGTTCTCCTCATCCACAGCAGAGGCTGAGCGCCTGGGCAAGTTCTTCTGTTTGGCCCGGGTCACAGCCAAAGTATTGTCCGGTACATCCTTGCTCACTGCCGAACCAGCCCCGACTATACTGTTTTTTCCGATGGTCACCGGAGCAATGAGGGCGGCGTTGCTCCCGATAAAAGAACGTTCACCTATGACTGTTATATGTTTTCTACGCCCATCGTAATTGCAGGTAATGGTTCCAGCCCCAATATTGGATCCCTCACCGACAAAGGCGTCTCCGATGTAGGAAAGGTGATTAGCCTTCGATCCCACTTCCAACACAGCCTTCTTCACTTCCACAAAATTGCCGACCTTGGCTCGAGCCTTGAGGTGCGTTCCAGGCCGTAACCGGGCAAAGGGCCCCACCTGACATTTTTCATCCACTTGGGCTTGGTCCAGATGGGAAAACTCCAGGACCTGCGATCCTGGCCCAACCTGGACATCCTTAACCCAAACATTCGATCCTATGCGCGATTCTGCCTCAATGACTGTGTGCCCATATATTTCAACCGGACCGGTGATTTCTACACCGGGCTGAATATGAGCTAAAGGGGAAATTCGCACCTGATCGGAGTTACGCAAAATAACCCCGCTATCAAGCAATTGGGAGTTGATGCGCTGCTGGAGCAAGGTCTCACAGGCTACCAGCTCCCTGGGACTGTTCACTCCTAAAAAGGCATCGTCCCGACCATAATTGACAGCCACCACCCGCTCCCCGTCCTGAACACACAGATCGATGAGTTCTGTTATGTAATACTCTCCCTGGGCATTATTCCGGCTCAACCCCTGTAAATACCTTCCTAAGAGAGGAACATGCAGACAATACAAACCAGCGTTGACTTCTTTGAGCGGGCGATCAACGCCATGCTCGGCGAGATCCTTTTCTTCCACCACTGCGGCCACACTTCCATCTTTGTGACGGAGAACACGCCCATAGCCGGTGGGGTCCTCGGGTTCAATACTGGCGAATCCCAGGGCCGCCCCTTGTTCCCAACAAGCACTTACCAACTGGCCCAAAGATTCCGGACGAATCAAGGGGACATCTCCGTTGAGGACCAAACACCACTCACAGCCCGACTCTTGGACCGCCGGCCAAGCCATTTGCACCGCATGCCCGGTTCCCAACTGCTGGTCCTGCGGTATAAAGTGCCCTGCATAACCGGTACAGGCCTCTTGCACCTGCTCCCGGCCGAAGCCGACCACAGTCCATTGGTCTTGCGCATCGACCACAGCGCCAATGGCCGTATGCACATACCAAAGCATCGGCAGGCCCAAGAGCTCATGCAGGACCTTAGGCCGAGCACTCTTCATCCTGGTCCCCTTGCCGGCAGCCAGGACAACGGCCCCCATGGTCCCTTTTTTCCATTGGTTCCAGTCATTCTGTTGCATAGGCCCAATCATCCGCGTCTAAAATATCCAGGCTAAAGCACTGGCTGTTTCCTTGTTCAGGACCGCGAGTATAAACAGACCTGGGCTACAATGCAAGGATAATAAGGGACGCACGGACGGCTGATGAGAAATGCTGCAGATAATTTCCCTCAGAAAGGCCTAAAAAAAGGCAGACCGGAACCGGTCTGCCTTTTTATATCATCCAACCCTGGGGCATTCCAGGCTCAACAACCTGGAATCTTCATTCATTAACGCATCGATGCTCTATTGCTCTTTTTCTTTGACCGTCATCCTGTGAATCGCCCGCTTCAAGGCAGCCTCAACCCGGGCGGCATTGACCTTGTCCCGTTCCTGTTGCAGGCGCTGTTCGGCCCGCTCCTTGGCCTTCTTAGCCCGGGCAATGTCAATTTCTTCGGCCCGTTCGGCACTCTCAGCCAGAATGGTCAATTTGTCCTGGGTAACATCGGCGAACCCACCGGAAAGAAAAACGTAGTGGTTTCTGCCTTCCTTTCTATAGTACAAGGACCCGATGGCCAAGGCTGAAAGAAACGGGATGTGATTCTTCAAGACCCCGAATTGCCCCATCAGACCGGGAACACCGACGTATTCGACATCCTGGCTGAGGACCATTTTGTCCGGGGTCACTATCTCCAAGCGTATTGTAGTGGCCATAGTCACATCCTAAATGTAATTTATTGCATCTTTTCAGCCTTTTCCCTGGCTTCTTCGATCGTCCCCACCAAGTAGAAGGCATTTTCCGGAAGGTCGTCGTGCTTGCCCTCCAAGATTTCCTTGAAGGCCCGAACGGTTTCCTCAGTTTTGACATACGCACCAGGAATTCCGGTAAACTGCTCAGCAACGTGGAAAGGCTGGGATAAGAAGCGCTGAATCCTTCGCGCTCTGCCCACGGTCAGTTTGTCCTCGTCCGAGAGCTCTTCCATGCCCAAAATGGCGATGATGTCCTGGAGGTCCTTATACCGCTGCAGGATTATCTGCACCTGACGTGCGGTCTGATAGTGATCTGAGCCCAGGACGTTGGGGTCCAAAATCCTAGATGTGGAGTCCAGGGGGTCAACCGCGGGGTATATGCCCAGCTCGGCGATCTGCCGGGACAGAACCAGGGTCCCGTCCAAATGAGAAAATGTTGTGGCCGGAGCCGGGTCAGTCAAGTCGTCGGCCGGGACGTAAATGGCCTGGACCGAGGTGATAGAACCCTTGTGGGTGGAGGTGATCCGTTCCTGCAATTCACCCAAGTCCGTGCCCAGGGTGGGTTGATAGCCCACCGCTGACGGCATGCGTCCGAGCAGGGCGGACACTTCCATGTTGGCCTGGGTAAAACGGAAGATATTGTCAATGAACAAAAGGACGTCTTCCCCTTGCTCGTCCCGGAAATATTCGGCTGCTGACAAGGCGGTCAAGGCCACTCGGGCCCGGGCTCCGGGGGGTTCGTTCATCTGTCCGTAGATCAGGGCCGCATTGGGCAACACCCCGGCTTCCTTCATTTCCAGGTACAGATCGTTTCCTTCCCGGGTCCGCTCACCAACACCGGCAAATACGGACTTACCCCCATGCTGCTTGGCAATATTGTTGATCATCTCCATGAGGATAACCGTCTTGCCCACGCCGGCACCCCCAAACAAACCCATCTTTCCCCCTTTGGGAAAGGGAATCAAAAGGTCAATGACCTTTACACCTGTTTCCAGGAGTTCCACGTCGGTACTCTGATCAGCAAAAGACGGGGATGGACGGTGAATGGGATAGTAGGTATCAGCTTTGACCTCTCCACCTTCGTCCACCGGACGACCGACCACATTCAAGATGCGACCCAAAGCCGGCTCTCCCACCGGCACCCTGATTGAGTCGCCGGTATCAATCGCTTCCATGCCCCGGACCAGTCCCTCGGTACCGTCCATGGCGATGCAGCGGACGATATTATCTCCCAGCTGCTGGGCGACCTCCACAATGAGTTCTTCATCCCCCTGACGACTCGGATCCTTGATGCGCACCGAATTACGGATGTTGGGCAGCTGCCCTTCCGGAAACTCTAAGTCGACCACAGCTCCAATGACCTGCGATATTTTTCCTACATTCTCACTCATTCTATGCCCCCTTTAACCTTTGAGTGCCTCAGCTCCACCGACGATATCCAAAAGTTCGGCAGTGATCGCAGCCTGCCTGGCCTTGTTATAGGCTAAGGTCAAGCTGGAGATCATATCGTCGCAATTGCTGCTTGCATTATCCATTGCCGTCATTCGGGCTGCGTGCTCACTGGCTGAGGTCTCCAACAGTCCACGATAGACTTGCACCTTTATAAACCGCGGCAAAAGCTCGGCCAAGATACCGTCCACAGACGGTTCATACATATATTGGGCCGTTGCCCCGCTCGTTTCCGTCTCTTCCTGCACATCGCTCTGGACTACGGGTAATATCTGCAATCCCCGGGGTACCTGTTTGGCCACGCTGAGAAATTCGCCGTAAACCAAATGGACTTCGTCCAGGTCCTGATTGACGTAGGCACTGATCAATTCGGTGCCCAGATCGTTGGCCAAACTGAAATCAAAGCCGTCCATGCAATCCACTCGGGACATGACCACTTCGAATTCCCGCTTTCGGATCTGATTGCGAGCCTTCTTGCCCACACAATAAAAGACGACGGTCTTGCCCTCTGCCGCCTTTTGCCGGGCGATGCTTAAACCTTTTTGGATCAAATTGCTGTTAAACCCACCACACAAGCCCCGGTCCGAGGTCATGAGCAGAATGCCCACCTTACTGATGGTATCCCGCTGTTCTAGGAGAGGATGGGCGGAGGATTCAACACCACCGGCCATCTCTCCAAGCATATCGTAAAACTTTTCCGCATAGGGGCGAAATCGTTCAATCCGGTCCTGGGCCTTGCGCAACTTGGCCGAGGCCACCATGTTCATGGCCTTGGTGATCTGCTTGGTCTTCTTGACCGAGGCGATCTTGTTTTGAACTTCCTTCAGTGAAGGCATGGATTACCCCTTTTGCTAGGCCTGAAACGACTTTTTGAACTCTTCCACCGCTGCTTGCAGCTTGCCTTCGAGGTCATCGTCCAATTCTTTCATCTCTTTGATCGAGCTTAAGACGTCGCCCTTACTGGCCCGCAGGAACTCCAGGTATTCGGATTCAAAACGTTTGATGTCGTCCGCAGAAATGGAATCCATAAAGCCTTTGGTCCCGGCGTGCAGAACGGCCACCTGTTCTTCCACCGGCATAGGCTTGTATTGATCCTGCTTTAAGACCTCCATCATCCTTTTGCCCCGTTCCAAGCGTTCCTGAGTGGCCTTGTCCAAATCTGATCCGAACTGGGCAAAAGCGGCCAATTCCCGGTATTGAGCCAAGTCCAGACGCAAAGTACCAGCCACCTGCTTCATGGCCTTGATCTGAGCGCTTCCACCCACCCGGGATACGGACAAGCCCACGTTAATGGCCGGCCGAAATCCAGCGTTGAACAGATCCGGTTCCAGGTAAACCTGACCGTCGGTAATGGAAATTACGTTGGTGGGGATATAGGCCGAGACGTCACCGGCCTGGGTCTCGATAATGGGCAAGGCAGTAAGCGAGCCTCCACCTTCTTTGTCGCTGAACTTGGCCGCCCGTTCCAAGAGACGAGAGTGGAGATAGAAAATGTCGCCGGGGAAAGCCTCACGTCCGGGAGGACGCCGAAGCAGCAGGGACATCTGGCGATAAGCAACGGCCTGTTTGGACAGGTCGTCGTAAATAATCAGCGCATGCTTGCCGTTGTCCCGGAAATGCTCGGCCATGGTGCATCCGGCATAGGGGGCGATGAACTGCAAGGGAGCCGGTTCGGCGGCGGTGGCGGAAATGATGGTCGTGTATTCCATAGCCCCGTGCTGGCGCAGGACATCGGCCACCAAGGCAACCGTGGATTTCTTCTGTCCAATGGCCACATAAAAGCAGTGCACATCGGTGTCTTTCTGAGCCAGAATGGAGTCAACGGCAATGGCTGTTTTCCCTATCTGCCGGTCCCCGATGATCAATTCCCGCTGTCCCCGGCCAATGGGGGTCATAGCGTCGATGGCTTTTAAACCGGTATGCATGGATTCTTTCACCGGCTGACGGGCGATGATCCCCGGTGCCTTCACTTCCACCAAACGGGTTTCTTGAGAGGAAATCGGGCCCAGACCATCCAGGGGAGCTCCCACCGGATCAACTACCCGGCCCACGACGGCGTCACCAACCGGCACGGAAAAAACCGTTCCGGTGCGCTTGACTGTGTCCCCTTCGTTGATGTGTGTGTCTTCACCCAAAAGGGCCACACCCACACTGTCCTCTTCCAGGTTCAAGGCCAAACCATATACCCCGCCGGGGAACTCCAAGAGTTCCATGGCCATACAGTTTTCCACCCCGTAGACCTTGGCGATCCCGTCACCCACGGACAAGACCACTCCGGTCTCGGTCATCTCCATCTTTTGTTCGTAATTCTTAATCTGATCTTCAATGATTTTGCTTATCTCATCAGCTTTGATTTGCATAGCTCTTACTCACCCCTTTTGATGGTTTCCCGCATCTGGTCCAGCTGCGCCCGCAAGCTCGCATCATATACCTTGTCCCCGACTTTCAGGACCAACCCACCAAGGATCGAAGTATCAGTCTCATAATCCAGAATTAATTGTCCCTGTAATTGTTTTTCCAACTTTTTCGTGATCTGGTCCTGCTTTGTTTTGGTCAAATCGATGGCCGTGACCAACTCCCCACGCAGTATTCCTTCATTGGCATCCAGAAGCCTGCTGAAATACTCCTGGATCTCCAAAAAATTGGCCAAACGCTCCCGATCGGCCAAATAAAGACAAAATTGACGGACAGTCCCAGTTATTTCCAGCCTGTCCAGAAGGGTGTTGACCACCCCTTTTTTATGTTCAACCCGAATGATCGGATTCCGGAAAAGGCGTATCAGCTGGGGTGCCTCCCGCATCACCTGAGCCAGTTGCTCCAGATGTTGCCCGTAGGTGTTGAGCTCCTCCCCGCCTTTTTCCTGACCGATTGTGAACAGAGCCCGTGCATATCGTTTGGCAATGACTTGTTCCCTCAATTGAGCACCACCTTTGTTAGATATTTGTCAACGAGCTTTTCCTGTTCTTTCTTGCTCAGCTTCTCGGTAAGCATCTTCTCCGCAGACTTAATGATTTTGTCCGCCATCTCGGCCCGCAGGGATTCCAACATGATCTGGGTTTCCTGTTCCGCCTTCAGCCGGGCCTGCTCCTTGATCTTTTCAGCTTCCTCGTGGGCCTTGGCCAAAATGGCCTCCTGGGCAGCCTGACCCTGCTTGTGGGCCTCATCCAGAATGGATTGTCGCTCCTGATCCAGACCAGCGATGCTCTCCTCCACCCGCTTGAGCTCTTTGGCCGCTTCTCCCTTCCTGTTTTCCAGTTCCTGAAGCTCATTACGAATGGATTCCTTGCGCCCGGAAAAAAATTCCTTGATCCGCTTACCGGCGAGTTTATAGACAATGCCTAAAAACAAAGCCAAATTCAGGACCCGCCACATGAAATCCTTCCAGGCCGCTGCACTGCTCCCTCCGGCTTCAGCGGCCAATGCCCCTGTGGCCGTCAATACGCACACGCCTGCGCCCAATAGAATCCAACATCTTTTATTCAACGCTCCACCCTCCTTCACCGTTTTGGGGTTTACGCCTTGACCAAAACCTTGTCAGTCACCAACTTGGCATATTTCTTTACTTGCTGGCTCAAAGCCTTCCTGGCTTCCTGGCTCTGGGCCTCTATATCCTTGCGGGCGGCGTTGAGTACTGTGGCACCTTCCTCGCCGGCAGCGGCCAGAATGTCTTTTTCTTCGGACACTGCCGTCTTTTTCTCTGACTCCCGAATATCTGCTGCTTCCTTGCGTGCCCGATCCAACGCAGTCTGATACTCCCCCAACTTGGAGCTGGCCTGCTGGTTAAAGCGTTCGATCTCAGTCAAATCACTGGACATCTTGGCCTGGCGCTCCTTGACAACACCTCGAATGGGCTTATAGATAAGCACATTGAGTAAAGCCAAGAGAATCAGGAAATTGACAAGCTGGATAATCAAGGTGATGTTGAGTTCTATCATGCCGCCTCCCTGCAATTTGTGAAATTTGTTGCAAACTGGGAAGTCATTACCTTATTTCAGGTGAGCTGTCAAAGATTTTTTGAAATGAAACCAGGTCATTCACGACTTCCATTCCGTGATCCGGCCATTTGTTCTTTTTTTCACTAACCTGCGTGCTTCACGACCTTCCAACTCATTGATTCTTTTTCTTCAGATTTGCCTCCGGCATATCTGACACATTTTTTGGGCCTGAACCTACAGGGCCCGCATCCACTCCGGCTTGAGCTGGACTTGGCCCTGCAAGGCCTGATCGATGAGCTCCAGAGTCTTTTGTTTGTGATCTGGAAAACGGACTCGAATGGGCAGATAGTTGGAGGCGTGATTGGCCATGAACAGCCCCCTGCTTAAATGGGTATGGACCAGCATCTCCCTGAGTTCGCGCAGAATTCCTTGTTCATCCGGGAGCTGAAACCGGCCCTGTTCCCACTCTGTATACAGCGGAGTCCCGGGGATAAGCATCACAGTCAAAGCTCCGACATAATCCGGATCCATGGCGGTGAGCAACTCCCCGGTGGCCCGGGCATGCTCCAGGGAGCTCTGGGTTCCGCCAATGCCCAACAATACGGTCACTGAGAGCTTGATCCCGGCCTGCCTGACCTTGGGCCCGACCTGGATGAGTTCCTCGGCCGTGGCCCCTTTGTTGATGGCTGCGAGGACCCCATCATGCCCGCTTTCTACGCCTAAATAAATGATGCCCAGTTTGAGCTCCCGCAACCGGGCCAAGTCTTGGTCACTCTTTTTGGCAATGGACTTGGCGTTGGCATAGGCCCCGATCCTGGTCAGCCAGGGGAGTTTGCTGTTTATCTCTTCCAGCAAGGGCACCAGTTTCCGCTGGGGAATGATCAATGCGTCCCCGTCCATGAGGAACAATCGACGTTGACGATGCATGTACCGCGCGGCAAAGTCGATATCCTGGGAGATAATCTTCTGGTCCTTGATCTGAAACCTTTTGTCCTTGTAGCTGCCGCAAAAGGTGCATTTATTGTGTGAGCAGCCCAGCGTGACCTGCAGCAGGATGCTGTCTGCCTCACTCGGGGGACGGATACAGGATCCTTCGTAGTGCATACCTTCCACTTTCATTCCTCCTTCCAGTTGGTTTGTCTTTTTTGAGGGTTTTCGCTTTGAATCTTGAGCCGGGAGTTCAGCTTTGCCTCTGGCCAAGCTGAAACCTCTAAGGCGGTCTTTGGCCCGCAACCCAAATACACGGTAATTTTGTTCTCAGGTGTAAGGTGCCAGAAGTGTTCAGGTTTCAGTGTTCAGTGTTCAAGCTTTAGAAAACCCGATTCATGCAGATATGATACTTCGAAAACATAATTGGGGATATTTTCAGGCATCAGGCAAACAAATCAAGAAATGTCATGGTATTTCGAGTTCTTATACTGAAAACTGAACACCGAACACTGAACACAAGTTGCTATTATTCAGATACAGAGCAAAGCAACTCAAATTGTTGACAATAAGAAGCAGAACCAAAAAGCCCGCAACCCACATAGGAGATCATAGAACTTTCTTGTTTTTTCTGACAGGCTTTCAGGCATAAGGCACTCACCCCTCCCTGGAAAGCTGCCCCAAGCGGTAGCAGAAAAGAGACCCTCCCCTAACCCCTCCCTCCTGCCCAAAGCGGCAGCAGGGAGGGGAACCAGAAAAGAGGGCTGGAGCAATAACCAAAGCCTCATTTCCCCCTCTTAATTCCCCTCCCTGCCGCCGTCTTCCAGGCGGCAGAGGGGCTCAACCCCCTCTTAATTCCCCTCCTTGCCGCCTGTCTTCCAGGCGGTAGGGAGGGGCCAGGGGAGGGTTCCCCTTTCTTCATTCCCCTCCCCGGTCAGGGCCAGGAACGGGTGGTCATAATCATTTTGCTTAGCTTTGCCCCACTTGCCACCGACATGGAAATTCGAAATTCAAATATCGAATTTGATGAATCTAAAATTAAACTTATAAATGAAATAGAGCCAATTGCCAAAAATTGGGGCAACATTTTTGAGACGCAGTACTAGGTAATCCAAGAAAAGCCAGGCGAAGTCTGGCTTCTCGTATGGGGTATGAAACTACGGTTATGAACAAAGAGGGCCTGCCTTTGAAGGCAAGGGTGGCTTCAGCAACTCCTCCAGTAGGGCTGGGCTTGACCCCAAGCCCTGCCCATTTCGGACCAGTTTCATCCTGTGATCAAACTGAGCGTCTGCGGCCAGAGGCGGCGCTGAAACCTACCTCTTCTTGACGAACCTCTCTTCTTCAGCCAATCTCATCCTGCGCACAAGCGGAAAACAACAGCGGAGGCTCAATGCATCAGTTTATGGACAAATACCAGGACAAAGTCTTATCCCCTGAAAAAGCGGTCAAGACTATCAAAAACGGCAGCCGGGTGTTTATCGGTACCGGATGTGGAGAACCGCAGGCCTTGATCCGGGCCATGGTCCAGGATATGAGTATCCAGGACATTGTCATCTACCAAATGCTGTCCTCCACCTTTGCCCAATTTGTCAACGACCAATCATTCTTAAACCGCTTCGCCCTGAAGCTGTTCTTTATCAGCCAGCACATGCGTCAGGCCGCCTTTGAGGGGAAGATTGACTATATCCCGGCGTATCTGTCCCAAATCCCGGAACTCTTCAATTCCCAGCAAATCGGACTGGACGTGGCCCTGATCCAGGTCAGCCCCCCGGACAAATTCGGATATTGCAGCCTGGGGATCTCGGTGGACATCACCTTGGCCGGACTGAAAAACGCCCGTACCGTGATCGCCCAGGTCAATCCGAACATGCCCCGCACCTGGGGGGACAGCTTCGTGCACGTGGATGAGATTGACTCCTTGGCCTGGCACGAAGAACCCCTGGTGGAAATGATCAATGTGACCAAGAACGAAGAAATCGTCAAAAGGATCGCCCACTATGTCAACCAGCTCGTTGACGACGGCTGCACCCTGCAGGTTGGATTTGGACACCTTCCGGACGCCATCCTTCCCTACTTAACGGCCCATAAAGATTTGGGCATTCACACCCAGGTGATCACCGACGGCTTTCTGCCCTTGTTGCAAAACAAGATCATCACCAACAAGAAAAAGTCTTATCTGCCGGATCGGGTTGTGGCCTCCCTGTGCATGGGCTCGAAACAGCTCTATGCTTACGTGGACAACAACCCCATGTTCTACTTTCGCTCCTCCAAGTTTGTGAACGATCCCAACGTCATCGCCCGCAACGACAACCTCATATCCTTAAGTTCAGCTTTGGAGGTTGACTTAACAGGCCAGATCTGCACAGATTCCAAGGGGTACTTATTCTACAGCGGCATCGGCGACCAGGTGGACTTCATCCGGGGTGCGGCTATGTCCAAGGGCGGATTCTCCATTATCGCCCTGCCCTCCACGGCTCAAAACGATGAGGTTTCCCGGATCGTCCCTCATTTGAGCGAAGGGGCGGGGGTCGCCACCACTCGAGGGGACGTGGACATCGTGGTCACCGAATATGGGATTGCCGAACTGCACGGGAAAGGCATCTACCAGCGGGTCATGGAACTCGCTCAGATCGCCCACCCTAAGTTCCGGGAAGAACTCATCCACAAAGCCAAAAAACGGCATTACATCTTTAACGATCAGCTCCCGCCCAGCAAGCAGGATCTCCTTTTCCTGGAAAACTACAAGGCTTACTTGAGCCTGCCCAACGGCAAAGATGTAGAGTTCCGTCCCTTACTCCCCTCGGACGAATTCGCCTCCCGCAATTTCTATTACTCCTTGCAGGAAAACACCGTCTATTTCCGCTTTTTCAACATGCGCAAGGTCTTTTCCCGGGAGATGCTCCAACAGCAATGGGCTTCGGTGGATTATCGCAAGAACATGACCATCGTCGGCTTGGTCCAAAGGGGTAAACATAAAGAGATTGGAGCCATCGGTTCCTATGCCAAGGCGGATGAGGAAACCGCCGAAGTGGCTTTTGTGGTCAAGGAAGAGTACCAGAATCAGGGCGTGGGCACCTACCTGGTCCAGACCCTGGAGATGATCGCCAAGGAGAATAAGTACAAGGCCTTTACGGCTACAGTACTCAGTGAAAACACGGCCATGATCCACGTCTTCCAAAAATGCTACCCCCAGGCCAGCCTCAAACGCAGTGGCGGGGGAGACGTGGAAATCTTTATGCCCTTTGAGGAGTCCCATCACAACTAAGCACCCGACCCTGGACCAAGCCCATGCCCCTTGAGGTCCCATATCTCTCCTTTCTGCGGTTATTGTTTGGAGCTCAATTCCGGAAAATCCTGGTAGAAGTACTCAAACTCGCCTCGGTCCGAACCTTCATCCTTCTTTTTAACTTCATGCTCTCGGAGCTCGATGCGCCGGATCTTGCCGCTGATCGTCTTGGGCACTTCAGGTACGAATTCGATGATGCGAGGGATCTTGAACTTGGCCAGGATGTTGATGGTGTGTTTGAACAGCTCCAAGGCCAATTCCTTGGACGGCTCATAGTCTTTGGACAAAATGACATAGGCTTTGACCAGCTGATAACGTTTGGGGTCCGGACTGCCCACAACCGCCGCCTCGGCCACGGCCGGGTGCTCGACCAGGGCGCTTTCCACCTCAAAGGGGCCCACCCGGAAGTCTGAGGACTTGATCACATCGTCGGCCCGACCCACGAACCACCAGTACCCGTCCTTGTCGAAACAGGCCCGGTCGCCGGTGCAGTAGAAATTGTTTACGAACACGTCGCGCATTTTTTCCGGATTGCCGATATATTCGGTAAATAAGCCGATGGCCCGCCAGCGGTCCAGGCGAACAACAATGTGCCCCGCCTCGTCTGGCTGGGTAATTTCATTTCCTTCATCATCGGCCAAGGTAACGTCATACATGTAGGAGGGATAGCCAAAAGAGCCAAAACGCATCTTGCCTTCCATCCACGGCGGATTGCCGATCATGCCCGTGGATTCGGTTTGGCCGTAGAAATCCCGGATCTCGGTTCCAGTATGCTTCTTCCACTGCTGAATGGCTTCCGGGTTCAGTGGTTCGCCTGCGCTCACCGAGGACCGCAAGGCCTTGAAGGAGTATTTGCTCAGATCCAGTCCGACGAACATCCGCCAAGCCGTAGGAGGGGCACAAAAAGTGGTCACTTCATACGTATTCAGGAGTTCCATGTACCTGGGACCATTCAAGGCCTTGAAATGAAAAGCGGTGGCTGTTGCCCCCACATTCAAGGGAGCAAAAAAAGAACTCCAGGCCCACTTGGCCCATCCGGGAGCACTCAGGTTGTGGTGAATATCGTCCGGCTTGAGCCCGAGTCTCAGGCACAATGGGAATCATCATGTACAGATTGTGCCCCTTATCCACTCCATTTTTGCGCAAGAAATTCAGCAATTTATTCCCATTGGCCGCAAATTCCTTATAGCTGAATTTGCGCTCCCGGTCTGAGTCCATATCTGCCCAGATCAATGCCGTCTTGGCGCCTCGCTCTTTGACATGCAGTCCTTCAAAAATCTCGGACGCCCAGTTGAAATACTCCGGCTTGTCCATGGAGTTCAGACGTTCAAAAAAGGACTTGGCCGCTTGCCTTCGCCCCTCCATGTCGTCTGTGGTGTTGATCTGCATCACATCCCTGTACACTTGCTCCATACCCATCAGAACCCTTCTTATACGGTTCTCCAAAAACGGCTCGAACCCATGTTCAAACCTACAAACACCTGCCGTTCGGTCGATTATACTCCAAATCAATGTTTTTAGGCCGCAATCGGCCCTTCATAGGCCGGTCCCTATTCCGGACCGCGGGTCTTGAGCAGAACGTAACAAAGGATTCAGGGTTCAGCGCCGCCTCTGGCCGCAGACGCCCAGTTTGATCGAGGATGAAACGTAGAATCTGATTTGACGGTTTTAACAGACATTAAATTACCAGGCTATCCCCTTATAACATTTCGGAATAATAAGAGGATGGCCGGAGCCATAAGAGAAAGACGTTCACGCCTAGGCGTGAGAGGATCCCAGTGAAATGGAAGAAATTTCACGGGATAAACCCTGGGAACGAAGAGGTACAAGATTTACCTTGAAGATGGCCAGCCCGGCACTCAATTGCAGAAGCTATTGGTGTATCTTGATTGAAAGCCTTACATCTCCAATTGAGTGCCGGGCCTGCCCTCTTTGTATCCAGTTTCATCCTTGATCAAACCGGCAAACCCATTTTTTGCGCGCTTTGGCGCAAAAATATGTCAGACTTGCCGGAGGCAAGGCTGACAACTGAACACTTTGAGTCTAGTTTCATACGAGTTTCACACACGATCAAACTGGCCATCTACGGCCAGCGGGACTTCCTTCTGTCCTCTGTCTTCTGTCCTCTGTCCTCTGTCTTCTGTCTTCTGTCCTCTGTCCTCTGTCTTCTGTCCTCTGTCTTCTACCGCCCCTTCCACTTCGGCGGCCGCTTATTCAAAAAGGCCCCCACCCCTTCGTGGGCATCTTCAGTGGAACAGAGTATGGCGAAGTGATTGTTGACCATTTCAAAAGCGCTGGCATAATCCAGATCTTCCATGCTGTAGAAGGACTTCTTGCCCATGCGTACGGCCAAGGGGCTCTTCTGGGCTATCTTGGCAGCCATCTTGGAGGTGGCCGAATCCAGCTCATCCTTGGGCACCACCTTGTTCACCAAGCCTATCCGATAGGCCTCGTCCGAATCGATCATCTCGCCGGTGAGCAGAAGCTCCAAGGCCTTTTTCCGCCCCAGATTCCGGGCCAAGGGAACCGCCGGTCCCATACAGAAGAGGCCGACATTCACCGCCGTGGCCCCAAACCGGGCTCCCTCAGCGGCTATGGCCAGATCGGCCGAAGCCACTACTCCAATCCCGTTGGCCACTGCCAGATCCTGCACTGCGGCGATGACCGGGGTTCCCATACGGGCAATATGCAGGCTCATCTCCTCCATCTGCTGGACCCAGGCATAGTAATCTACCGCCTGTTTGCCCTCCAGCTCCTTGATATCGATCCCGGCGCAAAAGGCCTTTCCTTGTCCTTTGACCACCACCACCCGGGCCTCGTCCTCATCCTCCAGGGCCTGCAGGGCTCGGCAGAATTCCTCCGCCAACGCGGTATTAAAGGTGTTCAGGCTCTCCGGTCGATTAAAGGTAATGGTCCCAATGTGCTCCTGAATGTCCACGAGCAAATTTTCATAGTTCATGATCGTTCCCTCCTTGCCCTGCGGCAATGTCCATGTTGGCCAGTTTCCCGGTCCAGTCCGGGGCATAGATCAACGAAGTAATCCCTTCGGCCAGGGTATACGGGTCAGTACTCTTATCAGTCAGAGCCTGGAGCAGACCTTCCCACTCCCCTCCTTGGCGCAAACACTCAACCACCTCATCCACCAGGGCGTTGTCCAGGGCGTGCTTGAGCTGCACCTCGGCCTTGCGCCGTTCCCTCTGCCGCAGGATGTCGCTATCCCGGAGCAATTCATAGTGTTCCTCAATCTTGCATCGTACTTGGTTCACCTTGTCCACAAAGGGTTCAGGCTGAGCAATATTCTCCACAGTCAAGATAGGGGGCCTCCACCCGCAGGGAAAAGAATCAGCCATGTCCAGGGCTCGCTTCAGTTCGTTCAGCAGCTTGGCCGCGCCAGGTTGATCGGCCTTGTTGATTAAGAACAGATCGGCGATTTCCATGACCCCGGCCTTAAGAGTCTGGACTTCATCACCCATCCCCGGGGTGAGAACCAAGAGGATCGTATGGGCGTTATTCATGATATCCACTTCCGATTGCCCGGTACCTACGGTTTCCACCAGGATGACGTCCTTGCCCATGGCATCCAGGACGTGAATGGCCTCATCCACGGCGTCGGACAAACCGCCCAGAGCCCCGCGGGTAGCCAGACTGCGAATAAACACCCCCTTGTCCTCGGCATGCCTTTGCATCCTGACCCGATCTCCCAAAATGGCCCCTCCGGTGAATGGGCTGGTAGGGTCCACAGCCAGGACGCCCACAGTCTTGCCCTGACGTCGATAACTGGTGATCAGGGCATCGTTCAAAGTGCTTTTGCCCGCCCCCGGGGCTCCGGTCAAACCAATCACATGGGCATGACCGGTTAAGGGAAACAAGGCCTTGATCACCTCGGTAGCCCGAGGATTCTTATCCTCGATATGCCGAATAAGCCGGGAGACGGTGCGCACGTCTCCAGCCCTAATCCGGTCCACGATCTGATGAATGCCGCCTTTTGTCTGATGTGCGTTTGTCCTTCCGGTACCCAAATGCAACCTCTTATTTATAAGCCCTGACGTTATATTATAATTTGAGTGTTCAGGTTTCAGCGCCTCCTCTGGCCGCAGACACCCAGTTTGATCGAGGATGAAACGTAGAATCTGATTTGACGGTTTTATCAGAGGTTTCAGCTCACAGCTCATCCCGAGGAGTAACATGTGTTTTGACCCAGGAGATGATCTCATTCAAAGGCGTTCCAGGAGTAAAAATCTCCTGTACCCCTCGTTCCCGCAGAAAAGGCATATCCTGTTTGGGGATGATTCCACCCCCGACCACAACGATATCATCCGCGCCCTGCTCCTTGAGCAGATCTACAACCCGGGGAAACAAGACCTTGTGAGCTCCGGACAGGCAACTCAGACCCACACAATCCACATCTTCCTGCAAAGCCGCATTCACTATCTGCTCCGGAGTCTGATGACATCCGGTGTACACCACCTCAAACCCGGCGTCCCGAAAGGCCCGGGCCAGGATTCTGGCCCCCCGGTCGTGTCCGTCCAGTCCAGGCTTGGCCACCAATATGCGCAGCTTCTTCTCAGCCATTATAGTCTCCTCTCCCAAAATGAGTTCTCAGGTGTCAGCTGTGCCTCCGGCAAGTTTTCGTTGTTTTGCCTCAAAGCGGGCAAACCAAAAAAAATTTGATAGTCTCAGACAACTCGCTGAACCCTGGACACCGAAAACTACTATTAGAACAGCCCCGGATCCTGGTACTCGCCATACACTTCCCGGTAGATATCGCAGATCTCTTGTTCCGTGGCCAAGGTCTTGACCGCCTCAATGCAGTGCGGCATGACATTGTCCCCTTTTTTACAAGCAGTGCGTAGGTCGTCCAAAATCCGTTTGAGTGCCTTGTTGTCCCGCTTGCGCTTGATCTCGTTCAACCGCCGCAGTTGATCCTGCTCCACCGCTTCATCGATGTCCAGGATGGGACACTCTTCCATCTCTTCGGTCGCGTACTTGTTCACCCCGACCATGATCCGCTCTCCGGATTCCAACTCCTGCTGAAACTTATAAGCCGCATCAGCGATCTCCATCTGGGGAAATCCCTGTTCTATGGCCGCCAGCATCCCACCCATGGAGTCGATCTTCTCAATATATTCCCAAGCCTGCTCTTCCATTTCATTGGTCAGCTTTTCCACAAAATAGGATCCGGCCAAAGGATCTATGGTGTTGGCCACCCCGGTTTCTTCGGCGATGATCTGCTGGGTGCGCAGGGCGATCTGCACCGCATGGTCGGTGGGCAGGCACCAGACCTCGTCCAGGGAGTTGGTGTGCAGGGACTGGGTTCCGCCGAGGACAGCGGACAAAGCCTCCAGGGCGGTGCGAACCACGTTGTTGTAAGGCTGCTGAGCGGTCAGGGAACATCCGGCGGTCTGGGTATGAAAGCGCATCCACCAGGAGCGCTCGTTCTTGGCCCCATACCGATCGCGCATGACCTTGGCCCAGATACGCCTGGCCGCCCGCATTTTGCACAGTTCCTCAAAGAAATCGATGTGGGAATTGAAAAAGAAGGACAAGCGGGGAGCGAATTCATCCGGGTGCAGGCCTTTACGCTGCATAACGTCTTCCACATAGGCCATGCCGTCCCGCAGGGTGAAGGCCAATTCCTGAATCGCCGTGGAGCCGGCCTCCCGGATATGATACCCGCTGATGCTGATGGTGTTCCAGCGGGGGACATGCTTGGCCCCGAATTCCACCGTATCGCTGATCAGCTTGATGGACGGCTCCGGCGGGAGCATAAAAGTCTTTTGAGCAATGAATTCCTTAAGCATATCATTCTGGATCGTACCCCCGATCTTGTCCAAGGGCACCCCTTGCTGCTCAGCGCAGGCACAGTACATGGCCCACATGATCGTGGCCGGAGGATTAATGGTCATGGAGGTGGTCACCTGATCTAAGGGGATCTTATCCACCAGGATCTGAAAATCCTCCAGGGTATCGATGGCCACTCCGCACTTGCCGCATTCGCCAAGGGCCTTGGGACTGTCCGTGTCGTATCCCATGAGAGTGGGAAAATCGAATGCCGTGCTCAACCCGGTCTGCCCTTCCCGCATGAGCATGTGCCAACGCTCGTTGGTGTCCTTGGCTGTGCCCATTCCGGAAAACATGCGATAGGTCCACAGCCGTCCCCGGTAGCCGGTGGCCTGATTCCCCCGGGTAAAGGGAAATTGTCCGGGAAATCCAATGTCCCGTTCAAAATCCAAGTTAGCTAAGTCCTCCGGGGTGTACAGGCGCTTGATTTCGTAATTGGAAACAGTAGAAAAGATTTCTTTGCGCTCACCTTGCTTATTGACCAAGCGACGAACTTCATCTTCCCACTGTGCGCGCAGATTGCTGCATTTATCCAAAACTTCCTTGGCAAAATACATTGCTCATCTCCCCTGCATGCAGATTATCCGGTCTGACATAATGTCCAAAAAAAAAAGCCTGCACACTATATTGTGCAGGCTTTTTAAGGAGCTACCGGTAGTCGTAGATCCCCTTGCCGCTCTTCCGGCCCAGCCAGCCGGCATTGACGTAAGATTTGAGCAGCGGGCAGGGCCGGTACTTGGGATCCCCATATCCGTCCTGGAGGACTTCTAGAATAGCCAGGACCGTGTCCAGGCCAATCAGATCAGCCAGGGCCAGAGGGCCCATGGGATGATTCATGCCCAGTTTCATGATCTGATCGATGCCCTCAGCCGTGGCCACTCCTTCATAGAGTTCCCACAGGGCCTCGTTGAGCATGACCATGAGAATCCTATTGGAAACGAATCCGGGTACATCCCGGCATTCCACCGGAATCTTGCCCATGGACTCGGATACCGCCCGGACCATGGCCGTGACTTCTTCGGTGGTAGCCAGGCCGTTGATCACCTCCACCAACTTCATCACCGGCACCGGGTTCATGAAGTGCATGCCGATGACCTTGTCCGGTCTGTTTGTGCAGGCCCCGATGCTGGTAATGGGCAAGGAGGAGGTGTTACTGGCCAAAATAGCGTGAGCCGGGGCCTTGGCGTCCAATTCCTGGAACACCTTGGCCTTGATCTCCATCTTTTCCACCACCGCCTCCACGGTCAGATCACATTTCGAGGCCGGTTCCAGATCGGTGACCGGAGTTATCCGGGATAGAACCTGGTCCTTGTCCGCAGCAGATATCTTTTCTTTTTTTACCAACCGATCCAAGTTCTTGGAGATGGTGGCCATGCCTTTGTCCACCAGGTCCTGGGAGATATCGCTCATATAGGTGGTGTACCCGGCCTGGGCCGCTACCTGGGCGATTCCGTTCCCCATCTGTCCCGCTCCAATGACCATGATCGTCTTCACATCCATTTTTCGTTTCCTTTAGCTGTTTGAGTTCTTTGGTATCTCGTATGAAACTAGAAATTAGCTTATTTCAGAATTTATGCGTATTCTTACCGTACGTTTCATCATTGATCAAACTGGCGGCTTCTTACGAATAACCAATAACAGGCCGCCAGAGGCAGCGCTGTCCTCTGTCTTCTGTCCTCTGTCCTCTGTCCTCTGTCTTCTGTCCTCTGTCCTCTGTCCTCTGTCTTCTGTCCTCTACACTCTGATCAGCATGGCATCGCCCTGGGCCAGGCCGGAGCATATTCCGCATACGCCGAGACCGCCGCCCCGACGTTTGAGCTCATAGGCCAGGGTCATCACAATCCGGGCCCCGGTGGCTCCAATGGGATGGCCGTAGGCAATGGCACTGCCGTTGACATTCACTTTGGCCTTCATCTCTTCCTCACTCAGACCCAAAATCCTCCGGGCGCTGATCAGAGCCACAGCGGCAAAGGCCTCGTTGATCTCGATCAAGTCTACGTCGTGAATACTCAAGTTGTTCTGCTCCAGGACCTTCTGAATACTCAGGCCCGGGACCGTGGCAATGTCCTTGGTTGGCTGAGAGACTTCGGCGTAGTCGATAATGGAAAACAAAGGATGCAAACCCAGCTCCTCAGCCTTTTCCCGGCTCATAAGCAGACAAACATCCCCGCCGTCGTTCACCCCCGGGGCATTGCCAGCTGTCACGCTCCCCGGTTCCCCGGTCACTGCGCTGTTATGTCCGAAAACCGAGGGCAATTTGGCCAGGCCTTCCAGACTGGTGTCCGGCCGGGGCTGCTCATCAGTATCCATGACTTCCTGCTTTTTTCCTTTGCCCACCTGAACCGGGAATATTTCCTCTTCCAGTCGGCCCTCAGATATGGCTCGGGCCGCGGCCTGCTGGGAATGCAAGGCCCAAGCGTCATTGTCCTCTCTGGAAAACCCGAACTCGTCGCTGGTTTCCGAGCCGTGCAGGGCCATATGCCGCTGATAAAAAGGATCCCACAAACCGTCGTAGACCATCAGATCATAGGCCGGGGCCGTGGGCAGACCCATCTTCACTCCCTGCCGCATTTGGGGCAAGGAATAGGGGCAGTTGGACATGGATTCCTGTCCCCCGGCAATGATGATCTCCGCTCGACCCAATTGGATCATCTGGGCCCCCAGGTCCACGGTCTTGATCCCGGAGGAGCAGACCTTGTTCACTGTTATGCAGGGCACGCTCTCGGGCAGACCGGCCAGGATGGAGGCCTGGCGACCGGGGACCTGCCCGCAGCCAGCCGGGACCACCTGGCCCATGATCACATAGTCCACGTCTGATCCGGCAACCTTGCCTTCCGCCCGGCGCAAAACCTCCTGAATGGCCAGGGCTCCCAGTTGTGGGGCGTCATAACCGGAAAGCTTGCCGCCCAGACGACCGTAAGGGGTACGACAGGCCTGGACCACCACCACATCCCGGTGCTTGGCGTACTGGTTACCCAACTTTCGGCCCATGGTAGAAAAATCGGGACTGCGCTGGCCAAAATCGGCAACTGGGGCATCCTTATACACATCCTCTCGTGAACGGATGGGCGATTGAACTTTTTTACTCATAAGACAATAGTATCCTGGAAAAAACTATCTCAGAAAAGAAAATAAAATTAATTATAAATAAATGTTGAGACAATGTAGCTATCATGTGCATCTAGGTCAAGGTCCTTTGCCTCAGTTACACGGAAAAAGTTTCCCTACAAAACTGACCAAAAGTGCCCAGGTCTTCACAGACGTGGATTCCTCCAGCCCGCATGGCCTCGATCTTGCCCTGGGCGGTGCCGCTTTTGCCGCTGATGATCGCCCCGGCGTGCCCCATACGCCGGCCGGGCGGAGCGGTCAATCCAGCAATAAATCCGACCACCGGCTTGCTCACATGCTTTTGCACGTATTCGGCGGCCCGTTCTTCGGCATCTCCACCGATCTCTCCGACCATGACGATCCCTTGGGTATCCGGATCCTGCTCAAAGGCCTGCAGGCAATCGATAAAATTGGTTCCATTCACCGGATCCCCACCAATACCCAGACACGTGGTCTGCCCGATGCCCTGCTTGGTCAACTGATCCACCACCTCATAGGTCAAAGTTCCGGAACGGGAGACCACACCGATGGGTCCACCCGGTATATGGATGTTGCCGGGCATGATCCCCACCTTGCATTCCCCGGGGGTAGTAATCCCTGGGCAATTGGGGCCGATCAGGCGCACTGATGTATCCTGCAGGTAGTTCTTGACCCGCATCATGTCCAATACCGGAATGCCTTCAGTAATGGCCACCACCACGTCCACTCCGGCGTCCACAGCCTCGAAAATGGCATCCGCGGCAAAGGCCGGGGGGACAAAGATCAAACTGCAATTGGCCCCGGTGGCTTCCACCCCTTGGCGTACGGTATTAAATACAGGTATGCCGTCCATATCCTGTCCGCCCTTGCCCGGAGTGGATCCGGCTACCACATTGGTTCCGTAGTTCACGCACTGCCGGGTATGAAACTGCCCTTCCCGACCAGTTATACCCTGGACAATGACCTTTGTATCTTTATTCACAAATATACTCATATTCCGTCCTTGCAGATTGCAATCAGCTAATTGACCAGGGCGGCCACCTGCTGGGCAGCATCGGCCAAATCCTTGGCAGTACGCAAATCCAGACCGGATTCAGTCAGGATTTGACGGCCCTGTTCCACATTGGTCCCTTCCATACGCACCACCACCGGGACGTTAAGGCCCACCTTGGAGGCCGCCTGGACCACTCCTTGAGCCAGGACGTCACAGCGCAGGATACCTCCGAAGATATTGATGAATATCCCCTTGACATTCGCATCGCCCAGGATGATCCGAAAGCCGTTTTCCACCATCTCTGCACTGGCTCCGCCGCCCACATCCAGAAAATTTGCCGGTTCAGCCCCGGCCTTTTTGATGATGTCCATAGTGGCCATGGCCAACCCGGCTCCATTGACCATATTGCCGACGTTTCCGTCCATCTTGATGTAGTTTAGCCCGTATTTGGAGGCCTCCACTTCCAAGGGGTCCTCTTCGTCCACATCCCGGTATTCCAAAATATCCTTGTGCCGAAACAGGGCATTGTCGTCGAAATTTATCTTAGCGTCCAAGGCCAGGAGTCGATTGTCAGATGTCACCACCAAGGGATTGATCTCCACCAGGGAACAGTCATAGGCCATGAGCAGTTTGTACAGCCCGCTGACCAAGGCCATACATTCCTTTCTGGCCTCCCCCGGCAGGTCCAAGCCAAAAGCCACCTGCCGACAGTGATAAGGCTGGATTCCCAGCATGGGATCCACGCTGACTTTGATGATCTTTTCCGGTGTATTTTCAGCCACCTCTTCAATATCCACTCCCCCGGCCATGCTGGCCATAATCACTACCTTGGCCGAAGCCCGATCCGGGATGACACTCATATACAGTTCCTGAGCGATATCCAGTCCCTGTTCCACCAGAATTTTTTTTACCGGTTGGCCTTGAGGGCCGGTCTGGTGCGTAACCAGGTTCATGCCCAAAATCGAGGAGGCCACATCCTTGACCTCGTCCCGGGACCAGGCCAGTTTGACCCCGCCCCCTTTACCCCGCCCTCCGGCATGGATCTGGGCCTTGACCACCACTGGATAGCCACCCAATTTCTCGGCCACGTCGACCGCCTCATCCACGCTGGTGGCCAAATGGCCCTCGGGAATGGGGATTTGTTGCTTGGAAAAAAGCTCTTTGGATTGATATTCATGAATCTTCATGTATTCGTACTCCCGGGAATAGTTAATGCAGGTGTCAGGTTCCAGGTGTCAGGAAAATCGAGGCATGACCAGATATCCTGGGAAATTTCTTCCATTTCACTGGGATCCTCCCTGCCTGCCCGCATTGCTTACGCCGCAGGCGTTGCAGACGGGGGGACGTCTTTATCTTATGGCTCCGGCCACCTTCTGAGGCCAGATGCTCGCAAAGCTCGCATCCAGGAAGCCAGGCCGGGGCCTGGCGGTCCCGGATGGCAAAGCCAGGCCCAAGTCCACATCTTGTTTCATCCAAAGAAAATCAAGGATGGGCCCTGGCAACTTACAATCCAATTCTACTTAGAGCAGAACTCGGTGAGCACCCCATGAGTGGACTTAGGGTGCAGAAAGGCCACTTTCTTGCCCCCGGCCCCGGGTACCGGTTCCTGATTGATGAGTTTGCAGCCGGCATCCTGAGCGTTTTGCAGCTGGGCGTTGATATCGTCTGTGGCAAAGGCTACATGATGAATCCCTTCCCCATTCTTGGCCAGGAACTTGGCAATGGGGCTCTCCTCAGAAGTAGGTTCCAAGAGCTCTATATGCGTATCTCCGACCTGGAAAAAGGCGGTACGCACTTTCTGAGTTTCCACCTCCTCGATCTTCTCGCATTCCAGGCCCAGGGCCTTTTCATAATAGGCTATGGCCTGGTCCAAGGATTTGACCGCAATCCCTAAATGATCGACTTTCTGTAACATAACCTTCCCCTCAATCAGTGCGGCTTTGGCCCACTAAATTTTATTGCGCTACAGCGCAAAATCATTTCAGATTTGCCGACGGCAAGGCTGATTTCAGTCTTCCGTCTCTCGTCTTCTGTCCTCTGTCTTCTGTCCTCTGTCTTCTGTCTTCTGTCTTCTGTCCTCTGTCTTCTGTATCAGACCGGAATGTTCCCGTGCTTCTTAGGCGAGCGAACCTCCCGTTTGCTCTTCAGAATCTCCAAGGCCCGGATCAAACGTGGTCGGGTCTCTCTGGGCAGAATAACAGCGTCGATGTAGCCCCGATTGGCAGCCCGGTACGGATTGGCGAACAGATCGTCGTACTCCTGAATCTTTTCCTTGCGCTTGGCCTCCGAGTCCTCGGCTTCCTTGATCTCCTTACGGTGGATTATATTGGCCGCCCCGCTGGCCCCCATAACTGCAATCTCAGCCGTAGGCCAGGCAAAGGCCAAATCAGCCCCCAGGTCCTTGGAGCACATGGCCAGATAGGATCCACCGTATGATTTTCGGGTAACCAAGAGCATCTTGGGCACCGTTGCCTCAGAGTAGCACCACAAGAGCTTGGCCCCATGCCGGATAATCCCTCCCCATTCCTGGTGGGTTCCGGGCAGGTAGCCGGGAACATCGGCAATGGTCAGCAAGGGGATGTTAAAGGCATCGCAGAAGCGGATGAACCGGGTGGCCTTGTCCGAAGCGTCGATATCCAGGCATCCGGCCAGAACTTGAGGCTGATTGGCGATGATTCCCACCGGATGGCCGTTTAAGCGGGCCAAACCGATAACCATATTCTGAGCGTAGTGTTCGTGGGGTTCAAAGAAGTCGCCATTGTCCACCAGGGTTCGGATAACCTCCTTCATATCGTAGGCTTGGTTGGGATTGTCCGGAACGATGGAATCCAATTCCGGGGCTTCCCGGTCCAAAGCGTCCTGGACCGGGCTGACCGGCGGATCCTCCATATTATTCAAAGGCAAAAAGGAGAGCAGCCTCTTGATTTGATCCAGGGCCTGCTCATCGCCGTCACAGGCAAAATGGGCTACCCCACTCTTAGTGTTGTGGGACATGGCTCCGCCCAGATCCTCAAAGCTCACCTCCTCCCCGGTCACCGACTTGATGACCTCCGGGCCGGTGATGAACATGTAGCTGGTGTTCTTGACCATGAAGATCCAGTCAGTCATGGCCGGGGAATAGACCGCCCCGCCGGCCGTGGGGCCCATAATGGCCGAGATCTGAGGGATCACCCCGGAGGCATTGGAATTACGAAAAAAGATCTGCCCGTATCCGGACAGAGCATCTACTCCTTCCTGAATCCTGGCCCCGCCGGAATCGTTCAGTCCGACCATGGGCACTCCGGATTTGAGGGCCAGGTCCATGATCTTGCAGATCTTCTTGGCGTGCATCTCCCCCAGGCTACCGGCTCGGGCAGTGAAATCCTGGGCATAAGCGCACACCGGACGGCCATCGACCAAGCCGTGCCCGGTAATCACCCCTTCGGAGGGGATGTCCACATCCTGCATGCCGAAATTGACGCACCTGTGCTTGACGAACATGTCCGTCTCTTCAAAGGTTCCGGGATCAAAGAGACGTTCCAGCCGTTCCCGGGCGGTCAGCTTGCCCTTTTCCTTGTGCTTGGCCACCGCCTTTTCGCCACCCATGGCCCGCATGGCCTTTTCTTTTTCCCCAAGCTCTTCGAGCTTCTGCTTCGTGGTCTGCGTAGACATATCGTTGCTTCCTTTTTAAAGCTTTGCCTCTGCAATTTTTTTTGCGCCTAAGAGCGCAAAAAAAATTGCTAAATTGATCTATGTGGGAATCATAAAGTAAACTATCCTTAAGCTTTTTCCGCGGGCCGCCTTTGGCAGCGCTCTCATGTGAAGCATGATCCACAGATCAAACTGGCGGTCTTCCGCCAGAGGCGGCGCTGAAATCTGAACACTGAACACTGTCTCCTGCCCTTACTCCCGATGCTCGCCATAGACCTCACGCATCACGTCGCAGATCTCACCAATGGTGGCGTAGGCCTTGACCGCTTCTACAATGGAGGGCATGACATTGGCCTCAGACTCTGCTGCCTGGCGCAAGGAATTGAGGCTCTTTTGCACCTGTTCCCCGTCCCTTTTGTCCCGTACTGCCTGGACTCTCTCCACTTGAGCCTTTTCCACTTCCGGATCAATGCGCAGGAGCGGAACCTTGATGTCTTCAGTGCTTTGGAACTTATTGGCCCCGACCACGACCCGCTCCTTGCTTTCCACCTTCATCTGATAATCGTAGGCCGAGTCTTCGATTTGGCGTTGGATAAATCCCTGTTCTATGGACGGGATGACCCCGCCCATATCCTCAATCTTCTGCATCAAGGCCCATGATTCTGCTTCGATCTTATCGGTCAGCTGTTCCATGAGATAGGACCCGCCGAAGATATCGATACTGTTGGCCGCTCCGGATTCATGGGCGATGATCTGCTGGGTGCGCAGGGCGGTTCGTACCGAGTCTTCTGTGGGCAGGGTCAGGGCCTCATCCTTGGAGTTGGTGTGCAAGGATTGGGTTCCGCCCAAGACCGCGGCCAAGGCCTGCAAGGTGACCCGGACCACGTTGTTGTCCAATTGCTGGGCGGTCAGGGTGTGTCCCGCAGTCTGGGTATGGAAGCGAAGCATCCAGCTGCGGGGATCCTTGGCCTCGAAGCGATCCTGCATCAATTTGGCCCACATCCGCCTGGCGGCCCGGAACTTGGCCACCTCTTCCACCAGATCGGTGGTGGCGTTGAAGAAGAAAGATAATCGCTTACCGAAAACGTCCACATCCAGACCGGCATCCATAGCCGCCTGCACATAGGCGCACCCGTTGGCCAGGGTAAAGGCTACCTCTTGGACCGCTGTTGAACCGGCTTCCCGGATGTGGTACCCAGAGATGGAGATGGTGTTAAAGGCCGGGGTGTTCTCGCCGCACCACTCGAAAATATTGGTGATCAGACGCAGGCTGGGCCGGGGCGGAAAGATAAACGTTCCCCTGGCCACATACTCCTTGAGCACGTCGTTTTGAATGGTGCCCTGAATCTTCTCCTTAGGCACTCCCTGCTTTTCGCCTACAGCCACGTACATGGCCAAAAGGACGGCAGCCGGGGAATTGATGGTCATGGACGTGGACACCTGGCCCAGAGGAATCTGGTCGAAAAGGATCTCCATGTCCTCCAGGGAGTCGATGGCCACCCCCACTTTCCCCACCTCCCCTTTGCTCATGTGGTGGTCGGAATCGTATCCGATCTGGGTGGGGAGGTCGAAGGCCACCGAGAGTCCGGTCTGTCCCTGTTCCAGCAGATATTTGTAGCGTTTATTGGTTTCTTTGGCTGTGGAAAAGCCAGCGTACTGGCGCATGGTCCACAGCCGGGAACGGTACATGGTCGGCTGCACCCCGCGGGTAAACGGATACTGACCGGGAAACCCGAGCTGCTGGAGGTACTCATCGTCAATCTCCTTGGGCAGACCTAGGCGCGGGAGTTCCAAACCGCCCACAGTCTTAAATTCCTTTTTGCGCTCTGGAAATTTTTCCAAGGCCTTGGCCAGAACCTTGTCTTCCCATTCTTGTAATTTCGGATGCTTGGACATATCTGGTCACCCCTTTTTCGTTCTGACCCGCACAGGCAGCACATGCCGTGCCTAAGGCGAGTTTTAAAATCCCACCAACAAGTTTGTAGGGCTCTTTGCCGGTCCCACCGTATCGGCTGAGGTCAAAAAAGGTTATCGGTTTGGCCCATCTTTACTTTATTGCCCGCAACTCCCAGGCTTTGCCTTTTCTGGGAGCATCCGTTACATCGTGGTCTTGGCCAAAAGTTGGTCCACAATCCGTTTGGCCCGGATCCGGGGATCCCCTGTGGGGCCTTGGACCTGTTTCAGACTGCAAGCGTAGAGATACGGTCGCAGCATCTCCAGTCCCCAGTCCACGACTTCCATGTTCCGGCATTCGGCCCGCTGGGTGTCCCGTTGTCCAGACTCCCGTTTGACCGCAAAGATCTCTTGCATGGCATCCAAAAGCTCAGGCACGCCCTTGCCCTGAGAGGCCACAGTCATCAGAACCTGGCGTCCCTTGCCCCGGGCGATCTCACTGAGCTCCATGGCCAGCATCTCGGCTCCGGGCTTATCCGCCTTGTTCACCACCATGAGATCAGCCACTTCTAAGAGCCCGGCCTTGAGGGCCTGGATGTCGTCACCCAACCCGGGTGCAGAGACCAGGGCCGTGACATCGGCAATCCGGATGATGTCCATTTCCGACTGGCCCACCCCAACGGTCTCAATGATAATTGGGTCGCAACCGGCGCTGGCCATGATCCGGGATGCAGCTCCAGCCGCGGCGCACAATCCGCCCAGACGCCCCCGGGTGGCCATGGATCGGACCACCACATCGTGATCCAGGGCGTGTTGCATCATCCTGATCCGATCCCCGTGGATAGCCCCCCCGGATATGGGTGAGGAAGGATCGATGGCTATCACTCCCACCCGTTTGCCCTGTTCCCGGCACACAGCGACGAGTTTATCGGTTAAGGTGGACTTCCCCGCTCCCGGTGCCCCGGTGATGCCTATGACCGCACTGGCTTCAATCCGTGAGGCATCCAGGGAAGCCAAAAGCTCATCCGCCTCATCCGCCCCGTCCTCCACCAGGGAGATGGCCTTGGCCAGGGCCCGGCTGTTCCTGTCCTCAATCCCTTGCTTGATACTTTGTATATCCATTCCTATTCCAATTCAGCTTTGCCTCCGGCAAATGTTTTTTTGTCCCCAAGCAGACAAAAAAACATTTGCCTGATTGACCATCGAGATGCCGATGTCTGCACACCATCCTCAGCCTTCCTGAACCTTGCATACTGGATCAACCTGGCTATCTTCCGCTAGAGGCAGCCCTGACGTCTCGTATGAACTACGGTTATGAACAAAGAGCCAGCCCTTGAGGGCAAGGGCGGCCTACTACGAGGCAACGGCCCTTGCGTAGGGCGGGCTTGACCCCAAGCCCTGCCTTCTTTGCCAGTTTCATATTGGATCAAACTGGGGGCCGCTGCCAGAGGCAGGGCTGACTTCTGTCTTCTGTCCCCGGTCCTCAGTCCCCGGTCCTCTATCTTCTGTCCTCTGTCTTCTGTCCTCTGTCCTCTGTCTTCTGTCCTCTGTCCTCTGTCTTCTGTCCTCTGTCCTCTAAGTCTCACAGAGTCCCCGAAATGTAGAGATTATCTCGTCCATAGTGGTTCCGGGATTAAAGACGGCCTTCACACCTTGTTCCTTAAGCACCGGGACATCTTCCTCAGGAATAATCCCCCCGCCGATGACCGGGATGTCTGCTGCGTCATGCTTCTTGAGGCTTTGAATCACTTCCGGAAAAAGCTGCAAATGGGCCCCGGACAGGGAAGACAGCCCAATGGCGTCCACATCCTCCTGGATGGCGGCCATTGCAATCTCTTCCGCAGTGCGCCGGATGCCGGTATAGACCACCTCAAATCCGCTATCCCGCAAAGCCCGGGCAATGCATTTGGCCCCTCGATCGTGACCGTCTAACCCTGGCTTTCCGATGAGAATTCGATACCGTTTACCTTCCTGAGCCATGAGCGTCTCCTTATCACCAAGGATTCATTCTATGGCCGTGCATACAGCATGCCCGACCCGTTTCAGAACTCCGGCTTGGGGCTTCGTATTTAGACCTCGATCTTCTGGACCAAGCCCTTGACTGCCTCCACCGACTTCTCGAAGGCGGCCTTTTCTTCCGGGAGCAATTTGATCTCAATGACCTGCTCCACTCCATTGGCCCCCAGCTTGACCGGCACCCCGACAAAATACCCACCCACGCCGTATTCCTTATCACAGTAGGCCGCACAGGGCAGGATGCGCTTTTTATCCTTGAGGATAGACTCGGCCATCTCCACTGCAGCTGCCGAGGGAGCGAAAAAGGCACTTCCGGACTTGAGCAACCCCACGATCTCCGCTCCCCCATCCCTGGTCCGTTTGACCATGGCCTCGATCTTGTCCGCAGGCAGGAGATCGGGCAGGGGTATGCCGGCCACTGTGCTGTAGCGGGGCAGGGGAACCATGCTGTCTCCGTGCCCACCCAGAACAAAGGCATTGATATCCTTCACGGAGACATCCAGTTCCATGGAAATAAAGGTCCGAAATCTCGCCGAGTCCAACACTCCGGCCATGCCCACCACCTTGTTGGGGGCAAAACCGCTGACCTTGTGGGCCACATAGACCATGGCATCCAGGGGATTGGCCACCACGATGATCACCGCTTCTGGTGAATATTTGGCCGCCTGCTCGGTCACATTCTTGACAATCTCAGTATTCTTGGCCAGTAAATCATCCCGACTCATGCCTGGTTTGCGGGGCAGACCGGCAGTGATGATCACGATGTCCGAGTCAGCGGTGTCAGCGTAATCATTGGTCCCGATGACATCCGAGTCAAATCCCTCAATGGGCGAGGCCTGGCGAAGGTCCAACCCCTTTCCCTGGGGCAAGCCTTCCACGATATCGATCAGGCACACATCACCCAGTTCTTTCAGGGCCGCCCAATGCGCGGCTGTGGCCCCAACAAATCCCGCTCCAACCACGGTAATTTTTTTGCGCGTTTTCATCTCAAGTCCTCCTTGCACGTTAGCCGATCACCACCAACACATCGCCCTTTTTCACGCTCTCCCCTTCCTTGAACCGGATTTCTTTCACCGTTCCGGCGGTCGGAGCGTTTATGGAATTCTCCATCTTCATGGCCTCCAGGATGAGCAGGGGATCGCCTTCATTGACTTCTTCCCCTTCGTCCACTTCAAAGCGGATGATCATCCCTGGCATAGGCGCTTCCACAGTTGTGCCCGAGGCCGGAGCAGTCCTGGGAGCTTGCTGGGCTTGAGGTTGAGCCGGCTGCTGAGGAGCTGCCTGGGGGGCTTGCTGAACCGGCTGTTGAGCGGCCGGCTGTCCGGCCGGAGCGATCGAACTGACCACAGGCTGGCCTCCGACCTGCTCCACCTCGACCTTATAGTACTCTCCGTCTACATACACATTAAAGGTACGCACATCGTCTCCTTTAGCTGGTGCTTCTTTGGTGGATGTTTCACTGACCAGCCCCTTTTTGGCCTTTTCAATAAGATCCACAATTTTTTGACCTTCTTCCAGGCTGCGGGGCTTGACCTCGTCCGGCATCTCTTCCAGCCCGTATTTCCATTTCAAGAACCGTTTCCCAGTAGTCGGATACAGGGCATAAATGAGCACATCGTCGATGTCTTTGGCCAAGCCCTCCACGTCCTTTGTGGCCTTGTCCAACTCCGGCTCTAGGATATCCGCGGGACGTCCGTCAAAGGGTTCTTCACCCCGAGGGTAGCCCTTGAGGGCCTTCTTCTGCACTTCCGGGTCCACTCCAGCCGGCGTCTTGCCGTACAGTCCAAAGCACAGATCTTTGACCTGGGCGGTGATCATCTTGTACCGCTCCTGTTCAGTGTCGAAGAGGACATTGTTCACAGTCTGGGTCCCCACGATCTGGCTGGTGGGGGTGACCAGAGGAACCTGGCCCAATTCTTTTCGCACCCTGGGCAGTTCTTTAAACACCTCGTCCAGCTTGTCTATGGCATCCATTTCCCGCAATTGATTGACCAGGTTGGAGAGCATTCCCCCAGGGGTTTGATGCAAGAGGACATTGGTATCGATGACCGAGATGCGGTCGTCGAGTAAGTGTCTGTACTTGGGGGTAATTTTGATGAAGTGTTCCGAGCATTTGGTCAGCTGCTTGAGATCGAATCCGGTATCCCGGTTCGTGCCCTGCAAGGCCACTACCAGAGGTTCCAGGCCGGGATGGGAGGTCCGGTAGGCCCAGGGAGCCAGGCAGACATCGATGATGTCCACTCCGGCCTCAACAGCCTTGAGCATGGCCAGGTCGGCCATGCCGGAGGTAAAATGGCTGTGCAGGTGGATGGGCACCTGGACGGTTTCTTTCAGGGTCTTGACCAACTCATAGGCGTCATAAGGGGAGATGAGACCGGCCATATCCTTGATGCATATGGTCTGGGCCCCCATGTCCTCCAGTTCCTTGGCCTTGTCCTTGTAGTAACCCAGGTTATACACCAGTCCGCCCATACGCCGCTCGGTCAGGGAGAAACAGATGGAGCCCTGGAAATGCTTGTTGTTCTCCTTGATCACCTTGACCACGGTCTCGAAGTTCCGGTAATCGTTTAAGGCGTCAAAGACCCGGAAGACATCGATCCCGTTCACACAGCACCGCTCCACAAAGGATTCGGCCACGTCGTCGGCATAGTTGCGGTACCCGACCAGGTTCTGCCCCCGCAGGAGCATGGAGAATGGGGTGTCCGGGATATATTTCTTGAGTGTCCGAATTCTTTCCCAGGGATCTTCTCCCAGAAAGCGGTGCATGGTATCAAAGGTCGCCCCGCCCCAGACCTCCATAGCGAAAAAACCCACCTTGTTCATTTCCTCGGCAATAGGGATAAGGTCTTCGGTCCGCCCCCGGGTGGCGAACAGGGACTGATGTCCATCCCGAAAGGTCAAGTCCTGAATCTTGAGAGGGTTGTCCACTTTTACCGATTCCTCCAGGGAACCGGACACAAGTTTCCCGTGTTCTTCACTCATATGTGTCTCCTTCGCACTCTTGATTACAACCAATGTTTGATACTGGGTTTCAGCTTTGCCTCTATCGGCAGCAGACAGAGGGCTGGCCCGGCGCTCATTAACTTATCGATTCAGCCGAAACTGGACGTGGTACTGCCTGTCCATCATGGCCTGCCGTCCGGACAGAGCCCAGGGGCTGTTCACCTGAAACCGCGGTTGTTGGGTCTGGACTTGCGGTCCCGCATACTGGACCTGGCCTTCCTCTCCCAGGCAGGTGTATATGACCGAGGCGATGGCGGCCACTTTCTTGGCTGGTACGCTCATGGGTGTCTCCCGTGTCTTTTGTGTTCAGTGTTCGGTGTGGTTTCACTCTCTTCACTTCTTGGGGCTCACGTACAGTTCCCCGCCATAGGCGTCGTTGACCACCAAGGCCGGAAAGTCCTCAACCACCAGTTCCCGAACGGCCTCCGGTCCCAGATCTTCATAAGCAATGACCTTGGCCTCTTTGATCCGCTGGGACAAAAGGGCACCGGCCCCACCGGTTGCTCCTAAGTACACGGCTGTATGTTCCTGCATAGCCTTCTTGACCTCCGGGGCCCGTTTGCCTTTGCCCATGGTGGCCTTGACCCCCAGACCGTACAAGCGGGGGGCAAAGGTGTCCATGCGGTAGCTGGTGGTCGGCCCGGCCGAGCCGATGGGCCGACCGGGAGGGGCGGGGGTGGGGCCGACATAGTATATGACCGCCCCTTGCAGGGTAAAGGGCGGCTCTTCTCCCTGTTCCAGGGCCTGAACAATCCTTTTGTGGGCAGCGTCCCGGGCGGTGTAAATGGTCCCGGAGAGCAAAACCACATCCCCGGTCTTCAGTTGCCGCACCGCCTCATCCGTCAACGGAGTGGTCAGTTTGTGAGTCTGCATCAGAGCACAACCTCCTGATGTCTGGATGAATGGCACTGGATATTGACCGCCAGGGGAAGACTGGCGATGTGGCAGGGGGAGACATTCATGCGCACCCCCAGACTGGTGGTTTTGCCTCCCAAGCCCATGGGCCCTATGCCCAATTCATTAATCCCTTGCAGGAGTTCGTCTTCCAGGGCCGCAGTTTCCGGATCCGGATGGGGCTGATCAAGGGGCCTAAACAGGGCCTTTTTGGCCAGGACCGGAGCCACATCAAATGTCCCTCCGATACCCACGCCCACAATGGTCGGGGGGCAGGGATTAGGGCCGGCCTCGGCTACACGGTTGAGGACAAACGCCTTGATCCCCTCCCACCCCTGGGCCGGAGTGAGCATGGTACACCGGGACATATTCTCACTGCCCCCGCCTTTGGACATGAACTTGATCTTCAGTTCCTGGCCTGGAACCAGATCATAGTGGATAAAGGCCGGGGCGTTGTTTCCGGTATTGGCTCGGGTCAGGGGATGGGCCAGAGACTTTCGCAAATAACCCTGCTCATAAGCATCCACCATGGCCCGGTTTAAGACCTGGCTCAGATCTTCACCCTGGACCCGACACTCAGCCCCAATTTCCACAAAAAAAATGGCCACCCCGGTGTCCTGGCACAGAGGGAGACCGCTCTGTCGGGCCAGGCGGGCGTTTTCCAGAAGTTGATCCAGGATTTCTTTTGCTGTATCCGTGCTCTCTTCTTCCCTGGCCTTCTCCAAGGCCTGTTCCACGTCCTGAGGCAGGTGTGTAGCCGCATACCGGACCATGTCCCGCACCTTGGTGTGAATCTCCTGGGCGTCTATGTTGCGCATATTGGCTCCTACTTCTTCTGAAACACCGACTTCTGGTACTCCCGGTTCAGCTGGGCGATGAACTTGAGGTCTATCTTTTTGGGGCAGACCTCTTCGCACTCGTAGTGGTTGGAACAATTGCCGAACCCGCAGTCGTACATGGCCTTGGTCATATTCTGCACCCGCTGGGCAGCTTCCACCTTGCCCTGGGGCAAGGTGGCCAGATGGGCAACCTTGCCGCCTACAAAGAGCATGGCCGACCCATTGGGGCAGGCGGCCACGCAGGCCCCACACCCGATACATTCGGCCGCATCCATGGCCTGGTCCCCATCCCGCTTAGGCACCAGGACAGTCTTCGCATCCGGAGCCCGGCCAGTACTCACCGAAACATAACCACCAGCTTCGATGATCCGGTCCAGGGCGGTGCGATCCACCACCAGGTCCTTGACTGAAGGAAAGGCCTTGGCCCTCCAGGGCTCGATATACACCACCTCTCCATCATGAAAGTGGCGCATGTGCAGCTGACAGGTGGTGCTTCGCTCTCCTGGCCCATGCGCTATGCCATTAATGACCAGGCCGCAGGTCCCGCAAATGCCTTCCCGACAGTCGTGATCAAAGGCGATGGGCTCTTTACCCTCCCGGATGAGTTTTTCGTTCACCTCGTCGAGCATCTCCAAAAAGGACATATCCGGACTCACATCCGTGGCCTCAATGCGCTCCATTTTGCCCTTGTCCTCAGGGCCGCCTTGTCGCCATACATAGAGTGTGAGGTTCATTACTTGTAGCTCCTTACGGCCAGTTCAACATTCTCGAAATGGAGGGGCTCGGTGTGCAGCTCCGGCTTTTGCCCTACGCCCGTAAATTCCCAGGCAGCCACATAGGCGTAATTTTCATCGTCGCGTTTGGCCTCGGAGTCCTCGGTCTGATACTCCATTCGGAAATGGCCGCCGCAGGACTCATTGCGGCTTAAGGCATCGTGGGCCATAAGTTCGCCGAATTCCAAAAAATCGGCCATCCGCAAGGCCTTTTCCAGCTCCTGGTTCAGGTCGGCCCCTTGTCCGGGAACGGCCACGTTCTTCCAGAACTCCTCCCGCAGGGCGGGAATGGCCTGCAATACGTGCTTAAGGCTCTCTTCACTCCTGGCCATGCCGCAGTTCTCCCACATAAGAGACCCAAGTTCGCGGTGGAATTCATTGACCGTCTTGGTGCCCTGAATGGAGAGCAAGGTTTTGATCCTGTCCTGCACATCCTGGATTGAGGCTTTGAAGGCCTGGTGATCCGTACCGGCTTTGCCGGGAACGGTCTGGGCCAGGTAGTTGGCAATGGTGTAGGGTAAGACGAAGTAACCGTCGGCCAGGCCCTGCATCAAGGCGCTGGCTCCCAGGCGGTTGGCCCCGTGGTCCGAGAAATTGGCTTCGCCAATGACGAACAGGCCGGGGACGTTGCTCTCCAGGTTATAGTCCACCCACAGACCGCCCATGGTATAATGCGGGGCGGGATATATGCGCATGGGCTGCTCGTAGGCATTTTCAGCAGTGATCAACTCGTACATCTCGAACAGATTGCCATAGCGCTCTTCAATGGCTTGTCTGCCCAGGCGGTTGATGGCGTCGGCAAAATCCAGATACACCCCGTAGCCGGTAGGGCCCACGCCCCGACCCTCGTCGCAGACCTCCTTAGCCGCCCTGGAGGCAATGTCCCGGGGGGCCAGGTTGCCGAAGCTGGGATACTTGCGCTCCAGATAGTAGTCCCGATCGGATTCCGGAATCTCCTGGGGCGGCCGAGTCTCGCCCTTTTCTTTGGGTACCCAGATCCGGCCGTCGTTGCGTAAGGATTCGGACATCAAGGTCAGCTTAGACTGGTGGGTTCCGGTGACCGGAATGCAGGTGGGATGGATTTGGGTGTAGCAGGGATTCGCAAAAAAGGCCCCCCGCTTATGGGCCCGAAAAGCCGCGGTCACGTTGCAGCCCATGGCGTTGGTGGACAAGTAGAACACATTGGCGTATCCGCCGCTGGCCAGGACCACGGCGTCTCCGGCATAGGAGTCGATGCGCCCGCTGACCAAATCTCGAACGATGATACCCTTGGCCTCGCCATCCACCACCACCAGATCCAGCATCTCGGTCTTGGGGTGAATGCGCACCATCCCAGCCTTCACTTGGCGGGACAGGGCCTGATATGCCCCCAGCAAGAGCTGCTGTCCAGTCTGGCCCCGGGCATAAAATGTGCGCGCCACCTGGGCCCCGCCAAAGGAGCGGTTAACCAGGTAGCCTGCGTAGTCCCGGGCAAAAGGCACCCCCTGGGCCACGCACTGGTCGATGATCTGGGAACTGACTGTGGCCAAGCGGTAGACGTTGGCCTCCCGGGACCGGAAATCCCCGCCCTTGACCGTGTCGTAGAACAAACGGAAGATGCTGTCCCCGTCGTTGGGATAGTTCTTGGGCGCATTGATGCCGCCCTGGGCGGCGATGGAATGGGCCCGGCGCGTGCTGTCCTGGTAACAGAAGACCTCCACGTTGTAGCCCAATTCGCCGAGGCTGGCCGCTGCCGAGGCCCCGGCCAGGCCGCTGCCCACCACCAGCACTCTATATTTGCGTTTATTGGCCGGATTGACCAGCTTCATGGCCTGCCGATGGTTATCCCACTTGTCCTGGAGCGGACCACTTGGGCATTTGCCGTCGAGTATCACGATTGACCCCCTAAATATTCAAGACTCTAAAAATTATGGCCAGCGGCACAGCCAGAAAACCAAGCCCTATGATGACGGCCGCAATTTGGCCGCCTCGGGTGATCACCGGCAGGGTGCGGTCGGTATTCCAGCCCATGGTCTGAAACAGGCTTTGAATGCCATGGCTTAAATGCATGAACAGGGCCGCCAGTCCAAGGACGTAGATTACAGCCACAAAAAAACCCTGCAGACTGCCCACGACCATGGTGTACACGTCATGGCGTCCGGCGTTGTCCACAAGATGAGAAATCTCCGGATGGGTGAGCCGAAAAGTGAAGTGAAACAGGTGATAAAGGAGAAAGGCCAGGATGACCAGACCGGTGTAGATCATGGTCCGAGAAAAAATTGTGCTCCGCTGATAGGTCCGCCGGACATAGTCTGTGGAACTGGACTGCCAGTTTTCCAAAGTCAAGGTGATTCCAAAATAAATATGGATCACAGCCAGGGCCAACATGAACAGCCGCTCCAACCATAAGACCGGCCCCAGGGAGTGAATATGGTGGGCATAGGAATTCAGGCTGGAAGGTCCGAAAAAGATGGTCGTATTGCCCAGCATATGACCGATAATAAACAGGAGAAGAAAAATGCCGCTGACCCCTACCAGAATCTTTCGGGCCAAGGTTTTTTCAGTCAAAAACATGAGCGTTCACTCCTTGCGAAAGAATGTCTCACCACCATATCGTCACCAGACAAAGGCCTCAGGCCGATACAAGATTTTTCATCCTGTCCGAACGAATGTATAAATAAGCCAGACGAGATACAATGCGGGAAAATTGTGGACAAAATACGTAGATTCTCTACGTATTAAGTCACCGACTGGGGTTTGGCCATGGTAATTTTTTCTTGGGTGTAAGTTCTCGAAGTGTTCAGGTTTCAGCTCTATTGCGAGGCAGGGGCTTTGGACTCCAGATCCAAAAGGCAGGCCCGAAGGTTGCGGGAGGTATTGGATAGTCCGAGCTTCTTGCGCATGTTGTGCCGGTGGGTGTCTATGGTTCGTTTGGACAGTTTGAGCATGGAGGCCATCTCCTTGGTACTCAATCCCTGCTTAATCAGCTCGGCCAGTTGGGACTCCATGGAGGTGAATCCGTATTCCTGAGCCAGGCTTCTTTGGGTCGGAGCGAGAATGTGCTCGATACTGGCCCGGATCATGCTCATCCAAGTGGCCTGCCGACTGGTCAGCCCTTCGGTTTCCAATTGAGCAAGCAAGGGGAGAACGGATTGCTTCAGGTTGGAAACCATGGTCTCTTGCATGATCCCACGGCTCTCGTCCTTTTGCTCCAGCAGGACCCGCAGGGCTATGTTGGCCTCTTCCAACTTGGCGTTGCTGGCCATAAGTTCCGAGGTCCGTTCCCTGACCCGTTGCTCCAAGACCTCGTTGGCCGCCTGCAGCATCTGCTTGGTCCTTTGGAGTTGTAAATGGGCCTCGATCCGGGCCACCACTTCTTCCCGATGAAAGGGCTTGGTGATGTAGTCCACTCCACCACATTTAAATGCCCGCACCTTTTCCGCGGTCTCCGTTCGTACGCTCAGAAAAATTACCGGAATAAAGGAATACTCCGGATCCTGCTTCAGCCTGGAACAGACCTCGAATCCGTCCAGCCCGGGCATGGCGATATCCAAAAGGATGAGTTGAGGCTTGCGCCGGGCCACAAAAGCCAGGGCCGCTTCCCCATTTTCGGCCACAGCTGTCTTGTAATTGTTCTCCCGAAGCATGCTCCCCAAAACCTGGAGATTGGTGGCGCTGTCGTCGACTATGAGGATAAGGGCCGGGGTATGGTTGTCCGCAGGCATCGCACCTTCCTGAAGGGCTTTATTCCATCTTGGCACCGAGATATTTTGGTTGTCTGGCTATCTTCAGGAGACATGGGGCAAAACGAGAATCATCTTGATTGCAAAATACTAATGATCAGAGAGGCCGGCTATCTCCTCAGGACCGCACTCGTGGCTGATTGAGATCAGCCGCCCCTACCACCTGTTCAAATTCCCGGAGCATGGCCCGAATTCCAGGCACGTCAAAGGCCTGGGCCCGGTCCTGGAGCTCGCTTCCCCAGGACCGAAGTCCCGGGAATCCATCCGCACCCAACGTACTGATGTCCTCCCCGAGTTGAAAGACATCGTCCACGATCAAGGCCTGATTGAGCTCCCTGCAGCGGGGAAGATATTCCGTACGCATCCGGTTTAGGATCTGGGACTCCATTTTCCGGAGTATCAGTTGCAGCTGTTGTGTCCCGTTTTCCGCTTGCAAGCCCCCGGCCCGTCCCGGACGAAGGATCTCTGCAGCCTGCCCCTGGTGGGGCCCCAGAAAGGCAGCACACGCCGAGAGGACTTTATTCTGGGTCACTGGTTTGGACAGAAAGTTGTCAAACAGGCCGGCCATCTCTTCCCCCTCCTCCTGCATGACACCGGAACGTAAGGCTACCACCGGCACATCGGGAATAAGTTTCTTGAGCAATTTAGCGGCGTGTACACCGATTAAGTCAGGCAACTGGAGGTTCAAAAATACCAACTGGGGACGTTTGAGCTCACAGATTTCCAAAGCTTCATTGGCACTTCCGGCTCCCAAAACTCGGATGGGAGTGGATTCTAAAAATCCGCTGAACAGTTCGGCATTGGCTGGATCCTGATCAACCACCAGGACCTTGGCCGGCAGGAAAGGCATGTTGTGTCGCCCGGCATTCCTCTTGGGATGACCTTGCATATCCCTGGGCACTGCCGGCAGATGAACGCGGAACAAGCTGCCTTGATTCACTTCGCTGACCAGGGAGATGTGGCCGCCCATCATGGCGGTCAGCTTTTTGGTTATAGCCAGGCCCAGCCCACTGCCCCTGTACTCCCGAGTGGACTGGGAGTTGCGTTGCCTGAAGTTCTCAAAAATAACTTCATGCTGATCCTGGGGAATCCCGATCCCAGTGTCCTCCACTGCCATCAAAAGATCAAATCTCCCGGTCTGATGGGCACTTTGAGCACATTCGACCTGCAAGCGGACAAATCCCTTGGCCGTAAACTTCAAAGCATTGCCTATCAGATTGATCAAGATCTGCCGGATGCGAACCTGGTCCAGGACCAGGTCATTGGGGAGGCCAGGATCGATCTCGGTTATCAAGGCCACGCCTTTTTCATCAAACGAGGGCTCGAACATGGCCTCCACATCCCTGACCAAAAGCCACAGATTGATGGGTTCCGGCCTGATCTCCAGTTTTCCGGCCTCGATCTTGGACAGATCCAAAATATCGTCGATCAAGGTCAGCAAGGTCTGACCGCTGGAAAGGATGGTCTGCAGATATCGCTTGTTCTGAGCTCCCTGAACCTTGTGCAGCAAGGCTTCGCTAAAGCCCAAAATTGCGTTCATCGGGGTCCGGATCTCGTGGGACATATTAGCCAGAAACTCACTCTTGGCTCGGTTAGCTGCCTCTGCCTCCTCTTTGCTCTTTTGCAGAGCGGCTTGAGTCTTCTTGATCTGAGTCAAATCCCTGGCCACACAAACGCTGCCGATGGTCCTTCCGCCCTCCCGGAGTAAGCTGATGGACATGCCCAGCGGAAGGATGTGGCCGGATTTGGTTCGGATGGAGACCTCAGTATCTCGAACGTACCCTTTGGCCCGGAGGCTTTCAAGCATGGTAGCCAGCTGAGCCGGGTCAGCGTAGAGGTCAAAGGCCGACTTCCCCCGCAATTCCTCAAAACTGTATCCAAACAGCTTTTCAGCCCTCTTGTTCCAGCGGATGAAGCGTCCCTTGGCATCCACAATCCCAATGGCGTCAGCTGAATTGTCCAGGACGTTCTTGAAATAGTCCCTTTCTTTTTTCAGGGCGTCCTCGGCCCTTTTCAGCTCGATGAGGTCCTGGGCTACCTCATACAGGGATTTCATGTCCGTATTCGCGTCTACGGCCCGCTTGCATTCGATGAGCGTGGACTCCAGCTCTTGGTTGCGAGTTCGGAGTTCTTCCAGCTCCTGCATCATTCCGGTCATTTGCTTATCAGACATACCAATCTCATCTTGGTCCTAGGTTCAGATTTGCCATCGGCAAGTCTGAAAAGGAAAATACCACCAGGCAATGACAGGGATCAAGCTGCCTACCTCTTGTTTTACAGGCTGAATTTGTGTATCAAACCCATGGCTCGGGTATGAGTCTTCAGGTTCCAGTGTTCAATTGAGCAAAGAAACCCAACCTATCATACATCAAGGAGAACTGGGCATGGTTTTTGAGTTGAGCAAGGAACAGCGCATGATTCAAAAAATGGCCCGGGAATTCGCCCGCAAGGATCTGGCCCCTTGGGCAGCGGAACGGGATCAAAAACACGAATATCCGGCCCAGAGCCTGAAAAAAATGGGCGAACTTGGGCTCTTGGGTATGCTGGTTCCGGAAAAATACGGCGGCGAAGATATGGACACCATTTCCTACGCCTTGGCCATGAGTGAAATCGCCTACGCCTGCGCCTCCACCGCCGTGATCATGTCTGTGCACGACTCCATCTGTTGCGGAAGCCTCCTGCGCTTCGGCACAGAAGAGCAGAAGCAAAAATATCTGATCCCCATGGCCCAGGGGGAATTCATCGCTTCCTTCGCCCTGTCCGAGCCGGAAGCCGGATCGGATCCAGCCGGAATGACCATGACGGCCGACAGAGAAGGGGATTATTATATATTAAACGGCACCAAACGCTGGATTACCGGCGGGGCGACCTCCAAACTGTTCATCGTCCTGGCCAGGACCGATCCGGACGCCGGACATAAAGGCATATCCGCCTTCTTGGTCACCAGAGACATGGACGGATTTTCCACCGGCCGATTAGAAGACAAGATGGGCCAGTGTGCCTCGGATACCACGGATTTGATCTTCAATAATTGCAAAGTGCCGGCTGACCACCTTTTGGGCCGGGAAGGTCAGGGATTCAAGGTGGCCATGTCCGGATTGGACGACGGCCGGATCGGGATAGCCGCCCTGTCCGTGGGCGTTGGTCAGGCGGCCCTGGATGCCAGTGTGGCCTATGCCAGACAACGGGTCCAGTTCGGACGCCCCATTGCCGAAAATCAGGGACTGCGCTGGATGATCGCGGACATGGCCACCGACCTGGAAGCCGCCCGACTTCTGGTCGTGAACGCCGCATCCACCAAGGATCGAGGGGAAAAGTGCAGCCAAGAGGCCTCCATGGCCAAGCTGTACGCTTCGGAGATGGCCAACCGGATCACCGGCCAGGCCGTCCAGATCCACGGGGGTTACGGGTATACCAAGGAATTTCCGGTAGAACGTTTGTACAGGGACGCGAGAGTGCTGACCATCTATGAAGGAACTTCCCAAATCCAGAAAATGGTCATCGCCAACGAGGTCCTGGGGGACAGGAAGAAGAAATAAGGTGTCAGGTTTCAGGTGTCAGCCCCGCCTCTGGCGTGCTCGTTATTCGTTATTTGTTATTCGTAAGAAGCCGCCAGTTTGATCAATGTCCAGCTCGCCAAGTAATCTCTCAATCTCCTGTCTGACCTGCAGATCCTGCATCCATGGCTCCGGAAGGGCATCCATTCCATGGTAGGCCCCCAGAATCATCCCCACCAGCATCCCCCGGGCGGCTGAATCTCCGCCGGCCATGACGCACTGAATCAGGGCCTCGGGCAAATCCTCTTCATGCCGGGCGATCAGCTGAATGGTGCCCGGAAAGGCATGGGGAGCATGGCAGGTCTTGCCCAACTCCCGGATAGCTTCTACACTGTCTCTGTCCGCCGCATCCAGACCGGTCTGCACCCATTTTTTCGCCGGCAAGGCGGTAAAACCCTCCCCAGCCGTATCCTGTAGGGCCTGGACCGGCTTTTTTCCGGACAAGACACCCACGGCCACTCGGGCGAAGAACTCAGCACTATCCACCACCACACCGTCTCGGTGGGTGATTTGGGTCTGTTCCCTGCATGCCTGGACCAAGGCCTGGACATCGGCTTGCAAAAGATAGATCAGCGGGGCTATTCGGGCCGCCCCGGCCAAATCATTACTCCCTGAACCCATTTGATCCAGATCCTTGCCCTGATCCATATTGGCCAAGGTCCCTCTGGTGGCTTGATCTACATAACTTGAACTTGTGGTCCAAAAATCCCGCCACAGATCGGCGAAATGCCGCCTATCAAACTTTCCGGTTGCGGCCAGTGACCGCAAAAGAATCAAGGTCTGATCTGCATAATGGGTAAACTGACCGGCCTGCTTGCCGGCGTGTTGGGACCCAGATAAAGGTTCCACCAGATTCTCCACCCGGCCGAAACTGCGAACGATCTTCTCTTGATCATAGATCCAATGCGCTCCCAAAGCCAGGGAATCGCCCAGAAAGGAACCCCAAACCGTGGCCCGCCTGGTTGATGTAGACATAACTTTCCTCCACGGGTTAACTAGACAAGGGATTTGATTCCTGACCTGAGCCATGCTATACATACACATACGGGAGAAAATGTAAACAACCCTGACCTGACTCCAGCCAAAGGAGGTGCTCCATGAGCGCGGAACAGACCACCCCGCAACATTGTCCCGGCTTCCAAGCCCACAAAAACTTAAGCTCTTTTGTCTGCAACTGCCCGGAATGCAACGAGGAAATTGAAATTTTTTCCGATGAGTTCAATCGACCCCATACCTGCCCCAAGTGCAAAAAGCCTGTTGACTTTACTCAATGCACTTTGGAAGCCAGCGGCGGAAGCCACACCGCCAGATAATTAAAGGTATATTCTTTGACATAAACAGACCTCCCTGTAAGGTCACTATATTTGCATGGAACATGCCCGCCTCTGGACATACATACCCGGTCCTGCTCCCGGGGGCGGGCGTCCTTTTACCGGCAGGACCAGCGAGGTTGAGGCGTGGTCGAGGACAACACCAAAATCCTTATTGTCGACGATTCCCCAGGAGTGTGCGACCTCCTCAGCGAATTCTTGGAAAATACGTACCAGGTCCAAACAGCTGAAGACGGCAATCAGGCCTTAAAGATTTATGCATCCTATCATCCTGATATCATTTTATTAGATATGCATATGCCCAAAATGGGCGGCCTGGACGTGATATCCCATTTGCGCAACAAACGGCAGGATCACGAGGTCTACATCCTGGTTATCACCGGAGAGACGTCTTTTCAACTCAAAAAAGATTCCCTGGAGCAAGGGGCCAACGACTATTTGATCCGGCCGTACCATTCTGAAGAACTCCTGGCCCGAGTTGGGGTGGCAGAGCGGCAAACAAAGCTGCGCAAGCAACTCAAGGCCGCTTACCACAATATCGAGCGGGAAATCGAAATGCTCGGCGATATCCAGTCTCGACTGTTGCCGGCCCAACATCCGCCTTTTCCCAACATCCTCATCGACACCTTGTTTAAACCTTCAGGCCGGGCCAGTGGAGATTTTTTCGATTATTTTCCGACCAACGATAACACTATACGTCTGGCAGTGTGTGACGTCTCCGGGCACGGGGCCAGGGCGGCCTTTCTCATGGGCGTGGTCCGTACCCTTATTCGCTTAAGCGAAAAAACCAGCTTGAATCTGGACCAGGTGCTCACCTTGCTCAACGATTCTTTAATGGACATTATCGGAGGAGAAAGTGACTTCATATCCCTGTTTCTTGCTGATGTAGACACTCAATCATTCACCCTGTCGTATATCAATGCCGGTCACTGCCCGGGCCTAATGACCAGTGGAGACGGAAAAGTGGAGATTTTGGAAGCAAATATCCCCATCCTGGGCATTACCAGCATCACCCCGGTGATACAAACCCGATCCCTGCAGGAGCATAGCTCACTTTTTCTGTACACCGACGGCATTTATGAATGGCGCACCCCGAATGGGACCTATTTCGATCACGAACGTTTTCTGGAAATGGCCAAGGACCTCCTGCCCGGGAACGGTCCCTTTTTATCCAACCTCATGCAGGCTATGCAGAGCATTACTTCCAAAATTCCCTTTCGCGACGATGTAACCGCTTTGTACTTGTACCTGCTGCCCACCTCCGATATTCAGCCCGATGCCGAATCAACACCCGAAAACCTTGGCCAGAACATCGTTTCTGCTCCCGTTCAGGAGGATAGATGAAGACCCATCACCTCTGGAGTTTCCTGGTTTTGATTTTTCTGTGCCCCCCGGCCATGGCCCAAGAGGCACCGCTGAGTTCTGCCTCCCAAGCCTGTCTGGCCTGCCACACCGGGCTGCATCCGGGCATTGTGCACGGTTGGGAGCAGAGCCGGCACAGCCGGGTCACTCCCCAGCAAGGACAGCAAGTGGACGGTTTGGCTTCCCGGGTCTCAGCCCGGGACATTCCTGAAGACTTGGCCTCTGTTGCCGTAGGCTGTGCCGAATGCCATACGGCCCGAGCCGACGCTCATGCGGACAGTTTTGCCCACAACGGTTTCCAGGTCCACAGCCTGGTCAGCCCTGACGACTGCGCTCTGTGTCACAGTACAGAACGGAAAGAATACAGGCAGAATATCATGTCCCAGGCCAGGGGCAATTTAATGAACAATCCTGTATACATGGACCTGGCCCAACAGATTCACGGCCAGCCTCGATTCGCTGATGGAAAACTCGATTTCACCCTGGCCCAACGGACAACTGAAGAGGAGTCCTGCTTTTTTTGCCACGGCAGCCGGGTACAGGTCCAGGGGACGGAAACCAGAAGCACCGATATGGGCCCTATGGACTTTCCTGTCCTGACCGGCTGGCCTAACCAGGGAGTGGGTCGCCAAAATCCGGATAACAGCTTGGGGTCCTGTACCGCTTGTCACTCCAGGCATACCTTTTCCCTGGCTGAAGCCAGAAAACCTTCCGCCTGCAAAGAGTGTCATGTCGGTCCGGATGTACCGGCCTACAAGGTCTATACCACCAGCAAACACGGCAATATTGCCGCCGCCCAGTCCCAGAACTGGGATTTTCAGGCCCTGCCCTGGACCGTAGGCCAAGATTTCACTGCCCCCACGTGCGCCGCCTGCCACATCAGCCTCACAGTCAGCCCGAACGGGTCCCTGATCGCCCAACGCACCCACCGGATGAACGACCGCTTGCCCTGGCGCATATTTGGCCTGATATACGCTCATCCTCACCCCCGGGAAGCGGACACCAGCATTATCCGCAACCGGGACGATATGCCCCTGCCTACGGATTTTGCCAACAATCCAGCCCGGGAATATCTGATCTCCAAAAAGACCCAGGCCAAAAGGCAAGAGACCATGCAAGGTATCTGCTCCCAGTGCCACGCCCAATCCTGGACAGACGGCCACTTTCAGCGCCTGGAGAATACCATCCAAACCAGCAACCAGGCTGTGCACACAGCCACCCAGATCATGCAAACCATCTGGGACCAGGACTTGGCCCAGGGACTAGGAGACGGCCACAGCCCCTTTGATGAGCATATAGAAAAAACCTGGAGCAGGATCTGGCTGATCAACGCCAATAAGATCCGGTTCACCTCGGCCATGGCCGGCGGTGGGGACTACGGAGTCTTTGCCCAGGGTCGTTATGAACTATCCAACAACTTGGCCCACATGCAGGACTGGCTCAACCAGCAGACGAAAAAAACAGATTAATCGTCAACAACATCCCAGGACACCTCATTCATATGGCCTTAACCGTGAACAAAACCACTGTCGTCAAGGACTTCGATCCCCATTTTAAGCTCTTCCATGAGCTCATGGCCCGGAAGATCCGGGAGATCCTGTTGGTTTCCACTCCCTACGACGCCTGGATCATGGAGCAGGATTGCTGTCTCTCCGAACGGATCATCAATGAATACCGGGGACTGAACTTAAGCCACCCCCCACGTCTCACCTGGACGGCCACAGCTGAAGAGGCCTTAAGCAAGTTAAACAAGAAACGGTTCGACATGGTCATCACCATGCCCAGGCTTGCGGATATGGACGCCTTTGTCTTGGGTCAGAAAATCAAGCAACAGGCGCCGGAGCTCCCGGTCATTCTTTTTTCCCACTCCTCCATTCCTTCCCAAGAATGTACTATCAGTCAGACCCGTCCCCCTGGTATCGACCGCATTCTTGTCTGGACCGGAAGCACAGATCTCCTTTTGGCGGCTATCAAGAGCACAGAAGACACTATGAACGTGGACGCGGATACAGAGTACGGAGGCATCCGGGTCATTCTGTTTGTCGAAGATTCCCCTATCTACCTCTCCTCATTGCTGCCCATTTTCTACAAAGAGTTGGTCAGCCAGACTCAGGAAGTCATGGAAGAGGGACTCAACGAAGAACATAGGCTTTTGACCATGCGGGCCCGACCCAAGATCCTGGTGGCCGAAGACTTTGAGGAGGCCGTATATCTGTACCGCCGCTATGAACCCTATATCCTGGGTGTGATTTCCGATGTGCGTTTTCCCAAGCGATGCCGAATGACCGAAGACGCCGGAGTGGAGTTCCTGCGCATGGTCAAAGCCGATCACTTCGATATTCCACTCATTCTGGGGAGTTCTGAATCTTCCAACGCGGCCAAGGCTGAAACCATCCCGGCCGATTTTGTGGACAAAAACTCACCATCCCTGCACGAAGACATCCGTTCCTTTTTCCAACGCCGTCTGGGATTCGGGGACTTCATCTTCCAGATGCCCGATGGTCGGGAAATTGCTCGGGCCTCCAACCTACGGGCCTTGGAAAAACTCTTTGCCACCATCCCGGATGAATCCTTTATCCACCACTGCAACAACAACGATTTCTCCAGGTGGCTCTTTGCCCGCACTGAGGTAGAATTGGCCAGTAAAGTCCGGCCCCTAAGCCACGACGACTTCGAGGACGTGGCCAGCCATCGGCAGTACCTCCTGGCCGCCATCAAAGCCAGGCGGAGGGAGCGGCAACGAGGGGTGGTTGTGGACTTTGATCCGGAGACCTTTGATCCGGATACCGATTTCTTGAAGCTGGGGAAGGGGTCTTTGGGGGGCAAGGCCAGGGGGCTGGCATTTCTGACCACTTTACTGCGTCAGAATCCGCAGATACTGAGCTCATTCCACACCCATATCTACGTTCCCCAGACCTTGGTTTTGACCACCGATGGCTTTGAAGAGTTTATTCAGCTCAACAACCTCAAAGATTTGGCCACCACCGACCTACCGGACGAAGAAATCGCCCGGCGGTTTCTCAACGGCATATTCCCGGACTGGATCGAAGACAATCTGCGCGCGTACCTGGAAAAAGTAACCTATCCTTTGGCCGTCCGCTCCTCCAGTCTGCTGGAGGACTCCCAATTCCGGGCTTACGCCGGATTGTACAGCACATACATGCTGACCAACGATTGCCCGGAGGTGGAAGAACGGCTGGCCCAGCTCCTGCGGGCTATCAAGCTGGTCTACGCCTCCACCTACTACCAGGCCCCCAAGGCCTTTTCCCGCAGGGTGGGCCAGCGGACCGAGGAAGAACAAATGGCGGTCATCATCCAGCAACTAGCTGGCCGGAACTATAAGGGATACTTTTATCCGGCCATCTCCGGAGTAGCCCAATCCCACAACTATTATCCTTTTGCCCGGATGAAGCCGGAAGACGGAATCGCCACCATTGCCATGGGCCTGGGCAAAATGGTGGTCGAAGGCGAGCAATCCTTACGTTTCTGTCCCAAATATCCCCAGATTCAGCCTCAGCGCTCCACGGTGGAAGACATCCTCAACAACGCCCAGCAACAATTTTACTGCCTGTCTATGGATGCAGCTTGCCAGGCCTTGGATATCAATGATGCCAGCAACCTGACCCGCCAAGATATCATGGACGCCGCCCAGGAACCGCCCATGCGACTTCTGACCAGCACATATTCACCCCAAGAGCATCGGATACGGGACACCCAGAGCAGCCGCGGCTACCCGGTTCTGACCTTTGCCCAGGTCCTCAAACACAATCAGGTACCCTTGCCCGAAATCTTGGACGCCGCCTTAAGCTTAGGGCAACGGGGGATGGGCACTCCGGTGGAAATCGAGTTCTCGGTCAACTTGCCGGATTCATCCAACGACCTGGCCGAATTCGCTTTCCTGCAAGTCCGGCCCATGACCGCCCGGGCCGAGTCCCAACAGGTAGACATCACCGAAGAGGACAAGGAAAAGGCCTTTTGTTTGTCCACCAAGGCCTTGGGTAACACCCAGCGCGGAGATATGCAGGATATCCTCTATGTGCAGCCCGGTGTCTTCGACCCGGGCAAAACCCGGGATATTGCCCGAGAAATCAGCAAGCTGAACGCCAAGCTGGTCGAGGAGAACTGCAAATATCTGCTTATCGGCCCGGGTCGCTGGGGATCGGCCGATCGCTTCCTGGGCATTCCGGTCAACTGGCGGGATATCCATGGTGTGGGAGCCATCGTGGAATCCGGTTCAGACAAGCTCAAGGCCGAGCCATCCCAGGGTTCCCACTTTTTTCACAATATCACTACCTTGGGTATCAACTACATTACGGTCACCGAAGAGCGGCACGGCTACCTGGACTGGGACTGGTTGATCAGTCAGGAAATACACGATCAGACCGAACATATAGCCCACGTCCGCTTGCAGCATCCGATCATACTGAAAGTGGACGGCCGGAGCTCGACCAGCGTCCTATTGGCCACCTAACTGCGCCTGCAAAAAATCAGAAAATTTCCTTGAGCGGTTCAAGCCTTTGCCCAAGCAATTGGCTTTGGATGCAGGAGAATATGAATACTGGGGGTTGATTGTCATTATGACCACCCACCCCTGGCCCCTCCCTCCCGCCTGGAAGACAGGCGGCAGGGAGGGGAATTAAGAGGGAGCTAACCCCCTACCGCCTGGAAGACAGGCGGCAGGGAGGGGAATCAAGAGGGGGGAATGAGGCTTTGGTTAGTGCTCCAGCCCTCTTCTTCTGATTCCCCTCCCTGCTGCCGCTTTGGGCAGGAGGGAGGGGTTAGGGGAGGGTCTCTTTTTCTGCTGCCGCTTTGGGCAGCTTTCCAGGGAGGTGTTGGTGCCTTATGCCTGAAAGGCTGTCAGAAAAAAACAAGAAAGTTCTATGATCTCTTATTTGGGTTGCGGGCGAAAACCTCTAAAAAATTGGTTACATCACCCGTTTCATACGAGATATACTCAAAACCGGAAACCTGTATAAACTTTCCGACCCCAACACCGGAGGATTCTTGTGCCCAGCCTCACCCGTCTCTCTTTGCGCACGGTTTTTCTTGGCCTGGCCTGCTGGGTACTCGTTGCCCTGGTCTGGAGCACCCTCAGCCCCCAGGCAGCATTCGCGGACAACTCCCAGATTTCCATCCTCTATGCCCGTTTGGAAGGCAGCATCAATCCGGCCAAAAAGGATCTTCTGCAGCAGGCCTTGGACACCTGTGCTCAAGACGGGCACGACCTGCTCCTTTTGGGCCTGGATACCCCGGGAGGCTTAGGTGAGTCCATGCGGGACATGGTTAAACTTATTCTCAACGCCCAGACCCCGGTGGCCATTTGGGTCGGTCCCAAAGGAGCAAGGGCCGCCTCGGCCGGAGTCTTTCTGGTAGCTGCCTCCCATGTGGCCGGAATGAGCCCCCAGACCAATATCGGGGCGGCTTCTCCAGTGGCCATGGGCGGTAAAGAGATCCCGGAAACCGTGAAAAAAAAGATAACCAACGATTTTGTCAGTCTCATCCGGGGCGTGGCCGAAGCCAAAGGGCGAAATGTAGACTGGTACGAAAAGGCGGTCACCGAAGCGTTGAGCATTACTGCCCAGGAAGCGGTTATGCAGCGGGTGGTGGAGTTTCTGGCCGTTTCTCCCCAGGATATGGCCACCCAGATCGGCGCTCAGGGCCTTATTATTGATGGTCAAAGGATCACCTATGAGGATAAAGACATGCGGCTGGTGACTTTTCATCCCAGTTTCCGGACCACCTTTCTTTCCTGGCTCCTCCACCCCCAAATCGCTTATTTTCTCCTCTTGGGCGGCATCGCTGGGCTTTTTTTTGAACTGAGCAATCCAGGGTCCATATTTCCAGGCGCATTTGGGGCCATCTGCCTCCTCCTCGGCCTGTATGCCCTGGCTGTACTCCCCACCAATGCCGCCGGAGTGCTGCTCATATTTTTAAGTTTAATCTTGTTTATCCTGGAGTTGGCAGTCACCAGCTATGGCCTGTTGAGCATAGGAGGAGTGGCCTGTCTGTTCATCGGCTCCCTGATCCTGTTTAAATTTGAATACGGTTTTACCGGATTGCCTCTCCAGATTATTTTGCCTACAGTTGTGACCGTTTCCGCCTTTATGCTTCTGGGACTCTACTTGGTGACCAAGGCCCAGGTCCGGCCCAAAAAAACGGGTTTTCAAGGCATGCTGGGCCTGACCGGGCAAGTTATCTCTTGGGAGAGAGAGGAGGGAAAAGCCCGAGTCAGGGGAGAAATCTGGAGAGTGAAATCGGACTCAAACCAACCTTTATCCTCGGGTACCCAGGTCCGGGTTACCGGTGTTGACGGACTGACCCTTTTTGTTCAGGAAGAAAAACAATAAAATCTGAGGAGATAGGCATGCAGACATTTTACACCTTCGCCCCAATTATTGTTCTGGTCGTCCTCTTTCTTGCCTCGGCCATCAAAATCTTAAACGAATATCAGCGAGCAGTGGTCTTTCGGCTGGGTAGGGTCCTGCAAGCCAAGGGACCGGGGCTGATCATCCTCATTCCGGTTATCGATAAGATGGTCAAAGTTTCTTTGCGCATTATCACCCTGGACGTCCCCGGCCAGGATGTGATCACCAAAGACAATGTCTCGGTCAAAGTCAATGCGGTCATCTATTTCCGGGTTATGGATCCGGTGAAATCCATCCTGGAAGTGGAGGATTACATGTTCGCCACCTCCCAGTTATCCCAAACCACCTTGCGCAGCGTTTGCGGAGCGGTAGAACTGGATGATATCCTTACCCATCGGGACCAAATCAACGATCAGATCCAGTCCATACTGGATGAGCACACCGATCCCTGGGGGATCAAGGTGACCAATGTGGAAGTCAAATATATTGACCTGCCCCAGGAAATGCAGCGGGCCATGGCCCGACAGGCAGAGGCCGAACGGGACCGCCGATCCAAGGTCATCAATGCCGAAGGCGAGTACCAGGCGGCCAGCCGCCTGGCCGAAGCAGCCGGCATCATCCAGGAGTACCCCCAGGCCTTGCAGCTCCGTTATCTGCAGACCATGCGGGAAATGACCTACGAGAGCAAGGCCAGTACCATCCTGCCCATCCCCCTGGATCTCTTCTCCTTACTCCAGCCACAAAGCAAAGCCCCAACTCCCTCGGAACATAAATAAAAAAGCCCGGCACTCAGATCAGGCATGCCTGATCTGAGTGCCGGGCTTGGGCTTGCTGGGTAGGAAGGGACTTATTCCTGAGCCTCTTCCTGACCTTTCTTCCCTTGCTGACCTTTTTTCCCCTGCTGGCGTTGCATCATTCCCTGTTGCATGGCCTGCATTTCTTGCTGCAATTCTTCCAATTCTTCCAGCATGGACTCGGTCTTTGGCTCCTTCTCTTCCATGGCTTGAATCATGTCACCCCGAAATTCTTCTTGTTTTTTCTGCACTTCCTCATCACTCATTGTCTGCGTTCGAGCCTGCTGATAAGCCTGGACTTTTGTCTGCCATTCTCTTTTAAGTTCCTCTTCTGTGGTAGCATTTAAATCTTGGGACTGCATCTTGGATTGCAGTGCCTTGAGCTCTTCCATGTTTACCCCTTGTTCAGCCATATTCTGGTCCATGGTGTCTTGAACAAGGGTTTCCAGTGCTTCTTGCCGCTCCTGCAACTCAGGATTGTCCTCAAGTGTCTCCTCCTGAACGGACTGAAGCTCTTTTCCGATCTCCTGCATCCTTTGCATCTTCTCCTGCATGTCCTGCTGTTGGGCACTCCCCTGACCCATTTGAGCCTTCTGGGCCCCAACCGGGCTGGATGTCGCCAAGAACAGGCCAAGAGCAAGACAAGTAATCATTGAAAAAAATGAGAATTTAGCCAAGCGCATACATACTCCTTACAATTTGAGTTTTTTTAAAAAGACGTCATGACCCTTACCCGGCTTCCACGTCGGAAACCAACCTTTCATATATCATCAGTGGTAGGCAGTTTGTCAAATCTTTCAGTCTTGATCCCTGAGACGTCTTCAGTCATCCTCATTATTCCATCAAACCATTTTTCTCAATCAGTCAGGAGGAGACCATGCACATCGTATTT
>JAXHMO010000021.1:0-82500 GCA_034521385.1 Desulfovermiculus sp.
GAATTTCCCGGCTTCCGCTCCCTGCCCAGCTCGACGGAATTGGCCCCGATCATGCTCCGCAGCTGTTACTGGCCATCCTTCCGGCCCGGCCGCTCGAACGTCTTGTATGCCCTCGCCCTTCAGAGCCCGGACGAAATCCAGGTATCGTGTCCTGGGGCGAGTGTAATTGCGGAACAAGGCCATGATCAGGCCCTGAGGGCTTGGATACCGGGGCCAGCTTCCAGGCAGGCTTCCAGCTGAATCCATGACCTGGTTGCAGGCATGGGAGAGATCCGGCCACCAGGGCCTGAAACATGGCCGCGGCCTGCTGGGGAAGGAGATCCCCTCTGGCCAAGTTGTCTCCAGCTGGTCCACGAGCCCAGGCGTTGGTCCCCTTGAGCTCCGGGCTGACAGCTGCATTACGCCCGCTGGATCTCGGCAAACCCGGGCCCGCAGCTTGCGGACGTCCTTGAGCGTTCCCCGCCCCGGCCTCCAATATGGCCTCGTCCATGGTCAACACGCCCTCGTCTGACCAGGATGCGCATTTCATTCACCCTTGCGCTCTGGACACGTCCACGGTCTGCTCCACCCGGGTCCTGCCGGGGGCCATCGGTGAGCACGTCCAGGTCGGCGTAGGCCTCCGGTGCCAGGCCGCGGTTCCGGTGACAAAGGCCCTTCTGGGGTCCACTGGCGGGGCCTGGGCCTGGTCAGCCACCTCCCGGTAGGCCCGTTCCAGGGCCTGCTGCAGGTCCTCCAGAAAGGTCTGCGGGGTGATTTACCCTGGTCCCTGAGCTCCCTGATGAACTGGCGGGTCTGTTCCCTGCCCATGGTGGACACCCCGATGTCCCAGGTCCATGGGGGCCCTCATCTCCCTGGCGCTGGCCACCATTGCTGATGACCTGGAGATCGTCCACAGCCCGGCCGGAATATCCCATACTCGCGCAGCCTGGTCCTGGCCTTGGAAATCATGCGCTGGCTCAGGGACGCTGCCCGCAGCCACATCGTGGTATACCCGGCCCAGATGCGGGTATTTGTTTTTGAAAAGCGAGTCGGGCCTGGTAGCTTTGGGAGATGCGCACCGCCATCTCTTCCAGGGCATTGATTCCGGCATTTTGCTCCATCAGTCGGCCGAGGGCCTGGACCAGCTCCTCGCCTTTGGCCACCTGTTTGGCGTAGCTCTGGGCCTGGACATGGGCGGTGGACATCAAAAAACAACAAATAAAAATACTGCTCAGAATCAAAGTTCTGATTTTCATTGCACACTCCCGGCTGTTGGAACAATGTAGCTTGACCTTCTTAACTCCCCTCCTTGGCAAGGAGGGGCAGGGTGGTTGGGACGCGCAAGTTCTTAAACCTTACTGTTCAGCATGTTATAACTTGCGGGTTCTAGGTTCCAGGTATCACGAGTCACGCTCAGCCTGCTGTGCCCTGCAGCTGCCGGACCACATCCTCCGCCTCCTGCTCTTTGCCCCTGGGCACCGGAACCGTTACGTCCACCCTGGTAGTCGCGCCTCTGTATCCGGGCTGGGTGTAAGTGAAGATCAGGCTGGGAAGGCTTTTCCGGTCATTTCCACGCCTACCAGCCGAACGGGAAACACGTTCCAGACATGGGTCTGTCCACCCATGTACAGGCCGTATCGGCCAATATGCGTCTCAGGAACTCCTTCGGCGGCAGACTGCGGCCGGCCAATACCGGCACCCCCAAGGCCAGGATCAGGCCTAAAGGAATGCAGCCGAAAATCTTCGTCCACAGGCCCCCACCCACATTGGGCAAGATCAGAATGCCGGCCAGGAAAACCAGGCCGGTAATCATCAGTTGATTTCTGTTCTTCCGCCATTGATCACTTTGTATCACTTGAGCCAGCTCCTCCCATTCCGGCTGGCTGAAGGTCCAATGCGCCAGGCGGTCTTTTCCGGAAAGCAGAGCCCGGATCCTTGCATATTGACTGTAATAGATCAGGGCACTCAGAGCACCGCTCACAGCCAGAACAAGGCCATAAATAAACGCCCCATAGCCGAGTTCAATTCTGTCCCATACCCCATAAATATGGGGAGTAAAGGCCATGACCAGGCCCAGCAGACTCAGAATCAAAGACACCCTGACCATAAGTCCGCTGGTGGTATGCACAGCACTGACCTTGGGAGGCTGAGGTTCTTTTCTCCACCAAATCAAGCTCAGTGTGCCCAGCAGGATCAGACCTGCGAGCAAAGCATATCTGCGCAGGGGATATTTGGCCGGCCAGGCCAGGTCGGCAGCAAAGACATCCTCCGGTCCCAGCCAGCTCAACTCCAGGAACTGGACATCCGGTCCCTGCCGGAGCAGCAGATTACGGGGTGGAGTTGTCCGTGGTTCGGGCCAGTCAAGGGGCCATTGTTTCGGTTTTATATAGACTCTCCCATCTCCCTGGATTCCAAATAACACAGGCTCCCAGGCGCCCGGGTTTTCGGCCTGCAGTTCAAGATCATGGCTGCTTACATAGGAATCTATAAATCCGATCAGGGACATTGCTTCTTTATGCCTCTTGACCAGCAGATCATGACCGGCCTGCATGCTGGGAAAAAGGGCTCTGTGTCCAGAGGCATGAAATGTGTCATAGCGCTGGGCCCAGTCCACTGCGATGATCCGCAGCATCCGCTGGGCCGGATACCAGCAGGCCAGGATCAAAGCAATAACCAGCAGGGTCCAGAATAGGGTTGTGAGCCCGGCTGTGAGCATGGGATTTCTGGCCGTCCCTTGCCTTTCTATTTGGGAGTGATCGGACGCCATGTTCTGCCTCCATTTGAGCTGTAGAAGACCTGGGTGGCCGACAGGCCGACCAGGCGTCCGGAGTTGTTGGCTGCCATGTGGTGTAAAGGCTGCGGGGGATCATATTCATTATTCAGCATGAGTCCCTCTGATGTGAACTCAAAACGGGCTATCTTCCCGGCTGTGCTCAGAGCGGCCCACTGGCCTTCTCCCAGGGAGACAAAATCGGCGTACAGAACCTCAGGGCTGGCCTCCTGGCTGACCCAGCCTTTTCCATTCACAGGCCACATCAGATGCAGCTCCCGCCCGTCTTCAATAGCCTCCACCCACATATTGCCCTCTGCATCCAGCCTGGGCCGGATATTGCGAGCTGCCGGCCAGGAAAAGGCCTGCCATACATCTTCTCCGGGCCGGCCGAATGCCGTTTTGATCACTCCCCGAGCCACGACCCCGGGCCCGGGCAAAAAGTCCAGGGCATGAAAAAGACCGAAAAAGTTCCGCTTTTTGCTCTCTCTTTGCATTTTAAGAGCGGTCCAGGACTGCCCCCGGAACTGATGCAGGAGGTATTCACTGTCTGTTTCCAGCCTGGCCTGGTAATCGAATTCAATTGCTCCACCTTGCGGTGCGGCATAGATCAGATCCGGCCCCAGGGCCAAAAGATCGTTGATCCCTGGAGGATCGCCATTGGTCCTCTCAGGCAGACCCTGGACCAGAGGCTGCCAGGTATGTCCGCGGTCCGATGATTTAAACACGCCCTTGCCCGGCCCGCCCAGATAGATAGTGTCCTGGGGGTCAGCAGCCAGAACGATATGTTCGCGATCCAGGTCAATGGGAAGATTCACGGTTTCCCAGCCCCTTCCTGGGGATTTGAACGGAACAGGGTCCGGCCCTGAATCAAAAAGACGGTTCCGTCTTGGATGATCACTGCGGTCCTGGGCACAAAGCCGGGCCCGAAATCCACTTCCTGCCACTTGTCATCCTGCATCCGGTAGAGTACCCCGGATTCTTCAGCTGCCCAGGCCTCATCTTCCGTTCTCCACAGCAGGCTGGACACCGTGCCTGCGATTTCGCTTTCCCCGGCCCAGCTCCGCCCTTGATCTGTTGATAGCCACAGCCCCTGACCCCTGGTGCCGGCTAGGATCAATCGATCATCAGGACCGGTGGCTACAGTGGTAATATCTGTGGCCGGCAGGGTAGGCAGGGGCTGCCAGGATCGCCCTCCAAAAGGCAGGACCCAGAGGCCGCCGCCAAAGGTGCCGGCATAAAGCCTGTCCCGCCCATCCCGGCTCATAGCCAGAACATGCCTGGTGGACAATCCGGCATTGAGCGGCTCCCATCTGTCTTCGCCGGGCCGGAGGCGAAAAACACCCGGGCCGAAGAGAGCGGCCCACAGAGAACCGTCCGAGGTCTGGCAGATATCCAAAACCGGAGAGTCAGGCAGGCCGGTTTGCTCCAATTCCTGCAACCCGTCTGCCCCAATCCGATGCAGACCCTTGCCCCACACCCAGCTCAGACAGCCAGCCCCGGGAAAACAGCGCACCCAGGCCCCGCCCTTGGGCGCACCGGGCACAGCCTCCCATTCCCCGTTTGCAACAGGCCTGAAAATGCCCCTGTCTGTGGCCGCGATGAGCTGTCCTTTGGAATCCAGATCAGCCCCGAACGGCCGGGCCGGCAGTTGTCCCTGCAGCTGGGGACGGGGATCATCCGGGCAGAACCGGTACAGATCCTGATCCAGGCTCAAAAGGAAGCATGCAGCCCTGCCTGAATCAGTCAGCATGTGCGCAATGCGCTCTCCGGCCTGAACTGGATAAGCCAGACAACAGATGCACAGAAGCAGGCCTAAGGTCCCTACAGATATGCTCAGGCTCCGGAGCAGGGTCCCAAAATGGTGGCTTTTGCAGATAACGTGGTGATTCATGGGCTTTTCGCACATGCCTGATACCGGGTAAGTCATCAATTCCGGAATAAAGAACCCTCCCTGGCCCCTCCCTCCGGCCCTAAGCGGCCGCAGGGGAGGGGAACCAGAAACGAGCCGGCTCTTTGATATGCGAAGAAGCAAATGTGATATTACACTGGTCAAGTCACTAGTTGAATATAATATGTTCATCTCCGCCCCATGGTGAATCGCTGCATCCGGGTCCCGTCTATGGCCATGTAAGCTATGCCCTTCTCAGTAAAGCGGGCCAAAGGAAATACAAGGTCATGCCTCTGCTCCGGTCCTTGAAAAACAGCAATGGACATCCTTTTGTCCTTGTCCTGGGTAAATAGACCACATGCCTTCCCTCCGGACTGAACTGGAGCGGGTCATCTCGGAATATGTCCCGGTATTCAGAGCTTTCTTCTCCGTCGACCAGGACACGCCACAATTTGTCCTTCTTTTCCACCCAGGCCACCCGGGAACCGTCCGGACTAAAGGTGATCTGTCTGGCCAGTCCGGTGCGCCGGGCGAATTCTTTGCCGTTGACCAGCAGGATGTATGCATCCTCTTCACCGTCCTTGGGCTCCAGGGCCGCCGCCCATCTGGTGCCGTCCGGGCTCAAGGCCAAAGCGTGGAAACTTTCCACTGCTCCGTAACGGGTGATCGAACTCCTGTTCATCAACCACTAAAACAGCTCCGTTCTCAGTATTGGCCACATACAGAGAACGTGATCCGTCTGGACTGAGCCGGGCCGGATTCCATATCCCTTTATAGGCTGGGCCAATACGGCCGTCGATGACCATGGACGCGTATCGTCCGCATTCGGGGTCACATAGGCGCACCACCCCGTCAGGGGTCAATCTGTATTTGGAGCTCACACCCATTGTAGTTCCAGCTCCCGGCCGCCGATGACCAGATACCGTTGACCGTCTTCCTTGACCCGTCATAGGCCAGCACTCATTCTGCTCTGTGAACTGCGGGAATATATAGTTTTGTATTCTGGGTGCTCCGACCCCGTCCGTGGTCATCATCCGGACCATCTTGTTTTCCGGCGACTCTTCCACCCAGGCTGCTCTGCCGTCCAAGGCCAGTACCGCCTCCCTGATCCGCCCGGCCGTCTCCCCGACTAGTCGGCCGTTGACCAGAACCCGCTCCAGGCCCTTACGTACCCGGCCGGCAACCATATGATGAGCGCCGTCCTTGGTGGTACTCTTGAATCCGCGTATGTCGGGAAACACCTGGACCGTCCGTCCCGTTAATCACCGGGACCTGCCATTCTCCCAGATCGGCCTTAAATGCAAAAAGCTCTCCCTGATCCGAAAATTTCATATATGAGAATATATCGTCGTACCATTTTCCCGGCTGGCGGTTTGCAACCACCCGCATACCTTTCTCTGCATCTTCTTCGATCCAGGCTGTATGCTGCATATTCATGGAGATAGCGAACTTTGACCCTGTCCACCGCTTTCTTGCGGACAGGGCAACATCAACTTTTTCTGCCAGGCGGCACCGGCCACTGCCAGTTGGGGGCAGCATCCCGGCCGGCTGAAGGCGCTTTTTCCCCAACGGCATAGATATTGTCTACATCGGCATATTGATCACCGGGCATGCCGATGAGCACCGAGCCGATGCGCCTATAGTCGTTGCGCAGCTTCACCAAGCTCACTTCCTCCAGCCAGGAACTTTTTTCACCGGGTAGGTCATGTATTGTCCCAACTGCCCTGGGGCCGACCGGAAGACCGCTGTCTTCGTCCGGCAGAGGGATCCAGGTTGCTCCGCCGCTCTGTTTCCCGCTTTCTATCTTCAGTAAATTCGATCTCTGCAATCCCCGCGGGCCCGGTCAGAAACCAGAACCTGGAACCTGCGGCCGACAACCTCGTAGGTAATGCCAGATTCAGCCTCCTCCGGAGTCAAAACGATTTCCGGCTTTTCCGGGGCATCCACTCGCACGGCAACGGGCCGCCCGATCCTGGCGTATCCGGCCCGCACCTGACACAATGGTGCTTCGCTGGCCGCATTTTTCAGCCTGGGGGACCCCAAATTCCTTTTTCCGATTTGGCACCGTTCGGAGTGCCGGGAACAGGACCTGGCTGAGCCAGAATCTGAAAATAGACGGTCATGGTCGATTTGGGACCTCATCCAGAACCCTCCAGACGGAAGCCGGCTCGGAAGGTGCCCTGGGCCTGATCCGCGATCCGGAGCTCCAGTTCCTGTTTTCGGGTCGCTTTCCGTTATTGCCTTGGATGTTTCAGCTTCAGGTTCCAGGGACATGCCAATATTCCTGCCGGGAGCGTCTCTCTGCCTCTTGATGCGCCAGCCGTTCGGGCCTGCTTCTGGGTGTGTACCCACCGCTTTTGACCCTGGCGCAGAGGCGTTCCTTCCGCCACCTGATCCGGATCTGCGACCTCCGCCCAGTCCAGATAGATCCCCATTCTGCGGTGTATGGCGGCCAACTCCTGCAGGGCGGAAGACTGGACCAAGAATCGTTCTTCACCCCAGTTCTGCCCGGGCTGCCCATTCCTGGATCGTTTTCATGTCCGCGCACCGACGGGATCCAGTCCCTGCTGCTTGGCGCAGGGCCGGAAGCCAGACTGCGTGGATCTCAAACAGCAGGCGATTCCAGGCCCGCAGGGCCCGAACCGTGACCTTTCCCTGTTGTTCCAGGGGCAAAAAATCTTGTGGACCTGATCGCCTGTTGCAGGACCGGTCTTTGGTCAGTCTGCGCTCCCAACAGCTATTCCTGCCCCGCCTATGCTTGCAAAAAAGCAGAACAAGACCGTAAAAATCATAACAACCTGAAATCGCATAGTTTTATTCTCCAAATATTTTAAGTTGCTGGTTCGCAGTTCAGGATTATGAAAAAAAACATACCATGGGCGGCGAATGTGTATGCGCGTTGATCTTCAGGCCCCAACAGTCAGACCCCCGCCCAAAGTAAAAGATATCCATGCAGGACATAAACGACAAAGTTAATGCTTTTTAGTGGCTATATTCATTATTTTTGTTCCAGAGCGAACTCCGATCTAGTATAATTCCAGATGTTTGTACAAAACTTTCACTAGGGCATAGCAAGCGAATATCCCAGTTTCCTCCGCTTACCAGGATCTCCTGGTTCTCTTGATCGATTTCCACCCGTCCGACCGCCTTCCATGGAGTATATGGCTGCTCAGGCGGACCATTGACCTCCCTTGAAGGTCAGCAGAAATACAATTCTGGTGATGATCCCGAATGCTTGGTCCAGTTTCGTGGTCGGAGGAGGGGTGATTCCGACACCTTTTTCTGAAATGAAAAAGTCGACGCGGTTGTCACGCAGCCCAGCCTTGATCAAAACCCATAAGACCAGAAAAAGGAAAAGGAAGGCGCTGATGAAAACCATGGCGGGCCCTAAACCATCGAGACCGCGCTTCTCAATGAGCTCATTTCCCCAATAACCCAGGCCCAGGGCAAAAAGCGCTCATGATCAGCCGGGACCTGGGCGGGCCCGGTACCACCCTCGCGCACCCGGGAAAACCGCTTGAGGTTGCCAGGCCAGGAGAGAAGTACGTCTTGGGAAGCCTGGGAGCTGAGCTTTTAGAGCGTGCTCCGGTGCTTTTTTTGTTTTTTTGTCGCGCATTGTACTATGCATAATTATTTTCGCTTCGCTCATGCTGACCCCAGCAGCCATGGTCGCTACCACTGTACCCTGCAGGCGACGAAAAATCCCCTCTGTTTTTTGATCGTCGACGTGTGAAACTGACAACTCTGCCGTTATTCAGGCGCAGGCTTATCACCGCACATGAACATCGTGGCTTCCATATCCTCGGGCCCGGCGGACCCGGACAAAAAGTAAGTTCCCGGGGCCAGGCCTGTGCTTTGCATGCTCCTGGTAGAAGCCTGAGGAGAGCCGGTATCCGCTGCCAGTTGCCTGCCAGCCATTATTGACCCCATAGAGATTGAGATAGATTTTGAGGGTCTCCTCGGCCTGGACTGCAACCTTGATGGTGCCGGGCTTGGTGGTGGTAAACTTGTGCCAGTCCTCAGTGTCTGTACCTTCTACATTTCCGTATCCCCAGCAAACCGGTGAATTCCTGCCCCAAGGGGATTACCTGTGCCTGCTTATGGGTATCGTTGGGCTCTTTATCTCCGGCAATGGTCACGGCTTCCAATTGAGGTCTAACATTATAGCTGCCATACCCCTGGGCCCGGCGGATCCGGACAAAGTAAGTCCCCGGGGCCAGGCCTGTGCTTTGCACGCTCCTGGTAGAAGCCTGAGGAGAGCCGGTATCCGCTGCCAGTTGCCTGCTGCCATTGACATCATAGAGATTGAGATAGATTTTGAGGGTCTCCTCGGCCTGGACTGCAACCTTGATGGTGCCGGGCTTGGTGGTGGTAAACTTGTACCAGTCCTCAGTGTCTGTACCTTCTACATTTCCGTATCCCAGCAAACCGGTGAATTCCTGCCCCAAGGAGATTACCTGTGCATGCTCATGGGTATCGTTGGGCTCTTTATCTCCGGCAATGGTCACGGCTTCCAATTGAGCTCTAACATTATAGCTTCCATATCCCTGGGCCCGGCGGACCCGGACAAAGTAAGTCCCCGGGGCCAGGCCTGTGCTTTGCACGCTCCTGGTAGAAGCCTGAGGAGAGCCGGTATCCGCTGCCAGTTGCCTGCTGCCATTGACATCATAGAGATTGAGATAGATTTTCGAGGGTCTCCTCGGCCTGGACGTTTACTTTCAGATCTCCAGGCCTGTTCATGGTGATGGGATGACGCACTTCTTGTTTTTCAGAGGTAAGTTCCCCTTGAATATCGCCCAGATGGACGGTTTCAGGTGGGGTAGCCCGGCCTTCAAGTACGTGAACCTCCTCAACCACAACAGCAAGACCATCACCAGAACGATCTCGTCCGCATTTATTACCGTATTCAATAATTCCCGCATCACAATCCCTTTGTATCTTATCGATATGTTCCAGGTAGGTTTGAGCCCAATCCCCATCACCGGCGATAAGATGACGTTTGCGCATTTTTATGATCTTGGCACGGGCCATATCCAGGCACTGCCTTTTCATTAACTCCGAGCTTTCTTTTTTATACCGTGCAGCATAGGCTTTATATTCAGCGTATCCCTTTTCTTGCTGTTCCAGGAGAGACTTGGTTTCAACAAATATTTCTCCCGGAATCTGCTCCTCCCAGCGCAATATTGTCCGCAGCAGGTTTTCGGATTTATCCCAGTCGCCCCTTCGCATGTGCGCTTGAGTCTCAGTGTGCAAGCCACGCACTTCATCAGAGTATCGCTTGTAGTTTGATGCATTCCCTGCGCCCACTCGAGCTTCATCATTTTCAGCACTTGATCTTCACGACCAGGGAATAAAGCACTCCTGATGTATCAAAGTCGCGCATCAATTCAGCTTTCCGGGCCAGGGGGTTGACACGGCTGACAAATTCCTCAATGGCGAATTCAACAGACTTTGGATGAATGTCTCTGCCTTTGAGGATGGCCTCCACGGCCTTTTTATAATGGCCATCACGGATGAGTCTGCTCGCTTCCCTACCATATTCAGCCGCTCTCAGGTAATGTCTGGCTAAATCCATTGCGTATTTGGCCCTTGCCTCTTGCCCTGGGGACAGTTCCCATTCGAACATGGACTCGGCATTGCGCAGCATGGCCTCAAAATTTTCCTGCTTGAAATAAGTAGTGAAGCGCTTGTTTCTCTGCAATGAACTTGTTGTACTCTTGAACTCCCTGGTCAAAGTCATTTCTGACTCTTTTCATGTCAGGGGTTGCTTGTTGACTGTCTCCCGGGCCATGGTTATCAGCGATATTCTGGGCATCAATCAATACTTGATGAGCGACCAGATCTTTTTGAGCCATCAGGGCATCGAACTCTTTGATTTTGGTTTCAACCAGAGGCCACTTTGCTGCGTAATCCCTGGCCTGGTCCAGCTTGGTTCGGGCATTCTGGTCAGCAGGATTCAGGCGTACAGCCTGTTCCAGCCGATTGATGGCGGTATGGTGATCAGCTGTAATCAAGGCGTCCCAGCCCATAGTCTTCAAGTCGCGGCTGAATTTTTGCAACAACGGTGCAGCCAGGTCCTTGTCGACGGCTGCGGCTTTTTCGGCCTGGCTAACTGCGGCATCGTAATCGCCTTTATTCCAGAGTTCTTCAGCTCGCTTCAGGGCGGCAAGAGTTGTTGTTTGTGCTGCATGGTTTGTCGTGCGCTGCTGATCTTCAGCTCTTGCCAGCCTGGCCTCCATTTCCTGGAGCGGTGGATATCCACCATACGCATTGCGCAGGGAGTTCAAAGCCTCTCTGGCCCGGGCGTATTCCCGGAGTCGATCATGTTCCGGACCTGGGCGAGATTCTGATCAACCATGGATTTGAGATGTTCGATTCGCCGCAGGTTGTTTACTGGTTTCCTCATGGTCCGGTTTGATTTCCAGGGCTGCCTTTGCAGAAGCCTTATGGCATCAGTCAAGCCGTCCCTGCCCGGGTATGTTCGCGCATATCAGCGATGTGCGTGTCGAAGCTGAGCTCTGGTTCCGTATGTGTATCGGTTCTTGCAATCATTTTCATCTGAAGATGGATGATCAATAACGATTTCTTCATCAAAAAATAACTGGAATTTCTCCATCAACCACTCTGTGCAGAGCAAAGCTGGTTGAATATAATCCTTGGATCCAGATAAACCCGGATAGAGTTTCTCCATCGGGCAACAGGGTTAGCACACTGCTAAAATCACCAGACCCTTCTCCTGCAGGCATTTGCCAGTCAGCAAAAAAGGTATTGTTTTTCAGTTGACCAGCAATAGATCCCAAGGGTTGATCCGGATGCCATAGTGAACTAAATAAACCCTTAACAGTTGTACCCGAAACATTAAGTTCCACCTTGTACTGTGTGGAACCCCATATTCCGTCCAGGTCGTGAGCCAAGGCCACCTTTCCAACCGCAAGCAACAAGACCATGCCCATTACTGCGGCAAGATATCCAGATATAATATGCTTATAAGCATTCATAATTTTTCCATGTAAGAGCTGTTGCAGCATTATTTAAAATTAATTTTTGTACCAATTGATCCATGTTCATTCCACCAAATCCACAGTCCTCTCCTCCTGTCGTTAGTATACGTACCTTGTTCACGCTTAACCCCTTTTTGGTCCCATTTGACATGGGGCCCATTCCGTTTGCCCCCAAGATATGTAGTCTCTGTAAATATTTTTCCATTAGGGTGCCATGATATCTGCTTTCCATCTTTGATAATGCCATCAATGAAAAATCTTTCAGACATTTTTTGTCCATTATCGTGCCAGTATGTTTCTATATTGCAAATGCCTTCAGAATAATCCATTTCATATTGTTTACGGCCATTTTGCCACCACAATGTCCATAATCCATGCTTAGCACGATTTTTATAACATCCCGCAAAATGAATTTGTTTTCTATCCTTTTCATACCATTGTAAAAAGAGACCATGGTAAAAGGATTTGTTTTGTTCCGAAATATAGCCTGTTGTCGGTTTCATATTTATTTAGTTTGGAATAATCCGGTTTCCAACCACAATTGTATTCAAAAGGCTGATCTTTTGATTTACCTATCACTTCAACATCAACTGACGTTTCAACTTCTCCCTCAAGCATGATCCTGGTTTCAATCACATTGTCTGAACTAAATCCTCTGGGATCATTGCCTCCGGGATATGGTCTAAATACCAAGCGTGCAGCCAGCTCATATTTCCCTGGAGCCTGGAAAATGAAGCTGCGCCTTACTTTACTTGCATCATATGCAGAACCTTCCGGTGTCCAGAAGTAATGCCATGAAATGTAGAATTGCTGCCGTAAAGCAGCTTGAGGATGTCTTCCATCCGGCGTAAAGATTGCTGAGGGTGATCTCCCATACTGTGTACAGTTCCTGCTATCTGTTCATATGGTGCTGGCTTCTGGGGACTGTATGAGATAAGCAGCGGGGTATGAATCAGTTCGCTGCGTCTGTAAAGGTACTCGGCCATAATCATCTCTCTTTCATAAAGCCAGGCATAGCGAATAGCAGGCCAACAGCGTTGGAAAATGGCTTCGACTACCTGTTGAATAGTACGTGTTCTATAGGTGCCCCATTCCGGAAGCCTGGCGCCCTGATTTGCAGCGCGTTCTGCCATTAAATACACGAATGCTTTCAATTGCCTTTCTGAATGAAAATGGGCCACCAAATCAGCTACAGTTCTGGTTTTGTGAAATTTGGGGTCCGAGTCCTCTCCTACCCCCCAGGCAGTGTAGTGACCACTTATGAGATCCCATGGATCCTGCCTTCCTGCAGCCAGCTCAACACCGCCCTCAATGCTCTGTATACGTATTTCCACAATCATTCTTGCAAGTGTGGCCATGGAAAGACCAGGTACACTTGCGGCCAGCGACGACAGGGACAATCCCTTAAGGGCCAGCTCCCTGCAGGTAGGTCGTCGCCAGTCGTGCGGCTTCATCTGTTTCTCCTCGGCCAATGGCCGCAGCTACCTCCGGAGTCGTCGAGGCCATCGCAATAAACTTGACTGCATTTGTAAAATTGACCCAGTCCGGGGTATGAGCGCCAATTGTCTCAAGAGTTCTTCCCAGTTCGTTCCTGGCCGTTACCCCGTCGAGGCATAACTCTAGATGATGCCCGTTTGATGGGACCGGCATTGTTGTAATTGGCAAGCAGGGCGGATTCAGCCTTGGCTCGTATCAGCAAGCGCTTGGCCTGGGCAATGTTTTGGGGGTCTGTGGCAAATCCGGGATCGCTTTTAATCCTGCTTTGAAGACGCTGCATTTCTCCCACATAATCAATGAATTCCTTGTCAGCCCCGACACCAACAAGACGCCGGCATCTCTGGAGAGTATCATCCACTCTTTCCAGGTACTTGGCCAAATCATGGGCATGGCCTTTATTTAAAGCCATCAGGGCCATTTCAGCCCACTGCCCTGTTACTTTCGCCGATCCTTCAGCTGTAAAGCGGGCATTTCTGAAATGCTGCTCCCAGCGGTGGGCGGTTTTCGCGCCAATGGCGTGAACCTCTCCGGTATCGGGATTTTTTATGAATAACCGCCCTTCATTAAGCTCCTTGCTTGCTCTATCAGGAACCGCACCCTCTCCCCAGATGCCGTCAAAGGAAAAAGAGTCATGATAACGGCCGCTACCTTGAAGATTGGGCATGCGGCCTTGACTTTTAAAAAATACTTTTGCATCCGCAGCGTTCTCCACGCCGAACATAAGCTGATCTGGCGGATAAACACTCGTCTTGCTAAGTATTTGGTCTGCCCGTCGCACCGAATCTCTCTTTGATAAGTCTTGGTTAATCCTTGCTGGGTTTTTGCCCATTCCCGCATCTGTTCCGCAGGGCTTCCTCCTCTGACTATCACGCGCATGTCAAAATCAGAGGTGCCGGGCACAAAGCGGGAGCCTTCTATCCATGATCCTGAGCCGACGATAGGCAGGTTGGTATTGGTAGTCACTTGCTTCGACGATCTCCTGCATCAACTCATAATCTGTCTGTGCTGTAGCTTGGTATGCCGATGTCAGGAAAGCAAAAAACAAGAACAGGCTGAACAGATATTTTGTAATACTTCCTCTGAACATTTTCGGCTCCTTTATTTCTAAGGCGCAATTATTGCTTACCAGTTGACAGCCTAACCGGCTGCCGCCTGGATTCACACTGTGGATGAAAGAACGGTGTTTGGCCTTTCCACCGCGTTCTCTGGATGGTTCGATTAAGTTTCTTTAGCCTTTGAAAGACTCAAAAAGTAGGTTTCATCAGCTTCGGCAATTCCTTCAAGCTTGCTCGCACTGTCTTGCTGAATAGGTGCAAGAAATCGATGCCGCCACCGAAAAGCTATGGATATAGCAACTGTGCATCTTTATGCAGTTTTTTTGATGCTTATAGACTCCTTGAAAGCAATTGCCATACTTAACCATTGTTTTTTTCGAAGATGGGCCAATAATGTACATGTAAGCGAATTAAATGTTTGATTACAATCCATACACATGAATCCTTGCAGTCAAGACTACATTCTTAATTTTTTCTTCTGTTCAGGTACTAGAATTAATAATGGCCAATAAATTTTGAAAGATTGATTTTTTTATGGTGCTTTTCTTTTAATTGCAGCATACTGCATTCCTCGGAGGAAAGCAACTACTAATAAGAATTAAGCCTTAAGCTTTGATCAATCAAGAATCAGGGCCACTTCGCATGAGGCAAAGCAGTCATATACAGGTCATAGCCGCCTTTTCCACCTGGACGGTCCGAAGAAAAAATGAGCTGTTGCAATTGAAGGTAATTCTTTAGGGACATGGTCAAAATGGAGGGCCTGAATTCATTGGCCGGGGTGTTGAGCTCCACGCCCCGAGGCATGATTTTCTGCATATTGAAAGGCTCCTGCCATTTGCCGCCTTCATAACGGGCCGCATAAAGATCATAGCCACCATGGCCGCCAGACCTGTCAGAGACAAAGACCAGTAGATTTCCTTCAATAAAAGGGGCCAGAGTATTGCTCTGGGCGCTGAATTCTAAAGCCGGTTCAATTTTTCCAGCCAAGGACTTATCCCCAAGCCACTGGCTGAAGCGTGTATCCTGCCCGGTATTTCGATATCTGTAGATTTGAAAACGCCCGCTGCGGTTGGAGCTGAAAAAGAGCTCGTGGCGCTTGAAATCATAAGTTGCGTAGGCGTCATCAGCTCCGGGAAGATTTCCAAAAAATGGCCTGATCTGACCATCTTCATCCAGAAAATACAGGTTCCTGCTTCCCGCCTGGTCAGAATCGAACATCCAGACCCCGCCTGAAGGCAGGTGGCCCTGGCCGCTCCAGGACAGAGGTTCTTTATCCAGGCTCAGGCTCAGGGTCATATAATGGCTGAAAGTCTCCTCATAGTGTCGTTCAGGTACAGTGGAGGAAACAAGGGGGGTGGGACCGAGGTGATTGTGGGCTGCTTCGGGAATAAAAACAAAAGGTCCGGTACGATTAGTTATTATTTCCGGAGCAGGAGGCCTGTCTTGTAACCGGCTGGGATACGGATCCTGCTTGAGTCTCAATCTGCCTGTTTCCAGAGTAAAGTGTTCTCCCTGGGTAGAGGCATTGCTGGCAAATACTATAAAGGCGTCCATTTTCAAGGGTGGGGGGACTGCCACGGCATTGAAATCGTCATAAGGCGAGTTTAATTCCTGCAGGGCATGGACTCCAGGCTCCATATTGCCAGGTGTCCGGAAGATTGCCATACATCCATTGCATTAGACATCCGCTCAAACAGAATATCATAACTGCGTTGGACAGGGTAAGCAAAGTTATCTGGGCAATCTTTTTATATTGTTGTCCCATGGACATCACCTCTATTTCTAAACAGGCATTTATATTTAATCCAGGTGCCCAGCGATCGGCACCCGCCATCTGTTTTTTGGATCATCAGTTCGTTGTAAATGAGAAAATCCTCGTATTACTCCCGCCATTGGCGGATAGGCCGCATGGTCAAAATGACTGGATCATTGCCGGGGAGGCAGGTTTCAAAGATTTTCCTGGCATGATTGTTTCCTGAAATCGCTCTACATGGCCAGCATCCAGAAAGCCAAGATTGGAGCGGTGTTCAATTCCTAATGCCGAAGCTCCATGCCCAGCTGCATTAATTCCTGGGGCAGCTCCCTCCAGGCGCGCAGAGCTCTTACGGTGATTTCATCCTGTGCTGCCAGTACTGCGAGCTCTGGCGGAAGATGTGATTCCGGGGTTTTTATGGGCTCGGCCTGAACTTGATCAGGCGGTTGCCTCGCGGCTGGTTCGTTAGGTACAACCTTATACGCAATACGCAGGCTCTCTATGACGTTCACTGATAACTTGATCGTGCCATATTCGCTCGTATCAGAGCGGAACCAATCCCTGGATCGTTTCAAGGTTCGCTCCAAGAAGATCCAGTCCCTGCTCCCGGCGAAGGGCCGAAGCCAGCTCCATGAACTCGGACGGAAGACGGTTCCAGGCCCGCAGGGTCCGAACAGTCACCTTTCCCTGTTTTTCCAGGGGCAAAAATTCTTTGGGACCCACAGCCTGTTCCAAAGACTGGTTGTGGCCGGCGTCATCCTGCACAGCCCGGGCTCCTTGGCCCGAGACACCGAGCATCACAACCAAGACCGCAATGGTGGCCGAAATACGCCGCACGTACATGGTCTTCTCCTTGTATGTATTAAAGAGGGCGAATGATTATTCGCCCCTACTCCACTCGCCAGTTTCTTACTTGCTGGATCAAACTGGCGGCTTCTTGCTGATAACAAATAACTGATAACAGATGACCAGCCGCCAGAGGCAAAACTGAAATCTGATACCGCCTCTTCTTTTACCCTGGCTAATCTTTGCCCTGCTTGTCTCCTGCCCCTGTAAACAGCGGGGCCAGGTCCTTGTCGTTGACCGTGATGCGTCCCTGACTGTCGCCTACAATCTTCAACAGGTGGACAGAAGTCCCGTCCCTTTCCTCTTCCTTTGCAGCCAGCTGAATAAAAGCGGCCACAGCCTGGATCTGCTGAATCTCTTCCTCGTCTTCCATTTGAGCGGTCACTGCCTGGACAAGATGCTCCAGGCCGCGGATCTCCAGGTCGGTTTCAATGTCCAGGACAGGTTGTTCAATGTCGTCTCCGCCCTCCTGACTCCGGGCCAGGGCCCTCCCCCTGGCCGTGATGCCTCCTCCAGGCAGGTCCACTTCCAGCTGCTCAAGTTCCAGCCGCGAGCCGGATCTGGACAGGATTTCCAACATCATGTCCTGTGCTAGTTCAGAGCCCATAGAGGAGGCCAGGACCAGCTCTACAACCGGGACCTGATACAAGCGCAACCCCAGGGCGGTATGTTCAGGCATAAGTTCAGCCGGAACGCCTTTTACATCCCGCAGGCCGGCGTGGCTGTACCGCAGCCCAATGTCCTGGGAAGATCTATTCACTCCGGCCAGGGACAGCCCCGCACTCAGGCTGTGCAGGGCGGAAAGATCAAGCTGGTCATGATTTCCGGACAGGCCGCTCACAGTAAAACTCACTTCTATGCCGGCCAGCAGATTTTGCAACGCGCTGAACGGATTTCCCTCTGCGGACTGACTCACATCGGTCAATTCAGCGATGCTTTCCAGGTTCAGTCCGGCCAAGCCGACAGTAAAGGAAACCTCCTCCAGGACCAGGTCCGAAAATTCAGTTAGCAATTTTAGATCACTAAGGCTGTATGTTACGTCCATGTCCCGTTTGTCGGGCCATTCTTCGGAGGCCTGCATTCCCCTTTGATCTCCAGCTGACCGATGTGCAGGCTTTCCGGATCGATATCCGCCCCTGCCTCCAGATCGGACACACTCACTGAAAACTGACCATTGCCGGAAGCTGTGAGCATTTTCTGGAAAAGCTGCCGAGCAAAGACGTCGGCATCCAAGGCCTCGATCCCTTCGCCCGCAGCAGGGAAAAGGGCAGAGAATGCCTCCAGGTCCTGGTCCTGGACCTGCATGTGTCCGGAAATGGCTTTGATGTTCATCACTTGCTCGCCGCATTCCCAGATGCGTGCATCCCGGACCTGCAGCTGTCCTTTCCCGTTCCACAAAGCCATTTCCTCCCGGGCCATGTCCATCTCCCACTCCAGTTGGGAAATCTCGACCTGCTCGGCCGCCTCATCCTGGACCCGAATTCACCCCGAACAAGAGCTCTAGGTCCTGAAGTTGGACGTTCATCTGCACCGGCCGGTGCACTGCTTCCGCCCACATCCCGGTGATGTCCTGCGAGGCCATTCGCAGCAGGCCAACAGGTTCCCCGTCGGGGTCGAACAACCAGATCAGAGGGGGAAGCTGGAGGTCAAAGGGCATCTCCCCTTCACTGTTCAACACATAGCGTACGTGAATGACCGACTGGGCGACGTCATCCCCGTTTCCTGGCTCTGGGACATGGGATTTCAGAGGCAGCGCAAGGTGGATTTCCTCAAGGGTTTCATTGACCGCAATAGGGCCCTTTAATTGGATAGGACAGCCTGGGGCGTTCAACGTCTTGGACCAGGCGACAAACAGTTCTGCAGCCCGGGAAGACATATTTTCCAACTGGCTCGCCCTTCTGTTCCAGGTTATGATCCTGTTCCCGGGCTTGGGTTGGCGAGGTTTCAACTGCGGTATGCGCCGATCGAGGACCAGGCCAGGATCGGGTTGTCCGGATCAAGGCGCACCACCCCGTTTGGGCTGATACTCCTTTCCGCTCCGGACGCCGTCTGCAGGAAGAGGGAGGTGTCCTTCCCTGCCCGCAGCAATTCTCCGGCAGCAAGCTTTTGCCCTTTCTGTACCGGCTCCCAGGTCAGATAATCGCGTTTGGCCATCAGCTCCCTGAGATTCCGCAGTTCCTCCGGATCGGCATCTATTTCCCCTGCTTCGGCCTGGGCGATAAACGCATCCAGCTGCCTGCTATCCGCCCGGAGGAGATCGATACCTGATCCTCGCAACCCAAGAGCCAGGCTGAGGTAGTGTTCGGGCAATTTGCCAAAGGCCAGCAGGACCCGGGGGGTGATCTCATCTTTATTCTCCAGGGCCAAGAGTTCAGGCGGACCTGATGCCCGTTCCACAGGGCCCTCAATCTCGATCACTTCGAATACTTCGGTGCTGGCCCAGGCCAGAGAGGCAATACTCAACGCTACACTGATCAGAAGAGTTGATAAAACCTTGTGCATGAGAGACTCCATGATACGGGTTCGTAATAAAATAAATGTATCATAATTCACATGAGAAGCATGAAGATAAACCTTGAAAGAGCCAGGCAGGCGCCTGGCGATCCCAGAATAGCCAGGGTGGCACCTGGCGGTCCGGGGGCAAAACTTTGGGATCACAATCTGTCCCTATAATGTTATGCTGTCGCCGGCTTTGGTTAACGCTCCGACTTCATTCTTCAACCGCGTGAACCTGGAACCGTGAACCTTCAAAACATCCAGGACCTGGAGAAAATTGTCTTCTGTACAGACCAGGCGGATATCCCATGGGCCGCCGCTAATCAAAAATTTTTTTATTTTTTCTTCATAATTCATAATCACTGAGCTTTCTCCTTCAACATCTCCTGGTGCGACGAAATGCGCAGCTACGAGTGGCCGGTCAGGTGCTAGGCATTGGCCTGATCCAGCAAAGATTGAAGATCATACAATGCATCCTCAGATACCAGCACATCCGGAACCAGCCCCGACGACCAGCACTCTTGGCCCTCCGGGGCCAGTATCCGCCCATTGGTAAAGCGCAGGACCGAACCTTTGGAGAGTTTGACCTCGGTCTGGGTCGTGCATTTGCCAAAGGTAGGACGACCAACCAGCCTGGCCCGGCCATGGTAGGCAAGGGCAGCTGCAAACACCTCAGCTGCGCTGGCCGTGTCCGGTCCGACCAGGAGGACAACCGGCATCGAAACCTTGTCTCCGGGCGGGGAAAAGACCATGCTTTTGCCCGATTCTCTGGTCATCAGACCTCCCAATGATTTGCCCTGGGGCACGAACAGGCCCGCACAATCCAGGGCCTCAAACAAATCACCCCCTCCGGACTCACGCAGATCAATGATCAAAGGGCTTTCCTGGATATCAAGAAAATCTATGCTGGCCTTGAGCGCAGACCGGGTCTGCCCGGCCATGAATTGCCTGATCCTGAGCAATGGCTGCCTGGGGCATGAATGAGCTCCACATCCAGGGGCCGAAACGAGCTGCGGACAACGTCTACGGTTTTGGCCGAGTCTGCAGACAACGGGCGTAGCCTGAGCTGCACCAGGCTCTCTGGTTCCCCGTGGAGCATGGCCGCAACCTCGTGCAGGTCCCGGCCCTGGACCGAATGACCGTTGATCTCCAGTAGCTCAGCACGCTCGCTGACTCCAGCCTGAGTCAAAGGCCCCCTGGGAAAGGGAGAAGCAGTACCTGTCCATTGCGCTCAAAAAGCTGAGCGCCAATACCTGGAAATTGATTGTCAGGCAGGATCTTTTCTAGGGGATTTTCAGCCGGGTAATATCTGGCATAGGGATCCAGCTGCTCAAGGTCCTGGGCTAGATGGTCCAAAGTCAGAGCTTGCAGTTCGGTTTCTTCAGGAGGAGGGTACAGCCGTGTGCGCAGGATCTCCCGGATTTCATCCAGAGGTGCTTGAGGTGATTGGGATTCAGCAGGACAATCCCAGCACAGACCAGTCAGACTCATGACGAGCAGTCCGATGCAGAACCAATACACACGCACCTTTCTGCAGTGCTGATCCATGTCTGAAGGAAAAGCAAGAATTGTCATTCAAACCTTATTCTTGTGGAGTCATAAGGGTATTCAAAGTATATCCTCCTTGACCGGCACTCCGGTTAACCCGGACATAATATATTCCCGGAGCCACATCGGCTCTTGTTCAAATCTGCGCTCTGACTTCCCGGCCTTTGAAATCTCCCCCAGACGGCTTCTGGATGCGTCATACAGATAAAGGTCGACCTGTAGGGTATCCTCAGCATTCAGGTCGACACTTAAGCTTCCGGAATGCGAACTTCTCACCTGGTACCAATCCGTTGTATCCCCGGAACCATCACTGCGGTACCCCAGAAGACCGGTCGTCGCTTTGTTAATCTCTATTTCTGGAGCCTGCTCCGCTGAATAGTTAGGCTCCTGATCAACGGCTAAAGATGCCTTGGCCAGAGTCGGGGTCGACGTATATCCTCCTTGACCGGCACTCCGGTTAACCCGGACATAATATATTCCCGGAGCCACATCGGCTTGTTCAAATCTGCGCTCTGACTCCCGGCCTTTGAAATCTCCCCCCAGACGGCTTCTGGATGCGTCATACAGATAAAGGTCGACCTGTAGGGTATCTTCAGCATTCAGGTCGACACTTAAGCTACCGTAATGCGAACTTCTCACCTGGTACCAATCCGTTGTATCCCTGGAACCATCACTGCGGTACCCCAAAAGACCGGTCGTCGCTTTTGTTAATCTCTATTTTGGAGCCTGCTCCGCTGAATCGTTAGGCTCCTGATCAACGGCTAAAGATGCCTTGGCCAGAGTCGGGTCAAGGTATACCCTCCTTGACCGGCACTGCCGGTTAACCCGGATATAGTATATTCCCGGAGCCACATCGGCTTGTTCAAATCTGCGCTCTGACTCTCGGCCTTTGAAATCTCCACCCAGACGGCTTCTGGATGCGTCATACAGATAAAGGTCGACGTGTAGGGTTTCCTCAGCATTCAGGTCAATTTTCAAGGCTCCAAACTGATCGGTAACCACTTGAAACCAATCCGCTGTATCCCGATGTCCATGGGCAATATATCCCAAAACGCCCTGACTTTTTTCCCCCACTGATATTTTTTGCGCCTCTTGGATATCTTCATTTGGTTCCTGATCGACAGAATAGGACACAGGCTCATGCCTGGCATGAACAAAATAGGGACCGTCACCCCGGGTTTTGTTCACCCGAATCAAATAGTCCTGAACATCCAGATCTACCCTTTCCACATTGCGTTGCGAATTTTGACCGCTGTAATCGCGGGTCAAAGCTCTCTCGTCCATCAGGGAAAGAGTAAAAAAAGCGTCCGATCTCCTTCAGTGTCGACTTTCAATGATCCAGGCGAGGGTATGCGCACCAGATACCAATGTTCCCGGTCATCTTTGAAAAATTGAGCTCGCAAACGTCTATTGAGAGGAAGAATCGAGGCCATGTCTTGATCTCCGCCCGGCAGGGCGATATTATTTTTTAAAAATCGCATGCTATCGATGTAGCTTTTCAGTTTTTTTACCCGGTCCTCAACCGAACATCAGGCTTGAGAGACAGACTTTGTCTGTATTTTTCCAAAGCCCGAGCATAATCACCATGGGCTTGCAAGATTTCCCCAGTCTCGCGAAGGCGTTTAGCTGAAGGAAGTGTTTCCAGATCTGGAGATAGCGTCAAATTGAGGGCCGGATAGACATTTTTGCCAAGGGAATTGACAGCTTCCACTCTAAGAAACAATGGGCCGGCAAAACCCCCTTGTTTTCGCTCATTGTAATCAATCTGGCGAAAATAATTTCCATTGATCATTGCGCCAGTAATATGCAGACAGAGTTTCGCCTGTGCGCACCAGGCGCAGCCTGCCTTGTGAGTCATGTTCTACGTCTGATCCATATTGCATGCGAGCATTTGATGTGTAAGAAACCTTTTTTTGAGATACAACGCCATAGCGAAGCCCCTGAGAATCCACTTCCAGCCCCACAGAAACTCCGCCCTCATTCAGATTTATCGCGCCTATGCTCCAGCGCAGCTGACCTCCGGATTCAATATCATCAGGAATTCCCTCAAAGCTGACCTGAACATCAAAATTATCCACAAAATATTTACTGCTGTACATTCTCAAGCTTGCTGCCTGCCCCTGGTTCAACCTCACTTGCAGAGAATCCTCCTGCAAAACAGCTGCACCTTCCTGGACAAAGGTGAGCCACTGCGGGATTTCCAGGGTTCCAGTCGGCATTGTTGTCAGTTTCACATCGTTCAAGGTGAAACAAGCTTTCGATTTCGCTGACCCGGTGTTTATGAAGGCCCAGCCAATCCAGAGTGTTTCCGGAAGACCAACCCTGTGTAAACTGCTTGTCTGCCACGTTCTGCCCTTGTCCGAGACTCCAGCTGGATGTCCAGACATCCCGAGTACGCATGAGCCGAATCCGAACCGGTCCATCTTCCACCTCAGGCCATTTCCTATTTGAGCTCTCACGCAGAGCCTGGAGCCGAATTTTGCCCTGTGCAGCTTTGGAGAGGATCTTGTCGCACAGCCAATAGTCCTGGCCTGGACCGTCTTCCTGGGTACGGGGAAATTGACCGTATTGAGCGCCTGCATAGGACCCAGGCGCCCGGACCAAAAATCGCAGCTGAGCATCACTCGCCTCATGTGCTTCAACTCGTATCTCTGCTTTCCAGAACAAAATCACCAGTAATTTTGTGCAGCAGCCGGGGGGCGGTATTTCCACTGTCATCCAGGCGGCTGCCCCCAGGGACATCTAAACTCAGGGTTCCTGTTTGTGGGGTACTGACGTTAACCCGAGGCAGATCAGAAAGGCCTGGGCGCTTCCAGCGCAAGGGTGGATCAGCAAGCAACCAGTCATTCACAACAGTATTATTGGAAAAACTGGACGATTGGGATCCAAACTCTACCGGATTCGGTGCCCAGTAATCATCTTCTAAAGGAATACCGTCTGAAGAAATGGCCATTCCCATTTCTTCTTGCTTCAAATCCGTGATCTCTTGTTCACTAAAAAAGGAAACGTTTCCCGGCTGTTAAAGTTACAGATTCAGATGCATCATATATGTCCACCGTGCCGGCGAAGACATCGACTCCGGCAGTATTGACAAGAAATTCAGTTCCTGTAGGTATAATTCTTTTCGTTTCTCCAGCAATCCCAACCTGTAAGCTATAGTTATTTGTGTGTTTTCGTTGAAACCGTGCTCCACCTTTGTTTATATTCACATGAATTGTATCGGCAGGAAGTTTGGTCGTTTGAACCTCAGAATCCTGCAAAACCTGCATCTTCGTCCCATCTGTGAGCCGGACCAAGGCAGATTGTTTTCCGGTCCGCAGGTGTATCTCCTGACATCAAGCCTGTTCCCGTCCCAGCTTCCTGCTCGGACAAATGTTCAACGAGCTCTATTGTGCTTGAAAAGGTTTGCTTATGCTCGTAATATCCGCCTGCCTGACCACGACTTGCGGCCATCGTATACCGTACCTTGAGTTGCCCAGCTTTGGGTAGCGTGAATGTCTTTACCGCTTCACCACTTGCCTTGTCACCAGCACGCGGACGCACATTCGCTACCTGTCGAGCTCCTCCTTGGTGTATGAAAACGATCCGCATCCCGGTATTGTAATTGCTTGCAGTCATTGATGCCCGTATGTCTGGGGTATAGGTGAGTGTCACCCGGTATTTGCCTGGTCCCACAAATGTGGGTCCGACATTATATGGGGCATTGGGAGGATTTTCTTCATCCGTCCATCCCCCATACGCTTCTTTCCAGCTTCCGGAATGGCTAAACACAACCTTCCCAAGGCCCGCAGCGTTTGGTCGCTTCTCAGGATTTGCCCTGGTTATCGAAGTTCCAATTCCGTGAACAATACGACCAAGCTCATCTTCTCCAAGATCAGTCTCTAATTGTGTTTTCTGCTCCATATCCAGATGCCTTGTTTCGAAGGTCAATTTCCTTCCTCAAAAGTTCGAATTGAGCTATCCTTCTGGTATAGGCATTGAAAGAATTTCGTAATTCCTGGACAATCTTTCCTGTTTGTATTCTCCAGTACATTCGCTGTTCCAGGAGTAAGCTTTGTGAGCAAATACCTCTCAAACCTTTCTTGACGCTCTTGGTTGGTTTTTCGTTGCCCAGGACCTGTTGAATCCCCTGCTCCATACCCAAGTGCATACAATATAGCTTCATTCTGAAATTCTGGAGGCATACCAACTTTTTTTGCAATATCCTTGATTTGTGTATGGGCTTGATTAGCTATGTCATATAAATCATGTTTCATTTTTTGAATTTTCTGATCAAGGTCAGCAACATAATCATCTCTTTTCTCTCTATTCAGTCCCCTGCTTTCATCCATCCATTCCATTACTTCTGTGTAAAAAGATCGATATTGTTCCCTGTTGTTGAAAAATTCTCTCAGTTCTATCGACTTTGCAATGATATCTAAAGCTTGACCTGCTAAAGGAGACACGAAATCAATAACTTTACTTTCTACTGTACCCAGAGGATCTGCAACCATATTAATGGAATCGGAAACACCTAGCTTGTCAATTGCCTTTCCTGTCGCCCAGGATATCAACTGATCCTGGGCAACTTGAGAAATAAAATTGAGTGTAATTTCATTATTTCGAGATCGCAAAAAGATTTCAGTATGAAATATTCGCTCTTCAGGTGAAAGCTTGTTGGATTTAAGAATATTTTGTGCCGCATGATACGTGGTGTTGCTGTAATCAATATTATTCATAATATCAGGAGGCAACTGAAGACCGTATTCAAATTGAAAATTGGTCAGCTCCTGCATAAAAGATTGTGAGCCTGATAGGCCGATATCAGAAGTTGTATCACTTTTTACTTCAGAAAATCCTGAATAAGGAACATCCCACAGTTCAGAAGCCTCTATCTTTTCTTGTGCTCCCACATCTGTACTTATGAATGAGACAAAGAATAAGATACATAGGTAATTTGCATATGAACCGCACAAAGCGATGACTATCCATAAAGATCTCCTGGCATTAAAGGGACGGATTCTGGCCCATGAAGAAATACCCGGATGTGCCCAACTCCAGAAAATGTGCAAAGAGTGTTGAAGATGCAGTGAGGGGTATATCATACAAACAAAGGGTATGTTCCAAGCCGTCATTGTTTGCTGCAGTAAATGGCGGTGTACAGCACTAAGCTTTGGCTGATATTGTCGCCAAGGTATCGTGATCATTCTGGTTTCTCTTCGTTACGAGGGTCCTCCCTCATAACGTCTTACTTGGGGCTCCAGCCCCCTCTTCTTGGACTCGAAAAAGCACGAACTGGAGATACAAAAGAGGATGACCGGAGCCATAGACGAAGACTTTCCGGAGGATCCCAGTGAAATGGAAGAAATTCACGGGATAAACCCTGGGCACGAAGAAAGAGGGCGAATGGTCATTCGCCCTCCTTATACAGGTTCACTTACTCACTCCAACGACAAATCCATGAGCAGTTCAAACTCCTCCTGCAGGGCCCGCCGCTGTTCTTCCAGCTGCCTGCGCCGCAAATCCTGGTCTGTACTGCCGGTTCCAGATCCCTCCAGGGCATCCAGGGCCGAGGTTTGGGCCTGCATATTGGATTTGAGTTCATCGAGCCTGGATTGCAGTTCTTGGACCTGTCGTTTTTGCTGAACATCGTCGGCCTGGAATGCCTCCACACTCTGTTCCAACCTGGTTACTTCCCGGTCCAGGGCGGCCATGACTCTGGCGCTCCAAAGCCAGTTCTTCCTCTAAACCTGCTTTTTGGCCCTCCAGTTCAGCTTGCTCGGCGTCCAGTTTCTGTTGCAAGGCCCGCAGCCGATTCAGGCTTTCCTCCCGAGTCTGAACACGATCCTCATAGGCCCCGGACTGCAAGCCCTGCACCCCGCCCCAGAATACCCCTTCCCGGGGATCTGTGGATGAGGCGCATCCTAAAGAAAGCAAGACGAAAGCAAACAAGAGCATCCCTGTTTTCAGCAGACTGATGCAGTCTAACCTGGAATTATCAGCTCCCAAAAAAAGAATATATAACTTCATGATTCCTTTACCTGCCTTTACACTTGCACTTGGTATGAAACTCGTATGAAACTAGAAATTAGCTTATTTCATGAATTTATGCGCATCCTTATAAAATAACAAGAAGATGGCCGGAGCCATAAGAAAAAGCGTTCTGCCAGGGTAGGATCCCAGTGAAATGGAAAGAAATTTCACGGGATAAACCCTGGAAACGAAGAAGAAAGCAGCCAGCCCTTCGGAGAAGGGCGGCCTACCCGGTACAACCCGGCTCGTTGCTCTTCCGTAGGCCGGTCCTCTCCGAGGGCCAGCCCTCTTCGTAACCAGTTTCTTCCTCGATCAAACTGGCCTCTGCGGCCAGAGGCAAAGCTGACATCCGACTTCTGTCCTCTGATCTCTGATCGCTGACCCCTGACATCTGATCTCTGTCCTCTGTCCTCTGTCGTCAGTCTTCAGTCCTCAGTCTTCGGTCCTCAGTCCTCTGTCTTCTGTCTTCATACCGACAACCTCTCATCGATACTGGCCAGTTGGGCGCTGTCTTCCTGCAAAACCTCAATATTAGTCCGCAGTTCCTGCACTTCCTTTTCCAATTTGACGATGTACGGATCGTCTTTATCCGCACCCGAGCCCTCCTGCTCGATAATTCCATTTTGGATTTTCAGCTCGGCCAGCAGGTCTTCTTCCAGCTCCTTGTGCTGGGCCAGGCGCTCTTTGATATCCGCCTGTTTGGCCAGCAAAGCGCTCTTTTGCTCTGCTCCGGCCTCATACGCATCGCGCAGGGCCTCTGCTTCCTTCTCCAGGGCCGCCAACTCAACTTCGTTTTGCTGATTGTAGGCCCGAATGGTTTGATTATACTCTGCGGTTTGATTGATCTCTGCGTTTAAAAAGTCTTCCCGGCTGGCGTATTCAGCCTTGCGCTTGGCGATTTCCCGGCCGGCCAGAAAGCCCACCCCGGCTCCGGCCGCAGCCCCGATCAAGGCCCCTTTTTCATCCCCGATCAGATACCCGGCCAAACCGCCAAGCGCCGCTCCTATGCCCGCCCCTTCGGCCTTGGTCCGGGTTTGGTCCGAAGTAGCGCAGCCGGAAGCGAGCAGCACTGCGGCCATGAAGACCACAAGCCAAGTTCTTGTTTTCATAGTATCCTCCCTGGGTAAGATAAGGTTTTGGGTTTCAGATTTTTGCTTTATCTCCGGCAAATCTGAAATATTTAGGGAGGACCCTCGTAACGAAGATAAGCCACGTCTTCCCTTTCATTTGTTCCTCCCTGCTTTAGGGTTCAAAGTTCCAGGCTTGCCCGGTTACCTCCTTCTCCATTTAACTGGGTTCACGTTTCACGGTTTTAAGAATAAAATCAAACTGATATAATGTATAAGAATCATTAATCCCAACCACCCTGCCCCTCCTTGCCAAGGAGGGGAATCAAGAGGGCCATGCTTTTAATCTCAGATACTGAGCCAGATCAAACGATTAATATTCCCATCCTTTGAAAGGAGGAAATAAAGTGGTGACTAAAGAGTGACAACTTCTTTGAACACTCCCCCAGCTACTCCCCAAACACGGCAAAAGTCTCCGCAAACTCGTCCGACCACCCTTCCCGGTCCGCCCGGCGCTGTTCGCTGAACTCCAGCACGTGATCGCCAAGCAGTGTGAGCACAGCTTCTTCCCTGGGCAGCGGATCCTGTTCTTGCAGGGTTTCCAGGGCCTCTTGGATATATCCCGGCTCATATTCCCCAAGCCGCCCCACCTTTTCCACATATCCCTGGATCTGATCTTCTTGGGCCGCCTCCAATTCCACAATCCTCTCTTCTACAGCCTTGACCTGAGTTACATATCTGCTGGACATTTCCGCCAGGCGCTTGGCCTTTTCCAGGCTGCTTTGCAGGTGTTTGAGCCGGGAGATGTACACGCTGACATTCACCCCATTTCGGGCCGCGTCCTGGGCCAGACTGCGGGCGTTTTCCTTCTGGGCCTGATCCAAGCGCTGCCGGGCCTGGTCCATGAACTCCTGGACCGTGAGCAACTCGTTGCTCAAATTTGGATGTTCCTGCATCAGCTTATCCAGAATGGGCTCAACATCCCCCAACTGTCCGGCCGCCTGGGCCACAAGATTGTCCAAAGTGCGACCCACAGGCATGGCCCGACGGATCTCCTCTTTGTATTGTTCGTACTCCTGCTCGATCTCGGCTCTGATCCGGGAATTGATTACCACATTGGAGCCTATGCCCAGCCTGGCTCCAGTATTGAAGGAGCGTCTTTCTTCCACCTGCTCACTGTCCTGATTCCAGGCATAGATTTCCATCTCCTGGCGCAGGGAAGAGCGAATGGCCTGCGGCGGGGTAGAGACGCTCCCGCCCCGCACGCTTATTCCTCCAGGCTTTCCCTGCCAGACTTCGGGGCGGAACAGGCCGGCGGTCATCTCCTGTACGTTGCCGAACATATCATACATCCCCAATCGGCTGGGCTGGCGAAGCCCGATGGGCCGAACCTTGTGCTTGGCATTGCCCAGATGCCAGGCCTGTTCATTCATCTCCCGCTGAGCAAAAGGCAGACGGTCTTGAAACGTTTTGTCCGCCAAGGCTTCCAGACCCCCCCGGGCTGTAAACTCCCACTCCTCTTCTGTGGGCAGGCGAAGAAACCCGGGAACGCCGTCCACTTTGGGCATATTTTCCAATCGCTCTGGGTGCTGAGGATCAAAAAGCCATTGGTTAAAGCGGCGAATGAATTCCTGCAAGTCTAAATAACCGACGAAAGACAACGGCTGCATCAGGGCTTCCATCCGCCTGCGGCCCTGCAGCTCGGCAATACCTGCGTCCTCAGGATTGCCGCTCATGGCCGCCAGGGCCTTCAGGCCCATGACCGCGGCGAATTGTCCCTTGGTCAGCTCATACTTGGCCAGATAGATGAACTGCTGATCCGTGTCCTGATCGCTAAAGGACCCGCATATCTGGGTCCGCTGCAGTCCCTCGAATACTCCGCCCGAGGCGTCTCCGATCTGGATGATCTGCTCCTGTGTCCCCCAAAATCCGCTCCCGGGAACAGGAATCTGGCGAAAGACCATCTGCGCCTCTCCGGGCAGGGGCAGCACGATGTCACCGGCAGCAGGCCGGGGATTGTCCGAGGTGGCCTTGGGAGCCGCCCAGGCTGAAGGGATGGCCAGGCAGAGCACAAATATACAGATCAGAAAAAGATATCTCATGACGTAACCCAACTTGCCGCTAGTATCGTGTAAAATCTTAAGTCTCGAAATAAAGAACCCTCCCCTGACCCCTCCCTCCCGCTCCAAAGCGAGCGGCAAGGAGGGGCAGGGGTGGTTGGGATTATGACTCTTAAACATTATTTTTTCAGTATGTTATATCTCCACACTATTAAGTATGTTCTATGCTCAGCTTGCCAAGCAGGGTGTTGAATAGTCTGAAGCTTCCCTCAACTCTCCCGCAACACCTCGGCCGGGTCGATGCGGGTGGCCCGCCAGGAGGCGGCCAGGGAACTGATGAAAGCCAAGACAAGGGTCAGAAACACTATCCCGGCCACATACCCAGGGGGCAAAGTGAAAAACTGTTCTCCGGGAGCCAGCTCGGAAGCAAAGGTGTGATTGATGACCCGGGCCAGGGAAAAGGAGGCGGCAAAACCCAGGGCCAAACCGGCTGCGGCGATGATCTGGCCCTGGATCAGGGGCAGGAAAAAGACGTGCTTGCGGCCCAGGCCCACCAGGCGCAATATGCCCAGGTCCCTTCTCAATCGTTCCACAGCTGCATACAGGCTGGAGAGCAAAACCGCCGCCCCCCGCAGATGCCCAGTCCGGCCAGCAGTCCGTACAAGCGCCCCAAACCGGCATCCAGGACCTGAATCCGCTGGATGCTCTCCACCTGGGCGATAACCTCAATGTCCTGTTCTTGTAAGCGCCGGGCCACCTCAGGCACTTCATCAATACTTTGTGTGTACAGGCGAAAGCCGCGGAATCCTCCCTGGACCAGGACAAACTCCCGGGATTGGGCGTCAAAGGCAACATCTCTGTGCAGCCCGGTGCGCAGGACGCCCATAAGTTCCGCCGGAACGACCATCCGTTCAAAGCCGCTGAGACCTACTGCCGCAAGGTCAAATTCCATTTCCAGGTTGCCCTGAAAAAACACGCGCTGGTCATTCAGGGGCGGCTCAGGCACCAAGGCCTGGAGCAGCCGGGACCCGGGGCCGGCTCGGCCGGTGAAGCTCCCCCAAGGCAGGGAGGGAAGGCTCAACAGAGAGGCCTCAGTTTCAGAAAGGGAGAGACCAATGGGACGCAGCTTCCGGCCTGTATCCTGGTTCAGGGTCAGGTCCTGAACATAGGGCAGAAGGATATGCTCCCGGCCGCGCAATTTTTGGCCCAAGGCTTTCAAGGAAGATAAGGTGACAACGGTTCCAGGGCTCATGACCTGGTAGGCGCTCCAGTTTTCCGGGCCGGATATCCCGACAATTTCCTGCACATCCCCGGAATCGAGGCTTTTGATCCGGGCCAGACCGGTGTTGATGATCAATCCGGAGCGAGTAATGGGGTCCAGTTCCTGAGAGATGAAAAGCACTGCTCCATCATAGCTTAAGAAGGGCTCTGGTCTGTCTCCGGCCCAGCCCCGTTCGGGAACCGCATAGCCCTGCTTGTAGGCCTCCACATCAAGAACAAAATCCAGCGGACAGTATATCCGCGGAAGTGCCCCGGCCCGCAGGGGCAAAACCCCGCTGACCAGGAGGCGATTCCCGGCTGTTTCCCGCCGTCCGGCCCGATTGCGGGTCACTTTGGCCTGCAGGAAATCCCCGGTCTGTAGACCAAGGATCCGGGCTGCCTCAGTAGTGAGGGCGCACTCCCCCTGTTGTGGAGGAGAAACTCCGTTTTCCAGGAGCAAAGGATCTCCGGGAGCAGTGGAGAACAGATCGAGCATTTCCAGCCTGTTTGTGTCCGGACGCTTTGCATGCACAATGGAGGACAAGGGAAGCACCGAAGGGACGATAAACTGCACCTCCGACCATCTGCCCACTTCCTCTATCCATTTGGCTTCGAAATCATGGATCTGGGCCGGCCGTACTTCCCGGAACACCGGATCTTCGACCAGCCTGTCCCGCAGGGTTTGAATTGTTCCGTACTTCAGACCCAAAAGAACCACCAGGGGGGCAATGACTGCCGCCACAGCAATGACCAAACACAGGCTTAAAATCCATTCGTGGATCAGATTGGATACAGCCAGGCCCGGAACCACCCACAGGGGAGAATTTTTCTTTTTCTCCATCAGGCCACCCGCCTGCACCTGGCCTGCACTTCCCCACCCGCTGTCTGCTCCAGGTCAAAACCATAGGTGGCGTCCGCGTCTGTGACCAGATCGGGATCATGAGTGACCAGGACCACCGCAGTATTTTGCTCCCGGGTCACGGCCTGCAGATCTTCAATGATCTGCCTGGCCCTGGCCTTGTCCACGGAAGCTGTCGGTTCGTCAGCCAGAACCAGGTCCGGATGGTGGGCCATGGCCCGCACAATGGCCGCCCGCTGTCGCTGGCCGATGGACAGGGCGCTGGGCTTGCGGGTCAGGCACTGGGCGATCCCCAGGCGTTCGGCCAGGCTGAGCACATGGTCTGTAGGGTCCTGCAGTCCCTTGATTCTGGCCGGAAGGCAGAGATTGTCCCCCACAGTGAGAAACGGTAAAAGCCCTCCGGTTTGCAGGATATAGCCCATGTGCTCCCGGCGCATTCGGGCCAGCTCGGAATCCGCAGCATGAACCCAGGAGGCCAAAACATCGAAGTCTGCAGAGTCTGGGCCCCCAAAGCAAAGAGTAAAGACCTCGGCTTGGGTTGGCTGCATGACCAGGGCCAACATGTCCAGCAGGGTGCTCTTGCCGCATCCACTATCTCCGACCAGGGTCACCAGTTGCCCTGGCTTTACGTCCAGGCTGGGAACATAGAGTTCAAATACACTGCCGGCATGTTCCCGGCGCTTGGAAAGGTTTTGCAGGTGCAGCACTCGTAAAAACCAACACTTCAATGAGAGGTTCTGAAAAAACAAAGCAAGACATTCAGAGCGACAAGAAGGAATCTGAAATCCCAAGGAACATACCACTGTTCAACCACCCCTGAATCTCCTGCTTGCCAAGCTGGGCATAGCACACACTTAACACCGTGGGCATTTGGAAACCCCAGAGGGCAGGCATTACGAGCTGTGCGCGAAGCACTACCCATGCCCAGAGGATTCCTATGGTTCCCCAAAGTTAATCAGAACACAAAACGTTCATCAACTTCATCTTGGATCAAACTGCCCGTCAGCGACCAGCAGCGGCGCTGACCTCTGTCTTCTGTCTTCTTTACTCTGTCCTCTGTCTTCTGTCTTCTGTACTCTGTCCTCTGTCATCTGATTTCTGATCTACGGCAAATAATCCAGATGCAAAGGATAAACCATATCCCGGTCCGGGTCTGTCTCGTTCAATCGAAACCAAGCGTCCACCTGTTCATTTATTGTTCTGTACTGCTCCAGCTTGGCCAGAATGTTCCATTCCAATTGTGAGCGCTGCTCAGCGGTCATACTTCCAAACATCTCATCACTTAAGGCTAGGATGTCGCTTTTATAGGGCAGAGTCTTGATAAAGGCCGGAAGCATGCCTGTGTCGGCCAGTTTTGAGGCCTGGCCCATATCTTCGGGCCGTTTCATGGCCTGGCCGGAAACGCTTTGTAAGGCCTCGAAAAACTGCATCTGGGTCACCTCGGCCCGCATAAAGGCCTGAATGACGTTGTCCAAGGCCTGAGCCAGGGAGTTGAGCTGATCCCTGGTCACCAGGACCCGGACATCCAAAGCCTTGTCCGCCGGATTGACCAGGTCCCGATCCGCAGCCCAGGCCACTATGTCCTTGGGCGGATTGGCCGCCTGGCCCAAATACTCGATCAAGGCGGCTTCCCAAATCCTGTCCACCGCCTCTCGGCCTTGCTGGATAGAAGGAGTGTCCGCTTTGGAAGCTGCTTTTTCCCCATTTTGCGCATGCTGTGGGGCTATGCCCAGGAGGGTGTTCAGCCTCGTATTGATATCGGTGACCAGCATATCTACCAAGGCCTGATATTCGGCCTGTTCAAAGGCGTTTACTTCAGTCAGGGCAGAATTCTGGCTCCCCCTGACCTGTGCGAGCTTGGCAAACTGAGGAATGGAAATGGGATGGTCCTCTCCGGCCCGAGGGTCCTGTAAGTGGATGGCCAAGATATGGACTTGAGCGTCATCAGCTTCCCGGCGCAAATCATGCTGGTCTTTGCCGGTTATGTTTTGAGCATGTCCCTTGGGATGTCCGCTGGCATCCCCGATAAGGATCATAAAGCGCAAAGCATTTTCCCGCCAGGAGGAACGTAGGGCTGCATCAACTCCGGCAAATACTTCTTCGGCGTAGTCCAGGCTTCCAACCTGGGTGGCCTTAACCTCAGTGTCCAACATTCGGACCAAAGAATCGCCGTCCACCAGTTCCGGAGTAAAGTTTCGAACGTCATATTCCAGCTCCGGAACAGTTTGAATGTCGTCCCGGTATCCGACCAGACCGAAGCGAAAGCGGTGAGCGGTATCCTGGGTGAAACTGCCGACCATCCTGGCCACCGCATCCTTGGTCATATCGATAAACGGCTGCATGCTGCGGGTGGTATCAATGGCAAAGACGATATCCACCAGGATATCCTCAACCCGGGCTCCCTGCTGGGACCCGCGTTCGGTCTGGGCCTGAGTCCGGTATTCCTCGTCCTGCAAGGTATCTGCGCCCCGCTGAGCAGGTACGGCCGCAGCCAACTGCAAAAGCCGCACATCGTCGCCCATGATCTGGGTCTCTTCCCACTGCAGAATGGGCAAAATATAAAACTGCTTGGTGATGTCCACAAAGCGCTGCGGCTCCATGCTGACGATGGTGTCAGGGATGTCGTCCTGCTCGATGCGGGTGTAGAGGCTCTGAGCCTGATCGGCCATATCAAAAGAATCAACCAGGGACTGGAGGGCATCCAGGCTACGGAACATGAGCACAGGGTTGCGGCCTTCCAAAAGCCCTCCAGGATGGGTGTAGGAGACCAGCAAAGCCTGCCTCCACTCCATAACGTCTTTGGACTGCATCCAGCCCTGGACCGCATCTTTGGACTGGCCTACCTGGTACCAGCCGGTTGGGGCGGCGGGATCACTCACATCCACACCTTGACGGGCAAACACATACAAGGGATGAAAGGCCGGGACATTGGCCTGGACAATCTCCTCTTCGGCGGCCTGGGAGCGGGAATATATGTGCGAAAACGGCCGGGGCAGGACCCGGAGCGGAAGCTGGGTTTCCTCTTCCAGGCAGACCGAACCCTGGGGGCAGATGATTCCGTCATGGACTTGCTCAGCTCCTGGGTCAGCATGCCCCACCTCTCCTTCCAGATCCGAAAGAGACGAGCCTTGATGCCCGGCTGTGCCTTCCAGATCCGAGAGCTGGGCCACAGTTATGGTTTGTGCCCCAGGCTGCACAGCCTCAGTTAAATCCTCGGCCCAGGAACTCACTACGAAAAAAAGGATACAGGCCGCAGCTATTCCGGAAATCTTGTGGAAGCTACCGGAAATTAGCCCAGATAGAAAATGATTCGTATGCACCTTGAGCCTCCTGTTGTTTTCTCGATGACCAGCCGTACAAAAAGATGCACTCGCCGGGCATGCCGGTCAAAGTGCACATCACCGTCTCTTTCGTCCATGTTGCATTAAGGTCCAATGTCGATCAATGCTTTATACATCACAGCACCTTCTTGCCGTTCTTTTGGCCCAAACGCTCTCTTCCCATGATTGAGACTTACATCCATTCTCATCGAAAAGCAAGTATTATATGCTCAGAATCAGAAAATTAACCAGTAAAAGAGTGCGTGGCTCTACTCGCCAAGAGTTAAAGAAAAGCAAAAGTGTTATGCGGTGGGCCAGAAAAAGAACAGCGAAGTTGCGGAAAACGATATCAAGGGAATAGCGAGGGGACAAGGATATCGAGGGGACAGGAAGGATATGCGAATGCCCTCAAACCGCAGCAAGGATTGAACGCCTTTGCTTGCCCGGTTAAATGCCGCAGAGCGGCCCTGCTGCAAGCAGGATTTAGCTAGGCCAGTGTCCACACCACCCCGGGTGTAGACGGACTCCCGGTACAAGCGCAATCGATGTAAGCCAGGCAGTTGATCAACATAATGTCCCCATTTTCGTTTATCGACTTACACAGAACAAGACGCAGAAAAAACGGTCCTCTCAAACCCTGCACCCATCTGCTAATTCATGGTAGAAGCATCATACGTCAGCGAATTGGCCAGGTAAGTGCAGGGCGGGGCAATTCTGAACCGCTGAACCTTTCCGGCCCGCCTATCTGAACCGGGGATAACACATCTTGGACGGGGAAAGGATCTCCTCCAGCTGCTCCCTACTTAATAGGCCTTCCTCCAAAACCAGATCCATGACCCCCCGCCCGGTTTGCAAGGCCTTGGAGGCGATGCGCGTGGAGTTCTCATATCCGATATACGGATTCAAGGCAGTCACAATGCCGATACTGCAATCAACGTACTTGCGGCATTGATCCTCATTGGCCGAAATTCCCCGGATGCAACGCCGGTTGAGGGTGGTGATGGCCTTGCTGAGCATCTTTAGAGACTGCAAGATATTAAAGGCGATCACCGGCTCCATGACATTGAGTTGGAGCTGGCCGGCTTCCGCGGCCATGGTCACGGCCAAATCGTTGCCGATGACCTGGTAGGCCACCTGATTGACCACTTCCGGAATGACCGGATTGACTTTGCCGGGCATGATGGATGATCCCGGAGCCATGGGCGGCAGATTTATCTCGTTCAATCCGGCCCGGGGACCGCTGCTCAGCAGCCGCAGGTCGTTGCACATCTTGGATATTTTCACCGCCACCCGCTTGAGTACGCCGGAGAACAAGACAAAGGAGCCCACATCCGAGGTGGCCTCCACCAAATCCTCAGCCACCTCGAAATCAATGCCCGAAATCCTGGACAATTCCTCAACCGCCAGGCTGGAATATTCGGGTTTGGCTGTAATCCCGGTCCCAATGGCTGTAGCTCCCAGATTGATCTCCTGGAACAGGCGGACCAGGTCGTGAATTCTGTGCATGTCCTCCTTGACCGTGGTCCGGTAGGCCTCGAACTCCTGGCCCAGGGTCATGGGTACGGCATCCTGCAATTGGGTGCGGCCCATCTTAAGTACGCAACTGAACTCCACCGCCTTTTGTTTCAGTTCATAGGCCAGCTCGCTCATGGCAATGGTCAGCTCCCTGTAACTGAGCAAAATGGCCAGCTTGATGGTGGTCGGATAGACGTCGTTGGTGGATTGGGTGAGATTTATGTGGTTATTGGGATGGATGTACGTGTATTCTCCTCGGGTTTGTCCTATGATCTCCAGGGCCCGATTGGCGATAACCTCGTTGGCGTTCATGTTCGTCGAGGTCCCGGCCCCGCCCTGGATCATATCCACCACGAACTGGTTGTGCAGGTTGCCGGCTATGATCTCGTCGCAGGCTTGGGAAATAGCATTGGCTTTGTTTGGTTCCAGGTCTCCCAACTTTTGATTGGCCCGGGCTGCGGCCTTTTTGACCATGGCTATGGCCTTGATCAGATTGGGAAAATGAGAGAGATGAATGCCGGTGATATCGTAGTTTTCCACCGCCCGCAGGGTCTGGATCCCGTAGTAGGCGTCAGCCGGGACACTTCGCTCGCCCAAGAGATCGTGCTCAGCGCGCTCTCCGCCCTGCAGCCCTGAACACAGGGCCGGATCGTTGTACCCGTACCCGGCATACTTCAGCCGGTGGAGCATGACCTTGGCTACCTGGGCAAAGATCTTTCTGGCCGTATCCGGCTTGTCCTGCAGCACTTCCTCAATGGCCTGCCGCCCCAAAGACAAGACCTCGGTGTTGACCACTGCCCGGCAGGAAGAGGAATGGGGTTCGTCGCTCAAGATAGCCCCCTCGCCCACAAAGTTTCCGCCCCCCAGGCGGGCCACCACTTGCTGGGCTTCGCCCACTCCACGCAGGATTTCAACCTCGCCCCGGACAATGACCGAGATTTCTGTCCTGGAAGTACCGGCATGAAACAAATAGCTGCCCAAGGCGTAGTTGCGCCTGATGCTGCGCTCGGCCAGCATAAGCAGATCCTCGGGGTCAATGTTTTGAAACAACACAACGTCTTTGAGCACATCCAAACTGTTATCCATTCTCTCCCGCACCTTTTGTTTTTAAAGATTCTGTGGTATTTTGTTCATATCTATATCCAAGGGCGTACACAATGGAACTCAGCCAAAGACTGTATGATTTTTTTCATGACAAAGCAGCTCAGGTCAATATTGAGATTCTCAACCTGGGCCTTTCCTATACTGCCGTTCAAACATCGGACGGAGGGCTGGGGGTGGCCTACACGTACCTGGACAATGGAAAAGCATGCTGTCAGACCCTGGACGCAATAAAATATGAGGGCCGTTCGGCAATTGATTTACTGCAGACCGTATTTGAGGCCAATCCCTTAAAGCGAAGCATGGGGCTGGCTCTGGTCAATGCCTTAAATCACGACAAGGCCATGGGCCTGCCTGAGGACTCAGACAATCAGTTGCTCTTCAACAATCTGGGAATCGGCTCGGGAACCCGGGTAGCCATGGTCGGATACTTCGGGCCGTTGATGAAAGCCTTTGAAGATCGGGGAGCCGTTCTGAAGGTCATTGACCAATCCAGGAAAATCGGCGAACCACACGAATTTTATGCCCATCTCAGGGATTGGGCGGAAGTTCTTTTCCTCACCTCCACCTCCATCTTGAACCAAAGCACCGAAGACATTCTGTCTCATACCAGCAAAGAAGTCCGCACAGTCATGCTCGGTCCCAGCACTCCCATGGTGCCGGAGGCTTTTGCCCATCTGCCGGTTGCCATACTGGCCGGAACCGTGCCTGTAGACCGGGAAAACGTTTTGCAAGCGGTCCGCAACGGAGCCGGGACACGAAACATCCAACAATACAGTCGCAAAGTCTATGCTCTTCTGAAGTAGTTCTTGATCATCTTCGGCCGGCACATGGAGGGATGATCATGACCGGTATTGATGCGAGTGCAAAAACTGTTATTGCACTCGCCAGAGGTCAGAGGTCAGAAGTCAGAGGTCAGTAAAGACAAAGACTTATAACTTCAGTTTTTATCGCAAACGAACGTAAACTGACTTTTTGCAGTTCCGTCGGTATAGGCAAATGACGGACAAGACGCACAAAGCTTATTCAAACGCCGCCAAAAGCGGCGCTGTCAAATGCATTCATCAGGCCGGAGCCTCTTTCTTGCCCTTCTGCTTGGCCACACTGACCGGGACACCCTCATACGGAGTCCTGCGGGAACGTATAGATTGTTCAGTCTGTTTCAGACTCTTCATCACCTCCAGGGCTTCTTTCTGCCCTTGGTACAGGCGGCTCATCTCAATGGTCACCCCCACAATCTGGGCCAAGGCCTGGACATAGGTTACGTCTTCCATGGTGAATTCCCACGGCTCAGCTGTATAGACCCGCAGTGCACCCACCACATGACCTTTCATAAAAATCGGCACGGACAGGATAGAAGCGATGCCTTCCTTTTGGGCGGCTTCCGGATATTGAATCCGGGGATCGTCGGTAACGTCATACACAGCCACAGGACCTTCCTCCAAAGATGCGGCAATGGATTTTAAAGCACTCACCGGACCTTTGTCCAAATACTCCTGGCTCAACCCAAAAGAGGCCGCCACCTTAAGTTCCTTGGATTTTTTATCCATGAGGAACAATGCGCATCCTTTGGCTCCCAGTCCGGTTTTAATCGCTTCCACAGCCATCAGGGTCACTTCTTCCGGATCCCGGGAATGACCGATTGCCTTGGTAATTCGGATCATGTTTTCATAATTCAAGATTTGTTTGTTCATAAGCCATCTCCTTCAAAATAAAAGGACATACATCTCTAAAGCCATGTAAGCATAAAAAAGCACAAAAGACAATACATTTGACCATTTTTATTTTCAAAGATGTTGAACCTTTCTCTTCATTTTGCTATCCTATTGGCAATAACATACTTTTTAAGTATGGTTTATACAACGTAGGCATACAATTTTGGTTGGCAAAATAAAGACGTGAAGATAGGATTCGGTACCCCAAGCTCTATGGACGGCGATTGCAGATCTTGTTCCTGGCTTGGCATCAACCTTTGTAAACAACTATGATGAACTTTTTCCAAACCTATTTGAACCGTCTCCGCCTCGGCCCTGCCAAGCAGGATATATCCCTGCTGTTCTTTGCAGTTGGCATCGGCATCTTGGCCGCCATAGGGGCCCTGCTATTCCGTACGTTGATTGAGGTGATGCAAATCGCTTTTTGGCCAGAGGGGACCTCTCTGGTGGATCAGATCAGAGCCGCCCCCTGGTGGCAGATCCTCTTGGTCCCGACCCTGGGCGGACTGGTGGCCGGGCCGGTCATCACCTTCTTTGTTCCCGAAGCCAGAGGCCCGGGAGTCCCGGAAGTCATCCTCGCGGTGACCACCAGGCAAAGCACCATCCGGCATCGGGTGACCTTCCTCAAGGGATTGATCACCAGCTTGCTCCTGGCCTGCGGGGCGTCAGTTGGCCGGGAAGGTCCCATTGTTCAGATCGGATCTTCTGTGGGCTCATCAGTGGCCCAGCTCTTCGACCTGTCCCCTGAACTGCGCAGGTTGTGCCTGGCCTGTGGGGCGGCTGCCGGCATCTCGGCTACCTTCAATGCCCCCATCACCGGAGCGATCTTCGCCATGGAAATCATCCTCTTAAATATCGAGATGGCCTATATCAGCCACATTGTCATCGCCTCCATCACCGGGTCTGTTCTCTCCCGCATCTTCTGGGGCGACTTTCCCGCCTTTCGAGTGGTCGACTTTCAACTCGAAAGCTACCTGCAAATCTTCGGTTACCTCCTCTTGGGCCTTTTGGCCGGCCTGATATCCATTGCCTTTGTTCGGGCTATTTTCACAGCCGAAAATCTCTTTACCCGCCTGCCTTTGCCCCAATGGTTGTGTCCAGCCCTGGGCGGGCTGCTCCTGGGGGGTATGGCCTTGCAACTTCCCCAGGTCATGGGAGTCGGTTACGACTCGGTGAACTCCGCTCTGTCTGGCAATCTTCCCTTCCAAATGGCCCTCTTCCTATTGATCGGCAAGTTGGCGGCCACATCCATTTGCATCGGTTCCGGCATGAGTGGCGGCATTTTCGCCCCTCTCTCTATCTGGGAGCCGTTCTGGGCACTATTGTGGGTTATACCTTGTCCCTGCTTTGGCCCAGCCTCAATGTGCATCCGGCTTTTTTCGCCTTAGCCGGAATGGGGGCAGTTGTTTCCGGGACCACCCTGGCCCCGATCACGGCCATTGTGACCATTTTCGAACTTACCCTGCATCCGCAGATCATTCTTCCCTTGATGGTTTCCTGTATCAGCGCCACCCTGGTCGTCCGTCTCCTCTTCGGGGTCTCCGCCTACGAACTTAAGCTGTTACGCCGGGGCATAAACATCGTCCGCGGGCACGATGTGGGTATCCTGCGCAATCTGTGCGTCAAGGATTTCATACGGCACACAGTACCCATAATTCCCCTGAACGCGTCCCTGAGTGAGATTGTGCAAGAGGTATCTTCTGCTCCCTATCCCCATTTTGTGGTTGAAGACGAGAATCAGCAGCTTGCCGGGGTGCTTTCGCTTCGAGATGTCCGGGACGCCCTGCTTTATTATGAGGACTTAAAAGATAACGTTATCGCCGCCGATATAATGACCACTCATGTGACCACCATCACCAGCCAGGACACTATGGCAACGGCCATGCACCTGTTCGAGGATCATCCCTATTCCATGTTTCCGGTGGTGGACGACGACAACCATGTGGTGGGCATATTGACCAAAGACGATCTGCTCAAGGCCTACGATCAGAAGGTGCTCAAAGATAGGGTTCTTTCCGCCCGACCGGAAACAAAGGACCAAGACAAAAGCTGCCAGCTGTGAGGGTATGTCTCAAAACAAAAAAATTTCCTGCCACCTTCTGGTTCAGAGATGATTGCAATGCTCGCATCAAAGAGCCATTCACGCGTCTGCGCGTGACTGGCGATCCCGGAAGGCCAATTCAACGATCTAGGTGATGTCTCGTTTCATACGAGCGTCTTCCGCCCATAGGGGCAGACGGAGGAACAAATGCCGCAGTTGTGGCCCTGGTGAAAGGCATAATAGTGCTTCTTCTTCCACTCATCACAGGCCCTGACATCCAAAATCTCCTCCCGAGGTAAACCTGGGGCCCAGGAAGCCCCTTTTAAGGCCCCGGCCGGGCAGGCCTCTACACAGCGCATACAGCGACCGCAAAAACTCCTGACCAGGGGCTTTCCGGACGGCAGGTCCAGGCTGGTGAAGACCGTTCCCAACCGGACCCAGGGGCCGTAAGGGCGGGTAATCAGCTGGCAATTGCGGCCTATCCAGCCCAGACCGGATCTGGTGGCTGCGGTCTTGTGCGGAAAATCGCCTGCAATCTGTACCGGATCGGTCCGTTTGGACGCGGCTAGGGCCTCGGCCTCGGCACCCGCATTGACTATGCTCCGGGCCAGATCGGCTGAAAGTCCGGCAATCCTCTCATTGACCCTGGCATACTCGTTGAGCATAGGCTTGATTGGGTCCATTTTGGATCTGGGCCATAATGCGGGCATTCATAGGCAAGGCAAAGGAGACAGCCCGGGGATAGGGATTGCCGCGACTGTCAGTGGACACCTCAAATCCCCGCACATCGGCCACTCCCCACAGGGTGACTTCATGTCTGATCATCCAGGCAGACAGCCAGGTAGCACTTTCAGTTAACATTCGACCTGCCTCCAGCCGCAAACCTCCAGTTTGATCACCGAAAGAATCTTGTCATTGAATGCCAGGAATCCAGATCATCCACCCCAGGGCATTTTGGAGTAGGTATCGGACAACGCGTCCCGATACTCACGAAAGAACTCCTCGTGTTTCTTTTCCCATCCAGCCAACATACTTAAGGCCTTACTGGCTTGGCCATCGGTCAGAGCAGCCATCTTGGAATAATACTCACTCAAGTCCTTTTCTATCAGCCAGGCGGTATTGAACACGGTAACATCCGGGATCATGGATTCATACAAGGCCTTTTGCAAAAATTCCGATTTAGCCCGGGCATCGAAGTAATTCTGGATTTCCGGTTCAATATCCACTGTGGAGGGAATATCCAATTCGTTGCCGCTGCGCAGGTTCTCCAGCATCCTGTTGATGAACTCTATATGCTTATCCTCTTCGGCGATAAGTCGCTTGAAGGCGCTGACCGCCGCTCCTACCCCCATCCGGTTGATGGACGAGGAAAAGAAATCACGGCCGGTATATTCCTGGCCCAGGGCAAATTCATAAATCTTGATCAAGTCCTCACGACGGGTCATATCTGAGACCTCCCAGTAAAAAGTTACATTTTCCTGAGCGTTTCCGCTCCTCTGCCTAAAATTTTGAAATTGAATCGTTTTCCCAAACCCTTGAGAAATCCAACATCCCTGTGCAGCCTTGGATATCAAATTTCCATGTCCCAAAGCTGAAATCGTCAACCTTACAGTATACACCCTTGTTTAATTGATATATCTTGGCTTTCTTGTGCTTGGGATAGGCCAATATATACCAAGGCACTCCTTCCTCTGCATACAGTTGATATTTGATCCGCTCGTCAAGCCTGGCACTGGAGTCAGAAACGACTTCCACTATCAATTCCGGTCTTCGTTGCACCCTTTCCTGGATTTCATCACACAGAACCATAATATCTGGCCTGACTACCGTATCTTCAGCTACCTCCCAGTCGGTCTCATACACTACGGTACATGAAGAGCAATCTTCCAATTGTTCATCCAATTGCCGGGCTATCTTCAGGCTGATCCGCTGATGGGAGACTCCTGGGGACGGAGTCATAGCCACGGGCTGGCCCTGAATCAATTCCCAGTCGCCCGGCCAGTGGGCATAATCGGTCAGAGTATATCGTTGAATAGGTTCCATTAATGTCATATGTTGACTCCTTAAGAATATCCCGGCCATTGGACATAACATATACTATTGAGTACCGATGAAACGAGACGCAAAGTATTCAGGTGTCAGCTTTGCCTCTGGCGGCTTGTTATTGGTTATTCGTTATTTGTTATTCGTAAGAAGCCGCCAGTTTGATCTGATATGAAACTGACTAGGAGGGCAGGCCATCTTCCTATTATTTGAAGAGGATACGCATAAACTCTGAAATAAGCTAATTTCTAGTTTCATACGAGCTTTGCCTCTGGCAAAGCTGAACCTTAATATACTGCCCACAGACCATGATGTAAATTCAGAATCTCCCATTCCATTCAACCCCGAGGAAATCCATGCCCTTAAGCGTCCTCATCGATACCGATCCAGGAGTGGATGACGCCCTGGCTTTGCTTTTGGCTCTGAACAGCCCAGAGTTGGAAGTCAAGGCCATCACCACGGTCTGCGGAAATGTAGATGTGCATACTGCCACCTCCAATCTGTTCACGGTCCTGAAGCTTCTCCCCGGTCCCTGCCCGGTCCTGGCCAAGGGAGCCGAACGCCCCCTGGTCCGGGAGCCTTGTTTTGCCAATCATGTACATGGGCAAAACGGCCTGGGAGGCACAACCGCAGATACAGGTGCAGCCAAACCTCCCTTGGCCCTCTCTGAGCGGGAAGCAGGGGATGAAATTCTGCATCAAATTGAGGTCTCTCCTGAGCCACTGACCATTATCACCCTGGGCCCGCTGACCAATATGGCTTTGGCCCTGGACCGGGATCCCGATCTGGGCCGGAAGATCAGGGGGATGATCATGATGGGCGGGGCCTACATCGGGCCGGGCAACATCACCCCGGCTGCGGAATTCAATATCTTTGCCGATCCCGATGCCGCCAACCTGGTTTTTCGGTCCGGCCTGCACATAACCGCTGTGGGTAATGGAAAAAAAAACCTAATATTCGGGTCTGTACTCAGGTGAAGAGAAGGAAGAGCTTAAATCGCTTTTTGGAGGGCATTCCATGAACCGGGTCATCGTTGTCGGCAGCGCCAATACCGACTTAACCGTCCAGGTCGTCAAACTTCCTGCCCAGGGTGAAACGGTCATGGGCCAAGACTTCCGAGTCTTTTTCGGAGGCAAGGGAGCCAATCAGGCTTTGGCCGCTCTGCGCTGCGGGGCCGAAGTCCTGTTCATCGCCAGAATCGGGACAGACCCTTACGGCCAAAATCTGGCCCAACATCTGGAAGATTCCGGCCTGTCTGTAACCGGAGCCTTCCTTTTGACCAAGGATCACAGGCAGCACATTCCGGCCTGTCCTGTGCAAGCCGTGGACACGGTGGGTGCCGGGGATGCATTTAACGGTGCCCTGGCCGCTGCCCTGGCCCAGGGGTGCACTCTGGACAGGGCCGTGCGCCTGGCCTCTGCCGCCGGGGCCTTGGCCGCCACCAAGCCCGGAGCCCAGGACTCCCTGCCCGGACGATCCGACGTGGAAACCCTGGCCGGTTTGCAGTTTAATTAATTATGTCAGGCTTGCCGGAGGCAAGACTGACTCTGACGAATGCTTTCCAATTCTTCCCACCGTGCATAGGCGGCATCAATTTCATCATGTAAAGGTCCAAGCCGATCTACCGCTGCTCTGATCGCGGCTTCTTCCTGGCGGTAAAAATCCTCAGCCGCCATGGCTCGATGCAAACCAACCAGCTCATCTTCCTTGGCCTCGATCTCCTTTGGAAGTCGCTCGAGTTCCCGGGCCTCGTGAAATGTCAACCGCCTGAGCCGGACCTTGGGCTCCCTTTTCTTGGCCGGAGCCTTTTTCTGGGCCTTCGATCGGGGTTCGGATTGAGAATCAGTCCACAGCTGGCTCCAATCCGGAACAGCACCGGCATATTCCACCACTCGGCCCAGTCCCTGAAAGACCAAAGTCGAAGTGACCACGTTTTCCATAAACTGGCGATCGTGGCTGACCACCAAAACAGTACCTGCAAACTCTACCAGCTTGGCTTCCAAAAGCTCCAAGGTCTCGCTGTCCAGATCGTTGGTCGGCTCGTCCAGGACCAGGACATTGGCTGGCTTGGCGAACAAGGCGGCCAATAATAGCCTGTTGCGCTCGCCACCGGAGAGGAGCTTGCTGGGAACCTGGGCCCGCTCCGGGGTGAACAGGAAATCGCGGAGATAGGAGACCACATGCTGGCGTTTTCCGTTCACATCCAAAAAATCATTGCCACCGGCCACAATCTTCCGGGCCGGGATTTCAGGAGGTAAGGCCTCTCGCATTTGATCCGAATAGGCGATATGCAGGTTGGTCCCTTGCCGGATAGTCCCCTGCTTTGGGGCAAGATCGCCGAACAGCCCCCGGAGCAAGGTCGTCTTCCCGCAACCATTGGGGCCGACAATTCCAATCTTATCTCCTCGCTGAATAACCAGGGAAAAATCTGAAATCACCGCAGCCTGGGCATAGCCCAGGCTGACCGCCTCGGCTTCGACCACAATCCGTCCGCTTTTCCTGGCTTCCTGAATGGCCAGTCTGGCCTGGCCTTCGCGTTGGCGACGTTGACGGCATTCGTCCCGTAGTTGCTCCAGGGCCCGAACCCGGCCCATGTTTCGTTTTCGCCTGGCTTTCAGCCCCTTACCCAGCCAAGCCTCTTCCTCGGACAGACGCTGATCTTGACGCCTCCACTGCTCCTCCTCTGCGGCCAAAGCCGCTTCCTTGCGCTGGCAATAGGTTTCGTAATCGCATGTCCAGCGGGTTAAGATACCCCGATCGAGCTCGATGATCCCGTTGGCCACCCGGCGCAGAAAGGCCCGGTCGTGAGACACGAATACAAGGGTGGGCACGTGACGCAGAAGGTAGTCTTCCAGCCACTGGATGGACTGCATATCCAAGTGGTTGGTGGGCTCATCCAGAAACAGGATATCCGGACTCCCGACCAGGGCCCTGGCCAACATGGCCCGACGCAAAACGCCCCCGGAAAGGCTGCCGGTTGAAGCCGCACCATCCAGCTTCAAGCGGGTGAGCATCTCCTGTATCTTTCGGTCCGCGTCCCAGCCATTGTGGGCTTCCACCTCGTGCTGAGCAACCTCCAGGGGTTGAAGGTCTCTGGTCTGTCCTGCGTTCAGGGCAGTCAGCTGCTCTTGGTAGGCAACCAGGCTTTCGCCCTGTCGTCCCAGTCCGGAAGCCACTAAGGTATACACCGGGACATCCCTGGCTGCGCTTGGGATCTCTTGGGCCAGATGGGCCACTTGCACATCCGGAGCTACATGAACGCTCCCAGAGTCTGGAGTCACGTTCCCTGTCAATATGTGCATCAAGGTAGACTTGCCCACCCCGTTTCGCCCCACCAAACACAGACGGTCCCCATTATGGATTTGCACATCCACCTGATCTAAAATCGGGGGACCAATATAATTCAAACTGAGCTCAGATGCTGTAAGGAGAGCTGTTTTTTCCATACCCACGTTCGTTTATAACTTGATTTTCACTTTTTCTTGGCCTTGGACTTCGATCTCCGGGAACGATTCGAGACAAAGTCTCTTGGGATAACTATAACAGAATGGGGCTCGGCGTCATCGTCATCGTCATCGTCATCGTCATGGAACTTGTTGCTGCCTGCATTGAAGAACCAGAGAAAGAAATACAGGGTTGCTATGGCTACAATTGCACCGGTTATGATTCCATGGCCGAGCTGCAAGCTTGCAACGCACATGGCCAGAAGAAAACCGATACCAACAGCCACAGCGGAAAGAAAGGCAACGACCACAAAGAATACCAAAAATCATGAACAAAATGACATATACAATTTCCATAGTCCCTGCTCGTGGTTATCGGATTGGTCAGAGGCGGTATGCTTTTTGCCGTCCCCTGCATCACTATTGGGCTCAAAATTCCAGGCTCACTGTTAGTTGAAATCCACGTATATCTTTTACCCATCAAAAAAACTTTTCCTTAAGCCAGATCTCCAGAACAGGATCGATAATTCTCCAGGTATTGTTCTCCTTCATTAGAAGATCTTTCTTAGACAATGTATCGATACTATGCTGAATTCCGCCTAGGGAACCGAGATTGTGTTTTGTTATATATTCTTGTGAATATAAACTTTGAGTCCATTCTCTGGCCAAGGCTCGCATAAGCGCTTTTTGTTTTGGGGTCAAAGCGTCCATTGTGGTCTCAAAATATCCTTTTTCTGACTCTAGCAAATGTTTTAATGCCAGATAAACATCCTCTTCATTTTCAACACCATCTTGGACTTCATCAAAAAGTATATGACAAATCTTTTGCATATAATATGGATTCCCAGATATCAAGCTGTATATGAGCTGGGCTTCATTGTCACCAATTGATTTCCCTCCGAATTGAAATTGATCCTGTATGTATATTGTACATTCATTTTTGGGCAAAGCGCCTAATTCATAATCAAATGTGCTTTGAAAAAATGGTTTGCTGCGGTCATGAAACATTTGGCTAAGAATTCTTTTTCTACTGCCAACAAAGAAAAATGATGCTGACATATTTTGGATATGTTTGCGCATGACTCCCTGGATTTGAACACCTTCTTCAACCTCGGTAATTTCTTGGAATTCATCGAAAACGATGTGCATTTTTGCTTGAGTCTTGTTCACAAAGGTCGTCAAATCCTTAAAAGTTTGCTCTAAGACATCTATGCCCATATCCGAGGATGTTTTTTCAACTGAAAAGGAAAATTCCAGGCCATCATTCGTTGGGCGCATAGTTGGACGAAATGTGGTCAAAGCCCGTATCGCTTTTTTGTGTAAAGGTTCTTGCTTATGGGTGACCTCAAAAAGGGCACGGCATATCCTGGCCGATATATCTTCAATTGAAACAACGCCGAAAAGGTCGCAAAAAACCACAATAAACCCTTCGCTTGCAAGGTGTTCTTGGACCTCCTTGATAAGCATGGTTTTGCCCAGCCTTCTTGAACCGTAGACCAAGACATTTTGTCTGTTCTGTGCAAGCCGGATAAAGGTCTTGAGCTCTGTTTGCCGATCACACAGCGGGATATCTGTGCTGCCCAGGGAAAATGGATTGTGAGTCATCCTCACCTCTATGCCTTAGAATGAATGTGCTCAGGATTTTTTGGTTCTGCTTCTCATTGTCAACTATTTCAGTGCATTTGCTCTATATCAGAAGAACAGCAATTTGTGTTCAGTCCCGCCATAGGCGGGACCATAGGCGGGACCATAGGCGGGACTGGCACCTTACATCTGAGAACAATATAATCGTGTGACTTTGCTGGCCCAGTGTTGACAGTCCATTATTGACTATCAATAATGGACTGTCAATAATTGACTGTCAATAGTGGGCCAATAAATGACAGATTGAGATCAGAGTGGTTGGTGTTCATACGTGGCTTGTTCAGAACAATGACCCGCTCTTGAACGTTTCCTTGATGCCCCACGTCCTAGCTGGGGATGATAGGGCCCGGACAAAGTCTCAATCAGGGCCGCTCCCACCACCAAAACCGCCCCGATGATCATAAGGCCGGCAAAGGGTTCCCCGGCAAAAAGTCCTGCGGTTATAGCCCCGACAATGACTTCGCTCATGAGCAAGATGCCCACTCGGGCCGGTTCCAGCCGGCCTGTGGCCCACATAAATCCGGTCAGGGAGACCGCCCACCACAAAAGACCTACCAGGGCCATCCACCCCCAGGCCTCAGCTCCGAACTCCATTACGGCAATATCCGAGACGTCCCGACCCAGACCAATAGCTAAAAGCAAGGCCATGCCCGCGCCCCCGGCACAGAAAACGAAATTGGTTTCCGCAGCCTTGGTCCGAGAGTGGACATTGATGCCGGTGGCGGCTATAGACCACAAGATTCCGGAGGTCAATCCCAGAACATCACCCAAGGTATGGGGCACGGGCAGGCCGTTGTGGCTTCCGGACAGGACCATTCCAATACCGGCCAACCCGAAAACAATGGCCAGATAACGCCAGGGCGAAGTAGGCCACTTCATCCACAGTCTCCCGATCAAGGTACTCCACACCGGGGTGAGGTAGAAAAGCAGAATGACCACCGCTACCTGACCGTACAGGAGGCCGTTGGAATACAAAACGAAGGATGCCCCGCCCAGAGCAGTGCTTAACAGAGCCCGCTTGTTGGAAACCCTCAGACGTCGGCGTCCTTTCCAGGCAAAGGGCACCAGGCCCAGACAGCCGATAAAGACCACGGCAAAGGTCACCCAGGGCCCGGTGGAAAGCATCGCTTCCAATCGGCGAATCGGCACCCAATACAGACCCCATAATGCGCCGATAATGACCACTAAAAGGCTGGGCCCGGCTCCTGACGTGTTTTTGAAGATCATAGAATAAATAAGCCATTGACTGAGGACTTGAGTATGTTAAAAGCTTGCCTGTGGGAGTCACGTCCCGATTCAGAAAACGTCAACAGGTGAGGATCCAAGCTATGCCCTTTGGTTTTTTCGGGAAAAACAGACAACCAGTCCAGTCCCCCAATATCTTACGCTGCAAAAGCTGCAACGGACCGGTCACCCCGGTCAAGACCTGACTGTTTATCGGTCTGCGCTGCAGGGCCTGCGGCGAACGCTTTCATTGGGACCGATATGCCCAGGAATTAGACGATGCCCGAGAGGAAATGCTGGCTTCCGTGCCCGTGGATAGGCTGTGAGGATCATGACTCTGGGCAGCTCAAGCTGCGCAGGCATAAGGCCGCTATCTCGTACCCCAAATTATGTTTTGATTTGTTTTGAGCAAATCCCTTAGGAAAACCCTGGGGGCAAACCGCCGGAATCTGAATCCGGGCTATCCGGTTCCCGGACCGGCCCTTTGTCCTCCCTGCCCCGATCAATTTTCAACCCCAGCCTGCGTCCTTCCTGCTGATAACTCCCCTGCCCCAGACGCAGGCTTCCGGTGGGAGAAACGGCTATGGCCGAACGGCCCTGCACCGGACAGGCGTGTTCGCAGGCCCCGCATCCGCTGCACCTATCTTCCAGGACAAAAGGCACGGCCTCTTGGTTTCCCTCAACTCGCCGCAGGTCTATGGCCCCATAAGGGCAGGCCTCATCACAGACCAGGCAGGCCCGATCCCATTCCCAGGCCAGACACAAATCCCGATAAATCACGGCCGTACCCATCTTGGCCCACATCTTTTCCTGAACCGGAAGACTGCGCAGCGCCCCGGTGGGACAGACCCGGCCGCAGGCTGTACATTCCGGCCTGCAAGGACCCCGCCTGGACACGGCCACCGGGGCAAAAAGGCCCTGCACGCCTTGCTCCGCTCCCTGAGGCTGCAACATATTGGTCGGACAAACCCGCATGCAGGCTCCGCAACGCACACACAGGTTTAAAAAGATACGTTCCGGGATCGCTCCAGGGGGACGGATAATGTTTTCCGCCTTGGGTTGACCCTTTTCCCGTTCCCCCCGATAGGCCCACAGCCCGCCCCAGCTCAGCCAGGCCACCCCAGCGCCCAGGGCCACCGCCCCAGCTATCTGTCGCCGCTCTGGCCAGAATTCACCACCCCCCTTCTCACCCTGTAATGGAGTGGGCAGCCAGGAAACAGCTTGTTCCGGGCAGAGGACTTGACAGCGTCGACAGGCCAGGCATTCCCCAGTAGGGACTTCGTCCGGACCAGCTACTCCGACCGGACATCTTTTTGAACATAGATGACATGCGTTGCAATGGGTCTGCACCTTTCTGGTAAACACGGCCAAACGGCTGAACACGGCCAGAATGGCCCCGGTTGGACACAGATACCGGCACCAAAACCTGGGCACCACCCAGGCACTGCCCAGGATCAGCCCCAAAAGAAGGACAAGAGACCCGATTTGTCCTATGCGGGCCGGTTCCGATCCCACCCCCAAGACAGGAGACAATCCAGCGGGCTGAAGGATAAAATGGATAAAAGGCCAGATCAGAAGGGCATACAACCGGCCGGCCAAAGACAGGGGAGAGCCCCAGTGGGTCATGTTGTGGCCAAGTACCGCAGCCACCAGCATAGCCAAAAGCAAAATATACTTACCTTGCCTCCAGGATTGGGGTGGCTGCCAACCCTTTCTGGCCCTTTTGGACAAACCGGAAACCGCATCCAGGCTGGTACCCAAGGGGCAGACATGGCTGCAAAAAAATCGTCCCAGGACCAAAGTAACCAGCAAAACGGTACCCGCCTGTATCAGGCCGGCTGGAACCCCTTGGCTACTGAGCCATTGTCCCATCCACAGCAAAGGGTCCAGACGGATCATGGCCGGCAGGGGTGACCATTCATGCCAGGGCGGAAAACAGAGAAACACTCCGAGCAGAAAAACAAACAAAAAACCAATCTGGACTATCCGCTGCTGCATACAATCAGTCCCTTCCGGGTTCGTTTTCCAAAGTGATCAAAGATAAAACGTACGGTTTCGTGGTAGGGGCGAATTATTATTCGCCCTCTTCTCTTATGCCTCCGGCCATCCTCTTATTATTCCGAAATGTTATAAGGGGATAGCCTAGTAATTTAATGTCTAGTTTCATACGAGCGCTGCCTCTGACTGCTGCCGCCAGTTTGATCGAGTTAGAAACAGTTTCGAAAAGGGCAGGGCCCGGCACTCACTTTCAGTTTCAGCTTTATCAAACAAGGACCCACATCCATCCAGTAAGTGAGTGCCGGACCGGCAATGACAAAGAGGGGTATTAAGGTGTTCTATATATGTTCATCCCACCATCCCAACATCCCAGCATTTCTTCTCTTATCCCAGCATCCCAGCATCCCAGCATTCCAGCATTCTTTTCATCCCAGCATTTCTTTATTCACACTTCAACCCGCCGAACATTCAGATTGTCCACATCCATGCGACCCAGGCCCCATTCATGGGCGATGCGGATATGTTTGACCTTCTCCGGAGGCATCCTCTGCCCATACCAGGGAACCATGGACACCACCTGGGCGTCGGCAGCCACCATGTCCTTGGATGCTACCACAGTATTCATGGTCTTCACCTCTCCCGGACCGCTGGGTCCGTTGGTGGTCAAGGCCCTGGTCACGTCGATCACCGTCAGGTCGGCCTTTAACAACCGACACAAATCGGCAATTGAGGTGTGCAGATCATAACGCCAGTGCATCTCGCTTCGATTGGCGATCAGTCCCATCATGCCCTTCATGGACAAACTGACCCCGGTACTGCCGTGATGCTTGGCCACCGGAACGGCGATGAGCACATCGGCCTCCAGGACCTCACGCATAACCTCCGTCTGGGTAAAGTGTTCAGCCTTGGGGATATCGGTCCGGACAAAATCCTCGGGGGTATCCACGGCTCGAACCTGACTGCCTGGAACGGACTGGCAAGCGGCCCGGATGCCGCTGTTTTCCAAACAGGCTTCCGCTCCGCGCAAGGTATGATCCAGGATCAAGACTTCGTCCGCTCCAGCCTCCCGGCACATTGCGGCCAGGGTGCTGATCACTTCGGGATGGGTGGTGGTGGCCATGCTCGGGGGATTGTCGAAACTCATGTTCGGCTTAAGCACAACCCGTTGCCCTGGCTGGACAAAATGCTTCATGCCGCCCAAAAGTTCCACCGCCGCTTGGGTAGCGGCCGCGGGTTTTCCTTCAGCTAAGGCAATGTCCGGAACGTTTTCAGCCCACAACTGGCCGGGAAATATGGAGATCGATCCGGTCAGAGCCAAAGCGGCCCCGGTCTGCCATTTCAGAAATTCGCGGCGGGAAAGTTTACTCATAGGAAAGCCTCCTCAGTGGGCTTGCAATTAAAGGTCCGGGTTTTTGCCCGGAGTATTCATTCACCCTTACAGGGCTGGGTGGTCGTGTTACCGGATTCCCAGGACGTTGTCCTGGTCTGGCATGGATGGCCTTTACAGAGCCTTTTTGAGGTCCAGCCTCCCCAACACTTTCTCCTGATCTGCTCGTGAATCGTTGCTGAGACTTAGGCACAGGTGTACTTGGCTGTCGCTACCCGGAGGGTCGGGGTCCACGGCTTTTTGGTTCTCCACCAAAGAATTGCTAAATTACAAGTTTCATTCTCGATCAAACCGGCAAACCATTTTTTGTGCTCGAATTCGGGACTGCGCTTCTGAGACTACCCTGAAGACACCTGGCCAGGCAAGAGGCATACACCCAATCTTCAGGGCTCTTTGGTTCTGCTTCTCATTGTCAACAATTTCGGTACATTTACTCTGTATCTGAAGAACAGCAATTTGTGTGTTGAACACTGAACACTCGTATAAAACTCGACGTGGCTTTCTCCGTCACCTCGGCGTACGTCATCCCGGACCCCGATCCGGGACCAGGTCCAGTCATTCTTCTTGGGCCCTGGATTCCTGAACACTTCTGGCACCTTCCACCTGAGAACAAAATTACCGGGCCGGGGATTGTCATTTTCTATGTTTTTGATATACATACAAGAACAATCCTGGAGAGATCTTTCTAACCGGATCAAGCGAGGAGGACATGATTATGGCCCTGCGCAGCCTATCGGTTTTTGATCACTGGGCACAAAACGCCAGTATGGCCCCCAAGGCCTTGGCCCTTGAATGGCCGGAAGGACACATGACCTACGCGCAACTGGTCAAAGAATCCCGGTCCGTTGCCGCCGGTCTTCAGGACCAGGGTATTAAATACGGGGACCGGGTGGCCATTATGGCCAGGAATGTCCCTCACTTTTTTCCTTTGCTCGGAGCCGCGTCTCTGATCGGTGCGGTCCTGGTCCTGGTCAACCGCCGTCTGTCCGCAGAAGAAATCCAAGTCATCATTGAGGATACTACTCCGAAAATGATGATCTACGAGGATGTACAGCGGGAGACGGTTGCACCGATCCTGGATCAGTGTTCATCAATGCGGACCCGGATTGCTTTGGGCCAACCCCAGGCCGGGGAAATGGCCTATGCCGATCTCCTCCAGGCTGGACTGACCTATCCGGTCCTGGTGGCTGAACACGCTCCGTACATCATCATCCATACCGCAGCCATGCAAGGCCGGCCCAGGGGGGCGGTCTTGAGTCAGGAAAACCTCATCCTGGCCGGACTGCAGCTGACTCACGCCTTCGGGCTGACCGAGCGGGATGCCAGCCTGAACGTTTTGCCGTTGTATCACATTATGGGCCTCAACCTGGCCTTTGCCGCCAGCCTGGGACGGGGTAAGAACGTGCTTATGCCCCAGTTTGAACCTTCTCTGGCCGCACACCTGATCATGGGTCACCAGGCCAGCACCTTGGGCAGCTTCCCCCCCATCCTGTCCCAGCTTATGGAGGTCATAGAAAAAGATGGAACCGACACCTCCAGCCTCAGGCATGTCATAGGACTGGAAAACCCGGAAACTGCCGCCAAATGGGAATCCCTGACCGGTTCTACCTTTTGGACCATGTACGGCCAGACCGAGACCTCCGGCTTGATCACCTTCGCCCCCTTATCCATGCGTGCAGGGGGTGCGGGACAGCCCGGTCCGTTGTCCAACATGGCCATCCAGGACGAGTCCGGAAACGCCTTGCCAGCCCAAGAGACCGGGGAAATTGTCCTCCAAGGGCCACTCGTTTTTCTGGGGTACTGGAACCAGGACGAAATCAATGCCTATACTTTTCGCTACGGCTGGCATCATACCGGAGACATGGGCTCTATCGATGATCAGGGACACCTGATTTTCCAGGGCCGCAAGGCGGAAAAAGACTTGATCAAATCCGGAGGGGAAAATGTCTTCCCGGCTGAAGTGGAACAGGTTATCCTCCAGCATCCCCAGGTTACCGAGGCCTGCGTCATAGGGGTCAGTGATCCCAAATTCGGGGAAGGGATTAAAGCCGTTTGTGTGTGTCAGGAGAGCCACGGGGTGGATGATAAGAGCCTGATCCAATTTGTGGGCTCGCGCATCGCCGGTTACAAAAAGCCCAGATGGGTGGAGTTTGTGGACCAACTCCCCAAGACCAAGGAAGGCAACATCGACCGCAATCAAGTCAAAAGTACATATGGGAATGTCTAAGAGTGTTCAGGTTTCAGTGTTCAGTGTTCAGCTTCAAAAGGCCCGATTCATGCGGAAATGATACTCAGGAAACAGAGCCGGAGGACAAGTTCAGGAATCCGGCAAGTAAATCTATTTTTTCTTCTCTGGTCTCAGGCTCTACAGAGATAGTGTAGAAGGGGGCTGGAGCCCCAAGAAAAGACGTTACGAGGGGGGACCCTCGTAACGAAGAAAAAATTGTTGACAACAGTAAGCAGAACCAAAAAGTTCTGAACAATTACGTAACCGGAGCTGCATCGCCTATGCCCAATACAGCGGCCCTGAACAGACTGGACCGAACCCGGGCCTTTTTGTCTGAAGTCATACCGTTTCACGTCCTGCCTGAGGCCGATTTGGATCTGGCGGCCAGGTCTTTGACCAAAAGCCACCACTTTCAGGACATGACCCTTTTTGTCCAGAACAAGACCATTCTCAACTATGTGTACATTGTTTTCCAGGGACGTCTGGAGCAATTCATTTTGGACGGGGAAACCAAGACTTTGCGCGGATTCCTGCAGGAAAAAGACATCTATGGCGGGCTGTCCATCCTGTTTAACAAAGGGATCTCCATCCGGACTGTGCGGCCTGTGGAAGATGTCCTCCTCTTGCGCCTGCCCAAAGAGGTCTTTGTCCAGCTGTGTTCCAACTCCACCCAGTTCACCCGCCATTTCAGCGACAGTTTCACCCAAAAACTCACAGATGCCCCTTATCTGAACACCATCGCCCAAAGTATTCAAACCCCATCTGATGAGGGCCAAGCCGGTTTCTTGAATCAGTCCTTAAGCCGGATGATGCTCAAGAAAAACATGGTCACCTGCCCCAGCCAGAGCACGGTGCAGGCTGCAGCCCAGCGGATGACCGAACATAAACAAAGCGCTTTGGTCGTCTCCGACCAGGAGGGAAAGAATCTGGGCTTGATCACCGACCACGACCTGCGCCAAAAAGTGGTGGCTCAAGGACGCAGTTTCGACCTCCCGGTATCCGAAATCATGTCCACGCCGCTTATTACCGTCTCCTCGGATACCTTTGTTTTTGAGGCTATGCTGGACATGATGCAGCACGGCATCAAACACTTGGCGGTCCTGGATGAGGCCGGTCACCTGCACAGCATGCTTACTGAACAGGATTTTCTGGTGGCCCAGGGCCGTTCGCCGGTTTTTTTGATGCATGAGATCCACGAAGCCTCGGACATCGACTCCCTGTCCACCCTGTACTCCCATCTTCCCGGGCTGGTCACCTCCCTCCTGGAGAACGGGGCCAAAGCCGAACATTTAAACAGAAGCATTACCGCTGTAGCCGACGCCATTCTGGAAAAGATCATGCGCATCAGCCTGGATGAGACCGGTCCTCCGCCGGTGCCCTTTGCCTTCATGCTCCTGGGCAGCGAAGGCCGCAAGGAACAGACTTTGAAAACAGACCAGGACAACGCCATCATCTTCCAGGATGTCCCGGACGACCGCCTGGAAGAAACCCAGACCTTTTTCCTGCGTCTGGCCGAACTGGTCTGCAGCCGGCTCAATGACGTGGGCTACGTTTTTTGCGAATTCGACATCATGGCCCAAAACCCCAAATGGTGTCAGCCATTGTCCCAGTGGACCAAGAACTTCCAGACCTGGATTCGAGCCGCGGAGCCGGAAAACCTGCTGCAAGCCAGTATATTTTTCGACTTTCGATTGGGGTATGGAGATGAACAACTCATACAGGGTCTATTTGATTTTCTGAACAAAACCCTGGGCGGCTGGAAGGGATTCTTTCGCCATTTGGCCGAAAATGCCCTGCATTTCAAGCCCCCTTTGGATTTTTTCGGCAACTTCGCCCTGCAAAGCAAAGGGGACAAGAAAAACACCCTGGACATCAAAAGTCCTATGCGCTTAATCGTGGATTTCGCCAGACTCTATGCCTTACAGCACAAGATTCCGGAAACCAACACCTTTGACCGCCTGCAAGGCATGACCGAGCAAGGGGTTCTGGACAAAGAGGACGCGGATGAACTCATCCACGCCTATGCCGTCCTCATGCATGCCCGCCTCAGTCATCAGGCCAGGTGCATTTCCGAACTGGGCATTGCTCCCAATAACGACATCAATCCCAAGGTACTCACCCATATTGAGCAGCAAATGCTCAAGGAAGCCTTCAAACGAATCAGAATGGCTCAAGGCAAAATGCGCATGGAACTGACTTATGATACCGGCATCTGATCATCCCGATAATCGTTCTTACCCACACTAAATGAGGTCATGTTCAGCTGGGCGTTTTTGGAGCTTTGACTGGCCTGCATAGCTTGGTGCAAGGTGCTAATTCCTTGTTGATTCAAAAGTGGTAAAAGACGAAGGAAAATCTCGGCCGTGGTCCAGGTATCACCCATGGCGCTGTGCCGGGAATGCAGACTGGTGCCCAACCGCTGGGATATGGATTCCAAATCGTGCTTCTTTTTGGTTGGATGGACCAGAACCGAAAGCTTAAAGGTATCCAGAACGGGATTGGAAAAACGTATGCCCGCCTTCTCTTCCCTGGCCCATAAGAATCCCATATCGAAATCCGCACAATGGGCCACCAGAACCGTCCCTTCGGCGAACTTATAAAACAAGGGGAGGATCTCTTTGATTCGGGGCTTGCCCTGCAGACGTTCATTATCCAGGCCGTGCACCCGAACCGCCTCCTGAGGCACCGGCCGGCCTGGATCTATGAGTTGTTCAAAGACCTCATGGCCCACAATTCGTCCATTGACCACCCGCACACCGGCAATGGCCACAATCTCGTCCCCGGAGCGGACATCCAGTCCCGTGGTTTCCAAATCAAAGACAGTATATATGAGATCGGCCAGCCTGGGGTCGTCTCCCTCTTCCTCAGTGCCTTGATCCAGGAGGGTGAAATCATACATGGGCTGGCTGTCGGTTGTCTGCTCCGCTTCCTCAATTGGCTTTTCATCGGCTCCTGCCGGCAGGGCGATGGACAACTCGGCCAGACCTGCATATTCGGCCTGAGAACTCCATTCCGCGGCATGCCGTTTGAACACGTCCCGGATGCGCAGGACCGGATCGTCCCCGCCCAGGACCGGCCGCATCCTCCATGCCGTCAGGGTATTGGCCGGCACCGGCTCCCCCCTCCAGGTTAAAACGATGTGTACCCTCTCCCCCTGGACCCTTCCGGAGCACCACACATTGTGCACGTCGTGCTCGTTCCTGAGCATACCCAGCACGGTCAGCACGGTCTGGACCAGGGTAAAGACCTCCCCTTTTACAAACCCATCCGGCCGGCCCCCGGACAAATGGACCTGCATGGGCACGGTCACTTGGGCCTCACTGTGAATGACCTGGAGCAGGTCCTGGAGACGAATGCGGTGAATGGGCCAATCCGTGCCCAGAATCTGAGACAGATCCTGCATGCCCTGTTGCAGATCCACGCGCAGACCGTACACGGTATCGCAGATCATGGACCTGTAAGCCTGCAGGGACTCCTGGCCATGCGGTCTGTTCTTGTGAAGCAGTTCATCGATGCTGGCACACACCCCGGCGGTCTGGGATTGTGTCTCCTCCATGAACCATTCCAGAATATCCATGGCGTGGCGTTCTTGATAAATCTGGGCTGAAACATCCTCCAAGATGAGGATAAATCCGCCCGGCTTCTCCTGGCTACCGGCAATGGGCACCAGAACCGCTTTGAGCAGGCGATCGGCCGGCCCCCGGAGCATAAAGTTCACGCCGGCAACTGGCCCCCTTGCTTTCAATCCTGATCCGCCCGCTTGCAGGGCGTACTCCAGCATACCGGGTTCCACCAGGCTGTAGACCGAACGGCCCAGCCCCAAAAAACCGCAGACAAATCCGTCCGGACATTCCTGTTCGGAACAGGGGAAGATCTTTCTGGCCCGTTCATTATACAAAAGGATACTGCCGACGGCATTAGCCCCGATAACTGCTTGGGGCAGATGGGCGATCACCGCGGCCAGGATACTTCTTTCTCTCTCTAGTTCCGCAGTTACTTTTTGCAGATGGTCACCCAGGGTCTGCTGCAGGCCTTGCAATCGTTCGGCCGCCTCGTTGATGCTCCGGGCCAGACGTTTAAACTCGGCGCACCCGGCCAAGGGAATACGGTGGCCAGGATTGACGGTGGCTATCAGGGTTGTCTCTTCACTGATCCTGTCCAGGGGCAGGATGTAGGCATGGAAAATGTCATTGATGAGCAAGAGATAGGCCATCAGGGCGAAAAAGAGCCCAAATAAAATCCAGCCCAGGTAAGGCTGCAGGGTCTCCTGGCCTGCGCCTTGAGCCTCAGCAGGCAGGGAGATGAACAGGAAAGCACCGGAAACGGCCAAAATGAATAAGGCCAATCCCGGTAAACCAAGAGTAACCAGCCAGAACTTGTGTTTCAGATTCATCCCTGCTCCAGGAAAAAACAATCCCGCTCCAGCGGGATTGTTTTGGTGCATATCCATCTTCCCGGAGGCCGGTCTCTTTTCCGGCCTCCGGGACCATCTCCCCTATCCAAGCATTCCTGCTCCCATGAGGATGACCCACAAGATTGAAAATACGACCACCACTATCAGCCAAATATCTTCATGTTTCATTGCTCTTTTCCTCCTGCTTCATTTTCATTCACAAGAATCTCTCCGCCGGTCTTGTTTTGATCCAATGACTTTTGAGCCTTAGGTCACCTCTTCGACCACGAGATTTTGTTCAACCTCGGCGCGTTGAATGATTTCATCGGTCATGGTGGACATCTCAGCCTTAAAACACAGGGCCCACATCATGACAATGCCAATTATCCACCAGGTTATCTGCCAGGACCACACCGGGGTGAACCCGGCAAAGGAAAAAGTCCAGTTACCCAGAATACACAGGGGACCAATGGCAAAGACATACCACAAGGGAACCACGATCTTCATGGCATTACGCCATTTCTGGCCTTGAGGACTGGCCTTGGCTATATCATCCATCCAGGTTCGGAACTCTTTCTGCCGGTCCACAGTTTCCTGCTTGTCTTTGAGACCCAGGCCGCGGCAGAGGTAAGCCACGAGCAGGCCGCTGCCGGTTCCCCAGGCCGCGCAGTGGATGGTCAAAGGATTGGGCCAGACCTTATAGGTCAAGAGAACCATAACCAGACCGGTCAAGATACCCAAAACCGTGCCCCAAGACGGCCAGCGGAAGCCCCACAGGGTACCCAGCAGGGGCACGTACATGACAAAGCCCAGGGCCGTGGCCAGAGCCCCCAGGATGACCAGGGCCGCCTTGGAAGTAAGGCCGATAACAAGAGCCAGAATAGTCACCAGGGTCACAAAGATCCGGTTGACCCAGATCTGCTCGGCATGGCCGCCTTTTTTCTTCCGGATCTTCAGCCACCAGATATCCCGCAGGAGCATGGACCCGGCCGTGCCGATGTAGGGGGCGGCTGTGGAGTGCATGGCCGCGATCAGCCCGATAAAGGTGATGCCCAAGAGGAAGGGAGGGATGTAGCTGGCCATCAATTGGGGCACCACGTCGGAGTCCGCAGCCAGATTCAACTCTCCGGCCTGACCCAGTATAATGGCCCCTAGGCCCTGGAAGGCGGTGAAGAAGAACAGGGCAAAGCCGACGATGAAGGTGGACATGAACACCTGCTGCCAGGCAAATGGCCGGGGGTTCTTGTTGGCGAACTGCCACATGATAAAGGCCGGGGAGGACTGGATGCCCATCAGGGCGAACATATAGGTTAAAATCATGACCGCGGTCCAGGTGGTTTGGCCCACTGTGAAGTTGATAACCGAGGGCACCTCCAGGTATTTGGGATCCAGGTTGGCTACTTCCTGGCTCAGGCTGCTCCAGCCCCCGAATTGGGCCATGGTAAAGCCCCCGACCAGGATGATGGCCGCCACCAAAAGAACGAACTGGACCACGCCCACCCAGGTGCTGGCCCGCAGGCCGCCGGTGACCACGTAGAACCAGACAATGGCCGCCATGATGATCGCCCCCCAGACCACGGGCATACCTGTGACCCAATGGAAAAGGGCGGCCGCAGCCATGAGCTGCACTGCGGAATAGAACATCCCGTAGAGCACGGCCGTGAGCACCACCAGGTAGCGCACGCCTTCATTGTTATAGTAGTAGGAGAACATATCCCCCGGGGTGACGAAGCCGTATCTTTTCCCGGCCAGCCAGACCCTTTTGGCGAAAAAGGTTCCGGTGATGGGAATGGTCAGCACGTAGAAGGAGGCAAAGGCGTAAGCCAAGCCAGCCTTCCAGATCAAACCCGGATGGCCCACCGTGGTCCAGCCGCTGAACGAGGCTGCTGTGGCAGCCATCATAAAGGCTATCATGGGTATTTGCCTGCCCCCGATGGAATATCCGGAGGAGGTTTTTTCAGTGAAGTACCCGCGCAGCCCCCAATAAAAGCAGTAAATAACGTAGAGTCCCAGAAATACCCAGACCCAGGTTGTTTGTACATCTGCCATGTTTCCCCCCTATGTGTTGTGACGCGTTATGTCCACATATGGTCCCAAAACACACCTAACCTTGCTCAGCTATGGACAATTCCTTAAATGTTCTGTTCACAAATTCCAATGTGAGCAACCATTGTTGATCATCAAGATTTTCTGCGTTTATGCTCATGAACAAGGTGCACCGGGTTATACATTCCCTTCCTCCAAACCGCATCACCCCCTTTCCTGGTTAGAGATTGTTGTGAACTGATTGTATAGATTCGCATCCGCGAAGCGAGGGAAAGGACCCACATGGCCCGTACATCTCTCTGCGGATGCGTCGGGCTCAGCAATCAGTCCTGAACCTGCTTGCGGATTTCCTCCACGATATTGGGGTTGGCCAAGGTGGTCACATCCCCCACATCTTTGTAGTTGGAGATGGAGGCCAGAACCCGGCGCATGATTTTTCCGGACCGGGTCTTGGGCATATCCGGGACCAAAAAGACCTTGGAGGGTTTGGCGATCTTGCCCACCACATCGGCCACCGCATCCGAGATCTTCTTGCTTAACTTATCTGAAGGTTCCACCCCGGGACGCAAGGAGGCGTAAAGGTGGGGAACGGTGCCTTTGACCTCGTCGGCCACAGCCACCACCGCGGCCTCAGCCACCTCATCCACGGTCAGGGCTCCGGACTCGATCTCCTTGGTGCCCAAACGGTGCCCGGCCACGTTGATCACGTCGTCGATCCGGCCCAGGATGCGCACGTAGCCGTCCGTAGACATCACCGCCGCATCCCCGGCCATATAGGGCCAATCTTTCCAATCCGTGCTCTGGGGGTCTTTGCAGTAACGTTCGTAATAGGTTTTGACGTAGCGTTCCCGGTTCTTCCAGATGGTCTGAAAAGATCCGGGCCAGGGGTTTTTGATGCAGATGTTTCCGGCCTTGCCTTCACCGGGTTGAATCTCGTTTCCTTCATCATCCAGGATGATCGGATGGATGCCCGGAACTCCAGGACCGGCGCTCCCCGGCTTCATGGGGGCGAAACCGGGCACGGTGCTGCACAGGAACCCTCCGTTTTCCGTCTGCCACCAGGTATCCACAATGGCTGCCTTCTCCTTGCCTACAACCTTGTAGTACCAGCGCCACACCTCCGGCTCTATAGGTTCACCCACAGTGGTCATATGTTTGAAATGATAATTGTATTTCGTAGGTTCCTCCCTTCCGGCCTTGCGCAAGCCCCGAATGGCTGTGGGCGAGGTGTGGAAGATGTTCACCCCCAGCTCCTCGGCAATTCGCCAGGGCCGGCCGGCATCCGGATAGGTGGGAACACCCTCAAAGACCACGCTGCTGGCCCCCAGGGCCAAGGGACCGTAGACGATAAAGGAATGCCCGGTGATCCAGCCGATATCGGCCATACACCAATAGACGTCCTCGGGATGAATGTCCTGGATATACTTGGACATCCAGGCCACATAGGACAGATATCCCCCTATGGAGTGCTGGCACCCTTTGGGCCGCCCGGTGGAACCGCTGGTGTACATGAGAAAGAGGACGCCTTCCGCCGGCATGGACACCGGTTCAACTATTTCTCCCCGCTTTTGGTTGACCAGTTCATCCAGGAAAAAGTCCCGACCCTCGACCATAGGCGTGGTCGCTGAATACTTACCGGGGTAACGTCTCCAAACCAAAACCTTGTTCACCTTTTGTCCCTGCTTCTCCGCCGCTTCCACCGCCTCGTCGGCCTTGACCTTGTGATCCAGGAGCTTCCCGCTGCGGTAGTAGCTGTCCATGCTAATCAGGACCTCGCTTTCCGAGTCCCAGATCCGGTCCCCGCAGGCCTTGCCGGAAAAACCGGCAAAGACCTCGGAATGGATCACTCCCAGCCGGGCACAGGCCAGCATGGTGATGGGCAGCTCCGGGGTCATGGGCAGATGCAGAGTGACCCGGTCCCCGGCTTTCAGGCCCATCGAGTCCCGAAGTACCGCAGCCAGTTCGTTCACTCGCCTAAACAACTCCTGATACGTAATGTGCTGGACAGGCTCTTCTTCCAATTCCGGTACGAAATGAATGGCCGTCTTGTTTTTGTACTGGTCCAAATGCCGGTCCACACAGTTGTAACAGACGTTTAGCTTCCCGCCTACAAACCATTTCCAACACGGAGCGTCACTGGTATCCAAGGTGGTATGCCAGTACTTGTCCCAGTCCAAAAGATCGGCAAACTCCTTGTAGCACTCCGGAAACTTATCCAGGGTAAACCGATCGAAAATGCTGGGATCGGCACAATTGGCTTGCCCGATAAATTCCGGCGGAGGGTAATAGAACTCTTCCTCTTGCCAATGCACATCATAATGAGCAGTTTCTTTTCCTGTTTCCGCCATATGTCCCCTCCTTGTTAAAAAATGTTGCTCTAGGGGCCAACCAAGAAATCGCCGGGGTCCATTATTCACAGAGAAAACGAACTTCCGAGATTCTTGATGGAAATTTCCTATAACTTTGGTTTTTTGTCAATAGGGTTCACATTTTTTTCAAGAAATTCTTGGCCCAGCCCTCAAAATCCCACCAGAACCGGCATGGGTCCTTTCGGTCCTCATCAGCCAGAGCTGTCTCCCCAACAACCACTCGTATCCCGGTGGCAACCTTTCCTACCAGTTGATCCCCGAGTACATGTGGGGTAGGCTACAACCGTTTTGCAAAGGTTTGTGCATGCAGGCAGGCCCCCTGCCTGTAAAGGAGAAACAAAATGAGTCTGCGGCATCTGGAATCCCTGTTTCGTCCCAAATCCATTTCTTTGGTCGGGGCTTCCAACCGACCCAAGAGCATTGGGGCGGTGGTCATGAATAATCTGTTGCGCGGGGGATTCTCAGGCCCCATTTTGCCGGTCAGCCCCCGCCATAAGGCTGTTGGCGGGGTGCTTAGCTACCCAACGGTGCAGGATCTCCCCTTAAGCCCTGATCTGGCCATTATCTGCACTCCACCTGAGACGGTGCCCGATTACGTCCTGGCCCTGGGGGAAAGAGGAGCCAAAACCGTGCTCATTATGAGTACAGATCTGGAAAAACACACCGACAACCAGGGACGCACCCACCGGGAAACGGTGCTGGATCTGGCCCGGCAACATTCCATGCGTATCCTGGGTCCGAACTGCCTGGGAATCATGGTCCCCCGATCCGGAGTAAATGCCAGTTTCGGACATACCAGCGTCCAAAAGGGTCAAATCGCCTTTGTCTCCCAATCCGATTCCTTAGGCATCGCTGTTTTAGATTGGGCTCAGGCCAAGGGCATCGGCTTTTCCCACTTCATCTCCCTGGGAGACGGGGATGATATCGACTTTGCCGATGTCATCGATTTTCTGGGAGGAGATCCGTACACCGCCTCTATCCTTTTGTATATCGAGAAAGTCAAAAACGCCCGCAAGTTTATTTCTGCAGCCAGATCGGCGTCCAGGAACAAGCCCTTGGTGGTCCTAAAAAGCGGACAGGAGGATGAAGGGGAACAAGCCACCCTGCCGGCCGGGACCCCAGTACATATCAACGATATCTACGATGCCCTGTTCCGCCGCTCAGGCATGCTCCGGGTGTATGATGTGGCTGAACTCTTCGATGCTGTGGAGACCCTGGCCAGATCCAAACCCCTGCAGGGCGACCGACTGGCCATTATCAGCAACGGCGGCGGGCCGGCCCTGATGGTCAAGGATACCCTGGCCAACCAGGGTGGGCAGTTGGCCACCTTCCAGGACCAAACCCTGTCTGAACTGCAGCCGGTCTACACGGCCCATAAGTCCAGGACCAACCCCATCCGGATCATGGACCACGCACCCAGCGAGACCTATGCCCAGGCCTTGGAAACCGTGCTCAAGGACAAGGGGGTGGATGCGGTCATGGTCATTCACGTACCCACCGCCTTTGCCTCCAGCGAGGACATCGCCGGGGCCGTGGTCAACACCCTGGGCAGAACGCGCAAGAATATCTTCACCGTCTGGTTGGGAGAAAACGATGCGGCCCAAGCCAGACGCATTTTCGCCCTGGCCGGGGTGCCTACCTATGAGACCCCGGATCAGGCCGCACGTCTGTATATGGACATGGTTCGCTACCGCCGCAACCAGGAAATGCTCATGGAAACCCCGGACAGCGTGCCTAAGGAGTTTACTCCCAATACGGACGCGGCCCAGGCGATTATCAACAACGCCTTGGCCGAAGGCCGCAGCTATCTCAGCCAATCCGAAACCAACGAAGTTCTCTCCGTGTATGCCATTCCGGTGGTGGAGACCCGGATCGTGGATACGGCTGAAGAGGCTGAGCTCATGGCCCGGGAAATCGGTTATCCCGTGGCCTTAAAGCTTTTATCTCCGGATATTAGAAGCAAGCACGCCATCGGCGGCTTGGCCATGGATTTGGAAACAGCCGAGGAAATTCGCAAAGCTGCTGAATCCATGTGCATTAGGGCGGCCAAGATGGAGCCAGAGGCCAAACTGGAGGGATTCATCGTTCAGAAAATGGCCCGGCGCCCCGGGGCTCATGAGCTCATCCTGGGGGTGACCTCCACTTCGGAGTTCGGGCCGGTGGTCATGTTCGGCCACGGCGGACCGGCAGCGAAAATCATCCACGATCATGCCGTGGGCCTGCCCCCTTTGAATATGACCCTGGCCAAAGAACTTATCCAGCACACCCGTATATCCAAGCTCATGCAGGGCTTCGGCAGTCATCCGGCAACAAACATGCAGGGCGTGAAATTGACCCTGGTCCAGATCTCCCAGTTGATCATCGACATCCCTCAGATTAAGAGCCTAAGCATCAACCCCCTGCTAGCGGATGCCGAAGGGGTTCTGGCCCTGGACGCCAGAATCGCTATTGACCAAAGCACGGTCTCCGGCCCCTCCAGATTGGCCATTCGACCTTATCCTGAATACATGGAAGAATGGGCCGAACTGCCATCGGATCTCCAGGTCATGCTCCGCCCCATCCGGCCGGAAGACGAACACCAACATGCGGAATTCATCAACAGCCTATCCCCGGAAGACCTGCGCATGCGCTTTTTCGGCTTTGTGCATGACTTTCCCCACAGTCAATTGGCCATGATGAGCCAAATCGACTACGACCGGGAGATGGCCTTTATAGCCACCACCCAGGAAGGGGCAAACAAGCCTAAAACCCTGGGCGTTGTGCGGGCTTTTTTCGATCCGGACAACATCGCGGCTGAATTTGCCATCGTGGTCCGCTCCGATCTCAAGGTCAAAGGCCTGGGTACGGCCCTGATGGACAAGATGATCCGCTACTGCCGGGATCGGGGGACCAAGGAGCTCCATGCCTACACCCTGCGGGAAAACAGGGCCATGCAAGCCTTGGGCAAAAAGTTGGGATTTACCGTCAAGAGCGATCCGGATGATCCGGAAACCATCAAGCTGAGCTTGGCCTTGTAGGTGCTTTTGCCAGAAGTCAGCCTTGCCTCCGGCAAGTCTGACATATTTTTGGGCCAAAGCGCGCAAAAAAGGGGTTTGCCGGTTTGATCAAAGATGAAACGTGGGGATTCAGCCAAGGGCGTGAGAGGCACCCCCTCTTCGTTACGAGGGAGGACCCTCGTAACGAGGAAGAACTTGCAACTTGGTGTACTTAAGGATATACCGGACCCATGACTGCTTCAGCTTCTCATCACCGACCCGTCCCCAATATGGACACCACCTGCTTTGCCTGCGGTTCCGGAAATCCGTGCGGCTTGCATATGGAGTTTTTCACCGACGGGGAAAAACTTTACTCCACGGTCACCCCCCCGCCCCACACCAGTGGATGGGAAAATCTGCTCCACGGGGGAATCATTTCCACCATGCTGGATGAAATCATGGTCTGGACAGCCATCCACATGCTGCAGAAAGTGATTCTGACCAAATCCATGCAGGTGGAGTTTCTGCGGCCCATTCGTGTGGACACCCAATTGGACGTTCAGGGATGGGTGGATGACCAGGAAAATGAGCGACAGGCCAAAATCCGAGGTGTCATTTTGGATCCCAGCGGAAAGGAAATGGCCCGCTCCAGGGGAGAGATGGCCCTGTTTGCTCCTGATTCAAAGTCACTTCAACGCATTCTTCCGGAAAACATCCTGGAAAAAGTCCAAAAAAGATTTCAGGGCCGCTAGTGACTTGACACTTCTCGAGTGTCGCAAAAAAGAACCCTCCCCTGACCCCTCCCTCCTGCCCAAAGCGGCAGCAGGGCGGGGAACCAGAAAAGGAACGGATCTTTTATGATATGCGACGCTGCAGACTTGACAGGTCACTAACGGCCCTGAAATCTTGCAAAGGCCAGAGCCAGGAGATGCCGGCTTAAGCCTCCCAGATCGGCCGGTGTATACCCGAAGACCGCCCGCCATACCTCATCGGATTCCATGCACAGATAGATCTGCCTGTCCAAGCCGTGTTTTTGCAGTCTGCGGACCATGAACCGGAACTGTTCCACCCGCAGGGGCCGGAGCAGCCGGAACTTACCGTCCAAGCCGGTGACATACTCATTGTAAATATATATCGATTCCGGCCAGTTGCACGCGATATGCTCCCGAAGTTCCGGCATGCCCCGAAAAGAGCCAAGGCTGAGATAGGCGATATCCTGCGGCCGCAGGTAATCAAAGATCATGTCCACCACCTGCCCGTAACTTTTTTGCCAGTCGGGAAAGAAAATGATGGGATCAAAGTGCAGACAGACCCGGAATCCGCATCTGGCACACTCACCAGCGGCCTGCAGACGCTCTTTCAGAGACGTGGTCTGAGATTCTTCGTGCTCCACAACCTCCGGGGCGTTCAAAGACCAAGCCGGAAGAATGTTTTCCGGCCGCTTGGCCGCCTCCATCCAACGTAAGTCCACAACTTTGGTCTTCAGTTCCAGGCACAGGTTGGGGCAATCGTTGACATACGAAATCAGATCCCGGCTGTAACCAGTCACCGCTTCCAGGGCCAGGGAATCGGTAAATTCCCCGGTTCCGGCCCGAAAAAACTGCTGGGGCCGTGCTTTCACCTGCGCATCCAACTCGGCGAACAGATCGTCCTGATTGGCCCAGACCTTGATCACCTGATCCTGAAAATAGGATTTCAAGATGCAATAGGAACAGTTCAAGGGGCAATTTTCCCCGATATGGATAATCCGGTACCCGCAGCAACGATAAAACTTGGTTCCCGGGCACCAGCGCCAAAACGCTCCTTTGTAGTGCTTTAAATACAGGACCGCGCCGTGGGCCTGGGGGGGAGGCTGACCTGCGGGTACAACAGTCCAGGGCAGATACCCCAGCCGCCGCCCCACCCGCTGGGTTAAGGGGGTGTTTTGGACCTTTTCGTCCACCCAGATCTGGGTGAGGTTTTGCAGGTACGAGGGAAGATGGGTCATATATTCAGTTGGCAGCCTTGCCTCCGGCGGCAGCCGCCAGTTTGATCTAGTATGAAACTGGATACAAACAGGGCCGGGTTGCTTGGTAAGCCGCCCTTCTCCGAAGGGCTGGCTATCTTCAAGGTAAATCTTTGCGGTTTGGTAAGGGGCGAATAATCGTTTGCTCTATTTGCCCTCTTCTTCGTTCCCAGGATCCTCCCTGGGGACGTCTTTCTCTTATGGCTCCGGCCATCCTCTTATTATGCCGTAATGTTGTAAGGGGACAGCCTAGTAATTTAATGTCTAGTTTTATACCAGCCGCCGCTGGCGGCTTGTTATCCGTTATGAGTTACTTTCGTATCGTTCCCACGCTCTGCGTGGGAATCCCACTGGACGCTCCAGCGTCCACAAAGTAACCGCAGAAGCGATAAGAACCAGCGGTTACAACCCAGTCCGTGGTCTTTTGGGTAGAGCGGTCCTCTCCGAGGGCCAGCCCTCTTCGCAATGGCCTGTCCTTCGGAGAAGGACGGCCTACCAGGTAGCAACCCAGTCCGTGGTCTTTATCCTATTCCATTCTGCGTTCCCAGGGTTTATCCAGTGAAATTTCTTCCATTTCACCGGGATCCTCCCTGCCTACCCCTGCCCGCGTTGCCTGCGGCAAAGGCGCGGCAGGAGGGACGTCTTTTATGGCTCCGGCCATCTTCTTTTTTCGTTTCAGCTCCTGGCACCACCCCGATCACCAAGAATGTGGCTGGAGCCACAAGAGAGGACGTTACGAGGGCGGACCCTTGTAACGAGAAACGAGAAGCAAACGTTTCATATTCAATCACACTGAGTCAGCGCATCCGGAGGCGGGGCTGACACCTGACACCTGACACCTGACACCTTCTTACCCCCTTCCGTCCAGCTCCCGCTCCTGCCAGGACCAGATGCGATCCAGTGCGGAAGATTGGACGATTGATTCCAATTCGATCAAGGCCCGCTCGGCCTCGGCTTGTGAACGAATCCTGGCCTGAAGGATGAGGCCGTTGGTTTCGAAATGCTGCTCGGGCTGAAGACGCCATGCAGTTTTTCCGGTCACTTCCTTCTGGAGACGGGCAAATTCCTGTTCCAGCCGGCTCAAAGCAGGAAAACGAGCCCAACGTATCTGGTGGACGACAGCCTGCTGGGCATCCTTTGGTGACAGATCCCGATTCAAAATGTCCAAGATCCCCATTTCCCTCAGCAGATCATGTACTGATCGGCCTCTTTTCTTGCTCAGCTCTGCTATCCAGGTCACCACCTGCCGAGCCTTATTCAAAGACCAGGCCGAATGCGAAAACAAAGGCAAAAGCTCCCGGGATTCCCCGGGTTCCAGTGCTGCCAGGACCGATCCCAGATCAAAAGGAACCTGCCCCCCGGCTATGAGATTGTCCCAGTCTTCGTCCAGGCCAAGCCAGGCCTGCAGGCAGCGCCAATTTTTGGTCCCCAGCAGGGACTGCAGGCTGGAAGCGCAAAACTCCCCAGCCTCCTCCTTGGGCAGACGGGAAAAGATATACCTGGCCCAGGCCAAGGCTGTCGGCCCATTTTGCAATTGCTCTGCATTGCCGTGCAGATAGATTTCAGCGCAAGCCAGGTCGTCTGCTATTATCGGCAGACAGGGTACAGGCAGGCCCAAGCTGCGGCAGGCCCGGACCCTTTTCCATCCGCAAACCAACAGCCAGGCAGAATTCCGTTCTGCGACCAAAACCGGCTGGACTACTCCGAACTTGGCTATGGTGGATACAAAGCTTGAATCCGGCTCCTGCCGGGACACAAGCCATCCCGGGCTGCAGTCAATGGCATCAGCCTGCAGGTACAAAATTTGAGCTGTCATATGTATCGTGCGAATTCAAAGTTCCAGGTTCACAGTTCACGGTTACAAAATTAAAATCAGCAAGATAGGCTAAAAACTGTTATTTCAAGAACTCGCGATAGGCCAAAATGGTGGCGTACAAATCCACCACACTGGTCAGTTCAAAAGGACTATGCATGCCCAAGACGCTGGGGCCGAAATCGATGATGTCCAGGCCGTACACAGCCAGGTGTTTGGCCACTGTTCCGCCTCCTCCGGCGTCCACCTTGCCGATCTCGGCCATCTGCCAGGGAATGCCCGCGGAATTGAGCAGCCCCCGCAACCAGGCCACATATTCGGCCGAAGCGTCGTTGGCCCCCACCTTGCCCCGATGCCCGGTAAACTTGCAAAAGACCGGGCCGTAGCTCAGCCTGGAGGCATTGAGCTGATCGTGCAGATCCTGATAATCCGGATTTATGGCTCCGTGTACGTCAGCGGAAATGGCCTTGGAGTTCATGAAAACCTGGGCCAGAGAGGTCTGGGGGTCCCAGGCCTGAATCAGTTCTTGGAGAGTATACTCCATAAACAGGGATTTGGCGCTGGTCGCCCCTTCCGATCCTATTTCTTCTTTGTCCCAGAAGATGACCACCTGGGCATACTCAGGCTCTTGTTCAGCCATCAAGGCCTGGAAAGCAGCGAACACACAGATCCGATCGTCCTGGCCATAACCACCGATCAAGGTCTTGTCCAGGCCCACCCAGCGGGCCGCTCCGGCCGGGACGATCTGAATCTCGGCACTAAACAGGTCTTCCTCCACCAGGCCGTAGTTCTGATTCAGGATCTGCAAGATTTTGTTCTTCAGTCTTTTGTTCTGCTTCTCCCCCTCTTTCTCTTTTTCGGTCTCTTCTTTGTCCGCCGGCTTGTTGCCCAAGATCACGTTCAGCTTTTCCCCTTCAAAGGCCTCGGACAACTTCCGCTCATTCTGCTTGGCAGCCAGGTGCGGCAAGAGATCGGCAATGACAAATACCGGATCCCCGTCCTCTTCTCCGATGGACAGATCTATGCGCCGACCGTCGATGGTCACCACCACCCCATGCAGGGCCAGGGGCCTGGAAAGCCACTGATACTTCCGGATCCCACCGTAATAGTGGGTCTTGGCCAGGGCCAGATCACAGGCCTCGTATAAGGGGTGCTGCTTGAAATCCAGACGCGGAGTATCGGCATGGGCCCCAATGAGCCGAAAGCCATGGCTCAAGGGTTTTCGCCCCCGCCTGGCCAAAAGAAGACTCTTGCCCTTGACCTCTCGCAGAACCTGAGGGCTTTGTATATCCGCAGAGAAGCCCGCAGCCTCGGCCCTCTCCTTGAGCCAGGCCACAGTCTCTCGTTCGGTTTTGCACTGGGATAAAAAATGCACATACTGCTGCGCGAAACGGTTTATAGCCTCCTGGTGCTCCGGACCGGCAAAGAGCTCCCATCCGCTCTTGGCCTCATGTTCCAAGCCTGTCTGCATTGCCTGCTCCTTTAAATTTTCACCAAAGAGGTGAAAATTTATATGTTTATATGGTCGCACCTCTGGGGCAATCCGCTTTGTCTCTGGTTCCCCTCCTTGCCGCCTGTCTTCCAGACGGGAGGGAGGGGACAGGGGAGGGTTCTCTCATTGCGACATGCCACATAGGTCAGGGCACTAGTACCGTGTCTTATAAGTTTCGCATGATATCTGGATATAGGTTGGGATTGTTCTTTGTTTTGAATTCCTTTTTTTAAGTCATTTGTTCCGATTGTTCCTATTGTTTCGAATTTCAAATTTCGATATTCGAATTTAAGTAACATTAAAGCTTATAAATGAAATAGAACCAATTGCCAAAAATTGAGGCAACATTTTTGAGACGCTTTACTAGGCTGCGCCCAGCATTTCCAGGGCCTGTTCCAAAACCGGTCCTATCAGCTTAACCTCATCAGGCTGCAAAGTTCGGGGATCCAGACACAGACCGTCATGCTCTATGCGGCCTACCAGGGGAGGATCAGTCCTGAGCAAAACATTTCGCAATTCATCCACGTCAATTCCCATCTTGGGGGTCAACACAACCAAGGTGGTGGGCAGATCATGCTCCGGGCTGGCTCCGCCTCCAACCCTGGAAGCCCCGGACTCAGTCCGGATGTCGAAGTCCTGCCCCAGACGGGGACGTAGTCTGGAGGCCAGGCGCTGGGCCTTGCTTTTGAGCTGCTCAGGCCGAGCACAGATCATGCGTAAAGTGGGCACCTGCTCTCCTGCCGTGTCCGGATCCAGGTACAGGCGCAAAGTGGCCTCCAAGCCGGCCAGGGTCATCTTGTCGATGCGCAGGGCCCGATTCAAAGGATTTTTCTTAATCGGGTCGATGAACTCTTTCCGACCCAAAATGATGCCGGCCTGGGGGCCGCCCAGGAGTTTATCCCCGCTGAAGGTGAGCACCGAAACACCGGTCTGCAGGGCGCTTTGGACTGTAGGTTCGTCCAAACCGGTGGAAGAGGGAAAAGAGAACAGATTGCCGCTGCCCAAATCCTCCAGAACCGGCAGGCTATACCGATTCCCCAGCTCTACGAGCTCGGCCAAAGGCACTTCTTTGTGGAAGCCGATGATCCTATAGTTGGAGGTATGGGCCTTGAGCAGGGCTCCGGTATGTTCATTTATGGCCTGTTCATAGTCGTATAAATGAGTGCGGTTGGTGGCCCCGACTTCTTTAAGCGTGGCCCCGCTTTTGGCCATAACATCCGGGATGCGGAAAGACCCCCCGATTTCTACCAGTTGGCCTCTGGAGACGATGACCTCCTTGCCCTTGGCCAGGGTATCCAGCATAAGCAAAACAGCCGCGGCGTTGTTGTTGACCACCAGTCCGGCTTCAGCTCCGGTCAAACGGCAGAGCAGATCCTCGACCAAGGCGTAACGACTGCCTCGCTTGCCGGTTTTTAGGGAAAACTCCAAGTTGGAATAGGACCCACAGGCCTGCTCCACGGCCTTGATGGCCGGGGCGGCCAGCAGGGATCGTCCCAGATTGGTGTGCACCACCACTCCGGTGGCATTGATCACCCGGCGAAAGCTGGGTCTGGCCTCCTGACGGACATAGCGCAGGACATGGGGCAAAAGGGCTTGAACACTTAAGGCCTGGCTGTCTGTAATCCGTCCGGCGCGAATGTCCAAGCGGCAATGGTCCAAAAATGCGTTGACCAGATCCTTACGCAGGCTCCGGGGAACGTCTTGTATCTCCGGCTCTTGGCTCATGGCCTTAAGCAGCTGGTCCACTGAAGGAATGCTCTGAAAGAGATTCGTGGTCATCTTTTACGTCCGGCCCCGATTCACGGTAATTTTGTTCTCAGGTATAAGTTGCCAGGAGTGTTCAGTCCCGCCTTTGGCGGGATCAGTGTTCAGTGTTTAGCTTCAAAAGGCCCGATTCGTGCGGAAATGATACTCAGGAAACAAACCAGGGGCATATTTTCAGATATCCGGTAAGCAAACAAGAAACATCACGGAGTTTCAAGCTCTTATACTGAACACTGAACACCGTACACTGAATACAGACAGCTGTTATCTAGATCTAAAGAAAAGCAACTGAAATTATTGACAATGAGAAGCAAAACCCAAAAGCCCTGGCTCCTCAGCCCTTGACCAAAGAGCCATAGGACTTTATACAAAAAGACACGCGCCAGTAGCTCAGTAGGATAGAGCAACGGCCTTCTAAGCCGTAGGCCGCAGGTTCGAGTCCTGCCTGGCGCGCCATTTATTTCCAGGGGTTATGGGTATTCCTCATAACCCATTATTTTTGTTTCCCACCGTAATCCCCACCTTCAGCGTAATTTTCCCACTCTCATAAGGTGCGCTTTTCCCCTGTTTATTTTCTTTTGTACTCATTGTCCACCCCAATAAAGAACACCTAGACGAGCGGCAAAAAGCAGCGTGGGCGGCCAGGACTCATACATCCGAGCAGCCCAGTTGTCTCGGGTTCTTGGGTCTACCTACCAGGGATGGTACACATTCCACTGAGCCGCAGCACTGCTCCAAGGCCAATGTTCAGGACTCGCGACCAAGCCTGCCTGGACCGGATTATTTTCTATATATGCCTTGGCAGTCCAATAGTGCCGCTCATTCCTCATATACCGATCCCAGTACTCCCGTTGCCATATCCGTCCTTCCTCGGACCGCCAGGTGCCACCCTGGCACTTTCCGGATCGCCAGGTGCCATCCTGGCCTTCTTCTCCGGACCGCCAGGTGCCACACTGGCTTTCTTCGGACCGCCAGGTGCAGTCCTGGCTCTCCTTCAGGTTTTCCTCATCCATTCTTCTTTTCCACTCCCGAATCCTCTTCCCGGTATACGTTTTCCAGGTAGCTACGATCTTATTCAAAGACCATTCGTTTATTGGTTCGATCAACACATGGACATGATTGGGCATAACGACCCAGGCCAATAATCTATACCGTTGCAGGTCAAAGTGCATCCAATTCTGAATGATCATTTGTGCTATTTCAGGAAGCTGCAGAATACACGACCCATGTCCAGCATCGAGATAGGCTTCTATGCGCCGCCGGAGTTCGCTTTGTTTTCCAGGATCATCCAACTCTAGCTCTTCACATTGGGCTTGCATCCTGGTGAGTGCATCCTGGGGCAGAGCATCTGCCAAGCGATAGGTTATGTGCTGAATGGTCTGGCCGGCGTCGAAATGGGGAAGGTAGTTGCGGGAATGCCAGCCTTGAGATGAAGTTGAAGTTGGAGGGGGCGATGAAGAAGATGATGAAGAGCCAGGGTGGCACCTGGCGATCCAAGAAGAGCCAGGGTGGCACCTGGCGATCCAAGAAGAGCCAGGGTGGCACCTGGCGATCCAAGAAGAGCCAGGGTGGCACCTGGCGATCCAAGAAGAGCCAGGGTGGCACCTGGCGATCCAGGAAGAGCCAGGGTGGCACCTGGCGATCCAGGAAGAGCCAGGGTGGCACCTGGCGATCCAGGAAGGGCCAGACTGGCGTCTGGCGGTCCCGGCAGTGGTCCCAAGTATGAGTTTACCTTGTGGTTCTGGTATAGGTCGTCCCAGTTCCTGAGCCGTTTGGATCCATTCCTTGATGACCACCCGGACATTGGCCACAGCCTCTTCATAGGATTGGCCGTCAGCCATACATCCCGGAAGCTCTGGAACCTCCACCAAGAAGGCTTGGTCTTCAGGGCTCCAGTAAATGACCAGGCCAAACCTCAAAGACATTGCCACCTCCTTGTGTGCACATGCCCTTGCCCATCCACCCTCCCCGGACCGACAGGCGCCGTCCTGGCCCTCTTCGGATCGCCAGGCGCCGTTTTGGCCCTCCTCGGACCGCCAGGTGCCACCCTGGCTCTTTCCGGACCGCCAGGTGCCATCCTGGCCTCTCTTTGGACCACCAGGTGCCATCCTGGCAACCCTCCATCAGCCCCAGACGGGCCTCCGGCCCACCGGCGCCGTTTGGTTACCATCCAGCGTTTTTTTTGTTTAGGCCAAAGGCATGGGCCTGGATAAACACCCTTGACCCGGTCGATATAAGTGGTCGAGCATGCTGTACCCCCCATCCCCATTGGTCAACGGAGGACACGTATTGGCCACATGCTCCAAATCTTCCAGGTACTTTCGCCAGTGATCCAGATAAAAGGACAGAGGCCGGGAAAAATTTTCCCCCACGAGTCCGTCCAAAAACAATCTGCTGATTTGTTTTTCCCGAAACAACACATGCTGAGAAAGCAAAATAACCATCCGCTCTTCTCTACTCATTTGCTTGAAGAGTTGCATGAGCACCCCTCTGGCTCGGGGCTGGTACATCCAAAAGTAAAGAAGATCCAAGGCATTGACGATGACGATGTTCACCATCTCCCGCTTTTCGTATTCAATGCTCTGCATCAGTTCCTTGGTCGACTCCAGCATGGATAAGACGTCGTCCATGGGAAACATCCGCTCCAACTGATCATAGGTATTAAACAAATGTTGAAACTTGCTTGTATAGTCCAGGATCCTGCGCCGGATATACATAGCCCGGTCGGCCAGACCTTCAATGATCCCAGCCACGCTATCCGAAGCCAGTTTGGATATAATGGCCGCCCATTGCTGTAAAATGACTTGTATCCCTATCACTCCGAAGAGACCCAGGATGCCCCCGGCTATCCAGTTCAAGGCCAAAGCCAGGGGAATGGCCAACACGCTGCGGAAAAAGTTGCCGATCACCGCTCCCCGGGGCAATCCTCGAAGGAAATTGTGTGAAGACAAGTACAGCCCATTGACTAAAGAAATGGCCGTATAAACCAAAACCGGATGGGTACCCACTGTGGCTCCGAATCCTTGTTCCAAAAACAGGGTCTTTACCAGATAGTCCAGCAGGGGCACAGAAAAACCGGTAAACATCAAAGAATCCGCCAGTCGATCCCAGCTGACATAGTTGTTCCACTTAATAAGGGAAGGTCGATTGATTCCCCCGCAGGCCAGCATGGATTGAATGATATTTCTGACCCCGGTTATGGCAAACCATATCAAGGCCCCGAAATAGGTGAGCAGCCACCAATCCTGGCTGAAAAAGAATGTGAGAAAGGCGGGAATAAAACCCAGGCCGATCTTGGCCCCAATCCGCAATTTCGTATTCAAATAGTTCCAAGTATGCCTGAGACCCCTGAATTCACCATTCTGGTCTTCCCCTCTGCCCCTGACCCCTCCCAGGGTAAAGATATTGCTTTTGTCGGGACTGGCCAAAAAATACTCCTCGACCACCCATTCCCGCCTCCTTTGCCGGCCAAATCTCTTCAGGCCGGGGATGCGGCTCATAAAACCGAAAAAAGATCGTTTGCCATTTAGCTCGGTTTTGGGAGGATACGAATCCCGAACGTATGACCTTACTCCGATAGCTACACTTTTATGAGCATGTCCCTTTTTGCTTCGCGAATTCATCTCTTTTCTGGCCCTCTTGGGCAAAGACTCAGCCAGAACCAATCCCATCCCATACACTCGACCGGACTGGCCGGTAGAATCCGTACCGATACAACCGCTTAATGGTCTATCTCTATAAAAAGACTGAAAGGTTGAAATCTCACACAGGATATCCAGCAGCTTTTGTTTCCTCTCCTCTCCGTTGGGAGCATGTGTATCTGCTTCCTGGATAAACTGGCTCAAGTATTTCTTCAGTTTGATCACGTTTCCCGCATTGATGGCCCGCTGCAACTTGATAATCCGGTCCTGATCGTATTCCCGCCCCAGGACCTGGTTTTTAAGGTTTAAAATCTCCACATGAGAAATAAGCCCCTGACAGTCGTACAGTAATTCGACCACATCCTGGACCCGCAGATCACAGAGATTTAATATGATGTTGGAATTGGAGTGCAAATCGTGCAGCCTGAAGGCCAACAGAGCCGGGCTGAGGGTCAAAAGTTCAGGCGGATCATCTCCACTGAAGATATCCGGAACATCCGGATGTTGCTCAGGACGTAAATACTCTTCAACGATATCGTAAATGTCCAATCCAGCCACAAATCCATTGGCTGGTTCTTCCGGTTCCCCAGGGCCGGATATCCTGCTCTCCAAGTTTTTTTTGTGCCATTCTTTGCCGATGAGCTCATGAATATATTTAGCCAGATGAAGGACCGAGACCTGGCCTTGTCTGACAGAATCCATAAAGGCCTGTTCATTCAGTTGACTCACATCAAGATCCAGCCTGTTGTTCAAATGGGACAAGTGTTGGCTGTTAAATGAATGCAGTAAACCAAGAACGTAGTCCTTGTTCCGGTCCAGGATCTTCTTGCCCTGGAGCATGAAATTCCGAATGCGGGGAGTCTGTAGAAATTCCACGAATCCGTGAAAATCGCGCAACCCCCTGGGAACCCACACCAGACGTACCTGTTTGCCTCGAAACATTACGCTGAATTCAATCCCGATCCGGACCTGCATATCCATGATGGCCGCAGCTTCCAGGAGTTCAGTGGCCGCTTCCCGAGAGACGTAATTGTAGTAAATAACCGTGAGATTGCGGATACCCTTGATCCAGGCGTCCATGATCAAGTGGGTCGGAGACTTGCGACCGATGGTGTTCACATCGTGCACGTGCTCATCAAAGGCCACCTGATTCCAGTCTTCCGGCATTTCCAAGAGGTGATATTTTTTGAGCTGAGCCCGGACCTGCCTGGGTTTGCCCTGAGCCACAGCGGCAAAATCCCTGGCCAGTTCCAACTGACGCCAACAATCGCCATGGCTGCGGACCATGTTTTTCATGATCTCGATCAGAACTCGGGCGGCATTGATGCGAAACGGACCGTGGGAGGTATACAGGACCTCGTCCCGGAGAGAACATAAGGCCGTGATCCGGTCCCCGGCCTGGCCGCTCTCCAGGGAACCCAGGAGCTGGATGACGGAATAGGCGATGCGCAGGGCCCTGGGAGCGGCCATCTCTTTGATCCCGTGCGGGTGGAGATATGGGGCCAAAAGCTCCTTATAATCGGGAAGAGTCGGCTGACTGTAGACCGTATTCACCAGGCGCAAGAGATCGTAGTCGCTCTTGTCAAAAAACAAGCGGGAGATATTGTCTATATCAGCGCAATTGAATTCGGAGCCGTTGCTCATTTAATTCATTTCCTGCAAGAGTGTCTCGTACACCTGGGCGTCACCTTGGCTGAAGAGAACAAACCTGACATGTTTGACCGAAGCCAGGTCAGGAATAGTATCTTGAGTTGTGCGCAAGGCAATCCGGGCCGCAGCCTGGAAAGGATAGCCAAAGGCCCCGCTGGAAATGGCCGGAAAGGCAATGGAAGAAAGGCCGTTGTCATCGGCTAAACGTAGGGCTTTTGCATAACAGGAGGCCAAAAGCTTCTCCTCCGGCTTATCCCGGCCGTATACCGGCCCCAGGCAGTGGATGACGTGTGAATTGGGCAGATTGTGGGCTCCGGAAATAACAGCCTCTCCCGGCTGAATCGGAGCCAACGGCCGGCACTCTTCTGCCAATCCTGGACCGGCCGCCCGGTGTAAAGCCCCGGCAACCCCACCGCCTGGCAGCAGCTGGGCATTGGCAGCATTGACAACTGCGTCCATATCCGGCTGATTGGCAATATCCCCCTGGACACATTCGAGTGTGACTCCTTGAATGTCTTTGGAAGCCATAATCATACACCTCCTTTCAATTTTTGGGGGTCGTGCCCCAAAAATTGATATTGCTTTGAGAAGTTCACTGAACTCAACCCACTACAAATATTTTTGTGCAATTATATATCTAAATTGAAAAACACGCAAAAAAAAAGGCTCCCCAGAGGGGAGCCTTTTTTAAAAATGTCCTGGCAGCGACCTACTTTCCCACGGAAATATCCGCAGTATCATCGGCGTTGGAGAGCTTAACTGCCGAGTTCGGAATGGGATCGGGTGTGACCCCTCCACTATGGCCACCAAGACAAAATATATAAGTAACACAGGGTAGGAGAGATATGAAGAGTTAAGACGAACGGCTTATTAGTACCGGTTCGCTCAACACATTGCTGCGCTTACACGTCCGGCCTATCAACCTGGTCGTCTTCCAGGAGCCTTCAGGGAGACCTTATCTTGGGGCAGGCTTCCCGCTTAGATGCCTTCAGCGGTTATCCCTTCCGATCATAGCTACCCTGCTATGCCGCTGGCGCGACAACAGGTCCACTAGCGGATCGTCCACCCCGGTCCTCTCGTACTAGGGGCAGACCCCCTCAAGTCTCCTACGCCCACAGCAGATAGGGACCAAACTGTCTCACGACGTTTTAAACCCAGCTCGCGTACCACTTTAAACGGCGAACAGCCGTACCCTTGGGACCTGCTTCAGCCCCAGGATGTGATGAGCCGACATCGAGGTGCCAAACCGCGCCGTCGATGTGAACTCTTGGGCGCGATCAGCCTGTTATCCCCGGCGTACCTTTTATCCGATGAGCGATGGCCCTTCCATGCGGAACCACCGGATCACTAAGACCTACTTTCGTACCTGCTCGAGGTGTCCCTCTCGCAGTCAAGCTCCCTTATGCCTTTGCACTCAACGGCTGGTTTCCAATCAGCCTGAGGGAACCTTTGCGCGCCTCCGTTACTCTTTGGGAGGCGACCGCCCCAGTCAAACTACCCACCAGACAATGTCTCCTGACAGGATAACTGTGCAGGATTAGAACTGCCGACTAACAAGGGTGGTATTCCAAGGCTGGCTCCCCGAAAGCTGACGCTCCCGGTTCTTAGCCTCCCACCTATCCTATACATGCTAGCCGATAGTTCAATGTCAGGCTGTAGTAAAGGTGCACAGGGTCTTTCCGTCTTGCTGCGGGTAGCCGGCATCTTCACCGGCATTTCAATTTCACCGAGTCTCCAGCCGAGACAGTGCGGGGATCGTTACGCCTTTCGTGCAGGTCGGAACTTACCCGACAAGGAATTTCGCTACCTTAGGACCGTTATAGTTACGGCCGCCGTTTACCGGGGCTTCGGTTTCCTGCTTCTCCCGAAAGATAACAGGTCCCCTTAACCTTCCGGCACCGGGCAGGCGTCAGTCCCTATACGTCGTCTTGCGACTTCGCAGAGACCTGTGTTTTTAGTAAACAGTCGCCCCCGCCGTTTCTCTGCGACCACCAAAGGCTTACCATGTAAAATGTTCACCCTCAGTGGCACCCCTTCTCCCGAAGTTACGGGGTCATTTTGCCGAGTTCCTTAGCTGGAGTTCTCTCGAGCGCCTTGGATTACTCATCCCGCCCACCTGTGTTGGTTTGCGGTACGGTCTCTCTTCAAGTCTCGCTTAGAGGCTTTTCTAGGCAGTCTGGAATCAGCCACTTATTGTCTTACGACACGTCATCACCTCTCGGCGTTAAAAAAGGTACGGATTTGCCTATACCTTCCGCCTACAGGCTTGAACCGGGACATCCAACACCCGGATGGCCTATCCTTCTGCGTCCCCCCATCACTCAAACGACTCAAAAAGAGGCGCAGGAATATTAACCTGCTTCCCATCGACTACGCCTTTCGGCCTCGCCTTAGGGGCCGGCTAACCCAGGGCAGATTAGCTTTACCCTGGAAACCTTGGGCTTACGGCGAACGGGTTTCTCACCCGTTTTATCGTTACTCATGCCAGCATCTTCACTTCTCTGTAGTCCACCAGACCTCGCAGTCTGACTTCATCCCTTTAGAGAACGCTCCCCTACCCCCGGCACTCAACTTTAAATACAAACACTGTCCTTTATAAC
>JAXHMO010000021.1:87500-256482 GCA_034521385.1 Desulfovermiculus sp.
TGAAATCGCCATCCTGGCCGATGAGAGTGCCCACCCGGAATGGATGGCTGCTGACCTCCTCTCCCAGGCCGAACATGACCCCCTGGCCTCTGCCTTGCTTATCAGCCCTGACTATGCCATATTGGAAAGTACGCGTGAGGCTTTGCAGGAACAGCTGCACAGGCTTCCCCGGCAAGACACGGCCGCTTTAGCCCTTAAACAGTGGGGAGGTCTGGTCCATGTTCCGGATCTGGAGGCCGCAGTGCATCTGATCAACACTTTAGCCCCGGAACATCTGGAACTCTGCCTGGACGATCCCTGGGCTTGGCTGAGTTCTATCCATAATGCCGGAGCCATTTTTCTGGGCCATTATACCCCAGAACCTATAGGCGACTACTTTGCTGGACCCAACCATGTCCTGCCCACCATGGGTTCGGCCAGATTCGCTTCCGCTCTCTCGGTACAGAACTTCATGAAAAAAAGCAGCATGATAGCGGCAACAAAAAGTTATTCGCAGCGCAATGCGGATAAAGTGGCCCGCCTGGCCCGCTTGGAAGGCCTGGAAGCCCACGCCCGCAGTGCAGAAATTCGGCACAAAGGATAAAGGAGCAAGCCGATATGCCAGTAGTCACCGAAACCGCCATCCAGGACTATCCCTTGATCTCTAAGGGCAAGGTCCGGGATATCTATTCCATAGACCAGGACACCCTGCTCATCGTGACTACGGACCGAATGTCCGCTTTTGATGTGATTATGCCCGATCCGATCCCTTATAAAGGGGTGGTCCTCAATCAGCTGAGCTGTTTCTGGATGCAGAAGTTTTCCTCCCTGGTGCCCAATCATATCAAAGCCACGGAGGTATTCGACTACCCGCAGGACTTGCAAAAATACCGGGAACAACTGCAGGGGCGTTCCGTCCTGGCCAAAAGGGCCGAGCCCCTGCCCATTGAATGCATCGTTCGCGGCTACTTGAGCGGTTCGGGCTGGAAGGATTACCAAAGAACGGGAAAGGTTTGCGGCATTGATCTTCCTTCGGGCTTGCAAGAATCCTCCCGCTTGCCCCGATCCCTGTTCACTCCGTCGACCAAGGCCGATATTGGAGAGCACGATGAGAATATCAGCCTGGAACAGGCCAAAGCCAGAATGGACCCCGAACTCGTGGATCAGGTCCAGGACCTCTCTCTGCGCATCTATGAAAGCGGGGTGCAGCACGCTGAAGAGCGGGGACTGATCATTGCCGATACCAAATTTGAATTCGGACTCCTAGGCGATACTCTGATCCTGATCGATGAAGTCCTGACCCCGGACTCATCAAGGTTCTGGCCCAAAGACAAATACCAGCCCGGACAGAGCCAACCCAGCTTTGACAAGCAATACCTGCGGGATTGGCTGACCCAAAACTGGGACAAAAGCTCAACGCCTCCTGCTTTGCCCCGAAAGGTGATACATGAAACCAGGGACAAATATCTGGAAGCCTATCGATTGTTGACTGGACAGGAATTAAATATCGACCTCTAACCTGGAGGGCTTATGAACGGATTAATTGGCATTCTGATTGCCATCGCTGTATGGATCGCCTTGGTCAAGTTCGTCTTTCCCAAATTAGGGATCAGAGGCTGAGGACCCAGCCAGGACAGCTGCAGTTGGCAGCCGAAAAACAAAAAAGACTAAAAAATAGGCCGCCCTCGGGCGGCCTATTTTTTAGTTTACCTCAAATCGGATCGGGATTTCCAGAGCATCGTCCAAAGTCGAGTTGTCCGAAGGATTGTCTTTGCGCAAAATTAAAGTTCCCCTTTGGCCGAAGGATGGACGGTCAAACCTCAGGCGACAGATAAAAGGAACAAAATCCTCGGTCATCCATTCACCCTGGGCCGAGGCGATACCCTGGGCAATGATCAGTCCGTCCCAGTTGGTAAGCAAGACCGGAAAATCCCCTTCAAAAAACCAGCTCCCTCTGGCTTGACCCTTGATGATCAGAGGAGAATCGATCTTCTCCCCAGGCAAAGGTGTAGTAATGACTATCCTATCTTCTTTGCAGTTGCCTTGGGGGTCGATGCGCCGGACATGAAATATCCGCAGGGCCTTATCCTTTCCTTCTTCTTGGGTCCCGCTTTCCTCCCCGGCCAGGACAATAAATCTTGGAACATAGGGCATGGTGCGCAACTCCTCCACTAGGTCCGACCATGGATCGTTCTTCACCCCCTGATCCAGAAGAGCATACTTCGGCACCCCCTCCCCGCAGGGACGAAAAGCTAATTGGTCGCCCCGCTCATCCCAGTACACATAGCCGGACCACTTGCTGCCCTTTGAACCCTCTCCAGATTCGACCTGGGAAATATCCTGGTCCATACCCGGCGGTCTTTCATCTTGGACCAGCAGGTAGAATATCAGGCCGAATATGCCGGCCAGCAAGAGAATTACTAGGAGCCCTGTTTTGGACATAGGTCTTCAATCCAACCCATTGATTTGCATGGCCTGGAACTCATTTTGGCAGGATCGGAGAAAAAGCCCCAAGCCGCTTCCAGCGGTTATGGGCAGGAATTGTTCCTGGGTCAGGGTATGCAACATTGACTATCCTGGCAACTCCAAAGTCAAAAGCCTTTTTTGCTAAAGCGGGCTACGCCCGCAACCCAAGAAATTGAACCCCGACCCAAAGCTGAATTGTTGACCTGGACCTGAGAACAAAATTACTCTGTGCCACCCCTAATATCACCTTGTCAAAAATTATAAGGGGGTTTATCATTTATTCTTATGACAATAAACAGGGGTGATTTGACATGATTGAAAGGTTTGCGGAACAAGATCTCGTTTTATGGCTGCATAAGGATGTACGAAAACCCCTTGTTCTGCGCGGGGCGAGGCAGGTTGGAAAATCAACGCTGGTAAGGGAGTTTGCGCGGAAAAACGGCTTGGTCCTCAATGAAATCAATCTGGAAAGGCATCTCCTTCTGGACGAATTGTTTCAGACATCCAATATCCCAGCCATATGCCGTGAACTTGAAGTCATTACCGGCAGAAATATTCAAGACCGCGGAAATCTCTTATTCCTTGATGAAATCCAGGCCACCCCCCATGCCCTTATGGTCTTGCGCTATCTGCATGAAGAAATGCCAGAGATCCCAATCATTGCCGCCGGGTCCTTGCTTGAGTTTACCCTTGCCGATCATTCATTTTCAATGCCGGTTGGGCGAATTCATTACTACCATCTGCATCCAGTGTCCTTTGGCGAATTTGTAAATGCCATGGAACCAGCCCTTGTCAAGTATATCCAAGAGCTTACTCCCGGCTCCCCCCCACCCGCCATCGCGCATCAGAAGCTCTTGCAATTGCAACAGGAGTTCTTTTGTGTAGGGGGCATGCCGGAAGCGATCTTTGAGTATCAGAAGAACAAATCTTTGATTTCAGTGCAGGAGGTCCATCGATCCATTATCGATACCTATCAGGACGACTTTGCCAAATATGCCAGGCGAAATGATCTTGTACTCTTGCAAAAGGTGCTGGCTTTTATTCCCAGGGCATTGGGGCGGAAGATAAAATACGCGGCCATTGATAAAGAGCAACGTTCGGCAAAGGTCAAGGAAGCTATAGATCTTCTGGCCAAAGCCAGAGTCTGTCATAAAGTCTGTCACAGCCACAGTACCGGAGTTCCTTTGGCTGCTGAAGCCAATGATTCGGTGTATAAACTTTTGTTTTTAGACATCGGCCTGACCAACCATGTATTGGGCTTGGATTGGACAGCTCTGAGCAGAATGGAGGAACAGCAGATTGTCAACGAAGGCGGCCTGGCTGAACAATTTATCGGACAGCATCTGATGAATATATCCGGGGGGAAGGATGTCCCCCGCCTGCACTATTGGTTGCGGGAGGGGAAAAGGGATAATGCTGAAGTTGACTATGTGCTTTCATTGTTTGGTAAGGTTGTACCCGTGGAGGTGAAATCAGGAAAGAGCGGCACCTTGAAGTCTCTGCATCAATTTATGCACCGGCGCGGGCTGGCCCGGGCTGTGCGTTTTGATCTCAATTTCCCGAGTGAGCAGAATGTGACCCATGCAATATCCACAAAAAAAGGAGTTGCAGAAGTCAATTTTACTTTGATATCTCTGCCCCTGTATGCTGTGGAGGAATTACCCAGGATTATGAAGAGCTTAGGCGGGGAATGAATTTTACTCCTCCCGGCCTCATCGGCCAGAAGGGAAACGTTTTTCTCCTGTCCCCATTTGCGCTCTTCCCTTTCGTGTCATTTCGTGTATTTCGTGGACAAATACTCTGCCGTCCCTGCGTACGCAGGGACGGACTTGCACAAAAAGTAACATCAGTTCTTGTTCGCCAAAACCACATTCTTGGTTGCCTACCTTGGCTTGCAATGTATTTGAGGTTTTCCAAAGCGACAAAATTTTCCCAAAATTGCCCAAAAAGAGGACTTTGAGACAACCTGTCTGGTGAATCAAATCCAAGCAGGAAGGCGGCGATCCCGGTATCCGTGAAATACAGCTTCGGAGATTTGGTGAGCCTTTTCCCCAGGCTTTGGTAGTAGGGCTCCAAAAGAAAGATTTGCCCGGAGGTTTGGAGTACCGAGATCCAGCTTTTGGCCGTATTGGGGCTTATCCCCGCGTCTTTTGCCAGATCCGACAAGGACAATAAGGGTTGGATTCATGCAACGCTCCTCTAGGTTATGAGATTTTCCTAACAAAATATATCTGGCGGGAATCGCCGGCATAGCTGACTATTTCGACCGTCTCGCCCTCTTCGATCTCCTCGTCTGCAATCGCATCCCACAGAGTACCCCGAAATTTGATGCGTCCGTTGACATTCGGACTGATGCCTTTTACCACCTGGACATGGACCCCCTGGGGAAAATCATCAAATCCTGTCTGGGTCTTATCTGATGCAACGCCACGAAAGGTTTTCATGAACCATGTTCGGAGCAAGACAATAGAAACCACAGTGCCCCCGATAAATATAAGGACCTGTTGGGTCAGGCTCAACGGCCAGATGAGCAAAGTAACAGTTACTATCCAGCAGCCCAAGGCCATAAATATAATCACCAGCCCCGGCATGAACAGCTCCAAGAAAGCCAAGCCAATACCCAAAAGAAACCAAATAAGCCAAGGTGAAATAAATAGGTCCATGCTCAACAATCCTCTGATGGTGTTCAATGTCCTCATCTGAAATACCGATCGGACGTCACGCCCCATAACCATACGATCATTATAACGACAAAGTAGCATTTCCAGTCCAGACGTCAATGCTTTCTGGTCCGCATCTTGCAGATTTCATTGACCTATATTGTTTTGATAAGCTTTTATACCTCTTTTGATGGAACTCATGTCCAGGATTATGTCTATTGCCCATTCAGATGCCAGGCTTCGCGGATTCTGGCTCATCAGCTTCTTACTTTTGGGCTACATCGGTTATATTCTGGGAGCGAACTACCTTTCCAACATTCAGCTGCACAACACAGCCCAGGAACGTTTTATTCTCGAAGTGGAACAAAAAGCCAAATCCATAGGATACTACTTTTCTGAACGTATCAGGGACCTTGACCGTCTGGCCGAACGCCCAGAGATCAAAAACTACTTTGCCAACAAAGCCCTGGGCATGACGATGAAGTACGGGCTGGCAGCCAGTCTGGATAGTATACATAACCTTTTTTACGACTTTCAGCAAAGACACCGAGGTTATGAAAGTAGCCATTGGAACCGGATTGTCCTTCTGAACGCCAAAGGTGAGAGCCTGGCCGTGGTGGAAAATGACCGACAAGAGGTAAGGGATCTTCAAAAATATTCGAACAAAGAACTTCAGGTTGCAGAGACGCAGATTGTCTCTATAAGTTCTGGAGATCAACGAACGGCCATCATCTCCAGTCCCGTATTATTCAAAGGAAAGCACGTTGGTCAGCTCGTTGCCTGGTGCTCCATAGAAGAAATCCTTCATAAGCCTGACATTCAGGTGGCGAGTTCGGTCACCCAATACTGGGCAGTGATAGGACCAGAGCAAACCCTATCTCTGTCCGATCAAGACTCACCGATATCTTTAAGCTTATTACGTTCCTGGGCAAGCAAACATTCAGCCCGGGATAATGAGAACTGCATTCACCGGCATAAGGGAGATATAGCGGCTTGTGCGCAAATCAAAGGGACACCCTATCACTTTGTCTCCGTCCTTCCATCTCGGTTTGTTTTTGGCAACACCCCTCCCTGGCGCTTCTTCATCGGGATTCTGGCCATTATTGGTCTTGGCCTGCTGGTGATTATGGTTATTTTCCGGCATCGAGAACAAAGAGAGCATCTCAGCAAACTCAACGAGACCCAGGAGCGTCTGGAAGTGGCCCTTCAGGGAGGGAACTTGGGCATTTGGGACTGGAATGTCCAGACCGGCATGATGAGTTTCAACGACAGGTGCAAGCAGATCCTGGGCTATGAGCAGCAGGGCAATGAAGCCCACATTAGCTTTTGGAACGATCGCATCCACCCTGAGGATTTACCCAAAATCCAACAGATATTTGAAAACCATCTGCAGGACTCGGCCCAGCCCTACGAAAGCGAGCACCGGATACGTCGCGACGATGGCAGCTGGATCTGGATCCTGGAACGCGGCATGGTTCTTGATTTAGATGACCAGGGGAGGCCGCTCCGAGCCGCAGGCACACTCATGAACATTACCCAGCGCAAGGCTGTCGAAGAAGCCCTGACCAAGAGCGAAGAGCGGTACAGACGCCTGGTTGAGACCATGAACGAAGGATTTTACATCATTGACCAGGATTATCGGTTTACCTACATCAATCCCCAATTCTGCTATTTACTTCAGAGGAATGAGGCCGATCTTCTTTATCACAGGCTCCCAGAGTTTCTGGAACAAGAAAGCCGCGATCTTTTTATGGAGCATTTCTCCAAGCGAAGGGGCGATCAGGTCGATAATTTTGAGCTGATCTGGAACCGGGCTGACCGATCCAGGCTCTTTACCTTAATCTCTCCCGCTCTTCTGTTCAATGAAGACGGCACCCCCAAAGGATCCTTCAGTGTAGTTACCGACATCACCGAACTCAAAAACCTGCAGTGCCAGCTGCTGCAAGCTCAAAAGCTCAAGGCCATCGGCCAGCTGGCTGCCGGTATCGCTCACGAAATCAATACCCCCATCCAATACCTGAGCAACAACCTCCAGTTTATCCAAAAAGCGCAGGGAGAGCTTTTCCGGCTGGATGAAGACGATTGCCGGACTCCCGAGGACGGGACCGGCCACGGTGCCCCTCTGCCATGCAATACTTCGGCCGCTAGGAAGGCTAATGCGAGCGAAGACAAGATTTCTCTGCAAACAGACATTCACGGGGCGGTGGCGGACTCTCTGGAAGGACTGGAGCATATCGCCAACATCGTCAACTCCATCAGACAATTATCTTACCCTCAGCAGGAGAGCACCGAAGAGGTGGATATCAATGAAGTCATTAAAAACGCTCTGGTGATTTCTAAAAATGAGTGGAAATACGTGGCTGAACTGGAAACGGACCTGGAGCCGAACTTGCCCAAAATACAAGGTTTTTCCAGCGAACTTAATCAGGTTTTTTTGAATATGATCGTCAATGCGGCTCATGCCATTGTGGAAAAGAGAGCTGGAAACGGAAATGCCAAGGGCTACATTCGCATCTCGACTTCGAGCTGTGATAACTTTATTGAAATCAGGGTATCTGATGACGGAATAGGTATACCCCAAGGACTCGAGGAAAAGATATTCGAACCGTTCTTCACAACCAAAGACGTAGGCAAAGGAACCGGCCAAGGACTGGCCATTACCTACCGGCTGATCACAGAAAAATACGGCGGGACAATTCATTTTAAATCACAAGAGCACAGAGGCACCTCCTTCTTTATCACACTTCCTTATGCATGATACCGCTTTGCAGACCAGCGCCGCTCATGCACCTTGTAACTCTCTGAAAGCAGGAGCTGAAGACATGACCTCCGGATCCACCCCATCTCAAATTTTGTTTGTCGACGATGATACGCGGCTTCTCTCCTCAATTCGCCGCATGCTGGGCAGGGCATTCTCCATCCAAACCGCCCAAAGCGGCGCTGAGGCGCTTGAAATTTTGGACACCCAAGGTCCGTTTGCCGTGGTGGTCTCAGACATCAAAATGCCGGAGATGGACGGAATAACCTTCCTGTCTCAGGTCAAAGAGCGCTATCCGGATACCGTGCGCCTGCTCCTCACTGCATTCGCTAACCTCCAGAACGCTCTCGATGCCATCAACACCGGATATATCTTCCGCCTCCTGATGAAGCCCTGCAACGAGCAGAACCTGTATCAAGCCCTGTCCGATGCCCTCCAACAGCATCAACTCATCCAAAATCAATACGAGGTGGAAGGTCTCAGAAAGCTGAAGATGGCCATGGACGGTATCGTCTCCGGATTTGCGGCCCTGATCGAGGCCAGGGATCCTTACACCGCTGGTCATCAGCGAAAGGTAACCAATCTGTCCTTAGCCATTGCCAAATCCCTCGATCTCGACCGGGAGAGAATTGAATGTTTGCGTCTTGGAGCCATGGTTCACGATGTGGGCAAGGTGTATATTCCTGCAGAGTTTTTGAATAAGCCGACTAAGCTGAGCGAAGCCGAATTCACCATTATCAAGTCTCACCCTTTGGTTGGCTACAACATCCTGCAGCACGTGGAATTCCCATGGCCGGTGAGCCAGGTGGTCCTGCAGCACCACGAGCGGCTCGACGGCAGCGGCTATCCCTATGGCACCGCAGCCCGGCAGCTCCTCACGGAGTCCCGAATATTGGCCGTAGCCGATGTTGTCGACGCCATGACCTCGCATCGTCCATACCGAGCCGCTTTGGGCGTCGAGGCAGCCCTTGATGAAATTCAGCAGCACAAAAAGACCCAGTATGATGAGGAAATCGTTGAGGCCTGCGACGACCTGTTGCGCAAGCAGGGTTTACAATGGGATAGATGATCCTTTTGTCTGAGCACTTAAATGCAAGGGAGGAAAGAACATGGCCGAGAATCGAGATGAGTCAAGTACCGGCAAGAAAGAAGGATGGAGCCGGCGGGACTTTTTCAAGCTGGCTGGAACAACGGCTGCAGCCGGGGCGTTGCTCTCTATGCCCTCCTGGGTCACGGCAGGCAAGCCGTCCACCCAGAGTCCGGAGACCCTGAACTGGGAGCAGGTGCAGGACGCCTTTATCCTGGATGAGGACAGGATTTACATGAACATCGGTACCACCGGCTCCATGCCCGAGCACGTCCTGGAGGAGTATGACCGCCTGAACTGGGCCGTGGCCCGGGACCCCTGGGGCATGGAAGGCGAGTTCGGCGATAAATGGCCCTACTCCATGGCCATGCGAGAGACCCTGGCTCCCCAGTTCGGAGCGGACACAGAGGAGTTCGTCATCACCGGAAACACGACCATGGGCATGAACATCATCCTCAACGGACTTGAATTCAAGAAGGACGACGTCATCCTGACCACCAACCAGGAGCATATAGCCGCCACCTCACCCATGGCCCTGCTCCGGGACCGGATCGGGGTACAAATCGTCGAGATCCCTGTGCCTACTGGTATCACGGCCAGCGAAAAGGAGATCATGGCCCGATTTGAGAAGTACCTGGATTACTATCGGCCCAAACTTCTCGTCTTCTCCCACATTACTTACACCACCGGTCTCCGCCTGCCAGCCAAAAAGATCTGTAAACGAGCCAATATTTACCGTGTGCCCACCCTGGTAGATGGCGCCCATGCCAGCGGCATGCTCGATCTCGATTTCCGGGATATGGGCTGCACCTTCTACGCCGCCTCCGGGCACAAGTGGCAATGCGGTCCGGGAGGAACCGGCCTCCTCTATGTCCGCAATGCGGATGACAACGACCCCACCCTGTGGCCCATCCTCTCCTCGCTCTATGAGTACTGGGAAAGCTTTGGGATGGGCACCGCCCTGCAGTACCACGGCAACCCCAACTACCCGGCCATGCAGGCCCTGGTGGAGAGCTGCAGCTTCTGGGAAAAAATCGGCCGCAAGAATATCGAGAAACGGGTCCTGGACCTGAGTGCCTACTGCAAGGACATGCTTGGCAGCACCTTCGACTGGCCCCCCCTGTACTGCCCGAATGATCCCAGTGTCTCCAGCGGCCTGACCACCTTCAACCCGTTCAAAAACACAGGCAGTGAGGATCTGGTGAACAAATTTCGGGAAAAACTGCACAGGGATTACGGGTACGTCATTCGTTACACCCACTTCAAGGAGAGTGAAAACGCCACGGATGATACGTACGCCCTGCGCATATCCACCCACCTGTTCAACGACTATGACCAGATCGACGGCTTGATGGATGCCATGCGGAAGGTCTACAACGACATGCGGCATTAACCCCATAACACTCAAAGCTTGGGCTCAGCCCAAGCTTTGAGTGACGTAATTTGTCAAATTTTGACAAAATTTGACCACAACCAGACCTCTTCAGGGCCTCATTCCGGATCTGAATCAAAAAAGTCTGGGTAGTAATCAAAGACGTTGGGGTAGTACTTGTTGACGATCTCCAGATAGGTCCCGTCCTCTTTTATCTGCCGCAAGAAGTCATTGAACTCCTGCAAAAGCTGTGGCGAGGATTGGCGAAATCCACAGCCCATGTTCTGCTGGTGGGATACCGGACCGATGACCTTGATTTCACCTCCCCATTTCTGGAGAGCAATCAAGGCATCCGGTACGTCAAGGACCGTGGCGTCTGCCACATTGTTCATGATGGCCGGAACGAGCTCGTTCATGGAACCCTCGAATGATCGGGTAGATGCCCCATGGGCCTTGAGAGAATAGAGCGATGTATCCAGGCAGGTGCCGTCAATACCCAAAATGGTCAAACCGTCAATGCGATTTTTGACCAATGCAATGTCCTTGGCGTCTTCGCCGCTGGGCACGATGGGCTCGATCGCCGCATCTGCCTTGGCCACCATCCAGACCTGGGTCGGAAATATCGGCTCTGAGTAGTTGATCACCTTGTCCCGCCAGGAGAGAATGGTCAATCCATTGGCGATGACATCCCCCTCTATCTGCCGGGAACCGATGACCTGCACCTCATCGCCGACGACCGTAATATCTTTGCCAATCAAATCCGGGATCACATCCGACCAAGCGGTGGGCACATACTCATATTCCACACCCAGGTACTTGGCGAACTGCTGCATAAGGTCAACGGAAAAACCGTCCCCGGATCCGGTCACAAAGTTGGCGTAGACAACTCCCAGATGGCGAAGCACGCCCCGTTGCACGACCTGTTTCAAGTCACCGTTATTTTCCGCCTGAGCAATCATTGGCATGAAGCAGAGACAAATCCAAGCAAACCCGATGACCACCTTCTGCATTGATTGGCTTATCATAACTTACCCCCCTGGGGATTCGACTTAATATCTTGGTTTTAGGATTGAATCAATCCCAAAAACGCTGCCCACAGAGTTCTCCACCAGTTCCAGAACAAAATCGGCAATGATGGCAAAAAGGGCTGCAAGCACTGAGCCTTGCAGGATAAAGGCCGGATTATCCGAGGCCAGGCCGGTGATGATCGGGGCCCCAAGTCCCCCAGCCCCGATGGTCGCCCCAATGGTTGCCGTCCCGATATTGATGACCACCGAGATCTTGATGCCAGCCATGATCACCGGCAAGGCCAAGGGAAATTCGACCTGCCACAACCGCTACCATTCGGTCATCCCCATGCCAGTGGCCGATTCACGCACCTCAGAGGCCACAGATTGTAGACCGGTAATGGTATTGCGCACAACAGGCAAAAGCCCGTAGAGAAAAAGGGCTATGATCGTCGGTTTGGCCCCAAAACCCACCGCCGGCACAGCCAATGCCAGCACGGCCACGGGAGGAAAGGTCTGGCCAATGGAAACCAGGCTGTTCACGGTCGGCAAGAAATCGCGCCCGGCGCTTCGGGTCACGAACACGCCCAGGGCCATCCCGATACAAACAGACAAGGCACTGGAAATGCCGACCAAGACCAAGTGCTGCCAAATAAGCTGCCACAAGCCGACCCTGGGGTAGAGATAGTCCTCGAGACCAGGATACACAGGGGTCAGGAGCCACTGCCAGATCCCACCCCAGGAAGCGAGAAATGTCAGGGCCAGCACCGGAAACCCAAGGGTTGCGGCCTGCTTATATCCGGCTGGCATCCATTCCCCCAGCTGTATTACGATTGCAGAACATCGGCAAGGCGAATCTCCCCCTGTATCCTGTATTCTTGGTCCACCACCGGCAGACAGACCACTCCCTGCTGCACGAACAGGGACAAGGCCTGTTTGAGACTGGAATGTGCGAAAACCGAAAAGTCAACGGGATCAATGCCCACAAGATCCCGATCCAAAAATTGATTCTGAAGATTTTCCCGAGTGATAGGGTCCAGAGCCCCAAACGGCTCGTCCATGAGCAGGATATCGGGGTCCGCAGCCAGGGCCCGGGCGACGCCCACGCGCTGAGCCTCACCCCCGGAAAGCTGGGCGGGCTTTTTGGAGGCGTATTCATCCGGAGCCAGCCTGAGACGATCCAATAAATCCCTGGCCCGAGCAGTGGCCTTTCGAGCATCCCAGCCCAGGAGCCGGGGGACAACTTTGATGTTGTCCATGACGGTCATATGGGGAAATAAGCCGATACTTTGAATGACATAGCCCATACTGCGCCGGAGTTTCTCCGCCGGGATAGTGCGAATGTCGCGTCCTTTGACCGTGATCCGGCCATGGGAGGGCTCCACCATGCGGTTGATCATTTTCAGGGTCGTACTTTTGCCGCATCCGGAGGGGCCGATCAAACAGCAGAACTCGCCCTGCTCTATTGTCAGATTCAAATCACGTACGGCGAATCCATCGCCGAATACTTTGTCTATATGTTCGAAGAAAAACGCTCCATTGCCGGTGTACTCCGGATAGATATCAATTTCCCCAGCCATAATGGCCTTGCGGACAATCGGTGTCGGGCCGAATTCGGTTTTGTCCTTCACGGCCAGACCGTTTTCTTCAAGCATCAAAAGGATCATCTGCCCCAAAAGCGCCCCTTCTGTGTCGATTTTGGAACCCACGGTGAGCACCTGTTGCTGGTCTGCCTGTATCGGCTGTCCGAGGCAGGCAAGGGTGAGGCACACGACGGCGATCAGAACAAGATAATGTCTGCACATAGTTTTCCCTCGCTCGTGTTTTATGGCTGTTTTTCAGGGGCATTGCATACCGGGACTTGTGCCGCATCAGAAAATGTTCATTCTCAAATACATGCTCTCTGTAATTTTCGCAAATCCGCGCATGCCAAATACAAGTTACTTGCAGAAAAATCCTTACTAAATGATCTTGGTTCCTTGACATTCTTATGGAAAAAAGGAATTCGATGAGGAGCTCGGGAGGGAAGCGATGCAGGCCATTTCCTATCACTGAACCAGGGGAGGGACGTATGAAACGGATGGTATGGACCTTGTTTTTTCTGGCTATGGCCACGCAGCTGTCGGCAGCCGAACCGGTCAAGATAGGCATGATCACCACCCTGTCCACCAAGGCCGGCTATCTTGGTGAAGATATCCGTGACGGCTTCAAGCTGGCCATCGCCCAGGAGGACGGAAAGCTCGGGGGCATCTCCGTGGAACTTATGGTCGAGGACGACGGCAGAAAACCCGGCAAGGGGCGGCAGATCGCGGAGCGGTTCATCAAGCGCGACCAGGCCAGGATCCTGACCGGCATCGTCTTCTCCAACGTGGCCATGGCCGTGGTGCCCAAGGTCATCCGCGAGGACACGGTCTACCTAAGCCCCAATGCCGCGCCGTCCAAACTGGCGGGATCCATGTGCCATCCGAACTACTTCAGTGTGTCCTATCAAAACGATAACCTCGACGAGGTGGTCGGCCAGTATGTCACGGAAGCGGGCCTTGACAGCGTCTACCTCCTCGCGCCCAACTACCCGGCGGGCAAGGATCACCTGGCCGGCTTCAAGCGCTACTATGAGGGCGAGATCAAGGCCGAGGTCTACACCAAGCTCGGCCAGTCCGACTATGCGGCTGAGATCTCCGCACTGCGCGCAGCAAAGCCGGAGGCGGTCTTCTTCTTTCTGCCGGGGGGCATGGGCATCAATTTTCTCAAACAGTACTCCCAGGCCGGGCTTGCCGACCAGATCCCGGTCTTCGGCCCGGCCTTCTCTTTTGACGAACGGATCCTCAAGGCCGTGGGCCCGGCTGCGGAAGGGGTGAAGAACGGCGCGCAATGGTGCCACGACTTCGACAATCCGGCCAACAGGCAGTTTGTGAAGGCCTACCAGGAAGCCTACGGGCGTATGCCCACGCTCTATGCGGCCCAGGGTTATGATACGGCCAGACTCATCGGCTCGGCCCTGCAAGCGGTGGGAGGTGAGCTCAGCGATCTGGAGCGCTTCAAGGACGAGCTGCGGAAGGCCGACTTCGCCTCGGTGCGCGGCAACTTCCGATTCGGCAGCAATCAACATCCGATCCAGGACGTATTTATCCGTCAGGTCGTGCCAACAGAACACGGCTACACCAACAAAACGGTGCGGAAGGTCTTTTCCAATCACGTCGACGCCTATGCCTCTATGTGCCATATGGAGGAGTAGCCGTATTGATCAAGGATGAAACTCACGAACAACCTTAAACACCAGTTGCAGTAACGCGTGCTATGCTCCTTATAATCGAACAGATCCTGAACGGGCTGCAGCTGGGCATCACCTTGTTCCTCATGTCGGCGGGGCTGACCCTCGTCTTTGGCATCATGCAGGTTATCAATCTGGCCCACGGCTCGTTTTACATGATCGGGGCCTACGTTTGCGCCACCGTAGCCGGCGCCACGGGGTCCTTTCTCCTGGGGCTCGCAGCCGCCCTGCCGGCTGCGGCCTTGTGCGGCATGGCGGTGGAGTTCATCGTCCTGCGGCGGCTCTACAGTCGCGAGCACATCGATCAGGTGCTGGCCACCTTCGGCCTGATCATGTTTTTCAACGAGCTCACCCGAATCATCTGGGGACGCCAGCCGCTGTACCTGGACGTTCCCTTCTGGCTCAGCGGCAGCATCGAGCTCCTCCCGGGGCTTCCCTACCCGGTGTACCGCCTGGCGGTCATCGGCATCGGGCTGATCGTGGCCCTCGCCCTCTGGTTTCTGTTCGCCAGGACGAGGCTGGGCATGCAGATACGCGCAGGGGCCACGAACCGGGACATGATCACGGCCCTGGGTGTGAACATCAAGCTTTTGTACACGCTTATCTTCGGGCTTGGAACCCTGCTCGCCGGACTGGCCGGGGTTATGGCCGGCCCCATTCTAGCCGTGGAAGCCGGCATGGGCGAGAGCATCCTCATCCTGACCTTTGTGGTCATTGTCATCGGCGGCATCGGCTCGATTCGCGGTGCCGTGGTCGGAGCGCTCCTGGTGGGCCTGGTCGACACCCTCGGCCGGGCCTTTCTGCCGACGTTGTTCCGACTGGCCTTCGATCCGGCCACGGCTGATGCGTCCGCGGCCTCGCTGGCATCCATGTCCATCTATATTCTCATGGCCGGCATCCTGGTCTGGAAGCCCAAAGGCCTCTTTCCCGCCCAGAGCTGATCATGTCACATAACACCCGAAAAGTACTCGTCATTGCCCTCGGCGCAGCCTTTCTGCTCTTGCTGCCGCCGGCAGCCCTCCTGGCCGAACAAAGCTACTTCATCTCCCTGTTCAGCAGGATTCTCATTTACGGGCTGGCCGCTGTCAGCCTGGACCTCCTCCTGGGGTACGCCGGCTTGATCAGCCTTGGGCACGCCGCCTTCGTCGGTATCGGCGCCTATGTGGTGGCCGTGCTCTTCTCCCATTCCTTTCAGATGGAGCCCATCGCCAGCTTTCCTTTCCTCATTCCGGGCAGCGAGAACGGCCTGCTCGTTCTGCCCCTGGCCGTAGCCGTCTCTGCTCTGTTCGCCCTTGTTATCGGCGCGATGTGCCTACGCACCAAGGGCATGCATTTCATCATGATCACCCTGGCCTTTGCCCAGATGATCTACTACTTCTTCATCTCCCTGGAGAAGTACGGCGGCGACGACGGCCTGCCTCTGTACTCGCGCTTAGCAATGCCGGGGCTCGATCTGAACAACGATCTCCATTTCTACTACTTCTGTCTCAGCCTGCTGGTTGCCTTTCTCTACCTGGCCAAGAGGCTGGTGGCCTCCCGCTTCGGCCTCATGATCCGGGGAGGCAGCAACAACGAGCGGAGGCTCAACGCCCTTGGCGTCAATTCCTACAGGTACCAGCTGGTCTGCTTCGTCATCGCCGGGGCAGGGGCCGGCCTGGCCGGCGGGCTCCTGGCCAACCAGACGGAGTACGTCAGCCCGGGCCTGATGCACTGGACGCTGTCCGGCGAGCTCATGGTCATGGTCCTGCTCGGTGGCATGGGCACACTCTACGGGCCCATTCTGGGAGCGGCTGTCTTTCTCCTTCTGGAGGAGTTCCTGGCCATGCACACCGCGCACTGGATGGTCTACATGGGCCCGTTTCTCGTGCTCGTCGTGCTGTTCGCCAAGCGGGGGCTTTTCGGTATCATCACCGGGGAGACCAAGAGCCATGTCTGAACCGATCCTCGAAGCTGCCCATTTGCACAAGGCCTATGGGGCGCTCCAGGCAACCAGGGATATCAGCTTTGCCGTGGCCAGCGGCCACATCCATGCCATGATCGGCCCCAACGGCGCGGGTAAGACCACCCTGGTCAACCAGTTGACCGGGGACATCTTCCCGGACAGCGGATCCGTCCTCTATCGCTCACGAGACATCACCCGTCTACGGGTTCATCGGCGAGCCCGTCTGGGCATCGCCAGATCCTTCCAAATCACGCACATCTTTGAAAACCTGACCGTAGCCGAGAACATGGCCCTTTCCATCTGCGCCCACCAGAGTCACAACTTCCGCTTCTGGAAAAAGGTTTCGGACCACCGGATCGTCCGGGAAAGGATCCTGGAAGCTCTGACCACCGTGGATCTCGAGCACAGCAAAGAGATATCAGCCGGTGCTCTCTCCCACGGGGAAAAGCGCCAGTTGGAAGTGGGCATGGCCCTGACCGGCGACCCGCAGCTGCTCATCCTGGACGAGCCCATGGCCGGGCTGGGTCCCGGGGGAACGGTGGAGCTGTCCAAACTCATCAAAAGACTCAAAGGGAGCCTGACCATCCTCCTCGTGGAGCACGACATGGATGTGGTTTTTTCCCTGGCGGATATGATCACCGTCCTTGATTATGGGGAGAACATCCTGACCGCTCCTCCGGAGACGGTGCGACAGGATGCCCGGGTACGGACCGCCTACCTCGGAGACCAGGCCTGATGCTGGAGGTGGAAGCCATTGAAACCTTCTACGGACAGAGCCAAGCCCTGTTCGGAGTTTCCCTGTGCATCCAGGAGGCCGAAGTGGTTACGCTTCTCGGCAGAAACGGGATGGGCAAAAGCACCACCATCCGCTCCATCATGGGGCTGACCCCCATCCAGCGGGGCGTGATCGTTTTTTGCGGCAAACGGATCGACGCACTGCCCAGCTACCGCATTGCCCGGCTCGGCATCGGCCTTGTCCCCGAGGGCCGGCAGATCTTCCCCAACCTCACTGTCCGGGAGAACCTGGTAGCCACGGCCGCCAACCATACCAAAAGGCAAAGCCCCTATAGCATCGAAGACGTTCTGGCCATCTTCCCGCGTCTCGGGGACAGGCTGCACTCCTATGGCAGCCAGATCTCCGGCGGCGAGCAGCAAATGCTGGCCATCGGCAGGGCCTTGATGATCAACCCCAGGCTGCTCATCCTGGATGAGGCCACCGAAGGCCTCGCGCCGCTGGTCCGCCGGGAGATCTGGCGGGGACTCACCGACCTGAAGAACAAAGGGCTGGCCATCCTGGTGGTGGACAAGAATCTGAAGGCGCTCATGCAGATAGCAGAGCGCCACTACATCGTGGAAAAGGGCGAGGTGGTCTGGAGCGGGTCAACCCAAGCCCTGCAATCCCAGCCTGAGATGCAGTCCCGCTATCTCGGGGTGTGACCCCTGGAAAATGCCAGGACCTCCCGTCATTCCCTGACGATCTCGCACCCCCCCGTGCGCAGGCCTGCATGGAACCCAGGCTGTCTTCAGTGTTCGGTATAAAAACCTGAAATATTAAGATTTTTTTGATTTGCGTGCCTGATGCCTGAAAATGTCCCCTAGTATGTTTCCCAAGTATCATATCCGCATGGATCGGGGCTTTTGAAGCTGAACACTGAACACTGATCCCGCCAAAGACGGGACTGAACACTCCTGGCACCTTACACCTGAGAACAAAATTACCCTGTGCCTTGTTCTGGCAGGGCAGGCCAAATTACTATTCACTTCACTGTTTTCTTGTCAGAGTCAGGTTCAATGTATAGACTTTGATCATGCACTTATCAAGACCCCCTGAACACTTTGCGTCCCGTTTCATACCAGATGTGCCTCCAACAAATCTGAAATATTTTTGCGCCAAAGCGCGCAAAAAAAATTGCCGGATTGATCAAGGACGAACATATGTCAGCTATTGAAGATTTGCTTAATCATTACAGCTATACCACGCAGGACGAAGAAAACCGGCGCAAGCTGGCCGAGATTGTGCTCTCGGTGCAAGATCAGTTCGCCGCTGACTTTTACTCTATGCTGGAGGAAAATCCTTACACTGCGCAGTATTTTCCCACCCAGGAGGCGGTGAACAAGCGCAAAAAGACCTTTAAATACTGGCTGAACCTCATTTTAACCGCCCCATTCGATCACCGACTGCATTTAAAACTGGAGCGGATCGGCAAGACTCATGTGCGTATCGGGCTGGACGGACACTATGTCAATGCAGCCATGAACTTTATCCGGGGCTACTGTCAACAGGCTCTCTTTCAGACTGTGAACGACAACCGCTCCCTGGATTCGCTACTGGACACAATGAACAAGCTCTTGGATATCAGCTTGGATGTTATGACCAGCTCTTACCGGGAGGCTGAGCTCAAAAAGGTCTTTTTGTCCAAGCAGGCAGAATACTTGATGGTGCGGTGGGCTGAGCGGATCATGCACGGATTGAATCTGGTGCTCATGATCGGACTTTTGGTCTTGGCCGCCGGAGTGACCGTCCTTTTGAGTACAGATATCTACTATGCCCTGACCTCGAATGTGGAGCAAGGCGTTATCAGGGCCCTGGGCTCCTTGCTCATCTTATGGATGATGGTTGAGTTGCTGCACGCCCAGGTCGAGCAGCTCAAAGGCGGCAAATTCCATGTGCGCATATTCGTGGATCTTGCTATGGTGGCCTTTATTCGCAAAATATTTGTGGCCAGCATTGAGGGTGAGGATCCATGGACTTTCGGTATGCTCATCGGCGCTTTGCTGGTTTTGGGGATCGTATACTATCTTCTGGGCCTGCCCGAGAAAAAGTAGCCAGGTGCCGGGTGAAAAGACATGATATCCGTTCAGGGCCAAGTCTTAACCCAACCATGAAAGACAAGTAGGGTCATTGCCAGATAGGCGAAACAATCACGGGTCCATATAATCCCGCAAAAACAGCCCACTTACCCACTAACTACGGAGATGAACAGATCATGCCCACAATCACCATAGAAGACCATGATATAGTGGCCATCCTGCGATTAAACAACGGCAGAACGAATGCAATTAGCGGCCAATTGGTCCATGACATGGGGAAGGCTTTGGCTGCGATTAAGAAAGAATACAGGGCCCTGGTCCTGGCCGGCGGTGATAAGTTTTTCTCCATCGGCCTGGATCTCCCTGATCTGCTGCAGCTGGACCGGGAAGAAATGACTGATTTCTGGTCTGCGTTTAGTCAGCTGGCTTTTGACCTGTTCACACTGCAAATACCCACAGTCTGCGCCCTTTCCGGTCATGCAGTGGCTGGGGGCAATGTTCTGGCCCTGACCTGCGACTACAGAATGGCTGGACCGGATAAAAAACAGATCGGCCTCAACGAGATCAAACTTGGCGTGCCGGTCCCTTACCTGGCCGATATTATCCTGCGCCAAATCATTGGAGACCGATCGGCTACGCAGATGATCTTCGAGGGAGAATTCATGTCCTTTGCAGATGCCCACCAGCTAGGACTTGTGGACGAGATCTTTTCTCCTGAAACCGTGGAAGAGCAGGCAATCCAAAAAGCTGCCCTTTTGGCTGAGTTTCCCGAGCAGGCCTTTGCCGCCCTGAAAGCCCAGCGGGTCGAAGACATCAGCTTCAAATACAATGAAAACAAAACCTTCAGAAATGAGGTCTTCCTGGACTGCTGGTTCAGTGAGCCGGTTCAAAAATTGCTCCACGAGGCTGCCCAAAAGTTTTAACAGGCGTTCTTACCCCGTATGTGCAGCTGAGACCAACCGGCCAGTATTCGGAGACCCTGTGCTCCCTCTGCTAACTGCTGCCGTTGTAGCCGAAGTCTTCCAGAAGCTGCTGGTATTCGTACTTGACTCGCTGATACATCCTGGCGTTTTCAATGGCGAAAGCGCACTGTTGAGCCACTGCGTCGGCAAACTGGATCTCCTCCTCGGAAAAGGAACGGTCCCCCCGGGTGAAGATGGTCAGTTCCCCGATGTTCTTGGCCCGGACATGCAGGGGCATGGTCAGCATCTTGTTCGCCCCCTCGGCTTGAATGGCCTCTTTGAACTGCACCCTGGGATCAGAGGCAATGTCATCGATGACCACAATGTCCTGGAAATGTTTTGCGTCCAAGGAATACTTGGCCCCTCTGCCCCGCTTGAAGCTGACCGGTCCGATCTGCAAGAACTCCCGACTCAAGCCGTGGGACGCGGCCAGCTTGAGATCCTGGGTCTGCAGATCCAGGAGTCGAATCTGAGTACCGATGACCCCAAGGGCATCGGTGATCTGTTGCACCGCCAGATTCAGGACCTTGTTGATATTTAAGGTTGAGTTGATGGTGTTGGTGATCTCCTGGAAATTGCTCAGAAAAAGCCGTTGTCTATCCAACAGGGCTTCCATGTTTCGCTGATTGACCACAGAAGCGATGCCCCGACTGGTCAAGGCCTTGGCAAATTTAATATCCTCCCGGTTCAGGTCACCTTTTTTACTGTCGAACAGGGCCACTACGGCCACATTTTCCTGGTATACATCCACCGGGAACATGAACAGGGCCTTGAAACCCTCGGAGCGCATGAGTTCGAAGTCCTCGCTCTGCTCTTGAAATTCCGTGATGTCTTCCACATACAGGTTTTCCACAGGGATGCAGTTGAATAGGCTTTTCGGTGAGTTGGCCGCCCGGGAATAGAGGAAGTCCTGACTGAGGCCATAGCTGGAAAGGAGTTCCAGGTTGTCCGTTGAGGAGAATGTGACCTTGAACGTGCTGCGCCCAAGGTCCAGGGATTTTTTGGTCTGGTCTTGATCCCTCCCCCCGCTGGAGAGCATTTTGATAAAGCAGCCGGCCAGATGTAAGGTTTCAGTGGCGTGTTTGGTGATCAGATTAACAACCTGCCGCTCGTCAGCTCCCTCGCAGATAGCCCGATTGACGATGGCAAAAGGTGACAAGTAATCTTTGTCTGCCATGGTGCACCCCCTCGTAGAAATGAATGCTGAAGGTGACAGCTTGGATCTATAATAGCTTAAGGGCGAAGCAATGGTCAAGGAGTTTTCGATTTCTAGACCTCCCAGGCAGGAAATATACAATAAGCACAAATGATGGGTACACCATCAGCAATGAAAGGCGAAGAAGGAGTGATCATATGTTTCGTTTAATACAGCCTCAGGACAACGACGTGCAGGAGGAACAGGATGAGTCCGGCATAGACGCCGGCCAGGACATCATCGAGCATGATTCCGAAACCGGATGGCAGCCAGGTTTCGGAGGCCACCACAGGCCAGGGTTTGCAAATGTCAAAAAGTCTGAAGAGCACAAATCCGGCCCCCAGATGCCAGACCCCGGGCTGCTGGGTGAGGAAGGCGAAGACCACAAACTGACCCATACATTCGTCAATAACCACAGATCCCGGATCCTTCAGTCCCAGAACCTTCTCAGCCGCTCCAGCCGCCCAAGAGCCGAAAAAAAACAGAGCAGCGAGGAACGGAATGCGCCAAAGTAGGGGCAGAGGGGAAAATATCCAGGGAGTTGCCAGCACGGCGGCCAGGGATCCCCAGGTCCCGGGAGCGAAAGGGATCCTGCCCACCGGACCCAGGGTGGCCGCATGCACAAGCCATTTTTGAATGTTCAGAAATTGAGCAGCCACTCGTCCTTTCCTTTTTTGCGGTTGCTTGAGCTCAACCCAGTTCATGAAGGAGCGTGCAAAAGGAGATACAGTCGACCAAGGGTATACAAATCTTTAAAACATGAGCTGGTACAGATGGTCAAGGCTGATCCCCTTGAGATCCAGGGCTATTTGGTTCTCCTCCACATTGTCAATAATTTCAATTTCTTTGGACATGAGCATTTTGGTTTATTAACTTCTTTCGCGGCTATAAAAATGCGGAAAAAATATTCATCTGGAACAAATTTAGTAATGAAACCGGACTCCACATGGATTTAAGACTAACTACTTGGGGAAGACCCATCCAGAGAAGACCAGATTGGCCATGAATTGTTTGTCGTAAGCTATACAAATACAGGAAGAAGAATCGTTAACAAATCCCAACAAGATTTGGAGTGGCCCTTGCCATTATCGGAATGAACATGCAGCCCTTAAGCCCCAGACATGACGGTTCCGCGGTGAGAACTTGACTTTTTAAGCTTGGCCAGGCATGGTAACCAAAGTGTATTAACGTGCTAAAAATATTGAGTGCAACATTGTGATATTTGGTATATCATTGCAAATGTGGGGATATACGGAAACTTGATAATGATGTTTGCGACGGTGCGGGACGAGGTGCTTCCCTTTATCAAGACCCTCGGGAGCAACGGCGGCTGAGAGAGCCGAAGGCGACTCCACCTACACCCATCACATGAAAGACGCGCTCTTCATGATGCCCACGCCGCGGGTGCTGGCCAACGTGGTGGACCAGCTCGACAGCATCGACATGGCCGACAGCGACACCAAGGGCGACCTCTACGAGTACATGCTGGGCAAGATCGCTACGGCCGGGCAGAACGGCCAGTTCCGCACCCCGCGGCACATCATCAAGCTGATGGTGGAGATGACCGCGCCCACGCCCAAGGATGTGATCTGCGATCCGGCCTGCGGCACGGCGGGCTTTCTGATCGCCGCCTCCGAGTATCTGCGCGAGCACCACAGTGATGCGATCTACAGAGACCGAAGCCAGCCGCCGCAAGTTCAACGAAGGCACCTTCCATGGCTATCGATTTCGACAGCACCATGCTGCGCATCGGCAGCATGAACATGCTCCTGCACGGGGTGGAAAATCCAAACATCCGCTACCGCGATTCTCTGGCCCAGTCCGACCAGGACGACGCCGAGAACTATTCCCTCATCCTGGCCAATCCGCCTTTTGCCGGCAGTCTGGACTACGAGTCCACTGCCAAGGACCTGCAGCAGATCGTCAAGACCAAGAAGACCGAGCTGCTGTTCCTGGCCCTGTTCCTGCGCCTGCTGCAGACCGGCGGGCGGGCGGCGGTAATCGTGCCCGACGGGGTGCTGTTCGGCTCCAGCAAGGCGCACAAGACTCTGCGCAAGATTCTGGTTGAGGATCAGAAGCTGGAGGCCGTGATCTCCATGCCCTCGGGCGTGTTCAAGCCCTACGCCGGGGTGTCCACCGCCATTCTGCTTGTTCACCAAGACCAACTCCGGCGGCACCGATCAGGTCTGGTTCTACGACATGCAGGCCGACGGCTTCTCCCTGGACGACAAGCGCACCCCGCAGCCGGACAAGAGCGACCTGCCGGATATCCTGACCCGCTGGCGACAAGCTAGGTCGTGGAGCACTTTGGGCCGGAGAAATTGCTGAGTGTATTCACCAGAATCATGTGTTCAGAGTACGGCTCCATAGTCCAAAAATGCAAGCCACCTTCCTCAACTGGATCATCGGGAGTCAGAGAGGTAAACAATACTTTTTGCGATCAGCAAAGCAGACTACAGGAATTGCCACCATCAACATGGTGCAGCTTAAAGCATTCCCCATGTTGGTTCCTCCCCTCGACCTCCAACGCCGCTTCGCCACCATTGTCGAATCCGTCGAGCGTCAAAAGGCCCGCATGCGTGCCCACCTGGCTGAGCTAGACGCTTTGTTCGCTTCTCTCCAGTCCCGGGCCTTCAACGGGGAGCTGTGACCGACCATGACCAACTTCGCCTTCCTCCCAGGCCAGTTCAGGGACATCGCAGAATCCGCTTCGCGGGCGGAAGGCCATATCATGAGCGATCCGCGGGCCGCCTGTTTCCATGCCCGCTTCACCCTGGAGGCTATCGTCCACTGGCTCTACCGGCACGACGCCGCCCTGCGCATGCCCTACGATCACAGCCTGGGGGCTTTGCTGCACGATCCGGGCTTTCAGAACCTGCTGCCCGAAGCGGTATTTCAGAAGGCCAGGATCATTCAGAAAATGGGCAATCAGGCCGTGCATCAGCCCCGCCCGGTCCAGCAGCAGGATGCCCTGCGGGTGGTCAGGGAACTGCATCATATCTGCTACTGGTTGGTACGCACCTACGCCCCGGATTCCCCACGGAACGGCGCGGCATGGCAGGATGAGCGCGTGCCGCAAGAGCAGGCCAGTGACAACGTGATGCCGCGCAAGGAGCTGGAGGCCCTGCAGGAAAAGCTGGCCGAGCAGAATGCAGCCGCGCTCAAGCAGCCAGCAGGAACGCGATGCCCTGGATGCCGAAGTGCAGGCCCTGCGGGAGCAGCTGGCCGACATCCGCGCAGAGGCTGAGCAGCAGCCGGACCCGCACGACTACTCAGAAGCGGAAACACGCCACTATCTCATCGATGTGGAGCTACGCCGGGCCGGATGGCCTCTGAACCAGCCCCGGGACCGGGAATATGAAGTCACCGGCATGCCCAACAGCAAGGGCATCGGTTATGCCGACTATGTGCTCTGGGGCGATGACGGCAAACCCCTGGCGGTGGTGGAGGCCGAAGAAGTACCACCATCGATCCGCAGGCGGGCCGGCAGCAGGCCAAGCTTTACGCCGACTGCCTGGAGCGGATGCACAGCCGGCGGCCGTTGATCTTCTACACCAACGGCTACCGGACCTGGATGTGGGACGACATGGCCTATCCGCCGCGCCAGGTGGCCGGGTTTTACAAGAAGGACGAGCTGGCCCGCCTGCTCTTGCGCCGCGAACAGCGTAAGCCCCTGGATGTGGCTCAGGTCAAGGACGCCATTGCCGGGCGCTACTATCAGAAGCGGGCCATCGGCAGTATCGCCCGGCAGTTCACCAGGCCCGGCGCAAGGCCCTGCTGGTCATGGCCACCGGCACCGGCAAGACCCGCACTGCTATCGCCCTGGTGGATCGTGTTGCAGCGGGCCGGCTGGGTCAAGCGGGCGCTGTTCCTGGCCGACCGCGTATCCCTGGTGATCCAGGCCTGCAATGCCTTCAAGGCCCATCTTCCAGCATCCAGCCCGGTGAATCTGGTCACTGAAAAGGAGACCGAGGGGCGGGTCTATGTCTGCACCTACCCGACCATGATGGGCCTGATCGACGAGACGGACGGCGGCCGAGGCCCGCTTCGGGGTGGGGCATTTCGACCTGGTGATCATCGACGAGGCCCATCGCTCGGTGTACCAGAAATACGGAGCCATCTTCCGCTACTTTGATTCTCTGCTGGTGGGTCTGACCGCTACTCCCCGAGAGGAAGTGGACAAAAATACCTACGATCTGTTCGAGCTGGAACCAGGGGTACCCACCGATGCCTATGAGCTGGAACAGGCGGTCGGGCGACGGCTTTCTGGTGCCGCCCAAGGTGGAGCAGGTGGATCTGAAGTTTCCCCGCGAAGGCATCGACTATCGACAAGCTGAGTAATGAGGAAAAGGAGCAGTGGGAAAGCCTGGACTGGGGGGATGAAGCCGAACCGGACGCTTTGCCGGACCGGGTCAATGCCGCCGCAGTCAACAACTGGCTCTTCAATCGGGACACGGTGGACACGGTCCTCCAGCACCTGATGGAGCAAGGGCCACAAGGTAGACGGCGGGGATCGGCTGGCCAAAACCATAATTTTCGCCCGCAACCACGACCATGCGCGGTTCATCGAAGAGCGCTTCAATTACCACTATCCGCATTACATGGGGCACTTCGCCCGGGTCATCGACAACCAGGCCAAATATCCCCAGAGCCTGATCGACGACTTTTACCAGGGGGACAAGGCGCCGCACATCGCCATCTCAGTGGACATGCTGGATACCGGCATCGATGTCCCGGAAGTGGCCAATCTGGTGTTTTTCAAGCCGGTGTATTCAAAAATCAAGTTCTGGCAGATGATCGGGCGCGGCACGCGGCTCTGCCCGGGTCTGTTCGGGCCTGGAGGATCTTTGACTTCTGTATACATTGTTTAGCGAGAAAAGAGATGAAACTGCAAAGAGATCCTAAGGTGGTGACTCAACTCGCGGCCGAACGCGAAGACGCAAACTGGCGTTTCCGAACGTTTCTCAAGGGCATCGATCTGGAAGTTGAGGAACTCGACGCCATCGTGCATAAGCATTACGAAGACGTGGCAAACCAGATTGACTGCTGTGCGTGCGGTAACTGCTGCCGCGAGATTCTGCCGACGCTGGACGATTCCGATGTGAATAGACTGGCCACGGCTCTCGAAACGACACCGGATGAGATCGTTGCCCAGTACCTTAACCAGAACGAGGACGGCGACCTCACGTTCAACCGGCGTCCCTGTCCCTTTCTAAGGGGGAACCGTTGCCGGGTGTATGAGCATCGCCCGGATACATGTCGATCATATCCCCATCTGCACAAGGAAGAGTTTGTCTTTCGGCTGGCCCAAGCCGTCAGCAACTGCTCCGTTTGCCCCATCGTCTTCAACGTATTTGAACGTCTGAAGGCCGAGCTCTGGTATCAGCCTGATGACGTTTCCAGGGGGGACCCTGGGAACGAAGAGTGAACACCACAGATTGCCCCTGAGGTGCGACAATAAAAATTGACGTGGCACTGGGGATGCTTTGCATTCTGCATACTTCCTTCAGAGTGACCGGCAGGACAGTTTTCCTGACTTCTGAAATCTTGTTCCCCAAAATTTCGTGCATTTTTTCTTCCGGCAGCTGAAAGTTTCATGCACATCCTGCGCAACTGGGCAACATATCGTAATCGCTGACTTACCTTTGTCGGAGACATGTCAACGTGTTTCATCGCTTCCTCTAGCAAAACTCATGGGCTGGACCTTGAATTCAAACCCGAGTTCCAGCATAGCTTCCATGGCTTTATCTACATCCTGGGTTAGTATCAAAAGGTCAAGGATTTCCTCAGCGAAGTATCATCAACCAAGCTCCTTTCATCAATCATCATGGTCATGCATTTCTTCAAGGGTCGATCCATAGTGCCGGTTAAAGCGGGTGGCAAAAAACTTGGACAGCTTCCAATCCGGGATATTACAGGCCGAACAGGTCTGGTCATACCATTTATTCCGCAACCACCTGACCGCCCGGCAATTGCGCGAATTCCTGACCATAAACTCCTCACCGCAATGGGTGGTCACCAGGACGTGTTTCTTGTCCATACGGGTAATCAACTTTATGCCATGCAGAACACCACTTCGAGATGGCCATAGCTTAATTTTAAAAATAATCCGAAACAGATCTACTTTTTTATTATAAAATCGCTTCTTGGTGTCGTTGTTATATACTTGGGACATATTGTTTTTGGTATTGAGGGTTCACGGTTCTCTTCACTAGATGCGGCTGCAAAAAATCCTTTGCAGCCGCATTTACTCGGCCATTTTCAAAGACAGAGTAACCATGACAGCTACCCCGATCTGGAGGGGGTCGTGAACGACCTGAGCCTTGACCTGATCCAGGGCCTCTGATGGTATCCCTAGGGGCACCCCGGGTGCAGCTATCAAAAGGTCCGTGTGAACCAACTGTGGATAGATGATGTCTGGGACAGGCGTGGCATCCAACACCCCCGCATACTCATCAAAGCTTGGAGGAAAACTGGAGAGTATCTGGGTATATTTTTTTTTCTCAGAACTGAGATTTTCATACCAGGCTGCAACCTTGGCTGCATCCGGATCGTATACAGCTACATGGAACTTGTCGACAAGGAGTTCAGCCAAAGCAGACTGCCCAATCCGGCCGCAGCCCAGAACCAGGACTTTGCCCTGCCTGTGGTCGAGGTGAATTTTCAGAGCGGTGGCATATCCCTTGGCTGTGGCCTGGTCATTATGAACCACTGACCGGGTCTTCATATTTAAGCAGATAAAGTCCGCATCATCAGCGCAAAATATGAAATCAGCCTGGGCATGAAAGGCTTCAGCCATACCGGCAATATCTGGAGACGAGGTTATTTTCGCCTGGCACTGAAGAAAGGAAATGATATCGCAGACAGCCTCAGAAAATCCGGAAATGACTCCCTGACCACTTGTCATGGGGACTATGGCAAAAAGTGAGTCTTTGCTCCTCAGGGCAAATTCATGTTCGGATAATTCAGTGGCGAGAAGGGAAAGACCCTTTAATGTAAAGCCTGTCTTCTTATGAAGTTCCAGGTCGTAATCTCTCAGATCATGGCTTAAGCCAAATATATTATCGGGTGTGAGCCGGGTCATAGTATTTGTTTCATGGTCTCAGCCGAGACTGATTACGAAAAGCATAGTGCCTTATCCATAATTGCTGCCATAAAAAACAAGAAAATTTCTTTGAGCGGTTCAATTCTTTGCCGAACCAATTGGGTTGCGGGCGTAGCCAGCTTTAGCAGTATACGTCCTCTTCTTTAAAAGCATCGAGGGCAAAGGCCTCGACAACTTGGGTATAGAACCGGGAACGTTTCTTATAGAGTTCATCCCGCGATGTTCCGACAAAAATTAACGTTGCCACCCAGTTCGCCGGATCGAGATGCACATTGGTTATTGCTTCATCAGCTCCCATAAAATCATCAATAAGGGCCAGTTCCGTGCTCTGGGCAATACAATGCTCCCCGCAAAAGGACAAATACCTATCCTCTATTACAATATGTTCATATATTACATACTTTTCATGGGTTGCGTTACGAATTGGCGCATGGCCACGAAGCAAAGCATAAACAGCATGCTCAAGAATATTGCAATCGCAAGACCAGTATACTGCTGTTGGGGTCTGACTTGGAAGTCGAGCATCGATTTCAATGGTTATTAATTGTCCATCATGGACGATGGCCTCCACATCCATCACCCCATGCAGGTGCACAGCCTGGGCAATCGCCTTGGCTTGGTCTTCAAAGGTTGCAATTATCCGTTTATCCAATATACTTGGGGCGATGACCCGCTTGCAGTCAAAAACCTGGTCCATGACCAGATCGGTTCCTTGTATGGTTTCATAGGCGTCTGGAACTCCGATCACTTCAAGGGAATAGAGCGGTCCGGATATGTACTGCTCGGCAATCGGATTATGGCCTTGAAGAGCGATGCTCAGTTCGGGACTATGTTCTGTATGGATTTGAACACCTTTACTGCCACTCTGGCCATCAGGCTTGATGATAAGAGGAAAGCCGCATTCCGGCCATTTTTTGGGAATGGGAATACCAATATCTGCCAGCAGGTCATATGAACGCCGTTTGGAAGAGGAGAGAGAGTAGGCCCGGTGATCAAAGAGATAAGGAATACCTCGCTGGTCACTCATCTCTTGAATGACGTTCAGCGTGGACCAGTTTTCTAAAGCAGGAATGATAATATCAATATCCCACAGATCATGGACGAGATCTTTCCACCGATGGATATCGAATTGAAGAAATGAGTCACATAGGTAGTAGGCGGGGATATTTCTCTGTTTATCTATTAAAATCGTATTCCAACCGGCTTTCCTGGCCAGATAACAGGCTTCCAAACCTTGGAGCTTGCCGCCGATTATTGCAACATTCATTGTGCTTGTAAATCCAATGCCCAGCTGGAAGACGTTTTATGCATCCAAGCCACATAGCTTTCCACTGATCCTATGTGCAAGCCACAGGATTTGATTTCGGAAGCGATGCGATCCACTGTTCTGTTGAAATTTTCAATATCCAATGCATGGTTGGCCACTCCAGACAGTCCGCAACCTGGGGGAACGACAGAGGTAACCACATTAGCTCCGGCCTGAAGCCTTTCCGGCAGACCTTTGAGTCCATTGACGTCAAGAGATGCAGGGATGAGCTTTGAAGGGTTGAGGATCCGGAGAATGGCAATAAGCTTCAGCTCTAAATCCGGTGGGGCATGAACATATTGTTCCATGGGCGTACCCACTTGGGGAATAAATGTCATGGCCCGGACTTGATCATAGTCCATTCGGCTCATGTCCAATACTGATTGAGCCAAATCAATGTGCCGCTCTCCCAGGCCGCACATAATCCCTTCTTCCGTAAGAAAGCCGAGCTCTTGGGCATTTCTTTTGGCCTCCAACCTTTGGGAAAAGTTTTGTTCACACCGAAGCCTCCCAAAGAGCTCTGGGTTGTATGTTTCCTGATAGCAGGCATACCAGGAAACTCCGGCTGATTTGATATCCCGGAGAACATCTCCAGGAACGACGCCGGGTGATATCATCAAAGGCAGGGAGGTGGCAGACCTCACATTTTCCAACATCTGCACCAAGGCTTGAGTACCTTGTGCTTGATCATGAAAGTAAGGATCCTCCCCCATTGTCAAATCAAGCAGGTGCACCCCAGAATCTTGTAACTTAAGCGCAGCATCGATAATTTCATTAATTGATTTCCGATAACGGATACATTTCGTATTGCTTTTTCTAAAATAACAAAAAAAACAATTGTTTTTACAATATGTACTTAAATATAAAAACCCGTATAAAAAAACCCTCTTTTCAAAATGCGCATCCCGAATAGAGCGGGCAGTGGCATAGAGCTCTTGGAGTGCATGGTCATCTTGGGTACGTAAAATACATAAAATATCATCAATATCCAAAGAGATACCTTGATTTGCTTTCTCAAGTATCGATGTGAAATTATAATCATTCCCGGAAAAAACATCTCTATCATTTAACATTGGCGATATACCTTCTTAAATGTTAAGTCGAAACCCTTGTATGTAACTTATTGATCGACTGACTTTTCGAATGTTGCTGGTGTCTTCTATATACATCAGCAGTCGCTCCAAGCCGAAACCAACGCCAATCCAGGGTGTAAATATCCCCCATTCAGCATCTAAAGGGTGTGGACCCATGGACGCGGAACCAACTTCCACCTGCTCAGAGCCGACCAAAACATCCAAGGTTTGTCCGTATACAGCTGAATCTTCATAAACAAGTTCGTAATCAGTAATATCCGTCGTGTGCATAACCCGAGCAATAACTTCCTCTAAGCGGAGCTGCCTCTGCTCTTCTGCTAAACCGAACTCGGCCACATTGAGCATGGTGAATTCTGCAGCATGAATTGCTCCCTTTGTTTCTTTTCGAAAACAGGGACCGATTTCAAAGATTCGTACCGGAGATTCCCATAATCTGAGTAAATTTTTGACAATATAATATAAATGCGGAGCGAGCATCGGCCTGAGGCAGCGTTTTTTATCCACCCAAAATACTTGTTCAAAAAGATCATGTGACTCATCTATACACATCTTTTGCAAATGCCCTTTGGACATAAGCAAAGGAGTGGACACTTGTATAAATCCATTTTCAATCAGAGTTGCGCTTAATTTATCGGATAATCTGTTCAAAGCAGGCTGAGGCAAAGTATCCTGTAAGGCTTTGAGCAGCGATCTCTGATTTTGAACCAATCGGTGTTCAAGTTCCTGAAAAGCACTGTCCCTGTCTTTCTGATTGGAAAACGTTCGATCAAAATCTGAACCCTCGGCATTAAGCTCTTTCAATCTTTGGTTTTGAACTTTTGTCCAGCCGATCAAAATTTATACCTTGTATGTTTTATGGATTGTATAGCATTCATATAACTATTCACCATCTCGTATGTTCAGATGGTGAATAGTTATATGAATAAAAAACAAGGGTGAAAACAGTGAGAATAGTATGGAATAAGTTGGCGGAGTGTCCGGGAGTTGCACCCGGCTGCATGGATTTAGAGTCCATGTGATCCCGTTGTCGATCAACACTCCGTAATTTGCTGAAAACGAGTGATCATTGAGGCATGAATTTACTTACTTCTTCAATAGAGAAAAGGCCTTTTTAACCCCGTCAGAAGCATCTTCGGCATACGCATCTGCCCCGATGGTCTCAGCCCATTTTTTGGTTACCGGTGCGCCACCGATCATTGTTTTATATTTATCACGCAGTCCTCGTTCCTTGAGCTTTTCTTCCAACTTCTTTTGCTGGGGCATAGTTGTGGTCAAAAGAGCACTCGTTCCGATGATATCAGCGCCGAATTTTTCCGCCTCATCAATGATTTTGTCATTGGGGATATCATTTCCAATATCCAGAACATCAAAACCGTTCGCACTGAAGATGGATGCAACGATGGTTTTGCCGATATCATGGACATCGCCTTCAACTGTTGCCAGGAGAACCTTCCCTTTGGAGCTCGAAGACTGGCCGCCATCTTCGAGGGATTCATTCACGATCTCAACAACCTTTTCCATGATCTTACCGGACTTGATAAGTTCGGGTAAAAAACAGCTTCCGGCATTGAACCGTTCCCCAATCTCATCCAGACCCGGCAAATATCCATTCTCCAAAAGCTCCATTCCATTTATGCCGGAATCAAGAGCCTTTTTGGCCACTTCTTCTGCTAATGACTGATTAAGTTCTACAATGGATTTTTTAGCATCTGCAAAAATTTGTTCTTCGTTGGCCATACACCCTCCTCGGTCACGTCATAATATGACCCATTTTTTTTCTCGTATTCTCGTGTCAATACGTTCTATGGTCAAGTGTTCTGTTGCGGCCTCCGCAACGTAGGCCCGGAGGCCACACCAGAATATTACTTCTTGCCTGATCCCTCTCGGGCTTTACGTTCTTCTATCCGCTTCTCAAACTCGGCGTAGATAGAGTCCAATTCTGACTGGACCTTCTCCGGACGAGGCTCTGATTGAGCATTCTCCAGAATGTCCATGGATTTTTCATAGGCCTTCTCAACTATGTCCGGCGATCCGGAAGCTTCCCATTGATCCCGACTCCTGCGGTCCATGAGAGTGGTTTTGGACATTTTGGAAAAATTATTCAGGGTATGTTCATGGGTAATAAACTCGCCAGCCGGCCCAACCTCTTTAATCACATCATAAGCGATGTTTTCTTCAGTTACTTGGATACCGTTCACAACCTTGAGAACCATATCCAGAAACTCATTCTGTAAGAGGGCGGAGGCGTAGTCCCAGGCCAGGGCGCTGTCGATCATCCCGATGCCGTAAATCAGGTTGGCGCCTGCCAACGCTGGTACAAGGGCGGTCAGGGTGAATTCGTGGCCGGACTGGGCATCAAGTTTCTTGCTATCTACCTAACCACCGCCTACCCAAGAAGGGATTTTGTAGTGCAGAGCAAGTTTGGCCACAGCGGCGCTGAGCATGGACATCTCCGGCGCTCCCATAGAGGCCAGGGTTGTCCTCATGTCCATGATGCTGGTTGAGCTCCCATAGACCATGGGCGCACCCTTGCGAACCAACTGGCCGAGAACAATGGATCCCAAAACCTCGGAGTTATGGGTGACCAGGGTACTGGCCAGCTCCACGCATGTGGTTGCCCCACACATTCCCAGGCCGTTGATCTTAATCGGGATTCCAAACTTGCAGGCCTCGATTAAGACATCCGTGGCCTCTTTGGAGAGAACCAAGGGACTGACCGGGTCGGCTGAACAAGTGAACGTGGGCTTCTGGGCCAATTTGTCCTCTCCCCCGGCCAAGACCGCACCCATCTTCACTGCAGCCTCAAAGTGCTCCACCGAATAAATCCCAAGGAATCCATGCTTCGAGGAGTTGGAGAAAAAGGAATGGGCATTATAAATGCTGGACATGTCCTCGTCCACATCCAACGGGGTCAAGGGCCGCTCCCATCCCACGCAATTGTCCAGGGCGTCGATAAAGCGGACGGTGTCGTCCACATCCTTTCGGGTCGCCTCCCTGATTTTCCGGGTCTTGGGGTCCATCAAGGTCGACGCTTCGCCGAAGTTAACGAAGCCCGTCTTCTTGCCACCGGGCACGTAATCGTTTTTCGGATTCAAAGCGTGGGCCCGATAAGTGGCTGGGGTGGATTGAATGGCGTCCTCCACCAGGTGCGCCGGTATCTTGACAATGCTCTTCTCTTCATCAACTGGACAGCCGTTGTCAGCGAAAATCTCCCTGGCCCGAGAACTCATCACCTTGAGTCCTATATTCCAGAGGACGTCCAGGGTGGACTGGTGGATCTGCTCAATATCATCAGGGCTAAGGACATTTAAGCCAAAGCTGCCCTGTTTGAGAAGATCCGCATGTTCATAGCGAATCGTCATGAATTAACCTCCTTACTCTTGTGCTCGGCATTTCCTCACCTACCTTCCGAGCGTATAAAAATTCCCCCACCTTGTCCAGCCAGCTGTTCAAGGAAAATTCTAAGCCTTTGTATGAGCTGAAATTCAAAACTGCCAAGGCATGAAGCCAAACATGGCTGTGGGAGAAATGAGGACTATTGCGTTTTTGGTCTCATCGCCGCAAGGAAAAAGCATACACCCGCTTGTTTGTTTATGTCAACATATTTTCAGTATCAATATTTTCGTTTCAAATCATACAAGTATACCCAGGGAAACAGACCGTAATTCTTGGGCAAAGCCGTATTTCATTGGGTGTCAAGTGTATGATCGTCTCAGCCTTTGACCTGGAAGATCGAAATCTGTACAGTGCCTTCAACCGATGCCCTGGGACCGATCATCTGTACCACCCGCCGCAAAGTCCGTACCGATCAATCCTGGGTTCAGAGGCGCAGCCGAACTTATTGTGTATATCCACCCAAACACTCACAGCTCGAGGCAGGATCATGACCAACAACCCCCCGATTTTTGCTTGCCAAACTCCGGAAGAGGTCAAAAAAGCAGTCAAGGAACACAACATCAAGTTCATTCAGTTCTGGTTTGTGGACGTAATGGGCACGATCAAGAGTTTTCAGGTCATGCCCCAAGAACTGGAAGAGGCCTTTGATGAAGGCATGGGCTTTGACGGTTCATCCATCGAAGGATTTTCCCGCATTCATGAAAGCGATATGGTGGCCTTTCCCGACCCGACCACCTTTCAGCTTGTCTCCTGGCGGCCCACGGAATATCCGGTAGCCCGAATGTTCTGCGATATCAAGACCCCAGAAGGACTGCCCTATGAAGGGGATAGCCGTTATGTGCTCAAACGCATTTTAAACAAGGCCGCAGAGCAAGGCCTGTCCTACTATGTCGGACCGGAACTGGAATTTTTCCTCTTTGCCAACTCCCAAGAACCCAAGACCCTTGATGTGGGCGGCTATTTTGATGCCCCTCCCCTGGATATGGCCAACACCATCCGCCGGGATATCATTTTGGCCCTGAACAATATGGGCATCGAGGTCGAATACAGCCACCACGAGGTGGCCCCCAGTCAACACGAAATCGATCTGCGTTACCAGGAAGCCTTGAAAATGGCGGATATCTCGGTAACCTATCGAGTCCTGGTCAAAGAAATCGCCCGCAAGCACGGAGTGTACGCCACCTTCATGCCCAAGCCCCTGTTTGGGCAGAACGGAAGCGGTATGCATGTGCACCAGTCCCTATTTCGGGACAACGTCAACGCCTTTTACGATCCGCAAGGAGAGTACGGGTTGAGTCAAATGGGCCGGGCCTACATTGCCGGCCTGCTCAAACACGCCCGGGAATATACGGCAGTGACCAACCAATGGGTTAATTCCTATAAGCGCTTGGTCCCTGGTTACGAAGCCCCGGTATATATCGCCTGGGCCAAGCGCAATCGCTCGGCCCTGGCTCGGGTACCCATGTACAAACCGGGCAAGGAAGCGGCTACCCGGGTGGAACTAAGATCCCCGGACCCGGCCTGCAATCCCTACCTATGCTTTGCCGTGACTCTGGCTGCCGGGCTCAAGGGCATTGAGCAAAACTACGAACTGCCGGCCCCGGTAGAGGCCGATATCTACGATATGCGCCACGAGGAGCGCTTGACCCACGGCATTCACAACCTCCCGGGCAGCTTGTACGAGGCCATCGAAGAAATGGCCGCCAGCACCATGCTCAAGGAGGCCTTAGGAGATCATATCTTCGATAAATTCATCGAGAACAAACGCATCGAATGGCACAACTACAGTATTCAGGTTACTGACTATGAGATAAACAAGTACTTGCCCCTACTTTAAAAAAAGCGCCCCTCGGGGCGCTTTTTTTAAAGTACTCGTGTGATCCGGCCCTTTTCCGCTTCCACCCAGTCCAAAGCCTGCTTTAAATCCAGACTGCGGCTGTAGATGGCCTTGCCGGTAATCACCCCGGCCAGCCCCCGGAAGGAAAGGGGAAACAGGGCCTTAATATCTTCCAGATCAGTCACCCCGCCGGCGGCAATCACCGGCAAAGAGGTGGCCTCCACCACTCGGGTCACTGCCTGCACGTTCACTCCACTTTGCATTCCATCCCGGCTGATATCGGTGCAGACCACACAGGCGGCCCCCATGCTTTCCAGTTCCGGAACGACCTGCTCCACAGTCAAGTCGGTTTCCGTCACCCACCCCCTCCCCTTGAGCTTACCGTTGGCAGCATCCAGAGAAACTCCCACCTGTCCGGGGTAGGCCTGGCACAAAGATCGCAGCTTGGAAGGTTCTTCCAGGGCCATCGTCCCGATGAGCAGTCTGGCCACCCCGGCCTGAAAATAGCGTTTGGCCACGTCCATATCCCGAATGCCACCTCCCAGTTGAACCGGAACAGGAACCTGGGTGCACAAATTGTGAATGAGGTCCTGATTGATAGGTTCTCCCTGAAAGGCCCCGTCCAGATCCACCACATGCAGCCACGTGGCCCCCTGCTCCACCCAATGCTGGGCCACCTGGACCGGATCATCGGAAAACACGGTTACTTCCGCGGCCACTCCCTGTTTGAGCCGGACGCATCGCCCGTCTTTGATATCCACGGCCGGAAATACAATCATAAACCCAATGCCTCCAGGCCTTCCTGTATGCCTTCTCTGGCCAGGGCCTCTGCAGTCACCCACTGCCCTCCGCGGCGAATAAAACGTCCCAAACCAAGCAGGTTGTCACTTAAGGACTGCTGTTCACGTTCGAAACGAAAACGATCCAAAAGCTTCTGCTGCTGCACATCCACAAGATACAAGTCAAAGACCACTTTGGCCGGCTCTTCGACTCCCCATTCTCCGCCTTTGCGCTCCCGCCATTCAAAGACCTGGGGGACAAGGAGCAAATCGGCCGGCACGCACTGCCCGATTTTAGTCCAATACTGCAACCCGGACATATCCAGGTCTTCGGCTTCAAAGAGAACGATTTCCTCGCATTGCTGAACCACTGATCGTCCCTGGTAAGGGGTTACGTTCCGATTTTGCAACTCGTGATCCAGTATGTCGTTCATGGTCTGCAAGACGTCTTCCGGCATGGGCTCCAGGCTCTCCGGGAGGCATCCGGCGAGGAGTTGCCAGGAGTCGCAAGGCTTCATGAACCCGGCCACAGCCAATTCGGTTTGGTCCAGATCGGGGCCGCTGACCTGGCGCGGGCCGCATCCCACTCCAACGCTCAAGCCGATCATGATAAGGGCGATGAATACATACCTGGGTTTCAATCCAGACTCCCCTTTGTACTAAATATGGTCGCATGTTCTCGGCGCAAGGCTTGCCGCAGACAGAGCCCAAACCCTTTAAACGCCGACTCCAAGAGATGATGTCCATTGCATCCGTAGGCGTAACGGATGTGCACATTCATCCCCGCCCGAAAAGCCAAAGACTTGAAAAATTCTCTCCAGACATCCTTTTCCTGACCGAAAAGAATGGCCGGCAGGATTTCATCGTTATACACTAAATATGGACGCCCGGAAAAATCGAGGACCACATCGGCCAAGGCCTCGTCCATGGGCACCCGGGCCCAACCTACCCGAGCCAAGCCCTTCTTGTCACCTCCTGCATCGTGAAGGGCCTGGCCCACACACAACCCGATATCCTCAAGACTGTGGTGGGCATCAACCTCTAAATCTCCCTGGGCGGTGAGGGACAGATCCATACCGGCCCAAAAGGCCAGCAAGGTCAGCATATGATCGGCAAACCCCATGCCGGTTTGGACCTGAATATTTCCTTCCCCCGGCATGCTCAGATCAATCTGGATACTGGTCTCTTTGGTGGTTCTTTCAAGCTGGGCCGTCATCTGAGGCATGCACTGTCTCCTTGATCTCTTCTTCCCGTTTTTTGCCTACAAAAACCGCAATCCAGATCCCCAGTTCATAGAGCAAAATCAGGGGCCCGGCCATGAAGGCCTGAGTGAATATATCCGGCGGGGTCAGAATGGCCGAGAGCAAAAAGCCACACAGTATTGCATACTTGCGTTTTTTGCGCAGTGCCTCCGGAGTGACCAGACCTAACCTGGCCAGGAAAAAAATAACCAAGGGAAGCTCAAAGACAATGCCAAAAGCGATAAGCAGACGCAGGGCAAAGGAGAAGCCCTCCTTCATGGTGATCATGGGACTGATGAATATATCGGAAAAGCCCATGAAAAACTTGTAGGCAAAGGGAAAAACGATAAAGTATCCAAACAGGCTGCCTACCACAAAAAGCAAAGCAGAGCAAAAGGAAATGGGCATGATGTACTTACGTTCATGTGCATACAGACCCGGACGGACAAAAAGCCATATCTGGTAGAAGATATACGGACTGGTTAAAAAAAATCCAGCCACAAAGGCTACTTTGATGTAGGTAAAAAAGGCCTCATGCGGAGCGGTATAAATCATAGAGCTCTTTTCAGGCAAGGCCTCATACAGTGGAAGCATCATCCAGTCGAAAAGGGTTTTGGCAAAGGCGTAGCAGGCCAGCATACCGGCAAATGCGGCGATCAGGGCCCGGATCAACCTGCGGCGCAGATCATCCAAGTGCTCCAGAAAACCCATTTCGCCCAGGCCGGCATTCCGGTTTTGGTCGTTTTGGGTTTGTTCCTCAGCCATTCCGGACACTCCGGACTTCATCGTCCTCTCCAATCGGACCGCGGTCACCGGACGAATCGTCCTCGTTTCCGAAGCCTGCTGGACCTGGTTCGGTCTGGGCCTCGGCATCTCCGGTGCCTGCTTCCCGGTTTTGGCCGTTTTCGGTAGACTTACTTGCGGAACCGGCGGGTTCCCCAGTGGCTGCGTCAGTCTTCTTGTCCCGCTCCATGTCCGCTACCTGGGCCTCGAAGTCGATGGTGCGTTTAACATCGGAACTCATGCGCCGGAACTCGGCCATGCCCTTGCCCAGAGCCCGGGCCACATCGGGCAGTTTGGACGGGCCGATGACCAGCAGGGCCACAACCAAGATAAGCAGGACTTCCGTGGTGCCTATTCCAAACATGATATTTTCCTCATTCTAACCCGCATGAATAAAATAGATTTCAGGCCTGCCATGGCGGAACTGAAATCTACTCCCACTCAATAGTGCTTGGAGGCTTGGAGGAAATATCCAGGACCACCCGGTTCACTCCCCGGACCTCGTTAATAATCCGATTGGACATCCTGGCCAGAAGGTCCTCCGGGAGCCTGGCCCAGTCTGCAGTCATGGCGTCTCTGCTCTCCACCACCCGCAAGGCGATCACATGTTCGTAGGTCCGCTCATCCCCCATCACCCCCACGGTCTTGAGGGGCAAAAGGACGGCAAATCCCTGCCACACCTTGGCATACCACCCGGAAGCCATCAATTCGTGCTGCACGATCTTGTCCGCCCGGCGAAGAACCTCCAGCCGCTCTGGAGTGATCTGGCCGATAACCCGAATGGCCAAGCCCGGTCCGGGAAAGGGATGACGCCAGACCAAATAATCCGGAAGGCCCAGTTCTGTGGCCACCTTGCGGACCTCGTCCTTGAACAGTTCCCGCAAAGGCTCTATGAGCTCAAGATTCATCTTTTCCGGCAATCCACCGACGTTGTGGTGACTTTTGATTACCGCCGAAGGACCTTTAAAAGATACGCTCTCAATGACATCCGGATACAAGGTCCCTTGGGCCAGAAAACGCACACCTGGTATGGACTTGGCCTCCCGTTCAAAGACTTGTATAAAGGTATTACCGATGATCTTACGCTTTTCTTCCGGATCCTGCACCCCATGCAGACGGTCCAAAAAAAGGTCCTGGGCCTGGACGTAATTCAGATTGAGATCAAAGTGTTTTTGCAGATACTGGACAACTTCCTCGCCTTCATCAGCCCGGAGCAAACCATTATCTACAAAGATACAATGCAGTTGCTTGTCGATGGCCTGATGCAACAGGGCGGCGACCACGGTGGAATCTATCCCACCGCTTAATCCGCAAACCACCTGACTGGATCCGACTTGCTTGGGCACCTCCTGAAGGACGGATTGGACAAATGAGGCCATGGTCCAGGTGGCCTTGGCCTGGACGATTTCAAACAGAAAATTGCGCAGGATCTGACCCCCATCCTCGGTATGGGCCACTTCCGGATGAAATTGCAAGGCATACAGTCCCCGCCCCGGATCGGCCATAGCTGCAATATCCACCTGATCCGTCCGGGCCAAAACCTCAAACCCGGCCGGAGGCTGAATAACCCGGTCACCGTGAGACATCCATACCGTCAGCTTGGAATCGCGAAGAGAGGCCCACAGCCGATCATGTTTCAGGAAGGTCAGCTCAGCCCGACCGTATTCCCTGTTTTGGGCCGGGACCACCTCTCCGCCCAAATCTTTGGCCATGAGCTGCATGCCGTAACATATACCCAGGATAGGAACTCCTAAGGAAAAAATGTCCGCATCCACCCCGGGCGAGTCTGCAGCACAGACGCTGGCCGGACCGCCGGAGAGGACGATCCCCTTGGGTTGGAGCTCTTTGAGCTGAGAAAGAGGCAGGGTGCAGGGATGAATTTCGGAATACACTCCGGCCTCCCGGATGCGCCTGGCTATGAGCTGGGTATATTGGGAACCGAAATCAAGGATGACGACGACTTCTTCAGGATGCATTCAGGGCTCCGCTGTAAAGCTACAGGGTTCAAAGTTCCAGGCTTGCCCGGTTAAATCTTTCTCCATTTAACTGAGTTCAGGGTTCACGGTTAGAAGAATAAAATCATTCAACCGGGAACCGTGAACCTCTCCAGCCTGCTTTAATAGGTATCGACCTGGTAATTGGGCGACTCTTTCGTGATAATCACATCATGGACGTGACTTTCCTTGTATCCGGCGGCCGAGATCTGGATGAACTCGGTATCCAACTTGAGCTGGTCAATGGAGGCGCAACCCACATATCCCATGCCCGACCTAAGACCACCTACTAACTGATACAAGGTCTCTAAGACTCGACCCTTATACGGGACCCGCCCCACAATGCCTTCCGGCACCAATTTATTGCTTGGCTGCTGAAAATAACGTTCACTGCTGCCTTCCTTCATGGCATCAATGGACCCCATGCCCCGGTAAATCTTGTATCTCCGGCCTTGATACAAAATGGTCTCTCCAGGGCTTTCCTCGGTTCCAGCCAGCATGCTGCCCATCATCACTGAATCCGCACCAGCGGCGATGGCCTTGACCACATCCCCGGAGAACTTGACCCCTCCGTCGGCGATCAAACAGCGATCATACTTACGGCAGGCCCTGGCCGAATCCATGATGGCAGTGACCTGAGGGACACCCACTCCAGCCACCACCCGGGTAGTACAGATCGATCCCGGGCCGATGCCCACCTTCACCGCATCCGCACCGGCCTTGATCAAGGCCTCGGTGCCTTCAGTCGTGGCCACGTTCCCGGCCACCACTTGTAATTCCGGATAATCGGACTTGATTTGAGATACGGCGTTTACAATGTTTCGGCTATGTCCGTGGGCTGAATCCAGGACCAAAACATCCGCCCCGACACTGATCAAGGCATCGGCCCGTTCATGAAGATCTTCTCCAGCCCCAACTGCGGCCGCCACCCGCAAACGCCCCAGCTCATCCTTACAGGCATCCGGGTACTTCTTGATCTTGTCGATATCCTTAATCGTGATCAATCCCTTGAGCTGGTAGGTCTCGTCCACCACCAAAAGCTTTTCGATCCGATTTCTGTGCAGGAGGCGTTTGGCCTGCTCCAGGCTGGTTCCCGGGGGGACGGTGATCAGGTTTTCACTGGTCATGACTTCCGATACTTTGGTCTCCATGTCTTCCACGAACAAGACATCCCGATTGGTGACAATGCCCAGGAGTTGTTCGTTTTTGACCACCGGTAACCCCGAAATGCGATATTCACCCATAATCTCCAAGGCCCGACCGACTGTACACTCCGGCTCAATAGTAATCGGATCCACAATCATTCCGCTCTCGGACTTCTTGACCCTATCCACTTCCACCCGTTGCCTGGAAATGGACATATTTTTATGGATGACTCCGATCCCCCCCGCCCGAGCCAAGGAAATAGCCATCCTGGATTCGGTCACCGTATCCATAGCGGCACTGAGCAAGGGAATATTCAGATGGATACTGGGAGTCAGGTAGGTGGACACATCCACATTATCCGGTAATACTTCCGAATACTTGGGTGTAAGTAAGACATCGTCGAAAGTCAGGGCGTGCTTGAGCACTTTGGTCATTGTCCTTTTATCCTCCATTGCTGTTCTGAAGTTGCTCTTGGGCCTGATCTTTCAACTCAGGTCCTGTATGTGGCGATTCGATCACTTGCTCAAAGTATGCCCGTCCTTTTTCCCGCTCATTTAGGTAGTGCGTATGCAAGATCCCCAGGTTGAAAAGGGCGTAGGCATTGTCCGGCTCCAGGGACAGCACCCGTTGGAGTTCATCCACGGCTGCCGCGTATTTCTCTTGCCGAAAGAGGCACATGGACAGTTGCTGCCTGGCTTGGACATCTTCAGGCTCCAGGGCTAAAAGTCTGGTCCAGAATCGCTGGGCGTCGGACCAGGCCTGCATGCGCATGAACACTTGGCCCAGGGTCCTTAAGGTGGAGACGTCTTCCGGGTTTTCTTCCAGACGCTGCATCAATTGCCCGATCATGCCCATCATGTCCTCTTCACCACCGGATTGGTTCTGATGCACCACCCGGGTCAAGGAGGGGTGTTCCAAACGGTACATGGTCGAATATCCCAACATGCCAACCAAGGCGAGGGCAACGAAGCCAAGGCTGATCCGAAAAATAAAACTATTGGGCCTGATCGTCTCGTTCACAAGATATCTCCAGCTGCCGCATTCTCTTCTCCAGACGGACATAGCGTCTGGCCAGACTCAGGACATAGAGCATGATCCCGCTCCATACGGCCACATTTGCCGCCAGAAGCATACTTGAACCACTCATCTTACTCACTTCTTCATTTTAGGTTTCAGCTTTGCCTTTGGCCGCAGACGCCCAGCGTGATCCAGGGAAAAACAGTTCAAAATGGGCTGGCCCGACACTCACCTTGGCTCGTCGGGCCGAAAGATCTTTCGCCCACTTGGGCCAATCCCGCGTCTGCGCGTGATTGCCATCCCAGAAGGCCAAAGCTACGTCCCATGTTATACTTTGTTTCATACAAGATCACCAGTATTTCCCAGCCACCAGGCTATTCAGTCTGGCCTGGATTCTGAGTTGGCGATATCGAGAGATGATCAAAAGGGCCAAAAGTCCACCCCAAGCCACCAAACACCCACCCAGAGTCAACAGCATTTCCCCAGGCATCCCTCCACCCTGGCTGGCGAATACCGTGGGATGAATGCTTCGCCATAACCGGGCCGAGACAAAGACCAACGGGACATCGGCAAAAGCCAAGATACCAAGCACTGCGCACATCACTTCCCGCCTGGGGCTGGGAATCCTGGCTTGGCGCAGGATCAGATAGGCACAGTAGGCAAAGCACATAACCAAAGCCGTGGTCAAGCGAGGATCCCATGTCCACCATGTATTCCAGGAAACCCGTCCCCATATGGATCCGGTAACCAGGACCAGCACGGAAAATAAAACCCCGACCTCAGCCGCAGCCGCAGCCAAGAGATCGCTTTCAGGTCGTTTTTTCCACAAAAAGGCCGCACTGGCCATAAAAACAATAAAAAATGCAACAAAGGCCCACCAAGCCAGGGGAAGATGCAGATAGAATATCTTCTGCACCAGGCCCATGCTGGACTCAACTGGGGCATACAGCCAAATCATGCCCTGGGAAGCGATGAGCAGCGCCCAGGTCACTACAGACAGCGGAAAAAATACCTGCATCCGCCCACTCCAAGTCCAATGGTCCATCTAGAGCCATTGGAGGCAACAAAATCAAAAGGTTTCAGGTGTCAGCTTTGCCTCCGGCCGCAAACGCCCAGTTTGATCGGTGGTGAAACTTGTAGTTTAGCAATTTTTAAAGGATTCAGTCCCGCCTATGGCGGGATCAGGCTTCAGGCTTGCCCCATCAAATTGCGAAGCACTTCGAAGAAGATTTGACTGGGATTTCAGTTAAGAGCAGAAGATCTTTTCATACTCCTTTGATTTTCACGACACCTGAAACCTGGTATGAAACAAGATTTAACTTGAAGATGGCCTGCCCTTCGGAGAAGGGCGGCCTACTCGGTGGCAACCACCTCGTGGTTTTCCCGGTAGGGCTGTCCTCTCCGAGGGCCAGCCCTCTTTGTATCCAGTCTCACCCGCGATCAAACTGGCCGTCTGCAGCCAAAGGCAACGCTGTCCTCTGTCTTCTGTCCTCTGTCTTCTGTCCTCTGTCTTCTGTCCTCTGTCTTCTGTCTTCTGTCTTCTGTCCTCTGTCCTCTGTCCTCACCCCCGATAAGCGAAGGGAAAAAGGATCAGGGCCAAGCCGGCAAACATGGCATCAAAGGCCATAGCCAGGCGAAGCCAGGCCCAGGGATCAGCACCTCCTCCCTCCAAGGCGTATCCGCCCAGACGGATCCCGGCCAACAGCAAGGGAAAGAGCAAGGGAAAAAGAATCACGGTAAACAAAGAATCTCGCCCGGATTGTTCAGTACCCATGGCTCCCAGTAAAGCCCCCAGGGGAATGAGTCCTGCATCTATGACCAGGACCGTTCCAGCCAACCAGGACCAGGAATACAACCTGGTCAGGTCCAAAAAAACGATGCAGGCCGGGACAAAAATCGCTTGCACCCCCACCAGGATCGACCCTCCGGCCAGAACTTTGGCCACCCAGATGTTCTGGGAAGGCATAGGAGCCATGAGCAGACCTTCCCGGGCTTTGTGCTCGTCCTCCAAAGCGTACAGGGCGTTAAAAATAAGGACCTGACAAAAACAGGTGGATAACCAAAAAATGGCAGCAGTCCACTGGCCGGCGATTCGTTGCTCTCCAGCCCCAGCCAAGCTGAAAGTGAATATGAGGAGCAACCCGAGCAGCACGGCCTGGACCAGGCCCTGTCCCCTGGTGAAGAATAAACGGATATCCTTGCAGGCCATGGCCGCGATTTGGGTCCACATCACCTACCCGTTCCCTGCACACGGCTCCATGCGCACACTGCCACCGCCCACCCGGAGGACATAATCAGTCGAACGTATTTCCGCCTCCGGGGTGTGGGTGATCCAAAGCACAGTCGCTCCTCGCCGCCTGGCTCGATCCACTTCGGTGCGCATCACGGTTTGGGAATCGGCATCCAAACCCGCCATAGGCTCATCCAAAAGCAATACCTTGGCCGACAAGGACAAAACCCGGGCCAGACTCAAGCGTTGGGCCATCCCCCGCGACATATGCGAGGCCGGCTCGTACATCACCGCGTCCAGACCGACCCTCTGCAATATACTCTCCATCTGTCCCAGGTCCGTGGATTTTCTATACAATCGTCTCCAAAAGCTCAGGTTCTCCAAAACCGTCAAACCTGGATAAATATAAGTGTCATGTCCCAGCCCGGCCATTTCACCGGAGTCCACCCCCCGGTATATGCGACCCTGACGCGGGGTGAGCACTCCGGCCAGCAGCTTGAGCAAGGTGGTCTTTCCGCTTCCGTTAGGTCCGGTGATCAGAATTGTCTTTTGGGCCGGAATCCGAACCTGGATTCCATGCAGGACATCCCCAGCCGAATACCCGTAGCTGACACCCTGAAGTTCAAAAACCGGTTCCTGACTCACTCGCTCTGCCCCTGGTTACGATTCCTGCCTGGATCGCAAGGCCAACAAACCGGCTAGACACATAATGGTCCCTCCAATCCAGATCCAGTTCACCCCGGGATTTATCCGGACCTGGACCCGGACTTGATCCTCCTGATTGAATCCCAGCAAGGTAGCGTACAATTCATCGCCCAGACCGGAAATAACCGCAGCTTCGGCAAAAGGTTGATCGAAATTATGATACCACCGCCGCTCCGGATGCATAGTACCCAGGTTTTTTCCCTGTTTGGTCGCCTCCAGGCTGGCCGAATAGCCCTCCATTCGCTGCGTGCTCTTGCGGTCCAAAGATGTATAAGTGAAGGTATACTCCCCGATCCGAAGCTCTTCTCCAGGGCTTAATACGGCATCCTTCTCCTGTTTGTATGGGCCGGATAAGGCAATTCCCAGGGCCAAAATCCCCAGTCCAAGATGGATACCCATAACCGCCATTCTGGATCTATTGCCTCGAACGTTGGCCCTGTATACCGAAAAACCGAGGAGGGAAAGCACTGTGACCAAAGCGAAAGCGGTGGTGATCAACGACAGGGGATCTTGAATTCCAAAGACCCAAACCACAGCTGCAAGCAAAACAGCCCCTGCAAGGACGCTCCCCAAAATCTTGGAAAATCGTTTCCAGGTCGTCCACCCCAGCCAGGGACAGAAGGGCAGGCCGACGACAACCAGAGCAAAAAAAGGCAGGCAGACCCGGTTGTAGAAGTCAGGTCCCATTCCCACGCTGTCCGGAGTCCAGATCCGGCTGACCAGAGGCCACAGGGTACCGAGGCCTATCACCCCGGCCAAGATAAGCAAAAGCCAGGTCAAAAGGACAATACCACCTTGCTGGCTGGCGATGGAGGGCAGTCCGCGGCGCAATCCGGTCCGGGCGCCCAGACTGCTCAAACCAATGAACACCGCACCAAAAGTCATGGCCCAGATCAAAGGTATTCCCACCCCGTGCTCCCCAAAGGCATGCAGGGAATCGAGCATCCCGCTGCGGGTGACAAAGGTAGCCAACAGACAGAGCACAAGGCTTAATCCGGCCAAGGCCACATTGGTCCGGCCCAAGGCCCGGCTCTTACGACCAATGATGGCCGTGTGTACAAAGGCGCTGCTGGCCAACCAAGGAATCAAGGAGGCGTTTTCTACCGGATCCCAGGCCCAGTATCCACCCCAACCCAATTCCATATACGACCACCAGGCACCAAGGACAATGCCGGAGGTCAAGAAGATCCAGGCTATCAGTGCCCAATTCCGAACCCGCCCCAGCCAGGCGTCGTCCTGAGCAAAGAGGGTCCCCAGTCCGGCTGCAGCTGGAACGGTCAGGACGGCGTAGCCGATAAAGAGCAACGGGGGATGAAAAACCATGCCCGGATGCTGCAGGAGGGGGTTGAGGCCGTTTCCTTCGGTCGGAGGCGGCGAGAGCTGCACAAAGGCATTGCTCACTGTGGTGGCAATGAGCAGAAAAAGGGCCTGGACCAAGGTGTACATGATCCAGAATGAACACCTGGTATCCTCGGACATGTCCCTATTTGCCCCAGATAAAGACCATATCAGACCGAAAAAGGCGACTGCCAAGGTCCAAAACAAAAAGGACCCCTCCTGGCCGGCCCAAAAAGCGGTCAGGGTATAGGTCCAGGGAAGCAGGGAATCGGTGTAGTCAGCCACGACCATGAATGAGAAGTCGTGTCTGAGCAGGGCCAAGGCCAAAATGATACTGGGGACCAGGATGAGGACGAAGACAGCGCTCTGCAACCAGACTATACGCCGGATACCTTGGGTCCGTCCCTGCCAGAGCATATACGCAATCCAGGCACAGGCCAGAATATTGATCCCCATTCCGGCCAGTAAACTATAAAACCCGATCAGATGTTCCATGAAAGCCTTGTGGAGATATAAAAATTAAGTTTACTGGGTGTATTTGGAGGGGCATTTGGTCATCAATGTATGGGCCACAAACGAACCATTCATGGCCTGCCCTGCACCGCCTTCGACAATGACCTCGACTCCAGGGCGGAAGGTATCCGGAAGGGCCCCCTGGTAGGTGACCTGTATAGACTGGTCCGGATGGTCTTTATCCGCCAGGAGAAATTCTACTTCCAGCTGGTCTTCCCGGTGTCTGAGGCCTTCTTCTTTAACCATTCCGAACAGTCTGGCCTTGTCCAGATTGCCCAGCCCTTTGGCCAAGGCTTCCGAGACATTTAAAAAATAGACACTGTCCTTGCTTACCCCGTTGACCAGTAACCCGGCCAACCCAAAGGCCAACAGGGAAAAAGCCAAAATATAAACTATACGTTGGCCTGATTTACGAGCCATACGTCCACCTCCAGTGTGCTGTACATCTAATCTTTTTCCGCCGCGTTTTGCAGCCTCTGTCGTTTACGCCGGGCCAATTCCCGCATATCGGCCACCTGGTCGGTTTCGTCCATTATCTCGTTGCCCAGGATCTCTTCCAGGATATCCTCAAGGGTAATCACCCCGGCCACACCGCCATATTCGTCCAAAACCACAGCCAAATGTAATCTGGATTCCAAAAAGGTGACCAAAATCCGATCCAGGGTCATGGTCTCCAGAACAAAATGGACCGGCTTCATCAGTTCGCTCAGCTTGAGGTCATGCTCATCCTGAGCCAGGGCCTGCAGAACCTCCCGCCGGTAGACAATACCCACGATATCTTCCGGATCATCGTTGTCGTAAACCGGAACCCGGCTGTGCGGCCACAGGTGCTGACTGTTCCAGGCCTCGGAAACGGTGTAATGGCCGGGCATGGAAAATATGACCGTTCGCGGGGTCATCACCTGGCGTACGGTTTTGGTATCCAAGGCCAAGATATTTTGGATGGACAGCTCTTCGAATCTTTTTAATACCCCGCTTCTCCTGGTCAAGCTGGCCATAGCCAAAAGGTCCTCTTCAGAATGTTCCGGACCTTGCCTGTTGTGGCCTATGAAATACACCAGAAGGCTGATGGCCTTGATTACCGGTTTCATGCCCAAGACCAATAATTGCAAGGGCCTGGCCAAAAATACGGCCAAAGCCCGATTATAAATCACTCCGATTGTCTTGGGAATGATCTCTGATAAAATAAGGATCAGGAGGGTAAAAACGGCCGAAAAAAGTACAAGGGAACCCGAGCCGAAAACCGCTGCTGCCGAAGCCCCAGCCACAGACGCTCCAACAGTGTGGGCCACGGTGTTCAAGGTCAGGATGGCGGTAATAGGTTCATCCACGTTGTCGCGTAGCTTGAACAGAATCTGGCCAGATTTGCTTCCAGATTGACGTAAGGTTTCAATATAGCTCCAACTAACGGAATAAAGCACCGCTTCAACCAAGGAACAGAGGAAAGATACGCCCAAGGCCAGGGCCATTGCAGATATAAGTGTGAGCATAAGGTCCGGAAGTGAAGTCTTCACTCGATTTCAGCTGCGGCAGAAAGTGCATTCTAACCTCGCCGCAACCAATAAATGGAACATACCAGAAGGCTACCTGGGGTGCAATACGACCCTTGACCCCTTCCAGGGTAGATTTGTGCTCATCAAAAAACACAAAAATTTTATAAAATTACCCCTAAATCCTGGACAAGCGTTCAAAAGCTTGCTACAAGGGGCTCGCCATGCACATAAAGAGCCCCTTTTCATATTTGCCAAGCATAACGCTGCAACCAGTCGAAAGAGACCAGAAAGACCGGTTCAAGTCTTTGATGGCCAAGCATCACTATCTTGGAGCCTCACCCAAAATTAGTGAAACCCTCTGGTATGTCGCCACACACTCTGATCAGTGGGTTGCTCTGCTTACATTCTCGGCTGCCGCTTTGAAGTGTGCGGCCAGGGACCAGTGGATTGGATGGGAATATCGGCATCGGTTTGACCGATTGAAGTTGCTGGCAAACAACTCTCGTTTTCTTATCCTGCCGGGCTGGAACCTGCCAAACCTGGGCTCTCGTATCCTATCACTTTGTGCAAAGCGCATCTCTTTTGATTGGCAACAACATTTCGGCCATCCACTGTTGCTCCTGGAAACCTTTGTCGATCCAAAACGTTACACAGGCACCGTTTATCGCGCCTCCAACTGGATAGAGTTGGGGCTGACCAAAGGCTTTAAAAGAATCGGCCAAGGATACAGTGCCAAACCTTCATCCCCTAAGCTCATCTTTGTCTTGCCACTTCAAGCCAACTCCAGAAAACTTTTGTCTTGTGCCATTCTCAAGCCAACCTATCAAAAAGGAGAACCAAAAATGACTATGAATGCTGAACAGATGCGCTCGCTTCCGGAATACTTCACAACTGTAATCGATCCTCGCAGGGCACACGGATGTCGTCATCGAATATCTACAGTTCTGGCCATTGCATCAGCCGCCACCCTGTGCGGAATGAAAGGCTACAAGGCCATCTATGGCTGGGCTAATAACCTGGGGCAAAAGGCCAGGCAACGATTTCGGTGTCGCAAAGAAAAAGGAAAATATGTCATCCCCAGCCAGTTCGTTATACGTGATGTTCTGGTCCGGGTGGATCCAATCGAAGTAGATCAGGCCCTGCAACGCTGGAATGAAGACCAAGGCCTGACAGACACTTGCCTGGCTTTTGATGGCAAAACAATGAAAAACGCCATTGATGAAAATGGGCGGCAAACACATATTGCCAGTGTTGTTGGCCATGAATCCAAGGCCACCTACACCCAAAAAAAGTAGGTACTCTACCTGTAGACGAAAATAGCGAAGAAACAAAGCAAACAAACGAAATCGGGATGTTTATCCCAATCCTGGACCAAATAGAAATCTCTGGAAAAACTATCACCGCCGATGCTCTTCTTACTCAGAAAAAACTGGCCGAATACATCGTGGGGCGCGGCGCAGACTACCTTTTTACCGCCAAACAAAACCAGTCCACTCTCTACGCCGATATCAAGAGATCCTTCGTAAACCGGAAAGAACCTGACTGTTGTGTCCAAGACCCACCAGCCCATGGTCGAATAGACACTCGCTCCGTCTGGGTCACTTCTGAGTTAAATAAGTACCTTAAATTTCCCCATGTTGGCCAGGCTTTTTGCATACATAAAAAAACTGTGTATCAAAAAAGCGGGAAAATTGAGGAGAACACTTTCTATGGTATAACCAGCCATAGTCCGGAGAAAGCTGATCCTGCTAGAATACTACAAATTCATCGTGGACAATGGACTATTGAAAACAGCAAACACTATATCCTTGATTGGACTTATGACGAAGATAGAACTAGGATTAGAACCGGCAATGGTCCAGCAAATACCAATCGCTTAAGAGGTTTCGCCATAGGGTTACTTAAATCCAGAGAAGTCAAAGATATCGCTCAGAAAGTGCGAGACCTGCACCAAAGAGTCAGGCTCGTCTTTGATTATCTAAAAATGACCAAAAATTCTCGAAAAACTACCACAACATAAAGGAGAACAAATTTGCCGTGTGACCCCTTCTTTACTTTCCGGCCCCTTCTTGCTAGGGCTGGGCAACTCCGATGAGGCAAGATACCAATATCAGGTCAGCTCTGATCATCCGACCTGCATTGGTTCTTAAGCAATCGCCAATCCCAACCAGGCCAAACCATCCATCCCATGACCGCGATAAAAAAACCGTTCACCAAAGAAGACCTCAAGAGTTCGTTGTATTTTCTTCGACGCATCGCCCACTATTTTCGACCCTATGCGCTGCGCATCGTCCTTTCCATAATTGCCATGGCTTTTGTGGCCACCTGTACCGCAGCAGCCGCTTATCTGGTCCAGCCGGCCCTGGATGAAATCTTTATTAACAAAGATAAAAAGGCCTTGATGGTCATTCCTTTCCTGATCATCCTTGTCTTTGCCCTCAAGGGCTTTTTCCGGGTCATCCAGACCTACCAAATGCAGTATTGCGCCCTGCGCGTCCTGGAGGCCTTGCGCAACGACTTGCAGGATAAAATGGTTCGCTTGCCCATGAGCTTTTTCGAACAAAGCCAGGTGGGCATGCTCATGTCCAGGATCATCAACGATGTCAACCTGATTCGCAGAAGCATTCCAGAAGTGATCATGCTTGTCCGGGAAGTCATGACCATGTTCGCCTTGATCTTTGTGGCCTTCTACCGCAATGCCTATCTGGCCACTTGGGCCATAGTCGTTTTGCCCTTGGCCCTGTATCCGGTCATTTTTTTCGGGAAAAAGCTGCGCAAACTGGGCCGCAGAAATCAGGCCAAGATCGCGGATATCTCCACTTTGCTCCAGGAACTGTTCAGCGGGATCAAGGCGGTCAAGGCCTTTGCCATGGAAGGGGCTGAATCCCGTCGCTTTCAAGGACAGAACAGCAAGCTGGTGCACATCGCATTGCGCGGTGCTCTGTACGAATCCCTGTCATCACCGGTCATGGAGTTCATCGGGGCCCTGGGCATCGGCATGGTGGTGTGGTACGGCGGAACCCAGGTTATAGCCGGAGAATCCACACCCGGAACCTTTTTCTCCTTTCTCACTGCCCTGATCATGCTCTATGAACCTTTCAAGAGAATCAGCAAATCAAATATGGTATTGCAGCAGGCCCTGGCCGGAGCGGAACGGGTCTTTGAGATCCTGGATTCACCGGATATAAATGAAGAAAAAGCCGGTCGGGCGGTGCTCACGTCCCCCCTCACCGAGTTGCGCTTCGAACGGGTCGACTTTGCCTACCCTGGAGCGCGGGATATGGCCCTTAAAGACATCTCCCTGGATATACGCCCCGGAGAACGGCTGGCCATTGTCGGGCCCAGCGGAGCCGGAAAGTCCAGCCTGGTTCAGCTCATTCCCCGTTTCTACGAGCCCCAGTCGGGGCGGATTGTCCTCAACGGCCGACCGGTGGAGGAATACACTTTGGACAGTCTGCGCCGATGTATCGGAATCGTCTCCCAGGAGACCATCCTGTTCAACACCAGCATCCGGGACAATATCACCTATGGGCTGGACAATGTGCCGGATTCCAGGTTGGAAGAAGCGACCAAGGTCGCCTATGCCTTTGATTTCATTACTAACTTACCACGAGGCTTTGGTACGGTTATCGGTGAACGGGGAGTGAAGCTTTCCGGCGGGGAAAAACAGCGCCTGACTATCGCCCGGGCCCTGCTCAAAGACCCTCCCTTGCTCATCCTGGACGAGGCCACCAGCGCTCTGGATACTCAGTCCGAACGTATCGTGCAGAAGGCCTTGGAGAACCTTATGGCCCAACGCACAAGCATGGTCATCGCCCACCGATTGTCCACCGTACTCTCCGCAGACCGGATTGTAGTTATGGACAGCGGAAGTATCCTGGATATCGGCCCCCATAGGGAGCTGTATCACCGTTCCCCCCTGTATCATAAGCTGTATCAAATGCAGTTTGAAGACGGGGCTGAGGGAGTAAGCGAGATCCAATGAAAGGTTTCAGGTTTCAGCAAGTATTATGATGGGTCATAATTCTTTTCTTGCTGAACACCGAACACCGAACACTTTTGTCACCTTAGCCGTTTCTCAACCCCACCCGCTGGCTGTATTGGGCCGCTCCCACCTTCAAGTCGGTCACATCGTCCCGAATGAGCTGGTTCACCCCGCCGCCCAGGACCATCCAGTCCCCCCGGCGATAAACAAGGGCCTGGGGATGCAGGCTGGAGTCAAAGGCTACCCGGACCCGGAGTCGTCCCAGTTCGGAAACCAGAAACACCTCCCCTTCCAGATCCAGGCCTTGAAGACCTGGGGCCTGGGGATTGACCCACACCGTAGGGGGCATGTCCTGGTCCAGAGGCAGGATCTGGGAATGAATGGCCTGCTTGCGGATCAGACTGAGCAGGCGAAAAGGGAAACGGGGATCCTCCTGGGACCCCGGACTGACCTTGCTCAGGGCATGAAACAGCCCGTCCTTGTGGCCTGGACCGTGAATAAAGGCCGGTTTTTGTTCCCTGGCCAGGACATATCCGTCATCTCTCAAACTGGCCCATTGCTGATCCCCCTCCCCGGGAAGAGCCAAACTGCGTTTCAAACAGGTTTCTCGATCTGTAATGGCCAATCCCAGCCCCAAACGCTCATTAAGCTCCTGAATGATCCACAGATCCGACCGGACCCCGGGCGGAGGATCCACCGCGGCCTGGGCCCGGTTTACATAGTCGTGCATGCAGGAACCCAGAACATCCTCTTCTTCCCCCATCAAGGTGCAGGGCAGGACCAGGTCGGCGCACAGGGCGGTATCGGTCCAAAATCCGTCCACCACCACGGTGAATTCCATATCGCGCAAGGCCTGAGCCACCCGCGTGCTCTCCGGTAACTGATTTACCGGATTGGTCCCGTTGATCCAGGTCAGAGACAAAGGCGGATCCCCATTCTCTTGCAGTTCCCGGCCCAGGCGGGGCAGGGTCAGGAAACGGGCAGTCTTGTCCGGCAACCAGGAGAGATCGAAGTTGCGGACCGAAGAGATATTGTAGAACACCCCGGCCCCGGACATGCCCACATTGCCGCTCAGCCAGGCCAGGGCGTCGATGCAGCGGACAGTTTCCCCGCCGAAACGGTGACGTTGCACGCCCCAGCCGATCACTGTGGCCACGGGGGACTGGCTATAGGCCGCGGCCAGATAATAAATATCCTTTGGGGGTACATCGCAGATATCGGACAGTTCGGATAAGGAGTAAGACTGGATAAGGGACAGCAGGTCCTCCCATCCCAGGGTGGATTCCACCGCCTGCCGGCTGATGCGTCCCTGCTCCCAGATCACCTTGAGCACGGCCAAAGCCAAGAATCGATCCCCACCGGGAGCAATGCGGATCAACTGGTCGGAGAAGCGGTCATAGCCATCCCCACCCGGCCAGATGGATACCACCCGGGTACCGTTTTGGCGGGCCCGGGCCATAATTCGGTGGGTATGTATGGAGCTGCGCAGGACATCCCGGCCCCAGTTGACGATCCACCTGGAGTTGTGCATGTCCTGCAACGGGCTCTGATCCAAGCGACCGAAATCAAGAATGGAGGCTTCAATCCCGGTCCCGTCGCACACCGAACCCTGCAGTCGGGTACAGCCCAGGGCGGCAAAAAAACCGTCCACCACCATCTTGCTTATTCCCCGGGCCCCGTGTCCGGAGATATGCACGATGGAAGCCGGATTCTCCTGGCAAGCGGCATCCAAACGTTGGCTGCATATCTCCAGGGCATCTTCCCAGGAAATCTCCTGCCACCTGCTTTTGTACCTCAGCATGGGCCAGAGGATGCGATCCGGACTGTGCAGGCGCTGAAAATATCCCTGGATTTTGCCGCAGGTAAATCCTCGGGTGAAAGGATGATCCGGATTGCCCCGGACCTCGTGGCCGTTTGGTCCGGACTGGACAAGGAGGGAACAGGCGTCTGGACAATCCAGAGTACAGGCGCTAATCATTGGTCCTCCCAGAGTGGTGTCAGGAAAATCAAGGGAGTATGAGAAGATCTTCTGTTATTAACTGAAACCCCAGTCAAATCTTCTTCGAAGTGCTTCGCAATTTGACGCCCTGGTATGAAACGAGATTTTAACCTGAAGAGGGCCTGCCTTTGGAGGCAAGGCTGGCCTCTGACCTTTTCATCAAACCGCCGCCGGTACCACCCGCATGGAATGCATTCGCTGGGGAACATCGGTAATGACTCCATCCACACCCATGGCCTGCAAGAGCCGCAAATCGGTCATCCTATTTACGGTCCAGACATTGACCGCAATCCCTCCTCCCCGACAGGAGCGAATAATATCCGGTCGGACCAGGGTATGCTTGGGATGATAAGCTGTGGCTCGGATGCTCAGCAAACGACGCAGGACTTGGGGATGCACGACATTGTCCACAAAGGCCAAATGAAAATCCGCACCCTGATCCCGAACGGCCTCCAGGGTGGCAAAGCGTAAGGAAGAAAAAAGGACCCGATTCACCAGGCCCAAGTCCCGAACGATGGAGCAGGCCTGCTCCACCAGGATCTGATGGCGTTTGGGGCCCACGTCTTTGAGTTCAATATTGATCATCCAGTCGTGGGCTTTGATCAATTCCAGAGCCTGTTCCAGGGTAGCCAGTTGCAGGCCCTTGTAGCTCTCCTGTTCGGCCCCAGACACTTTACCTCCCCGGATACACCGGAATGGATCCTGCTGTAAAAACCACGACCCGCAATCTAACTGCTGGAGTTCCTCGTAAGTCAGGGCCCCCACAGCCCAGGAACGGCGATTTCGGAAATTGGGCATATCCCAAATATTACTTATTCGTTCCAGGACTTTGTCGTGAAGGAGCACCGGAATATCATCCGCTGTCAGGCGCACATCCACTTCACACATATCCGCCCCGACAGCATGGGCCTTTCGGATTGCCTGCAAGGTGTTCTCCGGGGCTAAGGAGCGGGCTCCGCGATGGGCAATGCTCAATACCCTGGATTTTCCTTGTTCAGGCATAAAGAATGTTCGCATGGACACACCTGTCTTTTGATTGGTACCCAAGCAGTGGCTCTGAATCTCCCGCTTCAAAAACTCGAGCCCTTGTGTCTTCTCCCAGCCTAACTGTCAAGCCGGGCTATTTCATCTTCCATTTCCGCCACTTTGCGCATGACCTGGAGGAGACTGTCCGGATTCAAGGAGATGGAGTCGATGCCTTCCCGGACCAGGAAGGCGGCAAACTCCGGATAATCGCTGGGCGCTTGTCCGCAGATGCCTACCTTGCACTGGGGGGCCTTGGCCTTAACGGTCTGCAAGAGGGTGCTGATGCTCCGTTTGACCGCCTCGTCCTGTTCATTGAACAGGTGTCTCAGCTGTCCAGAATCCCTGTCCACCCCCAAAATCAGCTGGGTCAGATCGTTGGAGCCGATGGAAAATCCGTCGAAGCGCTGGGCGAACTCCTCGGCCAAGACGATGTTGGACGGAATCTCGCACATCACATAAACTTCCAGACCGTTTTCGCCCCTGGTTAGTCCGTTTTCAGCCATGACCTGCAAAACCTTGTCCGCTTCAGCCAAGGTGCGGCAAAAAGGGATCATGACCACCACGTTGCTCAGGCCGATTTCTTCGCGCACCCGCTTGATAGCCCGGCATTCCAGGGCAAAGCCCTCCCGATATTCCTCACTGTAATAGCGGGAGGCTCCACGAAATCCGATCATGGGATTGTTTTCATGGGGCTCAAAGGCCTGACCCCCGATCAAATTGGCGTATTCATTGGTCTTAAAGTCACTCATACGCACTATAACCGGATAGGGATACTGGGAAGCGGCTATCTTGGCAATACCCATGGCCAGATTATCCACAAAATACTCGGCCTTGTCGGTATAGCGATGGGTCAGGATCTGAATATTGGCCCTGGCCTGACGATCCTGCAATTGATCGAAGCGCAACAGGGCCATGGGGTGGATCTTGATCACGTTATTAATAATAAACTCCATCCGGGCCAAGCCGATACCGTGACAGGGCAACCGCCACCAGCGGTAGGCAGCTGTTGGGCTGGCGATATTCATCATGATCTGCGTTGATGTCTTGGGAATTTCATCCAGACTGACTTCGCTGACTTCATAGTCCAAGATGCCCTTGTAAACCACCCCCTCTTCCCCTTCGGCGCAGGACATGGTTATCTCATCTCCATGGCCCAGGACCTGGGTGCCGCTGCCGGTACCCACAATGGCCGGAATGCCCATTTCCCGGCTGACAATGGCCGCATGGCAGGTCCGACCTCCATGATCTGTAACAATACCCACCGCTTTTTTCATGATCGGAACCCAATCCGGATCGGTCATTTCTGTTACCAGTATCGATCCGGATTCAAAGCTCTGGATATCGTCCGCCGACTTAATCCGGCAGACTTTCCCTGAGGCTATGGCGTCTCCGATGCTCAGTCCGAAGATTATGGGTTCTCCACGCTCTTTGAGGGTATAATGCTGCAGATTGGCCGCACCCCGTCTGGACTGCACAGTTTCCGGCCGGGCCTGGACCATGAACATCTGTCCGCTATTTCCGTCCTTGGCCCATTCCATGTCCATGGGCCGGCCGTAATGATCTTCAATGGCTTTTGCCCACCGGGCCAATTGCAAGATCTCCGCATCCGAGAGGACGAAGGTCTGTTTTTCTTCCACCGCGGTCAGGACGTTTTTGGTGGATTTCGTTCCCCCATGGGCGTAGACCAGTTTACGTTCCTTGGCCCCCATGTTTTTTTCCACGATGGGTTTGTAGCCTTCATCACCAAGCAGGGGCTTGAAAACCCGGTACTCATCCGGGGTAACTGTGCCCTGGACCACATTCTCCCCCAGGCCCCAGGCAGCACTGACAATCACTGTATCCGGAAATCCAGTTTCAGTATCAATGGAAAACATAACTCCGGATCCGGCCAGATCCGATCGGACCATTTTCTGTACCCCGGCAGAGAGAGCCACCCGGAGGTGGTCGAAGTTTTTTTCCTGTCGATAGCTGATGGCCCGATCCGTGAATAAGGAGGCAAAACATTTACGAATGGCCTCCAAGAGCTGGTTTTCTCCACTCACATTTAAAAAGGTCTCTTGTTGTCCGGCAAAGGAGGCGTCCGGCAGGTCCTCGGCCGTGGCGCTGCTGCGAACGGCCACATCCACCGCCTCGGTATCGTATCTCGCGCCCAACTGCCTGTAGGCATCCGTGATGGCCGAGGCGATTTCTTCAGGCCAGGTGAACTGCAGTATCCGGTTGCGAATGGCCCGACCTACTTCCGGCAAGGTCTTCTGTCCCTTATCCAGGTCATCCAATAACTCGGCAAAGACCTGGTCCAAGCCATTGAATTTGATTACCTGCCAGTAGACCTCGGCTGTGGTAGCAAAGCCGTCCGGGACCTGTACTCCCTGATCTTTTAATTCCCGTATCATGGCCCCCAAGGCTGCATTCTTGCCTCCCACTTGACCGATATCTTCCATGTTCGTTTCTTCCAACCATCGGATATAGACGTCGCTTGTGCTCATCTTCTAAGCTCCTTCTCTCCAGGTAAAGAACATCCCTCAGCATACAAAAACTTAGTATATATTGCTTAGCATAGTCCAGTCCTTAGGTCGAGGGGCACTGATCATCTGTTTCCCTTGACAATGTGCTGCTTTTTGCGCATTCCGTAAATTGAGGATGAGGACAACCAACCGGAAAGGAAAGGAGTTTTATGCGCACCAGAGAAGAATATATCCAGGATCTCAAGGAAAGACTGGACGAACTCAACAACAAAATCGATGAATTACAATTACAAGGCAAGCTGGCGGAGATGGAGTCCAAACAAGAATATGAGCAACATGTCCAAAAATTCACAGCCAAGAGGGATGAAATCTTGGATCGGTTACAAAAGATGAGAAATTCCAGCGACGAGGCCTGGGAGGACCTGCGGAAGGGAGTAGATCAGGCCTGGTCCCACCTCAAGGAGGCCTTTGACCAGGCCAGATCACATTTCAAATAGATATATTTATCCAATGAGCAGCTGATTCATTGCCTCAACATCAATAGGGTTACAGAAATAGGGTTACAGAATGCTTTGAGCAGGGCAGGCCAGGCCGATCGGCCTGCCCTTTTTGTTTATTAAGTCATTTCCCTTGCAAAAAGTGCTGGGGCAATGAGGCACCTTCTTTGTTCTTAAGCTTTAAAGCTGCTAGTCTGACTGAACCTGTTGCCGAATCTCCTCGACAACTTGTGGATTGGCCAGAGTGCTCACGTCGCCCACATCCTTATTGCTAGATATTGAAGCCAGGATTCTGCGCATGATCTTACCGGACCGGGTTTTGGGCATATCCGGCACTATATACACATGCGCAGGTTTAGCAATCTTGCCCAGAACATTGGAAACAACATCCGAAACCTTCTTGGCCAACTCATCGCTGGGATCGTAGTCTGGCTTCAAAGAGACGTACAACTCGGGAACCATACCCTTGATTTCATCAGTTACAGCCACCACTGCGGCTTCGGCAACTTCTTCAGCAGACAAGGCTGCCGATTCGATCTCCTTGGTCCCCAAGCGATGCCCTGAGACGTTAATCACATCGTCGATTCGGCCCAGAATGCGCACGTAACCGTCTTCAGCCATCACTGCAGCATCTCCGGCCAAGTAAGGCCAATCCCTCCAATCCGTACTTTGCCGATTCTTGCAGTATTTGCCGTAATAACTCTCGATATACCGTTCCTTATTTTTCCAAATGGTTTGAAAAGCACCTGGCCAGGGATTGCGGATGCATAAATTGCCTGCCTTGCCCTCACCTGGCTTGATTTCATTGCCTTCCTCATCCATGATCACCGGATGGATTCCCGGCAGCCCGGGACCTGCACTCCCCGGCTTCATTGGCTGCAGTCCCGGTAACGTGCTGCATAAAAATCCTCCGGTCTCGGTTTGCCACCATGTATCCACAATCGCAGCCTTGCCTTTGCCCACCACATCATAATACCAGCGCCAGACTTCCGGCTCAATGGGCTCGCCCACGGTGGTCATGTGCTTAAAGCTGTAGTTGTATTTGGTCGGTTCATCGCCACCGACCTTGCGCAGAGCCCTGATGGCTGTGGGAGAGGTATGAAAGATGTCTACATCCAGCTCCTCAGCTATGCGCCAGCAACGGCCAGGGTCAGGATAGGTGGGCACCCCTTCGTAGACCACTGTACTGGCAGCCACGGCCAGTGGGCCGTAAACAATGAAGGAATGCCCGGTAATCCAGCCGATGTCTGCCATACACCAATACACATCTTCGGGATGGATATCCTGGACGTACTTGGACATCCAGGCCACATACGCGAGGTAGCCACCTATACTGTGTTGACAACCCTTTGGTTTGCCTGTGGATCCACTGGTATACATGAGAAACAATATGTCTTCTGCGGGCATGGACACCGGGTCAACTTCCGCTCCGACATATTTTTGAAGCAATTCGTCTACAAAGTAATCCCTGCCCTCTACAATCTGAGACTCAGCCGAATATTTTCCTGGATAGCGCCTCCAAATGAGAACCTTGCTGACTTTCTGGCCCTGCTCTTCAGCTGCCTTCACTGCATCATCGGCATTGGCCTTATGGTTCAAGAGCTTGCCGCTGCGGTAGTAGGCATCCATGGTAATTAAAACTTCACTCTCCGAATCCCAGATCCTGTCCCCACAGGCCTTTCCACTGAATCCGGCAAAAACTTGACAATGAATAATCCCTAGCCTGGCGCAGGCCAGCATGGTAATTGGCAACTCAGGGGTCATGGGCAAATACAAGGTGACCCTGTCCCCGGCTTTCAGGCCGCAGAAGTCGCGAAGCATGACCGCTGTCTCATTTACCCGCCTGTACAATTCCTGGTAGGTCATATTTTGAATAGGTTCATCTTCCAGTTCAGGCACAAAATGGATAGCAGTCTTGTTCTTGTATTGGGCCAGATGCCGGTCGATACAATTGTAGCTGGCATTCAGCCGCCCGCCGACGAACCACTTCCAGCAGGGCGCATCACTGGTATCCAATGTAGTATGCCAATATTTGTCCCAATCCAAGAGATCAGCGAATTCCTTAAAACATTCCGGAAAATTGTCCAGACTCATACGTTCAAAGATACCGGGATCCGTCATATTGGCCTGTCCGATGAACTCAGGCGGTGGGTGATAATAAGCTTCTTCCTGCCAATGAGATTCATAATGCATTTCCTGCGTGGACATAATCCCTCCTTTTTGTATTCACATTGTACTCATTACCAAACGAATATATTATTTTTTAAAAAATGATTTTTCTTTTCAAGAACCTTCAATCAATCATTTTTTTCATGCCTTTTGCATATAATTGCCCCTATGTCAATACCTCCTGATTCTTTTTTAATTGTTGTTATGCAGATACAGAGCAAATGAACTGAAATTGTTGACAATGAGGAGCAGAACCCAAAAGTCCTATCAGATTTCCAACTTTCCCTTGACATATCCAACCAAATCTGCAATGAAAAATTTCATAGATCATAAAGATGAAACATTTCTTTCATATTCATTATGAGTACTTTGTCCTCTACTTTAGCCGAACGATTTCCGGATATGACTCCCAGTCAACGCCGGATCGCCCGACACGTCTTCCACCAGGTCAACCATGTCCTGGTGGCCACCCAAGCCCAATTAGCTGAGCAGGTTGGGGTTTCGGAAGCCACGGTGTCCAGGTTTATGCATACCCTGGGATTTTCCAGATTCAAGGACTTCAAGGACGCCCTGACCAAAGAAGCCTTTGCCGAGTTTTCCACCACCCGTCGACTTGTAGATTCATCGGACCGTCTGCAGGGAACCGTGATGTCCTCGGTCCTTTCCACGGACATAGCCAATATCCGGGAGATACTTTCCACTCAGTCCGACGAACACTTTGAGCAGGCCGTTCAGTCCCTGGCTCAGGCCAGGAATGTATACGTCCTCGGCCTCAGATCCAGCTACACCCTGGCCTTTTATTTGTATTTTACCTTGCGTTTCTTTTCCTCCAATGTCCGGCTGTTAAGGCCGGATGTAGGCGATATGCCGGAGCAAATCCTTGATATCGGAGCAGATGATGTCCTGGTCGGCATCAGCTTTCGCCGCTACACCCAATTGACCATTGATTTGACCAAAAAAATCAAAAAGAAAGGGACAACAGTGGTGGCTATTACCGACAGTATGCTCTCCCCCCTGGCCCACTTGGCCGATATTACCATGCTCACTGCCACCTCGATGCCCAGCTTTTTTGAGTCCTATACCGCGCCCATGAGCCTGATAAACGCTTTGATGGCTGCTTTGGCCCTGAGCCGGGAAGACCAGGCCATTTACGCCCTGGATCTGATGGAGTCGACCCTTGAGGATTTTGAAACCTACTTTCAGGACTAAAAACAAAGGAGGGAAGTGTACTACATCACATTGGTGACAGCAGGAGGCGTTTTTTTTACTCCAATCATTGAGGAGGATGTCATGGCAAAAAGATTCACTCTCACCGCTTTATTGTCTGCATTGGCCGTGGTTCTCATCTCCAGCCTGGCCTGGGCGGGAACTACATTCAGACATTTCCGGGCACTTTTCAGGTCCATTTTATAAGTAAAAAACAAGGGCAAAAATATTCGCTACGCTATAATGAATAGATTAAATTTGCTATTATTAGCATTAAAATACAACAGGTTATACATGACTAATTTTTTCAAATGACCCCCTCATGAGTATACAAATACAGTGGCAATTCGTAGCTATCTGTCTCCATGAAATAGTACGCAGCATTTATAAGTAACGTTAACCCCGGGCAAGGTCTTTCCTGTGCCTTTTTCAAGCCTTAAAAAGATACCATGATTGCTTGTTCTTACCGTTTAACTAGCTGTAATAAATACGGAATACGAGGTTGTAACCCAGTTAATAATTTTGTTCTGCGAGTAGGCCTGTGAGCGATTTCATCTGTTATGTCTTGAGAATTGACATGATTCCACCTGAAAAACGCTTGCTATTTAGGGAAAACATGCGTACCATATCCTATATACTGATAAGGCGATTTTGGGCTGAAATTGCGTACTACTTGGTGTATATTGATATGGTCCTCACAGATGATGCTCGGGATTATTTCTTATCCATTCAGTTTAGGGTGCGACAGGCCGCTGTCACCTCTCTTACGTCAGTTCCTTTTACTTACGAGGATGAGCCATTCTTCACTGCCTATAAGGCCGTCACTGATGTATGGAAAAATCGAAAGCCACAGAGGGCTGTCGCTGAGTCTTTAACCATCAGTCGAAGTACCCTGAAGGACTGGGATCACTCATTCGCCCTCTATGGGACCGTCGCTCTTTTACCGGAAGTTTCCCATGTGCAGGTTGACCCGGCTCTGGAGCGATTGGTTATCCTGATCAAGCTTTCAAGGCCACATGAACGTGCCAACTACGCCTTGCGACTGGCCGAGGCTCTGGACATTGAAGGTGCATCCTTGGAACGTGTCCGCCAGATTCAGCGTTCCTATGGCTATGGTCAGCGAATGGATGAAGCAGACATTGATTTTTGGTCCGGCCTGCAACACATCCTGGAATCCGTCACCAAACAAAAAGAAAAACCGCCAGCCAAGCCAGTTCATAACTTGCACGATCGAGCTGGAACTTTTTTCAATTATCAGCGTGACCACCTTCAACATCGAGTTGAGCTCTTCAAGGCCTTATCCCAACTTGAAAAGAAACGACAGATCCGCCCAGTGCTCCAAGAATTCGGCATGGCCCCCAATCGATTCTACGTATTGAAAAATCGGTATATGCTCTATGGGGTCTGGGGCCTGGCTGATCTTGTCCAAAAGGGGCAAAGCGGCGAAAAGATTTCCCCCAGCTGGAGCTTCAAATAATCGAAGAAAGGCTGATGGATCCTTCCCTGTCCACAGCCAAGATGATAAAAAAGCTCAACCTGAAATGTTCTCGGGCCAATGTCCAAAAGATCTATACCCGATGGAAGCTCTCACGATTCAAAAAGCCCGTTGCCATCCGAGGAGTTATCTCCAGTCCGGTTCCGACTCAGGTGACTGAGAAACAATCACCGGTAGAAGCCTCGGCCAAATCCAAATTTTCTGATCTCATTGACAGCTCTGGGCTCAAAGTAAACCGTTCTTTCCTCCAATTCATCAAGCGCCTGGCCTACCGCAAAGTGGTCATCAGCAATCCAGGGACCTTGCTCCTGGCTCCTTTCTTGGACCAACTCGGGGTCATTGAAGCATGGCACACCTACGGCCCAAACAGCCTTCGCACTTCCCAGATCACCAACAATATTATCGTGAATGTCATGCGCATTATCGCTGGTTTTCCCAGCATCCATGACTTTACACTCAATGCTGACCGCTCTGTAGCCGTGGCCTCAGGATTGGTTCTCAACCCCGGGAAAACCAGATTCTACGATGCATTCGACGACCTTCGTTTCAGCCATTTACAGCACCTTCGAAATGATGCCTCTTGCCGGGCCAGAGAGCTAGGAATCATTGAGGGCAAAGAGATCGCCATTGATTATCACTGTGATCCCTCGGATAGTCGGTTCCCTGAAGACAAAGCATTGAGCAAGGCTCCTGATAAAAACGGAGATATGACCTACGCTCACAGGCCGCAAATCCTCTGGGACAGCATGACCAACACCATCATCAATATCGCCTACTGTGAAGGCAAGTCCAGGGCTCCGTCAGCTCTGTACCGCTTTTGTGAGCGAAACCTGTTTAAGATCATTGACCCGGACGTGATCACAGAAATTTATGCAGATTCCGAATATACCGGAGAGAAGCAGCTGATATATTTGACTGTTCGTTCGGAATCGGACATTACCATGTGCCTGAAACAAAACCCCAAGATCAAGCGTTGGAAAGAAGAAACAATCCAAAAAGGGGTCTGGCAAGATTACCGGGAGCAATACCGTATTGCCAGTCAGGACTTCATTCTCCCAGAGACAGGAAAGTCCTTTCGTTTTGTGGTCAAGCAAAACAAGGAGACCAATGAGATTCGCTGCTTTGGGAGCACCCATACAGATTACAGTCCGATTAAGATCCTGGATGCCTACCATATCCGCTGGCCGGTGGAGACGGGCATTAAAGACCTCATCGAGAATTATTTCCTGAACAAGCCCACAGGCACATCACCAGAAAAAGTCGAGGCTCATTACTATTGCATCATGCTTGCTCGACTGGCTGTAGATTATTTTCGCTCTCAGTTATGCACGCCCCAGTGGCGGAGTCCTGAAGATTGGGAATGTGTATTGTCAACCATCCGCACCAGTATCTTTAGCAATCAAAACTGTGAGTTGAGTCTTGATGACTCCGGCGATCTGCTCATTACATATCTGGACGGAGATCGGCAGGGGATAAAAAAGAGACTTGCCGAGCTCCTGACCAGACGAAAAGAAGCAGGCCTCAACCGCGTTTCCTGGTGGGGAAATCGAGGCGTTCAAATTCAAGTCAAAGATCAGTATGCCTTTTGATTTTGGCTCTCAAATTGGCCTATCTTTATGGTTCTCAAAATCGGGTGGAAAAGTCTGACATTTATGACCATAGGGACCGGAAGCCCGGGCGGGGTGTATTACCCCTTGGGCGGAGGAATGTCCGTGGTCATTCAGAAAACCGTGGACGGAGTGCGCTGCGCAGCCGAATCCACCGGAGCCTCGGTGGAAAACAGCCGTCTGGTTGGTCTGGGAGACACGGACATGGGCATGGTCATGGGCAGTGTGGGCTACAATGCCTTTAAGGGCAAAGACCCATTTGAGAAAGAATATCCCCTGGTGGCTTTGTTCCAGATGTACCCGGCTCCAGAGCATATCGTGACCACCAAGGATTCCGGTATCACATCCATCCAGGATCTCAAGGGCAAAAAAGTATCCATTGATGTCCCCGGAAGCGGGTGCTCCACCATGGCCAAGGCTATGCTCAGAGAAGCCGGATTTGACCTGGAAGAAGACTTGACAATTGCCAACCTGTCCCAATCCGAATCGGTTCAGGCCCTGAAGGACGGAAACGTTGACGCCTGCTTCTTCAACTTCGCCTATCCCGCCTCAGCCGTCATGGACCTGGCCGCCACCAGGAACATTGTCCTGATTCCGGTCGGTGAGGATCTGGCGGAAAAGATCCTGGACAAGTATCCTTATTATGTACAGACCACTATTCCCGGCGGCACGTACGACGGGGTGGAAGATGACGTCCTGTGCATCGGCGACTCCAACCTGATGGTGGCTCACAAGGACATGGATGAGGATCTGGCCTATAAGGTCACCAAAGCCATCTTTGAAAATGTCGATCAGGGCAAACACGCCCTGGCGGAAATCCATCCTATTGCCAAGCAATTGACTCCGGAAAACGCGGTCAAAAGCCCCCTTGACCTCCACCCGGGGGCTTTGCGCTATTTCAAGGAACAGGGAGTCGAACCTTAGATACGTAGGATACCTACAGACCATCCTGCCCGAGGGATATCCCTCGGGTAGGGTTCAGTCCCGCCAAAACCGGGACCGTTGGCTGCGGCCGCCAGTTTGATCTTGTAGGAAATAGGTTTATGAAGTGCACATTGTGGTGCTCAAGGCTGGTTTGGATACTGTGTTGTGCGGCCTGGCTCGGGATGCAGGCGGATTATGTGACTGCGGCCGAGGGCATGTATGCCTTGGAACTCGTTCAGCGCAGTAAAAACGTCGTCCTGCGGTCCTTTCCCCTGTCCTCGGGAGCGGAGTTTACCGTGGCTTATACACATTCATCCGACCATACCCCGGTGGTGGACCGCTTTCAGATCACCCCCCAGGGAAACATACTGCTGTTGGAAGAGGCATTTGCCTGGTATGGTGCAGGACTGGCCTTTCATCCTCACGAAGACATCGATACTTCCCAGGGCTGGAGCCGAACGTACCCCCAGCGGATCATGGATCCTTTCTATCTGCGGATAGGCAGGGTGGCCGGGCACACTTTGCACATTCGGAACCAAACCATCGCTTTGCTGGATATCGCCCCCGGCGGGACATGTTTGTGGATCAGAGCCCGAGCCCAAGGAGAATCGAGTCATGACTGAAGAGCGCAACCCATCTCCACATGAACCGGAATCCACACCAGACCCCGCCAGCGAGGACTCTCCCCAAAAAATCAATCACGTACTTTCGATCTTTGAAAAATCCCGAAATTTTACCGGAGTCCCTGGATTGCTTTTGACCATAGTGGCCGTGGCCACTTCCCTGTATCACCTCTACTATGCGTATTTTCATCCCTATTTTGCCCTGGATCACCGGGCCCTGCACTGGTTCTTCATGTCCATTATCATCTTTGCCCGCTACCCCTGGTCTAAGCAGCTGTCCCCCAAGACCAGACCCTCAATCTTTGATTGGCTGTTCATGCTCACTTCCTGTTTCATTTGCATGTGGATCTTTTTCAATTCCACAGAAATCCTGCGCCGGGCGGGCATATATCCCCTCATGGACGTGGTTTTGGCCTCGGCTTTGGTCCTTTTGGTCCTGGAAGCGGCCAGGCGGGCAACGGGAATGGCCGTTTCCTCCATCGCCATCGTCTTTATCTGCTATGTACTGTTCGGACCCTATCTGCCCGATATCCTGGCCCACAAGGCCTATAGCATAGACCGTTTGTCCACCTATCTGTCCCTGTCCACGAGCGGGATCTTCGGTGTGCCCCTCGGGGTCTCGGCCAATTTCATCCTCCTGTTCATCCTGTACGGGGCCTTGCTGCGCAAGACCGGGGCCGGACAGTTTTTCACCGACATCGCTTTTGCCCTTACCGGCTGGGCCAGGGGAGGACCGGCCAAAGCAGCCGTGGCTTCCAGTACCTTCTTTGGCATGATCTCCGGCAGTTCAGTAGCCAACACCGTAACCACCGGTTCTTTCACCATTCCCTTAATGAAAAGGACCGGATACTCCGGAGAGTTTGCAGCCGGGGTTGAGGCCTGCTCCTCAACCATGGGTCAGATCATGCCTCCGATTATGGGTGCTGCCGCCTTTATCATGGCTGAATTCTTGTCAATTCCATACTACAAGGTGTGCATCGCTGCTTTGATCCCTGCTTTTCTGGCCTTTGCCGCCACCTTTCTGCAGGTCCATTTCCGGGCCACGGCCCTGGGGCTGGCCGGCATTCCCCGGGCCGAGCTTCCGACCATACGCGGAGCCCTGGCCCAAGGCTGGCACCATATCTTTTCCATTGTCCTTCTGGTGTACTTTCTGATGCGCAACTTCTCCCCGGAACGGGCAGTCTTCTGGGCTATTATGACCACAATGATCTCCTCTCTGATCATGTGTCTGATACGCAAAGAATCGGTGAAAGAGTTCGGCCTGTCCATCCTGGCCGGACTCAAGGAAGGGGCCTTGGGCTCGGCCGAAGTGGCTGCTGCCTGCGCCGCAGCCGGAATCATCATCGGTTCCATCACCATGTCCGGACTGGGCATCCGCTTTTCCTCACTGATCGTGGACGCCTCCATGGGCTATCTGGCCCTGGCTCTGCCCTTTACCATGCTGGCCTGCATCTTCCTGGGCATGGGCGTGCCTACGACTGCTCAGTATGTCATTATTTCCTCCCTGGTGGCCCCGGCCTTGTCCCAAATGGGGGTGGTGCCCATTGCCGCTCATCTCTTTGTCCTCTATTTCGGGACCCGGGCGGACATTACTCCGCCGGTGGCCCTGGCCGCCTATGCCGGATCCGGCGTGGCCGGATCCGATCCCATGCGGACCGGAATACAGGCCTTTCAACTGGGAATCGCCGGCTTCATTATTCCATTTATGTTCGTCTATTCCCCGGAGCTGTTGCTCATCGGGCATCCAGCCAAAATTGCCCTGGTCTGTCTTACAGCTTTTCTGGGAATCTACTGTCTGGCTGCCGGAGTACAGGCCTGCATGCTGGTGCCTTCCAAATGGTATGAAACAGTCATCCTTTTGAGTGTTGCCCTGCTGATGATCAAACCCGGAATGGTTACCGACAGTATAGGCATCCCCCTGTTTGTTATCGTTTTATTCGCCCAAGTCTTGCGCAAAAGAAAACAGGGTCTGCCTCTGGAGTCGGTCCAGGGAGGTTCTGCATAAGGCACAACCCCCGATTATTGACGGAACTGCAAAAACTCCTTTGCCATTCATTTGCAACACACTTAGGAGTTGGAACTCTTTGTTTTTACTAACCTCTCGTATGGAGCTAGATTTTTACGAAGAGAGCCTGCCCGGCACTCAATTGCAGAAACTATTGGTGTATCTTGATTGAAAGCCTTACATCTCCAATTGAGTGCCGGGCCAGCCCTCTTAGTAACCAGTTTCAGCCCGAGATCAAACTGGCGGCCGCCGCCAGAGGCAGCGCTGACGTCTGACCCAGGGCCTTTAATGGGCGACCTCTGGGGAATGCATCAAAACTTTACTTCTCAATTTCTTCCTCTTCAAACCGTGAACCCAGAACCGTGAACCTTATACGCCAAGAACTTGAATTGCTTCAGAACAACCCATTTACTTGTTTTTTATGACTGAGACTTATGAATAAAACCCTAAAACCATTCAATGAGGCAGCCTATGCTTACCCACCACCGCCCCAACGATCATGTCTTTTACCGCAACCCGACCAAGTACTATCCGGAGGCTGATTACGGCGAGGGAATCTATATACTAGATACCGATGGCAAGCGCTATATCGACGGCTGCAGCGGCGCAGTGGTGGTCTCCATCGGCCACGGCTCTGACAAGGTGAAAAAGGCCATGCTGGATCAGGCCGACCGGGTGGCCTTCACCCACGGTTCCCAATTCACCACCAAGGCGGCTATGGATCTGGCGGCCAAGCTGGTGGATATGGCCCCGGACGGACTGAATTGGGTCTATTATCTCTCTGGAGGATCGGAGGCCATCGAGACAGCAGTGAAAATGGCCAGGCAGTACCAGGTGGACCGAGGTGTTCCTATGAAATATAAGGTGATCTCCAGGTGGAGCAGCTATCATGGGAACACCTTGGGCGCCCTGGCTTTAAGCGGTCACACCGGACGGCGTAAATACTATCAGCCCCTTATTCAACACACTCCGCACATAGCTCCGGCCTATTGCTATCGCTGCCCTTTTGGCCGCAAGCCGGAAAACTGCGCTCTGGAGTGCGCCGAAGAGCTGGAGAAAGCCATTTTGCATGAAGGACCAGACTCGGTCTCCGCCTTTATTGCCGAACCGGTGGTCGGGGCCACGGCCGGGGCTTTGGTTCCCAAAGACGGCTATTTCCAGCGCATTCGGGAGATCTGCGATCGCTACGACGTCCTGCTCATTGCAGACGAAGTCATGACTGGGATCGGACGTACCGGACGTAATTTCGGTATCGATCACTGGTCGGTCAGTCCTGATCTTTTGGTCTGCGCCAAGGGCTTGGCTAGCGGGTATTCACCGCTTTTTTGCGTCCTGGCTTCCGAAGCTCTCCACAAAGCCATACGGGAAGGTAACGGAGCCTTTGTCCACGGTCATACCTACAGCCAGAACCCCCTGTCCTGCGCCATCGCCCTGGCTGTTTTGGACACCATTGAAGAGAATAACCTTATCCAGCGCTCGGAGGAAATGGGAAAAGTTTTGCTGCAAAGGCTCCAGGACCTGTATCACCATCCCCTAGTTGGCGATATCCGTGGCTTGGGTTTGTTTGCCGGCGTGGAATTTGTCCGGGATCGCTCGACCAAATCTCCTTTCCCTGCCGGGGCCAAGATTGCCAACCGAATCACCAAACAGGCCTTTGAAAACGGCCTTATCGTCTATCCCGGCTCCGGAGGAGCGGACGGGGTACACGGCGACCACGTCCTCCTGGCCCCGCCCTTTATCATCAACCAAGACCAGATCGATGACCTGGTCGCCCTTTTGGATCTAAGTATTGCCAAGGTCAGCTCGGAGTTGGCTGAGGAAGGACTCTTGTGAGGAGAACCCTCCCCTAACCCCTCCCTACCGCCTGGAAGACAGGCGGCAGGGAGGGGAATTAAGAGGGGGAAATGAGGCTTCGGTTATTACTCCTGCCCTCTTCTCTGGTTCCCCTCCCTGCTGCCGCTTTGGGCAGGAGGGAGGGGTTAGGGGAGGGTCTCTTTTCCGCTCTGTATCTGGATGCCTGGGAAATGTGTTCAGTGTTCAGCACCACCTCTGGCCGCGACCGCCAGTTTGATCCAGGATGAAACTGGAGGAGTTGCAGAAGCCGCCCTTGCCTTCAAAGGCAGGTTACGTATTGAGATTGTGAAGAGGGATCAGGGCCTTGGGCCTACGGGAACACCATACAAGGCCGCCCGGCCCTCTTTGTTTTGACCGGAGTTTCATACGAGGTTTCAAACTGCTGTTTTGCAGATATAGAGCAAATGAATTGAAATTATTGACAATGTGGCGGAGAACCAAATAGCCGTGTTACCGTGGGGCTCTTCCTGGACACAAGGGCCTGGAACTGATAACAGGTTAGAAAAAAACAATTATATTTATTTGTAAGGATGCCCCCTATGTCCAAAATCATCATCACCGCCGCCCTGACCGGCAGCCGCATCATGCGGGACAAAGCCCCCTATATACCAATTACGGCCGAAGAGATTACCCAATCGGCCATTGAGGCCTGGAGGGCTGGAGCTGCCATTGTCCATATCCATGTTCGAGATCCGGAGACCGGGCTGGGCACCCAGGACCTGGACCAGTACAAGCGGGTGGTCGAGCCCCTGCGGGAAAAAACCGATCTGGTCCTCTGTCTGACCACCAGCGGCATACCCGGACGCAATCTACCCACTGACGACCGTTTAGCGCCTTTGGAACTCCGTCCGGAGTTGGCCTCTTTCGACGCCGGGTCTATCAACCTGGGCAGCGGGGTGTTTGCCAATCCCCCGGAATTTCTGCAGGAGGCGGCCAAGCGCATGCGGGACTTGGGGGTCAAACCGGAGCTGGAGGTCTTTGATCTGGGCATGATTATGACCTGCCTCCATCTGCGGAGGGAAGAGTTCCTGCAAGATCCAATGCACTTTCAGTTCGTCCTGGGCACGCCTTGGGGCGCGCCAGCCACCCCCAAGGCCTATCTCCATTTCCTGGATCACCTCCCAGAGAGTGCTACCTGGTCCACCATCGGCATCGGCCGCGGTTCCCTGCCCATGACCACCCTGTCCATGATCACTGGCGGACACATCCGGGTGGGTATGGAGGACAACCTGTATCTCAGGCGGGGTGTATTGGCCAAGTCCAACGCCGAACTCGTGACTCAGGTCCGGGGCATTGTGCAGGCCTATGGACACGAAGTGGCAACTTCCGAGGAAGCACGGGAGATGCTTCAACTTGGGCATGGCTAACTACTCTATACTCCACAAAAATTGCGGGGGAGGCTATGGATATTACCGAACCGATTATTGTTCTGGACGATATCCTCAAATTGGCCGATGATGACTTCCATCCTGGCCATGTTTGCTTGGTCAGCGGCGCAGGCACCGGAATCGGCCGGGCAGTTGCCTTGGTATGCGCAGTCAACGGCTTGACTGTTCTCGGTTTGGACATAAATACGGAACAGGCCGAACGTACCCAGTCAATGGCTCGAGAATTAGGGGCGGAAGTTCATTTTCTGTCCACCGACCTCTGCCAGGATCAAGATATTGAAAATGCCGTCCAGACAGCTGCCGATCTGGGGCAGATCAAATACCTGTTCAATATTGCCGGAATCCAGCACGTGGACAGGGTGCAGGACTTTCCCATGCAAAAATACGACCAGATGCAACGGCTTATGCTCAGAGCGCCGTTTTATCTCTCCAAAATGGCCATCCCTTACATGCAGGCATCTGCTGACGGGTGTGGAGTTATTGGTCACATGGCCTCTGTGCATGCCCATATCACCACCAAGAACAAGGCCGTCTACAACATCACCAAATTCGGACTGCGGGCCCTGAGCCAATCAATATCTGCAGAAGGGGAGGGAAAGATCCGATCGTTCACCGTGAGCACCGGATATGTGAAAACCCCTCTGGCCCTGAATCAGATCCCGACCCAGGCCAAACAACGGGGCATCACCCAGGAAGAAGTGGTCCGCGACGTCATGATGGGCACCTCCAGGGTCAAGGAGATGATGTCCCCAGTGGAAGTGGCCAATATTTTTCTTTTCGGCATCTCTCAACACGCCCGCTATCTGGTGGGCGGAGACTTGCTCTTTGATGGAGGAATGGTTCTCACATATTAGTTCTTCTTACTCATTGTTCATCCCTGACCACGTATTGGAGAAATCATGCCCGAACTGAGCGTTGGAAACAGTACTCTCTTTTACCAGATATCTCCCCATGCCGGCCCGGAATCGTCTCCTCTTCTTTGTATCCATGGAGCCGGGGGGTCCTCGCATCTATGGCACAACCAACTCCCCTTGCCCATAAACGGTTATGCCCAGCTGGCCCTGGATCTGCCCGGCCACGCCCGGTCCAAGGGTTCGGGCCAGGCCAGTGTAGAGGCCTATGCCCAGTGGATTATTGACTTCATCCGCGAACTGGGCTGCCCACAATGTGTTCTGGCCGGACATTCCATGGGAGGGGCGATCACCTTGGCTGTGGCCTTGGCCGAACCCAATCTGCTCCGGGCAATGATCTTGATTGGCACCGGTGCCCGCTTGCGGGTGACCCAAGAGGTATTAACTCGGGCCATAGAAGGAGCAGCATTGACCGAATATGCTTATGCCCCGGATACCCCCCTTTCCATCAAGCAAGAGGCGGAAAAAGAATTCGGCCTGACCAGCCCGGAAGTCCGGTACTATGACTTTTTGGCCTGCGATGGTTTTGATTACATGCAGCGCATTTCCGAGATCAAAACCCCGACTTTAATCATCTGCGGCGAACAAGACCAGCTCACACCGCCCAAGTATTCTCAATATCTTCACCAGCATATCCCCAATTCCAGGCTGGAAATCATCCCCCAGGCCGGACATATGGTCATGTGGGAGCAAGCCACGGCCTGCAATCGGGCCATCAAGGATTTTATGGCAAAGCTCGTATGAAACAAGATTTACCTTGAAGATAGCCAGCCCGGCACTCAATTGCAGAAGCTATTGGTGTATCTTGATTGAAAGCCTTACATCTCCAATTGAGTGCCGGGCCTGCCCTCTTTGTATCCAGTTTCATCCCGGATCAAACTGGCGGCCGCCGCCAGAGGCGGCGCTGACGTATAACTCTCCATAGGAGGTATCTATGGCCAAAAAGCTCTGGGAGCCGTCTCCCGAAAGGATCAAACAAACGCAGATGCATACATTCATGACCAAGATAAACTCGGAATTCGGTCACTCCTTTACCTCTTATCCTGAGCTTTACCAATGGTCTGTGCAGAACATCCCGGACTTCTGGGCCACTTTATGGGATTTTTTGGATATTCAGGCCTCGCAGTCTTATCGTCAGGTTATCGACGATGTGACCAAGATGCCTGGGGCCCAATGGTTTTCCGGGGCCAGGCTCAATTTCGCCCAGAACCTCCTCCGCTACCAGGATGACCAAACAGCCATCATCTTCCAAAGCGAGGGCTCAGACCCGGAATACATGAGCTACGCCCAACTTTACCGCCGGGTGGCTCAATTGGCCAAAGCCTTGAAGGATCTGGGGGTTCAACCTGAAGACCGGGTGGTGGGTTTTATGCCCAACATGCCGGAAACGGTGATCGCCATGCTGGCCGCCACCAGCCTGGGGGCCATCTGGTCCTCTTGTTCTCCGGACTTCGGAATTAAAGGGGTTCTGGACCGCTTTGGACAAATACAACCCAAGGTCCTGTTCACCGCTGACGGGTATGTATTCAAGGGTAAAAACATGGACCGCCTGGAACGGGTGGCCGGTATCATGCAGGACTTGCCCTCAGTAGACAAGGTGGTTGTTGTCCCCTTCCTCCAAGACAAGCCGGACATCGGCCAAATCCCCAAGTCCATTCTGTACCAGGACTTCATCGACCCGGAAGCGACGGACATCCAATTTGCTCAACTCCCCTTCGATCATCCCCTGTATATTATGTATTCCTCGGGAACTACCGGACTGCCCAAGTGCATGGTCCAGAGTGCCGGCGGAGTCCTCTTGCAGCACATGAAGGAGCACGTGCTGCATACAGACATAACCCGGGAGGATGTCCTCTTTTATTTCACCACCTGCGGCTGGATGATGTGGAACTGGCTGGTCAGCGGATTGGCCAGTGGATGCTCAATTGTCCTCTTCGACGGTCAGCCGTTTAGCCCAGATCCCGGAGTATTGTGGAAAATGGCCCAGGATACCCGGATGACCGCTTTCGGAACCAGCGCCGGCTACCTGACCGCCCTGGAAAATACCGGGCTGCGTCCTGGAGAGAGCTACGACCTCTCCCCTTTGCGCGCACTCATGTCCACCGGATCCCCCCTGCCCAGGGAAGGGTTTGATTTCGTCTACCAGGCCATCAAATCCGACCTGCAACTGGCCTCCATCTCCGGGGGTACGGACTTAAATGGCTGTTTTTTTCTGGGCAATCCCATGGGGCCGGTCTATGCCGGCGAATTGCAGTGCCGGGGACTGGGTATGAAGGTGGAGGCTTATGACTCGGAAGGCAATCCGGTGTACAATGAAAAAGGGGAATTGGTGTGCACCGCTCCCTTCCCCTCCATGCCTCTGTATTTCTGGGACGATCCGGACGGCAGCAAATATTACCACGCCTATTTCGATATCTATCCCGGGGTATGGCGGCACGGAGACTTTATCGAGATCAACGACCGGGGAGGGGTGGTCATTTACGGCCGCTCCGACGCCACTCTGAACCCCGGAGGAGTGCGCATCGGCACCGCCGAGATCTACCGCCAGGTAGAACAACTGGAAGAGATCGCCGACTCGGTGGTGGTGGGTCAACCCTGGAAAAATGACGTCCGAGTGGTCCTGTTCGTTAAACTCAAGCCGGGATATGAACTGACCGATGAACTGAAAAAACGGATCCGGACCACCTTGAAGGAAAACACTTCCCCCCGGCATGTGCCGGCCAAAATCATTGAGGCCCCGGATGTGCCCTACACCTTGAACATGAAAAAGGTGGAAGTAGCCGTGCGCAAGGCCATCCTGAACGAACCGATCAAAAACAAGGACGCTCTGAGCAATCCGGAGATCCTTGATTTCTACGCCAACATCCCGGAATTGCAAGAAGACTAAAAATTATAAAACCCTCTGGCGTGGGCCAGAGGGTTTTATAATTTTTATATGATGATAATTATTATCTTTGACAAAATTAAGGCTTGGGAGTATTCAACCGGAAAGAGGGTTGGAGCTTATTGGGGATTGCTCACGTTCATTACAAGTCCAGGGCATTTGATTTGTGAGCCAAACAAACAAGGAGACATGAGCATGAAGGCACTTATTGCGTATGTTAGTCGCACGGGAAATACCCAGACCATGGCCGAGTATATTGCCGAAGGTCTGCGCATGACCGGCCACGAGGTTGAACTGAAAAAAGTGTCCGAGATCAAGAAGCCGCAAGATATCCAAGGCTATGACGCGTATATCTTTGGGTGCCCCACCTATCACCGAGATATGACCCAGGGCATGAAACAGTTTCTGTTCCTGGCCAAGGAAGCCGGACTGGAGGGTAAGTTTGGGGGTGCTTTTGGCTCCTATACTCATTCCGGGGATGCAGCCGGGATTATTTATGACACCATGGAAAATGTGTATGCAATGAATATGACCGATATGGGTTATTTTTTGATCACCGAGAAGATGATCGGCACGCAGGAAGGGACCACGGCCTGCCAAGACTACGGCCGGGCCTTTGGTGAAAGTTTGAGATAATAATCTTGGCCACCGCACATTGGACCTGTCTGCAAGATGTTTTTGACAGGCAGGTCCCGGCCAACCGAAAGGGAGACTGCAACAATGGATAAATGCCCCGTGTGTGGCTCAACTGTGTTTTTTATCCGGGATCCTGAGGATGAGTATGAAATGTATCGGTTTGAGCTGACCTCAAAAGGATGTGTTTTTGAAGATGACCTGGATCCTGAGTCAGCACTTTTTGCCGGTCGAAAGGTATTTTGCGACCGTTGTTCATGGCAGGGGGACGTTGATCAGCTCCAATCCTGATGCGAGTGCCAAAGGTCCTGCTGCACTCGCCAGAAGTCAGAAATCAGAGGTCAGTAAAAACAAAGATTTTTAATTCAAACTTTTGTTGCTGATGACCGAAAAACGACTTTTGGCAGTTCCGTCTATCCTGAAGACAGTGATTTCCTGAGCGGTCAACAGCCGCAATTGCGGTCCCCAGGTGCCTGTTCCCTGGTTGACATATATGGCTGAACCGTTGTCCAGGCGATACATCCCGGCCAGATAGGGATAGACAATCTTGGTTACCAAACTGAAGGGAAAGATCTGACCTTTGTGTGTATGTCCAGAGAGCTGCAGATCAAAGACGGCAGCAGAATCTGGACAGACCCGGGGGCTGTGCTTGAGGAGCACATTGAAATCTTGGGCCTTGAATCTGTCCACCACTTCCCTTTCCACATCGCATTCCTGCCCCCGGCTATAGGCCACCCCGGCCAGGGCAATGCCATCCTTGCGCCACACCTGACCGTCCAAAAAAACAAATCCAGACCGACGTAAAAAATCACTGGCTGCATCCAGGCCCACATACGTCTCGTGGTTCCCAGTCACGGCTAACTTGCCCCAAGAGGCATGAAATGCCTGCAGCTGCTGACTCAATTCAGCCAGACCTTGTGGATTGCTGTCAATAAGGTCTCCGGTGCAGACCAGGATATCAGGTTGTATGTCTTGAATAAGTTCAGAAATGGTCTGCACCCTCTTCTCTCCGGCCAGCAATCCCAGATGGAGATCACTGATCTGGACCAAGGTTATACCTTTCTCCATTCCGACAAGCTTGGGAGAAGCGATGTGAATCTCTTTGATGCGTATATCATTGGCTTGGAGGAATCCGATCCCCAAAACCGCCACTGTGATTCCCAACAACAGCCAGGCCTTGGAAAGTGGAGAAAGAAGAGCCCTGTCTGTAATGGAAAAGAGAGACTGAACAATCAGAATGATCCCTTCCAGACAATAAAAAACAAGCCCCAGGCAAAAGGCCACAAAGACAAAGCCCATCCAGGTAAAGCCTATCCAGGCCAGGATCGAGGCCGCAAAGTGAGAGCCGGACTCATCAAGCAAATGAATCAAAATGGGGGACAGTATCATCAAGAGCAGAAATCCCCACAGCAAACATCTCAGGGACAGGGCCAGGGGAAGCAGCGGCCACAACCGCAGGACAACTACGGCGTGCATTCCGCTATAGATCGCTAAAAATGTCAGAAGAAAAATAATCATAGGTCCTACTAAAAAGTATTCATAAAAAGCGTTTCCTGCAAAAGACAGAGCATCGGCTGAAAGTGCACCTCAGCTCCGCCGCACAAGCCCAACATATATTTCCGGTATAAGTTTGTCCATTTCTCCGTTACCTTCTTCTCCTGCTGCACTCCCGAATTGTGGCAGTCACATCACGGTCTTCAAATATTCTTGACTTTTCTTTCCAATAGCGGAATATTGAATACCTGGATCTATTTTTATTCAGCCTTTTCTGGATGCAGTCTATGCACCAAACATTAAAAGCTACCTTATCAAAGGAGATGGATGTGGACATTCGATGCATCGTTTATTTCATGTGCCTCATAGCCCTTTTTTGCCTCGCTCCGAATCCGAATCTCAAGGCCCAAAGCTGGCTGGAAAAAGGGAAACAGGCCCTGGAACAGGTCACTCCCCAACCCCAAGATGAAGAGTTAAGTAATGAAACTGTAGGCCAGGGCCTGAAAGAAGCCCTCAAGGTGGGAACGGCCAATGTGGTGGATGAACTCGGTCAACCTGGAGGATTTTTCAACAATCCGGAATTGCACATCCCCCTGCCGGCTTCCCTGGACCGGGTCCAATCCGTCCTGAACAAAGTCGGGGCCTCTTCCATGCTTGACGATCTTGAACTCAAGCTCAATCAGGCTGCCGAAAGGGCCACTCCCAAGGCCAGGGACTTATTCTGGGAGGCTATTTCCCAAATGACCATCCAGGACGTAACTTCCATCTATAACGGGCCGGAGGATGCAGCCACCAGATATTTTGAGGACAAAATGAGCGTCCCTCTGGCTTCAGAAATGAAGCCTTCCGTGGAAAAAACCCTCTCGCAGGTTGGAGCCGTCCAGAGCTACAAGCAGATTATGGACAAGTACAACTCCATTCCTCTGGTTCCGGAGGTCAAGGCAAATCTGACCACCTATACCTTGGACAAGACCCTGGAAGGCATATTCACCCTCTTGGCCCAAGAAGAGGCAGCCATCCGAAACGAGCCGGCCAAGCGGACCACCGACCTATTGAAGACTGTTTTTGGCCGGTAGGCCCGGATAAGATTGAGGCATGGCAGTGCATTCAGTCCCGCTTCCTCAAAACGAGGATACATGGCCATTATTCTATTTGCTTTCCAGATCCATATTTGATATATGGAATTTGGATTGCCGCGGAGGAAAAGATTGCTCTGAATTATCCGAAGTTCCTTACATATGTCCTCCATGACTACGAACAGACACGTCCAAATCTCCCGTAAACCGGGCATACAATTGCACGATTCCCTTCCCGTCTCTTAACGTTTTGTGCAATCTATTCCATCTGCTGCTTTTTTTGCATATATACTGCACTATAAGGAGGGATTCCTATGACAGTCGACAAATCTCTATTAGATAAAGTGTATAACGCCAACGACCATGACGAACTTATGCAGGCCTATCGGGACTGGGCCCCTCATTACGACCAAAACACGGTCCAAGACTTCGGGTATGTGGGATACCAGATTTGCGCTGAACTTTTAGACAGTTACCTGGAGCGAGACACTACTGTGCATATCCTGGATGCCGGTTGTGGAACGGGGTTGGTGGGTGAAGTGCTCTACTCTTTAGGGTACGTCAATTTGGAGGGCCTGGATTACTCCCAGGACATGCTGGACATGGCTGGGCAAAAAGGGGTGTATACCAAACGCATAAACGCCGACCTGAGCCAGCCTTTGTCCATCCCGGACAAAACTTACGACGCCGTTATCAGTGCCGGCACATTCACTTATGCCCATGTCACCTCTGAGGCCTTTGCCGAACTTATTCGGATCACTAAGCCAAGTGGGATCATCTGCTTTACCATCCGGGAAGGATCCTATGAGGAGTACGGCTACCGAACCGAAATGGTCCGCCTGGAAGCCGAAGGGGCCTGGGAGCTCTTGGAGATGCGCGAAGAGGAATACTACAAAGACAAGGTCCGAGCCAAAATGTGCCTGTACAAGGTCCTGGGATAAACAGTTGAGGGAGCGGCGGTCCGAGCCCTCAGGGCTTTTGGGTTCTACGTCACATTATCAGTAACTTCAGCAATCCCGGGGCGTTACCCCGGGCTGGTATATGTAGCCCTTTCAGGGCATGTTCATGCACATGGAAGTTAATCGTCCATGGAAGGTAATAGCCACGGGTCATGTGTGTATAAAGAACAGCATTGCCAAGGAGGGGACTACAGGGGTGGTTGAACAGTGACATATTCCTTAAGATCTTGCCTTTAAGCTCTGCTACGCCTATTATGCGCTCCAGCGAACGATAAGGAGTGTACATGCTTGTTCTTCTGATTAGCTTTGCCTTTGGCTTCGGATTCGCCCTGACCAGAATCGGCCTACCTCCCATGGTAGGCTTTCTTTTGGCCGGCTTTGTTTACAACATGGCCGGCTTTACCCCGCCCGTCGGACTGGATCTGGTTTCCGATCTGGGCATAACCCTGCTCCTGTTTTCCATTGGGCTCAAGCTGGACGTCAAGGGCTTGCTCAAGGCTGAAATCTGGGCCAGTGCCACCGCCCAAATGCTCATCTCAACCGGAGTGATTTGTGGAGCCCTTCTGCTTGGCCAGAAGCTCTTTCCCTCACCCCTATTAAACTTCTTCTGGCCGGCTTTACTGGTCCTGGGTTTTGCCCTTGCCTTCTCCAGCACGGTCTACGCCGTAAAGGTCCTGGAAGATAAGGGGGACATGAGCGCCCTGTACGGCAAGATAGCCATTGGCATCCTGATTATGCAGGATATCTTCGCGGTTCTGTTTTTGAGCGCCTCAGCCGGGAAACTTCCCAGCATTTGGGCTCTCAGCGTCCTGGCCTTGCCGTTTCTTCGTCCCGTTCTCTACCGTCTTCTGGATATGTCCGGCCGCGGAGAGCTGTTCATCCTCTGTGGGCTTTTTTTCGCTCTGGGGGTAGGTGCAGAGTTCTTTTCCCTGGTCGGACTCAAACCGGACCTGGGGGCCTTGGTGCTCGGGGTCCTGGTGGCCGGACATCCCAGGGCCTCTGAACTGTCCAAAGCCTTGTTTGGCTTTAAAGAACTTATGCTGGTCGGCTTTTTTCTGTCCATCGGCATGACCGGACTGCCCACATGGGAGATGCTTATCGCTTCCCTCCTCCTCTGTCTGCTCCTGCCGATTAAGACTGGTATCTATTACGGCATTATCAGCCGCTTCGGACTCCGGGCCCGAACCAGTCTGTATTCATCCTTAACCCTGACCAACTTTTCCGAATTCGGGCTCATAGTGGCTGCTATTGCCGCTGGCCAAGGCCTGATTGCCGCTGACTGGCTGTTGATCATGGCTATGACTGTGAGCATCAGTTTCGCTTTTTCTTCTCCTCTTTCCTATTACGCCGAGCATTTGTATCAAAAGATAGGCGAATGGCTCCGGCCTTTGGAGCCGAACCGGATCCACCCTCATGATGCGCCCATCGAACTGGGCCAGGTCAGAGCGGTGATCTTCGGGATGGGCCGTATCGGCACTGGAGCATATGATGAATTGCAAAAGACTTTTGGAGCATCAGTCTGCGGTGTGGAGCACGCTCCGGACCGGGTGGATCTCAATCGTTCCCAGGGCCGGAATGTGATTCTGGGCGATGCCTGTGACACCGATTTCTGGCTCAAACTGAAAAAAGACATCAATCTGGAACTTGTGGTCCTGGCCATGCCCAATCATCAGGGCAACCTCTTTGCAGTGCACCAATTGCAAAACCAGGGCTTCGAGTGCATGGTGGCTGCTATAGCCAGGTATCCTGAGGAGGTCAAGGAACTCTCTGAAATGGGTATATGCACGGCTTATAACATGTATGAACAGGCCGGGGCCGGACTGGCCCAAAAGGCCCTGGAGGGGTGCTTTCTCCGGGAGTAAACGCATCTCCTTTTGAAGGCATCACTGACAGCAAAGAGCCTCCAAGTACTTTGGACTTGGGGCCCTTAGGTCTCGTTGATTCTGCAGGAGAGACATATACGCTCCGGCCTGAGATATGTCGCCCAAAAGAACAAAACCTTGCAACTTGTCATTATGCATAAAAAACTTGTGCATCCAGTCGCGCCCCTTGGAAACGATCTCCTGGCCCTGCTGCCTGCCAACAACTACCAGCTGAAAAGAAAGGCCTTTAAGAGAATTCATGCTTGGTTGGGGCTGATATGTCTGTTTCCGGCCTAAGGCGTTTTTGCCCGCGATCCATCCTTGCTGCACAGCCACTGGATACAGACCAAGGACTCGACGCTCCCCGGAGAGGAGTTCCCGGGCCTGGGCCGCGTCGCCGCAGGCAAAGATTCCTGGCCGGCTGGTTTGCAAGCAGTCGTCGACCAATACACCCTCATCCACCTCAATATCCGTTCCATGCACAAATCCGATATTGGGTTTGACTCCAGTGGCTGCTATATAGGCATCCGCGCGGAGCTTCTCTCCACTGTTGGTCAAAAGATAATCGACCCCGTTTTGACCGCCAAACTCGATACCTTCGGTGTTCAGGCGCACATCCACGCCCTGTTCGCTCAGATCTTCCCAGACATACTCCGCCGTATCCGGATCAAGAAGTCTGGGCATGATCCACCCCCGTCGATTAAGTAGAATAGGCCTCACTCCAAGTTTGGCCAGATACAAGGCGATTTCCACCCCAATGAACCCCCCGCCGACAATAACGACTGTTCTCTGTTTGGCCTCCAAAGCCATTCGCCGCAATGCTTGGGCCCCGGCCAGGTTTTTAAACTGCAAAATGCCTGGCTGGTCAGCTCCTGGCACCGGGGCGTACAAAGAGCTGCCCGAAGCGATGATCAAGGCTTCAAAATCCCAGGATTGGCCGCTTTGGGTCACCAATCTTTTGTGGTCGGGATCTAGCCCAACAATCGGGGTTCCTGGATAGCATGTGACCTGGTATTTCGATCCAATATCCTCGCCCTGCCAGAAGAGGGGACCTGTCTCTCCAGTGCATACAAAATGTCCCAGACAGGGCGGTGAATAAGGAGGAGAGTCTTCAGCCGAAAACATGCTGATCCGGATCTGAGTATCCTCCTCCCGGATGGCCTGCACCGCGCTGATCGCCGCCGGCCCCATACCGATAATGCAGATGTGCATAGCTCGCCTCTACAGATGAATATCACACCCTTACAGGGCGCAAAAACAAACATACTCAAAAAGAAAGCGAAAGATTTTTCGCCCTCTCCATCTAAATCCCCAGCCCATTCCGCTTGCCCTCAATATGCCTGACCATCATCCCGGCAGCCTTGACCGGATCCGGCTCCACGGCAAAAGTGGCTCCGACCACGTCTTTGAGTCCATCCGTAGCCAAGTTAAGCACATTCTGACTTCCGAAGATCTTGGGCGGGATGCCCAGCACGGTATAGACCCCGGAGGACACAAAGTACGAAGCAATGGATACGGCCTTTTGGGAATACCATTCCGGGGCCGCTCCAGCCAAAGGCAAATCATTGATAGCCACATCCAGGGCCTTGGCCAAGGCCGCAGCCAGGACCAGGATCCGGGAACAGTCCACGCAGGAGCCCATGTGCAGAATCGGAGGAATGCCCAGGGAGGTGCACACCTGTTTGAGCCCCGGCCCGGCCAGCTCCGCAGCCTCGGGCTTGAGCAGTCCGGTCTGGGCGCAGGCTATGGCCGAACAACCGGTTTCCACTACCAAAACGTCCTGCTTGATAAGTTCTTTGGCCAGCTGCACATGCCCATAGTTGTGCGTGATCTTGGGGTTGTTACAGCCCACAATACCGACCGCCCCCCGGATGCTTCCCGCGGCCACGGCATCCAACAAAGGCTGGGGGCTTCCGCCCAAAGCTTCCAAAATGGCTTCCACTGAGAAACCGGCGGTCAAATCCATAGGCTGATCGGGAATGAGGACCCGATCCTGATCCCGGTTTGGAAAATTCGCAATGGCCAGACGAACGATTTCCCGGGCGGTCTGGACAGCAGAATCAGGATGGAACTCCATGTGCTGGGCCCCTGGGACCTTGGATTTTTCGCTGGTGGAGATAAGCTTGGTGTGAAAGCAGGACGCGGTCTGTCCAATGGAAGGGAAGATGCACTGGTAGTCAATGATCATGGCTTCAACCGCCCCGGTAGCCAGGGCCAGCTCCTGGTTGAGTAGGGTTCCGGCCACAGGGATGCCTTTGCGCATCATAAGTTCATTGCCGGTGCAACACATTCCGGCCAGATTTATGCCTGTCGCTCCTTTTTCTTCGGCCATTTTTTGCATTTCCGGATCCTGGGCCGCAGCCACGATCATCTCGGACAGAATAGGATTGTGGCCATGGAGGACGATGTTCACCTGGTCCGGCTTGAACACACCCATATTCACTTGGGAGTTTTGTATTTCCGGAGTGCCGAAAAGGACGTCCGAGACCTCGGTGGCCATCATGGAGCCACCCCAGCCGTCAGACAGGGAGGTCCGCAGCCCGTGCAAAAGGACATTGGTCGCATCCGCCCCCACGCCCATATGGATGCGGTGCATGCTTTCCACAATTTCCCGGTCCACGCTGCGGGGAGTGATACCGGCTTGCTCCCAGGTCTTTCTGGTCTTTTCTGACGCCCTGGAGACAAAAGTAATGGAGTTCTTCACTGTGCCAAATTCTTCCAGCAAGGCGAAAGCCACCTTCTGGGCACTTGTGTTCAGGTCCTGGGCATCAAAATCAACCCCGAGCTCCTGGGCTAAAGCCTGCAGCTTTGCGGAATCGGTTATCGTGTATCCATTGGCCTTGCCCAAGGCGGTTTGCAGAAGGGTCTCTACCACTTCCCGGCCATGATCGGAATGGGCGGCCGCACCAGTGGACAGGTCATCCAGGAAATTTCTGGCCACTATAAGATCGGCATCCGCCCCGCAGACGCCCCGGTTTGGTGATTCACCAAAGGGCTGTATGCGGCAGGGGCCCAGAGCGCAACGATTGCAGCACACCCCCAACTGGCCAAATCCACACTGCGGCTGCTGCTCTTCCAGCCGGTCCCAGGCTGTCTCCAGGCCTTCGGCCAAGCTCCGTTCCAGTAGGGGAATGGCGGTTTGGTCGATGCTCCTCTGCCTGGCTTTATCCCGAATATCCTTGCTGTACATGATCTCCTCCATGGAGTTTTGGATGATTTTGAACATTCCATGCCAGCCCCTCCGCTGGCCTCAGAGGCCAAGTGTGATCGAGGAAGAAACACGTCATCTGGCTTTGCAGGGCAACTACCGTAGGTGTCAAATTTCAGGTTTCAGTTAGGATCAGAAGATCTTTTCCTGCTTCATTGATTTTCCTGACACCTGAAAACTCGTATGAAACAAGAAGTTAGCTTATACGGCATTGGGTTTGCCGACTGGGACCGCTAGGCTCCAGCCTGGCTCTGCCCTTCTTATCGTTCCCACGCTCTGCATGGGAATCCCACTGGACGCTCCGGCGTCCACAAAGTGACCGCAGAAGCGGTCAAAACAGCTCCCACGCAGAGCGTGGAAGCGAGAAGAGGATTTCTGCGATTGTCTGTACCCGAGAACTGAGAGATCTCAATAAAAAAAGCACATATAAGCTTGATCTTCTTAACTCCCCTCCTTGGCAAGGAGAGGCAGGGGTGGTTGGGATAATGATTCTTGCAAAAGCAATTGTCTCAGGCCTTTCATATATGCTCAGCCCTCTGATTCCCATCCCGGCTGCCGCTTCGGACTGGAGGGAGGGAGTTAGGAAAGGGTTTCAAGAAAATCCCTGGACGCCGGCATTGGGCCTAGTTCAGCCAAAGACTTCTGGACCGCCCTAAAGAGGCGGAGATTTTCAGGCAAAGTTCCAGCCTCCATTCCCTGGGCAATCAGAGTTCGATCTCCAGCTGCGGCTTGCTGCCCACTGGCTAAAAGATCATCTGTGTCCCCAAACTCCAAGGCCCCTGTCTTGCAGGCCAACACACAGGCCGGGAGCTGGCATTCCCGAAGCCGGTCTGCACAAGCATCGCACTTGAATGCGCTCTGTTTTCCGCTTCTGGTCTCCTGTTTATTTATCATCATGGAACAAAAGGGACAGAGCATAACGCACATCCAACAGGAGATGCACCTCTTTGGGTCCAGCAGAACCGCTCCCGATTCCTGATCTCTGTATAATGCTCCTGAGGGGCAGGCCTGTTCACACGGTGCAGGATGGCAATGCCGGCATCGATTAGGAAAGGGGATAAAGTCCACTCCTGTTTGTACCTTCAGCCTGGGTTGAGAGTCTTTTTCCCCCAAGGCATAAGATATAATCTCATAGTGCCTGGAATGTTCCAGAACGCAGGCCACCTCGCAGTGACGGCACCCCACGCACTTTCCGGGATGAATAAAAACTGTCTGCATATGGCCCTCCTGGGTGCGGATTTTGGCCTGGACGAAATGATAATGTGGCTGCACAAGGCCTTTTGGAGTTTATTTTCAACATGTACCCAGGACACAAACCAGATGTCAAATTCCCTCCGATTTTAGGTTCAAAATTTTTCATTCCTGGATTGGTCATCCTTGGAAAAAGATCCACGCATGAGCAGCTCAATTGCTTGCTCTATGCGTTTCCAGCCTGCTTCTGACTGCAGGTCGATCCCTCCAAAGGTCCGCATATTCCGGGATTGAACGCTCAAGAAAAAGACCGCTCCGGCCAGCAGGGCCACTATGGCCGAGAGATCGATGTCCTCAGGTATTTCTCCGTGCAGGTTCTCGAAATATTCCAAAGCAGTCCGGACTCGAACATCCTCCAGCCGTCTGGAGAGCTCATTGCGCTCCAGGGCCTCCCAGGCCAAAATATCCAGGGTTTGCGGACGGTGTCTGAGACAGACCAGCAGGCTTTTAAAAAACGCAGACATCTGCTCCTCTGGGGTGAGCTGGGGAAAATTGTCGATGGTCTCCTGGAGGAGTTCGTCAGTTGTCGGCCAAAACAGCCCGGATTCACCGAATGCCGAGACCAGACCTGGCAGACCGCCGAAATACCGAAAGATATTGATCCGCTTCAGCCCGGCCTCCTGGGCCACAAGATCTTCGTTACACCGCGAAAACCCAACTCTGGCCAAAATGGAACCTATTGCTGCAATGAGTTTTGTTCTGACCTGCTCATGGGTGTTGATGGGTATCACCTTACTCCCGGGCATCCTCTCTCTCCTTGCTCTGGCAGCTTTGCCGGATTGATGAATGATGAAACTTGCGGACATCCCTCTCCGTCATTGTCCGGCCCGGATTTATAATAAACCTCAACCCAGACACATCCATCGAGCCAGGACAGGAAAACGGACTGGACATTGTCCCCTCGTTCTGATAGGTAATAAATCAAAATTGCACCTGTTCTGCAAGTGTAGTGAGTTATGCCAGGCAAAACGCCATCCAGACTCATGTCTGGATGGCGTTTTTTTTGGAAAAAAAGTCCAAAGGACTCGGACATGAAAATCCTCATGGTGGACAACTATGATTCCTTTACTTTCAATCTGGTCCAACTGCTGCGCACGCTTGAATGCCTGGTCCTCGTGCGCCGTCACGACGCCGTAGGGCCATCAGATATCTCGGATGTTGCTCCTGCGGCTGTAGTCATCAGCCCAGGACCCAAAGACCCCGGCCAGGCCGGAGCCAGCATGGAGATCATCGCCTCCTGTTATCGACATATTCCCATACTGGGGGTCTGTTTGGGTCTGCAATGCATCAATGAATTTTTCGGCGGCAGCACAACCAGGACAGAGAGGCCCACCCACGGGAAAACCAGCCATATCACTCATGTGGGAACCGGTATCTTTGCCGGCCTCCCATGCCCTTTGGAGGTGGCCAGGTATCATTCCCTGCAGGCCTTACCTGGGATGGATTCTCCTTTACAGGTCACGGCCTGGACCGAAGACAAACTGGTCATGGGCTTATCCCATCCCTCTTTGCCGGTGCATGGGGTCCAGTTCCACCCAGAGAGTTTTCTGACCCAGGCCGGCCGGGAGCTTATGATAAATTTTCTGGATCAATGCTAAAAAAATCTGATTTGGCGTTAAAGTTAAATCTGATTTTTTTATTCGTCACCTGTTATCTATTATCAGTGTGTTCTGTGTATTCCGTGGTTAAAAAAAGAGGCTTCCATTATTGCTCCCACGCTTTGCGTGGGAGCTCATCTCGACCGCTCCGGCGGTCTCTGTACTGGAGGACGCAGAGCGTCCAATCAAGTTCCCACGCAGAGCGTGGGAACTATAAAACAGCCTCCAGTGCCCACAAGCAAAAATAAGAACCGAAACAAAACACCCCGAGGTTACATGAATGCCTTCCAGCCAAACCTTCGATTTTCAAGAACTCACCAACCTGACCGGCATCTGGCGCAACGTGCATTCCGAGGAGCTGCCCTTAAGTCCGGATATGTTCGCCCTGGCCCGGAGCAGGAGCCATGAACCGGGATGCGTATTTCTGGCCAGCGGCGGGGATATGGACAGCGCCCAGTACCATATCCTGGCCGTAAGGCCCTGGTATGTGCTCCAGGCCAAGGGTCATGACTGGATCGTCGGGCAAAGCTCTCATGAAATCTCCGGCTCCGGGTCTCCTTTACCTGTCATCCGGGCCTTGCTTCTGGCCAACAGAATCCCGGAGCTGCAGACAGGCAGCGGACCAGCTCGGGCCGGACTGTTCGGCTACCTGGGCTATGAACTGGGCAGACACATGGAATCCCTGCCCTGCACCAGCCTGGACGACAGCGGCCTGCCGGATCTGTACCTGACCGCTCCAAGCATTATCCTGACTCAGGACGTGCGTACCGGCCAAACCTGGGTCCACATCCCCGAATGGAATCATCCCCAGGCCCCGGATGTGAATGATCGCCGCCACCTGTGCCGGCAATGGATTCATGAAGCTGAGAACCTGTCCTGGTCCAACTCCCCGGTCCAGGCCGGAAGGGCAAGTTCTTCCCTGAATCACGACCAATACCTGCGGGCAGTGCAGGCCATCCTGGAATACATCCGTTCCGGTCACGTCTACCAGGTCAATCTCTCTCAGCGCCTGGTGCATTCGTTCTCCGGTTCGGCCTTCGACCTCTTCGCCGCATTATTCCAGCGCAACCCAGCCCCGTTTTACGCCTTTATCCAGGCCGGAGAACACCAGGTGGTCTCCACCTCGCCGGAGCGTTTTCTGGCTGTTCAGGATCAAAAGGTGGAAACCAGGCCCATCAAAGGAACCCGCCCCCGGGGAAAGACGCCTGACCAGGACCTGGCCTTAGCCCAGGAGCTGCAAAAAAGCGACAAGGATGGAGCCGAACTGGCCATGATCGTGGATTTGATGCGCAACGACCTGGGCCGGGTATGTGCCCCTGGTAGTGTTCGAGTTGCAGAGCACAAGCGCCTGGAGGCCTACGACAACGTCTACCATTTGGTCTCCATCGTCCAGGGGGACCTGGAACCGGAACGCAGTTTGGTAGATCTTCTCCAGGCCACCTTTCCCGGCGGTTCCATCACCGGCTGCCCCAAGATCCGGGCCATGGAGATCATCGATGAGCTCGAACCCTTTCAGCGCCACGTCTACACCGGCTCCATCGGCTATCTAGGGTTTGACGGTCGAATGGATCTGTCCATCGCCATTCGAACCGCCGTAGCCAGCCAGGGCCGTCTGGTCTATTCTGTGGGTGGGGGAGTAGTCATAGACTCTGATCCAGAAGATGAATACCAGGAGACGTGGCACAAAGGACGGACCTTTGCCCAGGTTCTTTCCGCCGATTCCCGGGCGGAGCAAGGCATGGCATGGGTCTGGTATAACGGGCATATAATCCCGGAGAGCGATGCCCGCTGCTCGCTGCGCGCACCAGCCGTGGAATACGGATTCGGAATCTTTGAGACCCTGCGGGCGGATGGGGGCCGTATCTGGTTCTGCCCGGAACATGTTTCCAGAATGAGCCAGGCTTGGGAGATCCTGACCGGACGGAAGCTGCCCCGTGTGGATTGGGAGACCATCATCAGCCGGGTCCTGGAGGCCAACAAACTAAAAGAAACAGCAGCAATCAAAATCTATGCCGGTCGCGGGGTGACACAAGAATTGTTCTGCGTCTCGGCCCGGGCCTATACCCACCGTCTGGCCGGACAGAATCGCGACCATTTGGACCTTATGACCCATCCCGAGCCCCGGCAAAGCTTTCTGGCCGGGATGAAAACCTGCAATCATCTGGTCTATATCCTGGCCGGGGAATGGGCCAAAAAACAAGGAGCGGACGAGGCCCTAATAGTTAATCCAGACGGCACGGTATCCGAGACAAACTCGGCCAACATCATTCTCCTCCAGGGCTCCAAAGCAATCATCCCTCAATCTCCGCATGTACTGGCTGGAATCATGCAAACCCAAACCCTGAGAGCTTTGATTGATATAGGGTTTGCCCATGTGCAGCGTCCGGTTTTCCCCCAAGAGCTGTTCCCAGCCGAGGCTGTTTTCCTGACCAACTCCCTGCTGGGAGTGCTTAAAGCCGGCTCCCTGGATGGGAAAAAACTCAGCCGCCGGGAATCTTTGGTCCGGCGGCTGAATGAAACCATATTCGGCTTTCAGCCAATATGATAAGGTCATCAAGGCATGGATGGTTAAAGAATGATGCATTCCTCTCAACTTGGTGGTTTGACTAAAATCGATCGGTATTCTTTTTAAAATTGTCTCCCATACCTTTTGTTGATAAGCATAAAACTACAGCGACAGTTTGGCCATGAGCAAACCTTGAAAGAGCCAGGCAGGCGCCTGGCGATCCCATAACGGCCAGGGTGGCACCTGGCGGTCCGGGGAGCAAAGCTTTGGGATCACAATATGTCGCTATAGAGATTACCAGAGGAGGCGCTGACTAACGAATCAGTTCTTTTAATTGGTCCACCACCTCTTGCAGGCCGTCAATGGCTTCTTGCAAACCCTCTTGCAACTCAGATTGGTCCGCTGCAGGGGGCACTTCCTCTTCCTCTGTCTCCATGGCCGGAGCCACAGCCGGCAGTTCGCCCACCAGAGCATCAATGGAGTCGTCCAGTGTTTTGTGCATGACCACCTGCCTGGAATCGGCCAGAATGATCCTTCGAAGTTCAGGAAACTCCAATGTATCAGGCTTTAAGAAAACTGGCTCAGCATAGAGCAGAGAGTCGCCCACCGGAATGACCAGCAGGATGCCCCGGGAGACCTCCGATCCCACCTGCCCCCAGAGAGTAAACTGCTCGGAAATGACGGAATCGTTGTCTATTCGCGCCTCCACCTGATTGGGTCCATCCACATGGCGGCCGGAGGGAAACCGGAAAAGACTTAGCTCGCCGTAATTCTCCCCATCGCTGCGGGCGGCCATCCATCCCACCAAATTGTGCCTGTTTTGCGGAGTAAAGGGCTGGATGAGCAGGAACTCCTCTTTTTCCTCACCCGGCAGTTTGGCCACAATATAGTAGGGCTTGAGCACCTCTGACTGCCCAAAAGATGATTGAATGGGAACAGACCATTGGTCTTCCTTGTTGTAAAAGACTACAGGGTCCTGCATGTGGTACTGCAGAAGCATTTGGCTCTGAGCGGTAAACAAATCCAGGGGATACCGGACATGGGGTTTGAGGTATTCGGGCATGTCCTGCATGGGTTGGAACAGATCCGGAAAAATGCCTGCATAGGTTTGAATTAAAGGATCGTCTGGGTCGGCGATATAGTAATCGACGTTTCCATTATAGGCATCAACCACAGCCTTGACGCTGTTGCGGATGTAATTAAAGCCATCTTCCCAAGGTGTTGAATAGGGGTAACGGTTGGATGTGGTATACGCATCCTGGATCCAAAACAGGCGTCCGTCGGCAACCACGCTGTAGGCCTCTCTATCCGGAGTCAAAAAGGGCGCCAGGGTAGAAAACCTCTCTTTCACTGTCCGCCGGTATTGAATGAGGCTGTCCTCGTTTATTTCTCCGGAAATAAGTATGTTGATGTCTGTAAATTTCCAGGCGTACATCAAGCGGCGGAAAAAGGAATCCATACGCACACCGCCTGAACCTTGATAATGGGTATATTCCGGGCCATCCGGACCGGGAAAATTGAACTCCTGCATTCTGGTCCGGACAATGAGATGGTCCAGACTTTTCAAGCCATAGTATATTTCCGGACGTTCCAGATCTATTTTGCCTTTTGGAGGCACGTCGCTGAGCATAAAGCTCGGCCGGCCTCCACTTTCGATCTCATTCACCGGAGAGGCGGCCACCCCATATCCGTGGGTGAACTGCAAATAGCGATTCACCCAACGCTGGGCCTCGGAAGGCAGCTTGTCCGCAGAGAGCTCTCGAGTGGCCAGCATGACCTGTCTCAGCTCGTTATCAATCATGTACCGATCTGTATGCACGGCCACAAAATCATAATAGAGACGGAAAAACTGAATCTGATTGTAGCTCTGCAACAAAGGACCTTCATCCCAGAGCCGGATGTTTTGAAGCGTTCCCTGATTGGCCTCAATGGTCTCCCGCTCCACGGCCCCTTTGGCTGGATGGTCTTTGGACACCAGCTGCTCCAGGCCAAATGCGTTGCGGGTATGCTGGATATTACTTTCCAGATATTGTTTTTCCCTGGCCAGTTCGCTGGGCTCGACCATCAGGCGCTGGACAAGGCCGGGCAACAGGATGGTGACCAGAATTTGAAGACCCAGCCAGCCCACAAGAGGCCAAACCACAAGCCGTCTCCGGCCGGATAGAGCTCCGTAAACCATCAGTCCGGCTGAGACCAGGGCCACCAAACTCAAAAAGGCATACCCGGGAACCAGGACGTTTGATTCAGTATAGCCCACCCCGTATACAGTACCCATAGAGGAATACAAAAGTTCGTACCTGCTCAACCAGTGCCCAACGGCAAAGAGAACAAGGGCCACGGCTGCCAACAGGGCCAAGTGAGTGGCTATTCTCCCGGTCAGGGCGAAGGATTCTCCCCGCAGTTTGCTGCCTGCATAATAATAGCCTCCAGCCAAAATGATGACCACAACGATAACAGATACCAGCCAGGATCGGACATACTCCAAAAACGGCAGGGTGAATAAATAGAAGGAGAAGTCCTTGCCAAAGACAGGATCGTTCTCCCCAAAGGGGACCTGATGCACAAACCGAAGCATGGACTCCCACTGCGAAGACAAAGTGGTCCCCAGGAGAAGAGCGCCCAGAACAAGAACCCCGACTGCCCCCCAGCCCAGCACGCGCATGGCAGTTTGATACATGTTGGATGGCAGGCTGGAACTCACAGGCCGCAGGCCAATCGTATGCTTATGTGCCAAATACATATTGGGAACAGCCACCAGGGCAAAAATCCCCCCACCTGCACAGAAGATAAAGATTTTGCTGCTGATAATCTTCAACAACACCGATTCATAGCCCAAGCTTTTAAACCACAGCCAGTCGGTATAGAAATCATGTCCCCAACTGATTGCCCTCCACAAAAGAATGAGGGCTAAAAGACCGAGACCAAATCTCAGCAATCGAAAGACCTTGTTCAGATCCACATCTTCCAGGTTGAACTGAGGTCTTCCGGGTTGGGAATTATCCGGTCCAAATGGGTTGGGCATGAGCAAACACCTCATATAAGTTATATTAAAATTACTGCCTTGCCAAAGCAATCTATCCGGTTGGTGGAAAATATTCAAGCTCTTATCCGCCAAAATAATCAGATTTCAGCGGGGCCTCTGACGGCAGCCGCCAGTTTGATCCCAGGATGAAACTGGAGGAGTTGCAGAAGCCACCTTAACTCTCAAAGGCAGGCCCCCTTTGTTTTGACCATATTTTCATCCGAGGTTTCATATTTGCCGGAGGTTCCGCCAACAGCTGGACTTATAACACCGATATCATAGATCCGGAGTACGCGCTCATGTCAGACCAGAAGGCCTTTGCAATCGAGAACATGATTTGGCACGCCGCTTCGGTCCAGGAAGCCATACTCACCTTGGGCAGTCAGGATACTGGACTCAGCGAGCAGGAGGCTGACAAGAGGTTGGAGACCTTCGGACCCAACAAGCTGGCTCAGGCCCGCAAGAAAGGCCCGGTCATCAGGTTTCTTCTGCAGTTTCACAATGTACTTATCTATGTCCTGCTGGGGGCGGCCCTGGTCACGGGCCTGCTCCGGGAATGGCTGGATACCGCGGTCATCTTTGGAGTTACCGTGGTCAATGCCCTCATCGGGTTCATTCAGGAGGGCAAAGCGGAAAAGTCCCTGGAGAGCATCCAGGGCATGCTGGCCCCTAAAGCCCTGGTCCAGAGGGAAGGGCAACGGCGAACCATACCGGCCGAAGAGCTTGTGCCCGGGGATGTCATTTTCCTCAAGGCCGGAGATAAGGTTCCGGCCGATATACGGCTCATGGAAGTCTTTGACCTGCAGATCGATGAATCCGCTTTGACCGGGGAATCAGTCTCAGTGAACAAGACCGTCCATCCCGTGGACGAAGAAGCCGGATTAGGAGATAGAATAAACATGGCCTATTCCGGAACCCTGGTGGCCTTCGGCCAGGGTCGGGGGGTGGTCACCTCCACTGGAGAGCAGACCGAGATCGGACGAATCAGTTCCATGCTCTCGGAGGTCGAAACCTTGACGACGCCCTTGCTCAAACAGATCGCCGTCTTCGGGCAATGGCTGACTGCGGCCATCCTGGTCCTGGCCGGCCTGACTTTCTTCTTCGGTTTTTTGGTCCGGGATTTTGCCCCTGGAGAGATGTTTCTGGCCGCCGTGGGTCTGGCCGTGGCTGCTATTCCCGAGGGCCTGCCGGCCATCATGACCATCACCCTGGCCATAGGCGTCCAGCGCATGGCCAGGCGCAACGCCATCATCCGCCGTCTTCCGGCTGTGGAGACCCTGGGTTCGGTCTCGATCATCTGTTCAGACAAAACAGGAACATTAAGCAAAAATGAGATGACCGTGCAAACCATCAGCACTGCGGATACTCGGTTCCATATGACCGGGGTGGGTTATGAACCGATGGGCAGCTTCCAGCTCTCGGACCGGGACATAGATCCCCTGCATGAAGACTTCAATCTCCTGCCCATCCTTCGCGGTGCTTTGCTCTGCAACGAAGCCACTATCCATCAGCAGGGAAAGGAATGGAAGCCCGAGGGCTCGCCAACGGAAAGCGCCTTGGTCGTGGCCGCGCTCAAGGCCGGCCTTGAACAAAAGCGGGAAAACGAGCTCCATCCCCGCCGGGACACTCTCCCCTTCAGTTCAGAGAACAAATTCATGGCCACCCTGCACCACGACCACCAGGGCCGGGCCTTCATTTACCTTAAGGGTGCACCGGAACGAATTTGGGAACGCTGTGCCACTCAACACAGCCAGGAGGGAGCTAAGGAACTGAATATGGACTTCTGGCATGAAAAAGCTCAAGATATTGCCTCCCAGGGGCAGCGTATGTTGGGCTTGGCAGTGAAAGAAGTAACCGGGGACAAACAGGACCTGGAATATTCAGATGCAGAAGAAGGATTCACCTTTCTGGCCCTGTTTGGAATCATCGATCCGCCCAGGGAGGAAGCTATTCAGTCCGCGGCCCAGCTTATCGGACAGTGCGTATCAGTGGACGAGTGCTCCTCTGCCGGAATCGTGGTCAAAATGATCACTGGAGACCACGCCTTGACCGCCAGGGCCATTGCCCGGGAAATCGGGATCGGCAACTGGGAAGACGTAATCACCGGCCCGGATCTGGAAAAAATGTCCCAGGAAGAGCTGGAGGATCGGGTCCTGCATGTGGACGTCTTTGCCCGGACCAGTCCGGAACACAAGCTGCGGCTGGTCAAGGCCATTCAGGCCAAGCAGCACATCGTGGCTATGACCGGAGACGGGGTTAACGACGCCCCGGCTTTAAAACGAGCTGATGTAGGAGTGGCCATGGGCAGCAGCGGGACCGAAGCAGCCAAAGAAGCCTCAGACATGGTCCTGGCCGACGATAATTTCGCCTCTATTGCCAGTGCGGTGGAAGAAGGCCGCACGGTCTACGACAACTTTAAAAAGGCCATCTTATTTATTTTACCCACCAACAGAGGTCAAGCCTTGGTGGTTATGGCCTCCATTGGTAGGCAGCAAGGCCGTTGTCTGGTCCTTGCTGGCCATGGTCGCCTTGCAACTTCTGTTTACCTATGCCCCTCCCCTGCAATACCTCTTTCAGACCACAGGACTGGATTGGGCTACCTGGGGCCGGATAGTCCTCTTCGGAATCATTCTCTTTGTCCTGGTGGAGCTGGAAAAGACGGTCTGGCGAAAGATGCGCAAGATATAACATTTTGGTCAACGAAAATTTGCCAGATAAATCATACTGAAACATCCTCAGAAAACCACGATAGATTCAAAATCGAGTGAAAGAACATCGGCTCTCAGGGTAGGGGCAGCCTACCTAGGCGTCTTCCGCCGTATGGCTGCCCTCTTCATCCTGCCAGGTAGTATCCGAAGTTCCGGAGGGCAGAGCCAATACTGCACAAGTACTGTGAACCTTCATGCAAACAGAGCCTCAAGCTTTTGCTTGAGCTTATCCTTGGCCGGCTGGGCCTGCTCAAAAATGGTGTCCACGCGGTGAAAATCCAGGGCCCGGACATCGATTATATCCGGAGTAATGGTAATGTCCGGTGGATGGACGGCATATTTTTCCCGAACAATGGAATGCTGCATAATCTGAAAGGTATTGAAAATAGTATCCAAAAAGGAAAGATCCTTTTGGGGAGAGCGTTGGCCGGTAACATCTACAGCCACAGTCACCTGACACGACTGGACCAGAGTATCATACGGCACCGGATTGACCGCCCCTCCGTCTATCAAAATGCGGCCGTCGCGGCGGACTGGGGTGAACAAACCGGGCAGGGCCATACTGCCCTGGATTGCAGACAGCAAAGGGCCGGAATCGTAGACAACCGCCTCCCGCTCCCAAAAATCCGTAGCCACCACGCAAAGGGGAATGGCCAAATCTTCAAATGTGTCTACCTGGATGTGTTCATACAAAAAAGCTAAGAATGCATCCCCACTGATAAACCCGCCGCGGCCGATCTCCGGATCCAAAAACTGTACCCACTGCAAAAGGTCCTTGCGCAAGAACACGTCCTTCCACGTATCGTCCTTACGGATAACCAGTTCATCGACCATGGCTTTGATCTCTCGGGCTGACTTGCCCGAGGCGTACAAGGCGCCCATTATCGCTCCAATGCTGCATCCGGCGATTTTGTGGGGAACAAATCCCAACTCGTCAAAGACTTCCAGCAGCAAAATATGAGCCAATCCATTGGCCCCTCCGGCCCCCAGGGCCAAGCCGATACTCTGTTTCTTGTCCATTTTTGTCCTCTGGATTGCAGCTTCTGTTGATCCGGAATTTCCGGACCATGCCCAGGGAACTCCCCAAGCCAGTTTGGCCGCCGCCACCGCACTCAGACCCAAAAACGAGCGCCGGGAAAAAGAGGTCATTATCCACTCCTCGCTATTGCCGGTGTGTCTGGAATGACGATTGCTGACAAATGAATCCCGTCTCCTTATGGGAATGGCTGTAATGGGAAAACAGAGGCCTGGAGGATGATCGAAAGTGCGATATGATAAGGGGGATGGATGCTGAGCAAAACCATATTCAGCGTCCAGTGGTTTCCTGATCCACGGTTCCAACCACAAGTGGGCGAAAGACCTTTCGCCCACTTGTGAGGCAATCCGCTTATTCTTTCCATGATTTCAAGAGTTCGTCATAGGGCATGGTCTTGGGTTCTTCATCCGGGCGTTCTGCTTTGGGCGCTCCTTCCTGGCTCAACCAATATTCTCTGGATTTCTTGGGATTCAGTTTAGGAGAGTACTTGGGCAGACGCATTTTGCCCATCAGATCATCCATTTGGGTGGCCAGATTGTCCATGGCCTCTTGAGGAGTAGCCTGACCGGTGGTTACCAGGGAGATGTTTTTCCACCACTGTTCGGCCAAAAGAGGATAATGCGGAACATTGGGACCGGAGTCCGTCCACATATGTTCAACCGGTGATTTGTAGAAGGTGACTATACCTCCATAGGTCCCTTTTTCTTCCTCCTCGGCCAGATACTCGGAATGCACTGTGGACTTGCGAACCGGGGTCCTGCCCACCAGAAACTTCTTCAGGCTAACGGTCTTGGAAACACAGAATTGGGCCCAGAGCCATGCTGCGGCTCGTTGCTCATCCTGGACACTGTTTTTGAGAATGGTCCAGCTGCCGGCATCCTGGTATCCGACCTTCATCCCTTCATCCCAGTACTTGCCGTGTGGTGTGGGGGCCACCCGCCATACCGGTTTGCCCATGGCATCGGTCACCGGGCTTTGGGGTGAATTAAAAGCCGGATCAGAAAGCCAGGTAATATATTGAAAGACTCGTTGAGCAATGTTGCCCCTGGCCGGTGTTGGACCGGCTTCAGACCAGGTCATGGAGGCTGCATAGGGAGGAGCGTATTTTTTCAGCCACTCATCGTACTTGGTGGTTGCATACACGGCTGCCGGGCCGTTGGCCGCCCCGCCTCTTTCCACTGAAGCCCCCACCGGGATCTTGTTTTCCACCCGGATACCCCACTCATCCACCGGAATACCGTTAGGCAGCCCCTTGTCTCCGACCCCGGCAATGGACAACCAGGCGTCCGTAAAACGCCAACCCAGGGAGGGGGATTTTTTCCCATAGTCCATATGCCCATAAACTTTCTGTCCATCAATCTCTTTGCCGGTAAAGAACTCGGCAATGTCTTCATAGGCCGCCCAGTTGACAGGCACCCCCAGTTCATAGCCGTATTTTTCCTTGAATTCGGCCTTGTATTCCGGGTTAGTGAACCAGTCATAGCGAAACCAATAGAGGTTGGCGAACTGTTGATCCGGGAGTTGCAGCTGATTGCCGTCGTAATCCTGTCCAAATTCCAGGTTTAAAAAATCGTCCAGATCAAGCATGGGATTAGTTACGTCCTTGCCTTCGCCTTGCATGTAGGCCCCCAGATCCAGGGCACTGTCCAGTCGGAGATGGGTGCCTATGAGATCGGCGTCGTTGACATAAATATCATACAATCTGCGGTTGGTTTGGATTTGACGCTGGATGCGGTCAACCACCTCCCCCTCACCAATAATGTCGTGGGTGACCTTGATTCCGGTAATCTCGTAAAAGGCCTGGGCCAAAACTTTGGCCTCCCATTTGTGGGTATTGATTCCTTCGGCTACGGACTTAATCTCTACATCTTTGTACGGCTGGGCGGCTTTAGCGAACCACTCCAGCTCCTGTTTTTGCTCCGCCTTACTCAAAACAGAGGGCTGAAATACCTCGACCCATTTGTCTATGGGCGACTCAGCCAGGAGCAATGCGGGAAACATAAAGCCCAAAACACACAGCATACAAAACACTTTTCCCATGGTCTTCAAGAACATACGAACCTCCTGTGGTCAAAGGATGAATGGACACATTAAAGGACAACGACACACACAATCTCGTATATCATCCCCATATACCTTCCACCGCAAACCAAGCCAGGGATATGGTCAAGGGAACCCACAAGGCCGTTTGTCCTGCCAAACCAAGCCAAATAAGGAAGATAGCGATCATGGAGATAATGCCGATAAAAAAGCGGTCCCCTCTGGTGGTGGAAATGGGAAAGAAGCCTCGGCGGACCAGGGATGGACTGAGGGCATCCCAGACAGCCATAAGAGCAATGGCGGTAAAGAGACCGCCAATGACCAAGACGCTGGGCAGACTCCAATACATCCAGGAAATGTTGTATACAATCCAATCCCACATGATCAGACCCTCCCCAGGGCAAAGCCCTTGGCCATGTAGTTGCGGACGAAATAGACCACAATCGCCCCCGGCACGATGGTCAGCACCCCTGCCGCGGCCAGAAGCCCCCAGCGCACGCCTTCAGCCCCAATGCCCACTGTCAAGGTGACCACCACAGGCTTGGCATGGGTCACGGTCAGGGCCTTGGCCAGGATAAGCTCGATCCAGGAGAAGGTGAAGCAGAAAAAGGCGGCCACTCCCACCCCGGGGCCGATCAAAGGGAAAAAGATCTTCACAAAGAAGCGGGGGAAGCTGTATCCGTCGATAAAGGCCGTTTCGTCAATCTCCTGAGGTATGCCGGACATGAATCCTTCCAGGATCCAGATGGCCAGGGGAATATTAAACAGACAATGGGCCAGGGCCACGGCCAGATGCGTATCGTAGATGTGCAGGGTGTAATAGAGTTCTGTGAAAGGAACCATAAACACTGCGGCCGGGGCCATGCGATTGGTCAGCAGCCAAAAGAAGAGGTGATGATCGCCCCGGAACTTCCATCTGGAAAAGGCATAGGCCGCTGGGATGGCCGCAACCAGACTGATAACGACATTCAGGCACACATAGATGATGGAGTTAAGAAAGCTGCTCCTCCACAATGAAGAAGTAAAGATCTCCGCATAGTTTTTCAAGGTGGGATCCTGAGGAAAAAGGGTCAGACCCCTCAGGATTTCATTATCGGTCTTTAGTGAGGTATTGATCATCCAATAAATTGGGATGAAGAGGACAATGAAGTACAGAATGAGAAATATGGATTTTTTCTTCATTTCGCCTCTCCTTTACCAATATTGGTCATTAACTGAAAGAACAGATAACTGAAGACAATGACGATAAACAGATAGATAATGGACGAGGCACCTGCATATCCCAGTTCATAGGATTCAGCCTTGCGGGCCACGTGCAGACTCAAAAATGTGGTCACATCCCCGGGCCCGCCGCCGGTCAAGAGCAGTGGCTCAGCATAAATTTTAAAGGAGTCCATGAACCGGAGCAAGACTCCGATGATCAGTACCGACCGCAGTTTGGGCAAGATCACGTAACGAAATGTTTTCCACCTGGATGCCCCGTCGATCTGCGCTGCTTGGTAGTAGGCATCCGGAATAGCCTGCAGGCCGGCATAGCATAAGAGAGCTACCAGCGGGGTCCAATGCCAGACATCCAGGAAAAAGATGGTCATCACCGCGTCAAAGGAGTGCATGGACACATTGTAGTCATAGTTGAACAGGGCCAAGAATTCCGGCATGACCCCGATGGAGGATTGGGTGAAGACCCTGGCTATAATGCCCACCACATTGAAGGGAATGAGCAGGGGGATGCCCAGCAAGACCAGGCTCAAGGCCGCAGCCTTGCCTTTTGTGGGCATAGACAAGGCGATGCAGATACCCAAAGGGATTTCCACCACCAGGATCATCAAACTGAAAGCGATCTGTCGGCTAAGGGCCTTTAAGAAGGCAGGGTCTTGGAGAACTTCAACGTAGTTTTCCAAACCGACAAAGGTGGGCGCTGATCCGGCAAAAATGTAGTGCAGGGAGTAATTGATGACTGTCATTAAGGGGATAAATGCACTAATGGACAACAGGATCAGGGCGGGAATAAGAAAAAGCCAGGCTCTGTTATTCATAACCAATAACCTCAGGGAGCTGGGGTGTGCTCAACATTTTGTTCTGCTTGACCAAGGCACACAGGCCGTTATCTCACCCGTTGCTGGTGGTCGAAAAAATTGATCTTGTCTTCCGGAAAAGCAAGGTGATGCTCCTGACCTACGCGAACGTCCAGAGACTCCGGGACCCGGGCCTTGATCCTGGTTGAGCCCTGCACATAGGTTACAATCCAATACGCGCCGGTATTTTCCACAACCGAGACTTCAAAGGGGACGCTGTGGGCTTGAGCCGAGGTTTCGATGCGGATGCATTCCGGCCTGATGCCCATTTGCAACCTGGGCCCGTGGATTTGCAGGGCGGAAAAAAGCTCGGAACTGATGGGCAGGCTGAAATCCTGGAACTGAAGTCTGTTCTCCTGCACAGAACAGTCCAGGATATTCATTCCCGGACTGCCGATGAAATACCCGATAAAGGGAGTTGCCGGCTGGGAGTGCAGTTCTTCAGGGGAACCTTTCTGCACCAGCCGCCCATCCTTGACGATGGTCACATCGTCGGCAAAGGTCAGGGCTTCATGCTGGTCGTGGGTCACATAGATCATGGTTTTTTTCAGGTTCATCTGCACTTCACGCAGCTTACGGCGCATGTTCCCTTTCAGCTTGGGGTCGATGACGGTCAGGGGTTCGTCCAACAGGACCGCAGCGGTGTCTTCCCGGACAATACCCCGTCCCAGGGATATTTTTTGTTTTTCCGCGGCATTGAGTTTGGCTGGGGGGGTGGTCAGATAATCCTGCAGGTCCAGGATCTCGGCTACTTGAGTCACTTTCTTGCGCACAACCTCTTCCGGCTGGCCCTGGTTACGCAAGGGAAAAGCCAGGTTGTCATACACATTCATGCTGTCGTAGACCACAGGAAACTGGAAAACCTGGGCAATCTTCCGTTTGCGGGGGGAAAGATTGGTCACGTCCTGGCCGTCAAACCGGACACGTCCCTTTAAGGGTTGAAGCAGCCCGGAGATAATGTTCAAAATAGTGGTCTTCCCGCATCCGGAAGGCCCCAGGAGGGCATTGGCTGTCCCGTCCTCCCAGCAGATGCTTAAATCCCACACAGCATACTCCTTGTCCTCCTCCGGAAGACCGGGCTGACTATAGGTGTGGAAGATATTTTCGAGCTGAATTTGCGCCATGGGCCTTCTCCCCAGATCATTTTTCATCAAATGTTTTCAGCACCAAACCTCGTGTTTTCGCGGAAAAGATAAACAGCCTGTTGGGATCCAGAAAGATGGTCAACGTGGTGCCCAGAGGGTAGCGAACAACTTCCTGCTCCAGCATCACAAACTGCATCCCGGCGTGACTCAGGTGGAGTTCAGTGTCCGAGCCGAGCTCCTCAGAGAGTTCAATAGTGGTCTGAAAAGGAATCATGTCCGTTCTGTGGGTATGGGTGTGCAGATTGTAAGCCCGGATGCCTACCAGGTACTCCTGCTCCTGGAGGCGTTGGGCAAAAGAAGTGGCATCAATACGGATCTGATCAGAGACCTGCAGAAAGGTTCGGCCTTGATCCTGGACAGTCCGGGCCTGCATAATGTTCATGGTTGGATAGCTGAAGTAGGCCCCGACCTCGACCTGCTGGGGACGGCGGTACACCTCTTCAAGGAGTCCATACTGCAAAAGTTCCCCGGATTCGAAATAGGCAACGTGAGTGGACATGGACAGGGCATCCACAGACTCCGGGGTGGCGTAGACCACTACCCCTCCCTTGTGGCCCAGAATGGTCTTAAGTTCGCCCCGCAGCTCCTCCCGGAGCTTGTAGTCCAGGTTGGCCAGGGGCTCGTCCAGAAAGATGAACTTGGTGTCCTTGGCCAGGGCTCTGGCAATGGCCGTTCGCTGTTTTTGCCCCCCGCTGACCTCTTCCGGATAATGGTCCAGAACGGCACTTAGGCCCAAAAGCTCGGCAGTCTGCCGGACTCGGTGATCGATCTCAACGGCGGTCAATGTGGTTTTGGACACCCGTAAGGGGGAGGCTATGTTTTCGTAGATGCTAAAAGACGGGTAGTTGACGAACTCCTGATAGACCATGGCCACATTGCGCTTCTGGACCGGAACCCTGGTCACATCTGTATTGTCATACAGGATCCGCCCGGTATCCGGACGGGTTATGCCGCATAATATGCGCAGAAAGGTTGTCTTACCGGCCCCGGTGGCCCCGAGCAGGGTGACGAATGCCCCGTCTTGGATATCCATGCTCACATCTTTCAAAACAGGCTGGGAGTCAAATGACTTGCATATACTTTGAGCTGATATTCCCATGTAAACAACCTCATTGAATGGATGAAATAGCCTTGTATGCAGAAGCTATGGCCACCCCGGCCCCGCATTTCATGCGCATCCAATCCTGATGAGCCAGAATGGAGCCGGCAGCGTACAGGTTTGCATACACTGTTTTCCCCTGTGCATCAATGGGCCGGAAAAATTCATCAACTTCCAACCCGGCTCCGCTGATCGGATGTCCCTGGGGATGAAAAAAGTCTTCACGGTGCCACTGGGCCCGCTGTGCAGGTTGATGAACCGGAAGGTCGAACACGGATTCTCTGATCCCTTTGCGGTCCGCCTGAAGGCCCTGCCCCAGGAAGCGTCCAGTGGCCAGGAGGACAGTGCGGCTCTTGAGCAGACAGGTATGCATCGGGCCCTGGGCCCGGACATGGAACCAACCCTGATCGTCCCGATGTACCGAAGTGACCTGATATTGATCAAAGGAGTGCAGCAGGGAGGACTGTTCGATGCATCGTTTCACGGCTTCATGGAGACGCAGGGCCGGGACCGAGGCCGGCAGGGTGGGGATCTCAAAGATTTTGACCTGGAGGCGGCTTTCCAGTTCCTGATGAATGGCCTGGGCTGAGCCCAGACCTAAGACAGCCGGAAGACCCAGGACCTGGACATCCTTAGTCAGGGCCTGCAGGCTGTGGATCAGTTGCTCTCTGACCTCTGGAGATTCCAGGGATTGGGCCAACAGGGCGGTAAAGACCTCGGCCCTGGATTCGGTTCCCGGAAAGGTCAAATTGGCGGTGCGCAAATCGGGCCAGACTGGTTTGAGGTTGGAAGCTACCAGGCTGGCGCTGAAGTCTTTGAGTCCGTTGATATCCACAATCATCCCGGGTGAACCCTTGGCCATCTCCCGAACTCCGGTCATCATGCTCCAGGGCAGAAGATATGTGGGTTTTCGAGTGCCCACAGGTCCTATGGCCAGGACATTGCTCCGGTCCTCCCCGGCATAGTACAGACCCTGATTTTCGAGTTCGGCAACAAAGCGGGTCAGGGCCTGGTCGATATCCTCTGGGTGCATCAGGGTGTAGGGATGGCCGGGACAAATATCCGCCAGGCGGTCAATGGCCTCCCAGGGGTCCGAGCAGATCCGGGGCGGCTCTGTGGGCAGTACACCCAAAAGATCGAGGAGACCGGAGGAAAAGGCAGAGGCTCCGGTGCCGCCGACGAGTGCAGTCTGCATGGAATTTTGAACCCCGAACAAAGCTGCGGCCATGCCGGCCAAACCGCTGCCGATGACGGTGGTCTGGACCTTGAGGGTCTCAGGGCCGGGCATCCCATTCCTCCGTCTGATCCAGCTCCAGGCCGAAAAGGCCGCAGTGCAGGGCTTCGGACAGCTCAGCCTGAGACAACTGACCGTTCCAGAGGACTGGACGCTGGCCAATCCACCTGCTCCGAACAAAGGCTTTGATCTCTTCCAGCCCCCGGGGACCGGAGTAACGATTGTGATCCACCAAATAGTTAGCTAACCGGACCGAACAAAAGGTCCCTTGGCAGGCCCCCTTGCCCAGCCTGCTACGAACCCGGAAGGCATTGAGTTCAGAGCGCACCTCGTGCTCGTCCAAGGCATTCAGGACCTGGTCAAGATGGCTTTGAGGAATCATTTCACATTCACAGAGCACAACGTCGTTTGGTTGGGCCCTGTGCAACCAGCTTTTGGAGGAGCGGCCGGGTTCCGACCATTGGCCGGCCTTGGAGGAAGGTAGAAACTGACGATCCGTCTGACAGGAGGAATCAACTTTGAGCTTGTGGGCCACGAGATCGGTTCCCTTTTCAGCCATAAGCCGAAAGGTGGTCAGTTTGCCCCCGGTCACGGTGATCACATTGGGACAACCTTCGGGGGCATGATCGATCAAGGCGTAACCGCGGCTGACAGATCTGTCCGTTCCAGATCCTTCGGACGTGACCAATGGTCTGACTCCGGCATAGGAGCGGACATAGCGGGTGGTTCCCAGGGCGGGGAACATGGCCTGGCCCTGCTCCACGATAGTATCCACCTCTTCAACCGTAGGTCTGACGGTTTGTAAGTCCGGGAGGGTGACTGCCGTGGTTCCCAGGATGGACACAGTACCCCCTGGAACCAGGATATCCCCGTCCGCCGGGGGTCGAAGACGGTTGATCACCCGCCGGGTCAGCCTGGTCCCGGTGACGGCCAGCGTGCCTTTGGAATAGAGCATGTCCAGACCGAGACCGGCCATTTTCAGGGTTTCTCCGGCCCAGGCTCCGGAGGCATTCATCACAATTTCAGGTTCAATCCGGATCTTTTCCCCGGTGAGGGTATTTTGGAGTTGAACACCCGTCACCGCTTTGTGCTTGGCTCTTTCCAGCTCGATCACTCGGTAATGACTTAGGTATTCGGCCCCACCCTGGACGGCCTGGGAGATGTTGTCCAAAGAGATTTGAAAAGGATCTATGCTTGCGTCATTGACTGCAAAGGCGGCGATGAGTTCCTGGGACAGACCGGGCTCCATTTCCCACGCCTCTCCAGGATCCAGGGGCTGACAAGGGATATGGGCCTGTGCGCAGGCCTGGGGAAACTCCGTGATATAGGATTCGTCATCACCGGCCACGGCCACAAAGAGTCCACCGGTGTCTTCGATGCAATGCGGGGCGATGCGTCGGAGGATCTGTGCTTCCTCCTGACATTCCCGGGCTGAGACCGAATCTGAGCTGACATACCTGGCTCCACTGTGCAACAGTCCGTGGTTGCCGCCGGAGGCCCCGGCGTTGATGTCCCGCTGCTCCGCAAGGATACAGGAGATGCCTCGCAAAGTCAGGTCCCGGGCCAGGCCTGTTCCGGTCACCCCACCCCCGATGATCAGAACCTGGGTCTGCACATTTCCGCCTTGTATTTTCGATTTCGAAACCTTGGAGCAAAAAACATCAAGATTTAACCCTCTATTTTCTAAAAAAAAATTTCGATTTTAATGTTTCAATTATGCCATACCACTGGGATCTTGTCAATATGTTTTTTTCGATAAAGAACAAAAATTCAGATTTTTTTTCGATTGTGAATATTTGCCTGGTATGCTAGCGTATTGGTTCACGGTTCCAGGTTCACGGTTCACGGCTTAAGATTCACGGTTCCAAAAATATATAAGCAAGAAGATACAAACAGTTGGGCCAAAGCCAAGCTTAAGGAACAAATTTAAGCATTGAAAACGGGACACCGCACCTCCCAAAAATCAAAGGATGTACATGTCCACCCCAGGATCACCCCAGTCAGGGCTCAATGACCCGGCCCAGAGCAGTAAGCCCGGGAAGCGCTTCGGGTCAGTTCAGGAAAGGCATCAGGCCATCCTCAAGCTGGTGAACACTTACGGATTCATGTCCATTGAGGAGCTGGCCCATCAATTTGCCCTGACCCCCCAGACCATCAGGCGGGACATCAACGTCATGGATGAGCATGGGTTGCTGCAGCGTTATCACGGCGGAGCCGGTATGCGGTCCAGTGTGGAGAATGTGGCCTACTCCACCCGTCAAATCCTTTGTCTTCCAGAGAAGAAACGGATTGCCAGACGAGTGGCCGAGTGTATACCGGATCAGGCCTCCCTGTTCATTAACATAGGAACCACCACCGAAGAGGTAGCCCGGGCCCTTCTGGGGCATCACAAACTGCGGGTGATCACCAACAATCTGAATGTGGCCATGACCCTCTCAGCCAAACACGACTTCGAGATCATCGTAGCCGGCGGGCAGGTACGCAACCGGGACCGGGGAATTATCGGGGAGGCGACCATTGATTTCATCAACCAGTTTAAGGTCGATTTCGGGATCATCGGCATCAGCGGAATTGATGATCAAGGCTGTCTTTTGGATTTCGACTTTCGGGAGGTCCGGGCCGCTCGGGCCATCATGGACAACTCCAGGCAGATCTTTTTGGCCACTGACCATACCAAGTTTGGCCGCAACGCCATGGTCAGGCTGGGACATGTGGCTGAAATTCACGCCTTGTTCACAGATCGAAAGCCTCCCGACCCTCTGGTCCAAATCGTAAGGAAAAACGAAGTGGCTCTGCATATCGGCTGAGATGGGATGCAGGTGACCCAGTTCAGCCTTGCCTTCGGCAAGTCTGAAGGCCTTGCGAGATTGCTTCGTCGAAGACTTCTGGCAATGACGGTTTTTCAAAGTCCAAGATGGCTGGCTTTATCCTCATCAAATTTTCTTCAAAGATTGATCAAAGTCTTGTTGACAAGCTCACACATTTCTTGTCCAATCAGCATAAATAGTAACGGATAAATACTGCTACAAGACCACAACCAAAGACGGACGCTCCCTGAAGTCCACGACCTCCTTTATCCGCAACAGCCAGGGTCAGGTTGAAGCCGCCCCGTGCATCAACTTCGAAATGAATCGATTGAAGCATATTTTATCATCACCAACAGTATGGAGGATCGTCCCATGCCCACATCACCCTCCCCGCACATCTATACCACGCCCCAGGCCCCCAAAGCCATAGGTCCCTATTCCCAGGCCGCGGCCGCAGGGGGGCTGTTGTTCATTTCCGGTCAATTGCCGATTGATCCCCAAAGCGGAGAATTTGCCTCCGGGGGCATAGAAGAACACACCCGGCAATGTCTGAACAATGTGACCGCCATCGCCCAAGCTGCGGGAACTGATCTCAGTCGAGCGGTCAAAGTAAATCTCTACCTGACCGACATGGGCAACTTTGAACGGATAAACCGGGTGTATGCAGAGTACTTTGGCCATGAGCCACCGGCCAGGCTGGCCATCCAGGTGGCCGGTTTGCCTAAAAATGCGGACATAGAAATAGAAGCCGTGATCAGTCTGTAACCAACAAATACAGGAGAGACGGCATGGACCTCGCTCGATTTCCCCGTCGAAGATACACCCCGGGCAAAACCCCCCTGGAGTTTTTGCCCAATTTCACCCAGGCCTTGGGTGGTCCGAACATATATATCAAAAGAGACGATCTCCTGGGCCTGACCAGCGGAGGGAACAAGACCCGCAAGCTGGAATTTCTGGTGGCCGATGCCATGGCTCAGGGCGCGGATACCCTGATCACCTGCGGGGCTATCCAGTCCAACCATTGCCGCTTGACCTTGGCCGCTGCAGTCAAGGAAGGCTTAAAGTGCCGCCTGGTCCTGGAAGAACGGGTCCCCAACAGTTACAATCCCCAAGCCAGCGGCAACAACTTTTTGTTCAGGCTCTTAGGGGCGGAAAAAATTGAAGTCATGCCCGGTGGATCGGATCTGATGGCAGCAATGGAGAAAGAAGCCGATGAGCTGGCCGCTGAAGGACGCAAAGGCTACATAATTCCCGGAGGGGGTTCCAACCCCATCGGAGCCACCGGCTACGTGGCCTGCGCTCAGGAAATTCAGGAGCAGCTCTTTGAACAGGCCCTGTCCATAGACCGTCTGGTGGTGGCTTCAGGCAGCTGCGGCACCCATTCCGGTCTGCTCACCGGCTTTGTCGGCTGCAACATGCATATTCCCATTATCGGCATCGGGGTCAGCCGCGACCCCCAGGACCAGGATCCCCTGGTTTTCGATCTGGCCCAGAAAACAGCCGAGCGAGTGGGGGTCAAACCGGCCATACCCCGAGAGGCCGTGCTCACTTTCGGCGATTACTGGCGACCCAAGTATTCAGTTCCCAACAAAAAGATGGTCCAAGCGGTGAACATGCTGGCTCAGACCGAGGCTATTCTTTTGGATCCGGTGTACACCGGCAAGACCATGGCCGGACTCATTGACCTTTGCCGTAAGGGGTATTTCAAGAAGGGAGAAAATGTTCTGTTCCTGCATACCGGAGGTTCACCCGGTCTGTATGCCTATCAGCCGGCCGTACTCGGCCTGGAAGATGTGGCTAATTAACCATGGACCCAAAGACTGTAGGCATATTAGGGGGCATGGGACCGGAGGCTACAGTGGATTTGATGAGCCGGGTGATCCGGGCCACCCCGGCCACCGACGACTGCGATCACATCCACCTGGTGGTGGACAATAACCCCCACGTCCCTTCCCGCATCAAGGCCTTGATCGACAAGACCGGGGAGGACCCCCTGTCCTGTCTGCAGGAGATGGCCCGCAAGCTGGAGGCCTGGGGGGTGGACCTTCTGGCCATGCCCTGCAACACGGCACATTTTTATCACGCCCGGATTCAAGATGTCGTTGATGTCCCTCTATTGAACATGATATCCTTATCTGGAGCTGCCGTGCTCAAAGACAGGCCCAGGATTGAGACAGTGGGCATTTTGGCCTCCAGTGCGGTGCTAGACCTCGGGCTTTATACCCAAGAGTTCGCGGCCAGGAGTGTCTCTGTGCGGCATCCGGATAATGGCCACCAAGACAGGCTCATGCAGGCCATCCGGACCGTCAAGACCGGTTTTTACGGTCAGCTGGAAAACGACTCCCTGCAACAGGCCGCCGACAACCTGACCGCCAAAGGCGCAGAGACCATTCTCATCGCCTGCACCGAATTGTCCATCCTGGCCGAGGAGATTAAGTCATCGATCCCCTGCTGGGATGCAGCCCAGCTCCTGGCTGAGGCCATAGTTCAACAAGCCGGAGGCCAAGGTAGCCACAAGGCTCCGGTCTCACAAGAACATTGAGTCACGCATCTCCATAGTAAATTGTTTGCTGGATCCATTTTTTTTCAACCCTAATCTTGAAGGAGGTCTTTATGAAAAGGATAATCAGCAGCATGGTTCTGGTTTTGGCCCTGTTTGCTTGGCTGGCTGCACCGGCCCTGGCGGAGGACAAAGAGTCCCAAGTCAGCGACACCATGAAGCGAATTGAAAAAACCGGAAAACTGCGTGTGGGCCTGCGGGAAGGGGCTGTTCCTTTTTCCTACATGGACCCCAAAGCCGGAAAGCAGGTCGGATTTTCGGTAGACATGGCTTCTCTGATGGCCGAATACTTAAGCAAACACTTTGAAAAAGAAATCACAGTTAGACCCTACACAGTCTCCCCCAAGACCCGAATTCCCATGACTTCTACTGGGACCGTGGACATTGTCTGCGGATCACCTACCTGGACAGCGGCCCGGGATAAAGTGGTCGATTTCAGCATCCCTTTCTTCTTCTCCGACACCACATTCCTGGTGGCCGAGGATATGGAGGTCAATTCTCTGAAGGATCTCAATGACCAGGTTATTGGTGCAGCCCGGGGAACCACCAACATCAGGGCCATTCGAAATCTTGTCGATCAGGGAGAACTAGAGCCCGCCGACATCCATGTCACCAATGACCACCCCGCTGGGATGCTGGCCTTGAGAACTGGAAAAATAGACGCCTACAGCACAGACAGGAGCCTGTTGGAAGGTATCCGCTTGAAATCCAAAAACCCGGATAACTGGAAAACCGTGAGTCTATCCATTGCCTACGAGCCCTATGCCTTCATCGTCCGCCAAAACGATTCCCAATTCCGGGATTTTGTGAACAACACCATTGTCTGGAGCATCAAGACTGGCAAATTCTACGAGCTCTACGACAAATGGATGGGACCGGACGGGGAACTGCCCATGACCATGAGTGAAGATTACAAGACCTATCTGAAGATGAGCGTCTATCCCATCGAGGAAGGTTGGTGGGAGAAATAGTAGGCCGGGCCTGCCCTTCGGAGAAGGGCGGCCTACCCGGTTGAAACCTGGCTCGGGGGGTCTTTCCGGTAGGCCGGTCCTCTCCGAGGGCCTGGCCTCTTTGAAATAGCCTGCCCTTCGGAGAAGGGCGGCTTACCCGGTTGAAACCTGGCTCGGAGTCTTTCCGGTAGGCCGGTCCTCTCCGAGGGCCTGGCCTCTTTGTAATGGATCCGAGTCCTTGCATAAGCTTAGCTTACGCCGAAAGTCCCTTCATAGTGGGACTCGAACAAAACCACAAATGAACCAAAACCAGACGAGATAAGCAATGGCCTTTGATTACAACTTCAATTGGTCCATCCTGTGGAGCGATCCTTACGGCATGTGGATCGTCAAGGGAGTTGGCTACACCCTGCTCATTGGGGCCTGTGCCTGGGTCATCGCCTTTCTCCTCGGCGTACTCATTGGGACCATGCGAGTGACCAATATACGTATCCTCCGGTTCCTGGCCAGCCTGTACACCGAAGTCTTTCGCAACATACCCTTTCTGGTCCAGCTGTTCTTCTGGTACTACGCCTTTCCTATGCTTTTTGGCAGCACATTGACTCCGATTATCAACAAGATCCCCCAATTTAACCTGTATGTAGCCATTGTCGGCCTCGGCCTGTACACCGCTTCCCGGGTGGCCGAACACGTCCGGGCCGGGTACGCCTCCATCAGCCGCGATCAGTACCAGGCAGCCATGTCCACAGGCATGACCCAGATCCAAATGTACCGTTATGTGATTATTCCCTATTGCCTCCGCTTAATCATTCCCCCGATCACCACAGAGTTTCTGACCATTTTCAAGAATTCCTCCATCGCCATGGTCATCAGTGTGGCTGAGACCACCTTTATGACCTATCAAATCGATGCCGAAACCTTTCACGGCTTTGAAGCCACTACCGCGGCCATGTTCATCTACTTCTTCATCGGCATGGTGGTGGTCAAGTTCATGGACCTGGTGGAAAATCGGCTCAGAATCCCGGGCATGACCGGGCGGAAGGGATAAAATTTTATGTTCTTCGACTATCACGTGCTCATTGAATACCTCCCCTTTCTCCTGGGAGGCCTGATGGTTACCTTCAAGCTGGCCTCTCTGGCCCTGGCCGGGGGTATTTTTTTCGGGATGCTGGTGGGATTGGGCCGTATATCGGATAAAAACTGGGTTTATTATCCGGTCAGCGCCTATGTCAATTTTCTGCGCAATATCCCATTAATCATCATTATTTTTTGGGTTTACTTTATTTTACCCATTATTGTCGGCCGCAGCCTTGATCCATTCATTTCCTCAGTCATTGCCTTTATTATTTTTGAAGCAACTTATTTTGGAGAGATTTTCCGGGCCGGGTATCAATCCATCAGCAAAGACATGGTCGGTTCGGCCTACGCCACCGGACTCACCTACTGGCAGGTAGCCAGATATGTGACCATTCCCATTGCCTTTCGCCGTATGCTGCCCAGCCTGATCACTCAGTCCATTATTACTTTTCAGGATACCAGCCTGGCCTTTGTCATCGGCCTGCATGAGTTCGTGACCAGAGCCAACGTGGTCAACAACCTGGAATACAGATCCATTGAGATCTACAGTTTTGTAGCCATTGTATTTCTGGTTATATGCTTTATCGGCTCCCGAATCAGCCTGCACTTTGAAACCAAATACCGGAAGGCGAACGTATTATGAGCGACGTGATGATTGATATTCAAAATCTGGTCAAGTGGTTCGGTGACTTCAAAGTGTTGTCCAATATCAGTGAGACGGTTAAAAAAGGCCAAACCATTGTTCTGTGCGGGCCCAGTGGTTCGGGCAAGAGCACGCTATTGCGCTGCATCAACGGCTTGGAACCTTTTCAAGAGGGCGATGTCATTGTGGACAAAACCTCTTTACAAGATCCAAAGACCAACTTGTACCAGCTCAGACAGAAAATCGGTATGGTCTTTCAGCGTTTTGAGCTCTATCCGCATATGACCGCTCTGGAGAACATCACTCTGGCTCCCAGAAAAGTGCGCAACCTGTCTCAAAAAGCGGCCAAAGAAAAGGCCAACCAGCTTCTCAAACGGGTTGGCATCCCGGAAAAAGCCAACGACTACCCGGCCAATCTCTCCGGAGGACAACAGCAGCGGGTGGCCATCGCCCGGGCTTTGGCCATGGAGCCCAAGGCCATGCTCTTTGATGAACCAACCTCCGCCCTGGATCCGGAGATGATCAAGGAAGTCCTGGACGTCATGATCGCCCTGGCCAAAGAAGGGATGACCATGGTCTGTGTGACCCACGAGATGGGCTTCGCCCGGGAAGTGGCCGACGAGATCATCTTCATGGACGAGGGCAAGATCGTGGAACGCGGAACCTATGAAGATTTTTTCCAAAACCCCCAATCCGACAGAGCCCGCGATTTTCTGGAGCATATCCTTTAAAGCTGGCTACGCCAGCAACCCAAATAAGAGATCATAGAACTTTCTTGTTTTTTTCTGACAGGCTTTCAGGCATAAGGCACGAACCCCTCCCTGGGAAGCTGCCCAAAGCGGTAGCAGAAAAGAGACCCTCCCCTAACCCCTCCCTCCTGCCCAAAGCGGCAGCAGGGAGGGGAACCAGAGAAGAGGTCAGGAACAACAACCCAAGCCTCATTTCCTCCTCTTAATTCCCCTCCCTGCCGCCTGTCTTCCAGACGGCAGGGGTTATCCCCCTCAGATTCCCCTCCCTGCCGCCTGTCTTCCAGGCGGGAGGGAGGGGTTAGGGGAGGGTTCCTATGTGCGACATCTGAAGTATGTCAAAGCACTAGTCCTCCTGCACATTGACCAGCACATAATCTAACCCTGAGGCCTGGACAGATCCATCTGAGTGAGCAATTACAAAAATCAAATCTAACCTGTCCCATATTTCTTTTTGGCCTGCGCTCCATTGAGGCCGGCACTCTGGCTACCTGTATGACCGTGAACGGTTGTAGGGCTTTGCTATTAAAGGTGCGAGTCAAAAAAAAGCGGGCGACTGCTTTTTTTGAATCAAAAAAAGGCAACCGCCCGCTTTTTGTATGAGTAATCTGTTTTCGATCAGTTCGACTTTTTATGATATCCCTTGCCGGCCTTGGTGTGAATTTTGCGAAATTCCTCCCATTCGTCCCCATCAACGATGCCATCCTGGTTCAAATCAAGCATCCCAAAGCTTTCAGAACTATTTGGAAACACTGCTTCAAATTCTTCAGCGCTGACCTTACCGTCATTGTTCTTATCCACTTCCTGCATGGTTGGATACTTCATCTTGCTTTGACCCTTACTTTTATCCATCAGTTGTCCGTGATTGGACAACCATTCCTTTAAGCTCAATTTACCGTCGTCATTGGCATCCCACTCTTTGAAAGGAGCCAGGTATTCTTCCTGACTTACAAATCCGTCGTTGTTGGTGTCCATGGTGCTAAAACCCTGGTCTCCGGACATGGCAGCTTTGCCTCCCCAAGCCACAGAGGCAGCAAGAACAAGTAAACATAGCGTCAAAACACCGGTTCGAATTTTCATCAGCTCATCTCCTCCTTTTTTAAACAGCCTGACAAAAAGGTCCCACTTCAACTTCATCCGTTGATCTTTTCTGAAAATAAGAACTGTTCTTATTCTGTCAACTCTGTTGTGAACCAGTGGCGGCCTTCATTTTGGTCAAAGCGCTCATGGCAGTGGCCACCATGCCGGCCACGTCCCCCACACTACTGGGTATGACCAGGGTGTTGGATTCCTTGGCCAGCCGGCCGAATTGGGACACGTACTGTTCCGCCACCCGCAGATTGGCTGCGGCTTGGCCTCCTGGAGCATTGAGCTGATCGGCAATAATTTTGAGTCCTTCCCCGGTTGCCTTGGCTATGGCCAGAATCTCCTGGGCCTGGCCTTCAGCCTCGTTGATCCGTTTTTGCTTTTCGCCTTCAGAACGTAAGATGGCTTCCTGCCTGTCGCCTTCCGATCGGTTAATAGTTGACTGCCGCTCCCCCTCGGATTTGGCGATAGCCGCCCGCTTCTCCCGTTCTGCGGTCATCTGGGCCTCCATGGCTTTTTTCACCGACTCGGGGGGCAAAATATCTTTCACTTCATAGCGCAGGACCTTGACTCCCCAGGCCTGGGCAGCCTGATCAATGGAATCAACCACCTGGCCATTGATGGACTCCCGCTCCTCAAAGGTCTTGTCCAGGTCGATCTTTCCGATAGTGGACCGTAATGTGGTCTGAGCCAGCTGGGAAGAGGCCATCCGGTAGTCGTTGATCCCATAAGCAGCCTGCTTGCTGTCCATGACCTGCAAATAGATCAGGCCGTCAACTTCCACAGTGACGTTGTCCTTGGTGATGCATGTCTGGCTGGGGATATCAAACACTTCCTCTTTTAACGAGTACTTGTACGCCACCCGGTCCAGAAAGGGAACCAGGATATGGAAACCGGCCCCCAGGGTTTTGTTGTATTTGCCCAGCCTTTCAATGATGTATTCGCTTTTTTGGGGCACAATGACTGCTGTCTTGATGATAATCAGGATAATCAGGACGGCTAAAACAACAGCGAAAATAAGGGTTGGATTCATGCATCGCTCCTATGAGGTTATGAGATTTTCCTAACAAAATATATCTGGCGGGAATCCCCGGCATAACTGACTATTTCAACCGTCTCGCCCTCTTCGATCTTTTCATCTGCACTCGCCTCCCACTGAGTTCCCCTTTTCTCACACTCCCTTTTTCCCAATAGCCAACAAAAAAGCCCCGCTTTGGCAGGGGATTTTTTCGATAGGCTGATTTCTTCAAAAAATAAGTCATGTCGCAGTTGGCGTCTTTGCCCGTCTCGATTTGTCGTCCTTTTGGACATCGTTCTCAAGTTCCGAAAAGTTGTCGATTTTAACATTTGAACCATCCGGAAAACGGGCAATGATGTCTAGTTCACCACCCATGGCCTGAATGTGGCTTCGCAAGGTGGAAATGTACATATCGGTTCGTTTTTCCAGCTTGGCAACGGCAGGCTGCTTTACCTGTAACACATCAGCCAGCACTTTTTGAGTCATCCCCCGTGCCTGCCTAACTTCATGCAATGGCAGTTCAGATAACATTTCCTGTGCTTTGGTCTGTGCCTTTTCCCTGGCCTCGGATGACATTTGCTCCCGCAATCTGGAAAACTTCTTAGCCATATCTTATTTCCTCCAAGTGTTCATCATAGAGCCGGTCAGCAATAGGAACATATGTTTCATACCACCGATCGTCTCCGGTCTTGTCTCCTCCTATCAGCAAAATGGCCGTCCGTCTGGGGTCAAACGCATATAGAGTTCGTAGCGGCCTTCCCTCATGCTGAGTCCGGAGTTCGCGCATGTGAGAGTGTCTGGAGCCGTTAATCTTGCTGCTGTGCGGATGCCCCAATGTCGGCCCCATTTGCTCCAAAAGCCGAACCGAGGCATCTATAGAAATCTGCTCCTCTTCAGAAAGTAAATCCCACCATTCACCAAATTCATCCGTATACTCTACCTCCCACTGCATATTTTCATGTTAGGAATTATCATATATTCCGTCAAGGGAATATTTACCGCTGAAAGTTGAAAAAGCCTCACTATACCGGCCACTGATTTCATAATGTTCGCAATCTCCCTTTGGTGCAGTATCGCCCATGTTGCACCTCCAAACATAAAAAAGTGAGAGATGAGGCCAGACCTAGCAGGGCATGGGGAAAAAATTATCGAGTGCTCTCTTTGCAATCACCTCCAAGTTGGTCGTAACCATCAGGTATTTCGATTATTTTTACGAATTTCGCGTCCATCTTTGCAATCTGTTTGGAAATGGCCGCCATGGTCCGTAAAAGGCGGTTTCGGGAGCACTGTTTTTCCCTTGATCCGGATTGCGGAAGGATACAAGGAATAGCCGGCGGCAATACCGGCAGCGTCTTTTGGTCATACCACCTCCATGTGGATTAACTTTGAGAAGGTATATGACCAAAAAGAAAGGGAAGATAAAAGGAGGTTCGGATATGGGCGGTTAAGAGGTTTATCCTGCCTGCCCAGTTGAGCAGACCTCCGGTCTACGGCTTTGCCGCCCCAGTTAAATTCAAGAAGATTAAACGGGGTAAATGTTTAACTGGGTAAAAATTGCCCGGCAAGGGCAAGCACGCAGTGTCCCAAGTTAAACAGAAGAAGGTTTAACGGGATAAACATTCAACTGGGACGGGGTGATCGGGGTACTGGTTAAAAACCTTGGCGGGGTAATTTATCCGGTTGAACCAGGTACCCTTTGGGTGTTCAACTGGGCGGGGCATCAGAGTCCACCTATGCTCAATTCTCGCAACATCAGACTTCACGGTGAATACCCATTCATTTTTATAAGTACTTAGAATTGTTATATAATAACCTTCTCAATAAAAACTGTGCACGACCGATGCATCAAATTGATAACATACTGATATAATTGGTAAAATATTTTTTAAAATAACTAAAATTAAGTCTTGATTTTCCAAAGTTTTTCTGCTATCTTCTTCCCATGAGCCCAACATGCCGGAAAATCGAAAACTTTCTCGTCGGCTCCGAGTACGACCACAAAGGAAGACATATCATAACCGTCTTCTTAAACGCCATGCCCGTGACCCGTTTTGATGCCGACGAAAACGCGGAAAGAAGACAGGCTGCTATTCAGCTCGTTGAACTTGGACTCTGTACCAAAACCATTGCCGGCGAAATCTGTGGCTTCCATCGAAATACCGTCGCCGACCTTTTGAAAACAAAAGAACTTTTAGGCCTGGAGGCGGTGCTCCTCGAAAATCGGGGCAGAAAAGAACCTGTCAAATATATCAATGAGATCCAGGGACATATACGAAAGCTTCAAGAAGAACATCCGGACTGGTCGGATCAAAAAATCGCCAATCAGGCTGGGAAAGATTTGGGCATGGAGGTCTCCAGGAATGCCGTGGCCCGGATACGAATCAAGCATGAACCTCCAAAACCTAAACCGCCCGACAAACAAGAACTCCTGGATATGGCCAAGATTGCCGAGGAGACAGCAAAAGAGCACAGTCCACAGCAGCAGCTCAAACTTCCCTTTAAACTTGATCCCGAACTGAAGCAAAAGCAAGAAGAATTAGCCGAAACAAAATCCCCTGAGGCCAAGACCAAGGCTGAAGAAGAGCTCATAGCCAAGCTCAAGCAGGGAGAACGGCTTCCCTTTGCCGGGGAGCTCATGCACCATCTCTTTCTCCAGGAAATCGGGTTTGAGGAACTTCTCTCCTGTTATCCGTATCAATTCGGGAGCAGGTATCAAGCTCTCGATGCCCTGGGGATGATCTTTCACAGCATCAATCTGGGCTTTCCCTCGATTGAATCCTTAAAACTGGCCAATGCTGGTGACCTGGGCATATTGATCGGTCAGCCCCGTGCACCGGAAAAGAGACCCTGCGAGGACTCCTTGGCCGTCTGGCTTCACAGGAGAAAAGTCCCCAGCTGATAGAAGATGTGGCCCGCAACCTCCTTGAAAAAGATCGAATCGACAAGGAAGTCTTTTTATAGACGGGCACTTCCTGCCCTACTACGGCCTGCACGTCATTGCCAAAGGCTACTATACAGTCCGGCGCATGCCCTTGAAAGGCAATGAGATTTATGCGGTCACCGATTTACAGGGCAGGCCCTTGTTCTTTCTCACCGAATCCTGTGAGATCGATTTCAGGCCCATGATTGCCCGCAGCGCCGAGATGCTCATCGACCTGGGAATTGAGCGCCCCATCCTGGTCTTTGACCGGGGCGGGTATGGGGTTCATTTTTTCAACGAGCTGGATCAGCAGGCTGATTTCGTCACCTGGGCCAAACACCTTCCTGAAAAGGCAATGACTGAATTGCCCGGCTTTATCCCCATGTGTATTGCAGAAGAAGAAATTGAGATTGCTGAAACGTCTCGAACCATTCGAGAGACGACTCAAACCGCCAAAAACGATGGCCGGAACGAGCCAAGTTCCATGCAGGTGCGCCTGGTGGCCATCAAATTCCAAAAATCAGGCAAGTATATGGGGATATACACCAACAACACAGAGAAACCGGTCCACGAGATTGCCTATTATATGCTTCAGCGTTGGGGGAAATCCGAAAACTTCTTTAAGGAGTCCCTGGCTTGGTTCAACCTGGATTATCATCCGGGCTATGATCTCAAAGAGCTTGAAGAGCAGCCCTTGGTGGACAATCCAGACATTGCCCTGATTCGAAAAGGGATCAAAGCCCTCAAAAACGATATCAAAGAGCTGCAAAAGGAGATCGATCTCCGTAAGTATAAACTCGGCAACCGCCAGGACAAACGGATCGAAAAAAAGCTCACCAAGCTTGAGCAGGAGAAGGCGGAAAAAGAAACCGAGCTTCAGCGCTTTGAAGATAAGCTCAGTCAACTCCCGGATAAGATCTCAATCCTGGAGCTGCTCAAGGGAAGACCCATGAACCGCTGCGATCTGGAAAAGAAAAAGCTCTATGATCTCATGCAGTGTCTGGCCTTCCATTCCCGGGAACGGTTGGTGGAGATCTTTCGGGACTGCTATGATGATCCCAGGGACATCAAACAAATACTGGGGATGATCACTCGAAGATCCGGTCTTATCAAACTCATCGGCGACACCTTGGTCGTGATCATAGATGGAATCGATAACACCAAGTATCGCAAAGCAGCCGACAAGCTCTGCCACAAGCTCAATGAACAAGAGATCACTCTTGTCGGCCGCCTGAAAGTGAAGTTGTCATTTCATCTCAATAAGATACGAAATAAAATATTTGTGCCAATAGAGCGTGCATGATTCTTAATGCACAAAAAAGTCATTTACCGGGATCTCTGAACATAATACAACTCGCAGCATAATGTCCCTTGACTCTCCCTTGAAGAACAGGTCATGTGGATTGGGCAGTTTATCGCTCATGCGTGATTATAGAGGAACGGCTCGATGACGGCAAGGGATTGGATAACATGTCGCACAATCTCAACTTTTGCCCAAAGTTGAAAACATATGAGCATCGAAGAACAGAGTCAGAACGGCATTTCTCTTATGTACCCAGCCGCTTCATGGAATACAACCCCTCCACTCCGCCTACAGGGGTGAACTTCCGCTCGTCCTTAGACCGCAGCAGGTGCTTGACCTGGTCGAAGATTCACCCCGTAAAATCTCTTCCATTTTACTGGGGCCTCGCCCACAAATTCCTTGGAACCGATGATTCCGGCGTCGGAGAAATACCGAGTTCGGTACATAAAGCGGTCCACACGCCGGACCTTATATTTCTTCTTCCGTTCCTTGTCCACGATCTTTTGGTCGATCACCGCCCCCCTTTTCCACGATTACGAGAGCTGCTGAATAATGGTCAGCAAAAGGCTTTTCTTTTGCTCACCAAACGGGTAGCCGTCCAGAGCTGTCCGGCTGATCACATGATATGATTACAACCTGACAGGTTCTCATTGTCAACGTGTGACAGCTTACGGGATGGTTACGAAAAAGGCCCCTATCCATTTCTGGACAGGGGCCGAAAGTACATATCCTCTTTTCCAGAACGAGTTAGCGTAAGGATGCCGCCACTCTCTCCGCGAGATGTGATATATTGAGCTCTCTCAGCTTGTCAGAGCTGGGAATGCCTTTCTCCTGACTCCATCCCCGTTTCTTCCAGTATTTCGGAAGTGCCTCATTGAACAACGCCTTGGGATCGCCGCCAAAAGCAGCCTTGCCTTTGTACGGTCCGTTGGGCAGAGGTTCTTCAAACCAGCGGTTGGGGAACATCTCCAGGCAATCCCATTCCTTGAGCGGCTCCTTGATCTGTTGCGTGTACAGGTTGAACAGTCGGGTCAAAGCATAGGCCCGCTCTCCGACCTGCAAGAAGTCCTTCTTGCTGAAATCGGACCAGCCGGTCATCGCCTTCACCAACTCCACATTCCCTTCATCGCCCCAGAATCCTCCGGCAAAAATGCAGTAAACCATGGAGTTGATGGCTGCATTCGTATTCTGGCCTTGAATAGCAGCCTGAAAGTCAATGGGTTCGCTCATGAATCCGGCATTGCCTCCCCCGGTATGCTCGCAGGGACGGACCACGGTCACGTAGTCCAAGGCATTGCGGTCCTTGTTGCTTCGGGTGCCGTGAGCAGGCTGGGCATATCTGTGCCCGGTCATGGAGTAATACATGATGGATTCATCGTTCTTTTTCTGGCTGAAATGCCTGGCTGTTTCCCATGTCCCTTGGGCCAGGATCTTGCCCACACCTTTTTTCTGTACCACCTTTTTCAACAACGTATCTACGGCATGCACGTCTCCCCAAACCAAATCAATGCCGTCCAGATCCTGAGGCTGGATCAGATCCCTTTGCCGCAGCTCCATGAGCATACCCAGCAAGGCCCCACCTTCAATAAAATCCAAGCCGTAATCGTCGAACAGACTGGTGGTGAACTGGGTCTCAGCGGCGTTTTCCACCTGATCCAAATGGCTGCCGTCATAAGAATCTGCCGGGGTTTCCCCCTTTTCCTCCAGGTAACCAAGATTTCCGCCGACCATGCCCATGGCCTCCCAGTCCGGCATGTCGGTGATGGTTCCGTTCATCAGGGAATCCTTGCTGGTCACCTCGGCGGTATACAGGCAGTGCAGAGTGCATCCAGGGCAAGACTGCTTGCGTACCCAGCTGGTCTGGTCCACAAAGGGTCCGGACAAGGCCTTGACCGTATTCGGGTCGCTCCAGCTCTCCCACTGCCAATTGCGGATGGGGAATCCGCCGATGATATTGTCCTCCTTCACACTGATTCCGGCTGTCCCATAGGAGCGCCAGAAATTGCTTTCCTTTTCCCGTTTCTGTATTTTCTGCATTAACTGGAGAAACTTTTGCTTATTGGCAAACTTTTGCCCCTGGGTACCCCGGACCACTATGCCCTTCACGTTCTTGGAGCCCAACACAGCCCCCGATCCATATCGGCCGTGGGCCCTGGCCCCTTCAGTGATCACATTTGCATACCAGACCTGCTGTTCGCCACCAGGTCCGATGACCCAGGCGCTGGACAGGCGCTTGGCCCCAACGCCCTGATCAGTAGGCGGTTGGAGATCCGCCCATTTATCGGTCTGATCGTGCTTGGTAAGCCGACCTTTGGAGTATTCCAAAGGGGCCACAACCTGCTTGCGGATCTCCATCTCCGCCTCTTCAGCGCCCATACCCCAGAAGGGCGATGCATCCCGGATCTCGATTGTATCATCGATCACCGCCAAGTACACCGGCTTGTCAGCCTTGCCCACAATCTGGATCCCGTCCCAACCAGCAAACTTGAGGTTGGAACCGCCCTGGCCTCCGCAAAATGTGACGCAGGCAAAGTTGTACGGACTCTTGGTCACAATTGCTGTTCGGGCATTTGGGGAAACCCCGGTAACCGGTCCGACCATGATCTGAAACATATTGTCCGGGCTCAAGGCCTCCACGTCCGGTTCTGCAATGCCCTGCTCAAACATATAATACATACCCATGGCCCACCCACCGAGGTAGGTTCTGTATACCTCCTCTTTGGGCTCAATGGTCTGCACCTTGCCGGTAGTCAAATCAACTCTGGCAATCTTGCCGGTAAATCCTGTATATTCGGTCATTACAGATCCCTCGCCTTGTTGTACAGTTTACGATACTGCAGTTCGGCCCCGTCATCCGGATTCTGAGCATAATAGCGTCCGTTGACTAGGATGGGCACAAACTCCAAGGCCCCTTCCGGACAGGCTTTGACACATGCAGGGTCTCCGCCGCAGCGGGTACATACCTGGGCCTTTTTCTCCTTGGGGTCAAAGGAAATTCCGCTTCCGAACTGCTCTTCGCAAATCTCCAGGCAGCGACCGCAATTGTCCAATCCCAGGCACCGATCCCGATCCACGGTCATGTAACCCTGACCGGTATAGCCTTCCTTGCCCTCACCTTTCTTCACTGTATGCAGGGCTCCAGTGGGGCAGACGGTTTCACAGGGATGCTGATCCGAGCCTTCCGCCCATTTGACGAGTTCACAGTGCTGGCAGACATTGACAAAATCAACATACTGAAAACGCATAGGCCGAATCCGGGAGTACTCCAGGTTGATGCTGTGCTTGGCCCCCTCCGGATCGACTTCGGACATGAACTTGTCTGCACAGGCCACGGCGCAGCTCAAGCAGCCGGTGCATTTATTGGGGTTTATCAAGATCGTGTATCCTGCCTTGACCTCACCTTCAGCTGCTGCGGCTTGTTCTGTGGCCAAGCCAAGGGCGGATACAGACAGTCCAAAGGCCGTCATCAAGCGTACAAACTCCCGCCGGCTGATACGCCCGGCCTGCAGCTCTTCTTTGAGTTCTTGGACCTTTTCCTGCTTGCATTCGTCCATTGCACACCTCCTCAATGTGCTGTGTACAGATTGCATATATAATCTGTACTTTGATAGCGCGGCAATTTTGTCCAATTATGAAGATCGTAGATCTGCGGGTTGAGAAATGTCAAGTGCAGGTCTATAAACAATCGTGTCTTTTCGGCAAGCCTGCGTGAAAAGTTTGAGGGCCTGGTGTACTATCGGTTGCCAAACCAATAGGAGGACAACCGATGCGCCAACAATCAGCCCCAGCCACCAGGCCAAGCCTTGAAGAAGTCAAGCGACAGTTCGATCACTGGCGGGAAACCAGGCTTAAACGATCTCCAATCCCTAACGACTTATGGGCCAGCGCAGTCAGTCTTGCGAAAAAGTACTCCATCTGCACCATAGCCAAGACCTTGCGCCTTAATTACAGCCATCTCAAAAGGCGGGTCCAGGCTGAACAGGCTCAAGCTCCCTCACAGTCAGGACCTTCCTTTATTGAGTTTGAATTCACGTCTTCTCTGCCCCTCACCGAATATCACCTGGAGACTGAAGACAGGCACGGATCAAAGCTCAAAATGCAGCTCAAAGGACCAGGTATTCCTGATCCCCTCGACATCCTCTGTACGTTCTGGAGCAAAGGGGCATGATTCAGCTCACTCCTCAAACCCGTATCCTTGTCGCTGTCGATCCTGTAGATTTCAGAAAAGGAATCGACGGGCTGGCCCAAATCTGCCGGCAGAGGATACAGTCGGATCCTTTTTCAGGCTGCGTCTTTGTTTTTCGGAACAAAAAGAAAACAGCCATCAAGATCATCACCTATGACGGACAGGGCTTCTGGCTATGCCAGAAGCGATTGTCCAAAGGGGCCTTCCAGTGGTGGCCTGATAAAAGCCAGAGCGGTGTTTGTCCTTTGGCAGTCCATGAGCTGCAGCTTTTGATCTGGAACGGCAATCCACAAAATAAGCATGTTGCAAAGATAAGCGAATGTCAAATATAATCAATGAGATAACAAGCATATCCTTGATGTTCTGAACAGCATAAATTATTTTTCTTAACAGTTAAATAAGGAACTTGATAAAAAGTATGTATTTAAGGATAAATATGCTTGATCTTTATCTATCATTAATGTATAAAAATGAACTGAGAGGGACAACAACGAAATATATTATATTTTAACTTTCGAGGTTAATGTATGACTATGCATCATAAAAATATTAAGCGTCAAGTTGTAAAGAAACTTAAAGAAGAGTTCCCTCATTGGAACAGACTCAAAGCTAAAGAAAAGAAGGAAATAACAAATAAAGTGCTGAACGAAGTCGTTGCTATGTATGATTTTAACCAGGAAATTGATTGTGGAAAACACGAGCTATTTGGGATTGAAGAACAAGTTCACAATGAAGAAATATTAACAATTGACAAGATGAATAATTTTATTGAAGAACATAAATCTAATAATTTATTGAGATTGATAGGTGGAAACAAAGAGAATCCACATTTTGCTTGCGATGAACTTTCCTTCATAGACTCAATTATTGATAATCAGATAATTGATGCTTTACTTTCATACGAAGGGTATTCTCCTCAGATGAGAGATTTATTTCCGCACCATCTCTTTCGTGCCGAAATGTTGAAGACACTGAAATATCCAGAAATATCATACAGAAAGTTTTGCACAAAGGAGTATTTTGGAATGCATCAAAAAGAAAATAAGTGCTTTATTGGATTTCCTCTTCACAAAAATAAGATAATTGATCACACAGTCCTTTCTAAGTTTAGATCTGGCTTACAGTTTCATCAGCTAGTGAATATTCTTGTATATATTATATGCATCTTTCGAAACTCAGGATTTATAAATGATAATATTCTCTATGGGATAGACTCAACAGATATTACCGCCGTTAATCAAAGATATTTAGCCCAGATTGAAGTTAATGGCACAAAAATCAGAATATACGATGACCTTAATTGTGACTGTGGTAAAAGAAGAAATAAGCGAGATAAATCATACTATGTGATTGGGTATAGATTGCATACGTTAACTGCTATTAATCCAGAATCTGGGCACTCTTACCCCTTACTTCCCCTCTTAGCACCTGCAAACCATCACGATAGCCTCTTCGCTCATCCAATCATATCACTGGCAAAAGCGATCGGGCTCAATATCAAGCTCGTTACTGCTGATGAAGCGTATCATGATAAAGACTCAGAGATCTTTAATGATACTGGCGCTTCAATCATAACCCCTCCTGTCAAAAAAGTGAACATACCTGAATATGTAGACATCGAACTTAAGCAAGTTTTTTGCAGTAAATATTGCTCTACTCCCATGCAATATCTTGGGGTATATGAAAACCTGCATGAATTCAAATGTGCTGCTCAATGGGGAGAATGCCCCTTTGCCGGTTCATGCCCCCAAGCGAGATATATTGAGATTGATTCCGGGCACTTTCAGAGAATATCTATTTTCCATGAGCAAGCTCAAGAGGCCATTGATATCCGCAAGAACTCGGAAAGACCTTTTAACCTGCTAAAAAATGTCTACGGAGCAAGCCAGGCACGAGCAAGAAGCCAGCACGGCATTCTGGTCCAATGCACTTTTGCTCATGCCGCTGCTTTACTTGTAGAGATGGCTGGCACAAGGCGTAAAGTTACGCCATCCTATACCAATGAGCAGCAATTGCCTTTACCAATGGCTGCATAGAAACGTACAGGGGTAAAACCAGAAAGCACAATATAACTAAATGAGCACTTCATGCACCACTATCATGCTCGGGCATAGTGATTGAGCGAACTACGAACCGACCTATACGGATTTTAACGGTTAAAATACAATTTCAATCGCTTTTGGCTGAGTTGATTGAGGTGCTAAGCAACTAAAACCCGCCAATTTTAAGTAATTTTGGTGGCCGGGGGAGTTCATTCTCTGTTCAAAAAAGCCTTTTTTCAACACCCTTAAAATGCCCAGGTTGCCCCTCAATGGAGAAAAATTCTCACAGAATTCTAGCTTAAGGGCTTGCGTTCTGAGCCGTTTGCCTCTATACTCCCTCCCATGCAAACGGTACTCAGATACAGGGGCAGGGACGTCACAGAAGAGGATGTCCGATTCATCAGACAGCTTATTGCTGAGCATCCCGGAGACAGCCGGTGGGCCTTGTCCAAAAAGCTCTGCATGGCATGGAACTGGGTCCAGCAAAACGGCCAACTCAAGGACATGGTCTGCCGGGGGCTCATGCTGGCCCTGCACAGACAGGGGCACATAATCCTTCCACCGGCTCAAAAAATATCAGCCAGGCCTGGGTATAATCGCAAAGAACCTGTCTCGGTTCAGGTGGATCAAACCCCACTTACCTCTTCACTCCAGGACATCATCCCTCTTGAGTTTCGACAGGTGCGCAAAACACCTTTTGAGAGCCTGTTTTCCAATCTCCTCAAAGAGCACCATTATCTGGGCTACACCCAGCCTGTGGGCGAGCACCTCAAGTACCTGGTCTTTGCAAAAAACCGGCCCATCGCCTGTCTTTCCTGGTCTTCAGCTCCCAGACATATCGGTGTCCGGGACAACTTCATCGGCTGGACCCAAAAAGACAGGGAAAAAAATCTCTCCCTCATTGCCTACAACAGCAGGTTCCTCATCCTGCCCTGGGTCCAGGTCTTTTGTCTGGCTTCCCATATCCTGGCCCAAATGGCCAAGATCCTTGTCAGGGACTGGGAGCGCATCTACAAGCATCCCATCTATTACCTGGAAACCTTTGTTGATCAAGGGCGCTTCAAAGGAACCTGTTATTTCGCGGCCAACTGGCTCTATCTCGGACTGACCACAGGCCGGGGCAAAAACGACCAGACAGGCAAAGCAAACCGTTCTCTCAAAGCTGTGATGGGCTATCCCCTCACCAGGGATTTCCGGCATCATCTCCGGGAGGCCAGCCGTGAATAAGCCCTTCAAGACCATTGACCTGGATCAGGAAAAGATCGACGCCCTTGTACAGCGCGCATCAAAAAACGAGCTGGAAGAGGAAGATGTGGATATCATTAAAGCCTTGATCCAGACTGTCCAGCTTTTGCATCAGGCTGTAGACGATAAAGCTGCCTCCATCAAGCGGCTCCTGCACATGATCTTCGGAGTGTCCACCGAGAAAAAGAAGAAGCTCTTCAAAGACGATGGCCAGCAAAACAATGACCACAAGGATACTCAAGATCCTTCACCAAAGCCTCCTAAAAAACCACCCAAGGGACACGGCCGAAATGGGAAAGACGACTATACCGGGGCCGCAAAATGCACATACCCTCACGAATCCCTGAAGCCGGGCGATATCTGTCCCCTCTGCGGTCTAGGAAAAGTTTACCCCATAAAAGAACCGAAAACCTACCTTCGGATTACAGCCACAGCTCCACTTACAGCCACGATCCATGAGATGGACACCCTTCGCTGCAACCGCTGTCTCGAGGTTTTCACCGCAGCCACTCCAGAAGACATTGGAGAAGAAAAATACGACGAAGCTGCCCGGAGCATGATCGCCATCTTAAAGTACGGGAGCGGGTTTCCTTTTCATCGCTTGGAAAAGCTCCAGGAAAGCCTGGGCATACCTCTGCCTGCCTCAACCCAATGGGGCCTGGTCGAACAAGACCGGAATACAGTTCTTTCCTGTGTATGATGAACTCATCCGCCAAGCGGCTCAGGGTGATGTCGTGCATAACGATGACACCAACATGAAAATCCAACAGCTTATCAAAGAGAACAATGAAGCCGGGCCGGAAAGAAAAGGCATGTTCACCACCGGAATCGTCTCTGTGCTTCAGGGTCGCCATATTGCTCTCTTTGCCACCGGCAGACAGCATGCGGGGGAGAATCTGGAGGAGATTCTCAAAAAAAGAGACCACAACCTCCCCCCGCCAATACACATGTGTGATGCCCTGGCCCGCAATATCCCCAAGGCCTTACAAACCATCTTGGCCAATTGTCTGACCCATGGCAGGCGAAAGTTTGTCGATATCCTGGACAATTTCCCTGATGAGTGTCGGCATGTTATTGAACAGCTGGCTATTGTCTACAAAAACGACGACATGGCCAAAGAGCAGGGGATGTCTGCTCAAGAACGTCTTTTGTGGCATCAACAGGAAAGCGAACCGGTTATGAACGAACTCAAGTCTTGGGCTTCGGCCCAGCTAGAGGAGAATAAAGTAGAACCCAATTCAGCACTGGGAAAGGCCCTCGTTTACATGCAAAACCACTGGGAGCCCTTGACCCTTTTCTTGAGAGAACCAGGTGCCCCCCTGGACAATAATATTTGCGAACGGGCTCTGAAAAAAGCCATCCAGCACCGGAAAAATTCTTTGTTTTACCGTACCCTGCACGGGGCCAGGATCGGCGATCTGTTCATGAGCTTCATTCATACCTGTCAGCTAAACAAAGTGAATTCCTTTGATTACCTCACGCAACTCCAGAAGAACTTAAAAGACGTCCTCGCGGCTCCACACAAATGGATGCCCTGGAATTATAGCGAAAACCTCCCAAACGAATAGCCTCTTCAGTTCCTTTCGTTCATAACGATATCATTTGCTCCCCCTGGGCTATCAAGCGCAGGGGGAGCCTCTCTTAGTTGTGACAACCGAAAATTGCCCACCTTGTCGCTGTCCCTTGCCTGTAACTTATCAGGCACCCATGTCCTCGACGCCAAATTTTCTCGAACTTACACAGGCCTGCCGAAGGCACACAAACAATCAGGGCTACTTTGTCCTCATGCATACAGTAAATAATATCAGATTGTTACTGGCACCCCTGGACAAAAGGCCTAAAAAAATGTACAAACGGGTCTGTTTTTCAGTTTATCCCGGAGGCAACAACGTTGAACCTCAAAGAAGTTCTTGTCAGACCCGTTTGCTCGTCCGAAGAGCCCCGCTACCAGGAGTTGATGCAAGCCCATCATTACTTGGGGGCTCTGGGCAAGATTGGGGAAACTCTCTGGTATGTCGCCACCTGGAACCATCAGTGGATCGCATTGGTCAGCTTCTCAGCCCCGGCCTGGAAATGTTCGGCTCGGGATCGCTGGATCGGGTGGAGTTCTCGCCTCCAGTTTGCCCGACTCAAGCTGATCACCAACAATAGCCGATTTCTCATTCTGCCCAAGTGGCATGTACCCAATCTGGCTTCGCGTATCCTCTCTCTATGCCAAAAGAGAGTACCCCATGATTGGCAGAGGATGTTTGGTCACTCTCTCCTGTTGCTGGAGACCTTTGTTGATTCTCGCTACTTTCAAGGAACGGTTTACAAGGCAGCAAACTGGCTCTATGCAGGCGGCACCAAGGGGTATCAAAGAACAAGGCAGGGGTACTCTGCCAAGGCTCAGTTCCCAAAGATGGTTTTTCTAAAGCCATTGCAGGCCAATGCACAGACGTTGTTGTCCCGGGCTCATGTCCAACCACCCTATCGGACAGGAGGCCCGAAAATGATGCTCACCGCTGAACAGACTCGCTCTTTGCCCAGGTTTTTTCTCGATGTTCCAGATCCCCGCCGCACTCACGGACGGCGTCACCGGCTTCCCAATATCCTGGCCATTGTTACCGCGGCTGTCTTGTGCGGCATGACTGGATATCGTGCTATTGCTGACTGGGCGCAAAGCCTGAGTCAAACAGCACGACAGCGCTTTGGCTGTCGCTTAGAAAATGGTCGCTACATTGTCCCCAGTGAGTATGTCATTCGCAATGTTTTGATCCGTGTTGATCCTGTAGCTACCGACCGGGCCCTGCAAAACTGGAATAAGACCTATGGAAAAGAGGATCAAAGCCTGGCTATCGACGGCAAGACCATGTGTAACGCGTTTGATGAAAAAGGCCGACAAGCCCATATCATGGGCGCTGTGGGCCATCAGACCAAGGAGTGCTACACCCAAAAAAAGTAGGCGACCTCCCTGCTGAGGACGGGGAGGAATTGAAACGCACCAACGAAATCAAAACGGCCCCTTTGCTCCTTGATGCCATCGACATCCAAGACAAGGACATTTCGGCCGATGCCTTATTAACCCAACGTAGCTTTGCTGAGTACCTGGCACAACGGGGTGCCCATTATCATTTCACGGTCAAAGGAAATCAATCCGGGATTTTCAAGGATATCGAACGATATTTCCAAAATCGCCAAGAGCCGGATTACACTGAACCGGTGTGTCTTGAACATGGCCGGATCACAACCCGAAAGATCTGGATCACATCAGAACTCAATGAATACCTTGATTTCCCTCACGTGGGTCAAGCCTTTGTCGTCGAACGAAGGTCCGTAAAGAAAAAGACCGGGGAAGTTTCTACAGATATCGCTTACGGCATTACCAGCCGAGTTCCGGAGCAAGCTGACGCCAAGTACGTTTTGTCTGTTAACCGAGGACACTGGTGCATCGAGAACAGCTGCCACTACATTCTTGATTGGAACTATGACGAAGATCGCAGCCGCATAAGAACCGGCTTTGGGCCGGAAAATATAACCAGGCTCAGACGTTTTGCCATAGGGCTCATTAAGTCCAAAGGTGTACAGAGTGTGGCCCAAAAAATGCGACAGCTGAACAAAAACACCCGGGCAGTTCTAGATTACCTCAAAATGACTGAAAACTCACAAGTAAAAGCCCATATCTGAATCAGTTATGGACGAGAACAAATTAGCCGTGTATAAACAATATCCTTACTTCAGCAGCATCCGCCCCACCCTGTCCTTTAGACCCCATCCTATCGAACAGGGCAAATAATTCGCCCCAGTTTGCTTTCTGGACAATAGGGGCCTGACTGGTCAATGTCCTGGTTCTGTCCTGAGACAGTTTTTTGCCCACGCCTGGCAAGGAGGCCTTTCCTAAATACTCTGGAATCTCAGGATCTCTCATGCCTGGACCCGCTAATAATAACTGCCTTGGCTCCTCGACGAACCGTGTGGATTTTATGTGATTGTGAAGATGTTGAAAGGCAAAAGATGTTTAGAACCCGATGAAATGGGAAGAAATTTCATGGGGCAGGCAAGATTGACAGGATTGAAAGGATATTTTCTTGGCGTGCCAGATGTACGCCAAGAAAGGTCCAATCGCCTTTCGGCAATGGAAGAGAGTGCTTTTAAATCACGAGCAGCGCGTGATTGATTAATAATCCAGGAGATCCTGTAAATCCTGTCAAAAATTCTTAATTCCTGGAGAGACGCCACAATCGACCTGTCCCCCGTTCTCTGTTATTGCTATTGCGGGAAATAGGGAGTGACTCAATATCCTGTTGAAATGCCAATATATATCAGACCAACCATTGAGCCATGACCCTTTGCCCCTTCTCAATCACGGTCCGACCTTCAGGTATGGCCACGACTGCCTGGGCATGGGCCATGGATTGCAGCCGGCTGGCTGCGCGCAAGGGACGAAAAAGGACCTCTGTTTCTTGGTGTTCAATGCGTCCAAATATATATTGGGTCCAATCAATACTCCGGCCGTGGACATTCTCAGCCAGACCGACGGCCATGGACGGCAGGCCGGGGTCAGAGCTTCCGGCCAGCTTATGCAGTCCTGGCAGGGTGATCTGCAGAAAGGCGGTCAGGTTCGAGGGAGGACCTCCAGGGAGGACAAAAACGGGCTTGTGCCTCAGAAGTCCAAAGCCTACAGCTTTTCCCGGTCCGATTCGAATGCGGTGAAAAACCTGTTCCCAACCCAAACGTTCAAGTGTATCGACCACCATATCCCGGTCCCCGGTCCAGGCCCCACCACTGGTAATAACGGCATCCGATTCAGACGCAGCCCGGTCCAGCTCGGCGAAAATTTGTTCAGGGTCATCCCGGACTACCAGGATCCGGCTGGTAAGATTATAGCGTATACACCAGGCATCAAGGATGGCCAGGTTGCTGGCGTACAGCTTGCCCTTTGGTAGAGGAAGGCCGGGGATGACTACTTCGTCCCCGGTAGCCACGATCGTTACTTTTGGTTTTTGATATACCGCCACCCGGCTATGACCGGCAGCGGCCAGGAAGCCGACCAGGGCCGGGGCCAAAACCTGCCCCGGCTGGGCAATCAATTGCCCTACGCGGACATCAACCCCTTTGGGCAGGATATTCCGGCCCGGCTCAGCAGAGCTCAGGGCTTCAATCCAGCTTTGGTTCTGGCTGTGTCGGGTAAACTCGTCTGGTATGACCGCGTCAGCTTTATTCGGGATCTTCCCCCCGGTAAGGACCCTGACAGCTGTTCCGGAAACAATATCCAGCTCTTCTTCCCCGCCTGCCGCGCTCAGGCCGGTGACCTTGAGAGGAATCGGCCGGGATGAAGAGGCACCTTCTACATCCCTGGACATCACGGCATATCCATCTTTAAGAGATGCATCTATTGATGGAGAGTCCACAATTGCATGCAGGCTGGAGGCCGAGAACCTGTCCACACAGTGGGTGAGATCAACAGTTTCAATGCCCACAGGAGTGATATTGGACATGGTCAGGGGCAAAGCCTGGTGAATACCTAAGGGCAAGGAGTCTTCGAACATGTGTCCAGCTTCCAGGTCAGTTGCTTGTGCTTCGGATTGAGGGAGCTGATGATGCCGTATCTGCTTCGCTTGTATCTTTGCCATTTCCTGCCAATTTGATCAAATGCGTCCCAAGCAGAGAGTCAAATCTAATCTGTCCCATATTTCTTCCGTCCCACTGCTTCTTTACTTTGATATCCATCCCTACCCTTCCTCACCTGCATTTTATCAGAACTACATTTCTCTGACTGGAACGCAAAGTTAATATTTAAATTATTTTGACATGAACTATTATGCTACGTATAAGGTAAATAATTTATTTTTCATCACTTTAGGCTCAGAGGAGGTAAGCAATGTTTTATCGATTTAAACTTAGTCTTCTTACATTTGCCTTGCTTAGCACCGCTCTCATGCTCGCAACAACGGCAATGGCTCAGCAGCCTGAGTTCATTGGCCACCCAAACGAGAAGAGCATGGGCATTTACATTGGCAACGAACTTACGACAGACGGCTCTACTCTAGTAGGAGGGTTTGGTCATGAGCCGTCCAGTCATTGGATTGAAATCGTTCCGAGCCAAACCTTCCCTGAAGGTGCAACAATGACAATCGGTGTTACCGAAAATGCAAGGATACCCGGCAAGCTAACGGAAATCCCGCAAACGAAAAAAACAGCCAAATACATTACCTCCAATTACTCCGAGTTCGCTGGATTCCCGCCCCCTTTGACCAATGGCGGACTGAATGAATATGGAGTAGCGGCGCGGGATATTTGGTCCCCTTCTCGTGACGATCTTGTCAAAATCGCTAAAGAAAACACACCACAGACCGGCCCCAACTATAGCGATTTGGCCCGGGCAGTGATGGAACGGGCGAAATCATCGCGCGAAGCCGCAGCATTGGTTGGCCAACTCATTGATAAGCACGGATTCTCAACATATGGAGGCAATTCACATCTTTTTGCCGACGCAAATGAAGGCTGGATCCTGATCAACTACGCTGCCAAGGGCCTCTGGGCGGCAAAACGCCTCGGACCAGACGAGATCCACGTGATGTACCCAGGCTACATCCACGAGTTCCCAGCCAATTTCAAGGAGCGAGACGGCTATATGGGCTCGGATAATCTTGTCTCTTTCGCCCGCGAGAAAGGCTGGTGGGATGGAGAAGGTACACTAAATCTTCAGGAGGTGTATGGAAAACCTTTTCCTGCGAATGTCGAGCAAGATTTTTACCCGCAATTTTATGCAGATGGCCGAAACCCTCCTGAACGGGAAACCGAACTGCACGAAATGGCTCCAATTTCGGTCAAGGATCTCATAGCCTATGTGCGGGATCCGCGATGGTCTACGGACTTCACGGGCTATGGCCAGGTTTCTCATATTCGGCAGGATACGCCAAAACAGCTGCACACATTGTGGACCGCAATCACCAGCGGGATCACAACCCCCTTTGTTCCGATTCCAATAGCCGCTTCATCTGTGCCGCCGGAGTTTAGTCAACACAGGTATATGACCAAAGACGCTTCCTCACACTTCATTGATCCTGATTACGGTCCCCTGGAGGCAACACGTTACGCCACCCGGACGTTCAAGCGCCTGCTGTATCATACAGCGGAACATCCTAAAGATTTCCTTCATCAGGTTACCGGAGAGATTGAACGATTCGAGCAAGGCCTGATGGATCAGCGTGATAATGTAGAAGCCAGGGCCAAAGCCCTTATGGAAGAAGGCAAGACGAAGAAAGCTCAGCAGCTTTTGACAAAAGATGTGCATGAGAACCTTCTTGCAAGTCTCGCCCTGGGACAAAAACTGGTTCGTACCGTCGAACAAAAGACAAAAAGGAAATACGGGATTCGTATGCCGAAAGGCGAGCCTGCTGAAGGGGAGACTTCTCCCGCAACTAGTCAGGCAATGGCACGACACGGCTGGGGTGCCATGATCTACTGCTATGATAAAGAGCTGGATGAATATCCTCGCCCACATGGGCTTTACAATGACGCAAAGGCCCTTGTGTACTGATCAGGCCTCAGTGTCCGAAAGTTAAAAATCCGGGCATGGATTGAGATGATGAACAATCACTGGTAACCATGCCCGGGCAAAAAACTTCACCTGGATACACAAGATGCGATAAACAGAAACGAAGCCTCAAATTTCCTTCCCTCGGATCACCTTTTCAGAGTCATTCCCCGGACTGTTCACCTCCAGCCCAACTGGATAGATTTCAAAATCTTGACTTGATACCGATTCCAGCAGCAGCTGCAGCCGTTCTGGATCCTCCACGCTTCGATCCAGCCACAGATCAAAATCCGCTTCCCCAATAATCACCGGCATCCGATCGTGCAGTTCGGCTACAGCCACGTTGGCCTGGGTGGTAATTATGGTGCAAGAATCGATCTTTTTCCCCGCCTCTTCATCCTGCCAGTGCTCCCAAAGCCCGGCAAAGGCGAACAGACCCTCATCCTTGGGTCGGATACAGTACGGCTGTTTTTTGCTTCCCTTATCGCTTCGCTGCCATTCGAAGAAGCAACTGGCCGGGATCAGGCAGCGGTGCCTTTTGGTCGGCGCCTTGTAGGCCGGCTTGGTGAAGATTGTCTCCCCCCGGGCATTGATCATCTTGTAACCCACCTTTTCGTCCTTGGCCCAGTGGGGCACAAGTCCCCAGCGCAGCCAGGCCGCCTTTCGGGTCCCTTCCTTGGTCTGGCCCACAACCAGAACTTCCTGGGATGGAGCGATGTTGTACCTGGGGGTAAAGGGCAGCTGCTCCTGGAGCTGAAAATGGTCAGCTATCTGTTTGGGGTTGGCCCAGAGGCCGAATCGTCCGCACATGATTGTAAATGAAATGGCTGCTGATGATAGTCTTCATTTTTGAAACAAGGTTGCAAGAGCAAGACTGAGAGCCGTTATGTTGTTTCGCTCAACGCATAGATCACTGGAGCATCGCGTTCGCAGGATTTCTCCACCGTCGGATTGGATTCAGACATGTCCGTATTAATCTTTTCCAATACGATTTTTCACTGGGAAAAAGGTATGAAATTCAAACCTGTTGTGAAAAAGCATATCAGAGACTTCTCAAGACCAAATATAATATAAGTAAATGACTTGACATTAAATAGGCATCTACCCCCCTTCAGCAACAGGTAAGACAACCAATAAATCCCCATTTCCTAGAAATGTATCCAGTTTCACGGGTCGGCCGTTCAACAAAATTATTTTATCAATCTTTTCATTAAGATTAAGCATCTCAAGGACAGAAGCCACTGAAGTACTTTCAGGAACTTCTATATTAAAGGAAGTTTTGCCGTTTGGAGAATGCTCTTTGAAAAGGGAGTATAACTTTATTTCAAAAACCATGAAAATAACTTAGCAGTTGATAGCCCATTCAAGTTCTAATTCTGAAACTTTCTCACGAGTAGGAAACCCATTGCTATCCCAACCGCGCAAGTGATAATATTCTTTAAGCATTTCCTCCAGGTGACAAACCATTCCTTTACCAGGGCCATCGGGTAGAGGTTCTGAAAGCATCCTAGGTGGAAGTGTGTCTTGTTCTTTTGTCATGCCTGCATGGTTGAGAAAAATTCTTTCCGCATTAGCAATTCGTTCCCCAGCTTGGATAAGCCCTTCCAGGCTGTAGCCGATGCCTGTTGCAGCGTTGATAAGCTCCATAATCTTAAGTGGTTTGATGTCAAAGGTTTGGGTCATTAGATTGCGAACAGAATAGAATACGCAGACACCTGCAGAATCAATGATACAGAATGAATCCTGCCAATCCTTGATGATTTGTGGTTTGTCCTTCCAAGTTAAAGGATCGATGAGAAAAGGGACTCCCAGAAGTTCGATGTAAGCAGGGTCGCCACGCATGTGTGAGCCACCTATTGGGGAAGTTGCATAGGCCAGGCCCATGCCCTGCTCTGCTCGTGGATCATAGCCGGCAAATTCCTGTCCTTTAGCAACCATGGCCAGTTCAGGATGACCATAATGTTTTGCTAATTTCAAACTGCCTTGCGCCAGTATATCTCCAAAACCTTGGCGAAAAGCAGTAAGCTTAGTCAGTTCAATAAGCGCATCAGCATCCCCAAAGCCAAGCTTATGACCAATGTCGGATTGTGGAATCAGGCCTTGCTCTGCCAACTCCATGGAGCATGCAATCGTGGCTCCCATTGTAATTGTGTCAATGCCAAGCTCATTGCAAAGATAATTTGCTTTAGTGATGGCCGCCAAATTGTTTACTCCGCAATTGCTCCCAAAAGCATAAATGGTTTCATATTCTGGACCTTCACCACTACCCTCAAAACCTGGTTCAGTAACTTTGGTGGCCCGTCCGCAGGCAATGGGACAGCTGAAACAAGCCGTCGGACGCTTCAAGAATCTGCGAGTTAAGGCTTCGCCATTGATATCGTCTGCATCTTCAAAAGTTCCCGCCTGAAAGTTGCGGGTTGGTAATGCACCGAAATTATTGGTTGCAACAGCTGTGATGGCAGTTCCATACGTCCTGAGAGGGGGAGGTTTTTCTTTGTAAGTTTCATTGAAATGTGTTTTCAACTCCCGACAAATTACTTTGAATTTTTTCCGATCATGCAGCAAGATTTTTTTTGCTCCATGGGCAGCTACCGCTTTGAGGTTTTTTGAACCCATGACTGTTCCAACTCCAGAACGCCCTGCAGCCCTGTCGCGATCATTCATGACCGAAGCGTACATAACACCATGCTCTCCGGCAGGACCGATACAGTTGACACTAGCTTTTTCGTTCGTTTCAGCCTTCAACAAGTCATCCGTTTCATGTGTTGTTTTGCCCCAAAGATGAGAGGCGGAACGAAGCTCTGCATGGCCATTATTAATCCAAAGGTAAACTGGCTCAGGCGATCTCCCTGTTAATAAAACTGCATCAAAGCCAGATCGTTTTAAAGCTGTAGGAAAGAATCCTCCAGAATTTGAACATGTAATAGCGCCAGTTAGGGGTGATTTGGTGACAATCATGTATCTTGCGCCTGTAGGAGCACCTGTTCCGGTCAATGGCCCTGTAGCCATGACCATCAAATTTTCAGGAGAGAGTGGATCACACTGTGGATTCAGTTCCTTGAGTAGGTAGTAGATACCAAGCCCCCGGCCGCCAACAAAATCCCTGGCAACAGAAGGGTTAAGTTCCTCCTCGTGTATATCTCCGTGGGTCAACTCCACTCGCAATATCTTGCCCATCCACCCGTACATTTTTGTCTCCTTAAATAAAAAACTAGATATTTTTCGTTCAGAATGGCCCATCACATACCCAAATAAGCCTCACGAAGACTTGCGTCTTTCAGTAGATCCTGGGAGCGACCATGTTTAACAATTTCTCCTGTTTCCATAATATAGGCTCGGTGGCTGTGTTTAAGTGATTGCTCCACGTTCTGTTCCACCAATAGAAGGGTGATATCTCCTCCAAGACGATCAAGGCCCTTATAAAGTTCTTGAACAACTACAGGTGCTAATCCAAGCGAAAGCTCGTCAATAAGGAGGAGCTTTGGACGGCTCATCAAAGCACGTCCAATAGATAACATCTGCTGTTCGCCGCCAGACAGCGTTCCGGCTCTTTGAGTCATTCGGTTGCCTAATGCAGGGAAAAGACCGGTGATTTCATCTAAGGTTCGATCCATGTGTCGTCGAGCTCTTGGAACGAACGCTCCTATTCGCAGATTTTCACTAACTGACATATCAGGGAAAACACGGCGACCTTCAGGAACACAGGCCACTCCCAGGTGGGCTATCTCATGGCATTCAAGATTGTCAATTCTCTTATCGTCAAGAAAGATCTGCCCTTTACTTGGGCTGACAAGCCCCAAAATGGTGCGGATAAGTGTGGTCTTTCCCGCACCGTTCGCTCCCAGTACAGCTATCCTCTCCCCTTGATTGACCTCCAGAGATATGTCTCGGAGGACAATATTTTCATGTATATAGACACGGACCGCTTCGAGATTAAGCATGCTGTTCCCCCAAATAAGCTTCCACCACTAACGGGTCTCTGCAAACTTCTTCAGGCACGCCTTCACTGATGAGCTGACCCTGGTTAAGCACAAGTACACGCTCACTGAGATTCATAAGAGCGCTCATAACGTGCTCAATCCAGACCACTGTGATCTCCAGGTGGTCACGAATGGTTTTGATGAGATTCAAAGCTTCTGGCATCTCAGATGTATTCAGTCCGCCAAGGACCTCATCAAGCAAAATTAGTTTTGGCCCCGTGGCAAGCGCTCGAGCAAGCTCAACGCGCTTCTTGTCAATCAAATTCAACTGCTCGGCAAGCATATCTTCTTTTCCTGAAAGACCGGTCAACTTCAGGATATCGCGGGCACGAGGGGTACGATTTTCAAACTGGATCTTGGCCCGATTCCCGACTTGAGCCACCAACACGTTTTCTATCACCGACATATTGCTGAATGGCCGAGTGTTCTGAAAAGTTCTGGCGATTCCCCTTCGGCAGACTTGATGGGCTGGAAGGCCTGTAATCTTTGCATCCGAGAAAATGACCTGGCCCTTATCAGGGGCTAACGTTCCGGCAATAACATGAAACAGCGTCGTCTTTCCTGCTCCGTTGGGACCAATTAAGCCAAGGATTTCTCCAGCATCCACTGAAAAGCTCACGCCACTCAAAGCATGCACACCACCAAAGCTTTTGCTGACGCCCTGAACGGTCAATTGGCTCATAAGGCGGTCTCCTTTTCAGGTGCACGCATTTTTCGGGAGTGTATGTACTGAGTGAGGCTCCCTACTATACCTAGTGGAGCAAATCGCACAATGGCAAGAGCTACAAGGCCATAGATAAAAACATGAAATTCACCCCATACACGAATATGTTCAGCAAGGGTTTCTAAAAAGATAGCCCCAATGATAGGTCCTGAATAATTTCCTAGCCCACCAATCATTGCCATGGCCAGAACGAGGAACATCATGTCCAGTGAGTTAATATGGGGGGTAATAAGCAGAAGATAATGCCCATATATGGAACCAGCCATCCCCGCCATAGCTGCAGTAATAACAAAGGCGGCAACACGAATTCTAACAACGGGCAGACCTACTGAAGCAGCTGCAACCTCGTCATTTTGAATTGCTCGAAACGACTGACCCAAGTCTGAGTACAGTATTTTTCTGATAACAAAGAGAACAAGAATCGTTGCAGCCATCATGACATAAAAACCCGTCACCTTGCTGTAGTCACCAAATAAGAAAGGGACCTGCAGCCCCATGGTGCCTCTCGTGATCTCATATTCATTGTTTATGACCAAACGAATTATTTCTGAAAAGGCTAATGTGGTCAGAGTCAAATAGATGCCTCCCATTCGGATACACAAAACTCCTAGGCCTAACCCAAGAATTGCTGCCAGAAGGATACCGATGGGGAGTCCAAGAAGGGGATGCAGACCGAATTTGGCTGCCAAAATTCCTGAGGTGTAAGCACCTACACCAGCAAATGCAGCATGTGCGAGCGATACCTGCCCAGTGTATCCAGCTAGAAGGTTCCAGCTAGACGCCATCATAATATAAAAAAGAATCATGATCGACACATGAAGCCAATACTGATCCAATAAGAAAGGTAACAGCCCGATAGCAGCTATGGCCGCAAGAACTAATCCCCAGCTTTTTGTATCCCACCCCAGCACGTGCTGTGATTTCATTGAGATGGACATGTGCAACCTCTCAAAACTACAATCGTTTCTGTCCGAACAATCCTGAAGGCCTAATTGATAGAACAGTTATCAAAATGATGAAACCAAAAACGTGCTTATAGTCGCTAGCTAGATAAGCTGCCCCGAGGTTTTCAACAATTCCCAGGATTAGACCCCCCGCGATACATCCCACAAAAGAGCCCATTCCACCGAGGATCACCACGACAAAAGCTGTGAGGCTGACCCCAACACTTACAGTAGGTGTTACCGGAAATATGGGGGTCAGAATTACTCCAGCCAAGGCAGCCATGGCACATCCAATCCCAAAACTGAGTTGATTAACTCGTATTGGATTGATGCCCATCATCGAGGCTACCTCTCGATCCATACTAACAGCCCGAACCATTCGCCCAAACCACGTCTTATGCAAGAGGACAAAAAATACGCCGATTATAACCATTGCGGCCATCATGCTAACCAATCGTTGATTTCCGTAGAAAAAAAGCCCGAAGAGGTTAGTGGCTCCATGCACCCAATTAGGGGGTTTCATAGGGTAAGGGCCGAAGGCCAGCAGGTATGCATTTTGTAAAACAATAGAAAGGACAAAGGTGATGATCAGAGATTGCATCTCATTGCCATATGTATGGCGGATAAATGCCCACTCAACCAAAAGAGCAAAAAGAAATACCCCGGCAACTGCCATGGGAATAGCAAAAAGAGGGGGGATTCCTAATGCAATCGAGAAAAGTGCACTGAAATATCCAGCCAGGACATAGATCTCACCGTGGGCAAAGTTAATGACGTTCATAATGCCAACAATTAACGAAACCCCCAGGGCTGAAAGGGCGTAAATAATCCCCATGACGACACCATTGGTTAAAAACATCATGAAATCACTCATACCGGGGATTCTCCTCTTGTTCTTGGAGATGGGTGACCGCCCACCCTATAGCGGGCGGACGGTCGTTCATCCGAACTCAACGTTTCAGTTCGCCTGTAGCAACCCTTTTGGGATAGACCACTACCTGTTCGCGGTCCTGCCACTGAATGATCAGCATTGGGGGTTGCCATTGATGATAGGCATAAGAACCTGGAGTCGTACCGAACTGTACTACACCGCTTCCAACTATGAGCTTAGTGTTTTCTAAAGCTTCCACCAGTTTATCAGGGTCTTTGCTGCCAGCTCTATTGATGGCATCTGCAGCTATGAGCAGAGTGTCATAAATGGAACGGGATTTATAATCGGAAGGAGATTTTCCAAATTTGTCAATGTATGCTTCTTGATATTCCTTAGTTACTTCCGTGAACTGTACTTCAGGATGCATGCGCGAGACAAACAGCTCCAGATTGCCAGCATCCCCAACAGTCTGCCAAAATTCGGGCCAGAGGCTTGGAGGTCCTGCACCTTCGAGAATCAAAGCTTTGCCAGGGAAAAGCCCCAATTCGTTAGCCTGAGAGATCAAGTAATGCACACCAAACCCATAGACAAAGGCGAGCATCAAATCTGGCTCAAAGTTCATGATCTTAGTGAGTTCAGTATAATGATCCTGACCTTTTCGTTCAGTGATCACAGTTTTGAAGGGAATGTCTGCCTTCTTCAGCCCCGCTTCTGCCAAATCCTTGATTCCCAAGCCCCAATCAGTATTTTCTGCAACAATGGCAACTTTTTTGAATCCGTAGTCTTTGATGAATTCAATGATGTTTTCATTTACAACACCGCTGTTGGCAGGGCCAGCTCGGAAAACATACTTATAGCCTTTGGCAGTGATGTCGTCATGCCAGGCTTCTGCAATAATGAGCGGGGTTTCATAACGATTAGCAACATCAATCTCAGCCAGAGCCGCTGAAGAATGGCTTTCACCCACAGCCATGACGATATTGTCCTTCGTAATTAGTTTTTCCAGTCCTGAAGCTGCCTTAGCTGGATCCCCAGCAGTGTCTTCAAAGACCACCTCCATCTTTTTTCCTAAAACGCCTCCTGAACCATTAATTTTGTCCAAGGCCAGCTCAATACCTTCCTCAAAAGCTTTACCCGTGGCTGCAGCCCCTCCTGTTCGCGGACCAACAACTCCGACTTTAATGGTTTCTTCGGCATAAACCGAACTGCAAAGAATTGCCAACATCCCAACAAACAACGAAGCCACTTTACATAAGTTTTTGACACTCTTCATAGAGGCTTTCTCCTTTACTTTGAGGTTAAGGACATCATTCTCATTTGTCTGTCAAGTAATTGGTTTATCGAAAAACTATCATTCTCGGAGGCGAAATAGGGGCAAAAGGTGTACGAAATGAAGTCCTGTCTGTGGCGGATAAGGCCCCAATACTTAGTCCATGATAGGATTTCCAGCGGCTGATAGTCTTATATCGAAGATTAGATCACCGGGATAAATGTATCTGTTGTGCCAATTTCAGGGCAGTTTTCATTGCTTGAATTCCGCTAGGCATAAAATAAAATTCAAGTAATACCATCAGAGCTTGACCGGAAAGCCGTTCAGCAAGCTTCTCCACAGCTGGATGTGTGAACATGGTGGGGTGAAAATACGAGCCTTCATGAAGTTGAGCAGATACAGTAGTAGCAATTTCAGATCGCCCATGACCCACGTTCACGACAACTGCACCGCCCGAGGCATCGAGCCAAGAACGATTATCATCTGAATAAATATAACAGTTTTTCCCGGAAATAGCTTGTGGCAAATCGCCTGTTAGCTTCCTGTAAAATACATGTCCTGGACGTTTCATGAACATCTCACCTCATTAATGCGTAATATATTCCTGGCTTCATCTGCTGAGGCAACTTCTCTTCCCAAACTCTTGCTCATTTCAGACATTCGGTGAACTAGCTGCTCATTCGTAGCCAATTCTCCTTTTCGAAAATAGATGTTGTCCTCTAGGCCCACACGCACATGTCCGCCCATGAGTATAGCATGAACACCAAGAGGCAACTGGGCCGAGCCGATACCACTTACGGTCCAGGTAGTGTTTTCAGGTAGACAGGATCGACAGTACACCAGATGATCAATCTTCGAAGACATAGCTCCCGGCAAGCCCATAACAAAGTTGAAATGAAGTGGCCTCTGGGCCAGTCCTTTAGACTGTAACCGAATTGCATTGTCGATCATGGATAGATCGAAAACCTCAATTTCCGGCTTAACATTCAACTGTTTCATTTCTTTGGCCAGAGCCTCCACAAGATCAGGAGGATTGACATATGCACTGGTCGGAAAATTGACACTGCCAGTAGTTAATGAAGCCATTTCCGGTTTGAGTTGGAGCCGTTTGGTCCTGCTTTCCAGAGATGCCCCAGCCCGACCACCAGTGGAGACCTGAAGAATTAAATTTGTTCGGTCGCTCAGCTTATCAATGACTTGTGCAAAAAGTTCAGGATCGTCGGAAGGGTTCTCCTGTTTGTTCCGAACATGTATATGTAGGATTGAGGCGCCGGCATCCTCGCAACGAAGCGCACAATCAGCTATTTCCTGTGGTGTAATTGGCACATGAGGAGTCTTGGACTTTTTGGGTATGGAACCAGTTGGGGCCACAGTGATTATCAATTTTTCCATATCTAAAGTTCCTTGTCCGCCGATTGAGCACTTAATTCTCTTTGATCCAGAAATGACATCGTAGATTCAATATCCTTGGCTGTATTCAACAAAAGAGGAACCATTTCAGATTCCAATTGGTCACGACTCATTCTGGTAGTAGAGACTGCGATATTAAGGGCAGCCATGGACCAACCCTGAGAATCCAAAACCGGGGCAGCCACCGAGCGCAGGCCCACACTGAGTTCCTCATCATTTACGGCATATCCCTTTGTTCGGACTGTTTCCAATTCCTTAAGATAGGCGTCTTTAGAGGTGATGGTATTGTGAGTCAATGCTACAAAGTCGATAGCCCCAACAACGTCCTGAATTTTCTCTTCTGGCCTAAATGCTAGCAGCACCTTACCCATAGATGTACAGTGAACCGGAAGGGTTGTACCTAGTCGAATGTCGTAAGGCAAAATTCGTCGCGTATCTACCCTGCAGACATAGATAATATCTCCTCCTTCCATAACTGAAAGGTTAGTGGTTTCACCTGTTCTTTCTGAAAGCTCTTCAAGATAATGCTGTGCTGTTTGCAGCCAACCTTGGCTGTTAATTGCTGCATAGCCAAAAACAAGGACCTTAGGAGTTAATCTCCATCTTTTTTGAATATCCTTGGTGATGTATCCAAGATACGAAAGAGTATAACAAATGCGAGAAACGGTGGCATTGTTTGTGTTTAGTTTTCGGGCAATTTCTGTAATACCAATCGGCTTAGAAGATTGGGAGATAACTTTAAGAACCTGGATACCTTTAGCAAGGCTTTGCAGATAGTACTTAGAATGAGTGTCAGGCATTGCTCTCTCATTAATATTATGTTACGCATAGCGAACGAAAGATTCTTTATACGTACTCTATAGAATGCATTGATACCTGTCAAGTACAATTTTTGAGATTGGCAAAAATTCATTTGGACTAAGTCAACACCAAAGGAAAAAAATGGCCTTGAAAAAGAGAAACCTTAAGTGGCAAATAATGAGACCCTGAATGGCAAGGGATTGAAATAGTCCAAGAATTTATGGCCCTACAAGCCGATAAAAAACCTGGACCGAGACCCACCACATGCCGCCGACCTTTCTCATGCGAGCGCCCTTGCACACTGACGGCAGTTTGGGAGCCATATACACGGCCCGCCGGCTGGCATGGGCAAATGACCTGAAGCCAACGCAGGCCACATACCCGGAAATGGAGACCTGGGAAAAACGCAGGGCAAAGGCTGATGCCGACCACCCGCAGGCCACCCGGGAATGATGCGAGACCGTGAACATAACCACCTCCTTGGATTGTTGAGCTTAAAAAAAACTTTTTCTGGCCAATCTTGAGGAGTGGCTTTCAAAGCGGAAGCGGACGGGAATACAAGGAGGATCGTACTGGATCGCAGGGAAGCACGAAGTATCCTTGCATTTTCGGCCGCTGGAGCTAACCTTTCGCTTAATTGGCCATAAAAAGTCTGATGCGAAGCCACCTTACTTGCATTTTGCAGGGGCTTCTTTCAATTCCACAGGGTGGCCAGAATTCCGGAAAAAACTTTGCCCATCCGGGATGTAAATCCGCACTGCGCGCGCAAGCGCTCCGCGCCAAGCTTCGCTTTTTGGATTTTGTTTTTTCCTGGAGGAGGTGGGTGGGAATACCGCATGAACAGGGCATGGAGCGGAGGAATGCGGAGCCGTCTGCGGCGTAGCACCGGAGCGGAAGGCACGCACAGCCTGGGTGGGTCAGGGTCTTCATCTGGGGGACGGCCGGGCGGGATAAGATGTATGGTTAACCAGCGAAAGCCCGGAGAGTCTGCACCGGCCGGGCACAACCGAGCGTATTCCGACCCCGGCCGGTGTCAGTCTCGGAGGGCTGGAGCTGCACCTTATCCTCATCCTCTTTTCTTCCACTGCCTATGAACTGCCTGAAACCAAAGCGGAGCTGGCCGCAGTCTGAGGGCCGCAGCGGCTCGAGTCTGCGGCCAGTGGAGCGGGACTGTGGCCCAAGCCGTGGAATGGCCTCCTCTGGGGGATGGCCGGGCGGGAATAGATATCTGGATGGACGCTGACCTGGCACCCTGGCTTTTGCATGACCGGCTGGCACAGTGCCTTGCCTTATGTGCAACCTGGCCTGTGACAGGCGGACGTGCAAAGAGCCGTGCCAGGACAGCCACCTTATCCGCCTTTTTCTTCTTTCTTCCTCTGCGTCTTCCTCTGCCTTCTCCTCTTCTCCCTTTTCTCTTGCCTCTTCCTCTTTTCCGTCTCTTATCTCTTAATCTTTCTTCTTCCTCTTACAACGGACTCACGCATAACCCCCTACTTACCGGATTAACCCCTACCCAAGGTATCAGAGAGATTACCTCTGGGGAGGCGGGCGGGACTATCATGATGTGCCTGGAGCTGAAGTAAGCGGAGCCTCTTCGGCGTAGCACTGGAGCGGAAGGCACGTACCGCACGTGGGAGGGCCAGGGCCTTTGTCTTCCGGGGCGGCCGCCGGGCGGGAGAAGAACTCTCGTTGATCAGCGAAAGCCCGGAGAGTCTGGACCCGGCCTGGCTCAACTAAAATATTACTGACCCAGGCCGGTGTCAGACTCGCAGGGCTGGAGCTGCACCTTATCTATTCTTCTCTGCGGCGACCTGTGAAAAACCTGGGACCAAAGCGGAACTGGACGCTGTCTGGGCCCGTCGGCGGGACCAGTCCGCGGACAGTGGAGCGGGACATTCGACTCGGCTGATGGAATGTCATATCTGGGGCGGTGGGCGGGAGCAGATATGGTTGACCTGGTTCAGTCAGGTGGAGGGGCGCCGGTCGGCGAAATTTCTTGATACATACCTTGCGCGACCGGTGCTGGCCGCCTGGGTGAACCAGCACCTTACCTCTCTTCGCTGGCCATTGAAACACCCACGGACGTAGCGATGCGGGACGCGGACCGGGTCCGGCTGCGGTCCCGGGCCGTGGGCCGCATAGCGGGAAGTCACCAGAAGCTGACGGGTAGCAGTCCGAGGGGGGCCGGCTTTCGCTGTACCTTATTCTCTTTCTGGGGTATGCACTTGTCTTCGGTTGAGCATATATCTACTTGAATCTATACATTTTCTGCTCGTGCAGCACTCGAATACATCTTGTAGCTTGACTGCCACATGTTTTCGGTTAGTTATAAAATTAATAGCGCTTGATCGATGGCAGCAATTAAAACCTTAAACAATAATAAGACTGAATTTTCGGGACATTATGAACAGTACCAATGATAATTCAAGTATGGATACCGGAGTCAAGTGCATACGTCTGTTCTCTTTTTCTGCACAGCCTCGGAACCTCTACGTCCTCAAGCAGATTCCTCCGGGGCCTTTTCGCCGTCACCAGCCTGAATCTCCAGGCCGACTAGCGAACAGGTGCCGGAGGCCGGAGCGGGAAATTGACCAGCATGCGTGGAACAACAGACTTTGAGGGCGGCTGGCTGGGAGGAGATGTCTGGTTGATCAGCGGAAGCTGGAGAGTCTGCACCGGCCTGCACAACCAGCAACTTGATGACCCAGGCCGGCGTCAGTCTCGGAGGGCTGGAGCTGCACCTTAGCTTCTTCCTGACGGCCTATGAAACAGCTGGACCTAAGCGAAGGTCATGGCCGCTGTTCGCTGTCAAAAGCCTGAGTCTCCAGGCCGACCGCGTACAGTGGACGGTGGCCGGAGCGGGACTTGAGCTGGGGATGTTGAATAACCTCCCTTCCTGGGGTGGTGGGTGGGAACAGATTTGAGTTGATCTGGTCCAGGCAGGCGGAGGGGCGACGGTCAGGGCCGTTACCGGATCTTCAACCTTGCCTGGCCGGTGGCGGCCGCATGGGTGGGCCAGGACATTTTATCCCTTTGCTGGTCTGACGAAATACCGACGTCTGTGATACATATCATCGTAGACGTGGCTTTCATTGATCTCTCAGCATTTTCGGTCACATGCCTTTTTCAACAAGGCGCTGAGAACCTCTGGGTTTTTATTCAGTACCTGATATAGGGCTCTTTCCCAATTTAGGGCAGAGTATTTCGACAACCTCGCCTTTGTAAAAGATGACCGTGTGACCAGCCTCTCCCAACCGGATTCGTTTCCTCTGGCTCATCCTTTTCATCTCACGAATGGTGTTTTCGAAGAAGTGCAGTTCTTGGCCACAGTCACAGCGAAAAGAGGAGGGAAATATTATGACTGCCATGTTTGTTTTTAAGTTTTTTTAATAAGCTCACCGGCGGCTGAAAGCCTTCCGGAGGATTAGTTATTCATCATTTTGACCTGAGGATTTTTTCCAATGATGTAGATAGTGCTTCAACAGCTACTTAGCCCTAGTCAGGGTTTCTTGGGCATTTTCAAGCTTACCATGCTCAATCCACAGAGGTTTCTCTTGAATAAATCTTTGTTCTGTTTCCTCCCGCCCTTCTCTTCTAAACATCTCTGCTATGGTTCCCATATAATGTTCCCCCTCATTTATCTCAGTTTCGGCAATCTTTTTAATCTCTGCATATTCCTCTTCTTCCCGGGTCAGTTCAAGGTATTTCAAAATGATCTGGAGATACTCATTGAACCTCACCTCTGAATCAATCTGCCTGATCAACTCAAAAAGTCAAATCTAGCCTGTCCCTTGACTCTGCTTTCAGAAAGCAGAACCGGCAAAAAAAGTCAAATCTAGCCTGACTCTTTTTCTGGTTGCAAATAACATATGGGTGGTATAAAATTTTTGATTCGTGAAGGCCACCTGCTTTTTCAGGAAATTGAATCGAAAAGTTAATAATATCAAAGCATAGTGTAAAATTCCGTATACCTTGATAGCCGGGGTGTCCCTATGGCTTTTAAACTACACGCAGGAGTTAAGGTATGTCGCTGCAAAGTTACGAAGCTATCTATCATGATGGCCAAATGCTATGGTTGGGCGAAGCGCCCAATGTGAAAAAAGCTAAAGTCATCGTCACCATTCTTGAACCGAGGGATGATGCGCCACAATCAATGCATCGCATGCCGTCCGCTCGAATTGCGGGCAAAGGGAAGATACTTGGCGACATCATCTCCCCTGCCGCCCCAATTGAAGATTGGAATTGCGCGAAATGATTCTGCTCGACACCCATGTTTGGGTCAATTGGATAGTGAAGGGCAATTCCAGCCTTTCCCCTGCTGTTGTAAATGCCATGCAACTGGCGGATTGCCTGGCTGTTTCGGCTATTTCATGTTTCGAAGTGTCGTTGCTGGTGAAGCGTGGGAAACTGGAGTTGCCGTGTTCCGTTGACGAATGGTTGCTGGAAGCACTGGTTAACTCAGGCGTAGATTCGCTTCCGGTGACCTGCTTAATCGCTGATCGTGCGGTGAATCTTTCTGATATCCACCGTGATCCGGCCGATAGAATCATCATTGCCACGGCGATAATCCACGACATCAAACTAGCGAGCATGGACTCTGTCTTCCCTGGCTATCAAGAAATAACAGAGCAATTGGTTGGACAATGAAATCCTTGGCCCACGCAGATACCCAAGCCCACGACGAAGTGACAGATAACGGTCTCAGAGACCATTCCAGAATGGTATCGAGCACCCGGCGGTCAACTCCGGGGCCACCTACCAGGCCGGATACACCGGCAATAAGTATCCTACTTTTCTTGTGCATTATTCCCCTGCCTGCTGAAGGGCATATTCATAAAAGTCAAAAGTGCCTGTCTCCGTTTCTTTCAAAATAACTACATGCAGCCAATATGGATCTCCGTTGATTCCCGTGGATATGTTGAGATGAAGAAAGCCTTTCTTTTTTGAATTAGGGTTGGCAATCTTGCTGGTATTTTTTTCCAGACATGTGCTCAAATGTCGGCCAATTCCCCGAGCGGTGAATTTTCTGGAGCAGAGAGTGCATGGTACTTCCGGGCTCTTCGGTGCAGGAATGAAAACCTCCATGGTCATGTGCTGTAAGATATAAAATATCTATCGTTCCAAAATTCAGTTGCCAGGGATGAGGGGTCAGGGTCTTGTCTTTTGAACACGGCCAACCTCGGCTTATGATCCTGCTCACCGTGGAATAATCCAGCCCCGCCTCTTTGGCAATGGCCGTTTGGAAATAGCCATGGTCTCGATAGGCACGAACGATGACCTCCTTTCTGGCTGACTTCGAGGGGAAAAAAGCCGGCAGGAGTTCAGACAGAGGCGGCCGATCCGCGTAACGCTGCTGGCTTGGAACTTCATATATCTTGGCTTTTTCCTTAAGCTTTGGTATGATCCATTGCAAGAACTTCTCGCCGCCAAGAATGCATTGACCACGGAGATCATTCCAAATCGCTTCCTCAGGCTCAACAGCCAATCTGTATTTTCTGGCTTCGTACAGCAGCTCCATAAAGTTTTCCACCGGCAGATTATGGGCCTCGTCCACATAGAGAAAGAAGTCCCGTCGCTGATCAGCCGGCATTTCCCCACGCTTCATGGCCGCCAGCTTGAACTTGCTGACCAGCTGGTTGGCCAACAGCCCGTTGACCACCGGACCAAAACGTCCCTTACCCATTTTGATGAGCAAGATCTTGCCGGCGTTCATAGACGCCATAGACGCCGCAATCGACCTGTCCCATATGCTCGCTTTCTTGAAGGATTTTTGCAGCCGCATCCTATATGGACTGTATGGAGATACTGGGTCATATCGAAATCAGGTAATTTTTGAAGGAGTGGACAACGGGATCCAGGATCTGGGCATCCTTTTGCCCCAGGCGGAAAAAGAGCAAGGTGCCACATTGCTCAGTCATGACCTTATCAAATCAAGAACAGGGATGGCCACGGCAAATTTGTTCTCCTTTATGTTGTGGTAGTTTTTCGAGAATTTTTGGTCATTTTTAGATAATCAAAGACGAGCCTGACTCTTTGGTGCAGGTCTCGCACTTTCTGAGCGATATCTTTGACTTCTCTGGATTTAAGTAACCCTATGGCGAAACCTCTTAAGCGATTGGTATTTGCTGGACCATTGCCGGTTCTAATCCTAGTTCTATCTTCGTCATAAGTCCAATCAAGGATATAGTGTTTGCTGTTTTCAATAGTCCATTGTCCACGATGAATTTGTAGTATTCTAGCAGGATCAGCTTTCTCCGGACTATGGCTGGTTATACCATAGAAAGTGTTCTCCTCAATTTTCCCGCTTTTTTGATACACAGTTTTTTTATGTATGCAAAAAGCCTGGCCAACATGGGGAAATTTAAGGTACTTATTTAACTCAGAAGTGACCCAGACGGAGCGAGTGTCTATTCGACCATGGGCTGGTGGGTCTTGGACACAACAGTCAGGTTCTTTTCGGTTTACGAAGGATCTCTTGATATCGGCGTAGAGAGTGGACTGGTTTTGTTTGGCGGTAAAAAGGTAGTCTGCGCCGCGCCCCACGATGTATTCGGCCAGTTTTTTCTGAGTAAGAAGAGCATCGGCGGTGATAGTTTTTCCAGAGATTTCTATTTGGTCCAGGATTGGGATAAACATCCCGATTTCGTTTGTTTGCTTTGTTTCTTCGCTATTTTCGTCTACAGGTAGAGTACCTACTTTTTTTGGGTGTAGGTGGCCTTGGATTCATGGCCAACAACACTGGCAATATGTGTTTGCCGCCCATTTTCATCAATGGCGTTTTTCATTGTTTTGCCATCAAAAGCCAGGCAAGTGTCTGTCAGGCCTTGGTCTTCATTCCAGCGTTGCAGGGCCTGATCTACTTCGATTGGATCCACCCGGACCAGAACATCACGTATAACGAACTGGCTGGGGATGACATATTTTCCTTTTTCTTTGCGACACCGAAATCGTTGCCTGGCCTTTTGCCCCAGGTTATTAGCCCAGCCATAGATGGCCTTGTAGCCTTTCATTCCGCACAGGGTGGCGGCTGATGCAATGGCCAGAACTGTAGATATTCGATGACGACATCCGTGTGCCCTGCGAGGATCGATTACAGTTGTGAAGTATTCCGGAAGCGAGCGCATCTGTTCAGCATTCATAGTCATTTTTGGTTCTCCTTTTTGATAGGTTGGCTTGAGAATGGCACAAGACAAAAGTTTTCTGGAGTTGGCTTGAAGTGGCAAGACAAAGATGAGCTTAGGGGATGAAGGTTTGGCACTGTATCCTTGGCCGATTCTTTTAAAACCTTTGGTCAGCCCCAACTCTATCCAGTTGGAGGCGCGATAAACGGTGCCTGTGTAACGTTTTGGATCGACAAAGGTTTCCAGGAGCAACAGTGGATGGCCGAAATGTTGTTGCCAATCAAAAGAGATGCGCTTTGCACAAAGTGATAGGATACGAGAGCCCAGGTTTGGCAGGTTCCAGCCCGGCAGGATAAGAAAACGAGAGTTGTTTGCCAGCAACTTCAATCGGTCAAACCGATGCCGATATTCCCATCCAATCCACTGGTCCCTGGCCGCACACTTCAAAGCGGCAGCCGAGAATGTAAGCAGAGCAACCCACTGATCAGAGTGTGTGGCGACATACCAGAGGGTTTCACTAATTTTGGGTGAGGCTCCAAGATAGTGATGCTTGGCCATCAAAGACTTGAACCGGTCTTTCTGGTCTCTTTCGACTGGTTGCAGCGTTATGCTTGGCAAATATGAAAAGGGGCTCTTTATGTGCATGGCGAGCCCCTTGTAGCAAACTTTTGAAAGCTTGTCCAGGATTTAGGGGTAATTTTATAAAATTTTTGTGTTTTTTGATGAGCACAAATCTACCCTGCAGGGATGGCGGACCTCACTTGACCCTTCAAAAGGTGTTGTTATAAGGAGTAGTTGTGCGTTCTGGTGTCCAAATATCTGATGATCGGTACAGCAGAAATTGAATGGAGTATCCTTTATGCCGTAAGTCAGCAGGTTTTTGGGTAGAATTTGATGATGGCGCAATGAGTGAAATAGACTTGGCAATGGAGCTGATTTTGCTCCTGAGTATATCAGAAAGCACATCACTTGATCACTGGGTACATTAGGATGAAGAACAACACGGCGACATATATTAACAGTAAAAGATCCAGAATTATTTATGACTCAGAATAAAAATATTGGCCATAAAATGCTGGAAGTCATTGTTGGAAGTGATTTTGATGTTATCATCAATGATTACAATGAAATTGATTCACACACTGACAAAATTACATCGCAACAGATCGTTTTTCAATTTATTGAAGATGAACCAGATCTTTTTGCCTTTGATCTGCTTTTCACTTTGGGGTTGATGTCATATATAGATGCACAACCAGTTGGGATCTCCCATCATCACTATAATCGCAATGATGAATGGGGGATTGAAAAATTCTTGAAATGTCTCAGGTTTGAAAGAGGGAATCTCATTTTTTCGAGCGATTATATTGATGGAAGGATGATGAAAACTGATATTCAGTTTAAACCCGGTGGCAAGGTTACTCTTTCAACGCAAAACAGAGGGAGAATCGCTGAACATTGGTTGATGAAGCTTCAAAAAGGATTGGTCGATGAACCACTCCATTAAGATCTCCTTGAACTGTTCACAATCAGAGGAGCATACACCATGGGACTGTGTGCAACTTGTCACTGTTGCAGCCCTTTTTCGAGGAAAGTAAAACTACTCTTGTCTCCGCTCTTTAAGCCATTTCTTCAATGATCCTGGACTCTCTGCCGATCTCTGCCCGGCTAGAATACCAGAAACCGTCAAGTCCTCATCTAAATCGGGCCAATGAATGTATTCACCGCCCCCAATTATTTGATAAGTGCTTCTTTCTTCCGGGGACCCGTGCCACAAACGCGGATACCACATTAAGGGAACTATGACTGTGCGGCCATCAGTTAGGTCAACTTGCAGAGAATCATCACTGACAACGATCTTTTGAGCCCTTGCTCCCTGTTTTTCAGCTGCCAAAGAATTCATGCCATTTCTCCATGAAAAGATGTTGGTTTTCGTTTACCAACTTTGCAATTGTGTTTAACTCTTTACGTCCGAACCCACCTATGTGCTGCAGCATAATGGGATCAAGCCAGAATTTGGCAACCATTTTTTCCCTTTGCACATGAATATGTGGAGGCTCTCCCTGATCAAGCGCCACAAAGAAAAAACGGTATGGACCACGCCTTAACACTGTGGGCATGCTTCATTCCCCTGAAACCTTAATCAACCGGCTCATTAATGAAATCTCTGCGTTTGGCGATCTGCTCATCCTCAACCTGATAGTACGTCCCGTATTTATTCTGGGTCAACCTGCTGTGTTGCCTGGCCCGGGAAGGTAAAAGGCCCTGACATCCTTTTCCACGGAAAAGCTGAGGGGCAGAACATTGGAGCTGTTCAGATCCGATACCCCCTTTATCATATACATTACTCAAGCAAATAGCCGACATCAAGGACAATTGCAGTCAGGTCATCCATAGCATGTCTCGCTTTGGCCAACCGGACAAGCTCTATTGCTGCTTCATAAGCCTCCTGCCCGAAAACAATTTTTGCGATATCTTCAGGCGGGAAAAATCGGTGACCATATCACACATTACTTCAGCAGCATCCGCCCCTCCCTGTCCTTTAGACCCCATCCCATCGAACAGGGCAAACAATTCGCCCCGGCTTGCCTTCTGGACAATAGGGATCTGACGAGTCAATGTTCTGGTTCTGTCCTGAGACAGTTTCTTGCCCACGCCGAGCAGTACGGCCTTACCTAAATACTCTGGAATCTCAGGATCTCTCATAGCTGGACCCACTTATTATAAGTGCACTTTCCATAAGCCTCTGTCATAAAAAATCAAACTTTTCAATTTCTTTCTCTTCCAACCGTGAACCGTGAACCTGGAACCTTATGGACAAACTTTTGGTCAGCGTGAACTGGGTATCCCAGACAGTATGACTGTCTATGGATATTGTAATCTCATAATCACCTATTATACAGAGATCCCGGTAAATGACTTTTTTGTGCATTAAGAATCATGCACGCTCTATTGGCACAAATATTTTATTTCGTATCTTATTGAGATGAAATGACAACTTCACTTTCAGGCGGCCGACAAGAGTGATCTCTTGTTCATTGAGCTTGTGGCAGAGCTTGTCGGCTGCTTTGCGATACTTGGTGTTATCGATTCCATCTATGATCACGACCAAGGTGTCGCCGATGAGTTTGATAAGACCGGATCTTCGAGTGATCATCCCCAGTATTTGTTTGATGTCCCTGGGATCATCATAGCAGTCCCGAAAGATCTCCACCAACCGTTCCCGGGAATGGAAGGCCAGACACTGCATGAGATCATAGAGCTTTTTCTTTTCCAGATCGCAGCGGTTCATGGGTCTTCCCTTGAGCAGCTCCAGGATTGAGATCTTATCCGGGAGTTGACTGAGCTTATCTTCAAAGCGCTGAAGCTCGGTTTCTTTTTCCGCCTTCTCCTGCTCAAGCTTGGTGAGCTTTTTTTCGATCCGTTTGTCCTGGCGGTTGCCGAGTTTATACTTACGGAGATCGATCTCCTTTTGCAGCTCTTTGATATCGTTTTTGAGGGCTTTGATCCCTTTTCGAATCAGGGCAATGTCTGGATTGTCCACCAAGGGCTGCTCTTCAAGCTCTTTGAGATCATAGCCCGGATGATAATCCAGGTTGAACCAAGCCAGGGACTCCTTAAAGAAGTTTTCGGATTTCCCCCAACGCTGAAGCATATAATAGGCAATCTCGTGGACCGGTTTCTCTGTGTTGTTGGTGTATATCCCCATATACTTGCCTGATTTTTGGAATTTGATGGCCACCAGGCGCACCTGCATGGAACTTGGCTCGTTCCGGCCATCGTTTTTGGCGGTTTGAGTCGTCTCTCGAATGGTTCGAGACGTTTCAGCAATCTCAATTTCTTCTTCTGCAATACACATGGGGATAAAGCCGGGCAATTCAGTCATTGCCTTTTCAGGAAGGTGTTTGGCCCAGGTGACGAAATCAGCCTGCTGATCCAGCTCGTTGAAAAAATGAACCCATACCCGCCCCGGTCAAAGACCAGGATGGGCGCTCAATTCCCAGGTCGATGAGCATCTCGGCGCTGCGGGCAATCATGGGCCTGAAATCGATCTCACAGGATTCGGTGAGAAAGAACAAGGGCCTGCCCTGTAAATCGGTGACCGCATAAATCTCATTGCCTTTCAAGGGCATGCGCCGGACTGTATAGTAGCCTTTGGCAATGACGTGCAGGCCGTAGTAGGGCAGGAAGTGCCCGTCTATAAAAAAGACTTCCTTGTCGATTCGATCTTTTTCAAGGAGGTTGCGGGCCACATCTTCTATCAGCTGGGGACTTTTCTCCTGTGAAGCCAGACGGCCAAGGAGTCCTCGCAGGGTCTCTTTTCCGGTGCACGGGGCTGACCGATCAATATGCCCAGGTCACCAGCATTGGCCAGTTTTAAGGATTCAATCGAGGGAAAGCCCAGATTGATGCTGTGAAAGATCATCCCCAGGGCATCGAGAGCTTGATACCTGCTCCCGAATTGATACGGATAACAGGAGAGAAGTTCCTCAAACCCGATTTCCTGGAGAAAGAGATGGTGCATGAGCTCCCCGGCAAAGGGAAGCCGTTCTCCCTGCTTGAGCTTGGCTATGACTCTTCTTCAGCCTTGGTCTTGGCCTCAGGGGATTTTGTTTCGGCTAATTCTTCTTGCTTTTGCTTCAGTTCGGGATCAAGTTTAAAGGGAAGTTTGAGCTGCTGCTGTGGACTGTGCTCTTTTGCTGTCTCCTCGGCAATCTTGGCCATATCCAGGAGTTCTTGTTTGTCGGGCGGTTTAGGTTTTGGAGGTTCATGCTTGATTCGTATCCGGGCCACGGCATTCCTGGAGACCTCCATGCCCAAATCTTTCCCAGCCTGATTGGCGATTTTTTGATCCGACCAGTCCGGATGTTCTTCTTGAAGCTTTCGTATATGTCCCTGGATCTCATTGATATATTTGACAGGTTCTTTTCTGCCCCGATTTTCGAGGAGCACCGCCTCCAGGCCTAAAAGTTCTTTTGTTTTCAAAAGGTCGGCGACGGTATTTCGATGGAAGCCACAGATTTCGCCGGCAATGGTTTTGGTACAGAGTCCAAGTTCAACGAGCTGAATAGCAGCCTGTCTTCTTTCCGCGTTTTCGTCGGCATCAAAACGGGTCACGGGCATGGCGTTTAAGAAGACGGTTATGATATGTCTTCCTTTGTGGTCGTACTCGGAGCCGACGAGAAAGTTTTCGATTTTCCGGCATGTTGGGCTCATGGGAAGAAGATAGCAGAAAAACTTTGGAAAATCAAGACTTATCTTTAGTTATTTTATATATTATTTTACCAATTATATCAGTATGTTATCAATTTGATGCATCGGTCGTGCACAGTTTTTATTGAGAAGGTTATTGTATAACAATTCTAAGTACTTATAAAAATGAATGGGTATTCACCGTGAAGTCTGATTATAAGGGAATCTGCTTCCGGGGCAAAATCCAGGGGATAACATCGCTTCATCGGCTTTGCAGCATGTTGTGTAAAGTTGCTGAAATACGTGTTGCCAGCCGGATCTTTGATTCTCATATGATAATGCAAAGGCTGGTCGAGAAAGGTATCCGTCAGGCTTTTGGCCGGGATTGCCCCTGAAAGTATGATCCCTGAATCCTGGTGCTCAATAGAGAGGAGCAGGTTGATGGGGGAATCAACCTCTGGGTTGTGCCTGCGGAATTGACAGCTGTGCGGCACGGCAAGATCGTTATCCTTAAGCAACTGGAAAATCTTTTCAACGATTTTCGAGGAAGGGCAGGGCAGGTCCAATACAGTTGGGTTATGATAGTGATGGGTCTCAAGGATCCTGTATCCAACAGCTTTGAGAACTTCATCCACCTCCATGCTCCAGATGGCCATTTCACCAAGAGCGTCTATACTCGTCTGAGCACTTGGCTCGTAAATGAGCTCAAGGGCATATTTGTGTTTGGAGTTGCAGGTCACAGCTTCATGGCCTTCGACGTCTGCGGCTAAAGCGTAACTGTTCCAGCAAGAGAGACAGACAATGAACAGTCCCAAAACTCTCAAATAATGCCCGATATCAACCTCTTGGTTCTGGCTTGCATTGGGCTTAGGACATGTCACAAAACAACTTTTCCATAAAAAATTAGTGCAGATTCGTGTAAATTCGTGGATGAACAAGTTTTATCTTCATGCTTCTCATGTGAATTATGATACATGTATTTTATTACGTTAATTTTTTAGTTTTAAGCTTGCAAAAACGATCAACTGAAATGGAGGTGACTAATTTAAACTTTTTTTTTGGTCTTTTCAGATATTCAGATTTAAGTCTGTTAATTTCCGCTAATAGACTCTGTGAAACAACCTTTCCTTTAACCGCTGCTTTGAATGTTGCTTGATTTATTATCCTGTTTTTTTCTATCTGCGGGATGGTTTCATCCATTAAAACCATGCTGTTTAAGACTACTGTAAAATCATAATGTTAAAAACCTCTGAATGAAACCTTGCCTTTCTTATCTAAACTCTTAACCTTATCGATCCTATCCGCAATTTTGCCAGGATCATATGTAGTTAACCATTTTGCCATTTCCGATCACTTCTAACGGCTAGCTCACCTGCCGGTGTATAGCGGCAACGGAACACTGGTCAGAGTGGAGCAGGTTTATGTATCCTTGATTAATGATGGAAGTTCATCAAAAAAGGCACGCTTCAAGATTTCGGGTCCATCGCCTGAACGAGGGATTACGTTTAGAAATAGATCATCATCGAGAAATTCAGTTATCCACCACTCGGAATTTAGATCAGGTATATTCACCGAGTGCTTCCTTCCGAACTCTCGGATAACCTTTTGTGATGGCGCAATTATCGTTACCAGTTGATAACCTAAGATAACCTAACCGACTGCCGCCTGGACCCACGCCGTGGATGAAAGAACAGTGTTAGGCCTTTCAAACATTCGCCTCCAGCCCAAATAGTTGGGCAAGTACTTAGTGGCTACACCGTGAAAACGTTTAATCCATTCCTTCAGCCGGCTGTGATAGGCATTGACGTTTTGAATATGAAAAACTGGATTCTGTTCATGAACATGCTTACTGGGTGCAATGATTCTGTATTCAATCTTCTGAGCATTAACAAATCCCCATAGTGCATTGCCCCCATCAATACACAAGATGTTGTCGCTCCCGACTTTACCGAAGAGAACTTGCGTAATAGAGGCGGTTGTCTGGTCTGTAAGCACGGCATCAATTATGGCTCCTACCCTGTCTCGGGCTATAAGAACGGGGACCTGTTCACGGGAAAGTCCGGGAGATTTGGCCTTTCCACCGCGTTTTCTGGATGGTCTGGTTAAATTTCGTTGACCTTTGAAAGACTCAAGAAAGTAAGTTTCATCAGCTTCGGCAATTCCATCAAGCTTGCTTGCGCTGTCTTGTTGAATAGGTGCAAGGAATCGATGCCGCCACCGAAAAGCTGTGGATATAGCAACCGTGCATCTTTCGGCAGTATTTTTGATGCTTATAGATTCCTTGAGAGCAATTGCCATATTTAACCATTGTTCTTTTTTACGAAGATGGGCCAATGATGTACCTGTAAGCGAATTGAATGTTCGATTACAATCCATACACATGAATCTTTGTAATCCAGACTGTATTCCCCACTTTTTAACTTTTGTAGATTTGCAATATTTACATTTAAGATCTGACAAGATGCGACTATCTATTATAGACACTACTTTCTTAAACGAATCAATTTCATCAATTGCCTTCTTGATTTCTTCTTTCTGTTCAGGTATCAGATCATCGATCATGGCCAATAAAGTTTGGAAGATTGATTTATCCATGGTGCTCTCCTTTTAATTGCAGTATACTGCATTTCTCGGAGGAAAGCAACTGTTAATGAGAATTAAGCCTATATAGTCGCTTTAAATACATGTCTCTTGAAAAAAGGTTGAGAAGTTTTGTTTAACCAAAATAAACTGTTGGACTAAATGCTCTAATACTAATCTTATCGGTTGGAACTCCCATAATTAGGTTTCCGAAAAAGTTAATTGCGAATTTTTCCTTCGTGCTGTTTGCATCTATTTCGACAGATACAATATTATTTGATTCAGCAATCTTTTTTGCACCTGATTGAATACCTAATGGACTTACTATTATTCCACCATGTGCTCCAGTATCATGTATGCGATAGGCTATAGCACCCAGTTGTTCTTGATTTAGTCTATTTTTTGTATACCTTCTGGCTTCAATTATCACAATGCAATCATTTTCTTCACGAATCCCTTTTGCATCAACTTCCCATTCAGTCCCACTTTCCTTACCAACAAGCTTCTGTTTACCTTCGACTTTGGAAAGTCCGAAATTTTCAGAAAATTTACTTATCAAGTATTGCGATACTTCTTCGTAGTCCTTCCATTTTTCAGTTTTTCCCATAAATTTTGTTTTCCATGACAAATGTCAATCATCTAACGCCCGGGGATCAGGAGCGAGGGCAGAGACAAACAGAGTTTGCCGCAGGCCAAGTCTGCTGAATCCGCTGGTTGTGAAGCGCTTCGCGCCGAGCATCCAGCGGAGGTTATCCGCGGGGCATTGTCGCCGGGCGCGAAGTGTCCGGCGACAACGGCTTGCTCACCTGCCGGAGTGTAGCAGGAAGGTTAACAATAAAACTTATGTCCACGGAATCCCAAAATTTCATCTGCTCAAAAAGCAATTTGCCAACTGTATAGACCTGCCCTTTATGGATTCTACGCGGTCTGAGGATAAGCTGCCGGACCGTGGATTACAATCTTAAGAACGCGCTCAAGACGCAGGGTTAGATCAAAAAAACTCAGTAGCTTGACTGCATTGTTTAATGACCAATAATTGGATGCACAATGCATAATAGCGTGACGATTCAGTGGTGCCTGCCGACTTGGATCAGCGGTCGCGTACCACCCATAATAAGAACTCCCAAACTCAACAAAGGACGAGAGAAAAACACCAGGAAGCCGCAGATCTTGTTCGAGTGATGGGAATAGTATCGTGTTCTCTGGCTCATTCTTGACGTCCCATATACCGGAACCCGATTTCAAGTGCTTTGGAAGTATACACGCTTTTTCAAAAGCGTTTCTCAATGTCTGAATACTTACGTTCAGACGTTCCGTTTGGAAATAATTTCGCAGGATGAAGTCGAGAAGTCCCAGTACCGTTGGCATGCAAGCGGCAAAAAGTCGCTTTTTGTAAGTGCAGCTGATGCTGTCGACAATGGTTTCTTTATTTTTAAGGAGATGATGACGCCGCCAATACTGGAAAATTCTTTTGGAGTGTCTCCAAAAAAGAAAAGTCATTGCATTCGATGTACTCTGTTCACGCTCTGCTGGCGTAGGCTTTAATGCAAATGCCAGTAACGGCGTTTGGAGTATTCTTTTGCCAGTTATGATGCTTCGCAGAAGTTTCCATCGTGTAAGCGGCCAAGATTTAGAAACATCAACCTCATCACGGTGGTTTAAGTATGCAGGGAATGGCCACCCCTGCTCCGCCAAAAAATTATTCCAGCTAAGTATCAGATTGACCGTACTCGTCCGAGTATACAGAGAAAATGCTTCATCAGGGGTCGCTGCCCATTCTGCTGTGAATTCATCAGGCTTCCTGGCGACAAGGGCTGAAAGATAACGCAGATTGTTAGGTAGCGCCGAAGCAAGATCTGCTACAGATTGAGGTGCCATGTATGCTCCCCAAGGAGTTAAGCCACAAAGTATGATGCAAAAGCTTTGCAGTAAAGGCCTTGAAAGTCTATAGGCTAATCGCGGCGCTCACCTGCGGAGCGGACGGTAAACCGCAGGCTTGCCGTCCGCTCCGTCAGGTGAAGTGCCTTGATCCGAGGCGCGCTTTGCGCCAAAGTACAAAGGCACGAACGAAGTGAGCGCGTGGTTAGGTTTCTTTAACATGCATTGGACCAAACGCACGCCTTTCACTCTGAGGCCTATCAGCGAGCAGTTCGCGAAGGCTGCTGAAGTCTCTATCTGAGAAAAGATACTGTACTGCACCTAGCACAGTCAGTCCATTAATCCCCTTAACCCCGTCAGGCGGCAAATTCACTGTTTTGTTTCCTGGTATTAAGGGCTCTTTGCTAATACTTAGAACCAATTTCGGAGACAAAGGAAAATGAATATGTGTTTTGTCGGTTCCAAGTCCCCATCTCTCTTCAGTTGGGTTGAAAACGACAAGCGGATTCTCTGATGTTATTAGATGACTATCTATAGCGCGTAGAATGTGCCAGTACATCGATTCGAAGACTTCAGTCAACTTCAATCCAACGCTAACAACAGATTTGGCAAAAAGCTCTCTCTCGTCATTGTCATCCAGTGAAAGCAAATCTGTTCTAAATGGTTCTGGCAGATCCATTTCAGGAGGTAATGATTTTGCACGCACTTCCTCACGATGCGCACGTATCATCTGTAGCCCCAGACGTGTCCGCATAAACATCGTTGAAAGGAAAGCCGAAAGTGTTTTACGTGCTTCTGGAGGCATATGTAAGTCTTCTCTATTGTTGACCTCCTCAAAAATGGGTTTCACATCGGATTCAATGCGAGACAACATGCTTTCAATGACAAATGAGGACTCCTCATTACCAAGGCCTATCGTATAAAGATGCCGTTTTACTGCTATATTATCTATTTTTGTCTTAAAACCCCGCTCTTCTATAAGATCATAAGTGTATATTTGTTCCTTGGTGGCAGGCGGAGCGCAAAAAGCCCTAAGATACGCTTTAGGAACCCAGTGCTGACGAATTGGTTGATTATTCATACCATGCAACCTAAACAATATAATGTTTCCATATAACTCCACAATTGTGGTGACACACCAAACTTAACCCCCACCCACCAAATCCTAACCTGAATTAATAAACTTTCTTCATCCCTGCCTTAAGGAGCCCCAAAAGTCAATTCCCTAATGGAAAGCAGCTCCAAAGAGTATGAAAATTTTGATTAGGAGGTTTTGGTGGACTGGTGCGAATGGTGCTGGAATGAGGAATGGGAGTGATTAGAGAAAGCCGTATAGCTTGGCAGAGGGGTAAGCAGGCCGAACACCAACCAACCCCCTTCCCCGTACATCTACGCAGTCTTCCGCCACTTCCACAGCTGCATCTCCTGCATCTTCTGTTTCCGCTGCCTGGCCAGTTCCTTGGTGACCAAAGACTGGTTCTTCTTGAAGCCCCACTTCTCCTTGTACTCCTCCGGAGTCAGATCGTGCTGGGCCAGGTGCTTTTTGGACAGGACCTTGAACTTCTTGCCGCATTCCAGGCAGACCACAGCCTTTTCCCGGATGGCCTTCTTGGGGTCCACTGCCGGTTCCTGGGGCTTTTCCTCTTATTTTCTGAAAAGCCTCAGTCATCATCCGGATTTTCAGGAGCATCGGTGCCCACAAAGTTGACAACGTCAGTGAGCGTGTACATCTCAAATGAAACTATCACAGTTTACCTGCTCCGAGTGATATTATTCATTTAATTTTATTTATTCAGAGCATTCAGAAAGCAGAACCGGCAATAGAAAAGCCCCCACACCGAAAATGCAAGGGCTTTTGAAAAAGTGAACTAAAAGCTATTTATCATGGACTCTGGGAAACACAACTCCTAATCATTATCGTGCAGTTGCCTATAGATGTGTTTCAATGGCAAAGCGGGGCCTGAAAGTTCTGTTGACCAGTCAAAGCCGGTACAGACACCTCCTCTCAAACGAACCTGTCCTGTTTTGGGTTGTGCTGCACGGAGTTTGATGCCTAACTCTCCAAATTCCTTTCTGACCGCCGGTTCATATCTTTGAGCGCTTCCAGCAACTGGTGAAGCTGTGGTATAGGCCTGGTTTGCAAGGCGACAAATCCGTTCACAATCTTCCAGGGTTGGAAGCCTGGTTGAGCCTCGAACAAACGGAGACAGGACAGCTTCCACGCCCGGTTTGCACACTTCTGCCCAAACCCTGTCGTGATGGGCATTGTGTGATCCATGATGTGGGACTTTGAAGACGCGTGCCTGCGTCCTGATGCAGGTCTGCTCCTCAAAAATCAATGACCAGCCTTGCCCATTTTTTTCTTCGACATCCGCCCCCAGCAACACTCCATCATTAGGTAAGTCAATCCATATTGCTGCCGACAAAAGGTTGGGCTCAAGGGCACACGCTCGCTTCTGAACAGACTTGACCCTCGGCATTTGAGCAGCCAGGTTTTGCAAAAAGTCGTCATGTCGGTCAGTACTCGGGGAAAGCGAATAAATCGAGCACACTTGGTTTTGATGAATCAGTACGTTTGGAGCTATTCCGCTACGTCGCCTTTTTTGTGCATGCAACACCCTAAACACCCTGCTGATCTCAGTAGTTCCACCAGTTGCTTGTTTACTAAAAGTTTCGGCGTGCAGCTCAGCATACTGAATAAATTCCTTGTCTGTCATGGCCACAGGACACCAAAACCGGGCGCGCGAACACGCCTCAACTAAACGAGACAACCCACGTGTGTGATCATCATGCCAATGCGATGCAACGATATGCTTAACTTGCCTTTCAACCTCAACACCAAGGTCTTGTAAATAGCGCAGAGGAGCTACCTCCCCGGAACGGGAATCAATGCAGGAATCGACAATAATCCAGTCCCCTGCCCCAGCATGAAGAACAACACATTCTCCATATCCAGGCCCAAACAAAGACACTTCGATCTGATCAGAAGCAGGCGAATCGAAGATCATCAATCCTCATTACAAAAATATTCACTCAGCTTTGCTGCTCGCTGTTTCGCAAACTCAAAATGCCTCTCATTCCAGCAAGGCAGCCGCCGAAAAATAATCTCCGTAAAACGCTGCCGCGTCCCCCCGCGCTTGATCCTGTATGCAACGCGGACTCGAAATACTGCCCCTTCATTTAATAGCGGCAAATCGTCAGGCCTTACGTCATCAATCGGAAATTCGCCTTCGTCATGTTCAAATATCTCCCCTGCGGTCAAATCGATCAGTCTTGCCAGAAATACGCCATTTTCTTGGTCTACCTGGTCTACTATCCCTTCGAACTCGCGAACGACCCGTATTCGCTCGAACCTCTTTTGCAAGACCTTTTGGGAACGGGGAAAAGATCGAATTTTCGGCTCGTATTGGCCTGGATCGGTTGACGACATACTGCTGAGATCCTCACGAGATCCCATCCCACTATCCACTGGCCCCTGCATAGGAGCCACATGTTTTCCAGGATCCACCGGACTCATCTCAGGCACATAGTCATCTGTTATTTCAGGCACAACCAGGCCCGGACTATCTGTGACAACTGCGTCTGCCATCACTTCAATACCTCTATCTGGTTCATGATGTGATTGATAATAAACTCCGCGTGCTCCATACGGACTGATTCCATTGTTCTTCCAGGACATCCATGACCTTTAAACACCCAACCGCATCCTTATCCTTTATACTCAACACTTCATAGTGATTGTTGATATCCATAAAGACACCGCTATTTCCGGATAATTCAGCGGAAGGCTGAATCTTGGCCTGGACATAACCCTTGAGACCTTCTCTTTTTGAACGATACTGCCGCATAGTCAAATTGACCATACCACCCTGAGCCTCAATATCTTCCCCGTCAAAAGAGTTTGCCCACTCACCCCAGGCCTCCCATGGAGCGAGCTTTTGAGCCCAAAGCGATCCTGGCTTCATTACTTCCGGCATCAAAATGCACCGCTCTATTTATCCCCAAGGTTCCAACCGGCGTTTGACTTAAAAAATCGGTAAATGTCTTCAGCACAAAATCTTTAACCATTTCAAGAGGTCCAGCAATACTGTTTACCATAAAACGATTACGTTCAGCTTGGATAAGAAAGTACTCGGTCTGAAATTTACATATTTCAGGATGAATTATTTCTATCTCTGCTTCATCAGCTTCTTGTTCACCGACTATTCCATTCTTAGCAAACCACCAGGGCTGGAAAATTGATGGATTAAAACGGCCAAGAAGGACGACGGAGGCATTGTCTATCTCTGGGGCTATCTTCATCACTGATACCGCCAAACTGAAATTCGGGTTCTACCGATATGGCGAAAAAAAGAATCGAAACCGAAAAGCTTTCATATACGATATGCTCAGGGGGTAAACAGAGTCAACAATTATCCATGATCGTGCCTTGGTGTCAAGTTGACTGAAAAAACAAACAATGATATGTAACTTTACACAAAAACGCACGATTCTTCATTATGGATGAGAGAAACAGAGCATGTCCGAGGCAAAAAGTGAAGAAGCTCACCTTGCGCGAATCGTTAACACCTGTCATCAATTTTTCATATCTTTCAGACCACCTGTGTTCCCCGTTCGCCTCCGCAGAGTTGCCCATGACTTTTAAAATTACAAGCACAGCGTAGCAGTCGGCCAGGGAGTCGTGGAACTCGAAATCGTCCCGGCCGCAGATTATCTGGACCGCTTCTTCCAGCTTCGGCCACTTGATTCCAAAGTGATGGTGGGGAATTGAGCAGTAATGCGTGAAATTGCGCATGGTGCAGAAGGTGGCGGGGAATTCGTATCCATGGGCCTGTTTGAGGAATTTGGTGTCGAACGGGGTGTTGTGGCAGACGACAAGCTTTACTTGCTGGCAAAAGACAGCATGTCCTGGGCAAAGTGCAGGGGGTAATCACCACCTGTCCGGCCGCGCTTTTGGGTGATCACTTTCTGAGTCAGACCGTTCACCTTGATGGCGTGGTAGTTGTAGGGTTCCTGGGGATAGTAGAAGCGGTCGAACTGTTGGTGGACCTTGAAATGCCTGTGGCCGTTGGAGCGCCAGGTCTGGATTTGCAAGGCGGAGAAACTGAGGACCGAGTAACGGCCTGGGTGGAGGCCGTTGGTTTCTACGTCGAAGATGGTGAAGTATGCTGGCATTGATCATCCCAAATCTACGGGTTGTACTTTTTATCTGCATCATCTTGGCCTGAAGGAAAAGATGATTTGCTTTGTAGCCTCTGCAAAAATACCCCCAACTCGCTTCGTCTTGCATAGAACATATCCGGCGATGGCCCATATCCGGAAAAATCAAAGCACTCTAAGCTCATAAGCCACTGATCAAAAGCAGCTTGCTGGTCATACCCCTCCTGGTCAACAGCCAGGAACCTGGATTTAAGATACATAAGCGATTGATAGTCAGTTCCCGGGCCATACTCAAAGACATCAATATCCTGGTTCCGCAGATTGACCTTAATCCGAGAACGTAGATCCGGAATAGCCTGGCCAAGGAAGTCATCCATCCAAAAAGCCCAGGTCATTGGCTAAAGATTCCCGGCAGGCATTCAGAACTTCGGCCCTGTTACCGGCGGCAAAGAGCAAAGATTGGGCTTGACTCTGCACGTTTTCGATGGTTCGGAATAACTATATAGGCATCATATATTGACAATGTACCATAAATAGTACATATTTCATGTATGCCAAGACAAAAGGTGCTCACTGCCAGGTTCTATGCGACTGCTTCCGGTTCAATGCCTGTTCGTGAGTGGCTGCTGTCTTTGAACAAACAAGACAGGATAGATATCGGCTCAGACATCGCCAACATCGAATTCAACTGGCCTATTGGACCTCCGCAATGCAAGCCCTTAGAAGACGGCATTTTTGAAGTACGAAGTCATATTTCCAGCAGCAGAATTGCAAGAGTTCTTTTCTTTGCTCGAAATGACCAAATTTTTTTGCTGCATGGTTTCATCAAAAAAAGCAGAAAGACGCCCAGACAAGAACTGGAACTGGCTAAAAAACGAAAACAAGAAATGGAGGACTCCTAAATGACTGCCTCAAAGCATATGGGTCAAACTTTCGATCAATTTCTACAAGAAGACGGGATCTACGAAGAAGTACAACTTATGGCTTTGAAAAAGACAATTTCTCAACAAATCAAATTGCTTATGAATAAGGAGCATTTAAATAAAACAGAAATGGCTCAAAGAATGGGCACAAGTAGATCCAGCCTGGACCGTTTATTAAATGATGAATCCTCCAATATCACCCTGAATACTATCAACAAAGCAGCGATTATTTTGGGTAAAAGAGTGGATATTTCCCTGGTTGACCTCCATCATCAAGAATAAAATGTTCATGAACAAAATGAACATGTAACCAGCTTCTGCATATTGAAAATTTTTTTCAATAAACTACTTGTACTCATCTGAGTCTGAAGCAGAAAAAGTATGTCATATTTGTCAGAGACAAAGCTGACTTTGGAGCACAAAGCTCATCCAGATATCACTGGTCCGGATCTTAGATTGCTGTTCAAAAGACTCAACACATATCAAGCTGCAATCTTCAAAAATGGGCATAAGATCGGCTTTTGGCCACAGGTAAAAGACCCGCCCATCCGGTC
>JAXHMO010000022.1:0-284098 GCA_034521385.1 Desulfovermiculus sp.
TCCTTAACGGTTTTTAACATGTCTGAAATCCTGCATGTTTTTCCTTGGGGAGGGCTTCACAAGAGGTAAGTATACGGCCCGAATATGGACTCCTTTGGGGTTGATTTCAAGTCAGCTTTGCCTCCGGCAAATCTGACATATTTTTTGGGCCAAAGCGCCCAAAAACGTTTTGCGCAGGTCATGAGGGGTGACATCAAAAGATATCCAGAGGAAAACGCAGGCCGAAACCGACATAGTTTGATCCACCATCCACGCCGTCGATCAACCCGAAGACCCCGGAGCGATGGTGAACTCGAAGCACGAGCTTCCATTTTTCTGTGTACGGGAGATCAAAGGCGGCATCCAGCATGAGGTAGTACAGCAGGTTGGAGGTCTGCCCGTTCAAGGTGGTCTCCTTCTCGTACTTCGGCTCTTCAGTGGCCAGAGACACTCCGTTTCCGAAGCTGATGGAGTCGAGATGGATCCAGTTGTCGGCAAAATCATACCTGAGGTTAAAGGAGCCGGCCACCTCTTGAAACGATTGTTCAAGGCCCTGCCAATTGCCCCACTTGTGCACCAGCACTCCTTCCAGATCGCAGAAGACATTCTCCGGAGCCCAGTCGAGCTCCTCCCTGAGCTTAAAGAGCTCCTTTCGAAGAGCAGCCCCCAGGAGATAGCGCTTTTTGATCGTTGATCAAGGGCCTGAATTCTTTATGCAGTGTCACAAGTCCAAATTATTTATCAAAACCTCCATCAATCGGCAATGCTGCTAGTGCCTTGACACATATCACGTGTCGCAAAAAAGAACCCTCCCCTGGCCCCTCCCTCCCGCCTGGAAGACAGGCGGCAGGGAGGGGAATCAGAGGAGGAAAGAATTCGTGCCGATACCGGACAATGCACATATGACTCGGCACTAGGATGACCCGGCGACACAACAAAAGCCTGTATCATTGCCCAGGCCCTTGTTGTGGGCCGAGATCATATATTTTCTTTGAAACCCGACCCATGCACCGGCATGAACCCGAGGCCGTGAGAATTCAATTTCCTCTCCGGGGAATGCACCTGATTCATCCCAGAGACTTACTTACTTCCATACCTTCCAGACCTTACCCACCAGATCCGGTCCGGGCTTGAGGGTCATTTTCCCGGGCTCCCATCCGGCCGGGCAAGCCTCTGTGCCTCCGGACTGGCGTACGTGCTGGAAGGCTTTGATCTGGCGCAGGGTCTCATTGATATTTCGGCCAACCGGCGGAGCCAGGACCTCCATGGCCTGAATCACGCCGTCCGGGTCGATCAGAAATTTACCCCGGATGTCCACGCCGGCATCTGCATCGTACACGCCATAGACTTTGCCCAGGTTGCCCCCGCCGTCGGAGACCATGGGAAAAGGAATGCCTCCGTCAACCATGTGGGCCAGTTCATTTTCGTCCCACATTTTGTGCACAAAAGCGCTGTCCACACTTACGGACATGACTTCCACGCCCAGCTTTTGCAGCTCGTCGTATTTACCAGCGACCGCTGATATCTCGGTGGGTCAGACAAAGGTAAAGTCGCCAGGATAAAAACAGAGCATCACCCACTTGCCCAGGTAATCAGAAAGCTTGACATTGGTAAATTTCCCCTGTTGATAGGCAGGAGCTTCAAAATCAGGGGCTTTGGCGCCTACTTTGGCCTGGACCATTGGTTCCTCCTTTACAGTGTGTTCAGGTTGCCGGTCTTCTTTGGTTGCAGCTTCTCCAACCACCCGACCGGAAGGCTTGGCACATCCAACTCCATCTCCACTCATTGTGACCTCCTGTTCCATCTTTTTTGTAATATTATGCCTTTCCATGCCTGGGAATCGCGGTTGACTCGCAATTGTTTAACAGATTTGTCAAGTTTTGACAGTAATTATCAATATTGGCCTTATGTCGTTTGCCATACTGAAAATATGTATTCATGAGCAAATCTACCTTGGTGACCTTTGTGCCTTTGTGGTTCAATCTTCTCTATTGGGTTGTGGGCAAAGTCTGCTGTGGTTCCTTCCTCTTTCCCTCTCTTTGTCGCTCAGTCGCTCAGTCGCTTAGTCCCTCTTTCCCTCGCTCTCACCCTCTGCCTCTCCCTCCGCCGCCTTGTCCCCGGCCGCCCTGACCAGGACCCTTACCTTTTCCTCCTCCGCCCATGCCTTGTCCCCCTTGCCCGGGGCCTCGGCCTCTGGCTCCACCGCCCATGCCCCGTCCGCCCTGGTCCGGACCACGGCCACGGCCTCCGCCTCCGCCTCCTCTACCCATGCCCTGGTCGGCCCCGGACTGACCGCCTTGAGAAGAGGTAATAGGCTGGAGCTCGTTTCGCTCCCAAGCCTGGATTGCCTCTTGCACCGTTTGGGCAGAACTGGCAAAGAGTTGAACTTGAGCGTGACTCAAGGCTTCCAGGGCCTTGGGGCCAATCTGGCCGGAGATGATCACCTCAGCCCCAGCTCCAGTGATCATTTGAGCGGTTTGAATGCCCGCCCCCTGGGGCAGATTCTGGTTTTGAGAATTGTCAATAAATGTGCTCTCTTGGCTGGCCGAATCATAGACAACAAAACCAGGGCAGCGTCCAAAGCTGGGATCAAGGGAGTCTTGCAGGGTTTGCCCTTTGCAGCTCACAGCGATCTTCATGGTAAACCTCCCGAAGATTGAATTTTAATGGAAATGTTTGGTTACAGTCTAATGATAAGCATCTTTCGAATCGATGAAAAGCCCTGGAAGATAATAAAATGAAAATTCAGTGTCAAAGATCACCTCAAGTATCTCTACCAGCTTGGAGGGTTTTTTCGTATGTTTCCTGCACAGGACATGCAGTGAAAAAAGGGAGGGCATAAATGCTCAATCACGTAGTTATCCCTTTAAGCTTAAAAGAATCGGATCAAAAAATACTCTCTATGGGTCGCCTTTTGAGATATTTTGGGACCAAAAAGGTTTCCCTGGTCCATGTACGAACCAATAAGGGCCAAGGGAAAAAAGAAGAGCGGCTCACGGAGACCATCCGGGCCTATGCCCTTAAGCTACGGGAAATGGGTTTTCAGGCCGACATGTACTTCAAGCAGGGCCATGTAGCTTCTGAAATATTGACCATGGCCGCAGAATTGGAAGCTGATTTTTTGAGTCTTTCCTGGGAAAGGAAATGGGTTTTGCAGAAGGCATTGCTGGGGAGCGTTGAAGCGGACGTGGTGCGCATGGCCGATCTCCCGGTCTTTGTGTACAAGCATTCCGTGTTCATGGCCAAAGAGCAGAAAATGAGCCAGGCCATGTACGCCACGAATTTTCGGATCACAGACAGCCATGTCATGCCTTACTTAATAAACCCCGATTTTGCCACCCAGAGCCTGTGCATCTTGCATGTCGGGGAACGGGCCCCGGATCCGCAAGCTGAGGCGGAACGCCGAAAAATGGTCCAGCAGAACCTTAATCGATTAAAAGCTGAATGTGAACACGCCTTTTATGAGATCAAGACCCTGGATGTAGTCGGCCACCCTGGGGCCAAGATCGTACACATAGCCAGACGCTATGGGGTGGACCTGTTAATTATCGGTAAATGCGACACGCAGAGCGCTTTTGAACAGATCATGGGTTCCACAACGCAGCTTATCACCGATAAGGCTTCGTGTTCAATCTTTATCGTACCTGGAGCGCAGAGGCGATGAAACCTTACTTCCCTTCGCTGAACTCTTGGAAAGGGCAGGCCGTGTTCGGCATCTCCCTGATTATCGTCTTGAGCCTGGTCGGCCTGGGGTTCGTCCATCCGGCTTTGCTCGACGAATACTCCAGCCTGGTGCATGAATACATTATTGAGACCTTTGGCTGGAGTTATCTGATATCCGCCCTTGTCTTTCTCATTTTCAACATCTGGTTTGCCTTCAGCAAATACGGTAATATCCGCCTGGGCAAAGACAACGAAAAACCCCAGTACTCCTATTTTGGCTGGTTCAGCATGCTCTTTGCCGCCGGCATGGGGATCGGGATGATTTTCTGGGGAGTGGCTGAGCCCATGAGTCATTACCTTAATCCCCCGGAATATTTGGCTGGGCAGTCGGACGCAGCAGCCAAGTTCGCCATGAAATACAGTTTTTTCCACTGGGGTCTGCACCCTTGGGCCGTGTACATCACCATGAGCTTGGCTATTGCCTATTTTTCTTTTCGCCGGGGGATGCCTCCATTGATCTCCAGCTGTTTTTATCCCTTAATCGGAGATAAGATCTATGGAATTCTAGGATATTGCATTGATATCCTGGCTGTTTTCGCCACGGTGTTCGGGATCGTGACCTCCTTGGGCCTGGGGGCCATGCAGATCACCACCGGTTTGGGCGAGGTCTTCCACTTTGCCCCCAACTTTCAGGCCCAGGTCGCGGTCATCGGCGTGGTCACCGTCCTGTTCATGATCTCCAGCATGACCGGCCTGGACAAAGGAATACAGATCTTAAGCAAAACGAATATCTTGCTGGCCATTATCCTTCTGGGATTCATGCTTCTGGTCGGGCCCACAGCCTATACCTTGAACGTCTTTACCAACACGGTGGCAGATTACCTCTCCGGCTTGTTCAATATGAGCTTGTCCACCAACCCCTTCCAGGGCTATGCCTGGACTCAGTCCTGGACCATATTTTATTGGGCCTGGTGGATCGCCTGGTCCCCATTTGTCGGTCTCTTTGTGGCCAGCATCTCCCGAGGCAGAACCGTCCGCGAATTCATTCTCGGTGCTTTGCTCGTACCAACCCTGCTCACTTTTTTATGGTTCAGTGTCTTCGGCGGAGCGGCATTTCATCTGGAATTACAGGAAGGGGCGGGAATTGCAAAGGCAGTGGCTGAAGACATCTCGGTAGGCATGTTCCGGCTCTATGCCCATTATCCATTAAGCGGCCTGCTGACCATGATCACAGTGCTCTTGCTGGGTGTATTTTTCGTCACCTCAGCCGACTCGGCCACTTTCGTCCTGTCCATGATGACTTCCCAGGGGAACCTTTATCCTTCGGCGGCCAAAAAGATTACTTGGGGGATCACGGTATCTTGCACAGCAGTCATTCTCCTCTATTCCGGGGGGCTGGAAGCCTTGCAAAAGATGACCATTGCCGCCGCCCTGCCTTTTACCGTGATTATGCTCTTCTTGTGCCGCAGCCTGATCAAAGGACTGCGGTACGAGTTCAAGCACCCAGACGGGGAGGAAGAGTGTTGAGGATTCAGACAGGTGGTTGTCTGACATTGGTTATGTGGGAGGTGGGTGGGATGCTTATGCCATCGGCAAAGATGAACACTAGTGCCTGTTTCCCGTTACATCTCAAATCCAGTCCGTGCGTCCGGCCAACCCAGGGAAGCGTTGTCTGGCCTGATGAACCTTCTGGACGTCGACCTCGGATTTCAGGATGGCCTCCTCGTCCCCGCCGCTGGCCAGTACTGTACCCCAGGAATCAACGATCATACTATGCCCGACCAGGGTAGCCCCGCGATTGGGACCCACTGAGTTGGCCGAAATAAGGGCGCACTGGTTCTCCACCGCCCGGGCCCGATTGAAGATGAGCCAATGTTCCAGGCGGGGATACGGCCAGGCGGAACAGACCAGAAAGACTTCTGCCCCTTGGTCGACCATTTTTCGAAAAAGTTCCGGAAAACGGAGGTCAAAGCAAGTGGCCAGGCCGAAGGCAGCCAGAGGGGTCTGAACCACACTGATCTCGTTGCCGGGAGTGAGGAGCTGGTTTTCCTGGGAATTGAAGGCAAAGAGATGAATCTTGCGGTAGGATCCCAGGATATCACCGGTTGGGGAGAGGAGGTAGCTGGCATTGAAGTAGGATTCTCCCTCCTGGAGTACGAAGCTCCCGGTGTGCACATGTGCCGCCAGTTCCCGGGCCATGGTCTGCATGGCGGACAGGGTGGGCCCGTTCTCCGGCTCGGCTTGGGAATAGTAGTGGTCGAAACTCATAAACCCAATATTCCACAGTTCCGGGAGGACGATGAGGTCGGCCCCCCGGCACTGCTGCATAAGGTGCACGGCTTGGTCAATGGCCCTGGACTTGTCCTCTTCTATGACCCCCATTTGAATTGAAGCCACCTGCATCATTGTATCTCCTCAATATTGCTCCCTGGATAAGGCTGTGCCGCCAACAGGGTCAGGACGTGAGCCGCATGATTGGAACATTTGTCTGCTTACCAGGTAGTCGTACACAACAATGGTCGACCTTTGCAAGTCCGATTTGACCTCACCTCAGGGCCGTTTGGTTCTGCTTCTCATTGTCAACGGTGAGTGTCAACAATTTCAGGTTGTTTGCTCTGTATCTGAATAACAGCAAGTTGTGTTCAGTTGTCAGCGCCGCCTCTGGCGGCGGCCGCCAGTTTGATCCCTGGCTGAAACTGTTCAATAATGGGCAGGCCCTCTTTGTTCATACCCGTAGTTCATATGAAAAGCAAAGGCGTGAAGATAGGCTCAGTGGCACGATTTTATTTTCAACCGTGTACCGTGAACCAGCCAAATGCCGCATTGCGGCCCGGCCAAATACAGGATTTAACCAGGTGAACCTGGAACTTAAAAACCTTAATTTTGGAGGATGTTATGACCCAGCACGTTCAATTCCCTGAAGATTTCATGCGTTGTGCAGAGTTCCACGGGCATATCTGCCCCGGTTTGTCCATCGGCTATCGGGCGGCCAAGACCGCTTTGGAAAGATTGCAATCCCAAAGGTCCGAAGACGAAGAGCTGGTGGCTATTGTGGAAACCGATGCCTGCGGGGTCGATGCAGTGCAAGTGCTTACCGGGTGTACTTTTGGTAAGGGAAACTTTGTGTATCGAGATGTGGGCAAGCAGGCCTTTACCTTCATCGACCGAAACAGCGGTCAAGGAGTGCGTCTGTGCATGCACCCGGACGGTTTCGCTCCTGAAGGCAGACACCAGGAGCTCTTAAGTCGGGTCATGCAAGGCCAGGCCACAGATGAAGAGGAGAAGGAATTTACAGTCCTGCATCAGGCGGCCAGCAGAAAAGTTCTGGACATGTCTCTGGGTGAGTTGTTTTCCGTTCAAACTGGGGAGTTTCCCATCCCGGACAAGGCGCGCATCGCTCCTTCCCAATGCTGTGACCAATGCGGGGAGCCCACCATGCAGTCCAAGCTGGTCGAAAACCAGGGGCGGCTTCTCTGTCGGAACTGTAACTGTTAACTTCTTGTTTTTTTTTTACATTCTTTTTTTGAGCCCTTACCTTCCTGGGCATGAAGATTATCAACCCAACAGGGACCACATTGTTTCTTCCTTTTGCACTGGCATCTTCCTAGGGCAATAATATGCATCCATTTGTTTGGTTTGCCAATTTACGTATAAGACATAAACTCCTCTTGGTTTATTCTTTGCTGTTCTTTTTTGCCTTCAGTCTGGCTGGCGGGGTGATGTATGTTTTCGTTAAAAACCACATTCGGACCAATATAGAGGAGGAACTGAAAAGCACGACCCAAACCCTTTTACACATTGTAGGCAATTCTGCTGATGTAGCCATAAAAAACCACTTGCGGGCAATTGCGGAAAAGAATTTGGACATTGCCACTCATTTCTACTCTCTGTCCAAACAGGGCCGGATTTCAGAAGAAGAAGCCAAGAAACGGGCAAAAGAAGTGTACCAGGCCCAGCAAATAGGCAGTACCGGCTATATCTATTGTCTGAATAGCCATGGCCGGATCGTTATGCACAAACACGACGATCTCATGGGCGCTGATCTCTCCGGCTACGATTTTATCCAAAAACAACTCCGGGTCAGGGCAGGATACCTGGAATATGATTGGAAAAACCCCGGAGAAGACCAGGTTCGGCCCAAGGCTTTGTACATGATCGAATTTAAGCCCTGGGACTGGATCATCTCTGCCACCTCCTACCGGGAAGAATTCAACGAACTGATCAAGGTCCAAGATCTGGAAGAGAGCATTCTCTCCCTTCGTTTCGGTCACAGCGGATATTCTTTTGTTCTCAATAAACAGGGCGACTTCATTATCCATCCGGCATACCAGGGGAAGAACATCTTTGAGGTCATGCCCGAACAGAGCGATCAAGCCATGCATCGTCTGGTGCAGGAAGATAGCGGAACAATGGTCTATCCCTGGCGCAATCCCGGGGAAGAAAGCTTGCGCCGCAAGATGGTTATCTTTGAAGCCATCCCGGAATTCGACTGGGTAGTAGCTTCATCTCTCTACCTGGACGAATTTTATGCTCCCTTGACGACCGTGGGTCAGATAATAGCCGCAACCATGGCTGTGGTTCTCATCCTGGTCATTCCCATCACCTGGTCTATAAGCGCCACCATCACCAATCCCATCCGGGAGCTGATGCACAAATTCTCCCAAGGGGCCAAAGGCGATGATTCCGTGCGTATGGAAGTCCGGTCCAAAGACGAAATCGGCATGCTGGAACGTTATTTCAACTCCTTTATGGATCACCTCCAGGCTTCCAGGAAACGCCTGGAAACAGAAATCGCCGACCGCAAAAAGGCGGAAGAATCCATCCGCAAGAGCGAGACCAAGTATCGGGAACTGGTCCAGAATGCGAACAGCATCATCCTGCGCTTGGATATGGGGGGGCGAATAACTTTTTTCAATGAGTTTGCTCAGAACCTCTTCGGGTATTCTGAAGATGAGATCCTGGGCCGCAAAAGCCTGGGTACCTTGATGCCCGAGATCGACTCCACCGGGCGAAGAACGCAGGATCTCTTACTTCAGGCCGCCCGTTATCCGGAAAAATATATATATTACGAAACAGAGACCGTTCGCCGCAACGGGGAGCGGATCTGGGTAGCTTGGACCAACAAGGCGATCCGGGATGCACGGGGTCGGATTGTGGAATATCTGTGCGTAGGCCAAGACATTTCCGAGTCCAAGAAGACTGAACAGGAAATGTCCCGCATGCGCCAGTTCTTGCGACACATTATTGAGTGCATGCCTTCGGCCTTGATCAGTGTGGATCTCAATCACCGCATCACCCAGTGGAACCAGGAAGCTGCCCGTTTGACCGGAACTTCACCCGATCGGGCCTTGGGTCGGCCTCTAAGGCAGGTCATGCCTCAATTGAACGTATACTGTGATATGCTTCGGGCTTCAGCGGAGCAAAACAAAGCCAGAATCTGGGAAAAAATCCGCCTCAGCTTCGGGGATCAGACCCTGTTCATGAACATCTTGGTCTATCCGGTCATCCTGGATGATTTCCAGGGCGTGGTCGTCCGTTTGGACGATGTGACCTCCAGGGTGCGCATGGAAGAGGTCATGGTCCAAACGGAGAAAATGATGTCCGTTGGGGGGTTGGCGGCCGGCATGGCCCATGAAATCAATAATCCCCTGGGGGGCATCCTGCAAAATACTCAAAATGTCATCCGCCGTCTTTCTCCCTCTCTGCCCGGGAACTTGGCCACAGCTCAGTCCCTGGGACTCGATCTGGACACTGTGGCCGCCTACCTGGAACAAAGACGAATCTTTCATTTTGTGAACCGAATCAAAGAATCCGGGGAAAGAGCGGCCAAGATCGTGGACAACATGCTCACTTTCAGCCGCAACAGTGAACGGAAAATGGACGTGGTGAACCTCAAGGATGTGATAAATAAGACCATAGAGTTGGCCGCTCACGACTACGATTTAAAAAAACGCTACGATTTTCGAAACATACAAATCTTTCGCTACTTTGCGGACAATGTACCCCAGGTTTTGTGTGTGGTTACCGAAATGGAACAGGTCCTGCTGAATCTCTTGCGCAATGCGGCCCAGGCCATGGCTGAAGGCAAGAAAGGCGGGAGCCAATCTAAGATCGTTCTTCAGCTTTTTCAGGAGGGAAGTTGGACGGTCATGACCGTGGAAGATAACGGACCGGGCATGGATGAAGGGACCACAAAGCGGATTTTTGAGCCCTTTTATACTACCAAAGGGGTGGGCGTGGGAACTGGATTGGGGCTGTCTGTGGCCTACTTCATCGTGACCAACAATCATTATGGAGAAATGTTTGTTCACTCTACGCCCAAGAAGGGTACCAAATTCGTCATTCGCCTACCTGAACAGCGACAGGAGTTCGCCGATTTGTAACCAGCAAGGCTGGATACTGGCGGCAGATGTCAGCTTTGCCTCCGGTAAATCTGACATAATTTTGGGCCAAAGCGCGCAAAATACGGTTTAAATCTTGTTTCATACGAGCGCCGCCTCTGGCTGCAGACGCCCAGCATGATCCCACTCGATCAATCCGGCAAACCTCTAAAGCGGGCTACGCCCGTAACCCAAGAAAGTTGAACCACAAAGGCACGAAGGACACAAAGGTATAAGCGCCTAAGGAGTTCGTTGTGAAGAAAACAGAAAAGCCCTCAACCAAACTCTTGATCATCGACGACGATCCAGTGGTCCGGGAAAGCGTGGCCGTATATCTGGAAGACAGCGGCTTTGACGTGATCGAGGCTGAAGACGGATTTCAGGGCCTGAAACTTTTTCGACAATCCAGGCCGGATGTTTTACTCCTGGATCTGCGCATGCCCGGAATGGACGGCCTGGACGTTTTGGCCGAGGTGAGCCGGGAGGACTGTGACGTTCCGGTGATCGTCATTACCGGGGTAGGAGTTTTGCAGGATGCGGTCTCTGCTCTCCGACACGGGGCTTTTGACTTTGTGACCAAGCCGATCACGGATTTGGCCGTTCTGGAGCATTCAGTGGACAACGCCCTAAACCAGACCCGGATGAAAAAGGAGAACGAGGCCTACCGCTCGTATTTGGAAGAAGAGGTGGGCAAGAAAGGACAAAGCCTGGAGAAGCGGACCCAAGAACTGGAAGAGGCCAACCGACAACTGCACCAGGAGATGGCTGAGCGTATCCGCTCTGAAGAAGCCCTGCGGCAGAGTGAAAAGCAATTGCGGGAAATTATCGGTTTCTTTGAAGGCTTCATCTTTACCTGCACCCCGGAGGGGACAATAGATTTCATGAACGATAAATTGCAGGCTCACCTTGGTTCTGAACTTGGTTCCGGACTGTGTCACGAACTGATCTGTGCTCAGGACTCGCCATGTTCATGGTGCAAAGGACACCTGGCTGTTCAAGGGCAAACTGTGCGCACCGAGTTTTTCAACCCCAGGGACAATTGCTGGTACCATGTCATCCACTCCCCGGTCTTCAATGCCCAGGGAGAGATCCATAAGTTCCAGACCATAATGATCGACATCACTGATCGTAAGCAGGAGGAGGATTTTTTACGCCAAAGCGAAGCCAAATGGCGCAAACAAAGCCAGAGGCTGCAATCCGTTATGCACGGCTCAGACCGGTTTATGGGCATTGTGGGCAAGAGCCAAGCCATGCATGAGGTGTATGAGGCCATGCTCAAGGCGGCCAACTCCAATGCCCACGTGATCATTTACGGAGAATCAGGAACAGGCAAAGAAATGGCGGCCCATACCATCCACACGTTAAGCGAACGGGGGGAACGCCCCTTTATCACCGTCCATTGCGGAGCCCTGCCTGAAAATCTGATAGAGAGCGAGTTCTTCGGCTATGTTAAGGGAGCTTTCACCGGAGCCCAGACGGATAAACCGGGATATTTGGACGCCGCGCACGGAGGTACCCTGTTCATGGACGAAATCGGAGAATTGGGTCTGAATATGCAGGTCAAGCTCCTGCGGGCCATTGAAGGACAAGGCTACACTCCCTTGGGTGGGCGGGAGGTGAAGAAGGCCGATGTGCGGATCATCGCTGCCACCAACAAGGACTTAACTCAGCTCATGCGGGCTGGAAGCATTCGCAAGGACTTTTTCTACCGCATCCACATCATCCCCATCACCCTGCCTCCTTTGCGCCAGCGCCCAGACGACATCCCTTTGCTTGTCCATTATTTCTTGCAACAAAACAGTGATGCCAACCAAGCCGTTTCCCTGCCTAAAAAAGTGATGCAGAGCATGATCAACTATGATTGGCCGGGGAATGTACGGGAACTGCAAAACACCATACACCGCTACCTGGCCTTCGGGCACATTGATTTTTTTTCTCCCCAAGAGGAGGGACAAGGAACTGTTCAGAACCCGAATTTTGGAGAAGCAGGGACAGAACACCTCAAGTTGCAGGAGGTATTGGAGGCCAGAGAAAAGGAATATATTGAATACCTTTTACATGAATACAGATGGCACAGATCCAAGGTGGCTGAAATTTTGGGTGTCGATCGCCGGACCTTGTTCCGGAAGATGAAAACCCACGGGCTGTAAATAGATTGTCCCGGTTCCAAAGATCTCCCCTTGCAAGGGACGCCCCTCGTAACAAAGAAACCTTTGAGCCTGAAGACAGGCTAGACATCAAAGCAAAGTTGGATACAATACCTCAGATTTGAACTCCTCGACGGCCTGTTAATGTAGCCGCCAGAAGACCAGGGAGAACCTCGTATGAAATTACCAGGGGTTCGGTTAAGATAAAGAAAGCCTGTCCAATATATGCACGAATGACTCACCTTGAGACATCTATGTCTCGTTGCGGCTTTTTATGGGGGAGTGCCTGACTTTCCACCCCAGGCTGAACGTGACTGAGACATATGTGACTCAGTTGCGGGAACCGCCTCTCTCCCTAGCAGGCCATAATACATGTATATTCCAGGCAAAACGACCGGCAAAGGACTTGGAACGCGAATTGCTTATTCTTTGAAGATATTCGTGATCACCCTTTGTGTCTTCAGCCAGCCGAGACCATGGCCCAGCTCAGACACCTGCTTGGGTTGATCAAGGTTATAATACCCGCCGACCCGTTCACGAGTGGGTTAAAACTCTTACTGTTAAGGAGGTAAGGGCTATGTCCAATGCCTATGAACAGGCCTTTCAGCGTTCTATTCAAGATCCGGAAGGCTTTTGGGGTGAAATGGCTGAGGATTGTCACTGGTTTAAACGCTGGGACAAGGTCTTAGACGACTCCAACAAGCCTTTTTATCGCTGGTTTGTCGGCGGGGAAATGAATACCTGCTACAACGGGCTGGATGTGCATGTAGACAACGGACGGGCCGACCAGCCGGCCTTGATTCACGACAGCCCGGTCACCGATTCCATCACTTCTTTTACCTACCGCGAACTGCGCGATATGACCGCCAAATTCGCCGGAGTGCTGGCTGATCTGGGGGTAGGCAAAGGGGACCGGGTCATCATCTACATGCCCATGATCCCCGAGGCTTGCGTGGCCATGTATGCATGCGCCCGCCTGGGAGCCATCCATTCCGTAGTTTTTGGGGGTTTCGCGGCCAACGAGCTGGCCACCCGCATCGACGACGCCAAGCCCAAGGTCCTGGTTTCCACCTCCTGTGGAATCGAAGTTAATCGGGTAGTCAAGTACAAACCGCTCCTGGATAAGGCCATTGATCTCTCCACCCATAAGCCGGATAACTGCGTCATCTTTCAGCGGCCCATGGAAAAGGCCGAGATGACTCCCGGCCGGGACCTGGACTGGAATGAGGCCATGGACAAGGCCCAGCCCCGGGACTGCGTACCGGTCAAAGCCACAGATCCCCTGTATATTCTGTATACCTCCGGCACCACCGGACAGCCCAAGGGAGTGGTCCGGGACAACGGCGGACACGCGGTGGCTTTGAAGTGGTCCATGAAGAACATCTACAACATTGATCCCGGCGACGTCTACTGGGCGGCCTCGGATATCGGCTGGGTGGTGGGGCACTCCTACATCATATACGCTCCCTTGTTTAAGGGCTGCACCAGCATCATGTATGAGGGAAAACCAGTGGGTACCCCGGATGCCGGGGCCTTCTGGCGGGTCATCTCCCAGCACAAAGTACGGGTCATGTTTACTGCCCCCACGGCCTTTCGGGCCATCAAGCAACGCGACCCCAAGGCCGAACTGCTTAAAAACTATGACCTGTCCACATTCGAGACCCTCTTTTTGGCCGGAGAGCGAACCGACCCGGACACCTTGCACTGGGCCGAAGACAAGTTGCAGGTCCCGGTCATCGACCACTGGTGGCAGACCGAGACGGCTTGGGCCATTGCCGCTAACTGCATGGGCCTGCACAAATTTCCCATCAAACCGGGGTCTCCAACCAAACCTGCACCAGGCTGGGATCTCCATGTCCTGGACGCGGACTGTAACCATCTGGCGCCGGGAGAGATCGGCACCCTGGCCGTCAAGCTTCCCCTGCCCCCCGGGGCCCTGCCCACCTTGTGGCAAAACGACCAAGGCTTTGTCCAAAAATATCTCTCCGAGTTTCCTGGCTACTACACCACGGCGGACGCCGGATACATGGACGATGAAAAATACGTCTCCGTCATGTCCCGCACCGACGATATCATCAACGTGGCCGGTCACCGATTGTCCACTGGGGCCATCGAAGAAGTCCTGGCCGAGCACCCGGATGTGGCTGAATGTGCCGTGGTCGGGGTGGACGACGCACTTAAGGGGCAGATTCCGGTCGGCTTTCTGGTCTTAAGCGCCGGGGTGAACCGCGACGAGTCCGAAATCGAGCAGGAAAGCGTTCAACTAGTCCGGGACCGCATCGGACCGGTGGCCGCCTTCAAGCACGCCACCGTGGTCCAGCGTCTGCCCAAGACCCGTTCCGGCAAGGTCTTGCGGGGGACCATCCAGAAAATTGCGGACAACAAAGAATACAAGGTCCCGGCCACCATCGACGATCCGGACATCCTGACCGAGATGGAGGAGAGCCTGGCCAAGATGGGTTACGGAAAGGTCAAAGGGGATTCCTAAGGACAGGATACTCTCTTATCAGCTGTTGGACACACAGCAATTCGACGCTGATAGGAGAGATTGAAGACGTCATTCAGGGATTGATTCTGAAGTGATGTCCAGGAGGGGCAAATCCTGAACGAGTAAGGCCCGGGCCAATTGGCCCGGGCCTTACTCGTTCACAACCGATGAAATATGGATTGGTCATAGTGCCCATTTAGACAAAGGCAAACTTCAACAGAACCATAAAGCCCATGACCAGTGAAAATCACAGCCCAATTGTCCACAACACAGTACGAAAACGCTTATCCATGGCCTCAAAGCGCTTATCCATCTCCCGCTGCAGGGATTTGAGAACCTTGCCCTGGTCCAGCAACGCCTCCTCTACCCGGACTATTCGCTTCTACAAAACTCAGTTCTCCCTGGTCTGCAAAAAGTCGATTTTCGGCCAGTCCTCCACGGTCCGTTCCAGGCGGTAGCGGCTAGAAAACAACAGGGCTCGATGGCCTTCGGCGTCCTGGACCAGGGTGTTGAAGTAGCGTTTGGTGAATTCCTGCAAGGCCCGTTTGTCCTGACTGTCTATCCAGCGGACAGTGACATACTGCATGGGCTCATAGGTAGCCTGCACCCCGTATTCAGCAGCCAACCTGGCCGCTGTGACGTCAAACTGCAGGCCCCCCACCGCCCCCAAGATATAGTCCCGCCCGTTCACCGGTCGGAAAAGCTGAATGGCTCCCTCTTCGGTCAGCTGATGAAGTCCCTTGTCCAATTGCTTGGACTTGAAAGGGTCCTTGAGGATGACCCGGCGGAAAAATTCCGGAGCGAAGCTGGGTATGCCCTTAAATTTGAGCGGCTCTTTGGTGGTCAGGGTATCCCCAATGCGCAAGGTGCCGTGATTGTGCACCCCGATAATATCCCCGGGCCAGGCATCCTCCACACCGGAGCGGTCCTTGGCCATGAAGATGATGGGATTGGCCAGGGTCATATTCTTGCCCAATCGGTGATGTTTGACTTGCATACCCCGCTGAAAACGGCCGGAACAGATGCGCACAAAGGCGATGCGGTCCCTATGCTCGGGATCCATATTGGCCTGGATCTTGAAAACCACCCCGGAAAAATCCTGTTCCTCAGGAGCGACCCGCCTGGTCTCCGTCTCCCGGGGACGGGGCGGGGGGGCCAGGCGAACGAAGGTGTGTAAGAGCTCCTGCACTCCAAAGGTATTCACTGCACTTCCGAAAAAGACCGGGGTCTGCCGGGCATCCAAATAAGCCTGAAGATCAAAGGGAAAGCCCGCCCCTTCCAGCAGCTCCACATCCTGGCGGAGTTTCTCGGCCGCATGAAAGCCCAAGAGTTTTTCCAACCGGGGATCGCTTAAATCAGAAATGACCACCGATTCTTGAAGTCGGCTGCCTTTGGTGTCGGCGGGAACGAAAAAGCGCACTTCTCCATTGACCAGATCGTAGACCCCTTGAAACTCCTTGCCCATGCCGATGGGCCAGGTCAAAGGAACCGCTTGAATGCCCAGGGTCTGTTCGATATCGTCCAAGAGCTCGAAAGGATCCCGGCCGTTGCGGTCCAGTTTGTTGATAAAGGTCATAATCGGGGTGGAGCGCATCCGGCAGACCTGCATCAGCTTCTCGGTCTGAGGTTCCACCCCCTTGACACTGTCGATGACCATCAACGCCGAGTCTACGGCTGTGAGCACCCGGTAGGTGTCCTCGGAAAAGTCCTGGTGACCGGGGGTGTCCAGCAGATTGATCTCGTATCCCTGGTACAGGAACTTCATGACCGAGGAGGTCACTGAGATGCCCCGTTCCTGCTCCACACTCATCCAGTCCGAGGTGGCGTGCTTACCGCTCTTTTTGGCCTTGATGGATCCGGCGGACTGGATGGCTCCCCCGAACAAAAGGAGCTTCTCGGTCAGGGTGGTCTTTCCGGCGTCTGGATGGCTGATGATGCCGAATGTCCGCCGCTTTTGGACCTCTCGTTGTATCTGGCTTTCCGGTGGTAGTTGGGTCATGGTAATCAGGTTTTCGGGCCGCCTCTGGCCGTCTGGTTATTAGTTGTCAGCAATATAGAATAACTTGAGGTTTCACTTGTCAGCCCGCCTCTGGCCCGGCCTCCGGCAAATCTGACATATGTTTGCGCATGGGTCCAAAAAACTATGCCGCATTGATCGAGCCCAAAAGGACGAGCGCCGCTCAACCCTCCTCCCAATCGCGGTAGCACGTTGCGTCTGCACCAACCCGGGGTTCAGCTCAGGCCTTGTAAGGACGACTGGGAGTCCCCCTTTTGGGAGAAAACTGTCGCTGGAGTAAATTCCAGGACGAAATGACCGAGAGTTATCCGCCAGTTGCTGGGAGTTACTCTGCGCAGTCTATGCACAGATCGGATTCCGGCAGGGCCTTTATGCGTTTGAGGGCAATCTCTTCCCCGCATTCCCTGCACAGTCCGAAATCCGGGTCATCGATGTTTTTCAAAACCTGTTTGAGCCGGGCCAGCCTCGTCTTGGTCTTATTTACACTGGACAAAAGGATGCCCTGGTTGGTCAAAGAATCCATTCTGGACAGGCGGCCAATAGGCTGGTCCAGATCCACAGTCTGGGCCCTGTCCTGCATATTCTCAAGTTCTCGGCTCAAACCCCGGATCTGTTCCTCTACGGTTTGTCGTATTTCGTTTCGGGTTGTGTCGTCCATTTAAGCTCCTGGGAATGAAAAAGGGTCGCAACGAAATCGCTGCAACCCGGAAGAAGATCGCCTGGCCCCAGCTCAGCCTCCACCTGGGCACGACGAATTAAAAGATATAACCTGAAAAGGGGGACATTGGCAAGGAGAGCCGCCATCACCTCCAGGTTAATTTTGTTCTCAGATGTAAGGTGTCAGAAATGTTTAGGTTTCAGGGCCGCCGCCCAGTTTGATCCCAGTCTGAAACTGGTCCGAAATGGGCAGGACTTTTGGCCTTTGGAAACACCACCAGGCCGTCCTTGTCTCTAAGGGCAGGCCCTGTTCTTATGGTTCCCACGCTCTGCGTGGGAACCGAGCTTGGACGCTCTGCGTTTATCCATCCCAGAGACCGCAGGAGCGATCGAAATACCCTCCCACGCAGAGCATGGGAGCGATAAGATGAAGGGCTCCCGATTGATCAATACAAAAAATCAAACAACCACAGCGGGATCTTTCTCCCAAACCCTTTTTCCATATCATCCAGGGCCAGATAGCTGTTTGGGATATCCCTGATCCCTTTGAAATCCTTTTTTGCCTCCAACTTCAAAAAGAAAGGTGTCATCAACGAGAAAATCGCCCTTATCCGGGGAAGCTACCGCACATACTCTTTCGGCCCGGATCTTGAAAGGAAATACGGGCCTGGAAAGAGGAAGAAAGATAATGTATACATTTTATACACCAAGCTGAGCAAAAAATATCCACCATTGGAATTGCTGATATCTTATGTCCAATAATCACCGATCTGCGTTCGGAATGTCCGTCTACCCCTGGATGATTGTAAGCGCTGCCGGCGTGTTGCTGATCATGGTCCTCATTCTGGCGGCCGACAACTATAACCGGGAAAAGGACTACATGGCCGATATTCTTTTGGAAAAAGGTGCGGCCTTGATCACTTCCTTTGAAGCCGGGGCCCGAACCGGTATTCGGCACATGGGCTGGGGGGGATCCCAAGTCCAAAATTTATTGCAGGAAATGGCCCGGCATCCGGATGTCCTCTATCTCATGGTGGTGGATCAACAGGGAAAAATCCTGGCCCACAATGACCAGGAACTGGTCAATGGCCGAGTTGGAGACTGGTTTGATCTGGCTCGACTCAATCCCACCCAAACCGCCAAGTGGCGTCTGACGAGGACCCCGGATGAGCGGCCGGCCTTTGAGGTCTACAAGTATTTCAATCCCATTTCTTCTTTTTCGGGCAGAAGAGGGTCTGCCCCCTCCCGGGGTGGCATGAGGGGCGGCATGGGTGGCATGATGGGCAGTAACAGTCAGTCCTGGTGCGCTCCGGAAAACTATATCCAGGACCGGCAGATCATTTTCATTGGTTTCGACCGCACCCCGTTTATCCAGGCCAGACATGAAGACCTGCGTAACACAGGCATCATCTTTGCTCTGTTGGTCCTTTTGGGCTCTGCCGGGGCGGTGAGTATGTATGTGACCAGAAACTACCGGGCAGCCCGGAGGAGACTGCAGGACGCCAGTGCTGTATCCCAAGAAGTGATCGCCAATCTCCCCGTTGGACTCTTGGTTTTGGATGAGCAGAACCGAATTGTGATGCAAAACTCAGCAGCAGAGACCATGACCGGGCAGTCTGAGCCCGATGTCCGGGGCCGGCATGCCCATCAGGTCCTCCCCGAATCCCTCAGCCGGTTCATCCCCCCTCCGGAGCGAAAGGATCGGGTCATTGAGAGAGAAGTTCAATGTAAGCTCCAGAACAGGGCTCCCACACCTGTGAGCGTAAGTGCGGCTCGGATTATCAACGCGGCCGGGGAATTCATCGGCAGCTTGATGATTCTGCGAGACCTGACTGAAATTAAGGCCTTGCAGGACGAAGTTCAACGTAAGGAAAAACTTGCCGCCCTGGGAGGGCTGGCCGCCGGTATTGCCCATGAAATCCGCAATCCCTTAAGTTCGGTCAAAGGGTTGGCCACCTATTTCAAAAACAAACTGGCCTCGGACCCGGAGGCCAAAGAGGCGGCCGAGGTCATGGTCAGTGAGGCCGATCGTCTGAACCGGGTGATCAATGAACTTCTGGAATTCGCCCGTCCGTCCCAAATACATCCCGTGGACACCGATTTGAATACAGTCATCGAACACTCTATTCGATTGATAAAGCCAGACCTGGAGACCAGGGACATTTCTTTGGACCTGCACCTGGACCCGGACCTACCCAAGGTGTATCTGGATGCCGACCGATTCATCCAGTGCTTGCTCAATCTGTACTTAAACAGCATCCAGGCCATGGACCGGGCCGGTAGCCTAACGGTGACCACCAGGCGGGCGTATGCAGGTGGGGTGGAAATCGAGGTCAGAGACAGTGGTCCGGGCATCCCTCCAGAAGATGTCCAACATATCTTCGATCCTTACTTTACCACCAAAACTTCAGGGACGGGGCTGGGCTTGGCCATAGTGCACAAGATTGTGGAAAACCATCAAGGACGGATAACTGTCCACAGTGACCCTGGAGAAGGGGCGGGCTTTGTCATTTGGCTGCCTACATCTCTGTCGGCGGACGATGCGTAAGCCCTTGTATAAAGCGAGAACAAAAGTATAAGGTATAGATTTGGGCCATTCTTCCTCTGGTTCCCCTCCTTGCCGCCTGTCTTCCAGGCGGGAGGGAGGGGTTAGGGGAGGGTTCATAAGGAATCATTCATGACAGCATCTCAAAAACCCGGCATCCTGGTGGTAGACGACGATTCCGGGCACAGGATCACCTTAAAGACCGTGCTCAAAAGCTGGAACTACACGATCAGCGAAGCAGAAGACGGGAAATCCGCGGTCAGACAGGTCCAAAACGCGGCCTTTGACCTCATCCTCATGGATGTGCGTATGGCGGTAATGAGCGGCATAGAGGCCCTGCAGGAGATCAAGGCCTATAATCCATCCATCCCGGTGATCATTATGACCGCATATTCCTCAGTGGAATCGGCGGTGGAGGCCATGAAGTCCGGGGCCTACGACTATCTGACCAAACCTTTGGATTTTGATGAACTGAAGCTGACCATTGACCGGGCCATGGAGCATACCCAACTACGGCAGGAAAACCGCGAACTCAAATCCAAGCTCAAGGCCGGCGTGGAGAGCGATCGAATCATCGGGACCAGCCCGGTCATGCACCGGCTCATGGACATGGTGGCCACCGTTGCTCCCTCAGAGGCTACGGTATTGATTACCGGCGAGAGTGGAACGGGCAAGGAACTCATAGCCAGGGCCATCCAGGCCCGGAGCAATCGGAGTTCAGGCCCGCTGGTGACCGTAAATTGTGCGGCCTTGTCTGAATCCTTGCTGGAATCGGAGCTCTTTGGTCATGAAAAGGGGGCCTTTACCGGGGCCGACCGAAGGCGGGAGGGTCGATTCGTGCAGGCCGACCGGGGAACCATCTTCCTGGACGAGGTGGGGGAGATGTCCATGCCCATGCAGGCCAAGGTCCTGCGCGTGCTTCAGGACGGGGAAATCCAACGGGTGGGCGGAGACCGGGTCATCACCGTGGATGTCCGGGTCATTGCCGCCACCAACAATGACTTACAGGCCATGGTCGCCAAAGGGTCCTTCCGGGAGGACCTCTATTACCGCCTCAATGTCGTTCATATTGACGTACCCCCGCTGCGCGAGCGTAGCGAAGACATCCCGGTTCTGGTTCAGCACTTCCTGCACTTTTATACCCAGCGGAACAAAAAGAAGATCAAAGGCTTTACCCCCCAGGCCATGGACCGCCTGATCAAGCACTCCTGGCCGGGAAATGTGCGGGAGCTGGAAAACGCGGTGGAACGGGCGGTGATCCTTTCCCCCGGGGAATACATCAGTGAACAGGATTTACCGGCCAATATCGGGCAACGACCCCAGGAGAAAGCCGGCACACCAAGTCAGAGCATCCAGACCCCAGAGGAGGACTCTCTGGACGACCTGGAAAAGGCGGCCGTTTCCAGGGCCCTGGCCAAGGCGGCGGGCAATAAGAGCGAAGCAGCCCGACTGCTGGGCATCACTCGACGCACTCTGTACAACAAACTGGAAAAGTACGGACTGGATTCTTAAGTCACGTCTATGGACGCTTCTCCCTTCTTAGATCTCATCTCCCAGCATACGGTGTTGGCCTGTATTGGCATCACCCTGATTTCCTTCCTGGAGTGTTTGGCCTTGGTGGGCCTGCTTCTCCCCGGGACTGTGCTCATCTTTTTTTTCGGCACCCTGGCCGGTTCAGGTATCCTTCCGGTGGTAGCGGTCCTGGGCTGCACATTTTTGGGGGCCTTTCTCGGTGATCTGTGCAGCTATTGGCTGGGACGCCTGTTTCATCAGGAGATCAAAGCCCTTCCTCTGTTTCGAAATCAAGGGGTGCTGTTTCAGCGCGGGGAGGACTTTTTCCAAAGACACGGAGGAAAGGGATTGTTCCTGGGTCGTTTTATCGGTCCTCTGCGCCCGGTTGTCCCCCTGGTGGCCGGCATGATGGACATGAGTGGACCCAGGTTCATCATCATCGGCCTGTGCAGCTGTATGATCTGGACCGTGGTCTATCTCTTGCCCGGGATGTTTTTCGGATCCTCCCTGGCTGTTGTGGCCCAGATCAGCGGTCGACTAACCGTGGTCATCCTTTTGTGCACGACCATCTTGCTTTCTACGGGCTGGGTTTTTCGACAAACCGCTCGTACTCTGGAGATGCTCGGCCATTTTTGGATAATCAATGTCGGCTGGTGGCTGAATACGAGACCGGCCTCCAAAAAGATCTCCCATGCCCTGCGCCACTTCGTCTTGCCCACAATCCGTCCCTACCGGGAGCAGGAAGGACTGGGTGCTTTCTTAGTCGTTTTTTCTTTATGCATGTTTGCCCTTTTTGTTTTGGCCTTTCATCCGGGCACAGATTGGCATAAGGCCTTGAGCAATACCTCTCTGGCTCACTTCTTTCATTCTTTGCAGACCTTCTGGACCCTGCACGCCCTCATTTTCTTAAGTGCTTTGGGCCGCAATGGAATTATTTTCTCCGTAACAGGAGTGCTGATTCTCTTTCTGGCCTTGAGTCGGCACCTGCATATTGCCGCATATCTGACAACAGCCATTGTGGGGGCTCAATTTTTGGCCTTTGGCATGCAAGGTGGCCCCCAGGGGGTTTTACCCTGGGCAAATCAGGTTTTTGATCCATCAACCATAATTATCGATCCCGCCCTTTGGCCCCCAGTCTATGCCTTTCCTGCCATTTTACTCTCTACCAGATTCCGATATGCACCTTGGTGGGTTGTTTTTTGGGCCGTTTTCAGTCTCACCTGCCTGATCGGAGCGGCAGACCTTTGGCTTGGTCGCTGGACCTTGCCCCAGATTGTGTATGGCATGAGCCTGGGCTGGGGTTGGACATCAGTTCTTGGATTTGCCTATCTCCAAAATTCAAAACAAGATTTTCCAATTTTGCCCAGCCTGGTCATCTGGCTGGGAGCCTTGCTCATGATTTTCCCTTGGCAGGTACGTCAAATCCAGCTTGCCTATCCTCAAGCCCTGATCCAAAACCGGCCGGCAATGTCCTTAGATGTATGGCGAAACGAGGGGTGGCGTGAGTTGTCTGTGTACCGGGAGGATATGCAGGGCCAGCCCAAGCAGCCGTTGAATATCCAATTTTATGGTCATGCCAGCAAGTTGCTCCAAAGGTTGAGCCACTCCGGCTGGGACCCAGTTCCTGACTTAAGTGTCCGCCGGATGTTGGCTCATTTCTCTCCAGACAGCAGTATCCATGATCTCCTGGTACTGCCCAGCTTGCATAAGGGATATCCGGAAACAATCCGCATGCAGAAAAATAATAAGGATGGCCGGCTGATCCTCCGCTTGTGGCAGGCCGGCGTCCGGAAAGAGGATCGGGAAAAAAACCTGTGGGTGGGAAGGGTCAGCAGACAAGTGCGCAGGGAGTACCTGGGGCTTTTTTCCTTGGCCGTGGAAGAGCTGACATATCCTTCTGGAGTCGATAAAGTTACTGGGGCCCTAGGGCCGAACTATATAGCCGAGTATAAACAGCGCCAAGAACGTCGGGGAACAGACTGGAACGGCCGAGTGCTCTTGGTCTATGCAAAGCCTCGTCCGGAAGAGTTCACAAAGGGTGCTCGTGATCGTGCTCTTCCTGCTCGTGCTGCAGATTGATGATGGCCCGGCTGCTGCGTTCCCGGTAGCCACCGCTCAGACTGTTGATTCCGGCCTGAGAGGCGTCTTGCAAAAAGGCCGCTTCCACCCGTAGGCGAATCTCTTTCTTTTTCAGCCCCAAATGCTCCAGACCAAAAGTCACCTCCTCGGCAACGCTGGGGCAGAAGAGCTGGTCCGTGCAATCCTGAAAGACCATGTCCACCTTTTGCCACAACTTCCGGCGTCTCTTGGTGGTGACCGGTATCCCGGAGAACAGGTAGCGGCCACGTGCGGAACATAAACCCAACAGACAGGACAAAAGCGTGCTCTTGCCGGCCCCGTTTTCTCCAAAAAAGGTGGCTCCGGCCATCCGCCTATTATCCCGGCATGTTACAACAGAATGGCCAAATAATTTAACATCTAGTTTCATACGAGCCCCGCCTCTGGCCGCAGACGCCCAGTTTGATCGAGGATGAAACTGGCCATGCCAGCGACCGGGGTTGAGTCTTGTTTCATACGATCTTTGCCTCCGGCAAATCAGACTTGTAACTTGAAACGTTTCAGCGTAGTATGCACAATGAACATTTAAGAACATGCGGCCGTGATAATCTTCTAACCTGAGGATCGCCGGATATGCAGAAGACAAAAATTCTCCTGGTCGATGATGAACCTTCCATCCTCAAAATATTACAGCGGATCATCAAGAGGGTGGGCGGGGAATGTGTGACCGCTTCCAGCGCTGAAGAGGCCAGACAGGCCTTGCAAAGTGAATCCTTTGATCTCTTGCTCAGCGATTTGTATCTGCCTGGCGAATCCGGGATGGATTTGATCAAATGGGTGCAAGAGCACTTTCCATACATCGGGGTGATCATGATCTCCGGGGAGGATGACGCCGAGGTGGCGGTAAGAGCCCTGGAAATGGGGGCCTATGGATATATTATCAAACCCTTCAAAGTGAACGAGATCGTCATCAACATTTCCAACGCCCTGCGCCGGCAGCAACTGGAGGCCGAGCAAAGGGCCCGTCACGAGAATCTGGAGCAACTGGTAGCCAAGAGGACCTCGGAACTACACCAAGCCTTACACGGGGTGGTTCTGGCTGTAGCCAAGACTGTGGAGTTTCGGGATCCTTATACGGCCGGGCATCAGAGCCGGGTGGGACAGCTGGCCAGGGCCCTGGCCCGGGAGTTGGGATGCCCTGAGGATGAGAGTGAAGGCATCTATCTGGCCGGCCTTATTCACGACCTGGGCAAGATTGCCATTCCAGCCGAAATACTCAGCAAGCCAAGCAAACTCTCGGACATTGAATTTTCTTTGATCAAAACCCATCCCCAGGTGGGTTTTGATATCCTCAAGGACATTACTTTTCCCTGGCCCCTTGCCGATATGGTCCGCCAGCACCACGAACGTCTGGACGGCTCCGGCTATCCCCAGGGGCTCACAGATAAGAACATCCTTTTTGAAGCCAAGATTCTGGCCGTCGCCGATGTCGTGGAGGCCATGTCCTCCCACCGGCCCTACCGCCCAGGCCTGGGCCTGGAAAACGCCCTCCAGGAGCTGGACAGGAGCCGGGGAACACTGTTTGACCCGAAAATCGTCGATGCCTGCTGGGGATTGTTTAGGGAACAAAACTTCTCCCTGGATACTTCAGCCGGCATTTGAGGTGGCTCATGGACGAAGACAGCATTCTCAGGCAGAACCATGCAGCTCTGGAAGAAAAAAACCGTCAGCTTCTGGAACGAATCAAAGAGCTCAACTGCCTGTATGAGCTCTCCAGTCTCTTTTCCGACAGAAGCATACCGGAACCTGAGCTTTTGCACAGGGCCGCCGATCGCATCCCCTCCGCCTGGCAATATCCGGATATCACCTGCGCCCGCCTGGTCTGGAAGGGGCAGGAGTATGCAACCAATGACTTTCAGGAAACCAGGTGGGAGCAATCGAGCGACATACGGATCAACCGGACCAAGATGGGCTTTGTGCAGGTATGCTACCTGGAAGAGCGCCCGATTATGGACGAAGGACCATTTCTCAAAGAGGAGCGCAGCCTGCTGGACACCCTGGCCACAAATCTGAGCCATTATCTGGAAACCAGACAGATTGAACGGGAAAAAAGGGAAAGTGAAGAATTCAGCCGGGCTATTATCCAGAGCTCCCCCCTGCCCATCTTCAGTTTGGATCTGGATGGAAATGTCTTGACCTGGAATGCAGCAGCGGAACGGGTCCTGGGCTGGGAAGCGGCTGAAGTTATTGGAACGCCCTTGCCCATTGTTCCGGATGACAAACAGGGCGAATTTCAGGGTCTGATGCAGAGGGTAGCTTTAGAAGGCGGTTTCACCGGAGTGGAAGTGGTCCGCCAGAAAAAAGACGGCCGGCGTATTGATGTCAACCTGTCAACTGCCCCTCTGTACGATAACCAGGGGCAGGTCTATGGAATCATGGCCGCCCTGGAGGATATCACCGAGCGGAAGAAAGTGGAGAGAGCCTTTGTTGAAGCTACGGAAAACCTGCGCATAACCCTGAATTCCATCGGGGACGGGGTCATCGCAACCGATATCCAGGGCAGGATAACCCAAATGAACCCGGTAGCTAAAAAGCTGACCGGCTGGGAGCTGGAACAGGCGGCAAACCGTCCCTTGGACCAGGTATTTTATATCGTCAACGCCCAAACCGGCCAGCGGGTTGAAAACCCGGTCCAAAAAGTCCTGAGCTCCGGACGGATCGTTGGACTGGGCAACCATACTAAGCTGATTTCCAGATATGGACAGGAATTCCAGATAGCCGATTCAGGCTCGCCCATACGGGACAATAATGGGCATATCCTGGGTGTGGTGTTGGTTTTTCGGGATGTGAGCGAAGAGTCTCGGGTGAGAAAATCCTTAGCAGAAAGTGAACAGAGATTTCGCAGCATTGTGGAGGGCGCTCCAGATCCGATATTTATTCAGACCGAGCAGAAATTTGCCTATATTAATCCTGCTGCCTGTCGGTTATTTGGCATCACTTCAGCCCAAGAAATTATCGGTGCTCCAGTTATGGACCGCTTTCACCCCGACTTTCACCAAGTTATTCAAGAACGTATCCGCAGACTTAATGAAGACCGCGAATCCGTGCATGAACTAATGGAGCAGAAATATCTTCAGATGAACGGCAGTGAGGTCTGGGTGGAAGCTACCGGCGAACCTATTGTGTATGAAGGCAAAAAGGGCGCTCTGGTCTTTGTCCGCAATATTACCCGGCGAAAAGAGACTGAACAGGCCTTGCGGGAAAGCGAGGCCAGATACCGGGAGCTTTTTAACAGCATCCGGGATGCCATCCTGGTGGCGGATACTGACCGGAATATCATCGATTGCAACACTGCTTTTACCGAACTCTTCGGTTATACCCTGGATGAAATCAAGGGTCACAAGACGTACACGGTGTATCATGATATCAATGAGTTTGAGCAAATGGGCCAGGAAATCACAAAGAACATAGATAATCCCAAATTCCTATTTACCGTCAGGTATGCCACGAAAACCGGGGAGATTTTTCCGGGAGAGACCAGTATCTTTTATCTGAAAAATACCAAGAACCAGGTTACCGGTTTTATCGGACTCATCCGGGATGTCTCGGAGCGACAGCAGGCTGAGGCGGAAAGGGAGCGCCTGGAGATGCAGCTGCGCCAGGCCCAGAAGATGGAGGCCATCGGCCGCCTGGCCGGCGGAGTGGCCCACGACTTCAACAACCTTTTGACCACAATCACCGGAAATGCCGAGATTGGGCTTATGGATCTGGACAAGGATCAGGATCTGTATGAGATCATGCAGGAGATCAAGGGGGCTGGAGAACGAGCCGGCAATCTGACCCGCCAGCTCTTGGCCTTCAGCCGCAGGCAGATCCTTCAGCCGGAAATCCTGGATCTCAACGATCTGATCCTGGATCTGGAGAAGATGCTCCGCCGCTTGATCGGGGAGGACATCTCCCTGGTAACCCATCTGTCATCAAGTCTGGGCCTGGTGGAGGCCGATCAAGGGCAGATGGAGCAGGTGATCATGAATCTGGCCGTCAATGCCCGGGACGCCATGCCCGGGGGCGGCAAACTGACCATAGAAACAGCCAATGTAGAACTGGATGAAAGCTATTCCCGGGGACACGGCCACCTGGTCACTCCCGGTCCGTATGTCATGTTGGCGGTCAGCGATACCGGGTCGGGCATGTCTTTAGAGATGCAGGACCAAGTCTTCGATCCCTTTTTTACCACCAAAGAAAAAAACAAGGGAACCGGCCTGGGCCTGTCCACTGTGTACGGAATCGTCAAGCAGAGCAAGGGAAACATCTGGGTGTACAGTGAACCAGGCCAAGGGACGACCTTCAAGATCTATCTGCCCCAGGCGGAAAAGGATCATCCGAGCCGAGAGCCCAAGCCGGAGATCAAGCCAACTTTGCAGGGCAATGAAAGGGTTTTGGTCGTTGAAGACGATCCCAGTGTGCGTAAGATAGCGGCCAAGAATCTCATCCGGTTCGGATACACGGTTTTCAGTGCCGCGAACGGAGATGAAGCCCTGGCCATTTGCCGGGAGCATAAAAAAGAGATCGATGTCCTGCTCACCGATGTAGTCATGCCGGGGATGAGTGGGAAGGAATTGGTGCAAAAACTTCAGGGGCAGGGCATGGAGATCAGCGTTGTGTACATGTCCGGGTATACAGATAATGCCATTGTCCACCACGGAGTCCTGGACCCGGGACTTTTTTTCCTGCAAAAGCCCTTTTCCCCCGAGTCGCTAGCCAGTAAAGTCCGGGAGGCTTTGAACCAAAACCAAAATATCGACTGACCGTACGCATTGCTGCCCCCTCCTCGAAGTCAAAGGGGCAGCAATTTATTGCTTACATCTACCTAAATATATTGACAATATTTTTTTGTGATAATTCCTACCCCTCTAGGGGGTATTGACATTTTTTTCCAGCCCCGGATATAGAAGAGAAAAAGTTTGGGTTCAGCTTTGCCTCCGGCAAATCCAAAATATTTTTTTGGAGTACAGATTGTGAGTAAGCGATCATATAGAAATATTATCTACTGTACAGACTATTCAGAAGATGCAAAGTCTGCATTTGAGCATGCCTACGACCAAGCCAGAAAACACAATGCAATACTGCATATAATGAACGTTATTGCTTCTGTAAATCCATGCAACATGTGCTATGACGAGAGATTGGGCAAAGAGGAATGCTGCAAAGAATCAGGAAAAAAAGACGAAGAGCGAAGGCTTGAGGAACTAGGCGCACTAAAAAAGGTTTATAGAGAATTATGCCGAGGCCTTAATAATTGCTGCTTTGTTGTCCGAGTCGGCTCCCCTGATGTGGAGATCATCAAATATGCAGATGAAAACAACGTGGATATGATTATTATGGGCACAGCCGGGAGATCGGAAAAAAGACGACTCATATATATCAAGACTGCAGCCAATGTTTCTAAGTTTGCAAATTGCCAGGTGATTACCATTGGCAGTCCACAAAGAGACCTTACTCCGCAGACAGAAGAAGAATAAAACAAACAAAAGAGAATTGTTCGTGGACATCTCCGAAAGCAACGGCCTCCATGACCTGACTTTTAAAAGCATTCTTGATGCTTTGCCCTGTTATTTAATGATCCAAGATAAAAATTTCAATATCTTGTTTGCCAATCACAGTTTTCAAAATGATTTTGGCTCCCATGCATTAGGTAAACAGTGCTATGCGATCCTTAAGGGAGTCCATCATCAGTGCCCTGAATGTCCAGTTCGGGATACCTTCCAGGACAAAGGATTCCATGTCTCAGAAGAGATGATCTATCTCCAGGATGGTACTGTTGCTGAAATGCTGGCCTTTTCCGCTCCTTTGTTTAATGTCGTCGGCGAGGTAGTGGCCTCCATCAAACTCCTGGCCAATGTAGGCACCATTAAGAACATGCATCGGGAGCTGGTCACCCTGGGCCAATCCATTGCCCTGCTTTCCCATGACATCAAAAACATTCTGGAAGGCCTTCACGGGGGCATGTACCTCATGGAAGAAGGACTTCAGGACCAGGATCATGATCTCTCCAAAAGCGGGCTGGACATAGTCAAGCGCAATATCACCGAGATTACTCGCATCACCCAAAACATTCTCTATTCGGCAAAAGACAGGAAACCTGCCTTTCAAGAAATCCTCCCAGCGGACCTGGCTCGGCAAGCAGGACAGCTGTATGCAGACAAGGCCCAGTCCTTAGGGGTCCAACTCCTCCTTCAAGTCAACCCCGATGTTCCGGCCCAGGAAATGGACCCAGCCGGCATTTCCCGGTCCTTGAGCAATCTGGTTTGGAACGCCTTACAGGCCTGTCAGAAAGACTCGGAGAAGAGCAAACACTCTGTTTATTTGCGCCTTGATTTTTACGACGACTTTCATTTCATGTTCGAAGTGGAAGACAATGCAAGCGGAATGGATCCCGAGACCAAGGAAAATATATTCACCGAATTTTATTCCACCAAAGGCCATACTGGCACAGGACTAGGATTGATGGTTGTGGAGCGGATTGTCAAAAATCACAATGGAAAAATTGAAGTCCTGACCAAGCCAGGACGGGGGAGTCTGTTCCGAATCATATTTCCAATTCAATTCAGCGCCTTTGCGAGCAACCTGCGCATGCAATAAATAGAGAGGATTGCACATGGAAACGACAAGAAATGTTTTGATTATCGACGACAATCAGGATTATGTGCTGGCTATGAAAACCTTTCTCAGTAAAAATGGCTTTGCTGTCCGCAGTGCCCCGGATGGGAAGAAAGGGATAGAGCTCATCGCCGAACAAGCACCGGACCTTATTTTGCTCGATGTGATGATGGAATCCCTGTATTCTGGCTTTGATGTCTGCAAATACATACGTAAGGACCCAAGGCTCAAGGAAATTCCAATCATCGGAATTTCCGGCTTAAAAGACGAACTCGGAATTACCTTCGATAAGGAAAGGGACAGTGACTACTTCAGTCCGGACGCCTTTTTTGACAAACCGGTGGACAAAGACGCTTTGCTAAAGACGATCAATGATTTGCTTTCTTCGTAGGTTGATAAGGAATACAAATCAGTTGCAAAATCCTGGGCATGGTGCTGAGCTCATAGCATACGTAGTTTGTGTGCCTCAGCTCGTTGGGCCCATACCGGATGGCGCCCCGAAAGGTGCGAACAAGGAGTTCGTCCATGTTTCGAAAGATACTTTTTGCCACCAGCGCCTCGCCGGCCTGCGACAATGCCGCAAAAGTGGCTTTTGACCTAGCTCGGGTGCATGATGCTGAGTTAACAGTCTTTCATGTCCTAGGCATACCGAGCCATGGTTTCAGTCAAGGGGTCCGAGACTACAGGTCTGGCTACTTGGAGGAACTGAGCCCGGATTATGTGGATTGGGTCATAGACGAACTGCGCCATGTGTATGAAAACCAACTTGAGATGTACAGCAAATGCACCTTTGAAGTCGCTGCCGGGATCCCTTCCCGGGAGATCCTGCGCATGGCCCGCAAAATCGACGTAGATTGCATCATCCTGGGGGCGCACACCAGTAATGAGGACATGGCCATATCCAAATACAGATCCATTGTGGGCAATACCTTGCGCAAAGTGAGCAAGGCCGCCAAATGCCCGGTCCTCATTGTCAATCGCCCGTGCATGACCTGTTGGAATTATTTTGCCCACATCGTTGTTGGGGTCGATTTTTCCAAACATTCAGATCAGGCCTTTCAGTTTGCCCTGCAAACAGCTAAAGAGCTCAAAAGCACCCTGCACATCTTCCATGCCCTGGACTTAAATTATCTGCATCACGGAATTGTTCCGAACCAGGAAACCATTGAAAAGGCTCTCTCCGCAGCCAAGAAAAAATTGGAGTACCATTATCTCTCTCAATTGAATGATTTTACGGACTATACTTACGATATCCGAGAAGGAGTTCCCTTTGTGGAAATCCTCAAGTTCGCCAGGGAAAAGCAGGCAGACCTCATTGTCATGTCCCATCACGCCAGGGATGTGAACCTGGATGAGGCGGACATGGGCAGTACTGTGGAACAAGTTGTGCTGCGTTCGGCATGTCCAGTGGCCAATGTCTCCCACAGCTCAGGCAAAGAATCCTAATTAAGAATATTAAAAAGGATTAAAACCTCATGTTCAGGAGTTGGAGACCCAGGAGTGAAGGCAAAGGAAACAGCTTGAGTTACATGGGCAATCGCAGCAATATCAGTCTCTTGTGTCTGACCATGTTTATGGCCCTTTTGGTTGCTGGTTTTGTCTGGGCCCAAAAAAACGACCAGGAATCCGACACCCGCCCTGACCTCATTCAGATACGCTCCATGCAGGCTTATGGAAAGCTCCAGCTCCCGGCTGTGCGTTTTGCACATGATCTGCACACGGATACCTTGGCCCAGCAGGGGAAGGGGTGCGTTACTTGCCATCCCCAGGTCAATAACAACTTCGTATTCACCTTTTCCGAACTTCAGGCTGCCAGTAAAGAAGAAGCCCAGAATCTGTACCATGAGCAATGCGTGCAGTGTCACCGGGAGCAGAAAAAGCAAGGCCGAAGTTCAGGTCCCCTAGAAGGTGAATGCCGGATCTGCCACCAGAAAGGGAACCCAGACCCGGCCGAATATTCAGGGGCTGGCATGAACCTTGCTTTGCATGCTAGGCATATAGAGGCCCAAAATTGGGACTGTGCCGCCTGTCATCACACATACGACGCCCAAAACCAAAAACTGGTCCCGGCCTTTGGAAAAGAACTTGGATGCCGGGCCTGTCACCAAAAAGATCAACGCATTGCCCTGTCCTCGCTGTTTCAGGCCCCGGACGAGAACTTGTTCAGGCCAGAGGTTTCCGCAGCATATCTGGCCGGACAGGAACCGCCTTCCTGGAGCCAGGCTGCTCATTTGTCCTGCGTGAACTGTCATGCTCAGGCTGGTGAGACTTCCCCTGACGGGCAGGATCCAAAAGCCCCTGTCTCCTGCCAGGGATGCCATGGCCAAGAAAAAAGCCTGGCTGACGACTCTCAAGGCACTGTGCCCCGCCTGAACCTGGGGCAACCGGATGCCGCATTGATCAGCCCGCCTCCGGCCGATGTCCGGGCTGTGAGCAGCAAAACCTTGGACCACAACCTGATGCCTCCGGTTCCCTTTGATCACAAAGTTCACGAACAATCAGCTGAGACCTGCCGGGCGTGCCATCATCAGTCTCGCCTCAAATCCTGTTCCCAGTGCCACACTTTGCAGGGCTCGCAAAAAGGAGACATGATCACCCTGGATCAGGCCATGCACAGCCAGAATTCCCCCCTCAGCTGCGTGGGCTGCCACCGGCAAAATACCCAAAGCCGGTTGGAGTGCGCCGGATGCCATGTTTTCCAGAAAAAAGATGCCTTGGCTGGGAATGCGGACAATTGTCGCATCTGCCACGACCCCAAAGGACCAGGACATAAAGAACTTTTGGACCTGTCCAAGGAGGAACGCTCCCAAAGAGCCAAGGATCTGCTCCTGACCCGGGGCGAGGACCCAGAGCCTGTACCTCTCAATATTCCGGAACAATTCACAATCAGCCTGGACTTCGAAGATTTTGGCTCCATATCCATTCCGGTTCGGTTGTCTGCCCAAGACATGGCCAGACTGGGCAAGCAGATGACCAGCAAGCCTGAGCAGGCGAGCGTACAAGGCCTGATTGAAGACATGCCCCAGGAAGTGACCATTGATGGCCTTTCCGATCAATACGGCCCGGTGGTCTTTCCCCATGCCCAGATAGTGACCAGCCTCCAGGATGGTATTGCATCCGACTCTTTAGCTAAGGCTTTTCATCCAGATGAGTACACCCTGTGTCAGGGGTGTCATCATCAATCACCACCCAGTCAGACTCCACCATCCTGCGCCAGCTGCCATGCTCAGCCTTTTGCCCAGAAAAACCCGAATCGACTGGGCCTGAAGGCCGCCTATCATAGCATGTGCATGGACTGCCACGACCAGATGAAAATCACCGAACCAGCGAATACTGACTGCTCTGCATGCCATGAAATGCAGAAAGCTCGCATTATCAGCGATCTCAAGTAAAGGTGAGGAGTTGGAATATGCACAGACGAAAATTCCTGGGCCTGCTCAGTGCAGCCGGAGCGGGAGTCATGGTTCACAACCCGGCCCAGGCAAGGACACACACAGAGTTTCCAGGCCCTGTCCAGCAAATGGGCATTGTCTTTGACGCCACCCGGTGCATCGGTTGCCGGCAATGCGAACAGGGTTGCTATGAAGTGAACGGCCTGCCCCAACCGGAACAGCCATTTGACGATCTTTCGGTCCTGGACTCCGTGCGCAGACCGGATGACCAAGCCTACACCGTAGTCAATAAATATTCCCCTGGAAAGGCCAGCCAGCCAATATTCATCAAGAACCAGTGCAACCACTGCCTGGAGCCGGCCTGCGCCTCCTCCTGCTTTGTGGCTGCCTACTCCAAGACCCGGGAAGGGGCTGTGGTCTATGACCCATCGGTCTGTGTGGGATGCCGCTACTGCATGATTGCCTGTCCTTTTGAGATCCCGGCCTATACCTATGACCAGGCCCTTACTCCCAGGATCATGAAATGCACCATGTGCGCCCCGCGGATAGCAGAAGGCAGGCTTCCCGGATGCGTTCAGGCCTGTCCCAAGGAGGCCCTGACCTTTGGTCCCCGCAGGGAGGTCCTGCGCGTAGCCAGGGAACGGATCAGACGGTCCCCGGACCGGTACATCGATCATATCTACGGCGAACATGAAATGGGGGGCACAAGCTGGATGTACATCTCCGGAGTCCCTTTTCAAGAACTCGGCTTGCGGGAAGACCTGGGGACAACTCCAGCCCCAAAGCTGACCTCTGGAGCACTGGCCGCCGTTCCTATGGTCACCGCCTTGTGGCCACTCCTGCTGGGCGGGGTGTACGCCTGGAGCAAGCGCAAGGACCATGTGGCGACCAAGGAGAAAAAAGAGGCCGTAGCCTCGGCCCTGGAGCAAGCCCAGGAAGAGCACCGAGCTGAACTGAAAAAAATGAGAGAAAGAGCGGAAACGGAAAAACAGGCGGCTATTGACAAAGCGGTCCAAAAAGCCCTGGGCCGGACTGCTGGCGAGCAAAAGAAGGAGGACTCCTAATGTCCTATGAAACCGCAGCTGCAGGCAATCGCTTCCATTTCACCCCAGGCCGTCTCCTGGTTGGGGGTATCATCCTCCTGGGACTTATGGTCACTTTTCTTCGTTTCACTCAGGGCTTAGGTGCGGTGACCAATCTGGATCAGAACACACCCTGGGGCTTATGGATCAGCTTCGATCTCCTCTGTGGAGTGGCCCTGGCTGCTGGAGGGTTTGTCACTTCGGCTGCGGTGTATATCTTTGGATTAAAAAAATACCACTTTGCGGTCCGTCCGGCTGTGCTCACCGGGTTCTTGGGTTACGCCCTCGTGGTCTTGGCCCTGACCTATGATGTAGGCATCCCCTGGCGGCTGCCCTATCCATTCTTGGTTCAGCCGGGTCCGAGTTCATTTCTCTTTGAAGTCGGTTTATGCGTAGCCTTATATCTGGCGGTCCTTTTTTTAGAGATTTCTCCCGCCGGCCTGGAATGGCTAGGAAAAAGCCGCCTCCGGAGCATTGTGGTCAAAATGACTCTGGTCCTGACCGTTTTCGGAGTCATTTTATCCACCCTGCACCAATCTTCCCTGGGCGGACTGTACCTTATCGCTCCATCCAAAATGCATCCTTTGTGGTATTCATCGTATCTCCCCTTAGGCTTTTTCGTCTCCAGCATTGTGGCCGGCCTGTCCATGGTCATCTTTGAAGGCGCTCTGTCCTACAGGTTTCTGGGGCACAAAATGGACCAGGAGCACATCAAGAACAAGGATGACCTGGCCATTGGTTTTGCCAAGGCCGGCTCCCTTGTCCTGGCCGGCTATTTCTTCATTCAGTTGGTTGGTGTGGCTGCTGGCAACGAATGGGCCTATCTGAGCACCGGCTACGGGGCCTGGTACCTTTTGGAGATGGGGGGGGTTGTGGCCCTGCCCTGTTTGTTGTTCGCCCTGGGAGCCCGGGAGAAGAATATCCGTCTGATCAGATGGACGGCGGTCCTGGCCCTGCTGGGCATAGTGCTCAACCGTTTCAATGTGTCCCTGGTTGCTTTTAATTGGCACCTGCCCTTAAGCGAGCGATATTTCCCCAGCTGGATGGAGTTCGTCATCTCCATATTTTTGGTTACCCTCGGCGTTCTGGCCTACACTTTTGTGGTTACCCGGATGCCGGTCTTGTATGAACATCCTGAATACCCTGAAGAGTAATAACATTACAGCCAGTGATAAATAAGGAGATAGAAAATGGAAGACTTTTCAACCCTGCACGACTTCCTGTCTTTTACCAAAGGTCTGACGTATCTCCTGATGGGAGTAATGCTGATTGTTCTGGGCGGCCTTTGGGCCTTTCTGACCAGCCGGGACGAAGAATAGTAATATATCCGAGGAGGAGTGCATGTATGATCTCTTGACCGGACCCGTCTTTGTTCTGGCCTTTGCCTTTTGCGTCCTCGGTCTGCTGGTCCGGGCCATTGTGTATATTAAGGGGTTGGACTGGCAATTGGACCGGGTGGCCTATACCCAGTATCCACAACAGGGGGCCAAGGGCGCCCTGCGCTCCATTGGACACTGGATACTTCCTTTTGGGGCCAGGAACTGGCGAGTAAAGCCCCTGTTCACTCTTGTCTTTTTTACCTTTCATCTCGGGTTGATCATTACCCCCCTCTTTTTGCAAGGCCATGCAGTCATTTTGTACCAGAGGCTGGGCCTTTCCTGGCCCACAATTCCTATGGCCTTGGCCGACGCCTTGACTATAGCCGTGCTCATAACCGGAGGTATAATTCTCCTGCGGCGATTTGCCTTGCCTGAAGTGAGAATTTTGACCACCCCCTCCGACATCTTTCTCCTCCTTTTGACCCTGGCCCCATTTGTGACCGGTCTCTTGGCTGTGCAAAACGCCCCAGGGTATTGGTATTGGCTCTATGCCCATATCATCTTGGGCGAAGCCCTGCTTATTGCCATTCCCTTGACCAAGCTGTCCCATATTGTCCTCTTTTTCCTGACCAGGGCCCAAATCGGAATGGATTTCGGCATCAAAAGGGGAGGAATGAAGGGCCGGGGGATCAGTTGGTAGACATTTTGAAAACGAAAATTTTTTGGCCCTCGCGTTGTTTCACGAACACTTGTTTGTATGCAAACGTAAAATTTTATACCCAATCAACCCGACAAACAATTTTTTGGGGCGCTTTGGCCCAAAAAAATTGAAGTGGAGTTTTTCATATGCCTGAACTGCAACTCTGCACTCCTCAGCCTATTCAATCTAAAGAGGCCCTGGATGCCCTTTTGGCCGATACGGGTGGCAAGCAGTATTATGAGGAAATGAAAAAACTGCCTGTGGATACTGCCAAGCTCAAGGCATCTCTGGACAAGACCTGCAAGTCCCGCATCCGGACCTGGTTGAGCATTTGTGCCCACTGTGGCCTGTGCGCGGACAGTTGCTTTTTTTATCTGACCAACAACCGGGACCCCAAACAGGTTCCGGCTTACAAGATTCAATCCACTCTGGGCGAGATGGTCAGGCGAAAGGGCAAGGTGGATACCGATTTCATGATCCGAGCCATGGACTATGCCTGGTCCCGCTGCACGTGCTGCAACCGCTGCGGAATGTACTGTCCCTACGGCATCGATATGGGAGTCATGTTCAGTTACCTGCGTGGCTTGCTCTTCAACCAAGGATTCGTGCCCTGGGAAATGAAGATCGGATCAGGCATGCACCGGGTCTATCAGGCTCAGATGGCGGTAACCAATGAGGATTGGGTAGAAACGTGCTCATGGATGTGCGAAGAGTACGAAGACGACTGGCCTTCTCTGGAAATCCCGGTGGATAAGGAAGATGCGGATATCCTTTATCTGGTCAATGCCCGGGAACCCATGCATTATCCGGACGATATTGCCGAGGCGGCCATCCTGTTTCATATTGCCGGCGAGAATTGGACGGTTTCCAGTACCGGCTGGGATATGACCAGCCTGTCCATGTTCGCCGGAGATTGGGAAGCCTGCACAATACAGGTCAATGCCGTATACGAGGCCATGAATCGCCTGCGACCGAAGAAAATGGTTGGCACCGAGTGTGGGCACGCCTTTCGGGCCACAGTGACCGAAGGCCCCTATTGGGCCGGCCGCCGGGACGGACAGACCCCGGTTCCCTCTGTGCACTACGTGGAGTGGGTGGCCGAGGCCCTGCGGACCGGAAAACTGAAGATCGACCCGGCCAAAAAGATCAAAGAGCCCATTACCTTGCAGGACTCATGCAACTACATCCGAAACCACGGTTTGACCATGGCCACCCGGGAGATCATGAGCTACTTGGCGGAAGATGTCCGGGAAATGACTCCGAACAAGGAACATAACTTCTGCTGCGGTGGGGGCGGAGGTTTAAACGGCATCGGAAGATACCGACAGCAGCGCAATGTAGGCCTGCGCTGCAAACTTGATCAGATCCTGAAAACCGGGGCCACACAAGTGGTCGCCCCCTGCCATAATTGCTGGGATGCCATCCGGGACATGGAAGAAGAATACAAGGCCGGCATCAGCTGGTCCTTCCTAAAGCCCTTGCTCTTAAAAATGGTTGAAATCCCGGAACATTTAAAATCAGCGCAGACCTTGCCGAACTGGAGGTGAGGTATCACCCTGAATCCAGGATGTCGGACAGGGAGCTGCAAACAGACAATCCGGGACGCATGTACTCAATGCAGGGCGAATTCCGTAGTGCTACGGAGCAGCCTCCGGCCCGCAAGGTCGAAGCCGAACGCTTCGCCCAAAGTCTGGCCGAGTATCTGGATAAGAAACACCATGAGCAAAAGTTCGATCATTTGTTGCTTTTGGTCCCTGAATAAGTAAAGGCGTTTTTGTCCATACTGAAATAGCGCCCCTTGTCCCTGCCGAGGACCCTCCCGCAGGCACACATCAGCTTCCCCTCCCGGACTTGGACCTGAAACCGCCTGCCAATCCGGTTCTTATGACAGCGCAGAACCTGTCCGGGTCCGACCTTGTGATACCTAAATAACTTGTGCTTGCAGGCGGAACATTTGATGGTCAGCATGAGATGCCAGAGGATTGCAGGGACGGATTCTGCTTGGAGCAAAAAAGGGATGTTGTATCCATTGCAGATGCACATGTGCCAGTCTCACACAAAAATGCTTTGGGCAAGATATCTCTTAATACATTGTTATATTTGTTTTTTTACAAAAAGGCGCGCCGCGGATAGACTGAACTTTTCCTGGCATACTGCTTGCTCCTTCTTTAATGCCATTTAAAACTCTAAGAAGAAGGAGGTTTGAGTATGCAGTCTGTGAGGTCATTAACTGAAAAAAGTCGGCTGTACGCGGCATGTCTGATTCTGGCAATGACTCTGAGTCTTATCGGCGGTCAGGCATTAGCTGCCTCGGACAGCGGCTATCAGTCTCAGTCAGGGGAGCAAGAACAGTATGAAAGCCAAAGCCAGGGAGAGTCTTCAGGCTATGGCGAGCAGGATGATCCTTTCGACCAGCAAGAGGCAGACCCCGATGCCGGGCAGTCCTCATCGGGCCAAGATGACCCCTATGGCCAGGATGACCAGTCCGGAGGGCAGGGCTTTGGGTATGAGAGTGAAGGGTCTGAGCCAGGAAACGATGAACAGTCCTGGTAAGGTGTATCTCCACTAGCTGGTGCCAAACGTAGAAGCGCTCATAGCGGACTCCTCCTTGGTGGCCTGCTCCCGGCTTCCTCATGCCGGGAGCAGACCTTTTTGTATACGAAAGGGTCTTTCTTTATCTTTGTTGATCCTTCCCTCTTCTTTGCCTTGAATGGCCCCTGGTACTGCGTCTCAAAAATGTTGCCCCAATTTTTGGCAATCGATTCTATTTCATTTATAAGTTTATTTTTAAGTCCATCAAGTTCGAATATCGATATTCGTATTTCGAAAAACAATAGTCAGGGCCGCGGCTGCGGCCAAAGGGGTCAGCAGGCCCAATAACAGCCTGGATTCTGCCCGGGAAGAGAAACGTAAGCACTGCCTCGAAAAATGGAAGCAGAAGAAAAATACCCGGCAGGTTATTGGTCATGATCTGATTGCTGCCCCTGGTCGGGCTGGGTCATTTTTTCCCGAATCTGTTTGGCTAGAAACAGGGCAAAGGCTGTGGCGCTGATGGACACCACGATCCCGGTCAGGACCATGGCCTGGGGCACCGGGTCCGGGATCCCGCCGGCTGGGGCATAGGCTAAGCTCATCAGGAACAGAAACACCCCTCCGGCCATGACGTTCACAGCCATGATCTTGCGGATCATGTCCGGATGGGCGGCCAGGAGCAGAAAGGCGCTGAAACCTGCGGCCAGAAAAATTCGCAGCGAGATACGAGGGAGGGCGCACAGGCAGGGGCGTCCGGACTGCCAGAGCAAGACCCCGGCCGCAGCCAGAATCACTCCGCTTTGAAAGGCTCCTCCGGGTCCAGTGGACCCCAGCCAGAGGAGATGTCCGCCGGTCAGGATCATGAAGTGCAGGATGATGTTTACGATCCAACTGCCCACCGGCTCCGGCGGACCCGGCGGGAGATCGCCTTCCAGGCCCGGCCGGGAACGCAGGCTCATGACTCCCAGGACAGCGGCCAGGAGCACCCCCAGCTCCAGCCAGGTGTCGTATCCCCGAAAATCGCGGAGGACAGCGGTGACCGGATAGGCAAAAGAGGCCTGGGGCAGGGCGTCCTGGACCGCCGGACCCAGGCCCTGAACCTGCAGCGGTTGCTTCAGAAAGGCAAAGAGCAGGAGTCCGGCCACGCCGGCTGCAGGCAGAAGCAGCAGGGCGCAGTCGTGCAGTCTGAGCTCGGGTTTAACGGCATACAGGGAACTCAGGGCATTCATGAGCAGAGCAAAGACCAGTACAATACAGACCATCATGGAAGTAGATAGAGTAGTGCTTGACTGGCTTTCCCTGCCCGCCTGCACTGAACGATAGTGACCCGCCTGCCAAAGTTATTGGATATATAGGTTAACCAGTATCAATTGAAATGTAAATAAACAGCACCATCCACATTCAACTGGGCCTCCCGGGGAAAAGAGGATGCGGAGATAGGCCCGGAGGATGACCCGGTCAAAGCCTGCCTGGTTGAATTGACCGGAGGTCACAACGAAGTGTATTCAACTGGGTGAAGGTGTGCTCCTTTTTTGGGGTGGCGTGCTAACCAAATCCCACCCGCCTGCCCTCGAAGTGAGCGGCGGGAAAAATGAAATCTGGGGATTGCCCAGCATAAATACCGTGAACCTGGATCGTTGAACCCATAAAGATGGGTCGGTAAGGACAAAAAAAGGGTTACAAGCAGAGAAAATAGCTTGTAACCCCTTGAATTTGTGATGGTGCCGGGGAAGGGAGTCGAACCCTTACGCTCCAAGGAGCGCGGGATTTTGAGTCCCGTGCGTCTACCAATTCCGCCACCCCGGCCAATTGAGTCGTTTATAAGGGACTCGGGCCCTGCTGTCAACACAAGGAGTGATTATGCGTTTGGACCAGGAATATATCGATGGGCTTTTGGCCTATATCAAGTCCGGAGAATTGGGCCAGGATTTTGAGTATTCGCCGGAAGAGAGGCGCTACGAGATCCTGGACTTTCTGGAGAAGCTCATGGAGTTGGGTGAAGTTGCGGATGAAGCGGCGACCAAGATCATCTTCAAGAACACCCAGCTGGGTCAGGTCATGGGGGAAAAGACCCAGAAGTAGCGCTGTTCAAGGTTCCCGGCCTGGTAGCTCTCTTGGCGGAGAAAGGCCCAGCCCTCGGGGCAGGTGTGAGCTGGATTCCAGACCTGATTGGAAAAGACCACCACTCGTCCTTGTCCGGAGAGCATTGGTCGGGCCAGGGACAACAGGTCGGGCCAGGGGCACATGGCCCGGCTGAGAATGAGATCCGCCGGGTGGTCGTGCACTTCCTGCGCTCTGCAGATGCGAACGTAAGTGCGGGGTAAGGACATGGTGCGCACAGCGTGATGCAGGAAAAGTCCCCGTTTTTGCCGTGGTTCAACCAAGTAGTACTCCCCAGCAGTCCACACGATGCGTAAGGGAATCCCGGGCAGACCGGCCCCGGCTCCCAAGTCCAGGCTCAAGGGGGCTGGGGGCAGATCCAGGCGGGATAAGAGCTCGGCCAGGTACAGGCTGTCCTTGACCAGATAACTATACGTAGATTCCCAATTCTGCTTTCCGACCAGATTGATTTTTTTATTCCAAGTTAAAAGTTCGGAGATATACAGGGACAAAAGCTCCAAGGACGCGGATTGCAGCCAGGGGAATTCACTTCGGGCCATGCGACCCAGTTCGGGGGTGGGGACTCGTGCCATGGCCTATAAGTTTTGACCTGTGGTGGGGATTTGAAAGTTTAAGATTTTGTTTAAAAATTGCAGGAAGAACCAAAAAGCCCTGGCCGGCCTAGGTCCAAGCTTTACCTTTGTTTCGGATTCAGGTATAAATTTTGGTTTTCCATTTTGAGCAGAACCAATGGAGAAGTCAATGCACGAACAGACCCCGGCAATACGGAGTGTGCTCTTTCCTGGGCAGGGATCCCAGGAAAGAGGCATGGGCCGCGATCTGGCCGAATTCGATGAACAGGTAATGGATTTGTGGCGGGCGGCTGAAAAGAAAAGCGGAGCCAGGCTGCGGGAGATCTTCTGGGACGGAGACGATCAGGCTATGACCCAGACCCGCTATCAACAGCCGGCTCTGTTTGTGACTGGCCTGGGCTTGTGGCGGCATCTGTCTTCGGCGCTGTCTCCAGCCTATCTGGCTGGGCATAGCGTGGGTGAGTTTACCGCTTTGGCCGCAGCCGAAGCCCTGGATGTCCACGAGGCCCTGGACTTGGTTTGTCTGAGGGGACGGCTTATGTTCGAGGCAGGTGAAGATCGGGCCGGATGCATGGCTGCAGTGCTCAAACTGGATCAGGACAGGGTGCAATCCATCGTCAGTCACGCCTGTGCTGATACCGGGGATGAACTCTGTGTCGCTAATTACAACAGCCCGCAACAGATCGTGATCAGCGGATCCAGGCCGGCCCTGGACCGGGCTTTGGAAGTGGTTCGGGCCCAAAAAGGCCGGGCCATGGAATTGCCGGTTAGTGGTGCCTTTCACTCCCGGCTTATGAATGAGCCGGCCCGGAAGCTGGCCGGGGTGATGCAGGAAACGACCTGGCGGCAACCGAAGATTCCCGTGCATCTGAATGTGACCGGTCAGTCTGCGCAGGCAGCCCAGGAGATAGCCGAAGCCATGGCCAGGCAGATGATCTCTCCTGTACTCTGGTCCCAGTTGATTCTGGACCAGTGGGACAAAGGGGTGCGAACGTGGTGGGAACTAGGCCCCAAAGGAGTTCTCACCCGGCTTATGCGCCATGTCCTGCATGGCCAGACCGAATCCTGGGAGGCGGAGTATGTGTGTACTTTGGATGGGGTAAGGCAGGTACGGGAAGGACTTGGAGAGCCAGGGTAGCGGTGCATAATGCGAGCATATACATTTTTAGGTGATGTACTGAAAACGGCGGTGAACCGGCAGGGCCTGGACTGGCCGGATAAGGCCGGGATCGAGCCGCCCAAGGACAAGGCCCACGGAGATTTGGCCTCCAATGCGGCCATGATCCTGGCTCAAAAAGCGGGTATGCCCCCCCGGGAATTGGCCGGACGTTTGGTTGAGGAGGTCATGCAGGCTGGACCCATGGTGTCCAAAGCGGAAGTGGCTGGGCCCGGATTTATCAATGTCTTTTTTTCCAATGCCTTTTGGCAGCAAACCATACCCGAGATCCAGGAAAAGGCTGAGCGCTATGGGTGTGGTCAGTGGGGTGCAGGGACCAGGGCCCAGGTAGAATATGTTTCAGCCAATCCCACCGGGCCTTTGCATATCGGGCACGGGCGGGGAGCTGCGGTGGGGGACAGTTTGGCCCGCATCCTGAGGGCGGCCGGCTATGAGGTGAGCACTGAATATTATCTCAATGATGCCGGACGGCAGATGAACCTCCTGGGCCGGTCCATATGGGCCCGCTATCAGCAGGTCTGCGGCCGGCAAGTCCCTTTGCCCCAGGATGGGTATCAAGGGGAATACATCCTGGATCTGGCCCGGGAACTCTTTGCAGAACAAGGGGATGGACTCCTGTCAGAACAAGAGGACCAGGCCGTTACCACCTGCCGGGAGTGGGGGGTGGAGCGGATTCTGACCGGAATCAGGGCTGATCTGGAGGCTTTCAGGGTGGAACACCAAGTGTGGTTTTCGGAGCAAAGCTTGGTTCGGTCCGGAGCCGTGGACAAGACCATGCGCGGTTTGCAGGACTCCGGCCTGGCCTATGAACAGGACGGGGCCCTATGGTTCGCCAGCACCCGTTTCGGAGACGACAAGGACCGGGTCCTGCGCAAGTCGGACGGGGAATTGACCTATTTCGCCTCGGACATCGCCTACCATGCAGACAAGTTCGCCCGGGGGATCGATCTGTGTATTGATGTCTGGGGAGCCGATCATCACGGATATGTGCCCCGGATGCGGGCTGCGGTTCAGGCCTTGGGTCGGCGGGGCGAGGATTTGCAAATTGTGCTCATTCAATTGGTCAACCTGTTGCGCAAAGGTGAACAGGTGACCATGTCCACCCGGTCCGGACAGTTTGAGACCTTGGCCGATGTGGTCAGCGAGGTAGGCGCGGATGCGGCCAGGTTCATCTTTCTGACCCGCAAGAGCGACAGTTCTTTGGATATGGATCTGGATCTGCTTAAAGAGCAGAGTATGGACAATCCGGTCTATTATGTGCAATACGCTCATGCCCGGATCTGTTCCATGCTGGCCAAGGCTGGGGAACGAGGTGTGCAGGCCGGCCCGGCAGATGACGAAGTTATCAGCCGTCTGGACACGGAGGAGGATCTGGATCTGCTGAAGATGCTGGAGCGCTTTCCGGAGACCATCCAGGGGGCGGCCCGAACCCTGTCCCCGCATCATGTCAGCTTCTATCTTCTGGAGTTGGCCGGATCTCTGCACCGGTACTATAATCGGCATCAGGTCCTGAACTGTGGGGATGAACATCTGGCCCGGGCCAGATTGCATCTGATGCTCAGCGTGGGCCAGGTGGTGCAAAACGGCCTGCACCTCTTGGGGGTTACTGCCCCTCGGGCTATGTAACATGAGTTCTTCAAAGGCCACAGCCAGTAAAAAAGGGGCTCAGAGCGGAAAGGCTGCTCAGAGTGGGAAGGCTGCCCAGAAGAAGAAAAAGGCGGCCAAAGGCAGGCTTATTCAGTTTCAGCTGACCTGGTCCGGGCTCGTTTCCTGGGGGGTGTTCGCTTTTGTGGTCGTGGTCTGGGCTTTTATTCTGGGGGTGTTGGTGGGCCGGGGATACCATCCGGAAGCCTTTTTGCCCTTGGTGACCGAGTATATGCCCGGACAACCTGCCCAGGAGCGAGGAGACGGCCCGGAGCAGTCCTCTGTGCTCCGGGCCCAGGACCTGGGATTTTACGAAACCTTGCAACAGAAGGCGAAATCCAATACCAATACGCCGACCTCTTCCCAGCCCCAGGAAAATCCCGGCCGGGATTTACAGGTGGATTCGGATTCCGAAATGGACAGCCAGGGGCAGACCCATGTCTTTGAATACCAGGTCGGAGCCTTTAAGCGGCGCAACCAGGCTGAGGTTTTGCAGCAAGGGTTGTCTGGGCAAGGGTTTGCGGCCCAGGTGGTCAACAGTACGGTCCAAGGTACTGTCTGGTATCGAGTTCTGGTTCACTATACAGGTCAGACAACAGAGGTGGAGGCCTTTACTTCCCGTTTACGCCAAGCGGGAGTGAATAATTTCTTTTTGCGGAGCAAAAAAGCAAAATGACCAATGTCCAGGAGGAACCTGTATGGACGACGGTATGAGCGACGAACATGTTGGATGGGTTTGGAAATTCGGAAATATTTCTGCATTGCCCGGGCCGGCCGAGTTCTGGCCCTGACATCCACAGGAGGTCTGACCATGACATTTGTACCCCGCGCATGCTTTTTCACCAAAGGGATTGGACGCCACAAGAACAAGTTGCAGTCCTTTGAGCTGGCTTTAAGGGATGCGGGCATCGAGACCCAGAATCTGGTCTACGTGTCCAGCATCTTTCCGCCCAAGGGCAAGATCGTCAGCCTGGAGGAAGGAATCGATACATTGCAGCCTGGGCAGATTACGTATTGCGTGATGGCTCGGAACGCAACCAATGAAAAGGGCAGACTGGTAGGTTCGGCTGTGGGCATGGCCTTTCCGGCGGATGAGAGTCACTACGGCTATATATCCGAGCACCATGCCTTTGGGGCCGAAGAACAAGAGATCGGTGATTTTGCCGAGGACTTGGCTTCCACCATGTTGGCCACCACCCTGGGCATCGATTTCGATCCGGAGAAGGACTATGATGAACGGCGGCAGATTTACCGCATGAGCGGGGGGATTGTCGATTCGGCCTCTGCCCCTTGCGTGACCCGGGGCGTGGCTGGACTATGGACCACAACCATTTCAGCGGCCGTGTTTTTACCGGAATGAGGTTGCCTGTCATGCTTCCTGCGTATTTAAATTTGGACAGCACAAACGGGCAGTGTATATCCGTCTGGCCCGTGCCGTATGAAGGGACGGTCAGTTTCGGACGGGGAACGAGCCAAGGCCCGGAGGCCATTATCCGGGCCAGTGCGGAGATCGAGACCTGGGACCAGGACCTGGGGGTGGATCTGGCCGATCTGGCCCATTTTTCCTCTCTGCCCTGTTTTGAGCCTCCGGTGTCCGGCCCCGAGGATGTCTTTCGGCATATGGAGGAAGAACTGACCTCAATATGGACCCCAGAAACCTTTGTCCTCACCCTGGGCGGAGAGCACAGTGTGGCCTTGGCCCCTATCCGGGGCTATCAGCGCCTGTTTCCGGACCTGGCCGTTGTCCAGATCGACGCCCACGCCGATCTGCGGGAGTCCTTTCAGGGCAGCCCCTATTCCCACGCCAGCGTTATGGCCAGGGTCAGGGAGGCGGACATCCCCCTGGCCCAGATCGGAATCCGCAGCTTGTGCCGGGAGGAATCACAGCGCATAGCCAGGGAATCCAAACAGGGCCTTATGACCCTGTTCGCCCATGACCTTCCCAGCCCTGAGCAGGCCGCGGCCCAGGTCAGGGAATTTATCGGTGAGAGATCTTTGTACATCAGTTTTGACGCCGACGGACTGGATCCATCTATCATGCCCGGGACAGGCACTCCCGAGCCAGGAGGGCTTTCTTTCTCCTGGCTGTCCAGGTTTTGGCCTCTTTTCTTTGGCCGTTGTCGGCTGGTGGGTATGGATTTTTGTGAGCTCTCCCCCCTGCCGGCGGCCGGGGTGGTTTCCGAGTCCGTGGCTGTTCGGTGCATAAACAGGATACTCACCTCTTACTTGAATGCCCCTGCACAGCTTTGAGGATAGAGGACAGAGGACAGAAGACAGAGGACAGAAGACTGAGGATAGAAGACAGGAGACAGAAGGCAGTAGGCAGTAGACAGAGAATGAAAACTCGAAATACGAATATCGAAAATTGGCTTGGAATCATCGTACGTTTTATTGGGGAGGGGCCATGCCCACAGCCGAAGGGCGGATGTTCGCCTTCAAGGATCAGGATGAGATCCGTCCGGATCTCTTGGAGACTTTTGCCTTTGAAGGCCGGGATCAATATATCAAGACCGAAACCCGGGAATTTGTGGCCGTCTGCCCCTTCAGCGGTCTGCCGGATTTCGCCTATCTGGGCATCGAGTACTACCCGGAAGGGGGGGTGTGCATCGAGCTGAAATCCCTGAAATATTACATCACCAGCTTTAAAGATGTGGGCATATACCAGGAGGAGGTCACCCGGCGTATCCATCAGGATCTGGCCCGGGTGCTCAAGACCGAGCGCCTGCAAGTGACCACTGTGTATAATGTTCGGGGCGGGTTTACCACTACTGCGGTGCAGGGGAAGCTGTGAAGAACGATGACCGATGTCCGAAGACTGAGGACCAAAGACCTCTAAACACTCCCAAACAGCTCCAGCAGGTAATTGTATGATTCCAGCCTCCAAAGCCCAGGATAGTCCCTTGGCTTTCGCCATCTTGGTCAGCCTCTTTTCCGGCAGTCTGGTCTTGGCTGCTATTTTGGCCACCAAGATCATTACTGTGGCCGGATTGACAGTGCCAGCCGGGGTCCTGGCCTACGCCCTGACCTTTATCTGTACGGATGTGATCGGGGAAGTGTGGGGGAAGCACAGGGCCAGGGAAGTGGTCGGGGCCGGGTTTGTGACCCTCATAGCCGCCTTTGGGCTTATTCAGCTGGCCCTGTACTGGCCCCCGGCCGGATTCTGGCAAGGTCAGGAGGCCTTTGCCGCCATTTTGTCCACCACCCCGCGAATCATTCTCGGATCCCTCGTCGCTTATCTGGTCAGCCAATTTACGGACGTCTGGGTCTTTCATGCCTGCAGGCGCATGACCTCCGGCCGGCATCTGTGGTTGCGCAACAACCTGTCTACCGCTTTGTCTCAGTTCATAGATACGCTCATCTTCATCAGCATAGCTTTTCTGGGCCTTATGCCCATATTGCCGTTGATTGTGGGCCAGTGGGTTATAAAACTGGGTATTGCCGCCGTGGATACAGGAGTGGTTTATCTCCTGGTCTGGGGCTTGAGGGTGAAGGATGGTCCCCGAACTCACCTCAGCGAGCCAGCCTGAATCCGAGTGGCGTATGCCCCAGGGTTCAATTCTTTGCGGACACACCTTGGAGTTGACCGTTCAGCGTCTGGTTTGGCGGGGAAGAGGGTTGGCTCGTCTGGACAGCGGCCAAGTAGTGCTTATCGATCCGGGGGTATTTCCCGGGGAAAAGGTCCAAGTCCAGGTGACCCAGTTAAAGCCGGATTACCTTTTGGCCAGGTGGACCAAGATCTTGAACCCGCATCCTCAACGACGGCCGCACCCGTGTTCCCTGGCCGACAATTGCGGAGGATGCCGTTTCGGTTGGTTGCCGCATACCGAGCAATTGCGGTTGAAAACTGAAGTGGTGGACAATGAACTCCGCAGAACTTTACCTCGAGAGTTTTGCCCCGACCTCCCTCAGGTCCAGGCCGAGTCCAGCCCCAAAAAGTGGCGCTACCGGTGGCGGGGACAGATGCACGTCAACCAGGGCCAACCGTGTATGATGTCCCTGCAAGGGCGTGAGCCTTTATTCTGCCCGGACTGTCTGCTCTTGGCCCGCCCCTTGAGCCGCCGGGTGGCCCAGTTGTGTGCCGGAATGGACGACGGAAGGATGGCCCTGGCGGCCAGTCCCAAAACGCATGTGGCCGCCCGGGCCGGGGACCCTGTGCTATTGGATCTTCCCCTGCCAACTTACGGTCTGGATCTCCGGGTGCCCCCGGATGTGTTTTTCCAAGCCAACTGGGCCGGAAATCAGGCCCTGGTCGATTATGTCCTGACCCATATCCAGCCCACCTGGAAGGTGGCCGATTTGTACGCCGGAGCGGGCAATTTTGCCTTGGCCTTGGGACAGCGGGGCAACCGGGTCCTGGCCATGGAGAATGACTCCCGGGCGGTGCAGGTGGGGAAGGACAATGCCCGGCGGTTGGGATTTGACCATGTCCAGTTTGAGCGCCGGAATCTGGCCCGGGAGTCAGCCAGGCGCAGGCTGGAGCAGGAGGGCGTTCAGGCCGTGATTGTGGATCCGCCTCGGACCGGAGCGGGAAAAAAGCTGGTCCAGACCTTGGGGGTAAGTTCGCTCCGATGCATGATCTGGGTTTCCTGCGACGTGGTCAATACCTGCCGGGATCTAAAGCCCTTTTTGGCCCAAGGCTGGACAATCGGGAGCATTAAAATTTTTGATCTTTTTCCCCAGACCTGGCATGTGGAAACAGTGTTTATTCTGGAGCGGACTTAGGTCTTGTCATCAGGTGAATGCGCTCAGAGAAGAAACATTTCCCATGCCCCCCTCAAACTGAGGCTGGTCCACACTGAACACCATGGGGTTGAAGAGCGGAGGGTTCGGGTTGTTTCGCTGTGTAGGAGCAAGCTTGAATGAAGGTGTGGTCGATGATGGGTCTACTTGGCCTCCAGTGATCGAGAGTATGGAAGGAGAAAGCGGATGCTTAGCGATGATATTCAACGGCCGTGGCTGGACAGTTATGATCCTCAGGTACCCCATCATCTGGAATATGAAACCATCCCTTTGTACGAATATCTGGACCGAGCCGCTGACCGTTATCCGCAACGCTTGGCCCTGGTCTTTCAGAACTTGGGCTTGAGATACGGCCAGCTCAAAGAACGGGCTGAGACTGTGGCCGCCAATTTGCAGCGCCTGGGGGTGGCCAAGGGCGATCGGGTGGCCATCATGCTGCCCAATCTGCCTCAGACGGTGATTGCCTACTGGGGGGTACTTAAGGCCGGGGCGGTGGTGGTCATGACCAATCCTTTGTATATGGAAAAGGAACTGGTCCACCATATCACCGACTCTGAAAGCCGGGTGATGATCACCCTGGACCGGCTCTGGCCTAAGATTTCTTCCCTGTGGCCCAAGCTGGAACTATCTACTGTGATCACCACCTCAGTGGCCGACGGTTTGCGTTTTCCCTTGAATCTCCTCTATCCCATCAAGGCCTGGCGGGAAAAGACCGCGGTTTCCGTTCCCCACGACGGGCAGAGCGTTTTGCCCTGGAAGGCCTTGACCTCCAAGAAGGCCCGGTTTGAGCCGGTACCTATAGATCCCAATCAGGATCTGGCCGTCTTGCAGTACACCGGGGGGACGACCGGGGTGCCCAAAGGGGTCATGTTGGGACACGACAACATGGGAGCCAACGTACAGCAGTGTTCGTCCGTCCTGCATGCCATTGGGGATGAACCGGAGGTCTTTTTGGGGCTTTTACCCTATTTCCACGTCTATGGGCTGACCGTATGCATCAACTTTGCCACCGCCCTGGCCGCAACCGTAGCTCCCTATCCTCAGTTCGTCCCCCAAGAGGTGCTCAAGGCCATCGACAAGGTCAAGCCGACCATATTTCCTTCCGCCCCGGCGGTATTCAATGCCCTATTGCAGCAAAAAAATATTCGGGATTTTGATCTGCGTTCCATTCGTTATTGCGTGACTGGATCGGCGCCCATGCCCGTGGAACTGTCCAAACAGTTCAAGGAGCTGACCGGGGCGGAGATCATCGAGGGTTTCGGGTTGACTGAGAGCTCGCCGGTGACCCACTTAAATCCCCTGCGGGGCAAACGCAAGGCCGGGTCCATCGGACTCCCCTTCCCGGACACCGATTGCAGCATCGTGGATAAAGATATGGGGGTGGAGCATCTGCCTCCAGGACAGGAAGGAGAATTGATTATCCGAGGGCCCCAGGTCATGCGCGGCTATTGGCACCGGCCGGAGGAGACAGCCAAGACTCTGCGTAATAATTGGTTGTACACCGGGGATATCGCCTCCATGGATGAAGAGGGCTATTTCTTTATCGTGGATCGGAAAAAGGATCTGATCATCTCCGGGGGATACAATATCTACCCCCGGGAGATCGACGAAGTCCTGTATGAACACCCCAAGGTGGCGGATGCTGTCTGTGTGGGTGTTCCTCACAAAACCAGAGGGGAAATCATCAAGGCCTACATCGTGCCCAAGCCGGGTGAGGAGGTGGACAAGAAGGAGGTCATAACCTTTTGCCGCCAGAAGCTGGCCAACTTCAAGGTCCCCAAACAGATCGAATTCCGGGAAGAGCTGCCCAAGACCATTGTGGGCAAGGTCTTGCGCCGGGTTTTGAAGGAAGAGGTGGAGGAGAAAGAGGACAGAAGACAGAGGACAGAGGACAGAAGACTGAAGGCTGAGGACAGAAGACAGAAGACTGAGGACCGGGGACCGGGGACTGAAAGCTGAGGACGGAAAGCAATACTCGTATGAAACTACGGTCAAAACAAAGAGGGCCGGCCCTTGGGGGCAACCGCGGCCTCCAGGTGGTGCTTTCACAGGCCCAAAGCCCTGACCCCTCTTCACTATCTCAATACGAACCTGCCTTTGAAGGCAAGGGTGGCTTAAGCAACTCCTCCAGTTTCATACTGTGATCTAACTGGCGGCCGCCGCCAGAGGCGGCACTGACTACCGGCCCAAGAGTTGCTCCAAGGCCTGGGCTATATGGGCCTGGTCTATGCCCGCTTCCTGACGCAGGGTGGGGCAGGGACCATGGCCGATAAATACGTCCGGCAGGCCCAGGCGCTTGACCTCCAGCCCGGACATGAGGTTCTCATCTGCCAAAAACTCCAAGACGGCGGAGCCGAATCCCCCGGCCAAGGCGTTTTCTTCCACTACAAGCAGCTTGGAAACCCCTTGTATGAGTTCTTGGATGTCCTCGATGGGCAAAGGCTTGACAAAGCGGGCGTTAAGGAGCCCGATTTGGGCCCGGGTCTTTTCTTCTACAGTGTGGACGGCCTGTAAAGCCGGGTAGACCCGACTGCCCAGGGCCAGGACCACTGCGTCTTTTCCCTCCTTCAGGGTTTCAGCCCGGCCAAGAGGGGTAGGTTCCGGTTGCTGCAAAAGGGCATGTCCGGGACCTACCCCCCGAGGATAACGGACTGCAATCGGCCCGGGATGGTTCATGGCCAGGGCCAGCATGGATTGGAGTTCCGGCTCGTCCTTGGGGGCCATGAGGCTCATGTTTGGGACGTGCCGTAGGTAGCTTAGGTCAAAGGCCCCATGATGGGTGGGGCCGTCCTCTCCCACCAATCCTCCGCGGTCCAGACAAAAGGTAACCGGCAGGTTCTGCAAGCAGACGTCGTGGACGATTTGATCATAGGCCCGCTGCAAAAAGGTGGAATAAATGGCCACCACCGGTTTGAAGCCCTGGCTGGCCAAGCCGGCGGCAAAGGTAACCGCATGCTGTTCGCAGATGCCGACATCAAAAAAGCGATCCGGGTAGGCGACCTTGAAGTCCTTAAGTCCGGTGCCTTCGGGCATGGCCGCACTGATGGCTACAATTTTAGGATCATCCCGGGCCAAAGCGCACAGGGTTTCTCCAAACACCGTGCTGTAATCGCCTGGCGGGGTTCGCGATTTGGCCGGGCTTTCTCCGGTTTCCGGTTCAAAGCAACCCACACCGTGATAATGAGTGGGGTTGGATTCAGCCGGGGTGTAGCCTTTACCTTTGACCGTGACCACGTGGACCAAGATGGGACCGCTTATTTTGCTGACCTGGTCAAAGACGTTGGTCAGCTGACGCAGATTGTGGCCGTTGATGGGCCCGACATAGGTGAACTTGAAAGCTTCAAAAAGCATTCCCGGGGTGAAAAGGTTTTTCAGGGATTCTTCGCTGCGCCGGGCATAGGTGACCAGGTCCTGGCCGATGCGGGGGACCTGTAGCAGCTTGGCCTTGATGTCTTCCTTGAACCGGAGGTAGCGCTTGTCTGCCAGGGTGCGGCTGAAAAACGAGGAGAGAGCGCCCACGTTTTTGGAGATGGACATCTCATTGTCGTTTAAGACCACCACCAGGTCCCGGTCCAGGTCTCCAGCCTGGTTCAGGCCCTCATAGGCCAGACCGGCGGTCATGGATCCGTCTCCGATAACGGCCACCACCTTGTTCGAATTTTGTTCCAGGTCCCGGGCTACAGCCATGCCCAAGGCGGCGGAGATGGAAGTACTGGAATGGCCGACTCCGAAATGATCAAAGGGAGATTCTCCCCGCCGGGGAAAGCCGCTTATGCCCTGGAATTGGCGCAGGGTCTGAAAGGTCTCCAGGCCCTGGGTCAGGATCTTATAGGCATAGCTTTGGTGCCCGACGTCCCAGATTATGTGATCGTATGCCGGATCAAAGGTATGCAGCAGGCTTAAGGTCAGCTCCACCACGCCCAGAGAGGGGGCCAAATGCCCTCCGGTCCTGGACACTGTGGACACGATTTCTCGGCGGAGCTCTTCGGCCAGTTTGTCCAGCTCCAAAGGCTGCAAATCCCGGATCTGGGCCGGGTCGGTTATTTGGGCCAATAGTGAGGGTTGGGTATCGGTCATATGCATTCACCAGGAGAGCCAGTAGAGATTGTTCGGTGTTCAGCTTTGCCTTCGGCAAATCTGAAATAATTTTTGCCCCAAAGCTGGCAAAAATGAAATATTAGCCGGATTGATCAGTGATGAAATTTACGGTTTGCCCCCTCCGTCATTTTCCGGACAATCCAGGGTAAAGCTCTTCTATCTGCTCTGGATTCCCGCCTACGCAGGAATGATGGGCAAAACAGGATTTACCTTGGACGGTTGCAACCCAGCTCGTGGTATTTTGGGGAGGGCGGTACTCACCGAGGCCCAGCCCTCTTCGTAGCCAGGTTTCATGCTCGATCAAACTGGCGGCCGCTGCCAGCAGCGGGACTGAAACCTGAACACTGGGCAGTATCTGTACCCAGACCTATTCCACCCTATCCATGATATACACCGCCAGTTGGCGCAGAAAATCGATCTGCGGACCCTGATAGGGCTCCACTGCGGCCAGGGCTTCCCGAACCATGGCCTGTCCCAGGCGGCGGCTTTCTTCCAGACCGATAAGGACCGGATAGGTGGCCTTGCCCTGGGCCAGGTCACTGCCCACGGGTTTACCCAGTTTCTCAGCCTCTCCAACCAGATCCAAGATGTCGTCGGCTACTTGAAAGGCCAATCCTATACATTCTCCATACCTGGTCACTTGGTCCAGATCCTCACTTCCGGCCTTTCCCAGGATGCCCCCGGCCCGGCAGGAAGAACAGATCATGGCCCCGGTTTTCAACGCATGCATGGTCTGCAGTTCATCCAGGGTAACTTCTTTGCCTCCGCTAAAGCCCATGTCCACCACCTGACCCCCGACCATGCCCCGGGGGCCGGCTGCATGGGATATATCCAGAGCTGCGTGGCGGACAACGTCCGAGGAAAGGGGAGCAGAGAGCATAAGGGTGAAGGCCTCAGTGAGCAAGCCGTCTCCGGCCAGAATGGCCAGGGCCTCGCCGTGCTGGACATGGTTGGAGGGTTGTCCCCGGCGCAGATCGTCGTTGTCCATGGCCGGCAGGTCGTCATGGACCAGGGAATAGGTGTGGATGAATTCCAGTCCGGCGGCAAAAGGGACCAGATTGGACCTGTCCTGGCCGAAAAATTCCCCCCAGACCAGGCAAAGTACGGGACGGATACGCTTGCCTCCGGCCAGCAAACTGTAACGCATGGCCCGGCGCAATGAGGCCGGAATTCGTTCCTCCTGGAGGCAGGATTGGAAAAAGGCGTCCATTTCCCGGCGGTAGAGATCAAGCGTCTGTTTCATGGTCGGCTTGGTCATGGGGACGTTCATCCTCCAGGTCTTGCAGAAGGCCCTGGGAATAGATCTGGACCTTGTGCTTGGCTTTCTTGATTTGTTCCCGACAGGACTTGGCCAAGGCCGTTCCTTCTTCAAACAGGGCCACCCCCTGTTCCAGGGGTAGGTTTTCGTCTTCCAGCTGAGCCACGATGTCCTGGAGCCGGGCTAATTGCTGCTCAAAGCTTGGGGTGTGGTTATTTTCGGTCATGTCAATGATTCTTACAAGCTTTCTTTGAGGAATCGATGGGTACCTGAACACATTTGGCATACGAAGAGTGCAAGACATCTCGGACCTTGTACAGTCCCTGGAGTTCAGCCTGCAGGGCTTGAATTACATGTGCCATGTCAGTTTTACGCTTTTTCCAAGGCTACGCGGACAAAAGGATCCTGGGGGTCTGAGGCAAGGAGCAGATCGATATCTCCGCCTCGCTTGGTGTCGTCCGCTCTGGAGCCGAGCAGGTAGATTCTGGCCTGGGATCCACAGAGAATACAGCATCCTTGATGGCTTGTTGTTCTGTTGATGATAGGTGCATGACAGTGGGTGTAAAACAAGTTATCAGCTGTCTGTTAATAGTTATCAGGACTGAGCTCCAATGTCGAAAATCGATAACTGATCGTCTTCCAATCGTTCATCCATCCCCTTCTTTTCTCACCGTCCTTGATCCTCAGTTCTCAGTCCCCGGTCTTCACTCCGCTCAACTCTGGCCTGAACCCTGGCTTCGAGGCTGGTAATCTCCAGCATATCCCCCGGCTGGGCTTGTTCCGATCGGCGAAGGATCGCACCGCTTGATTCCAATCGGACCAGACTGTACCCCCGGCGCAAAGGACGATAGGGGTCCAAACCAGGTAAAGCCGTCTGCAGATCCTGGAATTGGTACTCTTTGTTCCGCACTAGGCTATGAATCGTGGTTTGTAGCTTGGACTCCAGGAGGACAATCCTGTCCTCCTCCCGCTGCCAATGAGGATCTGTCCCCCTTCGCATCAGGGTTTGAACAGCCTGGAGCAGAGCATCTTCCTTCGATCGGGTCAACCCCAAGCCCAGCCTATGGAGGTTCTTACTGAGGTTCAGCAACCGCTCCTGCATGCGCAAGAGGTTCCGCTTGGGAGAGAGCCAGCCCAGAGCCCGGTGCAAGGCCTGGACCGTGTATTCCTCCCGCTCCAGACGGGCCTTCCAGGTACTGAAAAGCCTGGTCTCCAGATCGTCAATGGCCTGAATAAACCCGCTGCGTTCCGGCCACAACAGCTGGGCGGCATGACTGGGGGTGGCCGCCCGCAAGTCGGCTACCAGATCGGCAATGGTTGTGTCCACTTCATGGCCGATTCCGGTCAAGACCGGGATGGAGCAAGCGTTTATAGCCCGGGCCACTATTTCGGTATTAAAGGTCCACAGATCCTCCAGGGATCCTCCACCCCGGATAAGAATAGCCACCTGGGCCCAGTGCTCCAGGTCGGCCATCTCCAGGGCACTGGCCACTGTTTCTTCGGCTTCCTGGCCTTGAACCTGGCAGGGATAGATACGGATCTGTCCAGGAAGGCCGCGATTGTGGCTCAGGCGCAAAAAATCGATAAGGGCAGCTCCAGAGGGGCTGGTGATCACCGCTACTTGTTGGGGATTGCCGGGGAGCTGTTTCTTGCGACCAGGATCAAAAAGTCCTTCCTGAGCCAAGGCCTTTTTCAGAGCCTCGAATTCAAGGTGCAATCGGCCCAGACCCTGATCCTGCACCAGTTCGGCCAGGACCTGATAGGTGCCCCTCTGGGCGTAAACGGTTAAGCGTCCGGCGCAAAGGATGTCTTGCCCGGTTTGCAGCCGACCGGGGGAGATATTCATATGTCCGGACTGGTTGGATTGAAACCAGACGATGTCCAGACAGGACCGTTCGTCCTTGAGGGTGAAGTAGATATGCCCAGAACCGGGCCTGGCCACATTGCCCACCTGTCCCTGGACCCAGACAAAGGGAAACTCGCCCTCCAGGGTATCCTTGATGGCCTGGGTCAGTTCATTGACTGTAAATATGTGGGGCATTTTTGAGTGTTCAGTATTCGGCGTCGCCTCTGGAGGCCGGTTATCTGTCATCTATCCTCTGTCCTCTGCTCTAATCCCCATCCGGCCCAGACCTGGGTGCGCCAGGCCTGAAAGCTGGAAACAAAGTTGTCCAAAGGCAGTTCCTGCCTCTCTCCTGTCCGGCGGTCTTTAACTTCCAGCACACCCTTGCTCAGGCCCTTGGAGCCGACCAGGATGTGCATGGAAAATCCCAGCAGATCGGCATCTTTAAACTTAAACCCGGGTCGTTCCTCCCGATCGTCCAGGAGTACATCCAGGCCCAGCTCTTCCAGCTGGGCAGTAATGTCTGCGGCTGTGGCCATCACCTGCTCATCCTTGGCGTTTAGGGCCAGGACCATGACCTCGAAAGGGGACACCGGCGGGGGAAAGATGATCCCGTCCTGGTCGTGATTTTGTTCAATACAAGCAGCCACAATCCGGCTAACCCCGATGCCGTAGCAGCCCATGCGCATCAATTGCTCCTTGCCGTCTTCATCCAGAAAGGTGGCCTGCATGCTTTGGCTGTATTTGGTCCCCAATTTGAAGACGTGCCCCACCTCGATGCCTTTGTGAAATGCCAACTCACCGCCGCATTCCGGGCAGGGGTCATCGGGTCGGATATTGACCATGTCAAGAGAGTCTTGGACCTTGACGTCCCGGTCCAGATCCACGTGCAGGTAATGGGCATCGGCTTGGTTTGCCCCGGTGACCCAGTCCGTTCCTTTGGTCAATAGTCGATCGGCGATGACGGTCTGGACTTTCAGTCCAATGGGGCCAGCAAAGCCCACCGGTGCGCCGGTCCATTCCCGGATCTGCTCCTCGGTGGCCAGCTCCAGCTCCGAGGCGTTTAAGAAATTCCTGAGTTTGACATCGTTGAGTTCCCGGTCGCCGGGGATCAGGGCGGCTATGGGCTGACCGTCGGCCGCATAGAGCATGGTCTTGACCACTTGGGCCGGGGAGATGTCCAACTGGGCAGCCAGCTCCTTGACGGTATGGGCTCCCGGAGTATCCACTCTTTCCGGTTCCGGACAGGGATGTCGGGGACTCTCTGCCGGAGGCCGGACTTCGCCCTTTTCCAGGTTGGCCGCGAATGAGCAGCTGGTGCAGGAGACCACCACATCCTCTCCGGTTTCGGCCAGAACCATGAACTCACTGGATACGCTTCCTCCAATGGGTCCGGAGTCGGCCTCCACAGATCGGAATTTGAGTCCCAGGCGCTCAAATATGCGGGTATAGGCATTGAACATGCTCCAGTAGGTGACATCCAGGCCGGCCTCGTCCCGGTCAAATGAATAGGCGTCCTTCATAATGAATTCCCGGCAGCGCATGAGCCCGAATCTGGGCCGGATTTCATCCCGGAATTTGGTTTGGATCTGGTACAGATTTACCGGGAGCTGGCGGTAAGATCGGATCTCGTGTCGAACCAAATCGGTGATCACCTCTTCATGGGTAGGGCCCAGGCAGTAATCCCTGGAGTGCCGATCCTGCAAGCGCAAAAGCTCCTGGCCGTATTCGCTCCATCGGCCGCTCTCCTGCCACAGGTCCGCCGGCTGGACCATGGGCATAAACACTTCCAGGGCCCCGGCCCGGTTCATCTCCTCCCGAACGATGCGAGCGGTCTTGTCCAGGGCCCGTAGTCCCAAGGGCAAGAAGGTATAGATGCCCGAGGTCAGTTTGCGGATCATGCCCGCTCGAACCAGAAGGCGGTGGCTGACCACATCGGCTTCAGCTGGATTCTCCTTCAGGGTGGGCACATAATACCGGCTTAGTCGCATATCAGTCTCCGATCAGTTATGGTTTGTTCATGTGCAGGGGCGTTTGTCCGCAATTGGGTCACAAGGGTATCCAGCTCTTCTTTAAAGGCGGGCAGGATCTGCTCTTCCCGCTGAATACGCCGGACCACTCGGCCTTTTTTGAAAATCACTCCGCTGCCCTTCCCGCCGGCCAGGCCGATATCCGCCTCTTTCGCCTCCCCGGGACCGTTGACTGCACATCCCATGACGGCCACGGTGAATACTTCCGGTATGGGCCGGAGCAGATTTTCCACCTGGCGGGCCAAGGTGAAGAGATCGATTTCCGTCCGGCCGCAGGTAGGACAGGAAATCAGGTCCGGACCTCTGGCCCGGAGTCCCAGGCCCCGTAAGATTTCCCAGGCCACTAAGACTTCTTCTACCGGATCGGCGGTTAAAGAGACCCGCAGGGTGTCCCCCAGGCCTTCAGCTAAGAGCAGGCCGATTCCCAGGCTGCTTTTAATTGTTCCCCGCAGCAAGGTCCCGGCTTCGGTTATACCGATATGCAAAGGGCAGTCCGTTTTTTGGGCCAGCAGGCGGTAGGCGGCCAGGGTATGGCCCACAGAAGATGATTTCAAGGAGATCTTCAGGTCGTAAAAGCCCCTGTCTTCTAAGAGACGGCAGTGGTGTAGGGCGCTTTCCACCATGGCCTCCGGGCTTGGGCCGCCAAAACGCTGCAAAATGGACTTTTCCACAGATCCGCTGTTTACCCCTATGCGAATGGGTACGGCATTGGCCCTGGCTGCATCAACTACCTGGTTGATGCGGCGGCGGGACCCGATATTACCGGGGTTGATGCGCAGACCATGTGTCCCGGCCTGGACAGCGACCAAAGCCAAGCGATAATCAAAATGGATATCGGCTACCAGCGGTACCGGGGAGGCGACGACCAAGGAGGGCAGGGTTTCAGCCGCTGTTTGGTCGGGAACGGCCAGGCGAACGATCTCACATCCGGCTTGGGCCAGTCTGTGGATTTGATCCAAAGTGGCCTGAGCATCCCGCGTGTCGGTGTTGGTCATACTTTGGATGCGGATGGGTGCGGTTCCCCCAATGCTCAGCCCTCCCAGCTGAATGGTCCGGGTAAGGTGCCTGGGCTTGGTCAGGGAAAAGGGAGTTTCTGGGCTCTGATCAGGCATGCCCATGTGTGTACAGCAAATTGAGGCCAAGGCCAAGGGGCGGCCCCCCCCCTGACAACAAGGTGATTTTGTTCTCAGGTGTAAGGTGCCTGGAGTGTTCAGGTGTCAGCTTTGCCTTCGGCAAATCTAACATCATAGGTCCCACTTCGCCCGCCAGATTTGTGGATCAGTCTGGTGTCGGAAATGACGATGTCTTTTTGGACCGCCTTACACATGTCGTAGATGGTTAAGGCAGCAATCTGCGCGGCCACCAAGGCCTCCATCTCCACTCCGGTGGAAGCGGTGGTCGCGGCCAGGGCTTCGATCTGGATTCGAGCGGATTCCGGCTGGAGGTAAAACTGGACGTCGATTCGGGACAGGGGCAGAGGATGGCACATGGGGATGAGATGGGCGGTTTGTTTTGCGGCCTGGATCCCGGCCACCTGGGCCGTGGTCAGCACATCGCCCTTGGGCAGGGCCCGGTCACGGAGCAGAGCGAAGGTCTTCGCCGATAGCTGGACCGTGGCCCGGGCCACGGCCTGCCGGGAAGTTTCCGGTTTGGCCCCCACGTCCACCATGCGCACCCCACCATGCTTGTCAATATGGCTCAAGTTTTCTTCGTCCGTCATGTCTCGCCCATGGCCCGTTTAAAGAAATTCCTGACCTTGCCCTTGGGCTTTTCTGCTTCCAACTCTTCAAATTGACGCAGGAGTTCTTCCTGTCGTTTGGTCAATTTGGTCGGAGTCTTGACTCGGGCCTGAACCAGGAGATCACCCTTGCGGCTGCTGCCCAAATGGGGAACTCCCAAGCCTTTGAGTTTGAAGGTCTGTCCGCTCTGGGTACCTTTGGGGATGTCCATGGGCACTTCTTCGTCCAGGGTGGGGACTTCGATGCGGTCGCCCAGGGTGGCCTGGACAAAACTGATGTCCACGCTGGTGAGCAGATCAAAGTCCTGCCGGGAAAATTGGGGATGCTCCTGGACCCGAATGACCACGAACAGATCTCCGGGCGGACCGCCGTTCCTGCCGGGTTCGCCTTCGCCCTGCAGGCGGAGCCTGCTTCCATTGTCCACCCCGGCCGGGATGTTCACTTTCAGATTCCTGGTGTGTTGGACCGTGCCCCGGCCTTTGCATTCCGGACAGGGTTTGGTGATCACCTTGCCTGCTCCGCGACAGATAGGACACGGAGTGGCGATACGGAAAAAGCCCTGGCTCTGAAAAACCTGCCCTTGTCCTCCGCAGTGTTTGCAGGTTTCGGGCCGATGTCCGGGCTCAGCCCCGCTTCCCTGGCAGGTGGAGCACTCCATTTCCTTGGGGATCTGCAACTCGGTCTCTGTGCCTTGGACCGCGTCCTCAAAGGAGATGGTCAGGTTGTAGCGTAAATCCGCCCCGGCCTGGGCCCTGGGGCCTCGCCTGGAGCGCCCGGATCCAAAACCGAAGACATCGCCGAAGATGTCGCTGAAGGTGTCGAAAATGTCGTGGGCCGAACTAAAATCCTGATGCCCTCCGGCGTTATTTAATCCCTCATGGCCGAAGCGATCGTAGATGGTTCGTTTTTCGGAATCACTGAGGACTTCATAGGCCTCAGCCGCCTCCTTAAACTTGTGTTCAGACTCAGGATCGTTGGGATTTCGGTCCGGATGGTATTTAAAGGCCATGCTCCGGTAGGCCTTTTTGATTTCCTCAGTGCCGGCGCTTTGTCCTACTCCCAGGATTTCGTAATAGTCCCGTTTAGCCATGTTCCTTCACCTCGATCCCTGCTTCTGGGATGGCCTGATCCAAGAGCACCTTGCCGGCAGCAATCTCCCGCAAGGCGGTGACCACCTCTTTGTTGTCCGATTTGACCAGGGACGGGTATCCCTCCCGGTACATTTTGACCCGTTTGATGGCCATTTGAGCAATGACGAAACGGTTGTTGATTTTTTCCAGGGCATCTTCAACAGTAATTCTGGCCATGAACTGCACTCCGTGGATTGGTAGTGATCAAAATAAGTTGAGGCAACACTCGATCCAGTACTTCCTCTATCCAAGTGCTGCCCGATAAACAAGGGCTGGATTGACTTAGTCTCTCCGTCAAACAGAAGAATATAGTCACTGCTGTGCAGGTGGTCAAGGGTTGGCTTGCAGGGGAGAAGTGAAACATGTATGCATACGGCGTGGGATCACGACAACGAAAGCATCTGTCATTTGCTCAGAAAAAGTGCCTGTCCAAGGCCGGAAAGCTCATGCTGGACAGCGGCATGCTCCGCCCCGGGGCCAGGATAGGAGTGGCCGTGTCCGGAGGCATGGATAGCTGGATACTGCTCCAGGTATTGAGCTTGCACCGCCGGAAGCTGCCTTTTGATCTCCAGCTCATGCTCCTGCACATCAATCCCGGCTTTGATCCAACCAATCACGCCCCCTTGGTTGACTGGGCCGGACAGGCGGGACTGCCTTTACATGCGGAAGTCTCGGACATGGGTCCCAGGGCCCATTCGGCCGAGAACCGCAAGAACTCTCCCTGTTTCTTTTGCAGCTGGCGCAGGCGAAAACACTTGTTCCATCTGGTGGACAAATACAATCTGACCCATCTGGCCCTGGGCCATACAGCCGACGACCTGGTCCAGACCTTTTTTCTCAATCTTTTCTATCAAGGTCGGGTGGAGGGCTTATATGCCAAGGAGCCCTTTTTCCACGGCCAGTTTAAGCTTATCCGGCCTCTGCTGCATGTGGAGAAGCGGCTGGTGCGCAAGGCAGTCCGGGAATGGGATCTCCCGGTCTGGGCTAACCCCTGCCCTTCAGCCCAGGCCAGCAAGCGCAGCGAGGTGGATGAGTGGCTGCAGTCCCTGTGGGCCGGGAATTCAAAAATGCGCAAAAGCGTGTACAGTGCTTTGAAGCGCTGGGAACAGTCCACGCCAGTCCCTTCATTCAGCCGGTGGCCATCAGCTAAAGGCTGAGTTGAATACTGAAAAACAATTCAACATGCCCAACCAACCTTCACATCCCTTCCAACTCCCCATAGGTAGGGATGTCCCCTGGCTGGCTCCCCTGGCCGGATTCTCGGATCTGCCTTTTCGGCTCTTGTGCCGAGAGATGGGCTGCGCTGTGGCCTGCACGGAAATGATCAGCGCCAAGGGCCTTTTGTACCAGAGCCCGGGGACCACGGACCTGCTGCGGACCTGTGCCGAAGATACGCCGTTGGTGATCCAGCTCTTTGGGTCCGAACCGGAGGTCATTGCTGAAGCCCTTTCCTGGCTCGTAGACCAAGGATACGCCTATTTCGATCTGAATGCCGGGTGTCCGGTACGCAAGGTGGTCAAGACCGGAGCCGGGGCCGGCTTGCTCCGAAACCCGGATCATTTGTTCACGATTCTTTCCACTATGGTGGACATCGCCGGTCCGGGGCGAGTGGGGGTCAAGCTGCGGTCTGGGTGGAGTTCCGGACAGGAGATCTTGGCCTGGATCACAGAGTTGGATTCCCTGGAGCTGGGCTGGATCGGACTGCACCCCAGAACGGCGAAACAGGCATTCGGAGGTCAGGCGGATTGGGGTGTGTTGGATGCTGTGAGCAGGCATGCTCATCTTCCGGTGGTGGGCAGCGGAGATCTGCTCGCAGCCCGGGATGGGGTGCGCTGTATACAGAGAACAGGGGTTTCCGGGATCATGTTTGCCCGGGGTGCTCTGGCAGATCCTGGAATATTTGCCACTTACCTGCAGATCATGCGGGGAGAAGAAGATGAAGAGCGTCGTGGACATGAAGGCAGGCAACAGGCCCTGCGCATGGCCAGACGCCACATTGCATTGATCCGCAGGTGCGGAAAGGGGGACAGAGATTTGTTCAGGATGCGAAGCATTATTCCTCGTTATTTGCGGGGATTTCAGGGAGTAAAAAATATCCGGAAGCAAGTAGTGGCCTGCACCACCTGGCCTGAGCTCATGAACTGCTTGGATGAGGTGGAAGCTGGTATGAAATAAGAAATACGTTGATGTAACACGGGCCCTCGCGTCCATTGGAAGGGCGACCGCCGGTCACCCTTACAACCCATACGCCGTCGTCTTGATGATTTTTAGATAAGGAATGCCTTCCCGGGCCGCCTTTCGCTGCAAAGCGCTGAGGTCATTTTCTGATATGCGGATATTTATTTTTCGAGCTTTTTTCATTGTATGCGAGCTGCTGCCTGGAACCCCTCCATTTTGAATAGCATGATATTAAGTAACAATGTCAATTAGTGCCTTATACCTTGAACCCTGTCATAAAAGACAAGATTTTTTGAACCACGAAGACAGTAGAGTACACGAAGGTAAGAAGAAGCAAAGCGGGGTAGGCCTTACGCCGCCAGGCGTGGAGGCCTTTTCCCCGGCGTCCAACCCGCCGGGGAAAAAAAGATCCTCTTCTTCTTGCCTTTGCGTCTCTTCCTTTGTGTCCTTCGTGCCTTTGTGGTTCAACTTTCTTGGGTTGCGGGCGTAGCCCGCTTTAGTGATGAATAGGGACGATTGGTCGGGGGGAGGGATGGGATTGGGGAGTGTTGAGTTCTGAACAGGGAAGGGGAATACGATAATCGTAAAATCAGCGAGGGACAAAGGTATGTCCAAGACCATTATTCGGGCCAAGACCGCCGGGTTCTGTATGGGTGTGGATCTGGCCCTGCGTAAGCTGGACCAGGTCCTGGCTGAAAACAGCCGCCATGAGCAGATTTGCACCTTGGGGCCCATCATTCACAATCCCCAGGTCTTGCAGGATTATGCGGATCAGGGTGTAATTCAAGTCAATTGTGCCCAAGATCTCCCAGAGGGCTGTTGCGTGGTCATTCGGGCCCACGGCGTGCCCTTGGCGGTCAAGGACGAGCTGCATAATCAAGGGGTGCGTATTGTGGACGCCACCTGCCCAAAGGTAAAAAAGGCCCAGATGCTCATTGCCGATCAAACCCAAAACGGCCGTTTCCTTCTCCTGTTCGGCGAGCCGGATCATCCGGAAGTGGCCGGCTTGCTCAGTTATGCCGCTTCCCAGGCTCAGGTGATTGAACATGTGGACATGGTGGAGGCTTTGGATTTGCACTCGGAGCAGTCCTATTTTTTGGCCGCCCAGACCACCCAGGATCGGAGGGAATTTCAAACTGTGTTCAAGAGGCTGGAAAATCGTCTGGGGAAGGGATTTCCAGTCCTGGATACCATCTGCGATGCCACAAGGCAGCGACAGGAGGAGGCCGTGGCCATCTCCCGTCAAGTAGATGTCATGTTGGTGGTGGGCGGCTATACCAGCGGCAATACCAGGCGGTTGGCCAAGGTGGTCCAGGCCCAAGGTGTGCCCAGCATTCATATTGAAAGCGTCCGGGACCTGCCCGAGGGGGAGCTGGGCCGGGCTGGGCGGGTGGGGATTACCGCCGGGGCGTCCACACCCAGGAAGGTTATCGATGCGGTGGAGGCCAAGGTGGCCGGTTGGGGGGATGAATACTTGGCATATTTGAACTGTGAAGTTTAGCCCCAGAGGGCAACCATGCGGCGGAAGATGCCAAGGTGATTTTGTTCTCAGGTGTAAGTTGTCTGGAGTGTTCAGTCCCGCCTTTGGCGGGATCAGTGTTCAGTGTTCAGCTTAAAGAAACCCGATTCATGCGGATAGGATACTGATCGGGCAAATGCCCTTATTTCCAAATGGCGCACAAAGAAGCCCTCCCCTAACCCCTCCCTCCCTCCCGCCTGGAAGACAGGCGGCAGGGAGGGAAATCAGAGGAAGAGGTGACGAGTCACTCGGTGTCTTGGTCTGTGCTCAATTCCCGCAGGGCCTGTTCGGCGGCGCACTGTTCAGCTTTTTTCATGCTGGTGGATGAGGCCAGGCACGTCGAGCCGTTGGGCAGGGTGAGCTCCACGGTGTACACCTTGGCGTGTTCCGGTCCCTGGCTGTCGATCAGGGAATAGGTGGGCCGGGCCTGGAATTTTTTTTGGGTCAGCTCCTGCAATTGGCTCTTAAAGTCTTTTTTACGTTCTTGAGGCAGGCGGGCCGGCCACAGAGGACGGAAGAGCTCGACGATTACGCCCCGGGCGGTGCTGTAGCCGCTGTCTAAGAAGATAGCTCCAAACAGGGACTCCAAGGCGTCACAGAGCACGGCGTCCCGGTCCCTACCTCCTTGTCTCTCCTCTCCTTTACCCAGGAACAGAAATTCACCCAGACGTAATCTGCGGGCCAGACGAGCCAGGGTAGGTTCGCTAACCAGCTTGGAGCGCATATTGGTCAATATGCCTTCTCGGACCTGGGGAAAGCGAGCGTACAGGGTATCGGATACACTGAGTTCCAGGACCGCATCTCCTAAAAATTCCAAACGTTCATTATGGGCCAGGGAGGTGTCGAACTCGTTGGCGTAGGAGCTGTGGGTCAGGGCCTGGTGCAAGAGGGTTTGGTCAGTAAAGGTATATCCGATCGCGTTTTGTAATGCCTTCAAATCCAAAGAGGACACGCGGATTTCTCCCTCAATTGCTGGGGTCCAGGGTTAGACGGGGTTTGCCGGCCGCCTTCCGAGCCAGGTGATCGCAACGTTCGTTTTCCGTATGTCCCTGATGGCCCCTGGTCCATTCTATAGATACCTGGTGCGTTTTGATCAGTTCGGCCAGATCTTTCCATAAATCCTGGTTCTTGACTGGGCTCTTGGCCGCTGTCTTCCATCCATTGCTTTGCCAGCGGCGGAGCCAGCCCTGGACCAGGGCGTCATGTATGTATCTGGAGTCGGTGACGATATGCACCCGGCTGGGTTCGGACAGGGACTTGAGGCCTTCAATAACCGCCTTGAGTTCCATGCGGTTGTTGGTGGTTCCGGCCCATCCTCCGGAAAGTTCTTTTCGCTGCCCGGAGCTGTCGATGATCACGGCCCAGCCGCCAGGACCGGGATTACCCAGGCAGGCGCCGTCGGTGTATAATGTAATGTGGCCTGTTGTATCCGTATCCATTGCTTGTTGCTCTGTGGGTTTGGGGTGTTGCATTGCCGGATTGCTGGCCTACAATTTCTGCCTCTAAAGCCCTTATGTCTGAGCCAACTCCTTGATCCAACCCTGCAGGGGTGTTTCCACGAATTCCCGGATCTCCTGTAAGCGTTTTTCGTTTTCGGCCTCAAAGCGAAGGACCAGGACCGGCTGGGTATTGGAGGCCCGAACCAGACCCCAGCTGTCGCCGAAGTCCAGGCGCACTCCGTCCACATCGATCACCTGGTATTCATCTCCACTGGGGATGAAATGGGCTTTGGCCCGTTCGACCACCTCGAATTTCAGAGCATCCGGGCAGTCCAAGCGTATCTCCGGAGTGCTGGCCGTATGCGGCCAGTCGTCGAGGAGTTTGGACAGGGGCTTGTCTTCGGCCTCCAGGATCTCCACCAGGCGCTGGGCTGCATAGAGGGCGTCGTCAAAACCGTAGTAGCGGTCGGCAAAGAACATATGCCCGCTCATTTCCCCGGCCAGCAAGGCTCCGGTTTCCTGCATCCTGGCCTTGATCAGGGAGTGGCCGGTCTTGCACATTTCCGGTGTTCCGCCGTGGCTGGCGATGTCCTGGAACAAAAGGTGGGAGCACTTGACTTCGGCCAGGACTTTGGCTCCCGGCTTGCCGGGCAGCAGATGTCGGGCGAACAGGGCCAACAATCGATCCCCGTACATGATCACCCCGTTCTCGTCCACTACCCCAATGCGATCCCCGTCCCCGTCCAGGCCAATACCTAAATCGGCCTTTTCGGTCCGGACCGTAGCCTGCAGATCCCTGATGTTCTCAGCCACAGTGGGATCTGGGTGGTGATTGGGGAAGTCCGGGTCCGGCTGACAGTACAAAGAAATGACCTCCGCCCCGATTTGAGTCAGAAGCTGAGCGCAGATCTCCCCGGCTGAGCCGTTTCCCCCGTCCACAACCACCCGCACTTGCCTTGAAAGCCTGGTCTGGGAACTCAACTCGTCGATATACTGGGGAATAATATTTAGTTCACTGACCACCCCCTGGCCCTGAGTGAACTGTCCGGAGTGCATGATCTCATAGATGCGCTGTATTTCTTTAGAATGGATGGTGTTCATCCCGGACCAGATCTTAAAACCGTTGTATTCCGGGGGATTGTGGCTGGCGGTGATCATGACTCCGGCTTGACGGTTTAGGGTTCTGACTGCATAATACAAAACCGGAGTAGGCACCATGGGCAGAACGGTGACGTCCACTCCGGTCTCCATCAGCCCCAAAACCAGGGATTGCTGGTAGGATGGGGAGCTGTGCCGGCAATCCCGGCCAACAACCGCCTGCAAGTGTCCGTTTTCAATGAAGTATGTCCCGCAAGCCCTGCCCAGGGTTTCAACCCACTCGGGATCAAAGTCCTGATCCACAACTCCGCGAATATCATAGGCGCGGAAGACGTCCGGGGTGATCGGCCGCATATTCACTCCTTGAAATATTGTTCCATAACAGTCAAACCAGACCAAAGTCGAACCAGAGCAAAATCCGCGTCCAGAGGTTAGGGTATTTTGGTCCGCCGGGCAAGCCTGCGGGTCAGGATGAAATGTAATCTTTAAGTAAGGTCAACGCACATCATGAATTGGGATTGGGAAAAACTGCAAGAAAAGAAGCAGCGGCAATCCAAGGGAGGAGGCGGTGGCGGACGGGCCACTCCTCCGGATCTTGGCGAGTTAATGAGGAAATTTCAAAACTTCAAGAACTTCAAATCACCAGGCCTGAAACTGGTCATCGCCTTGGTGGTTCTCCTCTGGCTGGCCAGTGGGTTCTATATCGTCAGTCCAGATGAGGTGGGGGTGGTCCAGCGATTTGGCGCCTATGCCCGGACCACTCAGTCCGGTCCTCATTATCACTTACCTACCCCCATTGAATCGGTCAAGAAGCCTAAGGTGACTGAAGTCAAGCGCGTAGAAATCGGTTTCCGCAGCCGGGCTTCCGGGGCCGGAATGGGCTTGTCCGGATTCCGGGAGGTGCCGGAAGAGTCCTTGATGCTGACCGGGGACGAGAATCTGGTCAATGTCCAGTTCATCGTCCAGTACCAGATCAAGGAAGCCCAGAATTACCTGTTTAATATCCAGCAGCAGCAGAAAACGGTCAAAGACGCGGCCGAGGCCTCCATGCGGGATGTGATCGGCAGCAACCGGATCGATGCCGTGCTCACGGCGGAAAAGTTTAGGGTCCAAACCCAGACCAAGGAGATCCTGCAGCGCATCCTGGATTCCTATGACAGTGGCATCCGGATCACAGCGGTCAAGCTGCAGGACGTTCACCCCCCTCAGCAGGTCTCCGATGCCTTTAAGGACGTGGCCAGCGCCCGGGAAGACAAGAGTAAACTCATAAACCGATCCATGGGCTACCGGAATGAGATTTTGCCTAAGGCTCGGGGACGGGTGGCTTCCATACTCAATGAGGCCGAGGCCTATAAGGAAACAAAGGTGCGCCAAGCCAAGGGAGACAGCGACCGATTTGAAAAGCTTTTGGCTGAATACAAGCAAGCCACAGAAGTGACCAGACAACGCCTGTATCTGGAGGCCATGGAATCGGTGTTGAGCCAGGTACGGAGCACCTATCTTCTGTCCGATCAGACCGCTGATTCGGTTGTGCCGTATCTCCCCTTAAATGAGCTGCGAAAAAGCACTCCGGGAACAGAGGCCAGGTCGAATAACAACTAATGTGTTTGTCAAAGGAAGTTCTAGATTATGGCAGTACAGAAATCGCCTATAGCTGTGATTGTGGTCTTGGTCCTGCTGCTCATCGGCATCAGCCAGACCTTTTATACCGTGGATGAGATTGAACAGGGGGTGGTCCTGCAACTGGGAAAGCCGGTGGGAGATACCGTTGGTCCCGGTCTGCATTTTAAGCTCCCCTTTGTCCAGGATGTGGTCAAGTTTGACAGCCGGATACTGGAATACGACGCTGAACCCGCCGAGGTCATCACCAAGGATAAGAAGACCTTGGTGGTGGACAACTATGCCCGCTGGCGGATCGAAGACCCCCTGCTCTTCTATCGAACGGCCCGGACTGTGGGGGGGGGGACCTCCCGGCTGGACGACATCGTCTATTCCGAATTGCGGGTGGCCTTGGGCCGGTATACATTGAGTGAAATCGTATCCACCAAGCGGGCGGATATTATGGACCAGGTCCTGGAGACCACAATGAAGGATCTCAAGCCCTATGGGATTCGAGTCAAAGATGTGCGGGTCAAGCGAACGGACTTACCCACTGAGAACCAGAAGGCCATTTTTGCCCGCATGCAATCCGAGCGGGAGCGGGAAGCCAGGCAGTACCGCTCGGAAGGTGAGGAGGAAGCGGCCAAGATTCGGGCTGAGGCGGACAAAGACCGGTCCATCATGCTGGCCGAGGCTGAGCGCAAGGCCCAGATCATGCGCGGAGAAGGAGACGCCCAGGCAACGAAAACATATGGTCAGGCCTACGGCCAGGACCCTGAGTTCTACGCCTTTACCCGCAGCCTGGAAGCTTATAAGACCGGGTTTGGAGACAATTCCGATCTGGTCTTGTCTCCGGATAGCAAGTTCTTTAAATACCTCATGGAAATGGAACAGAAATAGAGGCCAGGGCCCAAAGTCGGGAGTTGGGAGTCAGCGCCGCCTCTGGCCGAAGACGCCCCGTTTGATCCCAGGATGAAACTTGTAATTTAGCAAGTTTTTTAGAGGTGTCAGTCCCGCCTATGGCGGGATCAGATTTCAGCTTTGCCTCCGGTAAATCTGAAACCTGGTATGAAACTACGGTTAAAAACAAAGAGGGCCGGCCCTTGAGGGCAAGGGCGGCCTGGTGGTGTTCCGTAGGCCCAAAGCCCTGACTCCTCTTTCCTCTTCGTTCCCAGGGTCCTCCCTGGGGACGCTCTTTTCTTATGGCTCCGGCCATCTTCTTGTTATTTAATAAGGAAAATCAGATTGTTATACTGAACACTGAAACCTGAACACTGAACACATTTCCCTGTCATCCATATCAGCTAGGAGAATAATCAGGCCGGGCTGGCTACAGCCCGGCCTTTTTTGCGGCCAGTTCCTGGCGTCTTTGCATCTCACTGAGGATGGTTTCAGCTGTCTGCAAGGCCCGCAGTCCGTCCCGACCATCCACCACCGGCTGGGTCTTGCCGGTTATGCTATGGGCAAAGCTTTTGAGTTCCTGTTCCAGGGCATTTGTAGGGTCAGACTTGGGGGTATGCAGGTAAATGGATTGGGCCTGCTCCTGGACACCGATATGTCCGATACAGATTGAGACCTGGTCCGGGGGGATAGGGGCCTGGTCCAGGTGCAGGATCTCCGTTTTCTGGTCCAGAAAATCAATGGCCAGGTAGGCCTTTTTTTGAAACAGGCGCATCTTGCGCATGTCCTTGGCCGATATCCGGCTGGCGGTCAAATTGGCCACGGCTCCGTTGGCGAATTCCAGGCGGGCATTGGCTATGTCTTCGTTTCCGGAAACCACCCCCACCCCGCAGGCCTGAATGGAGCTTAGGGGAGAAGAGATAAGGGAGAGGACGATGTCGATGTCGTGGATCATCAGATCCAGGACCACGCTGACGTCCAGGCCCCGAGGATTGAATTGACTCAAGCGGTGGGACTCGATGAACAGCGGCTCCAGGGGATAACCGGCCAGGGCCTGAAAGGCTGGATTAAAGCGCTCGATATGTCCGACTTGCAAGATGAGTCCGGCCTGATCGGTTCGGGCTATGAGATCTGCGGCCTGTTCGGAATGGGCTGTGAGGGGTTTTTCCACAAAAAGGTGGCAGTTGTGCTCCACAGCCTGCACAGCCACCTGGTAGTGCGTGTCTGTGGGCACCACGATGGCCACAGCCTGGGTCTGATCTAAGAGCTGAGGCAAGGAGGAAAAGGCTTGGCAGTTGCAAGCTGCGCCCACCTCCCGAGACCGGCTGTGGTCCAGATCATAGACCCCGACCAAATTCAGTTCTGGCAGGGTGGAAGCCAGTCTGGCATGGATGGAACCCAAGTGGCCGACCCCAATGACGCCGAATGGAATCCTGGACATAATTGAGCCTTTTGGTCTGTATTTTGCTGAGTTACTATTTATGCCATGCAACCATCATGAAAGATACTACCAATTTTGCAATTGGATCATAATTCCCGAATCAGCCACGAGGGACGAACGTAAGGACATGGCATTCGAACCCTGGGCCGCATCCAGGATAAGCCTGGCTGCCGTGCTTGAAGCTGGATGGGCCCCGAGTTGGGCCCTGATGGTCCGCAGGGCGTTTTGAATTTCTTTTCGCTTGTGCGGAGACTCCAACCAGTCCAATGCCTGGGCAGCCAGGATACCTCCCCGGACCCGATTTTGCATATATTCCGGAAAGACGCCCTGGTTCAAGATAAGATTGGGCATGCTGATGTACGGGACATCAACCACCTGGCGGGCCACGGCATAACTGAGCCAGGACAGGCGATAGGCGACCAGGGTGGGCCGGCCCAAAATTGCACATTCCAAAGTGGCGGTTCCGGAAGCGCTAAGGACCAGACTGCAGGCTTTGATTTCTAAATAGCGGTGGGCGAAGGGGGCTATTCGTACCGGGAGGTCCTGGGGCCAAAAGGACAACAGCTCTTCCCGGCTCAGGCCGTGGGCTTGGAAAAGGACGAAATGGGTTGTGGGTCGATGACGATTAATAATCCTGGCCGCCTGGGCAAAGCGGGGAAGGAGGGCGGAAATCTCTTTTCGTCTGCTGCCCGGCAAAAGACCGATCCGGTCTGGAACTTCCTTGATTCGGTCCAGGGAGGTCAGGTCCATATGTTCAAGCAAAGGGTGGCCGACAAAGGCCACCTCCAGGCCGTGCCGGGAAAAAAAGTCCTGCTCAAAGGGGAAGATGCACAGCAGGCGGTGGACATAGCGGCGTAAGAAGCGAACCCGGTACCTGCGCCAGGCCCAGACCTGAGGGCTGATGTAATAGATGACCGGAATACCCATTCTATAGGCCATCTTGGCTATCCGGAAGTGGAAGTCCGGGGCATCAATCAAAACCAGGCAACAGGGCCGATGCAGGCGTAAAGCCTGTTTGATCCGGGTATACAAAGACCAGATGCGGGGCAGGGCGGAGGCAACCTCGGTCAGCCCCATCACGGACAGATCCTCGGCCTGGAACAGGGCCCGGAAATTGGTCTCCCGCATCCCTGCACCTCCCATGCCCAACAATGGCACATTGGGGGCCAGTCGGTTCAAGGCCTGAACCAGACTGGCCCCGTGCACATCAGCCGAGGTCTCGGCCGCGCTGATCCAGATCGGAGGCACAGAGGAAGTCAAGGTGTTTTGTCCAGGGACTCACGGTAAATGTATTCTCCGAAAATTTGTAGCCCAGAACAAAAGTACTGCGGGGTTATGAATCCCTATTTTTAGGACCAGAGGAACGAGGTCCCCGGGAATTTTGGTTCCGCGGTCCGCCGCCCGGCTTCTTGCCTCCCCCTCCGGGGCCTCTCCCGCTGGGCATGGTGAATGGCTTGCCCTGTTCTTCCAGGAGCACGGCCTTCCGGCTCAAGCGGATCTTGCCCGTATTTTCTTCGATCTCAATGACCTTGACCTTAAGTTCATCCCCCAGCTTGAGGTAGTCATGGATGTTTTCCACCCGGTCGGTATCGATCTGGGAGATGTGGACCATTCCTTCCACTCCGGGCAGGATCTCCACAAAAGCGCCAAAATCTTTGATGCTTTTGACCTTCCCGGCATAAGTCTTGCCCAGCTCCGCCTTTTGGTCATAGAACATGACCATGTCGATGGTCTCCTGCAAGGTGGCCTGATCCGGAGCAAAGATTGAAATTTTACCGCTGTCTTCGATATCGATGGAGGCACCGGTGGCCTTGGTAATGGCCCGGATGTTCTTGCCCCCGGGGCCAATGACGTCTTTGATCCGGTCCGGATGGACCTCCACCACTTTAAGCTGCGGGGCGTGCTCAGACAGATCGGTGCGGGGCCTATCCAGGATATGGTCCATATTCTCCAGGATGTGCACTCTGGCCTCCCGGGCCTGATACAGGGCCTTTTTCAGGATTTCCGAAGTGATTCCAGAGGTTTTGATGTCCATCTGGATGGCGGTAATGCCATCCTGGCTCCCGGCCACCTTGAAGTCCATATCCCCCAGGTGGTCTTCATCGCCCAGGATGTCGGTCAGGATATAGAAGTCATCGCCATCCTGGATAAGGCCCATGGCGATTCCGGCCACCTGCGAAGTAATGGGCACGCCGGCGTCCATTAAGGACAGACTGCCAGCGCATACAGTGGCCATGGACGACGAGCCGTTGCTCTCCATGACTTCGGCCACAATGCGCACGGTAAAGGGGAATTCTTCCGCCGGGGGCAGAACCGGGAAAAGGGCTCGTTCGGCCAAGGCCCCGTGTCCTATTTCCCGTCTGGATGGGCCGCGAGGCATCTTGACTTCCCCAACGCAGTAGGGAGGAAAATTATAGTGGAGCATGAATCGCTTGCTGACTTCCCCGGACAGGGTCTCCACATGCTGTTCATCCTGGGAGCCGCCGAGGGTGACCGTGCCTAAGACCTGGGTTTCACCCCGGCTGAATATGGACGACCCATGGACTCGAGGAAGGGTCCCGACTTCGATCCCCAGGTCCCGAACTGTCTTCAGGTCCCGGCCATCGATGCGTGTTCCCTCTTCTTTGATCATCTGCCGGACCAGGTTACCCTCCAGGTCTTTGAACAGACCGGAAACTTTCATCAATCGCTCAGGCTCTTGGGGAAAACGCTCCTGAACTGCGGTCTTTATTTCATCCTTTAAGGCCTTGATGGCATCGCTACGTTCAGCCTTGATCGGGATGGCCAAAGCGGCTTGCAGCTTGGCCGCAGCCAAGTCCTGAACCACGGATTCAAGCTCCGGATCCGATTCCGGGACGGCAACCTCAACCTTGGGGGCTCCAGCTTGCTTACGCAGCTCGTGCTGCATTTTAAGCAAGGGCTGGATCTGGTCATGACCCCAGGCAATGGCTTCGGCGATGAGTTCCTCGGAGGCAAAATCAGCTCCGCCCTCGACCATGACCACGGCATCATCAGTGGCGGCCAGAATGAGGTTGATCTGGCTGAAGTCCATCTCGGCCTGGCTGGGATTGAGCACGAATTCATTGTCCACATAGCCGACCCTGGCCCCGGCAATGGGGCCGTTGAAAGGGATCTTGGACAAGTGCATGGCAGCCGAGGCTCCGGTAATAGCCAGGACATCCGGGTCGTATTTGGGGTCAGCGGACAATACAGTGGCCATGATCTGGACTTCCTGGCGGAAGCCCTCCGGAAACAGGGGTCGAATGGGCCGGTCGATGAGCCGGGAGACCAGGGTCTCTCGTTCGCTGGGCCGTCCGATTTCCCGTCGGAAGTAGCTGCCGGGAATATTGCCCGAGGCATAGGACATTTCCTGGTATTCCACGATCATGGGCATAAAGTCCAATTCCCGGTCAGAAGGCTGGGTCACGGCGGTGACTAAAACCACTGTATCGCCGCATTGCACCCAGACGTTCCCGTGGGCCTGATTGGCCAGCCTTCCAGTCTCGATGACAAAGGGTTCGTTATTGATCTGAGTGGTCAGACGTGTCGGTTGAAAGGGATTTTTCATGTGTGTGTCTCTACTCCTTGCCCTTTGCATTTATTTGCGCAGATTCAGTCTGCCGATGAGGTCCCGGTAACGAGTGACATCTTTGTTCCGCAGGTAGTTGAGCAGCTTACGCCGTTGGCCTACCAGCTTGAGCAGCCCGTTGCGGGAGTGAAAGTCGTGCTTGTGCTCTTTAAAGTGCTCGGTCAGGTAACTGATCCGTTTGGTCAGCAGGGCTATTTGGACCTCCGGGGACCCGGTGTCGTTTTCGTGCTGCTTGAACTCTTCAATAATGTTTTTTTTGTCCTCAACAGTCAGGGCCACAGCGTCCTCCTTTGGCGATTTTAATGTTTGGTTCATGGAATTGATGTCGGCTGCCTCAACGATTGCCCCACAGACCCCGCAGGACAGCCCAGTGCAGACCAGATGCGTGCATCCGGGCCTCGGCCAGGGCCAAGGCTTGGCCAGTGGGATCCAGAAGCAGGGCCTGTTGGCCGGGCCTGGAAGGCTTCCATTCCGAAACCTGATTGGCCGTCACCCAGGTCCCGTTGCGGATCTTTTCGGCCTGAACAGGGCTTAAATGCAATCTGGACCACTGCGGCAGGCAGTCTTCCAGGGCGATGATCCTCTCCGGCAAGCGTTCCGGATGGGTCAGGACCTGATCCAGAGTATAGGCCTGGTCCAGGGTGAAGGGTTCGCACTCTTCCCGGATCAGGCTGGTGAGTACAGCCCCGCACCCCAATCGCATCCCCAGGCTGTGGGCCAGGGAGCGGACATAGGTGCCGGCTGAACACTGGAGGCGAAAACCGACTCCAGGCAAGTCTACGTGTAAGACCTTGACTTGGTCAATAGAAACCGGCTTGGTTTTTATGGGTACCTCTTTTCCGGCCCGGGCTAAGGCATACATGGCCTTGCCCTTGTGTTTGGCCGCCGAGTAGGGGGGAACGATCTGCTCGTGCAGCTGCTGCCAGCCCAAAACCTCCTGGGCTACCAACTCTGGAGAGAGGTGCTCCCAGGGAGACGTGCCGGTCAGGGTCCCTTGGATATCGTAGGTGTCTGTCTCTTTTCCCAGCTCCAGGGTCCCTTGGTAGGTTTTCCGTCCTTCGCTCAGATAAGGAGCCAACTTGGTCCCTTGGCCCAGCAGAATGACCAACACTCCGGTGGCCATGGGGTCCAAGGTTCCGGCGTGGCCGATCTTGGACTGGCCAACCTGCCTCTTGATCTTTTGCACACAAGCGGATGAGGTCGGCCCCTGGGGCTTGTCCAGGATCAGAGCGCCGTGTTGCTGGGATGGTGTTTGGGGCATAGGTGCAGTTAATAAGTGTTCAGTGTTCAGCTTTGCCTCCGGCAAATCTGAAATATTTTTTTTTTCGCCAAAGCTCGCAAAAAAAAAACGGATTGCCAGATTAATCGTGAATGAAACTTGCGATTTGTCCCTCCGTCATTGCCCGGCCCGGCACTCACTTGTCTATGCAGGAGGTGGAGAAATATGACCATAAACACTGCAAGTGAGTGCCGGACAATCTAAGGGAAAGCTATTCTTACTGCTCTGGGCTTCTTCGTTCCCAGGGTCCTCCCTGGGAACGTCTTTCTCTTGTGGCTCCGGCCATCTTCTTCTTTCTTCTCAGCTCCCGGCATCAGCCAGATTCCTAAGAGGGTGGCTGGAGCCACAAGAGGGGACGTTACGAGGGAGGACCCTCGTAACGACGGCAAAGCCTGCCCTTCGGAGAAGGGCGGCCTACGCAGGAACCACGGCTTGTGGTTCTTTGTAGGGCGGACCTCTCCGAGGGCCTGCCTGTTCGAAGAAGCCTGCCCTTCGGAGAAGGGCGGCCTACGCAGGAACCACGGCTTGTGGTTCTTTGTAGGGCGGACCTCTCCGAGGGCCTGCCTCTTCGAAGAAGCCTGCCCTTCGGAGAAGGGCGGCCTACGCAGAAACCACGGCCTGTGTTCCTTTGTAGGGCGGACCTCTCCGAGGGCCTGCCTCTTCGAAGAAGCCTGCCCTTCGGAGAAGGGCGGCCTACGGGGCCAAGGCTCTTCCGTAGGGCGGGCCCTGCCTCTTTGCTGAACACTCTCTTCTAGCTTACATAGGCACTGATGGCCTTCAGTATCCGTTCCTCCGCTTTTTCTATGCCGGAGTTGATCAATCCCCCGGCTGCATTGGGGTGTCCGCCGCCTCCCAAATCTGCGGCAATGGCCTGGACATTGACCTCCCCCCAAGTGCGCAGGCTGAACTTTATTCCCTGATCAACTTCCCGCAGGCTGACCGCGACCACAACTCCCCGCAAGGTTCGGACATGATCGATCAAGCTGTCGCAATCTTCCTGGGAGGCACCGGTCTGTTCCAGCATCTTTCGGGTGGCCCGGATGATACCGATTTTCCCCCCGGCCCGCAGGCAGACGTCCTGCATGGCCCAACCGTGCAGGTGCAGCTTGGCCAAACGCCCTTGGCGTTTGGACTTGGCTTGAAATTCGTTCAGATCCAGGCCCAGGCTGAGGATTTCTGAGACGATATCCAGGGTCTGGGGGGTGGTATTGCTATAGCTTAATGATCCGGTGTCGGCCATGATGGCTAGATACAAAGCCTCTCCCAGGGCTCCATGCAGGGGAAATTCCAGTCTGCGGGCGGCCAGGGCGATCATCTCTCCAACTGACGAAAGGGCTGGATCCACCCAATTCAGACCTCCAAAAAGGGTGTTCCCAGTATGGTGATCGATATTCACCACCTCCCGGTTCCGGAGTTGTGCAGCCAATTCCTTGCCTACCCGGTCCAGATCCGCGCAGTCTAAGATCACGACACATGCCTGATCGTCTGCAGAAAGGCATGAAATTACCGGCCAGGGAGGGACGATCCAGGAAAATCTGTCCGGCATGCCGTCCGGCAAGAGGATGTGTCCCTGTTTGCCCCAGGCAGCCAGAGTATGAGCCAATCCGCACACTGATCCGATGGCGTCACCATCCGGATGAGTGTGAGCCAGCAAGAGAAAGGAGTCCGCCCCTTGCCAGCGCTCAAGTATCGCTAAGAGGCGGTCCATGAATGGTCTCTTCTAAAAAGCTGTCCCAAACAAAGCGCAGCTCAGGTACATGGCGTAGCTTAATGCGCTTGCCCAGCATACTGCGCATATAACCCCGAGCAGCGTCCAGTCCTTGCTCCACTTGGTCTTGATCGGAGCTGTCCCGGCTGTGGGTGTACAGGACCTCGGCTACGGTCAGATCGGTATTTAAACGCAGACCGCTGATAGTGACCAGTTCCAGTCGCGGATCCTGGATATTCTCTACCAAAATGCGGCCCAGTTCGTGCATAATCATTTCTTCCAGCCGGATGGCCCGGCGGGAGTGAGCCTTGCGCATATGTATCACCCCATAAAGATCTCAGTACTGAAATGGACAATCTCTTCCGAGGTGGCCGCTTCCAGCATGGCGTAAGCCTTGTGCAGTTGGGAATCCACACGTTTGGCCTCATTGGCCACCGTGACCACGGCCAGGATGAGCACTTCAGTATTGTCCTGGCCGTCTACCTCGGCCACGGATACGTTGAACTTATTGCGTAACTTGCGCTTTAAGCTGGCGGCAATACTCCGTTTGGCTTTGATGGAGGTCAATCCGTGCAGCCGAAATTCCACGGTCAGGGTGCCGATATGCATAAGAACCTGAGATGGCGATTTTGCCTGTTATTCCAGGGTGGCTTTTACCTGAAATTCGGAAAAGGCCTCAATGATATCTCCAACTTTGATGTCGTTGAAATTTTCCAAACCCACGCCGCATTCGTAATCCTTGGTCACTTCCTTGGCATCGTCTTTAAATCGCTTCAAGGAATTCAGCTTGCCGGTATAGATAACTACACCGTCCCGCAGGAGTCGAATGCCGGCGTTGCGCTGCAGTTTGCCGTCCAGGACGAAGCATCCGGCCACCGTGCCTACCTTGGGCACGGAAAAGATGTCCCGCACTTCGGCTTGGCCCAGGTATTCCTCCCGGGTCAACGGAGCCAACATCCCGGCCATGGCCTCCTTAACTTCGTTTACCAACTGATAAATGACGTCGTAGAAGCGGATATCCACACTTTCCTGTTCGGCCAGGTCTTTGACCTTGGCCGTGGGGCGGACGTTGAATCCAATGATGATAGCCGCTGAAGCCGAAGCCAGTTTGATATCCGATTCAGTGATGGCCCCGATCCCGCCATGGATGATATTCACTTTGACTTCACTGGTGGCCATCTTTTGCAAGGAGTCGGTTATAGCCTCTAAAGAGCCCTGCACATCGGCCTTGAGGATAAGGTTCAAGTTTTTTATCTCTTCTTCGGCCTTGGCCGCAAAGAAACTCTCCAGGGTGACCTTGGTCTCCTTGGCCAGCTCCCGTTCTCTGTGCTTGGCCTGCCGGGTATCAGCGATCCGTTTGGCCACCTTGTCGTTTTCCACGACCACGAACTCGTCCCCGGCGTTGGGCACGCCTTCAAAGCCTTGGACTTCTACAGGCATGGCCGGCCCGGCGGCTTCGATCTTTCGGCCCACATCGTTGAACAAGGCCCTGGCTCGGCCGGAATACAGGCCGCAGACAAAGGGGTCGGTGGTGCGCAAGGTGCCTTCCTCAATAAGAACAGTGCCCACAGGCCCCCGACCCTTGTCCAGTTTGGCCTCGATGATATGGCCTCTGGCCCGTTTGTTGGGATTAGCCTGCAACTCCAGGACTTCGGTCTGCAAAAGGACCATTTCCAGGAGTTCATTGAGTCCGATACGTTCTTTGGCCGAGATGTAGGCGTAAATGGTATCTCCGCCCCATTCCTCGGGGATAAGCCCCAGTTCGGCTAGCTCTCTCTTTACTCGCTCCGTATCGGCGTTGTCCTTGTCGATCTTATTCACGGCCACAATAATGGGTACCTGGGCTGCCTTGGCGTGGTTGACCGCTTCCTTGGTCTGATCCATTACCCCGTCGTCGGCGGCTACAATCAAGATGACCACGTCCGTGACCTGGGCCCCTCGGGAGCGCATTTCGGTAAAGGCCTCGTGCCCCGGTGTGTCCAGAAAGACGAGGGTCCCGCCATCGGTCTGCACGTGGTAAGCCCCAATATGCTGGGTGATGCCTCCGGCTTCGGTGTCTATGATATGCGATTTGCGGATGGCATCCAAAAGCGAGGTTTTACCGTGATCCACGTGACCCATGATGGTCACCACCGGTGGCCGAGTCTGCAGTTCTTCCGGTTTGTCTTCCTTCTGGGGCAGGACGTAAGCCTCTTCGGAAAAGCCGACTTTTTCAACCTCGTAGCCGAATTCCGAGGCCACAAGGGTGGCCGTGTCCACATCCAGGGACTGGTTGATGGTGGTCATCACCCCAAGATTGAACAAGTTCTTGATGATATCCTGGGCCTTGACTCCCATCTCCTGGGCCAAATCGGCCACCCGGATGGCCTCCTCCATTCGGATCTTCCGCTTGGCCGCCTTGAGAGGCTGAGTCCCTTGCGGGGTGCTCGGCGGTTTGGGGCCGGCCTTTTGGGGCTGGGGGACGGTTTTTTTCTTCTTCCCTTTCCCCCGGGCCGGCTTTTCCGGGGCCTCGGCCTGCTTTTTCCCAGCCGATTTGCTTGGACGGGCTTCTTCCTTGTTGTAGAGGCCGGAGACATCCACAGTACGTTTGTCTTTCTTTTTCTTGTCTTTTTTGTCCGTTTCTTCCGGAGTGGTTTCAACGGCAGCTGGGCTCGGTGCGGCTTGTTCCGGCTCAGTCGTGGCCTCGGGCCTGGAAATCACTGTCACTTGTGGAGGGGGAACGTCTTTTTTCTTTTTCCGGCTCCGTTTTTTCTTGACCGGCTTGGACGGGGGTTGAGGTTGATCCTCTTCGCGGCCCACCGATTGCGTTGACTCTGGGGATGAAGCGGAGATTGGCTCGGAGAGGGGTGCTTCGGTCCCTTCGGATGGGGAAAGATCTGGTTGGACTTGCTCAGGGCTTTCCGGTTGCTCCGGACGGGCATCGGCCTTGGGTGAAACGTCTTGCTCTGCGCGCACGGGTTGCTCTTCGTGCGCTCTCGTGGATTCAGGGGCCTGAGGACTGGGGCTTTCTTGCTCGGGGGATGTCATCCGTTCCTGGGTGGCCTCGGTTGCAGCCGATGGTGGCCCTTGATCCTGGGGAGGCGTTGTCGGTTCCTGAACTTTTTTGCGCTGTCCTCGCCTGCGGCGGACGATCACCCCGGAAGGAGTCATAGTTTCCTGGGAGACGTGCTCAGCTAAATGGTGCTGGACCTTAGAGCGGATATTTTCCACCTGATCATCGCTCAAGCCGCTCATATGACTTTTGACCTGAATATTCTCATCCCGGAGGATATGCAGGAGCTCTTTATTAGATAAGCCGAGTTCGGCTGAGAGTTCTCGTACTCGCATTTTGGTGGTCATGACTCCCCCCTACACTTCTTCTGCCACCCCTTGTGCCGGACCAGGGCCCTTTGGCATTCAGGGTCGGAACAGACGTAAAAACCGCGCCCGGGCAGTATTTGGTGCGGATCAAATAAAAGCGCCGGACGGCCGTGGCCGTTGCGCTGACATACGTAACGGTAGAGATTGTTTTTGGACAGGCGCGTACGGCAGATCATGCACATGCGTTGTGGGATGTGCGGTTGGCTTTTGTCGCTCATAACGCGTCTGTCTGGGCGCGTGAATATTGGTTTATGGCTTCTCATTCCTCGCCTTCTGGGCCCTGAGCCGTCTGTGACCGGTCTGATTCGGCCGGAACGTGATCATCTGCCTCCTGAGCCTCTGCGTCTGCCGGGGGCTGCCGGTCCACGCTCTCTTCCGGAACGGATTTCCTGCTCAGAAGGTTGACGGCCGAACGGACGTCCCTTAATTTTTGCTCGTTCATTCCTTCCATTTGGAGCAGATCCTCATCGGAAGCGGCCTGGAGGGTTTCCAGGCTGCTCAAGCCGGCAGAATAAAACTGATCAACGGCAATGCCGGCCACGTTGGCCACATTCTCGACTTCTTGGCGATGGGCGTAGAGTTCGCCATATCTGCTCTCAGTGACAATATCGATTTTCCAGCCCAGGAGCTTGCTGGCCAGTTTGACGTTCTGGCCGCGACGACCGATGGCCAGATGGTGCTGGCTGTCCGGGACGATCACTTCCAGGGCCTTTTCCTCTTCATCCACGGTAATACTGGAGATTCTGGCTGGAGAAAGGGCGTTGACCGCATAGGTGGTGATGTCCGGGCTCCAGAGCACAATGTCCACGCGTTCGCCCTTGAACTCCTGGACGATTTTATTGATCCGCGATCCGCGGACTCCCACGCAAGCCCCCACCGGGTCAACGTCCCGATCCCGGGAAAGGAGGGCGATCTTGGCCCGGTATCCGGGATCTCGGGCAATGCCCATGATCTTGATGGTTCCATCGCTGATTTCCGGAACCTCGATGCGGAACAGGGCAGCCATGAAATCGGGGTGGGAGCGAGAGAGGATGACTTGGGGTCCCTTGCCCTCTTTTTTGACATCGATGATGTAGCCTTGGACCCGGTCCCCTCGGCGATAATGCTCCTTGGGGACCTGCTCCTCTTTGGGTAACAGGGCTTCCGTCCGGCCCAGGTTGATGATCCAGCCCGAGCGGTCCCGGCGTTGGACAGTACCGCTGATAATTTCCCCTTTACGTTCTATGAATTCTTCATAAATGATTTCTTGTTCTGCATCCCGCATGCGCTGGATGATGACCTGCTTGGCGGATTGGGCGGCAATGCGTCCCAGGTTTTCCACGTGCAGCTTAAAGCCGAGTTCGTCCTCCATCTCTACATTGGGATCCACCTTTTTGGCTTCCTCCAGGCTGATCTCGGTGTCCGGGTCATCGATCTCCTCAGTGACGATCTTAAACTGATAGACCTCAACGTCTCCAGTTTCTTCATTGAAGTTGACTTCGATGTCCAACTTATTGTTGAATTTTTTGTTCACTGCCGACCGAACAGCGTCTTCCAGGGTATCGATGAGGACATCGCGGTCTATACGCCGCTCTTTACTGATCAGATCGATGGATTTCTTGAGTTCCAAACTCATGTGCGGACCTCCACGTCCTGGCCCTGTAGGCCGTGATCCAGTCGGGATCAGCGACCTGTATATACAAGATGGATTTTGTGAATTTGGTCCCAGTCCAAAGTGAGGGTCTGGGATGTCGTTTGCAGGGTCAGTTCCTGGTCAACAGCCTGAACTAAGGTCCCCCGCCATTTTTTGCTTCCTTGGACCGGTGATTTGAGGGTTGCGGCCACCGGCTGACCGCGATAGTCTGCAAGCTGATGAAAATAGAAAAATGGCCGCTCCAAACCGGGAGAGGAAACTTCCAAAACGTAGGATCCGGGTATGGGGTCTTCCACATCCAAAAGCATGCTGATGTGCCGGCTGGCTTCGGCGCACTGATCTATGGTCACTCCGTCCTCGGAATCCAGAAAGATCCGGAGCTTGCCTCCTTTGGGGGAGGCGGGGGGTTCAATCCCCCATAAGGTGAGCCCCAGGGAAGTGACGATAGGTTCGATGAGGCTGACAAGACGATCGTTAAGCTGAGTCATTTATGAAAAAATCAAAAAAAAAGTGGACCATATGGTCCACTCCCTTGGATACACGTTGATAAAAAGGAGTGGAGCGGGTGACGGGGATCGAACCCGCGACACCAAGCTTGGGAAGCTTGTACTCTACCAGCTGAGCTACACCCGCTCGTTCACCAAAGCTATTTGGCATGAGTTCTGAACTTTGTCAACCCCGAAAAATCCAGCCAGCAGGGTAATTTTGTTCTCAGGTGTAAGGTGCCAGGAGTGTTCAGTCCCGCCTTTGGCGGGATCAGTGTTCAGCTTTAAGAGGCCCGATTCATGCGAATACGAGACTGATTGGACAAATGTTCTTTTTCAGATGTCCTTGCTCAGACATGAGATAAGAAAATCACTGAATATTATGTGATCTCAGCTGCTTATGCTAAACACCGAACACTGACCACTGACCACTGACCACTGACCACCGAACACTGACCACACCATGCTGTTGTGCAGATACAGCTTGAGTCACATAAAATTATTGACAATAAAGAGCAGAACCAAAAAGCCCTGGTCTGCGGCCAGCAACCCTTGAATGCGAACCGAGATTGGATTAAGAAGGGGTGATGCACACACCAATCACATCGGTCCACCTGATTACCAAGAGCGGACACGCCCAGGCCAACAGGCTGGGGATCGTGATCCAAGACTGGTTGCACAAGCAGGGATGTCAAGCCCTGATCGTGCCTTCGGACAACTATACCCATACCGTTCCAGGGTGCAGCTCCCTCCCGGACCTGATTCTGGTCCTGGGCGGAGACGGGACCCTGCTCCGGATTGCCGGCCAGGTTGTAGAGCTCGGCTTGCCGGTGTTGGGGCTCAATTTCGGCCGGGTCGGATTCTTGACTGCTCTGAGTCCCCAGGATTGGGAAGCGCCCTTAAGGGAGATCCTGCAGGGAAAGTACCGGATCAGTGAGAGAATCGTCCTGGGATATGAGCTGCGGAGGAGGGATGATTTGGTTCAGGAGGGTCGATTTATCAACGATCTGGTGGTGGGCAGGAGCGGTTTGGCCCGTTTGGTCCGCCTGAGTTTGTGGAATGAAAACAAATTGATGACTCGATTGCGGGCAGATGGGATCATCGTTTCCACCCCAGTTGGATCCACCGCTTATGTGGCGGCTGCCGGGGGAGGCCTGATCAGTCCGGAGCTGGAGGTAATGGAGATTTGTCCGGTTTGCCCCTTTATGAGCGACTTTCGACCTCTGATCCTCTCCAGTCGGGAAGGGATTTCCATTCAGATGGAATCCTCCTCTCCGGAGAGCTTTGTCACCCTGGATGGTCAATCCGGATGGCCTTTGCAAGAAGGGGATGTGGTAACTATCCAGGCCTGCGACAGCAGGTTTCGGCTCATTGAGCCGGAACAGTCTTCATTCTTTGAACATCTGCAACGGGCCGGGTATTTCAATGTTTAGATCTAAATATGTAAAGCTGGCTACGCCCGCAACCCAATTGGTTCGGCAAAAAATTGAATCGCTCAAAGAAATTTTCTTGTTTTTTATGGCAGCAATTTATGGATAAGGCACTAGGCTTCGAATTGCCAACACAAGGTACAGAATGTATGAGACACGTTGCTAGGTGCTGGGTCCTGATGGGCCTGGCCGCTTTCTGGGTTGTGTTCTGTATGGGATGCGGCCCGAAAGAACCGGATCAGACCGGCCTGGTCCCTCTGCCAGAGAAAGAGACGAAAAAACTTTTGCAAAGTTTGAACTCCACTGGGCAAGGACTCCCATCCTGGGAGGATTTGGCTGCCTCCATCCAGCGAAGTCTCGCCGCTCTGGATGCCCGGGATGGAAAACAGATGCTCCTCCAAACTCCTAACCTGCAGCTCACAGTCCACGATGTGCAGACCAGCCTTAGGCATATGCTCACTATCCTCCCAGAGCTCGGGAGCGACCCCAACCTGCTCTCCCGGGAATTTGCCTGTTATGAGCTGCGCCCAGCCCCCTTGTTTACCGGATATTACGAACCAAGACTTCAGGCCAGCCTGCAACGCATGCCCGGCTACCCATATCCCCTCTACTCCCGGCCTAAAGATTTGCAACGCCTTGATCTGGGTCGTTTTCATCCCAGGTGGAAGGGGCAGAACTTGGTGTATCGGATTGAAGACAACAAGGTGGTCCCTTACCATACCAGAGCCGAGATCGACAGGTACAACGCTTTAGATGGTAAGGCCGAGGTCGTGGCCTGGCTCCGGGATCCAGTGGAGGCCTTTTTCTTGCATATTCAGGGTTCCGGACAGCTTGAGCTTCCAGACGGAAGGACCACGTATGTAGGATATGCCGGCAAGAATGGACATGAGTATGTCTCTTTGGGCCGGGTCTTGGTGGACAGAGGGCATATGGACTATGCGGGTTTAAGCATGCAGTCCATCCAGGCCTTTTTGGAGCACAATCCGGAGTTGATGCCGGATATCCTGTTTACCAACCCCAGTTATGTTTTTTTTGAGTTACGAGCGGACGGTCCGTATGGGGCCATGGGTCAGAAGCTGACCCCCATGGTCAGCCTGGCCACGGATCCGTCTGTGATCCCCCTTGGGGCCTTGGTGGCCATGGAAGTGGACTTGCCAGGGGACCAAAGCGAAGATACACTTGTCGGTCTCGGTTTGGCCCAGGATGTGGGCGGGGCCATCAAAGGACGCCATGTGGACCTGTACTGTGGGAGCGGCCACCAGGCAGGCCGCCTGGCCGGCCGGCTTAAGAACAGGGGAAGGCTTGTTCTCTTGGTCTCCAAATCAGCTTTGCCTTCGGCAAATCTGAAATAATTTTTGCCCCATAGCGGGCAAAAAAAGAAAAAAATTGCCTGATTGATCAATATTCAAGGTCAATGACTTGGAATGATTATACTTTTTTCACAGGGAGTCTTTGATGTCGTATGAGGCGGTGATCGGACTGGAAGTTCATGCCCAGCTAAATACCCGGTCCAAACTTTTCTGTTCCTGTTCTACCGGTTTCGGTCAAGAACCGAACACACATGTCTGCCCAGTATGTGCCGGTATGCCCGGGACTTTGCCGGTCATGAACAAGAAGGCGGTGGAATATGCAGCCAAGATGGCCTTGGCCGTTCAGTGCACAGTGAATACCGATTCGGTTTTTGCCCGCAAAAACTATTTCTATCCGGACCTGCCCAAAGGCTATCAGATATCCCAGTACGAGAGTCCCCTGGCTGAAAACGGCCGACTGCATATACAAACCGAGGCCGGGGAAAAAGCAGTGCCCATCATGCGCATCCATATGGAGGATGATGCCGGGAAGTCCATTCACTCGGCTGGAGAAAACATGAGTTTCGTGGATCTGAACCGGACCGGGGTTCCCTTGATCGAGATTGTCAGTGGGCCTGATCTGGCTTCTGCCGATGAGGCGGTGGTCTATTTAAAGGGTTTACGCAGTATCCTGAGGTCCTTAGGAATTTGCAACGCCAACCTGGAGGAGGGTAACTTCCGGTGCGATGCCAATGTTTCGGTCCGCCCCAAGGGGGAGCCGAATTTGGGGACCAGAACAGAATTGAAAAACTTAAATTCTTTCCGCTACGTACACAAGGCCCTGGAGTATGAGATCGCTCGGCAGACGGCCCTGCTTGAAGATGGGGAAGCTGTTATCCAGGAGACCAGGCTCTTCGACCAGGACGCGGGACGGACCAAGTCCATGCGGGGCAAGGAGGAGGCCCATGACTACCGCTACTTCCCGGATCCGGACTTGGTGCCTGTAGTATTGAGCCTGGAAGAAATTCGTACCTGGAAAGAACATCTGCCTGAGCTGCCCCAGGCCAAGGCCAACCGGTTCGTTCAGGACTTCGGCCTCCCCCTTGCCGATGCCTTGCTTTTGACCCAGGAACAGGACTTGGCCGATTACTTTGAAGCAGCAGTAACTGAACACGCTTCCCCCAAAGAGGTGAGCAACTGGATGCTCACCGAGATGCTGCGGGAGCTCAAAGAACTGGACATATCAGTTTCTGAAGTCTGTTTCCGGCCCTCCCAATTGGCCGCCTTGCTCCAGATCATTGACCAGGGCATAATCAGTCATACCGTCGGGAAGAGGATTTTCTCCGATCTTTTCCGTTCCGGCCAGGATCCGAAAGAATATGTGCAGGCCCAAAACCTGGTCCAGATCTCGGATCACAGCCAATTGGATCACCTCATTGACCAGGTCCTGGAGGAGAATCCGGATGAAGTTCAGGCCTACCGGGAGGGGAAGACCAAGCTGCTCAGTTTTTTCATGGGCCAGGTGATGAAAAAGACCCAGGGTCAGGCCAACCCCAAAATGGTCAACTCCCTGCTGCAATCCAAACTGGAATCCCTATGAAACGACACATCCGTTTTTCCGATAGCGAGCAGGCCCTGCTTCTTCTGGACCAGCGCCACCTTCCGGTCCACGAGAAGTGGTTCGTCTGTCGCAATATCCAGGATGTGATCACGGCCTTGGAGCGCATGGTCATCCGGGGAGCTCCGGCCATTGGGGTGACGGCCGCTTATGGATGTTGCTTGGCGGCAGCCACTCTGGATGCCTCGGACAGCAAGTGGCAGAAACGACTCAGTGAGAAGCTGGACCGCTTGAGTAGGGCCAGGCCAACGGCTGTCAATCTCCAGTACAGTGTGCGTCGGATGCGCGCAGCTTGGAAAACCGACCCGGATGTCAAGCTCGACGACTTGCGCTGGATGTGGATCAGGCTGGCCAAGGACATGCATAATGCGGACGTCTCGGCCAACAAAGCCATGGGTCGCTGGGGACAGGAACTTCTCCAGGACGGCTGGACGGTGATGACCCATTGCAATGCTGGGGCCTTGGCTACCGGGGGATACGGTACGGCCCTGGGGGTCATCCGGGCGGCCAAGTCCGCAGGCAAGACTTTGCAGGTGGTGGCCAACGAGACGCGGCCCTTTCTGCAAGGGGCCCGCTTGACCGCCTACGAATTGCAGCAGGACGAAATCCCGGTCCGAGTGGCTTGCGACAACGCAGCAGCTTTGCTGATGACCAAAAGTCTGATTCAGGCCGTGGTGGTCGGGGCTGATCGCATTGCGGCCAACGGGGATACGGCCAACAAGATCGGCACCTATAACCTGGCCATTTTGGCCAAGGAAAACAGTATCCCCTTTTATGTGGCTGCCCCTTTGTCTACCCTGGACATAGAAACTCGGCAGGGTAAGGATATTCCCATTGAAGAACGGCCGGCCCTGGAGGTGACCCATGTGCAGGGCAACCGCATTGTGCCGGAGGGGGTATCAGTTTTCAATTACGCCTTTGATATAACCCCAGGCGAGTTGATTACCAATATCATTACCGAAAAAGGGGTCCTGGATGCTCCCTTCGATCAGAGCATTGCCCGGGTTATGCAGCAGTAATGGGCCAGGTGGGTATACACTTGGACAAAGAGTTCGCCACTGAACGGGACACAGGTCAATGTGGTCATGTGTCTGATTTGCCGGAGGTCTCGCCAAAGGCGGGACTGAAACATGAAACCTATTTGGACCAGAGTCTTGCATGAGCACCCTTCCCCTGGTGGCCTTAATCGGCCGGACCAATGTGGGTAAATCCACTCTCTTCAACCGGCTGCTGCGGCAAAACAAGGCCTTGACCCACGACCGGCCGGGGGTGACCCGGGACCGTATCTACGGTCAGGTGCAGGAAAGCCGGGGAGGATTCGCCCTGGTGGATACTGGAGGCTTAGAGCCTGAGGCAGAGGGCGATCTGCAGACCACCATTATGGAACAGGCCAAGGAGGCCATTTACGAGGCCCACCTCATTCTCTTGGTCGTAGACGGCAAGTCCGGTCTGTCCCCTATCGATCAGCAGTTGACTGCATTGATCCGCAAAAGCCGCAAACCAATGTATCTGGTAGTTAATAAAGTTGACGGCCCGGAACAAGAGGATTCGTGTTTAGGCGATTTTCACGCCCTGGGCCTGGATATGGGCGCTGTCTCGGCGGCCCATGGTTTTGGCTGCCCTACCCTGCTGCAGGTGATCCAGGAACGATTGCCCGCCTTGGAAGAAGGTGACCCCCCTCCCCAGGTGCATCCGGATTTGAGTCTGGCCCTTTTAGGTCGGCCCAATGTGGGGAAGTCGTCCGTGATCAATACCCTGGTGGGGGATAAGAGACTCATTGTCAGTCCCGAGGCCGGGACTACCAGGGACAGTGTGGATGTGGTCCTGGACAGGGAAGGGAGCAGATATTTGTTTGTGGACACGGCCGGGGTGCGTCGCAAGAGCCGTATCCACGATTCTCTGGAACGTTTTAGTGTCCTGCGGGCCTTAAAGAGCAGCAAACGGGCCCAAGTGACCGTTTTGGTCGTTGATGGCACCCAACCCTTGAGTGCCCAGGACAAGAAACTGCTGGCCTTTTTGGACCAAGAAAAGACCCCGTTGATCGTGGCCCTGAATAAGATCGATCTCATCCCCAGGCCCAAGCGACCCAAAGTCAAGGCTTATTTTGAGCAGGAACTCCGCTTTTGCCCTCATGTCCCGGTGATTTCTACCTCCAGCGTGACCCGGGCCGGATTGGGTGGGCTGTTGCCCCTGGCTGAAAAATTGTGGATTGAATGCGGGCATCGGGTAGCCACTGGTGAGTTGAACCGGGTCCTGCAGGAGGTGACCGCCAGGCATCAACCGCCGGTGGTCAAGGGACGTCGAGCCAAATTCTACTACCTGACCCAAGCCGAAACCATGCCGCCCACGTTTGTTTTTTTCATGAATGATACGTCTCTCTTGAAAGATAATTATTCGAAGTATTTGGAAAAACAAATTCGCAAACGCTTCGGGCTGAATATGACCCCGGTCAGCCTCGTTTTTCGAACCAGCCAGGGGTAGCAGGGGAGAGAGATCAGAAGTCAGCCCCGCCTCTGGCGGTGGCCGCCAGTTTGATCCAGTATGAAACTGGCAAAGAAGGCAGGGCCCGGCACTCACTTCCATTGGAAAAGTCACTGCCATGAATAAACGTCCAAGCTAAAAGTGAGTGCCGGGCCCGCCCTACTGGAAAAGCCCGGCTCGCGTGTAGGCCGCCCTTGCCCCCCAGGGCTGGCCCTCTTCGGAGTAAATTCTAGTTTCATTCGAGAGAACAGAGGGCGGTAGCCGGTGGCCAATAGCCGGAGGCAAGGCTGATATATAAACCCAATTCTGGTAAAAGAAGGAGTACGTTGCATGGTTCAAAAGACCCAACAGATATGGTTCAACGGTCGGCTTGTCCCCTGGGAGGAAGCAAACGTCCATGTCCTGACCCATACCTTACATTACGGAACCGGGGTCTTTGAGGGCATCCGCTGCTATCAGTGTTCAGACGGTACATCGGCGGTTTTCCGCCTGGAGGAACATGTGGACCGTTTCTTCGATTCCGCTCGGGTGGTGCAGCTGGATATCCCTTTTACTCGAGAGGAGATCAGTCAGGCCATTCTGGATACCTTGCGGGTCAACGGGTTGCGGGAGGGGTATATCCGTCCCCTGGCTTTTATAGGCGACGGGGCCATGGGCGTCTATCCCGGGGATAACCCCGTTCATGTGATTATCGCGGTCTGGCCTTGGGGGGCCTATTTAGGGGACGAAGCCCTGCAAAAAGGTATCACCGTCAAGACTTCCAGTTTTACCCGCCATCATGTGAACATCATGATGACCAAAGCCAAGGTCTGCGGCAATTATGTCAATTCCGTGCTGGCCAAACGGGAGGCCTTGGCCGACGGGTACGACGAGTCTTTGCTCTTGGATGTGGACGGTTATGTGGCCGAGGCCTCTGGAGAGAATATATTCATCGTCAAAAAGAGCATTTTGAAGACCCCGCCCCTAGGGCCGGTCCTGCCTGGAATAACCCGGGACTGTTTGATCACTTTGGCCCAAGACATGGGCTATAGCGTCAAAGAGCAGCGGTTCACCCGGGATGAAGTGTATACCGCTGACGAGGCCTTTTTCACCGGCACGGCGGCCGAACTCACGCCCATCCGGGAGCTGGACCGGCGCAAGATCGGAGCCGGGGAGGCGGGAGCGGTGACCAAGCTCTTACAACAGGAATTTTTCCGGGTAGTACACGGGGACAACTTGAAATACGCCGGATGGCTGGCTCATTTTGAACTCAAATAGCTTAAAAGCGGCAGTACCCATTTATGGCCCATACCCACTTAACAGCAGCCTATCGCCCCCAGCTCTTCGCCCAAGTCATCGGTCAAGAGGCGGTGACCCGAATCTTGTCCCGGGCTGCGGCCGAAAACAAGGTGGCTCCGGCCTATATGTTCAGCGGCACCCGGGGGGTGGGTAAGACCACAGTGGCTCGTATCCTGGCCAAGGCCATCAATTGCAGCCAGGGTCCGGGGGCTGAACCGTGCAATGCCTGTGAATTTTGCCGCCAAATCACCCAGGGGACCAGTCTTGATGTGGTCGAGATCGACGGGGCATCCCACACCGGGGTGGATCATGTCCGCAAACTGACCGAGGATGTGAGCTATGCCCCCCTGCACTGCCGATACAAAGTGGTGATCATCGATGAGGCCCACCAGCTTTCCCGGTCCGCCTTCAACGCCCTGCTTAAAACCTTGGAGGAACCACCCGGGCATGTGAGCTTCATTCTGGCCACCACTGAGCCGCACAAGTTTCCGGCCACCATCGTCAGCCGGTGCCAGCACTATGTGTTTAAAAGGGTGGAACAGCAGATCCTGGAGAGCCATATGGCCTGGGTGCTTGATGAACAGGGCGTTGGTTACCAGCCCAGCGCCCTGCGTATTCTGGCCCGGAAAGGGGCGGGCAGCGTCCGGGATTGTCTTTCCCTCCTGGGGCAGGTGTTGGCCTTGGGTGAGACTGAGATTTCGGCTCAGGCCGTGCAATCCCTGCTCGGCTTGGCCGGTCAGGAGTTGATGCAGGACTGCGTTCAGGCCCTGGCCCGACAAGACAGCAAGGCCATATTGTATCTGGTCCGCAATCTCCTGGATCAGGGACTGGATATCGGCTTCTTTCTCCAAGATTTGGGTCTGGTCTGGCGTAACCTCTTCATCCTGAAGCAGACTGGGGAGGAGGGAATAAGCTTGCTGGAGATGCCTGAGGAGGAGGCCAGAGAGTGGATGGACAAGGCCGGAGAGTTAAGCATCCGGCAGATTCACGCCGCCTGGCAGATGACCTTGGAGGGCCAGAAACGGGTGGTGGCCAGCCCGGACCCGGCCCTGGCTTTGGAGCTCATGCTTATGAACCTGGCCTTTTTGCCCCAGCTCATGGGGATGGAACAGGACCAAGGCCGACCAGGTTCGGCCTCCGGAAAACAGTCTGGGGGCGGCCAGCAGAACAGTCGGGCAGGCCAGACAAACAGGGTCCAAGAGCCGCCTGCCTCCCAGAATTCTTCCGATGTGAGATCTGAGGATACCCAATCCAACCGGGATTGGTCAGGTTTTTTACACTTTGTCCGGTCTAGCCAAGACAAGGTCCTCCCCAATTTGCATATGGTTCAGGGCCGGTTGCACGGGGATAGGTTGGAGCTTTCCTGTCCCGGATATATGACTCAGCGCCTTCAAGATCAGAACAAGATGGCCTGGCTTAAGGAGCGGGTCCAAGAATATTTCGGATCCTCTCTGCACATCGAGATCTGCCAAATAGGAGGGGGAAATGGTCGGGAGGGGCAGGAGCTGAAAAAAAAAATCCTGAACCAACCCTCGGTCCAAGAGGCCATTGAGAAGTTTTCGGCCCGGGTAGTGGAGGTGCAGTCTTTGAACCAGGAAGACAGGGATACGCATGGCAAGGCCTGGTTTGAAACGAGAAGTTAGCTCATTAAGTACTCTATGGACAACAAACAAAGAAACGAGGTCTGATGTATGGGACTCAATGATATCATGCGCCAAGCGCAGGAAATGCAAAAGAAAATGGCTCAGATGCAGGAGGAACTGGCCCATAAAACGGTAGAGGCCAGCGCTGGAGGGGGCATGGTGACGGTCAAGGCCAGCGGGGCCCTGCAAGTGGTGGAAGTAAGCATCGATCCAGCGGTGGTCGATCCCCAGGATGTAGGCATGCTGCAGGACCTTATTCATGCGGCCACCAACGAGGCCCTGAAAAAGGCCAGGGAAATGATGGAAGGAGAAATGTCTCAGCTGACCGGGGGGATGAAGATTCCGGGTCTGGGGTTGATGTAGTTCAGCTTTGCCTCCGGCAAATCTGAACTATTTTTGCGCCCAAGCGCGCAAAAACTTTTGGAGATCTTCATAGTCGCAAGGTACGTCTAAAACCTGGGAGATAAACTCACAAGTATGGAGCGATTGCCGCAGGCCCTGCAAACCCTTGTCGATCAACTGACCGCTTTACCTGGTGTGGGCCGGAAATCCGCCTTGCGCATGGGACTGACCTTGCTCAACTGGCCGGAGGAAAAGGCCCGCAGCCTGGGGCAGGCTATCTATGATTTGCGGGCCAACTTATGTTTGTGCAGTCTTTGCCGCAGCCTGTCCGAGACGGATCCTTGCCCGGTTTGCAGCGATCCGGGCCGGGACGAAGAAGTCCTGTGTGTGGTCGCGGACTGGGATTCCTTGCTGGCCATTGATGAGGCCGGATTCTATCGGGGGAAATATTTGGTTCTGGGCGGCTTGCTCTCTCCCCTGGACGGAATTCACTCCGACCAATTGGCATTTGATCTCCTGCACAGTCGTCTGAGACAGGGTGAGGTCAAGGAAGTCATTCTGGCCCTGGGTACTACTCGGGAGGGAGAGGTCACCGAGTCCTATGTCAGTAATCTGTTGGGCCGGGATTTCCCGTCTATCCGGGTCAGTCGTCTGGCTCAGGGTATACCGGTGGGTTCTGATCTCAAATACATGGACCGGGAGACCTTAAAGCAATCCATGAATTATCGCCAGGCGTTGGGATAGAGAAGTACGGTAATTTTGTTCTCGGGTGTAAGGTGCCAGAACACTGAACACAAATTGCTGTTATCCGGATACAGAGCAAATCAACTGAAATTGTTGACAAGCTTGAATGCCCGCATTACTTTCCCATTGTTCTGATGTGCGAGAGTGGCGGAACTGGTAGACGCACCAGACTTAGGATCTGGCGGGTTTCCCGTGGGAGTTCGATTCTCCCCTCTCGCACCATATCAATTCTTCAATATGAGCTGAGACCACGTTGAAGCGAACCTGCCGATTTCCGGTCTTCCTGGACCGGGTCTTTTGCTCATGGTCATCCCCATGTTCATGTTCAGGTCCGAGGAGAAAAATATGCCAGAAGTCGATATGCACAAGGCCGAACTGCTGTCCCCTTTTATCGGTCAGGATTTTTTGACTTGGCTGTGGTTTTGTACGGAATCCGGTCGAGGGGTGTGGACCTTGCCTTCAGGTCAATCGGTGATGCTGACCATGACCCAAAGGGTGGCCGTGCAGGGCGGGGAAGGGGAGAGTCGGGATACAGCTACCAGCGCGGGGCCTCATTCCAGGTTGCGGGAGGCCAGGTTGGGCCTTCGGACTGGGAAAAAGGTGCACCAGGCCAGGATTCAGCTGGAGATGGACGAGAATTCGTGGCAGGTGCAGATCCGGGCTGAAGACTTTGCCCTGAGTGGGCTTCGGACCCCCAAGGTGGAGCTCAAGGTGGAGGAAGGGGAAGATCCGGATGCCCGGTTTTTGGAAAAGATGTATCTCATAGATACGGGTCTTAACATCCTGGATTTGGCCTTTTCCAGCTTTGTGGAGATTCGACTGGGTCCGAATTGGCCCCGAGAGGTTAAAGCGGTTCAGGAATGGATCGCTTCCTGACGTGAGGGTTTCAGGTTCACGGTTCAAAAAGTATTTAGATGGAGTCCTTGTCCGGAGGGGGCATCAAGGGTGCCTTGCGGGCCTTGCGCCGAAACCAGTTCATGGCCCGGAGGATGCTTTTGCGCCGGGCCAGACCTTGTTCCAGCCTGTACTTGCCCGGGAAATTGGTCATGGTGATCCCGATCAAAATGGTCAATAGCCCTTGACCGGGCAGAACGAGCATGACCAGGCCGGCCAGAATAAACAGTCCCCCGAACAGATTTTTGAGTACAGTGAGCAGAAAATCAAGCTTGGGACGCGGGGAGTCCGTGCGAAGGGGGATGCGGGTCTGGGAGGAAAAATAATCTGCTGGCAGCCGGATGATCAGCCAGGGGATGAGTACAAGACTGGCCAGGAAAAAGAAAACCGAGACCGTGGCCATCCCCCATATCAGGGGCAAAAAGGGATCTATCCATTCCAAGGACATTTGCATGCAGCCTTCCAGCCTTCTTCATTCCCAACCAACTGAACATAAGATGTATGGCCTGGACCATACCTATCTGTATCCAGAAAAGAAATGAGCGATACCCCAAAAGACCATCAGACCTTGACCTGCCGACGCTGCGGCACATGCTGCCGCAGCAACCCTCCAGCCTTACATGGGCCGGACAAGAATCTGTATACCACAGCTGCGTTAGCCAAAGCTCACTTGGTGACCTTTCGGCGGGGTGAATGGGTCCACGACAATGTGCAGGACAAGGTCCTGAGTTTGGACCATGAGATGGTCCGCATCCGTTCCCTGCCGGATTTCCGGACGTGCATATTCTACGATCATGGGCAGAGGGCTTGCCGAATTTACGACCGGCGTCCCCTGGAGTGCCGGGCCTTCGCCTGCTGGGATCCAGACGGTCTGCTCCATATGTATGCTCAGGATCGGGTGCAACGTCTGGATCTTATTTTCGCTCATTCCGCTTTGGGACATATTATTGCTGAGCATGAGGACATGTGTTCCTGGCCTCAGGTACAACAGCTTGGGCCTCATGTCCAAGAGGATCCCAACGGCACTCAGGCCGAGGAACTGGCTCGGATCCTGGAGGCGGATCAGACCATGCGCCGGGGATTGCGGGAGCGGACCGGGGCCTTGGAGGCGGAACTGGATTTTATCTTCGGCCGGGAGATGACCGCCGTCCTTCCCAGCCTGGGCTTGAAGGTATTCCGAAACAGAAATGGATACCGCTTTCAAGGGACAACCAGCGGAACCTGCCAGTTTTGATAACAAAATGAACCGTTGACCACGCCTTGAAAAGGCATCTTTATTTCCACTTTCCTGCCACAGGTGGGTCTGTGGCTTTTGCAAGTATGAGGGTTATAAAAACAAAAGCAGACTGACGGCCATGACCAGCATGCCCAAGACCAGGCCGACCATGGCCACATGGTGCTGTCCGTACTCCTCGGCTGTGGGCAAGAGTTCGTCCATGGAGATGTAGACCATGAGTCCGCCCACGCCGGCAAAAAGGATCCCAAAGGTCAGGTCGTTGAAAAAAGGAAGAAGGAGCAGGTAACCGACACCGGCCCCCACAGGTTCTGCCAATCCGGAAAAAAGGGAAAAGAGAAAGGCTTTGCTCCGACTGCCTGTGGCGTAGTACAGGGGGACGCTGACAGCGATTCCTTCCGGGATGTTGTGGATGGCGATGGCCACGGCTATGGGCAGTCCCAGGCTGGGATCCTTGAGGGTGGCCGTGAAAGTGGCCAAGCCTTCGGGAAAATTGTGCAAGGCAATGGCCAAGGCGGTGAAGTGGCCGGTGCGCAGCAGTTTCTGGTAGGCGATTTGCTGGGATCGGTCGTCCAAGGCGTCGATGCGGTGGGCCTCATGCGGATTCTCGTAAGATGGGACCAGGGCATCAATGACGGCAATAAGGGCGATCCCGGCGAAAAAAGCCCCCACGGTGAGCCAGCTGCCCAAATGGAGCCCTAAAGGATGGACCAAGGAATCTCTGGCTTTGGGCAAGATCTCCACAAAGGAGACGTAGATCATGACCCCGGCCGAAAACCCCAAGGCGCCGGCCAGGAATTTGGGATTTGCCCCCCGGGAGAAAAAGGCCAGGGTACTGCCTATCCCAGTGGCCAGCCCAGCGCCCAAGGTCAGGCTAAAGGCCAGAAGAACCGAGCTATGCTCCATAGGAGGCAAATCTCCAAACAAGAGCTGTAGGGCCTATTTCTCGTTCTGCGGGGCCCAGGCGCTTGTCTTCTTTGAGTTGTCCTCCTTGCCGGGTCCGGACGGATTGGTAAACAGGTCGTTCAATTTTTGGATGTATTCTCGAGCGTCGGCGATGACCGCCTCCAGGACGTTCTGATTAGAGATGCCGAGTCCTGCCGGTTGGGAGCAGAAGATGCTCCTCCACCACCGGATGTTGTGGCCCAATATTCGATACATGCGGGCTCTTAGCTTGCTGTCCGAGATGGAATTGACTGTTTTGGCAATCAGCCGCTGGCCAATACGTCGACGGACCCAAAAATGTCCCCAGATCAGGGCGATAATGACCAGGACGCTGACCATCTGCCACCAGGTATTGTCTGCTATTTGAGCCGGAAACCGAGCAAGGCTGCCTAAACCGCTCAGGCCCTGGAAGTAAAGGCTTCCAGCCCCTAAAAGAATGAGAACTGCAGCCACCAGAACGGCTTCTGTGGTCAGGACTTGTCGACGCCAGGTACGTAAAAAAGAAATGATTTGCGGGGCGAGGCTGGATTTTAAGTATTGAGCCGATTCTTCCAGCATGCCCACAATCCTGTAGGCCCTCTCTACCCTGACCTCTTCGATTCTTTTGTTGATTTCGCCCAGATCCCGATCCCTCTTACGTTCAAAGCGGCCCCGAATGGCTTCGTCCGCAATCGGGACGGCTACATCCGGGTTGTAGATGCTGAAATATTGGCCGGCAGTCAGGCCATGTTCAGCCAGGGCCCGCTGCCAGGCGGCGAAGACCTGCTCTGGGTTGTCCTCTTTGGCCGTGACGTCGATTTGGTTTAAGATGTACAAGAATTTGTTGGAATCCCTGCGCTTGATGGTGTCTTGGACCAAGTGCTTGAGGGTGTCGCGCATAGAACCGGACTCTGGATGCCGGGCGTCGAAAAAGACCAGGACCAGATCGGAAAGGTCAATGATCCGGTCGGTGATGCGTAAGGTGGCCGTTCGCTGGGCATCGGCATCAAAGCCCGGAGAATCGACCAATATTTTCCCCTTGACCTTTTGGCTGGGACAGGTTTTGAGCTGCAGGAAGGAATCCACGTGTTTTCCCTGGCCCGGGGCAGACTTTTCAATGGCTTGTCCGATGCCGTACAAGGGGAAACGGGGATCAGAGTCCAGGGCCATTCCAGGCAGGACATGCACCGACTCGTCTGGGGCATAGGAAACGACTGTGAATTTATCGTCCACAGCCTGGTTGCCGGTGGCTTGCAGTGGAAATCCCAAATAAGAGTTAATGAAAGTGGATTTTCCGGAAGAGTAGGTGCCCAAGACGGCTATGAGCGGCCACCACGGGGTGCGGGTGGCAAAGGATTCATCATGGTCCAAAAAGCCTGAGCTCTGCCCGATGACGTCGAGCTTGCGAAAACCTTGAACCACCTCCTGCAGAATTGGGTTCTCCTGTTTGAGATGCTCTTCCAGCCTGTCCAAGCGCTGACCAATCTGAGACACATTGGGCATGCTCCCTCTCCTTGCTTAAGATGTTGGGGACTCGTTGGGGCTGAACACGTCGAATACCTCGGATATGATCATCGATTGACCGTTGTTAGGGCTTGACCTTGATTTTTTGCCCCGGATAGATCTCTGAAGACGGGGAGAGGTCATTCCAGGACCGCAACTGGTCCACGCTGACATCGAATTTGAGGCCGATTTGATACAGGTTGTCTCCCTTTTTCACCGTGTACGTGGATTCAGTTTCCTGATCAGAGGAGGTGCTTGTCCCTGAGCCCGAGGACGAGGCTGAGGACTGGGCGGCAATCTTGGATTGCAGAGCGGAGAAATTGGAGTTGGCCTGTTTCTTAAATCGGGTGAAATCGTTATCCAGGTTTTGAAGCTGCATACCCAAGGCCTCTAAGGTCTGGCCTTGGTCATGTTCCGGCTGGCCCGGACCCCTTTCATCCATTTGAGAGGCCAACCGGGAAACTTTGTTTTCCAGGCTGTCCAGGCGGGCAATGACAGTTTCAAGGTCCGGAGAAGAACTGGGAGTGGAGGCCGATGAGGAAGGAGGGGGCGCTGATTCCTCGTCCTCTCCGCTGAGAAAAAGGGTCAAACCGAAAACCAGAAGTACGCCGGCCACTCCGGCGGCAATCCAGGGAAGATAAGGGGTTTGGCCCAAGTTGGAGAACCAATCGGCCAGGGAAAAGGAGCGTGGTTCTTTTTCCGACGGGGCTTCCAGGTCGTCCAGATCGTCAATCCATTTGTTTCGGCTCATAGTTAGATCCTCGGCATGCAAGGGATGGTTTTAGGTTATCTATCGGATTGGGAAGTGATCTCCTGTAAGGCCTGGTCAATATCTTCATATATAAAGGTAAATTCTCGACTGAGCAAGACCTCCGGTTTGACCCCTTGGCCTTTGCTCAGCATGGAGGCCAACTCACCGAAGCGGAGCCGCAAGGCAAATTTCGGTACGGGCAAGACCGCCGGACGGTTGACGGCCTGGGCCAAGGCCTGGGTAAACCGGACATTGGTTATGATCTGCGGAGAACAGACGTTGACCGGGCCATGTATGGACTGATCGGTGAGAGCCAATTCCAAAGCCCGGACCAAATCCTGGATATGCACCCAGGGGAAGGGCTGGCGTCCACTGCCTATTTTCCCCCCCAGTCCTTTCCGAAATACGGGCAATACAAGCTGGAGCATACCTTCCCCGGCAGCCAGGACCGGGGCGAATCTGGTCACCACCACCCGAGCACCCAAAGAGGAAGCCCGCATGGCTTCTTCCTGCCAGTCGGCGCAGACTTGAGCCAGGAAATGATCTCCGGCCGGTCCGGTTTCGTCAAAGACCTCGGTGTCGGAAAAGGGATAATAGCCCACGGCATTGGCGTTGATCAAAACCGGCTTGTCCTCTGGGGCCATGTTTTGGCGGGCCTTTTCCACCGCTTGGACGGCCATTCGGGTGGATTGAAGTCTGGATTCCCGGATTTCTTTTTTTACCTTAGGCGTCCACCGGGCCATGATATTTCTGCCCACCAGATTGATGACGGCCTGGCATCCGGCCGCTTCTTCCTGCCATGCCCCGGGCTGCATGGGATCTCCAATCACAAGGGATACGTTCTTCTGCTCCATTTCCGGCCGCGATTTGCGGCTGAGAACCAGGAGTTCATGCCCAAGCTGAGTGAGGTGAGAAATCAAATGCCGGCCGATGAAACCGGTGCCGCCGAGCAAGAGTATGCGCATGGCCGTATCTCCTGGGGTATGGTCACGGAGCAGATCAAAAAGATTTTGTTCCCAAATATCCTATCTGTTTTTGAGCTGCAGCTCAAGGGGGTTAGATGGTCCCTTCTTGAGATCACCTATGACACGTCTCTCTTGGATTCCTTAAGGACATGCAAGGCCACGTCAAAGTCGTAGAGCTGCAAGGGATCGTTTCCGTTTCGCCGGTTGTACATCTCAGCTGCCTGGCGTACCGCCTCATAGCTCAGCCAGCCGTGTTCAGCCCATAATTTTGCATCTTTGTCGTTGTGCAGTCTGAACTCAATAACCTCTTGATTCTCTCGGACGTACATGCGGATGGATTTGTGTCCCGGAAGGGGATAATAATACACCCCATATGTGTCTTGCATGGCAAATACCCTAGGTTTCGGTTGAAGATGATGCAGGTGGGCCTTCATGCCTGGAATGTCTGGGCCAGGCCTTGAGGATGGCGTGAACCAGGGTGGCTAAAGGAATGGCGAAAAATACTCCCCAGAAGCCCCATAACCCCCCGAAGACTAATATTCCAATGATAATGGCCACCGGGTGCAGATTGACGATTTCGGACATAAGCAAAGGAGCCAGGAGGTTACCGTCAATGAGCTGGATGATTAGATAAGCGATGACTGTGTACAGGAATTGAGGGTCCAGGCCCCACTGGAAATAGGCCACCAAAGCTACAGGGATGGTCATTATGGTGGCTCCGACATAGGGGATTATCACTGAAATCCCGATCAGAAAACTAAGCAGGACGGAGAAACGCAGGCCTAAGAGCATGAAGGTCAGGTAACTGCCGATCCAAACAATGACAATTTCCCATAATTTGCCCTGGATGAACTTGGCTGTCTTGTGATTGACTTCTTTCCATATCTCATGGGTCAGCCCCATGTCCTGGGGCAGAAGAAAACGGAAAAAAGCGAGGATCTTGTCTTTGTCCTTGATGAAGAAAAAGACCATGATGGGAACCAGGATGCTGTAAATGAGCACATTGATGAAGCCTTTGACCGAGGCCAAAGAAATGGACAGGATCTCCTGACCCAGGCGGGTCATTTGGTTGGCTATGGTCTCGGTGAGGTGATTGATTTGATTTTGAGTCACAAACCGGGGATAGCGCTCCGGTAAATGCTGCAATTCATTTTGCCAGGAGGTGATCATGGCCGGCAGGTCCTGGACGAATAAGGCGATCTGCTTGGTTAGCTGAGGGAGCAATCCAATCAAGAGATAGGTGAAGACCAGGAGGAAGAGGATAAAGACGATGTACACGGCCAGACGCCTGGGCACTTTACGTTGTTCCAGGGCTTGGACCACGCTCTCCAAAAGATAAGCCAGGACCAGGCTGACAATGACCGGGGTCAGGTATTGGCCAACGGTCATGAAGGTGCCCGAGATTATGGCCAGGATGATCAGGAGGATGACCAACTGGGGTTCGGCGAAGGTGCGTTTGAACCAGTTGACGATGATGTTCATGTTCGATGCCGATCTATATTATGCCGTGTAAGGGTTGGCCTGGGGCACCTAAGGCATCCACCCGTTTTTCCACTTCCGGGTCCGGTTCCAAGGGCGGGGCGTGGTAGGTCTTGAGTCTCGCGTCGATGATCAACGTGTTGTTACAGCCCCAATGCTTGGCATGGGTAAAGGCCCCGAGTCCGTATGTATCCGTGGCCGGATCGGAGCGGGTGAAGGTCACCCACAGGAAGTTATCCCAGGTTGCGGTGGCAAAAGAACTGTCATCAACTACCACCAACAAGGGGACGCTTTCAAGTCCGGCTTGTCCGGTCAAGTCTTGGGCCAAGGCATGCATCACTGGATCTTGGGAATCCCGGGGCTGCTCGTGCCTTGGTCCTTGCAAGAGCATGATCCCCGAGGCGAACAGAGCTGGGGCCTTGAATTCTGAAGGTAAAGCGATCTCCGGCAGCTGCTGAGCCAATTCTCTCTTGGGGCTGCCTGCGGCGGCCAGAATGGCCTTTGAGCCTTGATTCAGGCTGATCCCGGAGTAATCCAAAGTATCCATGGTGGTCCGGGTGATGAAGTGCAGGTCCCGGGTCCAATCTACCCGGAGCAAGAAGTGGTGAAAGAAATCCGGGATGTTGTGGGCAGTCAGCCGGGAATCGTCCTCCCGAGCGGCGATGATGATATATTTGGATAATGCGGTTTGGGTGTTGCCTAACAAGGCGTGGGCGTTGGTCAGCAGCTCCTGGGGCATGCGGTCCCGGGTAAAGGGAACGTAGCGTTCGCTGCCCACGGCCAGGAGCAGGGGATGGACCCCGGCCTGATCCACTGCGTGGACTTCATGCAGCCCGGGAAAGACCGAAGGGACCAAGGGGGCAACCAGGTCGTGGATGAAGGAACCGATGATCGAGTCCTCCTGGGGAGGACGGCCGACGGTGGTAAAGGGCCATATGGCCCCGGGCCGGTGCCAGACCCGTTCAACCCGGAGCACGGGGAAATCGTGGGCCAAACTGTAGTAGCCCAGGTGATCCCCGAAAGGACCCTCGGGTCGGAGGTCATGGGGAAAGACCTGCCCGCAGATGCAAAAATCGGCTTCGGCCGGGACCGGCAGTCCGTTGGGGCCGGTCACCAGGGGAATGCGCTTTCCAGTCAAGGCCCCGGCCAGATAGAGTTCCGGGATCCCCTCCGGCAAAGGCATGACTGCGGCTAAGGTCATGGCTGGAGGGCCGCCGACAAATACGTTGACCGGCAGGGGCTCGTTCCGGGCCAGGGCCTGGCTGTGATGGGATCCGATGCCCCGGTGGATCTGGTAGTGCAATCCAGCTTCCCTCTGAGGGTCAAAATCCTTCCCGCTGATCTGGATCCTGTACATACCCAGGTTAGAGGATCGGATTCCCGGGCGATCCGGACTTTCAGAGTAGACCTGGGGCAAAGTGATATACGCCCCCCCGTCTTGTGGCCAGGATACGAGTTGGGGCAGGTCGCTGAGCCTGGCGGTTGTCAACTGGATGGAGCCCCTGGCTACTCGACGGGGACGAACGGTCCACAGGGCCTTGGGCAGCTTGGGGACCAAACCCAAATTCTTAAAAAGAAACCACGGGTCGGCTTTGATTTGAAACAGGCCCTGGATGGCGGCCAAAGTATCCCGGAAAATGAATTCCAAGCGCTGCCGGGTACCGAAGAGATTCCCCAGCATGGGGAAGGAACTCCCCTTGACCTGGGTAAAGAGAAGGGCCGGGCCGTTGGCCTGAAAGACCCGGCGCTGAACTGCCCCGGCCTCCAGGTAGGGGTCGATTTCCGGGTCCAACCGGATGAGGTGGCCTGTGGCCTCCAGATCCTGGACGCATTGCGCGAGATTGGCATAGCCCATTGTTACAGGGGATCGACGTAAATGTCGCGTTTATTGATTTTGGTGGCCAAGCGCCGTTTAAGCCACTCCCGAAAGGCGTGCCTGCTGGGGGGAAAGAGGAGGAGGAGACCGCATATATCGGTTAAGAATCCCGGTGTGAGGAGGACGGCACCGGAGGCAAAAATGATCAAGGCGTCGATAAGGTCGTCAGTGGGCATGATGCCGCGGTCCAGGCTGGTCCGAATGTGCAGGAGAGTGCGGGTGCCCTCCATCCGGGCCAAATAGGCCCCGACCACAGCGGTGAGGATGGCGATACCAATGGTGTTCATCACCCCGATGACTCCGCTGAGTTTGATCAGGAGGGTCAGTTCAATCAGGGGGATAAGGATAAAAGCTAATAATAATTTGACAAACACGAGGTTTTTCCCTCTTTTCCTGATAGGTGCCCAATGCGGCGATCTCTTGTTACAGGGAAATGACTCCTTGAACCTGAGCTGCGGCTTGATACACGGCCACCACCTCATCGCTGGAACTGACCGTACATCTGGCGGTGACACTCATATACCGCCCGTAGCGCGAGGGCCGGGTGTGCAATTCATCCCTGGATTCAAAGAGGTCCAGGATCTTTTGGGTTTGATTCAGGGGGACAATGAACTTAAACATGTAGGTGCAGGGCCATTGATGGTGTTCATCCAGTCGTTGCTTGAATTGCTGCGTTGATGTGTTCGGGGACATGGAAAATCCTTACCGGAATCAAATACGGATTGAATGAAAAACAAAAAGAATATAGGACATTCCTGCCCGGTTTGGCAACCGGACCCCGAATGAGCCAGGGCTCTTGGGTTCTGCTTTCCATTTTCAATAATTTCAGTTGATTTGCTAGCTTGGTGCCAGAGACCTCCTTTAAGTGCATTTCCAAAGGAACATATCCGCAAGAATCGGCCATTTGCAAGCTGAACACTGAACACTGAACACTGAAACCTGAACACTCCTGGCAACTTACACCTGAGAACAAAATTACCGTGTGGGCTTGCCGGTTTGAGTTGATATTACAGATGTGCTCAAGGTGAAATTGATACCAAAGTATTTATGGACAAAACGACATCGGAAATAGCCGGACATGCCACCACTGTCGCCGGAGCAACTCTGCTTAGCCGCATTCTGGGCTTTGCTCGGGATCTGATCGTGGCCTTTGCCTTGGGGGCCGGTCCCTTGGCCGACGCTTTCTTTGTGGCCTTTCGTCTGCCCAACCTCCTGCGTCGTTTGTTTGCCGAGGGGTCTTTGACCATGGCCTTTGTCCCGGTATTCACCAAGATCCGGCACGACCAGGGCATGGAAGAGGCCCAGAGTATGGCCCGTTCCACCCTGGTCTGGTTGGTCATGGTCTTAGGGGTGATTACCGCCCTGGCCCTGGTTGGAGCCAGGCCCTTGACCATGATCATCGCTCCGGGGTTTGCCCAGGATCCCCAATTGTTGGATGCGGCCGTGCATCTGGTCCGGATCTGCTTTCCTTATATCCTGTTCATCTCGGCCGTGGCCCTGAGTATGGGGGTGCTCAACTCCCTGGGGCACTTTCTGGCCCCGGCTTTGGCTCCTTGTTTTTTGAATATTACTTTGATTCTGGCCGCTTTGATCGGTGTCTGGGCCGATCTGTCCGTTCCCCTCTGCCTGGCTTGGGGGGTTCTGGCGGCCGGGCTGCTCCAATGGCTGACCCAACTGCCGGCCCTGCATGCCCGGGGTATGGTCTGGAGGGGGGATTGGAGACTTGGACATTTTGGGGTGAAAAGGGTGGCCACTCTTATGCTGCCCACGGTTTTCGGGGCCGCTGTCTATCAACTGAATGTGGTTTTAAATACGGCTTTGGCCTCTTTCTTGGCCCAGGGGAGTATATCCTTTCTGTATTACGCTGATAGGTTGGTCCAGTTTCCCTTGGGTGTTTTCGGACTGGCGGTGAGCACAGCTGCATTGCCCAGCCTTTCGGCTTTGTTGGCCCAAGGCCACAAGCCGGAGTTTGTGCATACCCTGCAGGCCACGGTCAACCTGCTTCTGTTTATAAGTTTGCCGGCCACGGCCGGTCTCATCGCTCTGAATCTGCCCATGGTAGACGTTTTGTTTGGCCGGGGGGCCTTTGATTCTACCGCTGTACAGGCCACGGCCAGCGCCCTTGCCGGTTATGCCTTGGGGTTGCCTGCATTTTGCGCTGTCCGCTCCCTGGTTTCGGCCCTTTACTCCCTGGAAGATACCCGCAGTCCGGTCTGGGCGGCAATTGTAAGCTTAAGTGTCAATCTGGCCCTGGGCTTGAGCCTGATGCAGGTTTGGGCTCATGTCGGACTGGCCCTGGCCGTATCCCTGGCCTCCTGGGCCAATGTTTTCCTCCTGGGCCGAGCCTTGCACCGCCATGTGGGACGATGGTTTACGCTTCAGTCCTCTTTAGGGTGGATGGTGGCTTTAAGCTGTGTCTTGGGCCTGGGGTGCAGTTTGAGCGCTTCCTGGGGCTGGCTCAGCCTCGTGGGCATTCCGATCTGGGCTGGGGCATACCTGGTCGCGGCTCAGCTGCTGCATATACCGGAGGCTGATATGGTCCTGTCTGTGCTGCGACGGAAAGTGGGATGAGGAGGTGGCCATGGCTAATACGGTCTCCACCGCTAGGGCCGACTTCCCCACCGGGCTTATCCAGCCGGAAAATGGATTTCGCTTTGGACTGGACTCCTTGCTCTTAGCCAGCTCGGTTCCAGTAAAACCAGACGCCAAGGTCCTGGATGTGGGCACTGGATGCGGGGTGGTGGGCCTGGGTCTGTGTTTGGTGAACATGGACAAACACCCCCGGGTGCTGGGTGTGGACTGCGAGCCGGATATGCTGCAGGCGGCCGAAAAAAATGCATGCAAACTAGGGCTGGAACATATGTTTCAGGTTCGAGGGCTGGATGTGCGAAACATTCGGTCTTGTCCGGACATTCAGGCCGGAAGCTTTGATCTGGTGGTCTGTAATCCACCCTACCGGCAGGTGATCCAGGGGAGACAGCCCCGGGATGAAGGCAGACGGCGAGCCTGTTTCGAGTATACAACGGAGTTGTCCGACTTTTTGCGGGCCGCGGCCTACGGGGTTAAAAACAGAGGCCGGGTGGGATTGGTCTACTGGGCCGATAGGCTCTCGGTTGTGCTTTCTACCTTGGGCCAATGTCAGCTGGAACCCAAACAAGTGCGTATGGTGCACCCTTCTCCCACAACTCCGGCCAATCTGGTCCTTATTAAAGCTGTGAAAAAAGCTCGGCCCGGTTTGCAGGTGGATCCTCCTTTGTTTCTTGACCATCCAGATCAAGTGACCTCCTTTTGTCCGCTATTGCCCAGATAGATGCGAGTGCAAAAACTGTTTATGCACTTGCCAGAGGTCAGCCTTGCCTCCGGCAAGTCTGACATATTTTTGGGCCAAAGCGCGCAAAAAAGGGGTTTGCCGGTTTGATCGAGAATGAAACTGGCAAAGAGGCAGGGCCCGGCACTCACTTACAATGATATTTTATATAGATTACAGCAGGCTGTGTTCCGTGTTCAGTGTTCAGCATAACAACAAAGGATTCCTGAGAATAAAATTACCGTGCGTGGGATGAGGCCGCGGCTTGCAATCGGATAAAATTCAGGACACCATATTCAGTCGTCCGCACCTGGTGGTTCTGGGTGTGGGGATTTTTTGTATCCATACCAAATCCACGATTTATGAGGAGATGCGCATGGAAGCTCATTTGAAGTCATACGGTTTGGCTAATGTGGGTGAAGTTCACCATAATCTGACCACTTCCGCCCTGTACGAAAAAGCTGTCTGCAGACAGGAAGGAAATATAGCCCACCTTGGTCCCTTGGTGGTCAGGACCGGAAACTATACCGGCCGTTCTCCCAACGACAAGTTTATTGTCCAGGAGCCAAGTTCAGAGGAACATATCTGGTGGGGGCCGGAGAATAAGCCGTTTGAGCCGGAAAAATTCGAGAGGATCTACGCCCGATTGACCGCCTACTTGCAGGGCAAATCCATCTATGTGCAGGACTGCTTCGCTGGGGCGGACAAAAGATACCATATACCCATCCGGGTGATCACCGAAGAGGCCTGGCACAGTCTTTTTGCCCGCAATCTATTCATTCAAGTCAAGGACGGCCAGGAATTGGAGGAACACTTTCCGGAATTCACCATCATCGCTGCCCCCAGGTTTCATGCCATGCCGGAGATGGACGGCACCAATTCCGAGGCCTTTATTCTGGTCCATTTCGGGCGGAGATTGATCTTGATCGGCGGGACCAGCTATGCCGGAGAGATCAAGAAATCGGTCTTCACTGTGCTCAACTATCTCTTGCCCCAGCAATCGGTTTTGGGCATGCACTGCTCGGCCAATTTGGGTGTGGATGGCGACAGCGCCCTGTATTTCGGTCTGTCTGGAACAGGGAAGACCACCCTGTCCACGGTGGCCGACCGACGTTTGATCGGTGACGACGAGCACGGATGGAATGATCAGGGCATCTTTAATTTCGAAGGCGGTTGTTATGCCAAGGTCATCCGTCTGTCCAAAGAAGCGGAACCAGAGATCTACGAATGCACCCGTAAATTTGGCACAGTTCTGGAAAATGTCTATCTGGACATGGACAACAGGCGTTTGGACCTGGATGATGACTCCCTGACCGAGAATACCCGAGCGGCCTATCCCATGTCCCATATCCCCAATGCCATCCGTAAAGGGGTGGGGCCGCATCCCAGAAATATCTTCATGTTGGCTGCAGATGCTTTTGGGGTCTTGCCCCCTATCTCCAAGCTGACTCCGGAACAAGCCATGTACCATTTTATGTCCGGGTACACGGCCAAGCTGGCCGGAACCGAACGGGGGATCACCTCACCCAAGGCCACCTTCAGTACCTGTTTCGGGGCTCCGTTCATGGCCCTGCATCCCAAGGTGTACGCCGACTTGCTCCGGGAAAAGATCTCCCAGCATAAGGTCGACTGTTGGCTGGTGAACACTGGGTGGACTGGAGGGGCCTATGGCCAAGGTGGACGTATGCCCATTCAGTATACCCGGGCCATGATTCGAGCAGCTCTCCAGGGGAGTCTGCGGAAAAGGGAATATATTCAGGAGCCTGTCTTCGGGCTCTATGTCCCCAAAACCTGTCCGGCCGTGCCGGCTGAGATCCTGTGGCCCAGAACCACCTGGAAGGATGAAGACGCCTATGATCAGAAAGGGCGGGAACTGGCCGAGCTGTTTCGGGCCAATTTTGAGCAGTTCCAGGACCAAGTGGACCAAGAGGTGCTTCAGGCCGGGCCGCGTGTTTAGAGGACAGAAGACAGAAGACAGAAGACAGAAGACAGAGGACAGAGGACCGAGGACAGAGGACCGAGGACAGGGGACCTGAGACCGAGGACCGGGGACCGAGACAGCTGAAACACCATATTCTTCTTAAGGAAGCTGTATGCACCTCTACCTGCAATGCCCTACCGGGATCAGCGGGGATATGTTTTTAGCGGCGGCGGCCGATCTGGATCTGGATTTGCAGCCCCTGGCCAATTTGTTGACCGACGTCGGAGCCGAGGTTCGGATTGAAGCCATCCCGACTCGCTGTTGCGGCCTGCTGGGAACCAAAGTGCAGGTTGTGCCCCTGGAAAATGGACCGCCGTTACGTACCTTGGATCAGATCCGGCCTCTTATCGCCGCCTCCGGGTTTTCCCCTGAGGTCAAGGCCAGAGCGGAGCAGGCCTTTGAACGTTTGGCCCAGGTGGAGGCCGAGGTGCACGGGGTACCTGTTGCTCAGGTCCACTTCCATGAAGTGGGTGCGGTGGATACTCTGGCTGACATTCTGGGCTGTTTTTGGGCCTTGGAGAGCCTAAGGATGGAAACCGTGACCTGTTCACCTCTGCCCTGGTTTCAGGGGCAGGTGGAATGCGCCCATGGGGTCTTGCCTTTGCCCGCCCCAGCCACCCTGAAACTGCTGAACGGAAAGCCCCTTTTCTCCACCTCTTTTGATCGGGAAGTGATTACGCCCACCGGGGCCCTGCTTGTAGACCAGATAGCCTCCGGGTTTGGTCCGCCCCCAAACGGTACCCTGATTCGATCCGGGATTGGCTGGGGGCATATGGACCTGTCCCCGACACCGAACGGATTGCGGGCCTTTGTAATGGACATAGATACACAGGCTGAATCCCGGGGGGAAGAGGTGGAGCGGGTGATCGTACTGGAAAGCAATGTCGACCATCTGACCGGGGAGGAGGTCGGAGGGCTGTATACTCCCTTGCTGGCCGCAGGGGCCCTGGATGTCATCTATTTGCCGGGGATGATGAAAAAGAATCGACCCGGCGGTCTGTTGCAGGTCATATGCCGACCTCAGGATCTGGCCCAGGTACAGGCCTGTTTTGTGGATCAGACCATGACCTTGGGGCTGCGGCGCAGGGAGGTAGAACGGGTGGTTTTGCCCAGACGGGAGGAGAACAGACAGACCGAATTGGGATCTGTACATACCAAGACCACCTCCTGGCAAGGCGAAGAATGGACCAGGCCCGAGTTCGAGGCCTTGCAGGAGCTGGCCCGGAAGACCGGAAGATCGGTGGTGCAGCTCAGATATTTGCTGCAGGGGTTGCAGGGCAAGGGCGAGGAGTAGTGTTCAGGTTTCAGCGCCGCCTCTGGCTGCGTTGAAACCTATTCATGTTTTTTTTTTTGCCCGCTTGGGGGCAAAAAATATTTCAGATTTGCCGGAGGCAAAGCTGAACACTGAACACTAACCGACCCCCTCCCGGGGGCATATATCAGCCAAGTTGCATTCTCGGCACATAGGTGAGCGGGCCTGACACACCTCTCGGCCGAACCAGACCAGGAGGTGGTTGATTTCCCCCCAAGCCGATCTGGGGAAAAGGGGCATGAGACCACGTTCAATCTTTGCGGGATCCTGGGAACGGGTTAGACCCAGCCGAAAGCTGAGGCGCTTGACATGAGTGTCCACAGCGATACCCTCATGTATTTCGAATCCCTGAGATAAAACGATGTTGGCCGTCTTTCTGGCCACTCCGGGCAGGGTGAGCAGATCCTGCATGGTGTTTGGTACCTGGGAATCATAGGAGTCGACCAGGGTACGGGCGGTTTGGGTCAGGTTACGGGCCTTGCTCCGGAACAGACCGGTGGAACGGATGACCTCTTCCACATCCTGGGAATTGGCCTGGGCCAAATCCTGGATGGTGGGCCATTTGGCAAACAGGACAGGGGTGACGGCATTGACTCTGGTGTCTGTGCACTGGGCAGCCAAAACGGTGGCCACCAGGAGTTCCCAAGGGGAGCGCCAAACAAGCTGACTGCGTACCTGCGGGTATCGCTGTCGCAGCCGGGTCAGGACGGCTTCGGCCCTGGCCGCAGTGGATTGAGATGGAGGGGATGTTTGCACATCGGTCTGCATAGCTGAAAATATCGTACCGGGCAAGAGAGATGGGACTGTAAAAGTCAGAATTGCAGGCCCAGGAGAGCGAGGACCGAAGACCGAGGATCGGGGGCTGAGGACCGAGGACCGAGGACCGAGGACCGAAGATTGAAGACTGAAGACTTAAAAGTCAATAAGATGTAGGTTCAATCTTAAGTTTCAAAATCTACATTTTATTTTTGACCAAGAGAGGAATTTTTTCCGGTAAAACAAAGAGGGCCTGCCCATTTCGGACCAGTTTCATCCAGGGATCAAACTGGCGGCTGCCGCCAGAGGCCCCGCTGAAACCTCTCAAATATTAGCACACTCTGAGTATTCACGTTTCGTCAAGTGAACTCCATACATCCCAGAACAACGTACGAGATATCAGGAGGTGGGCCATGTCTGCAGTTCTGGTTTACGTCACCTGTCGGAATATGGAAGAAGCTGAGCGGGTCGGAGAAAGCCTGATTCAGTCCAGGGTGGCCGCTTGTGTGAATATTATTGACGGCATGCGGTCCATGTTCTGGTGGGGCGGAAAAGTGGAACAGGATCAGGAGACTGTACTTTTGGCCAAGACCCAGGTGGGATTGGTCGGAGGGCTCACGGATAAGGTCAAATCCGTGCACAGCGACGATTGTCCGTGCGTGGTGGCTGTGCCCATCATTGACGGCAATCCGGATTTCCTGCACTGGATTCAAAACGAGACCAAGGCAGAACAGAACTTATGACCAGGTGTGAACGGTGAAAGGAGAAAAGAGAACCCAAACTTTCCACATCATCACCTTCGGGTGTCAGATGAACGTCTGCGACTCGCAGTGGATGGAACAAAGCCTGAGTTTGCGGGGGTGGACTCCAGCCGCTGAAGAGGAGGCGGAGGTCATCGTGGTCAATACCTGCAGTGTGCGGGAAAAGCCGGAGCAGAAAGTGTACAGCCTGCTCGGCCGCCTGAGCCGCCTGAAAAAGAACAATCCGGGCCTGTTTGTGGGTGTGGGTGGGTGTGTGGCCCAGCAGATCGGGGAGCATCTATGGAATCGCTTTCCCTTTGTCCGCCTGGTCTTTGGCTCGGACGGAGTGGCCCAGGTCCCGGAGGCGGTGGAACGGCTGCGGGAAGATCCGGGGCTTCGACTCTCCTTTCTGGATTTTTCCAGCCACTATCCAGAGCGGGAACGGGTTTGGGACAAATCTTCGTCTCCAGTCCAGGCCTATGTGACCATTATGCAGGGCTGCGACAATTTTTGCGCCTATTGCATCGTCCCCTACACCCGGGGCAGACAGAAGTCCCGTCCGGCCCAGGAGGTGCTTGCCGAGTGCGCCGATCTTGTTCACTCTGGGGCTCGGGAGATCACCCTTTTGGGGCAGAACGTGAACAGTTATGGGCAGGATCGGGCCGGAGACGGGGTCGGTTTTGCCCAACTTTTGTCACGGGTTTGCTCCCTGCCGGGCTTGGAGCGGGTCAGATTCACCACATCCCACCCTAAGGACCTTGACCCCCAGGTCATAGAGGCCTTCAGTCGGTTTGACAATCTGTGTCCGGCCTTGCATCTCCCTCTGCAGTCGGGTTCGGACCGCATCTTGCGAAAAATGGGGCGGAAGTACAGCCAGAGGCAATACCTGGATCTGGTTCAGGCCTTGCGCCAGGCCAGACCGGATATTGTTTTGAGCACGGATCTCATTGTCGGTTTCCCTGGAGAAGAGGACCAGGATTTTGAGCAGACTATTGACCTGGTGGAAAGGGTCGGTTTTGACTCCAGCTTTTCCTTCAAGTATTCTCAAAGGCCGGGTGTCCGGGCCTGTTTGCTGCCCGGCCAGGTTGCGGAGGAAGTAAAGGCCCGGCGTTTGCAACGCTTGCAAAGCCTGCAGGATGAGCTTACCCTTCAATCATTGGGGAGCTTGATCGGCCGGTCCCTGCCGGTGCTGGTGGAAAAGCTAGGGAGGCGAAATTCCCAAGCCAGTCATCAATGGCAGGCCCGGGAGCCCGGTGGACGGTTGGTACATTTTTCCTGGCCTCTGGGCTGGGATCTCACCGGACGTTTTGTCCAGGTCCGGATAACAACAGCCATGAAACATTCTGTTTCCGGAGAGGCGGTGAAAGGACCATGGTAGAAATGAAGATTTTCGGTTTGGCCTTGGACGAACAGTCACAGGTCCCTTTGCTCATCCTCAAAGACCAGGAGGACAAGCAGGTGCTGCCCATCTGGATCGGGGCCATGGAGGCCATGTCCATTTCCATCAGCCTGAACAAGGTCTCCATTTCCAGGCCACTTACGCATGACCTCATGCTCCAGATCCTGACCACTTTGGGGGCGAGTATAGAAAGAGTGCAGATTGTCGATCTGCGGGAAGGCACCTATTATGCCGAAATGCATATTGTGCACCAGGACCGCACCTTTCTCGTGGACAGTCGGCCCTCGGATGCCATTGCCCTGGCCGTTCGGGCCGATGCCCCTGTATACGCCGCGCAGTCCTTGCTGGACCGGGTGGCCAAGCAGTTTGATCAGGACCATGAGGTCGTGCTCAAGGACGAGGAGTCTACACGCTGGACCGAGTTCCTGGAAAAATACGATATCGATGATACCAAGTATAAAATGTAACTGTCGGTACCCGATCCAGAATGATCCTCAAATGAAACGAGATGATCATTCCGGCAATTTTTTTTGCCCTCTTTGGGGCAAAAAAAATGTCAGATTTGCCGGAGGCAAAGCTGACCCATGATAGAACTGCATACCCACACCGTATTCAGTGACGGTCAAATGGTCCCGGCCGCCTTGGCCAGGCGGGCCAGGGTCCTGGGCTACCGGGCTTTGGCCTTTACCGATCATGCAGATTGGACCAATTATGCCTGGATCCTGCAGCAGCACTCCTCAAGCCTGTCCCATTTGGGTCTGTTTTCCGGTCTGGAATTGGTTGTGGGCATTGAACTCACCCATGTGCCACCGCCTTTGATGCGCGAAATGGTGGACACGGTTCGCCAGGCTGGAGCCCAATTGGTCCTGGTCCATGGGCAAACACCTGCCGATTGCGTGGAAACCGGGACCAACCTGGCGGCCATCGAGGCCGGGGCGGATATCTTGGCCCATCCCGGCCTGATTACTCCCGAGGAAGTCAATCTGGCGGAGCAAAATGGGGTTTTTCTGGAGATCTCCGGCCGGGCCGGCCATTGTTTGACCAACGGACATGTCCTGGCCCTGGCTCGTGAGTTTGGGGCTCAAGTGGTCTTGGGGGGTGACGTGCATGTGGCCTCCGACCTGTGGGCCAGGGATGGGCGTAAATGCATTGCCCTGGGCGCGGGAATGAGTGAAGGGGAGTATGTCCAGGCTGAGACCGCGGCCCAAAAGCTGGTGGAAAAGGTCAGAAACCGGCGGGGCTCGTATGAAACAAGAAGTTAGCTAATAGATTGATCTCTATGTAACTTAAAAGGCAATGAACATAAGGAAGGCATCCATGTCTATCCCTGCGCATAGTGGCATTGTGTCCATGCTGATGGGGGCCACAGTGGTGGTCAAAATCGTGCTGGTCATCTTGGCCTGCATGTCCATCATCAGCTGGACATTGATTTTCTACAAGTTCTTTCTCTATTCCCGGGTGAAGAAATCCATCCGTCAGGAATTCACCATGTTCGAGGAAGCCCGGGATTTGGGTACCGCCCTGCGAACCCTGAAAAAGCGCTCAGGGTCCCGGCTGTATGTTATCGGGGCCAAGGCCGTGGCTGAGATCAGGTCCCTGGAAAAGTCCGGTCTCTCCCCGAACGGCAAGGTCAAGGTTGCTTCGGACAATATCCGGCGGGTTTTGCGCCAGTCGGTGAGTCAGGAGATCAACTCCCTGGCCTATGCCCTGTCTTTTTTGGCCACTTGTACCAACTCTGCTCCGTTTATCGGCCTGTTTGGTACGGTCTGGGGAATCATGAACGCCTTTCAGGCCATTGGGGTGCAGAAGTCGGCCGCCCTGTCCACTGTGGCCCCGGGGATAGCCGAAGCCTTGGTGGCCACAGCTGTCGGTCTGGCCGTGGCCATACCGGCGTCTGTAGCCTACAACGCCTTTCTGGGGCTTTTAAACAGTATTGAAAGTGAAATGGTCAATTACGCTGGATCCTTTTTGAACCGGGCCCAACGCGAACTCCCCTGGCTCAGTGCGGGCCGGACGGACCGGGAGGAGGTCCAACCCGGCCCCAGACTCCGTTCCGGGACCCTACGGACCGATGAGGAGCGTGAACCACATGATTTTCCTTCGGATTTGGAGGGATAAGGCATGGATTTCAACCTCCGCCGCCAGGGCTTTGTTTCCACAATCAACGTCACCCCCTTTGTGGACGTTATGCTCGTGTTGCTGGTCATCTTTATGATTACTGCACCTATGATGACCCAAGGTGTGGATGTCGATCTGCCCCAGACCAACACCGTGCAGACCCTACCCCAGGATTCGGAGACTCTGGTTTTGACGGTCAAGAAAGACGGCACGTTGCATATTGAAGACTATCAGATAACCAGAGAGGAGTTGACCTCCACCTTGCAGAAGGTCATGGCCGACAAGGACGACATCCTCTATTTGCGGGCTGATCAGGAGGTGCCTTACGGATTCGTGGTCAAGATCATGAGCGACATCAAAGCGGCCGGTGTGGCCCGGTTGGGTGTGGTGGCGGAACCGGAAGAGGATTGAGAGAGGCGGGATTTGAATGGGTTTTGCAAGCTGCCTCTTTGCTCTCCTGCTCCACATCGGTCTGGTGTTCATAACCATGTATGCCCCGTGGCATGGGGGAGCGATCAGCCTGGACCTGGACAAGCCGGTGTATGAGGTGGAACTGGTCCGCATGCCGGAGCAAAAAAAGGCGGTTCAGGTTCCGCGTACATCAGAGCAGGAGCCGGGCCGGAAACAGGCTTCACAACAGGCCAAAGCCCTTCCAAGGCAGCAACCTAAAGCCAAGCCTGCGCCCCCCAAGCCGGTGCAGATAGCCAAACAGGACGAAAAAAAACCCCAGGCGTCCAAAGTCACCCAGAAAAAGAAATCAGAGCCCCAAGAGTCGCCTAAACCTCAAAGCAGGGAAGATGTCAAGACTCCGGAAAGTGAGTTAGAGGACGCTATACAGGAGGTGACTGCTCAGGCTGAGCAAGAGGCTCAGACCGACGCGGAGGTCTTGGCCCAAGAGCTGGCCCAATTGAGTAAGGAGCAGGCAGCTCAGGGGATTGATTTGGAGAACTTAGGTCGATCGTCGGCTCGGGAGATGACCGAGAGATTGTACGGCAATCTGATCAGAGGGCGGATTCGAACCAACTGGCGTTTTCCCGATCTGGGAGGAGACGAGGATCTGCATGCAACAGTCCAAATACAGATAAACGAGCAGGGGGAGATCGTTGACCATTCCCTGGAACGTTCTTCCGGTAATCCCCAGTTCGATAATTCAGTGCTGCGGGCCATAGCCCGGACCGGAAGTCTGCAGGCTCCGCCCAATCCAGATTTGAAATCCATACGCATCGAGTTTCATCTCCAGGACTTAACTCCTTAACGCCGTGTCTCAATATTCACTCGGATGAAACGAGACTCTCAATAATTACTAAATTTCAAGTTTCATTCTCGATCAAACCGTGAACCTGGAATTTTGCACCTTTGAAGATCCAGCACAGGAAAAAAGGAAAGAAGTTCATGAAATTACCACTCAACCTGGTCTTCTGGTGGACCGCGTGTTTGTGCCTGTTTTTCATGCCGAGTATGGGTGGTGCGGACACAAGTCTGCAGATCAATATTTATGGTCCGGGTCAGTCCAAGATAAACACCTATCTGGCTCCGGCCCGCCTTATAGCGCAGCAGGAAGGAGAAACGTTGGTCCCTTCCCGGGTCCAGGATCTGGAACGTGTTCTGTATGAGGACCTGGGCTTTCTCCCCTTTGTTCACTTTGTTCCCGGGGGGGAGTTGCTGGGTGGACCTGAAGTACAGGGAATGAACCGGGAGGATCTTGACTTCAAACGTTTTCAGCTCAGTCAGGTGGATTTGCTGGTTACCATGGGCTGGTCGGCGGGAGACCAGGACCGGGAACAGGTAGAACTGCGGGCCTTTGACGTCTATACCGGGCGCATGATTGTTGGGCGGGGCTACGTCCTGCGCAACCAAGGCCATGTGGAACAGGCTAGCCGGCGTTTCAGCGCCGAATTGATGCAGGCTTTGACCGGTCGTTCCGGCTTTTTTACTTCTGAGTTGGCCTTTGTACGCAAGAGCGAAGAAGACAAGGACATCTATGCCTGCACCCCGCAGGGAAAGAATTTACGGCCATTAGTGGACCTGGACGGGTATTGCATGAGTCCGGCCTGGTCCGGAAATGGTGATAAATTGGCCATGAGTTTTGTGGGCCAGGACAGGCATGAACTGGTTGTTTGGGACGCTCAGAGCGATTCTCTGCAACGGGCCACCCTGCCTGGAAATACAATCATCAGTCCGGCCTATTGGCCCGGACGCGGATGGGTCATCAGCGCAGACCCGGGCAAGAGCCCGGACATTTACACCCTGAACCAGGATTTGAGCCTCGGCGACCCCCTGGTTGAGCACTGGGCTATCGATATATCCCCTCATTTCGACGCCCAAGGTAAGGCCATGGTCTTTGTCTCCAGCCGGTTCGGCAATCCGCACATCTTTTTGCGACACATGGACAGTGGGGAAGTGGAGCGAATCAGCCTTCAAGGTACTTACAACACGAATCCCAGCATCAGCCCTGACGGTCGGTTTGTAGCCTACTCTCGGTTGATAAAGGATCAGGGCCACAGGATCATTGTTCATGACCGCCAAAAGAAGACAGAACGTCAGGTGAGCTTTGGGCCGGGCAATGATGAGGATCCGGCCTGGGGGCCGGACAGTTATTTTCTGGCCTTTAGTTCCGATCGTTCTGGAAAGTATCAGCTGTATGTGAGTACTCGGCATGCAGATGAGGCCAAACGAATTCCCACCGGTGGGGAAGCGGCGACTTCTCCGGCCTGGAGACCACGTGCAGAGTAGCTGGTAAAAAAATATTCAACCCGGACCACAAGGAGGAAGGCTATGAGGACATATGCATGGACGCTGACTTTGGGTGTTTGCTTGGTGATTATGATATTCGCCATGCAAGGATGTGCCAGAAAATCGGTCAGCGACGGATCAGAGACCCTGGCTGCGGAGCAAAGGGGAGAGTATCAGGCGGAAGACTCTCTGGATGAAGGGGGGAAAGAGGCTACATCGGACATGACCGCTGAGGAGATGGAGGAATTTGGGCTGCAGGAAAAGGAGCGCCGGGAAGCTTCCAAAAGGGAAAAGGCCCAACAAGAGGAAAAGCGAAAACAGGCTACGCAGGAATTGGGGCAACGCATTCATTTCGCCTTTGATTCCTATGAACTGCGGGTGCAGGCCCGGCAGGAACTGAAGAATAAGGCGGAGATAATGGATCGTTTTCCAGAGATCGAGGTGGTCATTGAAGGACACTGCGATGAACGGGGAACCGACGAATATAACTTGGCTCTGGGTGAACGTAGGGCCAGGGCGGCCTATGAGTTTTTGGTTCTGTTGGGCATCGATCCAGATCGGTTGAGAATCATCAGTTATGGGGAGGAGCGGCCCCTGGAGCAGGGAAACGATGAGGCAGCTTGGGCCAAAAACCGGCGGTGCGAGTTTCGAGTGGTTGAATAGGCCCTGATTCGTCCCAGGGCTTATTTGATGATGGAGGCCAAAAATCTCGGCCCCCAGCGGGCAATCAGATGTGCAAAAAACAGGCCCAGGCCCACACCCAAGGCGTTGGCTCCCATGTCGGCCAGGGAAAAGAAGCGGCCGGGGACAAAACCCTGAGCGATTTCCACTGCGCACCCCAAGCAAATAAGGCAGATGGTCAGCCCGGCTGATCTGGAGGCCGGGACAAAGCTCATTCGGCCACCCAAGGCCATCCAGGTATAGGCCAGGGAGTGCAGGACCTTATCCGAATCTTGCATCCGGATATCCAAGTGCATATCCGGGCTTAAGGAACCATACAGGACCAGAACCAGAGAGAGCACCCAGATCAAAAAGATCGCTTTTTGGACTCTAGAAACAAGAGGCGGTATAAGGCTGCTTTTTTCGTTCATGGATTTCTTGATGGATGCGGGAATGTCCCGGACTGCGGCCCAAAAAGTAGACAGGTGAGTGGGACCAAATGGGCCATCCTGTTGCGCCCTGCAATTCAGTTTATCTGGAAATGTCTTGGCTGTCGATATGTTATGTGCACCTTCCGGAAATTATTAACATCTCGGTTTGGGGTAGGTCGTGCGGGCTGAAATACACACCGCGGAATTTGAAGACGGCCGATACTGGGTGTGGCCGGAGGGTAGGCACCAAAAAACGGAAAGGGAGGCTCGAGATAAAGAGCAGGTGGTCTGGGAATGGTCCCTGGTTTTGTGGGCCATGCGCATTCCTCACCGCATTGACCATACCCGGTCCGGCATGGCCTTAAGCATATTGGAAAACGACCTCTCCTCGGCTTACGAACAAATCAACCTGTATGAAACCGAAAATGCCGGAAGGGCGACCTATCGGGATCAAGCCCGAAGTGGGTCTGGCTCGGCCGAGTCCGTGTTTTGGGTCCTTTTGGCAGTTGCCCTGTGGCACGGAATTACTCAGCAGCAGGTCCAGGCCCTGGGTTTGGATAGTCTGGATTGGGTGGAAATGGGGCGGGTCGACGGCCGGGCGATGCTCACTCATGGTCAGTGGTGGCGGGCGCTGACCGCCCTGACCCTGCATTCCGGTCCAGAGCATCTTCTCTCCAACCTGGTCTTCGGAGGGGTGTTCATGCACCTGGTTTGCCGGGAAATCGGCGGAGGCGTCGGCTGGATGTTAACCGTGGTGGCTGCTGGGCTGGCCAATGCCCTCAATGTCCTCATCCAAGGCCCGACACATTTGGCCATTGGGGCCTCAACCGCTGTATTTGCCGCTTTGGGCCTGCTCAGCGGATTAAGTAAGCCAAGGGAAAAGAGGTGGCCGGTGGTCCTGGCTCCCTTGGGCGCTGGTCTGGCCTTGCTGGCCTGGCTGGGCAGCGGAGGAGAACGAACTGATGTGGGGGCCCACCTGTTCGGGTTTGCCGTAGGCCTGGCCCTCAGCCTTGGTTTACGCAAGGCAGTGGCGGTGAATAAAGAGGTCATGCGTCAGATGCCCCAAGGTATGTGCGGCCTCTTTGCTTTGGGCTTGATGGTATCGGCCTGGATACTGGCTGTGCTCAGCTGATGAAATCATCCGACATATAAGCCCTCCCTTGAGCACTCCAACGATATTTTTGATCCTGTTCCGTCATTCCCGCGCAGGCGGGAATCCAGTCTTGGGTTTGGAAAGGAAAGCAGAGCCTTCCCTTGGATTGTCTCACTTTTCACGTGCCAAGTCAGGCCAAACGCGTGGCCTCGTTGTACTTTAATGATTCAGCGTCCTGCAAACTTCAAAAGAAGATGTGAAGGTGCCGGATATGTTTAGTTATGTTTGGCACAGGGTACGTTTGGGAGCAGGACCTGGCCGGGAAATAGACGTTTATGCCGGTGCCGGCAAGGAGCACTGGATTGCAGAGTGTAAGTGGAAAACAGGGTCCAAGGTATCTGAGAGCGAGGTTGAATCTTTTCTGGAGCTCAAGCCTTTGGTCTTGGAATGTGAAGGAAAGGGGCTTCGCATTCTCAAGATGTGGTATTTTTCCTATAGCGGTTTTACCCCTGAGGCTGAAGAATTAATGACTCAGAATGGTATTTTTTGGTCGGAGAAGCAGGATTTGAATGCAGTATTAGATATGGCCGGCCTGAGGCGTTTGCCTGAGTTGAGGTGAAAGAATTGGGTGATCCGGGCACTGACACCGTGGGCAAGGCGAGGGCCAGTGAGCTGGCTAGTCTTCTCTCTTCCCGCGAGTCCTCGAGCGGCAAGTAGGCCCCCGCTCTCCGAGCGGGCGGCCCTGGGGAGGAACTGATACGCGGGGTATAGGCCCAAAACCACGTGGCAGTTTCTCCGCCGAAGGGGCAGCCCCTGGGACAGGGGCGCCCTACTGGTGATATAATGAGAGACAGATGTTGCGTATGAGAGAAGAAGCTGAAAATGAAAAAGCTGCCTATTGGCATATCCAATTTTGCAGAGATACGCACTGAAGGTTATTACTATGTGGATAAGAGCTCTTTTGTGCATCAATTAGTCAGTGCGGGCAAATACTATTTTCTCTCCCGTCCCAGGCGGTTCGGCAAGAGCCTGTTTGTAGATACCTTAAGGTGCGCTTTTGAAGGGAAAAAAGAGCTTTTCAAGGGCCTGTATCTGGAAAAGAATTGGGATTTTGAAAAAAGTTTTCCAGTGCTGTCTTTGAGCTTTGCCGGAGGCCGGTTTTATGATTTGCAAAACTTAAATGACAATATTGAAGAGATACTGTCTTTCAATGCCGGTCGTCTAGGCCTAGAGCTCAAAGGTAAAACAATAAACGGAAGATTTAAAAACTTAATAGTTGACACTGTAGATAAGTTTGCCGACCGGGTTGTTATCTTAATCGATGAGTACGACAAACCAATCCTGGATAATTTTGAGGATACGCCCAGGGCGGAAGAAATGCGGGACGGGCTGAAAAACTTTTACTCAGTAATCAAGGACAGCGATGCCTCCATCAAGTTCTGCTTTATCACAGGAGTGAGCAAGTTCAGCCGGGTGAGTATATTCAGCGATTTGAATAATCTGGAGGATTTGAGCCTGAATTCGGATATGGGAGCCATTTGTGGCTATACTCAGGCAGAGCTGGAGCACATCTTTGCAGAGCGGTTGTCTGGAGTTGATCTGCAGGAAGTGTCCAATTGGTATGATGGTTATAATTTCCTGGGAAAGAAAATGTTTACAATCCATTTGATGTGCTCTTATTTCTTAAAAACAAGAAACTCGGCAACTACTGGCTTGAAACCGCTACTCCTAGCTTTTTGGTCAAGTTGTTGCGGCAGAGGAGATTTTATCTCCCTGATCTGGAAGGCACTGAGGTCAGTGAATCAAGTATTTCAGCCATGTCCATGGACACGCTGCTAGCGGAAACCGTGCTTTTTCAAAGCGGCTACTTGACCATTGATCAGGTCAGACAAATGGGCCCTAGGCGATATTACCGACTGTGTTTTCCCAATCTGGAAGTACGACTTGGCTTTACTGATGCCCTGCTGGCCGGTTACACCCAGAGTCCCACTTCATTGGTCGGGGTTCAGAACCGGATGTATCAGGCTTTGCAAAACAAGGATATGGATAAGATAAAGGTTAGCTTTCAATCTCTTTTGTCTTCAATTCCCCAAGAATGGTATATACACAATAAGATAGATCACTATGAGGGCTACTATGCCTCGGTGGTTTATAGTTTCTTGGCTTCTTTGGGTTTTGATCTCCAGCCTGAAGAAAGCTCCAGCCACGGCCGGGCGGATTTGGTCATTGATACCGGGCGGGTGGTCTATGTCCTGGAGTTTAAGGTCGTGGAGCTGGAAGGAGACGGAGTCAAGGCCATAGATCAGATCAAGGCCAAGGGCTATCACCAGCAGTATGTCCAGGCCGGGCGGGAGGTTATTTTAGTAGGGATGGATTTTTCCAAAACGGATCGCAATCTTGTTGGCTTTGAGTGGGAGGCCTGGGTGAAGAGCTTCCTTGCAGGAGGAGGGCTTGATCCTTTTTAGAGCTTCACCGCAGCATTGGCAGCCCCTGGGGACATGGTCGAAAATGTTTTATTAGATAAGGCTGGACTGAGGCGTTTGAATCGCTACGATGTATCTTCCAGAGAAGATTGCTTTGATGCTCAACTGCTTGATATTCATTTAGATAGAGAAATCCGCGATAAATTTCAGCCAAAACATTTTTTTGGAAATTATAAAAAAGACCTGCGCGTGATCTATTATGGCCTTAAAAATATCATGACTTGTTTAAACAAACCATTAAGAACTTTTCTGTTCTTCTGCCTGATTATGCAAGAGATGAAAAGCTCTTGGAAAACATAATATTGGTAGATGAGGACCCTTCCTATCTTTTCCCTGGCCAAGAAAAAAATATGCTTTTGTGTCCTACATTCTTCGAAAATACAATCCAGAATTGAACTTTGCAGTAAGTTCTAACCAACCAAGTTTTCAATAGGTAGGTTCAGGAGAACACGCAATGCGTTTTTTTATACCGCTGGGCTCAATGACTGAAATGAGAAACAAGACAATGAGTAGAGCTGGGACAGGCAATGTTCCTGAGCGGAGGGCAGGCCAAGATACATCAAGTGGAGACGTTCATGTACTGACAAATACGAGCAGGCCTTAAGTATTGGACCAATATACTCTCTATACCTTCCAGACGCCGGGGCATCCCCCAAGGCAATGGAGCAGAGCGGTATTCCGGTCCATATACCTGAATATGCCCTGGGCAAGTGGGAGCGGCAGTCTCAGCAGTTGAAGGTCAGTTCGGAGTACAAAAAAATATTCCAGATCTTTTCCAGGCATTTTGTCCGCCAGGCACAAGATATAGGTGACCAAAAGCTCAAGCAGGAAGAAGAAGTCCTGCATACCCTCATTGACTGGGACTCCCAGGTAAACAGTTCAAAGGGAAAGCAGGATGACTGGCAGTATACTGAGCACAATCAATCCCAATAATAAATAAAATCCAGCCCAGAGGCCATATGGCCTCTGGGCTGGATTTTATTTGGTGTAGATCTTGATTTGGTTGGTGTGCATCTCCTGCTGCCCGGGTGTGGGCTGCCCGGAGGTAATGACCACCCGGTCTCCGGACTGGAACAAGGAGGTCTCCTGGACAAATTTTTCCACCCGATCCAGATGATTGGGCATGGAGGCATCTGTTATTCGGGGCCGGACTCCCCAGTAGAAATTCAAAAGACGGATGGTGGGCAAATCCGGGGTCAGGGCATAAATGGGCTGGGCCGGGCGGCGGCTGGAGAGCAAACGGGCCGTGACCCCGCTGGTGGAATGGCAGGCCAGGGCGATGCTCTCTGTATTGTCGGCCAGGAGGCTGGCGGAATAGGCCAGGTACTTGCCCAAGTTTTTTTCTTTTTTGGGCCGATATGGACCCTGCATGCGTTCCAGGAGATAGGATTCGGCCTGCTCGGCGATTTCCTGGATAAAGCAGACTGCTTCCACAGGATAATCGCCCACGGCTGTTTCCTCGGAAAGCATGACGCAGTCGGTCCCGTCCATGATGGCGTTGGCCACGTCCGTGGTTTCCGCCCGGGTAGGCAGGGGGTTTTGGACCATGGACAAAAGCATCTGGGTGGCCACGATGCAGAATTTTTGTGCGTGCCGACAGGCCCGAATAATGCGTTTTTGCAGGACAGGGAGTTGAGGCAGTGGACACTCCAGGCCCAGGTCGCCGCGAGCGACCATGATCCCGTCGGCGGCGTATAGGATGTCGTCCAAGCGGTTCACTGCGCTGGCCCGTTCAAGTTTGGCAATGATGGGCACGATTCGGCCGTGGGCCTCCATGGCCTGCCGCAGGTCCCGAACATCTTGTTCTGCCTGGACAAAGGAGAGGGCGAAGCAGTCTATGCCAATGTCCAGGCCGTCTTTAAGGTCACTGTAGTCTTTATCGGTCATTGCGGCCAAGGGGATTTCCTTTCCCGGAAAGGTAATCCCCTTATGCGAGGAAAGCAGCCCGGCGTTTTCGGCCTGGAGGGTAAACAAGGTGTGCTCCTTGACCACCTGGAGCACGTGAAACCGGAGCATTCCGTCGCTTAAGGCCACCTCCATTCCGGGCTGTAAATCGTGCAGGAGTTCGGGTACACTCAGGCTGATAAAGGGCAAAGCTGGAGCATCGTCCCTGGCCTGGGGGAGACCCAGGCTGACCACACTCTTTTTTTCTACTGGCAGAGGAGAGTCGGGCACCTCGTCGATACGGATCTTGGGTCCGCTCAAATCGCCCATGGCGGTCAGAGGAATGTCCATCTCCCGCTCCAAATCCCGGATCAAAGATATGGTCGGAGCAAACTCCTCAGCTCGGCCATGGGAGAAGTTGAGGCGAAAAATTCGGACGCCGCAGGTGACCATGGCCTGCATGACCTCCTTATCAATGGATTTGGGTCCTAAAGTGGCAACGGTCTTGATTCGCATGGTTATCCCCTGCATATTATTTGGTACTCACTTAGTGTGTATATTCTAAGAGGACTTGCCCATCTTGGCAACCCAACGGGTATATCCAGGGCGAAGAGGGCGGGGTGGCCTTTTTTGTGGGCCTTAGGTACGGACAGGGGACATTGCACATGAAGTCGGGGCGGACTCGATATGTCTATTGGCAGGGGCCCTCTGTAGGCTGGGACTTTGGGGGCCAATGTGGGATATCTCCAATACACCAAAAAACAGGGTATCAATCCCTTTTAAAAAAAGCTGGGAGCCTAGGCTCCCAGCTTTTTTTGTATACATTAATGGTTTTTTACTCTCGCGTCTTTTTAGCCCAGGGCAAAGATGGAGCTTTGGGCCAGGGTCCAAAACAGGGAGGGAAATACGCCCATGACCAGTACACCAGCCGCGGCCACGCTTAAGGCCACAGTCAAAGGTGGTGTGGTGAACGGGGAGACAGCCGGGCTTTCAGCCGGGGCGGAAAAGTACATGGTCACGATAACCCGCAAGTAGTAATAGATGGAGATGACACTATTGATGGCTCCTAAGATCACCAGCCAGACAAAACCGGATTTGACTGCGGCGGCGAAGATATAAAACTTGCCCATGAACCCGGCAGTGGGAGGAATGCCAGCCAGGGAGAACATAAAAATGGCCATGGCCAGGCCCATGGCCGGGGATTTGAGGCCCAGCCCGGAAAAGTCGGATAGGGAGGAATATTCCTCACCCTGTCGGCCCAGCAAGGTGATGATCCCAAAGGCTCCTATATTCATCAGGGCATAAGCCAAGAGGTAATAGAGAATGCCGGCCTGACCCATTTCTGAGCCGGCCACAAACCCGATGAGCAGGTATCCGGCATGGGCAATGCCGGAATAGGCCAGCATGCGCTTCACATCCTCCTGGACCAGGGCGATGATATTGCCCACAAACATGGTAGCCACAGCGGCCACCCAAAGGATCATGGTCCAGTCCACGGCCATGGGCTCCAAGGCCACCATAACCACCCGGACCAAGGCAGCAACTGCGGCAGCCTTGACTCCGGTGGCCATAAACGCGGTGACCACGGTGGGGGCCCCTTGATAGACATCCGGAGTCCACATGTGAAAGGGAACCATGGAAATCTTAAATCCAAAACCGCATATAGACAGCAGTAGCCCGAGTACCAGCCAGCCGGAGGAAATGGTATCCGGGTTTTCGGTGATGTATTTACTCATCGTTGGCAGATCAAGGGTTCCGGTGGCCCCGTATAAAAAGGCAAAGCCCAAGAGAAGAAATGCAGAGGCAAAGGCCCCGAGGAGGAAATACTTCAGGGCTGCTTCAATGGAGGCCAGGTTGTTGCGGTGAAATCCGGTCAGGACATACACGCACACAGACATGAGTTCCAAGGCCACGAATATGAGTATGAGATGACCGGAGGAGACCATGAAGGACATGCCCACGGCGGCAAACAGGAGGAGGCAATAGTATTCTCCGCTGGCCATGTGCTCAAAATAGTGCTGATAATGGATGGATACCAAGATGGTTAAAAAAACAATCAGCCAAATGGTCATGTTCAAAAAGGCGGAGAAGCCGTCGGCATAAACCATGCTTTGGTATGTTCCGGCATGGGAGGTGAGGGAGTTGAGGACAAACCCTGCACTGATCAGGACCCCGATCATGCTCAAGGCGGGCAGGAGGAACCTGGATTTGTCCTTGGTAAACACATCCACTACCAGGACCACCAGTGCGGTCAAGACCAGGATGGTTTGGGGCAGGATGGCCTGCACCGGGATGAGTGGGGCCACGAATTCAAACTGCATAATTACTGTCCTCCGTGCGTTCTGCTCACACGTTCCCGGATATCGGATTCAGTGGGCAGGGAATCCGCAAAAAATGCCACTTGCTGCGCGTCCGGCAACTTTCTCTCTTCCATGGCTGCGTAAGTCTGGTATCTGCTTTTGACCGTATGGATGAACTTTTCGGATGAGGCGTCCATTTGGCGCAGGAACAGACCAGGAAAGATGCCCATGACGATGATGAGCACGGCTATGGGCACCATGATGGCCGTCTCCCGAAAAGTGAGATCCTTCAGTCCGCTGTTTTGTGGTTTGTCCACAGGTCCAAACATGACCCGCTGGTACATCCAGAGCATATAGATGACGCTGAACAGAGCTCCGGATGTGGCGATAATGGCCAGGACCGGATAGCTCTTAAAGGCGCCCAAGAGGATGAGAAATTCGCCCACAAATCCGTTGGTGCCCGGGACGGCCACCGAGGCCAGGGTGGCGATCATGAGAAAGGTGGCAAATACGGGCATGATCTTGGCCAGTCCGCCGAATTCCTCCATGAGCCGGGTATGCCTGCGTTCATAGATCATACCCACCAAAAGAAAGAGGGCACCGGTGGACAGCCCGTGATTGAGCATCTGATAGATTCCACCCTGCACCCCTTGCATGTTCAAGGCAAACAGCCCCAGGAGAACGTAACCCATGTGGCTGACACTGGAATAGGCCACCAGCTTCTTGATATCCGGCTGAACCCAGGAGACCAGAGCGGCATAAATGATGGCGATGACCCCCAATCCGGCAATTATGGGGATGAACTGGTGAGTGGCATAGGGAAACAGGGGCATGGCAAAGCGGATAAAACCGTAGGTCCCCATTTTCAGCAGGATGGAGGCCAGGATGACACTGCCGGCGGTAGGGGCCTCCACATGGGCGTCTGGAAGCCAGGTATGCAGCGGAAACATGGGTACTTTAATGGCAAAGGCCAGGAAAAAGGCCGCGCAGAGCCAGAACTGCATCTCCACCGGGATGTGCAGTTCCAGGAGGTTGAAGAGATAGAAGGAGGCATCTCCGGTGGTCTGTATGTTGTGAATGTATAGAACGACGATGGCCACGAGCATAAATATGCTGCCCATGGCGGTGTACAGGAAGAACTTGACAGCGGAGTAGATGCGCCGTTCCCCCCCCCAGACCCCGATGAGCAGGAACATGGGGATGAGCATGAGCTCCCAGAAGACGTAGAACACGACCAGATCCATGGCCAGAAAGGTACCGATCATGGCCGTTTCGATGAGCAGGAAACTGATCACGTATTCCCTGATCTTCTTCTGGATGTAGGTAAATGAGCACAGGATGCACAAGGGCACAAAAAAGGTGGTCAGCATGACCAGCCATAGGCTGATACCGTCCAGGCCCAGGGAATAGCTGATGCCCAGACTTTCAATCCAGGGGGTGTGCTCCGTGAACTGCATTCCGGCTATCGAGGAATCAAAGGCGATCAGGACCGGAATGGAGATGATGAATTCCAGAACAGATACGGCCAAACCGATGGACCAGAACCTCTTGGCCGCTCCGGGGCCGGAACCGGGGAGGATAGCTATGACCAAAACCCCCGCCAAGGGGAGAAAGGTCAGGATGCTGAGAATGGGCAGGCCAGTGAGACTCATCGACGACTCCTTATACTCCTAAACCAGGGCAAAGACAGAATACATGACCAACAGCATGGCACCGAAGAGGAAGGATATGGCGTAGGCCTGGACATATCCTGTCTGGACGGTACGCAGCCTGCTGCCGCACCATCCCACAACATTGGCTACTCCGTTCACCGCCCCGTCGATTATCCCCACATCGAAGCCTTTCCACATCAAGAGGCTCAAACCATGCAGGGGGCGGACAAAGAGGAAGCTGTACAATTCATCCACATACCATTTGTTGAACATGGCCGCATACAGCCATTTGAATTTGGTCGCAAGTTCCCCAGGGATGTCCCGCTTGCGGACATACATAGTGTAGGCCAGTCCAATCCCGATAAATACGATACACACAGAGATGACCATGAGCAGATATTCGGTACTGGCCGAATGGTGGCCATGAGCCACGTGAGGCATCACCGGTTCCAAAAAGTGCTCTATGCGATTATTTCCTCCCAGAACGGCAGGAACCCCGATAGCTCCGCCGATGACCGAGAGTACGGCCAGAATGGACATGGGCACGGTCATGGATTTGGGCGATTCATGGATGTGTTTTTGCACATCCTGGGGGGCCCGGCATTCGTTGAAAAAGGTCATGAATATGAGCCGGAACATATAAAAGGCGGTCAATCCAGCCGTGAATACCCCAATGAGCCACAGGAAGGGGTGGCCGTTGGCAAATGTGTACCACAGGATTTCGTCCTTACTGAAAAATCCGGACAGCCCGGGAAATCCGGCAATGGCCAGGGTGCCCAGGAGCATGGTGATGTAGGTGACTGGAATCTTTTTGCGCATACCGCCCATATTGCGCATGTCCTGCTCATTGGCCAGGGAGTGCATGACGCTCCCGGCGCAGAGAAAGAGCAAGGCCTTGAAAAAGGAATGGGTGACCACATGGAAAATCCCGGCACTGAATGCGCCTACCCCCAGACCCAAAAACATGTACCCCAATTGACTGACGGTGGAATAGGCCAAGACCCGTTTGATGTCGTTCTGGGTCAGGGCGATGGTGGCGGCCAACAAGGCGGTCAATGCTCCGATAACTGCAACCACCTGCATGCTCAGCGGAGACATGGAGTAGAGCACGTTGCTGCGGGCCACGAAATAGATGCCGGAGGTGACCATGGTGGCCGCATGGATGAGGGCACTGACCGGGGTAGGGCCGGCCATGGCATCCGGAAGCCATATATACAGCGGTATCTGAGCCGATTTGGCAGTACACCCGATAAAAAAGAGAAGGCAGACAGCTGTGACCAGGGACTGATTCAAGAGATGAGCATGCTCAAAAACCTCGGTAAAGCGCAGGGACCAGACCCCATGCTCACCCAAGGCAACCAGGAGGAGTAACAGACCGACCAGGAAGGCGAAATCACCGACCCGGTTGGTAATAAAGGCCTTTTTTCCGGCCTTGGCATTGTCCAGATTGCCAAACCAGAAGCCGATGAGCAGGTAGGAGCACATGCCCACTCCTTCCCAACCCAGAAACATGAGCAGGAAGTTGTTGGCCAGGATCAGGTTGATCATGGAGAACATGAATAAGTTCAGGTAGGTGAAATATCGGTAGTAGCGTCCTTCACTGTGCAACATGTAGCCAATGGAGTAGATGTGGATGAGAAATCCTACCCCAGTGACGAACAAGCACATGACCATGGACAAGGGATCGATCTGATAGGCCACAGAGACACTGAAATCTCCGGCCCGAATCCATTCAAACCACACGTATTCAACCAGACGCTCAGAACCGGGCAGGGACAAGAGCTGAAAAAAGGTGATCACGGTCAAGACGAAGGAGAGTCCGACGGCAGAACAGGCGATCCAGTGGATGAGGGACTTGTTCACCTCTTCCAGACGCCGGCCCAAAAGGCCGTTAATGAGGACCCCGATCAGGGGCAAGACCGGAATGAGCCAGATATAGTCAAACATGCCACTCTCCTCGACTTACCATTTGAGCAGGTTGAACCGTTCCACATCAATGGAGCCGGTCTTTTGGTACAAGCGAAAAAAGATAGCCAAGCCAACAGCTGCCTCCACAGCTGCCACAGCCATGATGCACATGACCATGAAAGCCCCTTCTACGCTCTGGGTGCTGCGGGCAAAGGTCAAAAATACAAGGTTCACCCCGCCGAGCATGATTTCAATACACAAGAAGACGACGATAGCCGTTCTGCGGACTAAGGCTCCGGCTGTGCCGATGAGAAAGAGGGCCAGTCCCAAGCCGAGGAACACACTTTGATATTCCATACAGGTAGACTCCTTAACGATCTTTCTTGGCCAGGGCCAAGGCTCCGACCACCCCGGCGGTGAGCAGGACTGAAACAAGTTCAAAGGCGATGATGTAATCCGAAAAAATCCGCGTAGCCAAGATTCCGACTTCTCCAAATTCCTCTATAGCCTGCACGGTGAATGGGCCGCTAAGTGGCGAGGTGGCGGGCAAGAGTTCAGCCATTCCCAGCAATCCAACCATGAAAATAACCAGGAGAATGATTCCGAAGGTCTTCATATTCCACAAAAGATAGGGGCCGAAACTGAATCGGAGGTTAAGCATCATGATGGCGTAAAGGATAAACATCATGATTGCTCCGGCATAGACGATGATCTGCAGCAAGGCCAAAAACTGCAGGTGCAGAAGGAGAAACATGGCGGCCAAGGCCACACAGGATACGATCATCCACAAGGCGCAGTGGACGATATTTTTGGTAAACACCACCATCAATGCGGAAAGCAAAGATAACACAACAAAAAACGTGAGAATGCTGAGTTCAGCCATGGACCTTCTCTCCTTCGGGTATGCTCAACAAAGCTGGAAATATTTTGGCCAAGGCCTTAACCGAGTATTTTTTGCATCAGGCTGCGCTGATACTGAAAACTGAATTGTTCCGGATTATCCAGCTTGTCGAAGGAAAATTGGAAATCCTCCCGGGTGAAGTCCACATAATCGTACACCTGACTTAATGAGATGGCCCCCCGGGGGCAGACTTCTTCGCAAAAACCGCAAAAGATGCAGCGCAGCTCGTCGACCACGAATTTCTCCGGATAGCGTTCTCCGTTTTCCGGTTCATACGGGGTGACGTCAATGGCCCGGGCCGGACATACAGCAGCGCACAAACCGCAGGCTACGCACAAAAGCTGTCCTTTATCATCGCGATGCAGACGGTGTAGACCCCTCCACCGCTCACTGACCGGTCTTTTTTGTTCCGGATATTGGATGGTTTTGTGCTTGGAGAGCAAATTCCCAAAGGTATATTGCAATCCTTTGAGCAAAGGAGTGACGTACTTGAATTTGCCGCTCCATTTTTCCCTGACCCGGAGGATATCTTTGTCTTGCATGGGTATCTCCACGGTTGCACAGAACGAAGAGTTGTTGTGCTAGGTTGTATTTCCTTCACACATGCATGACTAAACGGCCATGACCAAGGCGGTGACCAGGATATTGACAATGGCCAGAGGCATGAGGATTTTCCATTCCAGTTTCATGACCTGATCGTAGCGTAACCTGGGGAATGTGGCCCGTTGCCATATACAGAAGAAGACCACGAGCAAGGTTTTCAAAAAGAACCAAACCACACCTGGCAGGAAAGGCCCGTGCCAGCCGCCCAGGAAAAGGGTGGTTACCAAGCAACCGAAGACGAACAGGTGGGTGTATTCCCCGAAAAAGAAGAGAGCAAATTTCATGCTACTGTATTCAACGTTGTATCCGCAGCACAGCTCGGCCTCAGCTTCAGGCATATCGAACGGAGTTCTGTTCAGTTCAGCCAAGCCGCTGATGATAAAGATGATAAAAGCTACTGGGGCCAGAACGATATTCCACATGCCGGCTTGGGCATGAACGATGTCCACGAGACTGAGAGAACCAGAAAGCATGACCACGCAGATGACCGAAAAGGCCATGGACAATTCGTAGCTGATGATGATGGCTGCCGCTCGCAAGCCTCCGATATAACCATATTTATTCCCCGAAGACCACCCGCCGAGCATGCCTCCATAGGCCCCCAGGGTCCCCAGAGCCAAAATGATCAAAATGCCCACATCCGGGTTGGCCAGGTACAAGGTGATCTCGCGGCCCATGATGGTGATCACGTCCCCAAAAGGGATCAAGGCCAGCATGATCATAGGCGAGGCGATGCTGATGATGGGAGCTATATAGAAGATCGTACGTTCGGCGTTTTGGGGGATCAGATCTTCTTTGAGGAAAAGCTTGATTCCGTCGGCAAAGGGTTGTAACAGTCCCCAATATCCCACCCGGTTCGGACCGTGTCGGAGTTGAATGAACCCCAAGATCTTGCGCTCAGCCAGGGTCAGGTAGGTGACCACAAGCATGCATACGCTGATTATGATCACGGTCTTGATCATGGTAATGACCACCAGTTCCAACATGGACCGTCCTCCTTAGGCGACTTTCTGAATGGAGACCGCACAGACCTTGAGTTCTGGCATCATGGTTGCCTGGTCCAGATTCACATCGGTCAGAATATTTGCCGGAGATTCCCGGAAATGAACGGGAACAAAGACCACTTTGGGACCGGTCCGGTCGCATACCCGAGCTTTGATCCGAATTTTTCCCCGTCTGGACGAAATGTCCAGGGTATCACCATTGGATATTCCCAGTTGATCCGCATCGTGGGGATTGATTTCGGCCATGGCCTCTGGATACAGTCGGGAAAGTCCGGTTCCTTCCCGAGTCATGGTCCCGCTCTGGTGATGTTCCAGCACACTGCCCATGCTCAACATATACGGATATTGGGAGTCTGGTTCTTCAACCGAGGATTGATATTCGATGCGGCTGAACAAACCTCGGCCCCGAGCAAAGTTTCCGGAATGCAAAAGGGGGGTACCGGGATGGTCTGGGGCCGGGCAGGGCCAGGTCACAGACCCCTTTTCCAGGCGCTCACTGGTAATACCTGCATAATCCGGGACCAAAGCGTTTATTTCAGAGAGAACCCGGTTGAAGGCATACTCCATGGGATAGTCCAATTTGGCGCCCACCTGGGCGATGATCCAGCTGTCATCTTGAGCCTGACCTCTGGGCTCTACCGCCTTGCGTACCCGCTGCACCTTGCGCTCGGAATTGGTGAAGGTACCGTTTTTCTCCGCAAAGCAGGTCGCAGGCAAGACGACATCCGCCAACTTGCCGGTCTCAGTCAAAAAGATGTCCTGGACCACCAGAAAATCGAGCTTTTGCAGACACTCCTGGACCTTGGTCTGATCGGGAAAGGAGAGCATGGGGTTTTCGCCCAGGACATACAAGGCCTTGAGCTGACCATCACGAGCGGCGGCCATCATTTCCATGGCCGTTAATCCGGTTTTTTCCGGAAGGGTTGATACGTTCCAGGCCTGGGCGAATTTGGAGCGAATCTGCGCATCCAGGACCTCCTGATATCCGGGATATATACCTGGGAGCGCACCCATGTCGCAGGCCCCCTGTACGTTGTTCTGACCGTACAAGGGGTAGATCCCCCCTCCCTCTACGCCCAGATTACCGCAGGTCAGTGCCAGATTGACTAATGCCTGAACAGTGTCTTTTCCGTGGGCATGCTGCTCAATGCCGGTGGAGTAAAGGATGGACCCGGGATGGTGGGAACCGTAAAGCCGGGCGGCTTCTTCCAAGTCCTGGACGGCTATGCCGGTCAGAGAGGAAACCAGCTCCGGAGTAAAGGCATCTACGATCTCGCGCATTTCCTTAAATCCGCTGGTTCGTTGTTTGATGTAGTTCACATCATGCAGTTTGTCCCTAGTGATGATGTGCATGAAACCATTAATCCAGGGGATATCGGTTCCCGGTTTGGGCTGCAGCCAGATATGGGCGTGTTCGGTCAAAGGAATGCGTCTGGGATCAACGACAATGAGTTTGGCCCCGTGCTTGCGCACCGCCTCGATCACATACTGGGAAAATATAGGCTGGTTCTCTGCGGTATTGGCCCCGGTGACCAGAATGACCTGGCTGTGCAGCACATCAGATATGGGATTGGTCATGGCCCCATGGCCCAAAGTTTCTTCCAGGCCCTCCAGGGTGGCGGCATGACAGAGCCGAGTGCTCTGATCCACATTATTGGTCTGCAGCCCTGCCCGCATAAGCTTTTGAAAGAGATAGATGTCCTCATTGGTGCACTTGGGTGAGGCCAGGCCGCCGATACTGTCTGGGCCGGCCTGGGAGATGATTTTCTGCATCCGGGAGGCAATGAGAGACAGGGCTTCATCCCAGGTGGCTTGCTTCAGGGTGCCGTTTTTTCGAATAAGGGGATTTTTAAGGCGGTGCGGGCTGGATATGAACTCGTAGCCAAAGCGGCCTTTGACACACAGGCTGCCCCGGTTCACCCCCTGATCCCGATCCGTGGTTACCCCGATGACTTGGTTGTCCAAGACTTTGAAGAAGAGCTGACATCCGCACCCGCAATACGTGCAGGTAGTCATAACCCGGTCCTCCAGCCATGGCCGCCCCTTACGCCGACTTAAGTTCTCAGTCAACGCCCCGGTGGGACAGACAAAGAGACATTCCCCACAGGACACACACCGTTCCGGGTGAGAAGGGACAACCCTGGCCTGGTTGCCCTGACCTTGAATTGCAATAGCCCCGATGCCCAGGACCTCATTGCAGGCCGTAACGCACCGCAAGCAGAGGATGCAGCGCTCCGGCCAGTAACGGATGTTGGGGGTTGCGTATTCCGGAACGTTTTCTTTTGGGGGATCAGACATGGGTACATGACGCACTCCGTACTCATAGACCAGGTCTTGAAGGCGACATTCACCGCCTTGATCACAGATGGGGCAGTCATGGTGGCCGGTATACATGAGCATGGTCAAAATCTCCCGCCTGGCTTCCAATACCTGCGGGGAATGGGTATGAATCTGCATGCCGGCATTGGCCGGGGTTGAACATGCCGGGAGGAGTTCGGCTGCCCCTTTGATTTCCACCACACAGACGCGGCAGGAACCAATAGGCACCGCCCTGCGCATATGGCACAAGGTGGGAATAGAGACCTTGTTCTCTCTGGCGACCTCAAGAATGGTTTGCCCAGGGGTAAATGAGACTTCCTGTCCATTGAGGTGTAGTGTCTGATCCATATCATGCCTCGATTATGCAGTGTGCTCGAGTGTGCAGCGGTGTGTTGACCAAGGTTGTCGTCGTCTTGGAGCCGCTGGAGCTGCTGTTCAGGGTCTTTATTCCTGGTCTACGGAATGAACGGCAGCCATGCCGATTCGGTAGCAGCGCAGGCAACGGGAGGCTTCCAGTAAGGCCTGTCCTTCGTCAAAGCCTCCTTCGACTTCCTCAAAGTGGTTGATACGCTCTTCAGGATCCCGGGCCGGCTGACGGGCCCGCTTGTCCTGGCCTTTAAAAGGCATCTTTTCAAAGGGGTAAAAGACGTTCAGTTCCTGGATATATTTTTCCATCTGATCATGCGGGTCGGGAGCGCATTGTCCAGTTTGTAGGAACTTGTCAATATATTTGGCACCCTTTTTCCCAGCAGCCAAAGCGGCGATCAAAGTTGCCGGACCTGTGATACAATCTCCGCCGCCGAAGATATCCTGCTCCTTGCTCTGAAAGGTCACAGGGTCCACCACCAGGGTTTTCCATCTGGTCAGTTCCACCCCTTGTTCGTCCGGAAGGACACAATCGACGACACAGGTTTGACCTATGGCCGGTATGATTGCGTCGCATTCCAAAACAAAATTTGATCCTTCCACCGGTTCCGGCCGACGTCGCCCGGATTCATCCGGTTCCCCGAGTTCCATGCGCAAACATTCCAGCCCGCTGACCTTTCCATCTTGGGCCAAAATCTTGATGGGTTGGACCTGATAGTGAAAATTGACCCCTTCTTCTTGGGCTTCTCTGATCTCCACCGGATCGGCCGGCATTTCCTTTAAAGTCCGGCGGTAGACCAGGTTGACGTCCTCAAAACCCAAGCGTCTGGCTGATCGGACGCAGTCCATGGCCACATTGCCCCCGCCGATGACCACGATCTTTTTGCCTTCCAGTGGTCGCTGCCCTTGGGCGATGATGCGCAAAAATTCTACACCGGTCATAAAACAATGGTATCCGGCATCCTCCCCTTCGCAGCGCATGTTGGCGGATTCCGGGGCGCCGACTCCGACAAACACGGCCTGAAAGCCTTTTTGCCGCAGGTCCTTGATGGTCATGTCCTGACCGATTGTGGTGTTGAAGTGGATGGTTACCCCGAGCTTTTGCATGTAATCCACCTCCCCGCGAAGGATATGTCGGGGAAGACGGTAATCAGGTATTCCCACAGCAGTCATGCCTCCAGGTTCAGGCAGGGACTCGTAAATGGTGCAGGAATAACCTCTTTGGGCCAGGTAAAAGGCACAGGACACTCCGGCCGGGCCAGCCCCGATGATGGCTACGGGGCCCATGCCCTGGCCTTGGGAAGAGATCTGTTTCGGGGAGGCCTGAGGATAACGAGTCCGTTCATAGTCGGCCACAAAGCGCTTTAAAGCCTTGATGGCAATTGGCTCGTCTAATTTGGTCCGCCGACAGTTCATTTCACAGGGCCGCACGCAGACCCGGCCAATGGTCCCGGGCATGGGACAGTCGTTGCGCACAACGTCGAGAGCTTCCAAATATTGCCCCAACCTGATTTTTTCCACATAGGCCGGAATATCCAAGTGGGATGGACAGGCGTTGGTGCAGGGGGCGGTAACCAGGCTTTGGTAGGCGCCCCGGGGGATGGGATTTTTTTGCCGAACAGCCTGCTCGAATTCCTGACGATAGTGGGTCAGGGCGTCTAGAAGGGGTCGGGGTCCGGTTTCGCCCACACCGCATTTGGCCGTGTTCTTGACCAGTTCGGCCAGTCCGGAAAGTTGCTGGAGATCGTCGTCTTGCCCCTGCCCGTTACAAATCCGTTCCAGGATGTCGGCCATCAGTGCAGTTCCCAGACGGCAGGGAAAGCATTGGCCGCAGGACTCCTGCTGAATCCGTTGCATATATGCCCGGCACATATCTACAATTTGGACGTCTTCTTCCCAGATCATGAATCCGTCCCAGCCCATGAAGGCCTTGATCGGGCCGTGGTTTCCGAGGGAATCCGGAAGGGCGGCGGTATCGGTCTTACCTTCTCCGTGCGTCCAGTGGCCCCAGTTGGAAAAAATGAGTGTGCGCTGCATAACCTTATGCTCCATTGCCTAACGGTCCACTTCACCCAGCACGATGTCGATACTGCCGATGAGGGTGATAACATCAGCAATCATGTGCCCCTCGATAAGATAGGGCAGGGCGCTGACCAGATAATAACACGGGGACCTGATCTTCATCCGGTAGGGATGGGTGGCCCCGTTGCCTACCAGGTAAAAGCCGAGTTCACCTTTGGCACCCTCCACTGCATGGTACGTTTCCCCCGGTGGAAAAGCGAAACCTTGGCTGGATATCTTGAACCTGCGGATAAGGTCGTCCACATTGCGCCGAACAGAGTCCAGATCCGGATTGGTGGTCCAGGGGTTGTCGGCTGTGATCGGGCCGGAAGGGAGATTTTCTATGGCTTGTTCAATGATGCGCACCGATTGGGTGAACTCTTCCATCCGGACCAGATAGCGGTCGTAGGAATCACCGTCTTCACCGATGGGAATCTGAAAATCAAAATCATTGTAACTGGAATAAGGTTCCGCCTTGCGTACGTCGTAGGCCACCCCGGAACCGCGCAAACTGGGCCCGGTCATGCCATAGTTCACGGCGGTTTCGGCCGGGATGACCCCGATGCCCTTGGTCCGCTTCATCCAGATGGCGTTTTGGGTCAGCAGCTGATGATAGCCATCCACGGCCTTGGGCATTTTCTGGACATATTCCCGGACCTTACGTACGAATTCCGGGGTAATGTCCTTGGATATCCCCCCGATGCGCAGATAGCTGGGAGTGAGCCGATACCCGGAGGCCTCCTCAGTAATATCCATGGCCAATTCCCGGTCGGCAAAGGCGTAAAATATGGGAGTCATGGCTCCGATATCCAGGGCATGGGTCCCGAGCCAGAGCTGGTGGCCCATGATCCTGGACAATTCAGCCATAATTACCCGGATGTATTGGGCCCTCTTGGGGACGTCGATACCCAGGAGTTTTTCCACGGCCAGGCAAAAGCCGAGGTTATTAACTGATGCAGCCGCGTAATCCAGGCGATCGGTCAAGGGGATTATCTGTTGGGCCGTCTTGTATTCAGCCATCTTTTCAAAGCCCCGATGCAGATAGCCCACATGGGGATGAGCCCGCCGGATGGTTTCCCCTTCAAGTTCAAGTTCCAGGCGAAGCACTCCATGGGTCGCCGGGTGATGGGGTCCCATGTTCAGGAGCATGGTCTTGGTCTGTGTGCTCATGATCACTCCAGAGCGTTTGGAATCTGGCTGGGCTGGTCTGATTCCCGGGAAAATGCGGAATTGACTTCTAAAGTGAGGAAATCGAAGTCGTCGACGTCATAATGGCCGTGCAAGGGAAAGTCCTTGCGCAAGGGATGCCCTTCAAAGGAATCCCAGGTCAGGATGCGCCGCAGGTCGGGGTGGTTGTCGAAAGCAATGCCCAAGAGGTCATAGACCTCACGCTCTCCCCAGTTGGCGCTGTGCCAGATTGGGGACACCGATGGAACCGAGTTCCCTTCCGGTAAAGGCAAGTGAACCACCAGTCGGTGCTCGTTATGAATGGAAAACAGGATATACACCAGGTCAAAACGAGGATCCCGCGGGTTCCAGTCCACGGCGGTAATATCGGAAAGCAAGGTGTAGCCCAAGGCCTGGTCGTCACGCAAAAAGCGCATGAGGGAGAGGAAGTCATTCCCCTGGACGTTTATGGTAATATGAAGCTGGCCAAAGGCCTGATCCGAAGAGGCCACAGCCTGGGGAAAGGCCTTTGAGATTGCAGCCAGCACCTGGTTGTTATCCATGCGTACTTCTCCTGCCTGATAGTTGCCCCGGATGATCTTTGTCCCGTCCAGGCGGGGTTATGCCGACAATTTGTTACTGTCCTGACGCATGTCCAGACGTTCGGTCTTAATTTTTTCTTGCAGGGTCATTAAGGAGGCCAGAAGGGTTTCCATGCGCGGGGGGCAACCTGGGACATAGACATCCACAGGTACAATTTTGTCCACCCCTTGCAAAACAGCGTAACTCCTGAACTGACCCCCGGAGCAGGCGCAGGCACCCATGGCGATGACCCATTTCGGTTCAGCCATTTGCTCATAGACCCGTTTGACTTGGGGGGCCATTTTCATGGTCACTGTTCCGGCCACGATGAGGAGGTCTGATTGGCGGGGGGAGGGGCGGAAGACTTCCGCTCCGAACCGGGCCATGTCATAATGGGGCATCATGGTGGCCATCATTTCCAAGGCGCAGCAGGCCAGACCGAAGGTGCACGGCCATACTGAATTCTTGCGCGCCCAGTTAACAACCGTGTTCACGCTGGACACGACGATATTGTCACCATGCAGATGTGATTCTAATCCCATTCCAAAGCTCCACTTTTCCACTCATAAAGGAAGCACACCAGCAAAATGCCGATGAAGACCAACACCCCCAGGAATCCTGCCAGGCCAAGGCTGCCTAGATGGACTGCCCAAGGGTAGAGAAAGACGCATTCCAGGTCGAAGATGAGAAACAGCAAGGCCACGACATAGAATTTGATTGGGGTTTGCAGATACTGAATGCCTTCGCTGGGCAGACCGCATTCATAGGAAGCTTGCTTTTCAAATGACTGCCGACGTGGACCGAGAAGCGAGGAGAGAACGACGGTCACCACTCCGAAACTGACGGCGATTATTATTAGGTAGGCAATGGGAATGTATTCCACGAGCATGGCAATCCTCCCAGGGAAACAAGTGCGCTGTGCAAGTCGTTTCGTCAGTGCTTGTGAAAAGCTGAACTAGCATGGGCGGGGTGAGCCGTCAACCCCTGAAGGGAAAAAATAAATTGTGCCAAGATAGTCATTTAGGCATACGAAGCACAAGAAGCACAAAGAATGGTTTGGGGCAGGGTTGCAATTATTGGTAAAGCCGGTACAACCTGGCAAAAACCGAGGACCGAGGACAGAGGACCGAGGACAGAGGACCGAGGACTGAGGACAGAGGACAGAGGACCGAGGATAAAAGACAAAGGACAGCGGACAGATTGCCGGGGATAAACTTTGACTAAGTGCGGGATGAACGATGAAGGGAGAGATCCAGGGAATTCTCTTTGACTTTGACGGGACCTTGGCTGAGTTGCATATCGATTTTCAGGTCATGCGCAAGCAGGTGGCCGATTTGGCTGCTTTGTTTCTGGATCAAAGCGTGGAGCCGAATTCACGCCCGGTCCTGGAGTGGATCGAGGAATTATCCGATCGGATGCGTCAGGATCTGCCTCTGGCAGAGGTCTTGGAATTTCAAAGCCGGTGCCGAATGCGTTTGGTGGGTCTGGAAATGAAGGCTGCCCAAAAAGGCAAACTCTTCCCTTATACCCGGGGGGTCCTGGCCGGGCTCAGGGAGAAGGGGGTGCGAACGGCCGTAGTCACTCGCAATTGCACTGCGGCTGTGCAGACCATGTATCCACACATAACTCAAGAAGTTGATTGTCTTTTGGCCAGGGACGATGTGCAGCGAGTCAAGCCTGATCCAGTCCACCTTTTACGCGCCGCCCAGATCTTGGGGCTGGATAGCCAGGCATGCCTGATGGTTGGTGACCATTGGCTGGATATTGTCGCTGCTCAGAAGGCCAAAATGTTCAGTGCCGCCGTGCACACTGGGGGCGTGGACGCGGCTGCTTTGGCCTCCTATGGTCCGGACTTCACAGCCCCGAATGTGGCCAGCCTGATTCAAGAGCTCGACCTCTTCGGTCTTTTGGCCAGGGGAACATAGTCCAAAACGTATTGACTGGACAGTGTTGAGTGTTTACTGATGACACATTGTGCCCAAGGTTTCTACAGGTAACGGAGGAGATGATGTGTCTGGCGGTTCCCATCCGGGTCACGGAGGTTGTCGAGCAAACGGCAGTGTGTCAGGTGCACGGAGGACAGACCAAGGTGGAAGCCTCATTGCTTCTCTTGGATGAAGCGGTCAGCCCCGGGGACTACCTCTTGCTGCATGCAGGTTTCGCCTTACGCAAGCTGGATGCGTGGGAAGCCAGGGAGACTCTGGCTCTGATGCAGGAAATGGCCGATGCCGGGCCAGGGATGAGAGATAAATGATCTCCGGCCAAAGGGCGGTATGCCAATGAAATACATAATTTTCGAGGACTTTGGGGGTCAGGAGACTCCGATCCTGTTTCCGGAACGTATCTTGCATGATGAACTGCGGGACCAAATCCCCTATGCCCGGGTGGTTTCAGCTGGAATGGTGGCCCTTCACGGCGGGGAATTCGTTTGCAAGGGCCGGGTCAAGGCATTGGATGCCCAGGCCAGGTCTGAGGATGGACGGATTATCGCCAGGCATTTTGAGAATATGCAGGATCAAGAAACTTAAGGAGGTAAATATGCTCGCTCGTACATTGGGGACATGTATCATTCTGGTCATGTTTTTTGCCGCTGCCAGTCATGCGGCCCTGCCGGAATTCACCGAGTTGACCAAAAAGGCCAGCCCGGCGGTGGTCAATATCAGCGCAGTGAAGGTGAAGGAAACCTCACATCAGATGAAGCGTTTTTTTGAGCCCTTTCAGCGCAAAGGCTCTCCCTTTGAGGACTTCTTTGATCAGTTCTTTGGAGACATGCCCCAGCAGCGGCGGGAAAAGGCTCTTGGTTCAGGATTCATCATCTCCAAAGACGGGTATGTGGTGACCAACAACCATGTGGTGGAAAAAGCGGAGGAGATCGAGGTCGTCCTTAAGGGCGGCGATGAGTCTTTTCCAGCCGAGGTCGTGGGCCGAGATCCGGAGACCGATCTGGCCCTGTTAAAGATTGATACCCAGCAGGATCTTCCGGTCCTTGCCTTCGGGGACTCCGATGCCCTCGATGTTGGCCAATGGGTCTTAGCCATTGGCAATCCATTCGGCTTGGATCATACGGTGACTGCTGGGATTATTAGCGCCAAAGGCCGGGTGATCGGGGCTGGACCCTACGATAATTTCTTACAGACCGATGCCTCCATTAATCCGGGGAACAGCGGGGGTCCGCTCTTGAACCTGGAGGGCAAGGTGGTGGGCATCAATACGGCCATTGTGGCTGCAGGGCAGGGCATCGGGTTTGCCATTCCGGGCAATATGGCCGAAAAGATCATCACCGAACTCAAAACACATGGGTCCATCAAGCGAGGGTGGTTGGGCGTGACCATCCAGGATGTGGATAAAAACGCGGCCCAGGCCCTGGGATTGTCCGAAGCCAAGGGGGCATTGGTGGCCTCGGTCAATGAGGGTGATCCGGCTGCCCAGGCTGGACTTGAGGTCGGAGATGTCATTGTGTCCGTCAACGGGGAATCCATAGACGACGCCAATGATCTGACCCGGACCATTGGGTCCTTACCTCCAGAGGACACCATCCGGCTTACTATATGGCGCAAAGGGGAGGTCAAGGAGATTGAAGTTACCTTGGGTGAACGGCAAGCTCAGATGGCCAAAGGACCGAGTGATTCTGAAGGGGCCGATGGCCCGGAAGCTCTGGGAATGAATGTGCGTCCGGTGAGTGGTGAAGAGGCTAGGGCCTTGAATATGCCCAATCCTCAGGGATTGGTGGTCACCGAGGTGGCTGATGGATCAGCAGCCGCTGAGGCCAATATCCGTCCAGGAGACGTCATCCTGGAGGCCAACGGACAGGCTGTGCATAATATAAGTGAATTACGAAAGGTTTTACAGACCGATGCCGCGGACAAGGGGGTTGCCTTGTTGTTGGTACTCAGGAAGGGACAGACCTTGTTCCGAACCATCCCCTTGGATAAGTAAGGACAAATGAGGTTTCAGGTGTCAGGTTTGCCTCCGGCAAACCTGACATATTTTGCGCCAAAGAGCACAAAAAAAATGACGGATTGATAGGAATGGGGAGTCAGGGCCTTGGGCCTACAGAAGCACCACCAGTAGGCCGCCCTTGACCCCAAGGGCAGGCCTTCTTAAGGTCAATGCTTGTTTCGTACGAGAACCCACGGAAAGCCAAGAGGCCTGTGCCGCATCAACTAACTTCTAGTTTCATACGAGCCACAAATTTCTTAATGTCCCCACCAACCATTCTTGAAACCGGATGCAAGGCCAATCTCTATCTGCGTATCCTCGGCCGACGGGATGATGGATATCACCGCCTGCAAAGTCTCTTTGTTCCCCTGGCTCGTCCTTCGGATCGATTGACGATTGGTAACACCCCCAATCCGGGGCTGGAATTGACCTGTACGTATCCGGAACTCTCCGGGGAAGACAATATCTTGCATAGGGCCTATGCCGCGTTTGCCTGTCAAACCGGCTGGCGTCCGGGGATCTCAGTGCATTTGGAAAAAAATATCCCCCACGGGGCCGGGTTAGGTGGCGGGAGTGCGGATGCGGCTGCTTTGTTCAAACATCTCAACGCAATCTGCCCTCAAGATAACAGCCTGACCCAGGCGAAATTGTTGCAGGTGGCTCAGGAAATCGGGGCGGATGTGCCTTTTTTTCTAAGTAATACCCCGGCCTGGGTCCAGGGCATCGGCGAACGGATCCGGCCTGTCCGCATGGCCTATGCCAGCGGCTGGCTGGTGGTTGTTTGCCCGGATGTACAGATTTCTACTGCCGAGGCCTATAAAGCTTGGGATCGAGCTGAGGCAAGAGCCCGGACTGGACAGGGACGTGCAGGGACCGATCCAAAGTATCCAAATCCCCTGTGCAGCAGGGGGCAGATATTATGGAACGACTTTGAGTCCGTTCTCTTTCCGATCTATCCCGAGTTGATCAGGCTGAAGACGAAGCTCTTGAGATGCGGGGCTCAGGGGGCGGTTCTGAGTGGGTCCGGAGGATCGATGGTGGGTCTGTTCAGCACGTACCACGGGGCCGGCCAGGCAGCAGACGAGTTGCAAGACAATACCACCCGGGTGTTTATCAATTCCATTCCTACTTGCTGGTAAACAGCCTTCGTATGAACATTTTATGAGGGCCGCGGGGTCTTCCCGCGGCCCTCATAAAATGTTAGGCTACCTTTTCGAGGTTCACGGCGCAGACCTTGTATTCCGGGATTTTGGCGATGGGGTCCATAGCCGGATTGGTCAGGATGTTGGCGCAGCTCTCTATGAAGTGAAAGGGCATAAAAACAGTGCCCGGCCGCATAGTGTCTGTGATCCGGATCCTGACCTGGATTTGTCCCCGTCTGGAGATCACCGAAATTCGCTCGCCTTGAGCCAGGGCCAATCTGTCTGCATCCTGGGGGTGGACTTCCAGAAAGCCTTCAGGATTTTCCCCCTCCAGAGCCGGGGAATTCCTGGTCATGCTTCCGGTATGATATTGTGAAAAGACCCGACCCGTGGTCAACCACATGGGGTATTCTTGGTCGATGCTTTCCGCCGGCGGTCGGTACTCGATGCAGTGAAACAATCCTTTGCCTCGGGCAAACTGACCTTGATGCAAAATGGGGGTCCCGGGATGATCAGAAGTGGGGCAGGGCCATTGCAGACCAGGACCCTCCAGCCGATCATACGAAATGCCCCCATAGGACGGGGCGACCGTGGCTATTTCGTCCATGATTTCCGCCGGTGAGGCATAATCCATGGGGAAGCCGAACCTGGTGGCCAGATCCTGGATGATCACCCAATCCGGTTTGGATTCGCCGACTGGCTCAATAGCCTGGCGAACCCGCATAACCCGTCGCTCAGTGTTGGAGAACGTCCCGTCTTTCTCAGCAAAAGAAGCCCCGGGCAGGACCACATCGGCCAGCTGGGCAGTCTCGGTTAAAAAGATGTCTTGGACGACGAGGAAGTCCAATTTTTCGAGAGCCTTCGTAACGTGTTCCGAGTCCGGATCGCTCATGACCGGATTTTCTCCGAGGACGTAGAAGGCTTTGACCGAGCCGTCTTCCGCCCCGCTGAGCATCTCCGGCAGGGCTAGTCCCACCGAACCGGGGATCTTCACCCCTCCCCAAGCCGTGTGCATTTTCTCCTGGGCATCCTGGCTGGTCACGGCTTGATAAGCGGGAAAGACATTGGGCAGTCCGCCCATGTCGCAGGCCCCCTGGACATTGTTTTGGCCCCGCAAGGGGTTAACCCCTGTGGATTTCCGCCCCAGGTTGCCGGTGAGCATGGCCAGATTGGCCAGAGATTTGACATTGTCCACTCCGGTCACGTGCTGGGTAATGCCCATGCAGTACAAGATGCTGGCCTTCTCAGCCTGGGCATAGGCCTTGGCCATGGCCCGGATGGTGTCCGCATCAATACCGCTGATTTCAGCTGCCTGGTCCAGGGAAAAGTTTGCAATTGTCTCCTGAAAGGGGGCAAAGCCTTCAGTCCGTTCATCGATGAAGGCTTGGTCCTGCCATCCATTCTCCAAAATGACCTGCATCATTCCATTGAGCAGGGCCACGTCTGATCCCAGATTCTGACGAACAGCAATGTCGGCAATGTCGGCTATTTGGATCCTCCGGGGATCGGCCACAATCACGGTAGCCCCTTTTTCCTTGGCCCGGTAGACTCGAGTGGCTACCAAGGGATGCGAGGACGTGGTATTGGATCCGATGATGAAGATGCAATCCGCGTCTTCGATTTCAGCCATGGAGTTGGTCATGGCCCCGGATCCGAAAGCAGCGGCAAGACCTGCCACTGTGGAGGAATGTCAGAGTCGGGCGCAGTGGTCGATGTTGTTCGTACCCACTCCGGCCCGAGCAAATTTCTGGAGCAGATAATTCTCTTCGTTGGTCACCTTGGCTGAAGCTAAAAAGGCCAAGCTGTCTGCTCCGTGCTGGGTTGTGATCTGTTTGAGCCTGTCCGCCGTGATGCTTAAAGCCTCTTCCCAGGACGATTCCGTCAATTGCCCGTTTTTGCGGACCAACGGCTTGGTTAATCTTTTGGGGCTCTGGACGAATTCATGCACATTCCAGCCCTTGATGCACAGTTTTCCCTCATTCGTTGGACTGGTTTTGCAGGGTAAAGTCCCGATGAGCTGGCCGTCCAGTACCTCTAGAAAAAAATTGCAACCGCACCCGCAGTATGTACAAGTGGTTAAGACCGTCCTGTAGTCCATACCCTCTCCTCGCTAACGGACAATATTTAAGGGGGATTTTCGATCGTCAATAAATCCGGTTTGATAATCAAATTGTGTGTCCAGGATCTGATTCACCTTCTTGTACAGGGTGCGTAAGGGGATGTCCGCAGGGCAGGCCTGCTCGCACAATCCGCAATCGATGCACCTCCCGGCCATATGCACGGCCCGGGTCAAATGGAAGGCCGGATTGGCCGGGGGGATGGTCCCGGTGCGGATCAGCTCGTTGTTTTCCAGGCTGCATTCCTTGCAAAAGCAGACCGGGCAGACGTCCCTGCAGCCAAAGCATTTGATGCACTTTTGAAATTCCCGCATCCAATAGGCGAATCGTTCCTCGATATCCTGTTCATCGAGATGGTGCACAGAGGTAAATGCTCGTCCTTGAACAGGCTGTCCGGCTACATATTCATCCGGATAGGGCTGGAGACATTCGCATGCTTGGGCCAGTTCCTCCGGACAGGCAATCCCCACCGGCACAACCTGTTCTCTTTTGACTTGGTTCCAGACAAAGAGGGTGTTCAGGCCCCGTTGGTCGCATCCCCGGACCAATATGCCGAAGGTTTGATCCGGGTAGGCCCGGACCAAGCGGACCAGGATCTTATCCAGGGGATATCTGGCCTGGCCTGGACGGTCCAGGTCTCCGAGGACCATATTGTCCAACTCCTCAGGGGAGGTAAACAGATGGGGGCAGACATGGCCATGGCGTTGGATAAGGCCAATGAACCCTGAAATGTCATTGCTTGCCAGGAGCTCTTTGACCTTGGTGGTCACTTGGTGAATCATAGTCGGCTCTTGGGGTTGTGGTTCACACCAAATGATTAGGCGGCCTGTTCCGCTGGGACGGACGGGCGCAACGGTGACGGTCCGAGCTTTTTCAAAATCTGGACAAAGTCCGTAATTTCAGCTCGAAATTCAGGCGCTTCAGCCGAGGAGACCCATCTGGCCCGGAGTCGATCGGCCTCCAGTCCGGAAAACTCCATCAGCTGGCGCATGAAACTCACCCGTTTTTCGGCGGATACATTACCGTACAGGTAATTGCAGTCTCCTTGGTGTCAGCCGCCGACAAAGACTCCGTCCACTCCTTCCTGAAAGGCCAGAATGACGTGGTGGGGGGAGACGCTTCCACTGCACATGACCCGAATCACCCTGATGTTGGTCGGGTACTGCAACCGACTGACCCCAGCCAGGTCAGCAGCTGCGTATGCTCACCAGGTGCAGAGAAAACAGATGATTTTCGGTTCAAAATCTGGGGTGCTCATAATGCATCCTCTCTGGCAAAGTGTTCAGTGTTTGGTGTTCAGTGTTCAGCAAGAAAAAAAAATCATAAGCCATCGTATTTCTTGATGAGACCTCGTATAAAACGAGAATTTTGCTTATGCGGTACAGGCCTTCACGACCGGGATCGACAGGCTCCCCACTCGCCAGTTTCTTACTGGATCAAACTGGCGGCTTTTTGCTGATAACAAATAACTGATAACCAGCCGCCAGAGGCAGCGCTGACCTCTGTCTTCTGACCCCTGTCTTCTGACTCTGACCTCAGCCCTCTGTCCTCTGACCTCTGTCCTCTGTCTCAGGCCGCGGCCCGAATCTGGGACAAAAGCTGCGAAGGCTTAAAGCCTCGTAATTGCGCACTCTCCGAGGGGCAGGTGGCTGCACAGTTCCCACATCCCTTGCACAGGATATCGTTGACCCGGCAGACTTTTTGCTCCGGATCGTAGGAAATGGCCTGATAGGGGCAGACATCCAGACACCCTAGACATCCGACGCAGGTTTGGGGATTGATCTCAGCCACAATGGCGCTGGCAACCAACTGGTCCTTAAACAGCACGGTCCCCACTCGGGAAGCTACTCCGATACCCTGGGATCTGGCCTCGTCCACGCAGGCGGGGTACCGGGCCGAGCCGCAGACGAAGATCCCGTCAGCGGCAAAGTCCAATGGACGCAGTTTGGCATGGGCTTCCAGGAAAAAGCCGTTTTGATCGGTGGGCACCCGCATCATCCTGGATATCTGGGTTGCGTCCTGTCTGGCCACCAAAGGCGTGGACAAGACAATGAGGTCATAGTCATAATCCACCTCTTTACCCAGCAGGGAGTGATAAAAGCGGACCTGGCCATTGTCCACCTGTGGAGGCTGGGCCGGGTCGTAGACGCTGAAGTCGATGCCTTCCCCCCTGGCTTCCCACAGGAGCTGTTCCCGGGTGGTTCCGTACATCTGCATATCCCGGTACAGGATGTGGACCTGAACGTCCGGGTTGTGCTCTTTGAGCAATAAGGCGTTCTTGACCGCGGTCAGACAACAGATGCGGGAGCAATATTCTCGTTCGGCGTCCCTGGCTCCCACACACTGGATCATGACCACCCGCTGGGCGTTCACTTCGCCTTGTTTCAGCCGGCTCTCCAACTCCATCTGGGTAATAACGTCCTGTCCGTTGTACCCGTATTTCCCTTCCGGTGTCAGGGGGAGGGCTCCGGTGGCCACCACGATGCATCCCACTTCTTCCTGGAGGGTTTGTTGCTGGTTATCATCGAAAGTGACTATGTAATTTCCGATGTAGCCGCCGACGTGTTTGACCTGGGCCCCGGTGTACAAGGTGATGTTCGGGTGCTGGGTAATAGCCTGAATCAGCGGATCTATACGCTCTTGGGCCAAGACTCCGGCAGGCCCTATGCGGTTTAAGGCCCGGACCACGCCGCCCAGCTTGGAGGCCTTGTCCAGCAAAACGACTTCCAGGCCCATCTCGGCCATGGACAGAGCAGCGGACATGCCGGCAATTCCGGCGCCAATGACCAGGGCTCTGGGGACCAGGCTGGATATAATGTCTTGCTGGGGTTCAAGATTGGCGCTTTTGGCCACGCCCATGCGCACCAGTTCTTTGGCCTTTTCCGTGGCTCCTTCCTGGTTGCCCATATGCACCCAGGAGCATTGATCCCGGATGTTGACCATTTCAAACAAATAGGGGTTTAGTCCGGCCTCGGCGCAGGAGGAGGAGAACAAGGGCTGATGGGTCCGGGGTGAGCAGGAAGCCACAACTACCCGATTCAGATTGTGCTCGACAATGCCCTTTTTGATTTCCTGAATCCCGGATTCAGAGCACGTGTATAAGTTTTCTTTGGCATAGGCCACCCCGGGTAAGGAGGAAGCGTACTTGGTCACTTCCCGACAATTGAGATGGCCGGCTATATTGGAACCGCAGTCGCAGACAAAGACCCCGATTCGCAGGTCGTTGTGATCAGTCGTCTTGGACATGTTCTTGACCTCTATCCGTTCACGAAGCCTTCCGAAGGTGTTGGGCCTGGGGTCCGGAGTGGGCGGTTATGACTTGTACCGCCCGGGTGGCCGCACTGCTGGCCAGGGCCACAGATTCCGGAATATCCATGGGGCTGTGACTGCAGCCGCAGACAAAGATGCCTGGCCGGCTGGTGTCCAACGGATTGGCGTCGTCGGTTTGAAAAAAGCCGTAGTCGTTGAGTTTGATGTCCAGAATCGAGGCCAATGGTTTGTTGGCCTGGCTGGGAGCACAGGCTGTAGCCAGCACCACCAAGTCGAATTCTTCCTGTTTCACGTGTTGATCCAGGGTGTCTTCATAGACAATGACCGGATTGTCCTTTTTGCCCTTGACGATCTCAGCCACCCTGGCCCGTTTGTAGGTGATATTGGACGTATTCCCGCCCCGGATTTTATATTCTTCAAAACCTTTGCCCACAGCCCGGATATCCATGCCGAAAATAGTTGACTCGGTTTCCGGTTCGTGCTCATGGGCGATGATGGCCTCTTTGATGGAATGCATGCAGCAGTAACCGGAACAGAAGGGAAAAAATCGGATATCTCGTGATCCCACGCACTGGATGAAGGCTAAGCGTTTGGCCACGGCAAAACCCTTGGCTTTCTCCTGCAAGTCTTCCAATTCCCGAGTCTCTTCCAGCCATTTCTCATAGGCCGCAGCCCATTTTTGGCGGTCGGGGTCCTCTCCTTCATCTGCCGTATATGTGGAATAAAAGTCTTCTGAGGACTGCTCGAATTTCTTTTCAAAGGTGTCCACAGCTCGCCGGGACTTTTTGGCCCCTTTTTCCATTTCCTGGATTCTGGCCTCAACGGCCCGGTCCGAGGGTCTATCCAAGTGGCCGCCGGTGGGGCCGCTGGCTGAGAGCAACCGCTCAAACTCAATGGCCGTGACCACGTTTTTCAGGTCCTTATACCTATATTCCGGAATGTTGGATGGATCGAAGACATCATAGCCAATGGCCACGATGATGGCTCCAACATCCAGGGTGATCATCCGGTCCTGCTGTTCAAAGTCAATGGCCTCAGCTTGGCAGGCCTTAGCACAGGCCCCGCATTTCTTGCCGGCAAAGACCCGGCAATGCTCGGCATCTATGGCATGAGTGGACGGTATACCCTGGGCGAACCAGCTGTAAATAGCTTTGCGCTGGCCCAAGCCTTCATTAAAGGCATCTGGAACCACAGTGGGGCACTTTTCAGTGCAGGCCCCGCACCCTGTGCATTTGGCCTCATCCACATACCTGGCCTTTTTGCGCACTTGGACCTGAAACTCCCCAGCCTGGCCCTGGACCTTTTCTACTTCGCTGTAGGCCAAGAGTTGAATATTGGGATGTCGACCGACATCCAGCATCTTGGGCGAAAGGATTCAGATGGCGCAATCGTTTGTGGGAAAGGTTTTGTCCAATTGGGCCATTTTCCCTCCGATGCTGGGCAGACTCTCGACCAAATGGACCTGAAAACCCATTTCTGCCAGATCCAATGCCGACTGGATTCCAGCGATACCTCCACCTATGACGAGGACATCCTTGCTCACGATAAAGCTCCTTGCTTGGATAGGGTCCATCCAAAGCTCATGTTCAGGCCGCGACCCGCAAGTTGGCTGGGCCCAGTTCTCGAACCTGCTCGGTGAATCCTCTGGTCACGTCCACAAATCGTCCGGCCTCAGCTGAAGAGATCCATTCCAGGCGAATCCTTCTGGTGTCAATACCAAGTATTTCGGCCAGTTCAGTCGTGGTTTGAAACATCTTCTCCGCCTTTACATTACCGTCCAGGTAATGGCAATCACCGATGTGTCAGCCGGCGACAAGGACTCCGTCGGCCCCTTTTTCAAAGGCCTTGAGGATGAATTTGGGATTGACCCGTCCGGAACACATGACCCGGATGATCCGAATCTCAGGAGGGTACTGCATACGGCTCACCCCGGCCAGATCAGCGGCCGAGTAAGCGCACCAGTTGCAGGCAAAGGCAATGATATGCGGACTGAAGTCATCGGCCATATTCTGTCTTCCCTTGTGTTATTCTTTGAGGGTTCACAGTTCCAGGTTCACGGTTCCAAAATCATATGCGAGGCAATATAAAGGAAATTTCATCCTGTCTCCAGTATGAAATTTAGGCCAGGGCACTCTCCACCATGGCCATAATCTTGTCGTCTTCGTAGTTACAGATCGAGGCCGCACCCGTGGGGCAGGCCACGGCACAGGACCCACACCCTTTGCATAAGGCGGATTTGACTTCGGCCACCTGGGTCCCGTCGGATCGTTCGGTCAGTTCGATGGCCGCAAAGGGGCAGGCCTGAACGCATTCCCCGCACCCGCGACACAAAAAATCATTCACCTTGGAGACCACCCCGTCAACAGTGAGCTCGCTCTTGGACAGGACGGCTACGGCCTTAGCTGCAGCCGCCTTGGCTTGGGCGATACTCTCTTCCACCGGCTTGGGATAGTGGGCCAGGCCGGCCACAAATATCCCTTCCGTGGCGAACTCCACAGGTCGAAGCTTAGGATGGGCTTCCATGAAAAAGGCGTCTTCGTTAACCGACAGCTTAAACATCTGGGCCAAGGCCTCATTGTCTCCCGGAACCACAGCCGATGCCAAGATCAAAAGGTCAGTGTCAATGGCCAGTTCCCGGCCCAGGATGGGATCCACGAGGCGGACCTCCAGGCCTTGTCCTTGAACCTGGACCCGGGGTTTGTTCTCCACATCGAACCGGACGAAGATGATCCCCTGCCTGCGGGCCTTTTGATACAGCTCCTCCCGGTGACCGTAGGTCCGGATGTCCCGGTACAGGATGTACACATTCCTGTCCGGATTTTTTTCCTTGAAAGCCAGGGCGGACTTGATGCTGTGCGTGCAGCAGACCTTGGAGCAATAGGGCCGCTCCGGTTCTCTGGATCCAACGCACTGAATGAAAACGGCACTTGCCGCCTCGGTTATCCGGGGATCGTTTTCCCGCAGGGCCGTATCCAGCTCCAGGTGGGTCATAACCCGGTCGTGTTCGGCGTACAGGTATTCCGTGGGCCTGTGCTCCTTGGCCCCCACAGCCACGATCACCGCTCCGTGCTGGAGATGGATCTGTTCATCATCTTTGTTCAGCGTGGTTTCAAAGTTGCCTACAAATCCCGTGGACTCGGAAATCCTGGCCTGGGTGTGCACCGTAATATTGGGGTGCCTGGTCACCTGATCCACAAGATCCTTCAACCCGGCCTGGATGTCTTCCCCCTGCCAGGTGGAATTGAGTTTCCGGGCCGTGCCTCCTAAATCCGGGGCCTGTTCCACGATGGTGGCTTGAAAGCCTTGTTCGGCCAGGGACAGGGCCGAAGTCAATCCTGAGATACCCCCGCCGATGATCAGAGCGTGACTGTTCACCGAGATCTTCGGTTCCGGCAAGGGATTGATCAGGTTGGCCCGGGCGATGGCCATGCGCACCAGATCCTTGGATTTCTGGGTGGCCTGGTCCGGGGCCTTAGAGTGTACCCAGGTGCATTGATTGCGGATATTGGCCATTTCAAAGAGATACTTGTTCAGTCCGGCATCGCGGATGGTCTCCTGGAACAAAGGCTCGTGCGTTCTCGGGGTGCAGGCGGCGACCACCACCCTATTAAGTTTATTCTCCTTAATGGTTTGCACCATATTTTCCTGGGTGTCCTGGGAGCAGGTAAATTGGTTTTCTTCCACATAATACACGCCGGGCAGGGAGCGGGCGTATTCGGCAATGGCCGGGACATCGGCTATCCCCCCGATGTTGGTCCCGCAATTACAGACAAAGACCCCGATACGGGGCTCTTGCTCTTGGATGGATATTTCAGGCGGAAAGGTCTTCTCCTGAACCTGGGTTCCCCTGGACTGGGCCAGGTCCATGCCCGCGTTGCAGGCCGCAGCAGATGCCTCCATGACCGATTGGGGAATGTCCTTGCATTCCTGGAGAACGCCAGCCACGTAGACCCCGGGTCTGGAGGTGGATACCGGAGCGAAGTCCCGAGTGGCCACAAAGTCGGTCTGATCCAGGGAGATGTCCATCTGTTTGGCTGTGTGCACCGCACTGGCGGAAGGTTCCATACCTATAGATAAGACCACCAGGTCGTAATCTTCAGTCCGCAGTTCACCTTCTTCTGTGACATAGGACAGGGCCAGGGTGCCCTGAGGATCCTTTTCCACCAGGCTGTGCACCCGGGAGCGGATGAAGCGAACCCCTTCATTTTGGGCCTTGGAATAATAACGTTCGAAATCCTTGCCCGTGGTCCGCATATCCATGAAAAAGATGGTCGGTTGGCAATCCGGACCCACGTGTTCCATGGCCAAGGAAGCCTCTTTGATGGCATACATGCAGCAGACTGAAGAGCAGTAGCTGTTGTCGCAACGGTTTATGTCCCGGGATCCGATGCACTGCAACCAGGCGATGCGTTTGGCCGGCTCATGGTCCGAGAGGCGGTGGACATGGCCTCCAGTGGGTCCGCCGGCGGAGATGATGCGCTCGAATTCCAGGGAGGTGACCACATTTTTGAAGTAGGAGTACTGATAGGTGTCCAAGTTCTTGGGGTCAAAGGGCTGCAGGCCGCCGCTTAAGATCACTGCCCCCACGGATAGGGAAAGTTCCTGTTGTGTATCATCCAAAAGGATAGCCCCGGTGGGGCAGTATTTCTCACAGGCCTTGCATTTTCCTTTTTTGAAATAAATACACCTCTCGGCGTCGATGCTGTATTTCAAGGGCACCGCTTGGGGGTAGGGAAGGTAAATGGCTTTGCGCTTGGCCAGTCCCTCCTGGAATTCATCCGCCGTTTTGGCCGGGCACTTTTCAGCGCACAGGCCGCAGGCGATACATTTATCCGGGTCCACATACCGGGGGTATTGGGTCACCTGGAGGGTGAAATCTCCTTTTTCCCCGTGCAGGGCTCTGACCTCGGAGTGGGTAAGGATCTGGATATTGATGTGCCGGCCGACCTCGACCAGTTTGGGGGAGATGATTCACATCGCGCAGTCATTGGTGGGAAAGGTCTTGTCCAGCTGGGCCATGACCCCACCAATGGCCGGGGATTTCTCAATGAGGTACACGAAGTAGCCGGATTCGGCCAAATCCAGGGCGGATTGAATGCCGCTGATTCCGCCGCCGATGACGGCGACTGCGCCCTGGACCTCGGATGTATTATGGTGTGGTGCGCTCATCAAAGCTCCTCCAGGGAGATTGTGCTGTGTCATTGCAGACACTGGTTGAGATAGGCGTAGATGTCGGTAATGCTGATGTCCAGCCCGGCTGCCTCTTTGGCACAGGAAAAGTGGATCTGGCATTTGGGACAGGAGGTGATTAATGTCTTGGCTCCGGTGTCCGCCGCCTCCTGCAGGCGATCCAGCTGCATGGCCCGGGAGCAGGATGAGCACTCCATCCAGGCCGAGGTCCCGCAGCAGGTGGCGTTGGCCCGATTGCGGTCCATTTCCCGGAAATCCAAACCTGAAATGTGTCCCAACACCTGCCTGGGCTGCTCATAAATCCCCACCCAGCGGCCCAACCGGCAGGGATCGTGATACGTGACGACGCCGTTGTTTTGAGTCTGGAGTTGAATTCCGGCGCTTTGCATTTCCCGGGCCAGAAATTCGGTTACGTGCAAGACTTCAAAGGGTAAGGAGCCGAATTCCTGAGTATAATGGCGTTTAAAGGTCAAATATCCTTCAGGGCAGCCGAAAAGGACGGTCTTGGCCCCAGAACCGGTGATGACCTCCATGTTTTTGGCCGCCAACTTGCGGAAGTCAGATATATTCCCGCTCCAAAGGGGATCATGCCCGCAGCAGCGCTCGTCATCACTGACCACCGGTTCAATGCCCATGCGGTTGAGCAGGGCGAGGATGCTTTTGGCCGACTGTAAAGGGGAGATATGCAGGTAGCGGAAGGCTACATCGAAATAAGGCAAGCAGCCGACGAAGTAAAAAATGTCTCCACTTTGGGCGATGGTCCCGGCCTCTTGGGTCCAGGAGGTCCTTTTTTGGTGCACATCCGTGGTTTGCAAAGCGCTTATGGTCTGCATGACCCCGTGGTGACTTTCCAAGGGCAGGTTGTTCTGTTTCCTGGCCTCATTGCGATAGGTTCGGATGAACTCAGGAAAATCAATACCCACCGGGCAACGAGTGCTGCACCTGGCGCAACTCAAGCAGGCCCAGAGATCGCGGGAACTCAAAAAGTCCTCTTCCTGGTCGATGAGTGCCCTTTTGATGATTTGCCGGGGGGAAAACCGATCCCACTCCAAACTGACCGGGCAGCTTCCCGTACACACGCCACATTCCATGCAATAATTGATTTGTCTTTCAGTCAGCTGCATAATCTGCTTCCAGTCTCCAGGTCGGGGAAGGAGTTCCTTGGTTGGGGAACGTGAGGTATCCTCTTTGTGAATAAAAGTTGTTGAACCCTATTGCAGAGTGGAATATCTTGTCAAGACAGTCATGATATGGATGAGATACTGGGCATTGTCCGGCAGAGGCTTTTGAACAACCTCAACCAGGGTGCAGGCGATGAGATCCTGGGCCTCTCCGGTCAGGCTTCGCAGATCGCTGGTCAGGGCATCGTATGGATAGCGCTCATGGGCTACGGCCCGGCGGTGGTCCGGCTGGCCAGACCGAGAATGTCCGTAGAGGATACAACTTCTGGTTGAAATCAATGCGTTTTTTCGCATGGGTCAGCGGAAAAACTGTGTCTGTTCCAGACATTCAATGTCTCATTAGATGGATCATCGTATTCTTAGCCGGCAGCTCACTTGAGAAGACCATCAAGCGGGCACAGGGTCTTGATACGGTGCATAAAATCCTCTCTGGTCTGGTAGTAAATGCTGGTTATTCCTTGCTCTTGGGCCCGCTGGATATTGCCTTCACTGTCATCTACAAACAGGGCCCGATCTGCAGAGGCTCCAACCAATTCCAGCACATCGCGAAACACCGTGGGATCACGTTTGCTTTTGGCCAGATGGTAGCTGTTGAATACCTGATCGAAATGATGAAAAAATTTATGGCGTCCTTCCAGGATATCCAGCCAGGTGACCTGATCGCTCAAAATGGCGCATTTACGGCCCTCTGTACGTAATTGATGGAAGAAGTCATGCTCGATGTCCTTGAATTAATATTCTGAAAAGTATGTAAAAAAGATTTCTTGAAACCTGCACGGTTTAAGGTTATGATCTGCAACTTGGATAAAAAGTTAAGGATTGGACAAATTGAAAATAAGGACATTTGCCCGATCAGTATCGTATCCGCATGAATCGGGCCTCTTAAAGCTGAACACTGAACACTCTAGGCACCTTATACCTGAGAAAAAAATAACCTTGTCCGGAGAACAGCGTGGCTTGACAAAGCAGGACAAAAGATATATCAAAACTGCCTGCGCTTGATGGGCGTGGGCAGAAACGGCTTTTATAACTATCAGCACCATGCTGGGGTGTAGCCAAGTGGTAAGGCAACGGGTTTTGGTCCCGTCATTCGGAGGTTCGAATCCTTCCACCCCAGCCAATTACATGATTCCTTCCCTGTATTGGCTGCCATGAACAACCCTCCTTTGCAGAGCATTTTGATGTCTTCGGTCAAGCGGAATTTTTGCAGTCTGAGGCCGGGCTAGCATAGGTGATGTTGGGCTGAAGAGGAAACAGCGTGCTTAAGGCCCTTGGTAACGAATTTCAGCAAGTGGATGGAGTATGAAAAGCTACGGTGATTTAAAACTTATTACCGGAAATGCGAATCCGAAACTCGGTCAAGACATATGCCGGCATTTAGAGTGCCCTTTGACCCCTTCAGTGACCAAGTCCTTCAGCGACGGAGAGATCAGGGTGGAAGTGGGGGACAACGTTCGGGGGCAGGATGTCTTTGTCATTCAACCCACGTGCAGGCCGGTAAATCGTTCCTTAGTTGAGCTTTGCCTGATGCTGGATGCCTTGAAGCGGGCCAGTGCAAAACGAATAACCGCTGTGGTGCCCTATTATGGGTATGCCCGGCAGGATCGTAAGGTGGTCCCCAGGGTCCCAATCAGCGCCAAAATGGTGGCCGACTTCATCTCCGTGGCCGGGGCCCATCGGTTGTTGACCGTGGATCTCCATGCCGGACAAATTCAGGGTTTTTTCGATATTCCAGTGGATAATCTCTATGCCTCTAAGGTCCTCTTGGAATATTTACGAAATGAAGACAACGAATTGGTGATTATCTCCCCGGATGCCGGGGGAACGGAGAGGGCCAGGGCCTATGCCAAGAGACTGTCCGCCGGGCTGGCTATTGTAGATAAGCGGCGGGATCAGCCCAATCAGGCTCAGGCCATGAATGTCATAGGGGACGTGAAAGGCAAAACGGCCATTATAGCCGACGATATGATCGATACGGCCGGAACCATGGTCACTGCGGCCGACGCCCTTCGCGATCATGGAGCCAGTTCGGTCATGGCCTGCTGCTCCCATCCTGTTTTGTCTGGACCGGCCATTGAACGTATTGCCAAATCCAGCTTGAGCAAGGTCTTGGTCACTGATACCATTCCCTTGCAAGAGGAAGCCATAGCCTGCGGCAAGTTTGAAGTGGTCTCCGTGGCCCCCCTATTGGCCCAGGCCATTTGGAACATCCACAGTGAGACTTCGGTGAGCACACTTTTTACCTAAACTCGACAACGCATTCATCTCCCTGATTTATGGAGGACTTTTTTTATGGCCCAGCAGTACACCCTTGAGGTCCAACGCCGGGAAGACACTGGTAAAAATGCCGTGCACCGGCTACGTCAAAAGGGGTATATCCCCGGAGTTTACTACAATCACCAAGAAGGGGAGAACATTCCCATTCAAGTCGCTTACGGGCCGTTCGAACGTATTTTATCCCGGGCCCACAAGAGCAACGTCATTGATCTGACCATACTCGATGGACAATCCAAAATCACTCGCCCGGTGCTCATTTGGAATGTGCAGGGCCATCCGGTCAAGGATCTCTTTTTGCACACCGATTTTATCGGCGTTGATTTGAAGCAGGAAATGGATGTGGATGTCTCCGTGACCGTTACCGGTCAGGCCAAGGGGGAGGCTGAAGGCGGCATTGTGACCATCTACCGGGATGCCTTGTCCGTGACCTGTTTGCCCACCAATATTCCGGATCAGATCGAGATAGACGTCAGTGCATTGGACATCAACGACTCCATAACGGTCCAGGAACTGCAGCTACCTGAAGGCGTGGTGGTCAAAGATGCCGAAGAGAACTACGCTGTCGTCGGCGTTGCTCCGCCGGCAGCCGACGAGGTACCTGAAGAAGGTCTGGAAGAAGAAGGGCAAGCTGAGGGGCCTGAAGAGGAAAGTTCCGAGGAGTAGAGTTCTGGTGGTCATCTCTCAGCGTGGTCTCTGGCGGATAACATGCCTGGCAGTGGGTGAAATGCGTGGCATATCTCCTCCAGGCCTTGGCTACCGGCCCATCTTCTTATGCCTGCCTTTGATTTCATGATTGTCGGCCTGGGCAATCCAGGGTCCCGATATGTGCGGACCAGACACAATATCGGGTTTATGACCATTGATATTTTGCTGCACCAAGAACAGCCCAGAACCGATTCCTTGGGCGGCAAGAGGGGCTTGGCCCAGTGCTGGCGTTGGGCCGGCCCCAATGATATGCAGTGTCTGCTGGCCAAACCCCAGACCTATATGAACCACAGTGGGCGGGCGGTAAAGCGCCTGAGCGGAGATTACAACCTGCAACCGAGCCAAATCATAATAGTTCACGATGAACTGGATTTGGCCATGGGCATGGTCCGGATGAAGTTCGGCGGGGGACTGGCCGGGCACAACGGCTTGCGTTCCATTGCCGCTGAGTTGGGTTCCCGCGATTTCTACCGGGTGAGGATGGGCATTGGTCGCCCCGAGCCTGGAATCGATATTACCCGACACGTCTTGACTCCCTATACCCCCTGGGAAGAGGATCGCTTGTCCGCAGCCCTGGCCCGGGCGGTGGAGGGTATACGGCTGTTGTGCACCAAGGGCCTGCAAGCCAGCATGAATTTTGTGCATGCGGATGCCGGTTGAGCATTGTCTCCAGGGTATCTGGACTCTTTTTTCAGCCCATGCTAGAATCTGTTATTGCAAAGCTTGGTAGTCTTCAGGAGGCTGAAAAAAAGTGTTTCATATTGATGAGCTCGTGGTCTATCCTGCCCAGGGTGTGGGCCGGGTGGAATCCATAACCAGTCATGATGTCGGTGGATCAACCAACGATTATTATGTGGTCCGTATTTTAAACAACGACGGGACCCTGCTTGTTCCGGTGGAAAACGCGGTCAATGTTGGGCTGCGCACCATCTGCGACAACGACTATGGTATGCAAATATTGGCTTCCATGCAGGACTGGTCGGACTTCCGGGGATATGCCGGCCAGAATTGGAACCGCAGATATCGGGAGTATTCCGAAAAGCTGAAGACCGGTCAACTGGAGGATGTGGCCTATGTCCTCAAAGAACTGATCCTTATATCCCAAGACAAAGATTTGTCCTTTGGGGAGCGAAGGCTCATGGAGCAAGCCATGGCCTTGATAACTATGGAATTGGCTTACGCTTTGGGGCGGGAGCCAGTCGAAATTCAAGGTGAAATCGAAAACATCTTTCATGACGTTTTAAAGAAAAGCGAGCTGTAATCACCAGAGGTTGGCCTGGCATTCCAAGCGAATCGCCAAGCCTGCTTTGTTCACGCTGGTGAGGTCCTTAGCCATTTCAGAGCTTGGCAGTGATGCAAGTCCCCAACCATTGACATAAAAATCCGCACTTCCTCATCACAATACGGGCGAATTCCCCTTCGCTCCTTTCTTGCCCATCGCCCAGGGCCCAACTGCTTACAGGGCATGACTGGCAGGAAAATGAGCCAAGTCAATCATGCAGGGCGCGAAAACGTCTGTGCATTGGGTATACGGGCTGTCATATCCCAACTGTGCCCTACGATATTTTGCAGTGATATCCATAAAAAATGCGAATCACAAGGCCAATCTTGAGAAACATAAACCCCTTTGATGGAGAGAGTGGAGTATGGAAACCAATTCCATAATGAATCTGTCGGAAATGAAAAAGAGGTCCATGAATGAGCTCATGCAGCTGGCTGTTGAGTATGAGGTGGAAAATCCCAGCAACCTGCGCAAGCAGGAACTTATTTTTGCCATCTTGCAGGCCTGTTCATCCCAAAATGGAAACATCTACGGGGAAGGAGTGTTGGAAATTCTTCCGGACGGGTTCGGCTTCTTGCGCTCTCCAACGTACAATTACATGCCCGGCCCGGACGATATCTACGTCTCGCCTTCTCAAATCCGAAGATTCGGATTGCGCAAGGGGGATGTGGTCTCCGGTCAAATCCGCCCCCCAAAGGAGGGAGAACGCTATTTCGCCTTGCTCCGGGTGCAGCAGGTGGGCTTTGATCACCCGGAACAATCCAAGCGTCTCGTGCTGTTCGATAATTTGACTCCAGTCTATCCAGACGAGCGGTTTGTCATCGAGAACGGGGCGGAGAATTATTCCTCCCGGATCATTGATCTGCTCACCCCCATCGGCAAAGGCCAGCGGGGACTGTTTGTTGCTCCGCCCAGGACCGGAAAGACCGTGCTTATGCAGACGGTGGCCAATTCCATCAACAGCAATCATCCAGACGCCTATCTCATCGTATTGCTCATTGACGAACGTCCGGAAGAGGTCACGGATATGGAGCGGACGGTGACCGGGGAAGTGGTCAGCTCCACCTTTGACGAACCCCCTCAGCGCCACGTGCAGGTGGCGGAGATGGTATTGGAAAAGGCCAAGCGTTTGGTGGAGCGCAAAAAGGACGTGATTATTCTTTTGGATAGCGTCACCCGACTGGGGCGGGCTTACAATGCCGTCACGCCTTCATCTGGGCGGGTTCTGTCCGGGGGGTTGGACGCCAATGCCCTGCAGCGGCCCAAGCGTTTCTTTGGGGCGGCCCGAAACGTGGAGCAGGGCGGGAGCTTAAGTATTATCGCCACTGCCCTCATTGATACCGGCTCGCGCATGGACGAGGTTATTTTTGAAGAGTTCAAGGGAACCGGGAACATGGAGATTTATCTGGATCGGTTCCTGGCCGACAAGAGGGTATTTCCGGCCATTGATCTGACCAGATCCGGGACCCGCAAGGAAGAGCTGCTCTTGGCTCCGGATGTCCTGAACCGGGTTTGGATCCTGCGCAAACTCCTGGCTTCCATGAATTCCATTGACGGGATGGAGTTCTTATTGGACAAGATGCGGGGAACCAAGAGCAATCAGGAATTTTTGGATATCATGAATAAGTAGGCTGGAGCCATTGTGTCCCGCTGCTGGCATCTCCTGGTTTGCATCCTGGTCATTGTATCCCTGGTCTTACCCCCTCGTTTGGCCCTAGGCTTTGGGGAGTTCGGGATCAAAGATGAAGCGGAACTGGGCCAGAAGTTCAAGATCTTGATGCAGGCCAAATTCCCCCTGGTCAAGGATCCGTATGTCCAGCAATGCGTCCAGGATATTCTGCACCGCATTGAACAGATTATGCCCCCGCAGCCTTTTCCCCTCCAGGTCAACGTCCTTTTAGATCCCTCCATCAACGCCTTTGCCGCTCCGGCCGGATACGTGTTCGTGAATTCCGGCCTTATCCTGGCCATGGACCGGGAAGATGAAGTGGCTGCGGTTATCGCCCACGAGCTGGCCCATGTCACTGAACGGCACCTGGCCCAGCATATTCAGCAGTCCCAAATGATCAGCATAGGCACGCTGCTCGGAGTGTTGGCCGGAGCCTTGCTGGGAGGAGGAGGTTCGGCCTTGGGTCAGGCCCTGGCCGTGGGATCCCTGGCCGGTGGTCAGGCGGCGGCTTTGAAATTCAGCCGGGATGATGAAAGGGAGGCCGACCGGATGGGCCTTCGTTTTTTGACTCAGGCCGGGTATGAGCCCGAGGCCATGATGCGCACCTTCCAGCATATGCTGGAAAAAAAGCGCTTAAGCGGGAGCAGGAATCCTCCGGCCTATATGCTCACCCATCCCGGACTCAATGAGCGAATCGGCTCTATTCAGGACATGGTCAAACATTATCAGTCCCAACCGCCTTTGGTTGGGCCCGACCTGGAAGGTTTCGCCCGGATCAAGATGCTCTTGGGCACCAAATATACCCCCAGCCCGGAACAAAGCTCCTTAGTGGACAAGACTGACGAGGAACTGGACTGCCTGCAGTTGTTGGGCAAGGGGATTGTCTTGGCCAGGTTGAATAGGATGAGCCAGGCCGAAAAAAGTATGCAAAAAGCCTTGGACTGCACCAGGGATCACCCTCTATGGCTCCGAGAGGCGGGGTGGTTGGCCTTCCAAAAAGGGGATTATCAAAAGGCCCAATCTCTGTTGGATCACACCCTGGACAAGGATACAGGGGATTATCTGGCTCGGTATTACCGGGCTCGGGTTTTGGCCGAGATGGGGTCCAGGACCAAGGCGGTAGAGGATCTCAAGCGGGTACTCAAGTCCGTGCCTGAAGACTGGCGGGTTCACCGGACCTTGGGCCGGATCGTCGGGCAAAGCGGGGATCATTTCCTGGGCTATCTGCACCTGGCCTATTCCAGGTTGTATGCCCATCGCCTGGAAGAAACAGACAGGTATTTGGAACAAGCCCGTGATTTGGCCCAAACCCCGGCCCAGAAAGAAAGGGTCCGGGAATTGGAAAACGAGTATGCCCGGCGCAAAGAGGTGCTGTGAGAGGTAAGAAACTTGACAGGACAGGGAGTTAGCAGGTACAGACCTGCATCTGTTGCGTATGTTCATCCATTTTTTACGTCTGTGAAGGAGGCGGTATGCTGATGGAAAGCGTTGCCCATGCCATGGGCCAAGGGGCCAACGGAGCCGGGGGACAGGGAAATCCCTTGGTTGCCTTTATGCCTTTGATTATTTTGTTTGTCATTTTTTATTTTCTTTTGATCCGGCCTCAACAGAAAAAGGCTAAGGAACATAAAGAGATGCTGAGTAATCTCAAGCGGGGGGATTCGGTCATCACCGGAGGCGGCCTGTATGGACGGATTAGCGCCATCAATGAGGACGTCTTGACCCTGGACCTGGGCAACGGTCAGGAGGTCAAGGTCAATCGCGGATATATCGCCACGATAACTGACAGAAAGGTCGTGGATTCGGGGAAGAAAGAGAAAAAGGCCAAGGCGGAAGAATAGTCTGGTGAAAAAAACTCATACGGATTCCGGCACCCGGCTCGAACAGTTAAAGGATATTCTATGACCGGTTTGCGTTGGCGAATTGTGGTGGCCGTTGCGATTCTCGGCCTGGCCCTTATCTATGCCCTACCCTCTCTTTTGCCGGACAAAAGTCCGCTTTCTGCGGTCCTGCCGGACAAGGAAGTTAATCTTGGTTTGGATTTGAAAGGGGGTATCAATCTCATTCTGGGGGTGGATATGCAGACGGCTGTGCATAACACCCTGGACCGGATGGGGGGGGAACTGCGCTCGGAGGCGCGGCAAGAGGAGATTATTGTCTTAACCCCCCGGGTAGGTCCAGACTCCACATTGGAGTTCGTCCTTTTGGATCCTTCCAAGACCGAGGCTTTGGACCAACTCATTGACAGATATTATTCTCAGCAATTGCGGATTACGTCCAAGGAGACCGAGGAGAACAAGGTCAGATATCAACTGGCCATGACCTCGGATTATCGGGACAAATTGCACAAAATGACCATCGACCAGGTGTTGAAGGTCATTCGCAACCGGATCAACCAGTTCGGGGTTACTGAGCCGGATATCCGAAGGATGGAAGACAATCGTCTGCAGATTCAACTCCCGGGGCTGGAAGATGCAGGACGGGCTGTGGATTTGATCCAAAGAACAGCTCATCTGGAATTTAAGTTGGTGAACGACGAGGCGGATGTGGATAAGGCCAAGCAAGGAGTGGTGCCCCCTGGGAGCGAACTGGCCTATTTGCAAAAGCGGCAGCCGGACGGATCCTATGCAGAGCAGCCCATTGTGCTCAAGAAAAACGTCCTCTTAAGCGGTGAGTACATTACCGATGCCCAAGTGGCCTTTGACCAATTCAATCAGCCCTATGTGGCTTTGAGCTTCGACCGGCAGGGAGCCAGGATCTTTGAGCGGGTGACTGGAGATAATGTCCACGAACGCTTGGCCATTGTCCTGGACGGCAAGGTGTATTCCGCACCCACTATCCAGGAGAAAATAGGCGGTGGACGGGCCAGCATTACCGGTCAGTTCAGCATGGAAGAGGCCCATGATCTGGCCATCGTTCTGCGGGCCGGTTCTTTGCCCGCCCCTGTGGAAATCCTTTCTGAACGCAGCGTCGGGGCCTCCCTGGGTCAGCAATCCATTGAGCAGGGCATTCGGTCTATTCTGGTCGGAGGCCTCCTGGTCCTCGTGTTCATGCTGGCCTATTACAGGATCGGGGGATTGATTACAGACATCCTCCTGTTCTTAAACATCGTCATCCTTGTGGCCGTTTTGGCTGGTTTCGGGGCCACCCTCACCCTGCCGGGGATTGCCGGGATCATTTTGCTCATCGGAATGGCGGTGGACGCCAGCGTCCTTATCTATGAACGTATCAGGGAGGAACTGCGCAAGGGATTAAGCCCCATGAAAGCGGTGGACGAAGGGTTCGCCCGTTCCACCCTGACCATTGTGGACGCCAATGTGACCACCATTATCGCCGCTATCATTCTCTATCAGTTTGGAACCGGCCCTATCCGGGGGTTTGCCGTTACCCTGTCCATCGGGGTCATGGCCTCTATGTTTACGGTTATTTTCATATCCAGGATCTTTTTCGACCTGTGGCTCAAACAACGCAAGCCGGGGTCCAGCCTGAACCTGTAATCCAAAGTCAAGCCGTAGATATAAACTTTCCTGACCGATGAACTAGGTAAAGTGAAGAAAATAAAGACATAAAAAACATTTCAAATGTGCTACAGGCACATTTGAACAGGGAAATTTGCCATATGGGCCTTCGTATCGTTAAGCCGGATACCAATATCGATTTCATGGGCAAGCGGGTACTGGCCATGTACGCTTCATTGCTGGTTTTGCTCTTGGGACTTGGGGCCATTGCCCTGCAAGGGGGCCTGAATTACGGGATCGACTTTGCCGGGGGGATCAATATCCAAGTCAAGTTCGATCAGGATGTCCAGGCCGCAGAGGTGCAAAAAGCTTTGGGCACAGGTGAGTTGCCGGAGATCCGGGTTCAGCAGTTGGGTTTGGAAACAGGGCATGAGTATCTGCTGCGCATCTCTGCCGAAGGTGCCAAGCCTGATGAGATGCGTACCCAGGTGGACAAGGCCCTGGCCCAGGGCATGGATGTCAATCATACCATCCAGCGTCTGGAAATGGTCGGACCGAAAGTGGGTGCGGATCTGAAGAACAAGGCCTTACAGGCCCTGTTCTACGCAGTCTTGTTTATCTCCATCTACATATCCGGCCGGTTCGAACAGAAATGGATGACTGCCGGGATAATGGCTGCCGGACTCCTCACCGGTCTTTACGTTCTGGGTCTCTTGGCTGTACCCTTGGTTTATCTCATCCTGGCCGCCTTGATCATCACTTTGGGCCTTTGTTGGTATTTGCGCTTGAATTACGCCCTGGGGGCGGTAGTGGCCCTTATCCACGACGTATTCATCACCGTGGGGATTTTTTCCTTGTTGGGCAAGGAGTTCGATCTGACCATTGTTGCAGCTTTGTTGACCATTATTGGGTACTCGCTAAACGATACCATCGTCATCTTCGATCGGATCAGAGAAAACTTGCGGGCCAAAAAGGTCTTGCCCCTGTATCAAACCATTAATAAAAGCGTGAACCAGACCTTAAGCCGGACCTTGCTCACTTCCGGGACCACCATTCTGGTCGTTCTGTCCTTGCTACTCCTGGGCGGTGGGGTGATTCACGATTTCGCTCTGGCCTTGCTTATTGGAGTTCTGGTGGGAACCTATTCCTCAGTCTTTGTGGCCAGTTCTTTGATTTTGGGCATCGGCCCCACCCCGGAGGCAGAGCCGGAGGAAGAGGCTGCTCAGCCGGCCTGAAGACAGAGGACAGAAGACAGAAGACAGAGGACAGAGGACAGAAGACAGAGGACAGAAGACAGAGGACAGAGACCAGAAGTCAGCCTTGACGCTGGCGGCCTGTTATTGGTTATTCGTAAGAAGCCGTCAGTTTGATTTTGATATTAAACTGACTAAGATGGCAGGCCATCTTCACTCTTCGTTCCCAGGGTTTTCCCAGCGAAATTTCTTCCATTTCACCGGGATCCTCCCTGCCCGCCCGCATTGCTTGCGCTTTTGCATGGAAGACATCAGGATGATCAGACTTTACGCAAGCAAAAGCGCTCCAGGCGGGGGACGACTTATTCTTATGGTTCCGGCCATCCGCCCATTATCCCGGCATGTTACAACAGAATAGTTAAATAATATAACATCTCGTTTCATGCGAGCGGGGCCTCTGGCGGCGGCCGGCAGTTTGATCACAGGATGAAGCTGGTCCGAAATGGGCAGGGTCCGGCACTCACTTTTAGCATGGAGGTTTGTTCTTTGCAGTGACTTCCCAACTGGAAGTGAGTGCCGAGCCCGCCGTACGGAAGAGCTTAGGCCCAGTAGGCCGCCCTTCTCCGAAGGGCAGGCCCTCTTCGAAGAAAATCTTGTTTCATACGAGCTCCACCTCTGACGGTCGTCGCCAGAGGCGGAGCTCGTATGAAACGTAAAGTTAGCTTATTTCAAAATTTATGCGTATCCTTATAAAATAACAAGAAGATGGCCGGAGCCATAAGAAAAAGACGTTCACGCCTAGGCGTGAGAGGATCCCAGGGAATGGAAGAAATTTCACTGGATAAACCCTGGAAACGAAGAGGGGGCGCCTCTCACGTCCCTGGCTGAAACCCCACGTTTCATCCTTGATCAATCCGGCAAATTTCTTTTTTTTGCCCGCTTTGGGGCAAAAATATGTCAGATTTGCCAGAGGCAAAGCTGACGCCTGGCTCCTGAAACCCGAAACCATTTCCAGACGAGCCTTCATCCATGATCAAAATCAATGAACACTACTTAAAGCTGCAAGCCTCCTATCTGTTTGCCGAAATAAAGAAGAGAGTCGAGGAGTACCAGGCGGCCAATCCGCAAACCAAGGTAATCAAGCTGGGCATTGGGGATGTGACCCGGGGGCTTCCAGCTGCCTGCATCCAGGCCATGCACCGGGCGGTGGACGAGATGGCTGCGGATGAGACCTTTCACGGATATGGTCCGGAACAGGGGTACGCTTTCCTGCGCCAGACTATTGCTGAACACGATTTTCAGGCTCGGGGGGCGGAGATTGATCCGGATGAGATCTTTGTCAGCGACGGGGCCAAATGCGATACCGGTAACTTTCAGGAGATCCTGGCCCAGGAGGTCAAAGTTGCCTTGCCTGACCCGGTCTATCCTGTCTATCTGGACACCAACGTTATGGCCGGCCGGACCGGGCAGGCTATCTCTGGTCGGTATCCGGGGGTAACCTATCTGGAGTCCACTCGGGAGAATGGATTCATACCGGATTTGCCCCAGGAGCAGGTGGACCTCATATATCTCTGTTTCCCCAACAACCCAACTGGGGCAACCATTTCCAAGCCCGAACTCCAGAAATGGGTGGACTATGCCCGGGAAAATAAGGCTGTGATCCTTTTTGATGCAGCGTATGAATGTTTCATCCAGGACCACGACCTGCCCCATTCCATTTACGAGATCCCCGGGGCCAAGAAAGTTGCCGTAGAGTTCCGCAGTTTTTCCAAGACCGCCGGGTTTACAGGTACTCGCTGCGCCTATACCGTTGTTCCTCGGGACTGTCGGGCCTGGACCGCCGATGGCACCCAGGCCTCTTTGCATGATCTGTGGTTTCGGCGTCAGAGCACCAAGTTCAACGGGGTGTCTTATCCAGTGCAGCGGGCGGCCGAGGCGGTGTATACTTCTGAGGGCCAGACCCAAGTCCAGGAACTGACTGATTTTTATCTGGCCAATGCAGCCATGATCAAACAGGCCATGACCAATCTGGGCTTTGCCTGTGTGGGTGGGGAAAACTCTCCGTACATCTGGATTGATGGGGGACGCAGCTCCCGGGAGTTTTTCGACCAGCTCTTGAACCAGGCCGGAGTGGTCTGCACTCCGGGCGTGGGGTTTGGTCGTTGCGGGGAGAACTTCATCCGCATCAGCGCCTTTAACAGCCGGGAGAATGTGGAGGAGGCCCTGCAACGCATAGGCAAGGCTCTATAGGCGCCTTATACTCGAAACTCTGTCATAAAAAACAAGAAAATGGGGTTCTCTGAAGCAGTTCAAGGTCTTGGCGGATAAGGTTCTGGGTTCACGGTTCACGGTTTGAAGAGGAAGAAATTGAGTAGTAAAGCTTTGGTGAGTGGAACGAACTCTTTTTTCTTAACCGTAAACCGTGAACCTGGAACCTTTCGGTTGCAGGCGTAGCCAGCATTGGACCTTTCTGCACCACAGCTTTCTACCGGAGACAAAGACCATGCGCCGGACAAGGGTTTGGGATGCCTTGCAGGCCGAAGGCCCAAGGGACGATATTTTGATCAAGGGCTGGGTCCGCACCAAGCGTGACTCCAAGGGCTTTTCTTTTCTGGAAATCAACGACGGATCCTGCCTCAAAAACCTGCAAGCCATCGTCGACCACCATATCCCCGGGGCCCAGCTTTTGGAAAGCATGCATACCGGGGCAGCGGTCAGCCTGCAGGGAAGCCTGACCGAGTCCCCGGGCCAGGGGCAGCGCTGGGAGCTCAGGGCCGAGACAATCGATATCCTGGGCCCGGCTGATCCTGAGACCTACCCTTTACAGAAAAAACGTCATTCCGACGAGTTTCTGCGCACCATTCCCCAGATCCGGGCCCGGACCAACAAGTACGGGGCCTTGTACCGCATGCGGTCTGAACTGGCCTGGGCCATCCATTCCTTTTTCCATCAGCGATCCTTTCTGTACGTCCACAGCCCGATCATTACCGGACTGGACTGCGAAGGGGCCGGGGAGCTCTTTCGAGTCACCGCCCTGGATCTGGACCGTCTGCCTCCCCGGGAGGAGCGGGAGGATCAGGACTTTTTCGGGCAAAAGGCCTATCTCACGGTCTCCGGTCAGCTCACTGCCGAGGTCCTGGCCTGCGCCCTGGGCAATGTGTACACCTTCGGTCCCACATTTCGGGCCGAAAACTCCAACACCCCCAGGCACGCGGCCGAGTTCTGGATGGTGGAGCCGGAAATGGCCTTTGCCGATCTGGACGAGGACATGGATCTGGCCGAGGATTTAATCACTTCCTGTATCCGGCACATTCGCACGGAGTGTGCTCAGGACCTGGAACTCTTCTCCCGTTTTGTGGACAAGGATTTAAGCGACACCCTGGATCTGGTCACTGCCGGTCCCTTTGTCCGCCTGCCCTATGCTGAAGCGGTATCAATTCTGCAAAAAGTCCACCGCAAGAAGAGGTTTGAGTTTGAACCAGCGTATGGGCAGGATCTGCAGACCGAGCATGAACGCTTTCTGGTGGAGAAACACTTTCAACGCCCGGTCATTGTCTACGACTATCCCCAAGCCATTAAGCCCTTTTATATGCGCATAAACGAGGACCGGGAAACCGTGGGCGCTATGGACGTCCTTCTGCCCCGGGTAGGAGAAATCGTCGGGGGCAGCCAGCGGGAAGAACGGCTGGATGAGCTGGAGGCCAGAATGCAATCCATGGGACTGAATACCCAGGAGTACAGCTGGTACCTGGACCTTCGTCGTTTCGGCACTGTGCCCCATTCCGGATTCGGTCTGGGTTTTGAGCGTCTGCTCATGTTCATTACCGGGGTGCACAATATCCGTGATGTCCTTCCCTTTCCCCGCACGCCCAAACACCTGCACTTCTGATTGCCCCATCCCCGTGATTTTTCAGGGCTGTTAGGCGCTTATACCTTTGGCGTGAGTGTTTATTTATGGTACACCCAATCTATCAAGATATGGATCTGGGATGTGCAGAGCATTCAGACCTTCAGTTTTCGGAACAGTCTTTTTTCCATTCACTCCAGAACATAGGAGGGAGACTATGAATCCAGGACAAGAGTTGGTCATTGTCGGTTGCGGGGGCGTAGGCGGACCGGCGGCCATGCTGGCCAAGAAGCTCATGCCTGAGGTCAATGTGACCCTGCTCCGGGCAGAAAACAGGTTTATCGTCAGGTGAGCATTGCCCCATGTAGTGGCCGGTCTGGCCTCTGGGCAGTCTATTGTCAATCAGGATAAGATGTTTGCGGACAATGGCATCCATATGCATATTGATCGGGTGGAAGAGGTGGATGCAAAACACAAACAGGTCAGAACTGCTCAAGGTAAAGTCCTGGCCTATGACAAGTTGATCTTGTCCACTGGATCCGAACCCATCGTCCCTCCTCTTGAAGGTCGAGATCTCCAAGGAGTCTTTACCTTACGTTCATTGTCCGATGCAGAAAAAATCCGGGACTTTATGCGAGAAAGCCAGCCCAAAAAGCTGGTCATGGTTGGATCCGGATTTATCAGCCTGGAAACAAGCGCCTTGCTCCTGGAATCCAATCCCCAAGAGTACACAATCGAGGTCGTCGAGTTCCTGGAGCAGCCCTTGCCCTTGATGCTGGATCCGGAAATGGGGCAGATGATCCAGGATTATTTGGGAGACAAGGGCATCTCCATGCGTATGGGCCAGAAAGTGGAAAAGATCGTGGGCCGGGATGGAAAAGTTACCGGGGTTGAGCTCTCCAGCGGCCACAGAGTGGATGCGGATATGGTCTTTCTCAATGTCGGGGCCCGTCCCAATGTCCACTTGGCAGAGCAGGCCGGGCTTGAGATGGGACCATTCGGCATCCAGGTCGACGAGTATTTGCAGACCTCCGATCCGGACATCCTGGCTGGAGGAGACTGCATCACCAATGTGCATTATATTACCCGCAAGCCGGCACCTACTCAGTTGCGGGTTCCGGCGGTCATTCAAGGCCGGTATGTGGCCAAGCGCCTGGCCGGGTATGACTTTCCTTTTCCTGGGGTCTTGGGGGCCAGTGCAGTGAAGCTTTTTGACAAATACATCGCCGCCACCGGGATGACCGAAAGCATGGCCCGGAGCGAAGGCTACTCGCCGGTAAGCGCCACGGTTCAATCCCGGAGCAAGCATGCCATGATCCCCGGGGTTAAGCCCTGGCAGATCAAGCTGGTCTTTGACCGGGACTCCCAAAAGCTTTTGGGAGGCCAGATTATCAGTGACAGTGAAGGCCCGGTCAAGGAGATCGATACAGTCAATGCATTGATTCTGGGCGGTAAGACTGTGGCCGACGTGACCACCCTGATGTGCGCGGGCAACCCGGACTGCTCCTCAGAGCCGAGCATGGAGCCCATGGCCATTGCCGGGGAGCAGGTCCTGCAAAAACTGCGGGCATGAGCACGGGACTTAAAATGATATTGAATGTCCATTCAAAATCATCTCTTATCGTTCCCACGCTCTGCGTGGGAATCCCACTGGACGCTCCGGCGTCCACAAAGAGACCGCAGGAGCGGTCAAAACAGATCCCCCGCAGAGCGTGGGAACGATAAAGAAGGTGGCCGGAGCCACAAGAGAAAACATTCCCAGGGAGGACCCTGGGAACGAAGAAAAGAGAGCCAGCCCTTGGGAGCAAGGGGGGCCTACCTGCGAGCCGGGCCCTGCCCCTCTTTGTCAGTTTCATCCTCGATCAATCCGGCAAATTTCCCTTTTTTTGCCCGCTTTGGGGCAAAAATTATGTCAGATTTGCCGGAGGCAAAGCTGACCTCTGATCTCTCCCTTATGCCCCCAGATCCTGGGCCAGGAGGTGGAAAAACTGCTGGCAGAACTTTCCGGAAATGACGCTGAACAGGGAGAACTCGGGCGGGGGGGGCTTGCTCTCCCCTCCAGTGTACTGGGCCATAATCTGGGCGGAAAGGTTCTCGAATTCCTGAAGTGTTTCCGGATCCAAAGTGTTTGAGGAAAGATCGCTCAATCGACATTGAACTGGCCGTACGGCATAGAGTAAGCAGGCATTGTCTTTGAGCAAAGGGCAGGCAGCCTTGGTTTGGGCAAAGAGGTCGTTCAGGGGGAGGTCTTCGGAGTCTTGGATTTCATCGGATAAAGTCTGGAGGACGGCAGACCCGAGATTGGCTTTATTGATACATTCCTCCCGCTGGGCGCTGCTCAGGCTGCTGTTCATCTTTTTTTGAATTATTACCGCTTCGGCCAGGCTGACCTGGACCAGACCATAGCAACATTGGACATGGTCCCGCCCGCAGCGGGGCACATCTTCCGGAATCTGGACCTCCAGTTGGTCCAGAAGGGTGAGAACCCTTTGAGTCAGTGGACTGAGCTGCTCATCATTTTCCGGGAGCAGGCAGGGCTGCCCAACAGTCAGCACCCCTTCCTTTTGTCCCAGGAAGCGCAACAGCCGTTTTTGGGCGTGTTCTGTAGGTTGGGCCCGAAAGCCGTTCATAACCCGCCTGGCCCGTTTGGCCCCCAGTCCCTTGCGCAAGAGATAAGAATAGACCACTGTCCCGGTGCGGCCAATGCCATGTCGGCAATGGACCAGGACCTTTTTGCCCAGATATATCGCTTCGTCTAACCAATCCAGGGCCTTTTCCAGCTCATCCATATCCGGGGCCTGCTCGTTGGGAATGGGCAGGGAGTAGACTTCAAAGCCCTGTTCCTGCTCCACTTGCACCAGGTCTTCGATTTCCAGGCACAGGTTCATAATGGCCTGAATGGATTGTTGCCGAATGCTGTGCAGCTCAGCATAGGACATGGGGGCGTGTCCCACAGCCAAATGGGGGGTGACCCAATTCAAGGGGTACACCGGGCCTTTTTTATCGGTCAGGCGTTTGAACAGGGAGAAAATCATAGATTTGGTCCAAGATTTCAGAGGCCAGCTCCTGCACTTTTTCCTCAGACTCAATGCGCATATCCAGGAGCACAGTTTTCCCCAGGACAAAGCCCAGGACTTCCAGGTTACGAAAGCTCTCTTCCCGGTTTTGGCGATCAAACCAAGCCTCGAGCATATCAGCTGTAAGCTGCAAACGAAAGTCATGTTTTTCCAGGACGGCAGCGATGATCTGCAGTCGATGCAGGCGCTGCATATCCTGCCCCCCACCCCCCTTGAAGCTGAAGTGCACATAGTTGTGCTCCACCGTTTCACAGACCGTGGCATCCACCACTGCAAAGTGATAGCCGAAGCGGAGCATTGCATGCACATAATCCTGGGCCACAATGGCATAGCTACTAAATTGCGTGGATTTTTCCACGTTTGTGAAACTGGCACTGCTTTTATAATAGGCATCCCAGTCGTAATGCAATATAGATGGATCCCACTCCACCCCGGGTGAAGAAAGACCGGCCCATAGGCTGAGCATGGGCTGGCTTCGGATTTGATCCACTCCAATGACCTTGCTCTTCCCGGTCCCTGGGTGCAAGCCGCTGCCGACATCCAAGACGTGCATGACCATGGGCAGCTCAGACTCCAGCCGTTTGGCCCCAAATCGGTTCAGCCCTCGCCGTCCGACCAGGGAAAACATCTCCCGAACCCCTGATTCATGGGCAAAACGGACAATGTCGTGCAGGCTTTTGCAACCCTGGATGCTGAAATCATCCGTGCTGGGATCGCGCAGATTCAAAGCAGCAATGGAGGGTAAGGCTTTTTCCAGCCGGGCTTGGACTTCGGATTGTCGGCTCTGTAATTGAGCGGGCTCCGGGGAAGGAAAGGAAAAGACAGCTCCAGGCAGGATCAGACCCTGATCGGCATCCACACTAACCACACTGTCCTGTTCAATGTCTTCCAGTCCACTGACATTGCATAATACCGGGATCCTGGCTTCCCGGGCCACAGAGGCGAAATGACAGGCCGGGCTGCCTTGTGCGGCCACTACAGCCCGAACCCGATCCAGGGCCGGGGTCAATTCCGGGGGCAAGGTGTGGACAACAAGAATGCATCCAGGGGGTACTTGAAAAGGAGATCTCTGGCTGTCCAGGTGGTATATCTCCCCGGTGGCCCGCCCGGAACTGACCCATTGGCCCCGGGCCAGGACAGGGCCGGTATATTCTTGGGGCTCAGCCGGAGTCTGGGGGGGGTAGAAGTGCAAGGGGCGGGACTGGACAATGAACAGACGCTGGCCGGCCTCCAAAACCCATTCCACATCCTGGGCCGAGGCAAAGGCCTGGTCCAGGTTCAGTCCGGCCTGAAACAGCTGATGTAATGTGGCTTGATCCAAAAGAAAGTCCCCGTCCTGTTCCACAATCCATTGGTCTTCCCGGCTGCTGAAAACGACCCGGGCCTGGTAGCTGGAGCCCGCTGCCAGCTCTTGTCCACTGCCCTGGACCATGTACACATCCATGCAGGTAGGATCGTGCTCCCGTCTGGTGTACATAATACCGCTGACCAAAGGCTCAAGCATGGGCATGACCACCACGGCCATAGGGGTTTGGCGGTCGGTATAACCCTGCCGGACCCGATAGTACAGGGCATGGGCCGAATACTTGCTGGCCAGGACAGAAAGATAGGCCTGCTTCCAGTCCTGGGGAGAAATATTAAGCAGGCTTTCGTATTGCCCGGCGAAGGAAGATTGGGCGTCTTCAGCCACGGCGCTGCTGCGCACGGCCAAAAAAGCTTTGTCCAGGCCCTGGGCTGGAAAAGCGGATTCAACAGCTTGGCAAACATCAGCCGGTAGCGCGGCCTGGAGTATTTTTTCCTGTATGCGGTGGCTGACCTCGGCGTATTCCTGCTCTGCCTCAGGGCCGAGGTGGGCCAGCTCCCGGTCTATGAAGGGCCGCAGATTATTATGGGCCAGGAAGCGGTGAAAGGCCCGGGTGGTGATGACCACTCCCGGGGGAACAGGTAGGTTGATTTGGGAGTGGACCACAGACAAAGCCGCTCCCTTTCCCCCGGCCAGATCCTCGGTCAGGGTTTCACGCAAAGACTGGACATAAGGCGGATCAGCAGGCGGATTTTGCTCCATCAAGGCCAAGCGAACATAAAAGGCATATTTTTGCTGATAGTTGCCCAGCAAAGAGTAACGCACAGGGTGGAAGGCGCGTAAGCAGTCTGTCAGGTCCTGGGTTTGGGCGCTGAGCCGGGCGCAAAGTTCTTTGATATGTTCGAGATCGCAGGGCAGCCGGCGTTGCCAGATCTCCTCCAGCCTGGAAATGATCTCCAAAGCCTGCACATCCATGTGCCGCAGCTGTTCAAAGGCGGAGTACTTTTTCTGGACCAGCTGGCCGGGATGAAAAAGTTGATAGGTCACATTCTGCACGAAGTGCTTGGCACCGGCCAAAGTCCTTTGAGCAGGGGACAGGGGCTCCCGTCCTGCTGCAGTCTCTCGTGAAGCTACGGTCCTCACGATTGCTCCATTTGTTCACAGACAGCGGCCACTTTTTCCTCCAGCTCATTTTTGTCTATGGGCTTGACCAGATACTCTTTGGCCCCCAGGTTCAGCGCCTCCCGGGCAGTCTCCAGAGTTGGGTAGCCAGTGAGCATAAGGACCCCGGTCTGCGGGGAGACCTGACGCAATTCTTTTAATACATCCACTCCGCTCATTTTTTTCAGCTTGATATCCAGAATAGCCAAGTGCACAGCGTTTTTTTGCACATACTCCAGGGCCTCGTGTTCTTCAGTAAACACATCGACCGAGTGCCCTTTACGTTCCAGGATCCTCTTGATCATCTCCCCGGCATCAAGGACATCATCCAAGACTATAATATTGGCCATGTCCTCCTCCTTTGGGTGTAGAAGGTTTCATAAAAATTTGTGGACCCCCTCTCCGTCATTGCCCGACCCGGCATTCACTTGCAGGACTCAAGCTATGTGCTTTACTGGGAGATTCATACTGCAAGTGAGTGGCGGGCAATCTATATCGTCCTATACAATGAGAAGTCCATTTCTATTCTGATTCCCCTCCTTGCCGCCTGTCTTCCAGGCGGGAGGGAGGGGTCAGGGGAGGGTTCTTTTTTTATGATACTCGAAATATGTCAAAGCACTATTCTGATTAATTATAAACTGACCAAAAGACCACGGGCCGGGTTGTACAAGGCCGCCCTTGCCCCAAGGAAGACCATCTTCACTTTGCCCCATCCCTACCCCTTGGTATGAACCAGCTCCTCACATTCTTCATCCGGCAAGGCCATCTCCCACAAGGGCAGCTCGATCAGAAAGACCGTGCCCGGCCCGGTTGCACTGTCTTCCAGCTCGGTTAGGTATCCCTTGGGGGCCGGGCTGAGGACATTGATCCGGCCCCCGTGATCCTTGATGATTCCAAAGGTCACGGACAGACCCAGTCCAGTGCCTTTGCCTACGGGCTTGGTGGAGAAAAAGGGATCAAAGATCTTGTCCAGCACCTCCTGCTTGATCCCGGTCCCAGTGTCAGCCACGGTGATGGCCACCCGTCTTCTGTGGGCGCAAAGCTTGGTTGAGATCCGGATGGAGCCGTCGCTTTCCACCGCGTCAAAGGCGTTATTCAACAGATTCATCCATACCTGCTTCAGCCGGTCCTTGTCTCCCTCAATTTCCGGAATATTGGGGTCAAAGTCAGTGATGATCTGCACCCGGCTCAGACTGAAGGTATGTTCGACCAGAGAGATGACCTCCCGAATGGACTCATGGATATCGACATCTCCTTTATCCGTCTGGGACTGTCGAGAGAATCCAAGCAGATCGGAAACAATATTGCTGCAGATCTTGGTTTGCTTTTCTATGGTCTGAAGGTCCTTGGCTATTTGAGAATCCTGGTCCACATCCTCCAGGAGCATCTGCACGTAGCCCAGGATAATGCCCAAGGGAGTATTGATCTCGTGGGCCACTCCCCCGGCCAGACGGCCCAGATCCTCCATTTTTTGGGAATGGATGAGCCGTTCCTGATATTGCTTGATGACGGTGATATCCCGGGCAGCTAACAGCAGCCCGGAAATCTGGCCCTGATCGTAGACCGGAACTTTGACGATGTGAAACCAGGTTGAGGTGTCTCCCTGTCGCACACTGATCTCTTTGGACAAAGATTGTCCGGTTTGCAGGATCTGCATATCCTCGTGATAATTCTGGTCGGCCTGGTATTCGCTGAAGATATCGCTGTCCGTCTTGCCGATGATGTCCGAGTCACTGAGCCGGAAGTAAGAGCAGAAGGCCTTGTTGGCCACCCGATAGGTCAAATTCCGATCCTGAAAGGCGATCATGTCCGGAGTGACATCCAGAACTGTCTGCAAGAGCTCCTTCTGTCTGGACAGTTCATCCTCTGTGGCCGAAAGCTCCTGGATCCGCTCATTCAAGGTCATGGCCATATAGTCAAAGGCCTCGGCCAATTCCTGGATCTCATCCCCCACGTTGTGGGTATATACCGGACACTCCCGACAGGCGTCCATGTTTCGATGTGCGTGTTCCGGATGATAGATGGGGCATAAGGTGCCGCTTACATACCAGCAGCGTCTGCGGGTATCTCCGTAGGCCGGACAATCGGTGGCCTGGCACCCGGTGATTTCCCAGCAGTTTCTGCCCAGCTCAGGAGCGGAGTGGACTTCCAGGTTGCCCTTGATCATTTCTGTGGCACATTCAGTCAGGCCCTTGATCCGGGCGGTAAAGCGGTTGGAGAACCAGGAAGCAGCCCCAAAAGCCAATACAATCATCCCTGCAGTCAGCCCGAATATGGTCAACCGCAGCCGCTCAATCATGGTTTCCAGCCGTTTGCGGTGCAAGCCAAGGCGGACCAGACCGACCTGGTTGTTACTGATGGTAATGGGCTGGGCAATGTCGTACACTGTGCCTTTGTTGGTGTTCACCAAGCGGACCTTTTTCTCTTTGACCTCTTGGGGATGGACATGGAGGAGATCCTGGGGAAATCCTTGATCAAAAGAATGGACCAGAACCTGGTGGGAACTGTCGGCAATAAAGGTGTACATAACGTCTTCATTGCCGACCCGAATTTCATCCACCAGGCTTTTCAGACGCAGAAAGTCGCGGGCCAAAAGGGGTTCCTCCGACCTGTAGGCCAGGCTGGAGGCCAGAGCAAAGGCCCGGTCCTTGTTCTCCTGAATCAGACCGGTGGCCGCGATATAGGTGGTGATCAGCCCCAGGGCCAGGCCGAGAATGAGAATGACTGTAAACAGGCCCAGGTTGAGCTTGGTTTTAAATCGCAGGCGGAAGAGAGAGAAGCGATATCTAGTCACGCCAGGGCACCCCGGTCTGTTCAGCCAGTCTGCGGATGGGATCGAATTCATGGTCCTTGGCCGGGATGATGCGCTGGATATGGGCCTGGGTCAGAATCTCTTTTTTCTCTGGCTGGTCTCGGTCCAGGGAGCACAGGGCCTGGGTGATTTTGTCCCTGGCCGTTTGGTCCAAGCCATGGCGTATGGCAAACACCCAGCCGGGATAGCGTTTGGTGGTGGCCAGGACGCGGATAGCTGAGAGATCTATTCTATCCTCCACAAGCTCAAGGGTTCCTTCCCGAATGGAGCCAATATCGTTTTCCCCCAGGTACACGGATTGAACGACCTTCTCCTGTTTGCCCCCCGGTCCGGGAGAGAAGACAATGCGCTGAAAATCGTCTTTGTTCAGCCCGTGTTGTTGGAAAAAAGCCAGGGCAAAGAGGTAGCCCCCGGCTGAGGTGGGGGAGACGGCGATCCATCGTTTGTCCCGGCAATCCTGGATGGTCTGGATGGCTTTGTTGTCCGCCCGGCAGATGATGTGGCCCCGGAAGGTGGAGGTCCCGTCCTGCTCTACAGTCCGGGCCACGGCCCGGGCCTGGAAGCGATCGGCGATCTGAGTATAAACCAATGGGTTGGAGTAAGATATGTCTATTTTGCCCTCCCCGACCATCTGCACATGCTGGGCGAATGAATCCGGAAAGACCTGGCGGATAGGAAGTCCGGTCTGGTCTGAAAGGTATTGAACGATGCGGTGATGGCGGGCAAAGGATACCCGGTGCGAATACTGGGGCAGGTAGGCGTAGGTCAGAGAATCAAGGTCCTTTTGGGACTGGATCTTGATGCGTTTGGTCAAATCCACTTCAATGTGCGGCTCTCCTTGCTCGCAGGAGGTTGCAAAAAGAAGACAAACAAACAGCCCCAGGAGCAGCATCTTGAGGTGGTTTTGGTAAGAGAGAGTGTGCATAATAACCAATGCTGGCTAAGCCCGCAACCAAAAGGTTCCAGGTTCACGGTTCACGGTTAAGAAAAAAAAGTTCATTACATTCACCAAAGCTTTAATTCTCAATTTCTTCCTCTTCAAACCGTGAACCGTGAACCGTGAACCCAGAACCGTGAACCTTATCCGCTAAGCCCTTGAACTGCTTTAGAGAAACCCATTTTCTTGTTTTTTATGACAGGGTTTCGAGGATAAGACACTAAAATGCGAAGCCTTAGGCCGCCTTTTTGACCACCCGGGTTTTGATGTACTTCATAAGTGGAGTGCCCCCGGCTTTTTCCGTAGTATTTGGCTTCTGAATTCCGGGAGGATTACATCCACCGAACTGAGGATATTTGGGATCTCCTTCCAGGCCGCGCACATGTCCAAATCCTCCCTCAGAACCAAGGACTCCCTGGGTAATGGCCCAGGTAGGATTGGCTTCCAGCTCCACCTTGCCCCAGGGAGACTCGAGGCGGACCTTGTCTCCGCTGGTTATACCCAGCTTTTTGGCGTCCAGGGCATTGATCCACAAAGTATTTTTGCCTTTCATTTTCATCAGGCCGTAATTGGAGAACGTGGAGCAGTGTTCATGTTCAAAGACCCTGAAGTTACCGAAAATGAAAGGATACTCCTGGTCTGCCTGGATTTCGGTATCTGGCTCCTTATGGTCCGGCAGGGGATCAACCCCTTTTTCTTCAGCCACCGGGTTGAGGAAGTTGTACTTTCCGGTCTTGGTTGTCCCTGAAGAACCGTAGCCTTCCGGGGGATTGATGGAGCCCCATTTTTTGTATTTATAGTACTCGGCCTGATCGGTAATGATAAAGCCATTGGATACGAGCTCATCGTAGGACCATTCGGTTCCGGCCAGCTGGTTTCGCTCCGCCTCTTCGATGGACTGCCAGGGAAAGTATTGCCCCAGGCCCAGGCGCACTGCCAGTTCCTTGGTAATTTCCCACATGGGCTTGGTATTATACATGGGGGGAACAACCTGGGCAAAGTACATGAGCATGGCCTCGTAGAGCCACTCGTTCTTGACAAAGGACTGCTCCAGCCAGGTGGCGTCCGGCAGAACCACATCGCAGAGCAGGGCCGTATTGCTCATAAAGGCCTCGATAGAGACCGTGAAGTCCATTTCCTGAATGGCCTGGGTGGTGGCTTCCTGATTGCCCCAGGACAGGACCGGGTCGCCGTAATAATTTATCAAGCCCTTAATCCGACCGGCCTGGACGTCTTGCAGTATATAGGCCGGGGCCCATCCATTCCACATGTCAAAGGAATTGATTTTGGGCGCGGATGTGGCTGCCGGCTTCTCCTGTCCCTGACCCCAGGCTGATTTCAGCTTGCGCTTAAAGGGCAGGGAGGGACCTCCAGGGGCGTCGAAAGTTCCACACAGAGCGTTTAAGGCTTGAATGGCCGCTGTGGAGTACATACCGTTGGGTACCTGAGCCAGGCCGCCCCAGGAGATGCACCCTTTGGCCTCGGACATGGCGAATTCACGGGCGATTCGGGTTATTGTCAATGCCGGGACCCCGCTGATTTCTTCCGCCCACTCCGGAGTCCGGGCAACCCCGTCTTCCTGCCCCAAGACCCTCTTTTTGAAGGCTTCAAAGCCATGGGTCCATTGCTCCACAAAGTCGTGGTCATAAAGATCTTCAGAAATGATCACATAGGCCATGGCCATGGCTACAGCTCCGTCAGTGGCCGGCTTGATGGGAATCCATTCCGTGGCTTCCCGGGCCGTTTCCGAGCGCCGGGGGTCAAAGATCACCAGCTTGGTACCGCGCTTGAGGGCTTTTTTCAGCTCAGCAGTTTTCCGCTGGCCGTAGGAGGTGGCCAGTTCATTCATCCCGAAGTGCAGGATGTAGTCCGACTCCTGGTAATTGATCCAGGGCCGCTTGTCGTTCAAGTTATGTTCGTTGGCCATGCGGTTGGAGTTGTCGCACATAGGGCGGTGAGTGCCTTTGGGACAGCCCAGATGGTCGAACAGGGCCTCGTGGATCCAGTTCACAAAGTCGTTGCCTCGGAAATAGGCCAATTTATCCACTTCCATGCCTTGGATCCCTTGGACCACCCGATCCAGGGCCTCGTCCCAGGAGGCCTTGCGAAAGCGGCCTTTTTGCTTGATCAAAGGGGTTTTCAGCCGATACGGGGAGTAGAGATGCTTGGCCGCGTTGCCCCCTTTGGGACAAAGCTTGCCGTCCCCTTTGGGATCTCCAGGCAGGCCGGTGTTCCCGGTGAGCACTCCGTCCTTGACCTTGGCCGTCATTCCGCACAGGGCACCGCAGGTATAGCAATGGGTAGCGATTTTCTTTTCCCCTTCCGGCTCTTTGGCCCCCTGGGCCAGGGTGGCATACCCGGAATCCAGATTCAGGGCATCCACTGCAGTGACCATAATGGTCGTGGTTTCTTCGCCCTTGGTGTGGCCCTCCAGGCGCATATTTTCACACATTATGGCCCCGCGGGTGAAGTGAGCCAAACCCTGATAAAAATCAGTGGAGGAAGCGGCCGCCAGCTGATCGCAAAAAGGAACCACCCATTTGGAGTATTTGGTCTTAAAAAAGTTCTCGTATTCTTTGATATCTCCTTTTTCCAGCAGGTGACGCAAAAATTCCATCTGGACTGCGATATGTTCTTCCAAATCTGGAAAGTCTGAAGAGGGGTGCAGACCAGCCTGACAAAAAAACTCCCGCAGTTCGAAGACAGGCTGCTGCATGACCACCGGCTCTCCGCTGACATGGACCGACTCATAGGGGAAAACAGGGTTGGGGCCGGCGTTGAGGAACAGCTCGGCATAGTCAAAGCGCAGTTCCTCGTAAGCAGTTTGCGGGTCCTTGCTTTGCAGGTACTTGGACATGACCTCGGCTCCGCTGATCAGATCCACATATCCGCAGCCCTGAACCGCTTCATTGAAGGGTTTGAGAAAGTCTTCCTGCTGCATGGCTTTGATCAGGTCCAAAGAAATCTCATCCCGAAAAAGGGTGGATAAAAACTGGTACCTTTTGGCTCGTGACTGTTGCAGGGTTTTATCCATGGTATTTACTCCTTAAGGTCTGCAATTGGGTGCTTTGAAGTGCCTGTGTCTAGTCAAATATGTATCGCCACATAGCTGGAAAGGTCTATTTCTTTTCTGATTCCCCTCCTTGCCGCCTGTCCTCCAGGCGGGAGGGAGGGGCCAGGGGAGGGTTCCTTTTGCGGCATTTAAGTGTGCCAAGATACGAGGTTGACGGAACTGCAAAAAATCGCTTTACGTTCATTTGCGATAAAATTTGAAGCCATAATCTTTTGTTTTTACTGACCTCTGACTTCTGACCTCTGGCTTCTGATCTCTGACTTCTGATCTCTGACCTCTGGCGAGTGCATATACAGATTTCGCACACGCATCTAGGTTGCCAAGGGTTGTCAACATTAACTTGTCTGGGTCTGCAGTTGTTCATAGGAAAATCGAAGGCGCGACCCGGCCCATGTTCCGATCACCGCGCAAAGGCCGAGAATCATCAGACTCATACTCGAGGGAGCAGAGTGGAATATCTGGGTGTCGATGCCTATTTGGGCCGTGGCAGCCACACCAAAGGTAAGTATGGCCAGCAAGGCCAGATATGGCCGCAACCTGGAATCTGATTCGGCAACTCGCTTTTGGGTCAGCCTGTATCCAGCATTGGCGGCACAAAAAAACAGGATCACAGGAAGCCAGGTAACCATGGAAGCCGGAGCCAGAGCCCAGGCCAAAAAGCTCAGGCTGAGCAGGCCAAAGATACCTACCAGTATTCCTGAGATGAGGGCTGATGAATGGGGAAGTTTGATCTGCACCCAGTCGACGGCAAATTGCACATAGGGGCTCATACAGACTCCAGTGAGCTTATTTCTCTCTCGTTTTCTTAACCGTGAACTGTGAACCGTGAACCAGGAACCAATTGGGTTGCTGGCGTAGTCAGCTTTAAGCTCATACTGCCTGTTGTCCAGCCTGCCGGTTTCGAATCTGGACCTGGATTTTGGTCAAGATGATCTTACCCAGCCAAAACCCAACCAGGCAGAGCATAAACCAAGCTAAGGGGCTGATGGCCACACTGTTGGGACTGGCCAAAACAAGCAGGGATTGGTGGCCGATCATTTGCTCCATCCGCTCCGGCTTGAAGGTCTCGTTGATATACCCGGCCACACACAAGATAGGCAGATAAGTGGTGACCAGGTTCAAGAGCAGGCCCTCAAAGAAATAGTCATAGTATACCTTGTTCAGGGTGGCCTTATCAATGTTTTGGGCCAGGCTTTTGGCTTTCTGCGGATCGGAATGGGCATTAAGAGCCTCCTCCCGCACTTGGTACCAGTGGTGGAACTCCTTTTGAAGGCGCAGGTAGCGTTTGGTGACAATATGCTTGCGCAGAAATCGGGTTAAAATTAGAGTGCACAGGGCCAAAAGCATGATACTCAGCACTGGGTGCACAGCGTTGACCGGGGCCAAAACCGTGTCCAGGGCGGACATAACAGCCTGTGTAGCCTGAAGAATAAGAAGCCACAAGGTATCCATATCTTACCTCGGAGAGCGCTTTTGAAAGCACAGTAAATTTTTGTTGTGTATTCTCAATCAGTCCTGACATTCAGCCCTGCCAGGACTGATTGAGAAGTTATTTGTTATTATCACTTGAAGAGCTTTCTACAGATAAATCCGGCAAACTTTTTTTTTGGCCCGCTTGGGGGCAAAAAATATTTCAGATTTGCCGGAGGCAAAGCTGAAATTAGATCCAAATCTCAATCTTGAAGAAACGGAAGAACAGGAAGAAGAGGACAATGGCCAGGGTCCACTTAAGCTGCTTTTCCGTGAACATGCTCTGCAATCGGCTGCCGATGGTGCCGCCCACGAACCCGCCGATGATGATGGAGATGGCGATCCACAGATCGGGCAGGTAGCCGTTTAAGAGGTACCCGATAAAGGACCCGATACTGGAAAAACAGGTTCCAACCAGACCCACAGGCACGGCCACGTACATGGGCAGGCCGCCGACCATGGTCATGATGGGCACCAGGAGAAAACCGCCGCCGATGCCGAAGCAGCGGGCCACAATGCCGATACCCAGGCCGATGATTCCGAACAGCAATGGATTGATCTTGAAATCTTCGCCCCAGAATTTGAACTGATAGTCGATCAGTCCGCTCTTGACCGGCTCTATGTGCCCCATTTGAGCCGCCCGGCCCTCGGCCTTGGCCTTTTGGACCTCTTCATTGAACTTCTTGGTCATGGCCTTGATGTTCTTGCGCTTTTCCATGACCTTGGGAGTCAGCTCATACAAGGTGCGGATGCCCATGAGGACCACGAGTACGGCCAGCCATTCCTTGTAGCTGGCCAGGGGCAGAAAGGCGGTCACATACTTGCCCAGCCAGATGGAGCCGATGAGGATGCCCACGCCGAAGGACAGGCCCACCGGCCAGGCCACCCGGCGTTCCTTTATGGCGTAACGATAAAAGGATCCTAAGGGGGAAAACAGGGTCAGGGCCACGTTTGAGGGCCGCAAAACGTTGGCCGCATTGACGCCCACCGGACCCATGGTGTTGACTACCATAACCTGGTAGGCGGCCATGAGCATACCTCCGGCCGCCCCGATCAGGGAGAAAAAGGCCCCGACCAGGATGGCCCCCAGGATGATCCACAATGGATTCATATACCGCCCGCCCAGGTCCAGCCAGAAGCCCTTGCCGGCCAAGGTGTAAGATCCGATTTCCTGGCCGTTGACATATACGTTGAAGTTGGTGTCCGGAGGGGAGTGGCGGAAGGACTTGAAAGAGGCGGTAAAATCCCCGGTCTCCTTGTCCAGCTCGACCACGGTTCCTTCGTCCCAGTAGTTGCCGGACTTTTCATAGTCGGTGAGCACGCTGCGGGCGAAGATGGTCACCTTGCCCACCTGGGTGCGCTCCTTGGTCACTGTATTGATCCCGTAATCATTTTCATGATTGTAACGGAAGAAGGCCCATTCCGGCTGGGAAGTAATGGGACCGAGAACGGACGTGGCTTCAGATGACAGTTCATCGTAGTCCTTGAGATTGAACATGGTCGTGCTGTAGATTCCGCTGGCAAAGGACGGTCCACCAAAGCGCTTCTTGGTGATGCTGCCGAACTCATCCGGATTGTTGGTCAGGATATAAAAGAGATGGGGAACCGTAGTATCCATGTTGAAAGGATTGTCTTCAGCCGCCCGTTTAAAGGATTTAACTTCGTTGACCCCCTTGGCATCCTGGGGGGCGAACATGTTCTGGGAGGCGATGGACACATACAAGTCCTGGCCCGGCTCGATCGTTCCGGAAACCGTGACCCGGTCCCCGACGTTCAGGGATGTGGAGTCCAACTCGGCTTGGACTGCCGACCAGGCGGGCGCAGAGCCGGCCAGGACTAGGACCAGGACCAGGGCAATGAAGGCCAGAACAGTGGTACAGGATGATAAACGACGGTGCATGAAGAACTCCTCCTTAAGATTATTTCATTCCTTCACAAACTGGGGAAAATGTATTGTCATCTCCAAGCAATAAGCTTGCCAAGAAAATATGGCTCGAAAAAACAAAATGTTACAAAATAGGTTGCCAAAGTGTTGTTCCATTTGGGACAATAATCCAGTTCTGCTTGTCCCAAATGGAACAGTAGGCACTCACTTACAGTTGGAAAGTCACCGCACAGAACAAAATCTAGTGAGTATTGGGCCCGCCCTACAAAGAACCACAGGCCGTGGTTACTGCAAGGCCGCCCTTGCCCCCAAGGGCTGGCATCTTCTTCAGCATGAATGATAACCTTTATTACAAATTGGAATGACATGTTCAAAAAATACTTTTTTTATTCTGCTCTGTGCCTTGCTCTTACTCTTTATCTTTCCTTTACAGCTTTATGCCCACCGGCAGCACAGGCCGAAACAGGCGACCCTCTGGAGTTCCTGATCGTCCCTGTGGAGAGGGAAACAGCCATGTTCCGCCAGTTTCTGCCTCTCAAAAATTGCCTGGAAAAACGCCTGGACCGGGCTGTGAATTTGAAATTGGGTCACGATGCCCGGGCCGCAGTAGACGCCCTCCGCTACAATCCCTGGGATTTGGCCTACATGGACCCTGCCCTGTATTGTGAAATAAAGGACAAGTATCAGGTCCAGCCCATTGTCAAGCTGCAACGCGGGGGTCGGGACACGTACAAGTCAGCCCTGGTGGTCAAGGATGACTCGCACTGGGGCAAGCTGGCCGACATCCGGGGGGCCAGCCTGGCTCTGGGGCGGCCCGGTTCTTCAGCCACTCACCTCATTCCCTTGTCCCTTTTGCATCAGGTGGATCTGACCTTGTCCGATTTGGCACAAGTCAGTACCTTGCCCAATGAGGATGAGATCGCCCTCAGCGTATTGGTCGGGGATCACGATGTGGGGGCCGTAAGCATGGATGTGTATGAGAAGTATGCTGCGGAGGGCTTACGGATTTTGAAAGCTTCGGAAGAGATCCCCCAGTTTATTATTTGCGCTGCACCGCATGTGAATCGGGCTGCAGTGGAGAGTATCCGCAAGGCCCTGTTGCAGGATTGTCCCCTGGGCCAGGAACGGTTGTCCTTTGGTCCGGTCCGGGACCGGGAATATAATATCGTGCGCATCATGCTCAAAAACATTACCGGCCAGGATTATCTGACCTACCCTCCAGGCACGGTCAAATTCGGGCTGTTGCCCTTGTATTCTGCCATTACCCTGAACAAACGCTTCACCCCCTTGGCCGCCTACCTATCCCAAAAGACCGGCCGGGACTTTCGGCTGGTTATCCCCAAGGACTTTGAGGAGTTTGTGAGCCTGGTTCGGGCCGGGGAGGTGGATTTCGCCTATCAGAATCCTTACGTGTACCTTCTTTTGGCCAGGGAGGGATATGTGAGGTCTCTGGCCCTGACCGTAAGCAAGGAGCCAGATGAACCCCGCAGCACATTTCGGGGAGTGATTATCACCAGGCACGACAGTGCGGTCCGAGATATTCATGATCTGCCCGGAAAGCGGATAATGATCGTCTCCCACAAATCGGCCGGGGGGTACAGGTTTCAAAAGCTTTTTCTGCGGGGCCAAGGGATAGAGATTGAGGACCAAGCGGAGCTTGTGGAGGGCAAAAGGCACGAAGAGGTTGCCCTGGCTGTGTATAAAGGCGAGGTGGAGGTGGGTTTTATGCGCGAATCCGCCCTGGGGGTGGTCCAGGATCTTTTGGACATGGATCAAATCCGGGTGGTGGCCAGAACGCCCTATTATCCCAACTGGCCTGTGGCTGTGCACGCACATACGGATAATGAGCTGGCCGGATTGGTCCAAGAAGCATTGATCTCCCTGCAGGATACTGAGCTGTTGCACAACGTGGGGGTGGAGGGCTTTACTCAGCCTGAAGAGAAGAAACTGTCTGCCTTGCAGGAACAAGTGGAGTTTCAATGAGCAGCTTTTTCCTCGGCCGCCTGAAATTGCGCTATAAGTTTACTCTGGCCATTTTGACCAATATTGCGGTCATCCTGATCTGCTTTGGGGTTTTGATCCACACCTTTCAGGAGCGGGAGCTCATGGATAACATGGAGGAGCGCAATTTGAGCCTGGCTCGGAGCATGGCTTCCGAGGCGGCTGACGGCCTGCTCCTGCGCAACCTCCAGCAATTGGACCGCTTGGTACGTTCGGTACAGGAAACCATTGATGCCGCGTATGTTCTGGTGCTGGATGGGGACAACCGGATTGTGGCCCATACCGACCGAACCCAGCTGGGGAAGCGGCGTTTGGGGCAGAGTAAGGAAGAAACTCAGATCCAAGAGGTGGAGGAGGAGTCGGCCAGACTCAAAAAATACATCATCCCGGTCAATATCCGGGAAGAACACCTGGGATGGTGCGTTCTAGGGGTGAACAAGCTCAAGGACGAGGCCAAAGTGGCTTCAGGCCTGCATGAGCTTCGAACCAAGCTATTCATGGTCTCCAGCGGTCTATTTATTTTAGCCTTTATCACCTCCTTCCTGTTGGCCGCCTTGCTCACCAAACGCCTGCGTTTCCTGCGGGACAAAATGCGCCAGGTGCAGTTGGGGGACTTCACCGTCTCTATTCCCGAGGGCAGGATGCCGGTATGTTCGGAATTTTTAAGCTGTGAACACACCCAGTGCCCGGCCCATGGGCAGACCAAATGCTGGACCGTTGCCAATAGGTTTCTGGAACAGTATAAAAACTGCCTGGATTGCGCCGTATATACTCAAAGTGCCGGGGATGAGATCGGAGAGCTGAACCTGGCTTTTAATCAAATGGTCCAGGATCTGCGCCAAAACATTCGCAAGCTGGAACAGGCCAACCTGGAAAAAAGCCGCATGGAACGCTTGTCCCTTTTGGGCCAGATGTCCGCTCAGGTGGCCCATGAAGTCAAGAACCCTCTGAACTCCATCATTGGAGCGGCCCATTATCTGCGCTCCAACTTCCAGGGACAGATCCTGCGTGAGTTTTTGCAGATTATTGAGGAGGAAAGCCAACGCTTAAGCGATATCGTGACCAATTTTCTGAACTTTTCCAAACCGACTCAGCCCCATCTTGTGCATAGCGACCTCCACGAGGTGGTCAAAAACACGGTCAGCCTGGTGGAGCAGGAGGTTGTGGACCAGGGGGTAAGCCTGGACTTTCAGCCGGGTCCCGGTCTGCGGCCGTTCAAATTCGATGCTGCCAAAATCAAGCAGGCCCTGTTAAATATATTGATCAATGCCGCCCAGGCCACCCCGGCCGGGGGACACATTCAGGTCCGCACCGGTCAGGACAACGGACAGGTCCGGCTGGAGGTTGCGGACAGCGGGTGCGGCATGAGCCAGGAGGCCCTGGACAACCTGTTCAAGCCCTTTTTTACCACCAAGGTGCGCGGCTCCGGCCTTGGCCTGGCTATTGCCGAGCAAAACATCCGGGACCTGGGCGGATCCATCCAGGTGGAGAGTGTTGAAGGCCAGGGAAGTACTTTTACTATTTTGCTGCCTGTGCGGTAGGCCGTGGTTGCTGCATACAAGGCCGCCCTTGACCCCAAGGGCAGGCTTCTTCGAAGAGGGCAGGGCTTTTGGGTTCTGCTTCTTATTGTCAACAATTTGAGTTGCTTTGCTCTGTATCTGAATAACAGCAACCTGAACACTTCTGGCACCTTACACCTGAGAACAAAATTGCCGTGCAAACCGGGGTTTTCCAATTACCACCATGATCTCTACCGACATTACCATCCTCCTGGTCGACGACGAAAAAAACATCCGCAAAGTGCTGTCCTCCGTGCTCAAGGGTGCGGGCTACACCGTACTCACGGCCGAGAGCGCGGAAGCGGCCTGGCCGGTACTCAAGGCCTCGGAAGTGGACCTTTTGGTCACCGACCTTAAGCTTCCAGGCAAGAGCGGCCTGGAACTCCTGGAAGGGGTGAAGACCTGTTGGCCCAGGCTGCCGGTGATCATGATCACCGCATTCGGGAGCATCGAGGGCGCGGTGCAGGCCATGCAGCTGGGGGCCTACAACTATCTGGCCAAGCCGGTAAACAACGATGAGCTTTTGCTGCTGATCAAAAATGCCCTGGAAAGGAGCAGCCTGCAGGAAGAAAACACGGCCCTGAAAAAAGAGCTCAAAGACCGCTACAGCCTGGGATCCATGGTCGGTAAGAGCAAGGCCATGCAGGAGATCTTCAACCTGGTGGAGAAGGTGGCTGACTATGGATCCAATATCCTGATCACTGGAGAAACCGGGACCGGAAAAGAGCTGGTGGCCAGGGCCATCCACTACTCCGGCTCCAGCGGGGAAAGGCCATTTGTGACCATCGACTGTGCCTCTATTCCGGAGAATCTCCTGGAGTCCGAACTCTTCGGCTATGCCAAAGGGGCCTTTACCGGGGCCACGGAATCCAAGAAGGGTCAAATCGAGATGGCCCACGGGGGGACCCTGTTTTTGGACGAGGTGGGGGAACTGCCCCTGGTCTTGCAAAAGAAACTGCTTCGCTTTCTGCAGGAAAAGGAATTCGTGCGCGTGGGCGGGACCAAGCAGCGCAAGGTGGATGTGCGCATCCTGGCCGCTACCAATAAGGACCTGGAGCAGGAGGTTCGGGCCGGGGAATGGCGGGAGGACCTCTTCTACCGCTTAAACGTGATCACCATTCACATACCCCCGCTGCGGGAGCGCAAGGAGGACATCTCATTGCTCATCAACTTCTTTCTGGACAAGTACAATGGCTTGAACCAGCGTTCCATCCAGGGAGTGACTGGGGATGTGCAGAAGGTATTTGAGCTCTTCGCGTGGCCGGGAAATGTGCGGGAGCTGGAAAACGTCATTGAGCGGGGGGTGGTTTTATGCACCGGAGATGTGATTACCTTGAATTGTCTTCCGCCGAAGCTGGCTGAGCTGGAGACGGAAAGGGACACAGAAGACGGTCTGAATCTCCTGGATTTTGAAAAGCGGCTCATTGCCCGGGCCCTGGACCAGGAAGGGGCCAATCAGTCCGCAGCCGCCCGCAGCTTGGGCATCTCCCGCAAACAGCTGCGGACCAAGATGAAGCACCATGGGTTGCTGTGAGCTTGGTAGATGCGAGTGTAAAACTGTTTTTGCACTCGCCAGAGGTCAGGGGGTCAGCTCCGCCTCTGACTGCGGCCGCCAGTTTGATCCAGTATGAAACTGGCAAAGAGGCAGGCCCTCGGAGAGGTCCGCCCTACAAAGGACCACAGGCCGTGGTTGCTGCGTAAGCCGCCCTTCTCCGAAGGGCCGGCTTCTTCAAGTTAAAAGCTAATTTCATGCGAGAGATCAGCGAAAACAAATGGATATGTTCAAAATATTATCGTAACTGATCGTAAAGCAACTTTTCGCTGTGAGCTTGGTACGTAAAGCTAAGAGCTGTATCAGCTCTTCCGGAAGGATTTGCCTGTGGAATACGCTGAAGACGCGGAAAGGCGCATTGACAGCAAATACACATGGCTTTAAGCTCTGTCTATGAAAACGACTATAGAAATATCCGACGAGGTTTTGATCCAAGCCAAGGAGATGGCAGCTGAGGGACACTGGTACTGCGTCTCATCGGGACGGAACTTATAAGACCCGTTGCTGGGAAGTTGTTATATGACCCTGGCCCAAGAAGATTATCAGGCCATGGAAGATTATATGCGCAATTTTTTGAGCTCCTGGTTGGCGGAACAGGAGAAGTCTTCGTTTGTGCCCATGGGGGAGATCGAAATCCGGGAGCGCATCGTCCGGGTGGAGGAGGAGCTCAAAAATCAGCGGGAACTGATGAAGCAGGGCTTTGAGCAGATTGAGAAGCGCCTTGAGCAGATTGACAAGCGTTTTGAGCAGGTAGATAAGCGCTTTGAACAGATGGATGCTCGTTTTGAAGCCCTGACCAAACGAATGGACCGGTTTATGATCTGGTCCTTTGGTGTGACAGTGAGCATGGCCGGGGTGGTGATTGGGGTTATAAAATTTACCTGAATAATTATAACTTTCTGTTTTTAATGACCTCTGATTTCTGGCCTTTGACTTCTAGCGGATGTAACTCGACCTTTTGCACTTGCATCTTAGAACCGTGAATCTGGAACCGTGAACCCTCCAGGTATAAATCTGGCCGAAGCAATGTCCAAAACCGCCGATCAACTCACAGCCGAGGAAGTCAGGCATTACCTTGCGGCTGCCCGGAAGCGGGAGGAAAACAGAAGGCTGGCCCTGGAGAAGCGGATCCAGCGCGCCCAGTCCCTGGCCCAAGAGGCGGCTGGGATTTTGCGGGACAAGTACCGTGTCCAACGGGTTGTCCTTTTCGGATCCTTGACTCAGCCGGATACGTTTACCCTTTGGTCTGATGTGGATATCGCCGCCTGGGGTTTGACCTCTGAAAACTTTCTGCAAGCCATGAATGACGTGGCCTCCCTGGACTCGGAGATTGAAGTCAACCTGGTGGATATGGCCACAGTCAAATCGACCCTGTTGGAACATATACAAAGGCACGGACAGGACATATGATCAGTCGGTACGCTTTGGTCAGCAGTCGGATCCTGCAGGAGCTTGATGACCTGGAGGCGATTTGCGACAGGGCTGAACGAGCCATGTCCGCGGCCAAACAGAATCCGGCGGATCAGGATTTTTATATTGATTCAGCCGCACTCAGTCTGCATGATTGGTACAGTGGTTTGGAAAGGATAATGTCCTTTATTGCTTCCCGCTTGGAGGAAAGTATACCCCAGGGAAAAGATTGGCATCGAGAGTTACTGCACCAGATGAAGTTGGAAATCCCAGATGTAAGGCCGGCGGTTTTTTCTAAAACCACTGTTTCCAGATTGGACGAGTATCTGCGTTTTCGCCATGTATTGCGCAATGTGTACAGCTTCAATCTGCAACCAGAGCGGATTGAGGCCTTAGTTTCAGGGTTGCGGATAACCTTTGAATCGGTCAGGACTGACCTGGAGGCATTTGCAGTCTTTTTGCGGCAAATGACTGACTTGGGTTCATAAAAGGCAAGATCTACATTTCCATTTCGATAGTGCGGGCTGCCTTTGACGCTCTAAGAAAACCTGCGGAGGTCCGATTATGGCCCTGGCCAAAGAAGATTATCAGGCCATGGAAGAGCATGTGCGAGAGATTTTAAGCTCCTGGCTGGCGGAACAGGAGAGATCTTCCTTTGTGCCCATGGGGGAAATCGAAATCCGGGAGCGCATTGTCCGGGTTGAGGAGGAACTCAAAAATCAGCGGGAGCTGATGAAGCAGGGCTTTGAGCTCATGGAGAAGCGCTTCGAGCAGGTGGAGAAGCGTTTTGAGCAGGTAGATAAGCGCTTTGAACAGATGGATAAGCGCTTTGAACAGATGGATGCTCGTTTTGAAGCCCTGACCAGACGAATGGACCGGTTTATGATCTGGTCCTTTGGTTTGACTGTGAGCATGGCCGGGGTGGTGATCGGGGTCCTTAAGTTTACTTAGACGAATCCGGAGACCGGAATGCAGGCCAGCAAAGAGCTTATCCCTGTTGTGATTCGGGAATTGAACCAGGACGACCGGGTTGTCTTTGCCTATGTGTATGGCTCCATTGCTGAGGATGGTATTGGCAATGATGTTGATGTCGCAGTATATTCCCAGAGGGAATGCGAAGGGCTGATACACGAGGTGCTGGCGTGAAAGTGGATGCGGTCCGGGTCAAGCAGTATTTGGCTGAAATCAGGCGCAACAGCTCGGAATTACAAACTTTGCTCGATTCCAATGACCTCCTACTCGGCTCTATTCCCCCTCAAGGCGGCAAAATATATTCCTCGAAACATTTAACCTTGATTTCGCTTGTTTGAGGTTAAAGGTTGACGAATTTCCATTGCCGAGGGGAAAACGGCTACAGAGGAGGAGGGCCGAAGATATACTCATAGCTGTAACAATGTTCAGGAATTCCCAGGATTGAGAGGATATCTTTTTGCAGAGGGTTCAGCTTTGAAACAAAATAACGCCGCTCCCCTGTAGGCAGCTCCACTCTTCCGCTGACCATGTATTCGAATTCCTTGAGAAGGTAGCCAGCTGTGGGATTTCTGACATCTTTACGGTTTGGCATGAATCCGTCCAAGCCTCTGTTTCGTTTATCGATATTCTTCCTGGCTGTTCGTTCAATGAGCACGGTCATCTGCAGGGCAATCTTGAAGAGAAACAGGATGGCCTGGATTCGCTCCGGAGTATGGAGATAGATCGGTTCAAGTTTGAGTTCACTTTTGGCTCTGCGATTGATGGCCTCGCTCTTGTACTGCCCCTTATGAGCAAGCATGGCATCATTAAGTGACAGCTCGGATTTGTTTGTGATCAAGGGATAATATCCACAAGTAGCAATCGATTCTTCAACGGCATCTTCATTGAGCCTCAGTTCGATACGGAAATGATCTGTAAAGACTGCGACTTTTTCCGGCTCTTTGTTTTTGGGGGTACGTCCTCTGTGTTTATTTTTGTAAGTAACAATGGGATCATTGATGATCGTATAGCAGAAATAATCCGAAGTCTTCTGTTTCTTGAGGATATCCGCACAGGCTTGATCAATACTCTCGTAGGTTTTGAGCCGATACCTGTTGATCTTTGAATCCAGTTCGGTAAAGGCCTCAACGGTCTTGTCCAATCGAGTGATGAGGTTTGCTTTTTTTGCTGCAAAAAGTCCCTGATCAAACAAAATGATGAAACGGAAGGTGTAGTCCTTCTTGTCATAAGTATAGGTAAACGGAACTTCAAATGCTCGGTTGATTTGATCCTTGTAGGGCAAAAGCGTTTCACAGTCGTGATACTTTAGGGCCTGGTGGAAGACTCGTTTATACATCTCATACATCGGAACCGGGGCGATAAAGAATCCATGGTTGTCATGGATAAAAGCCATGTTTTCCTTGCAGACGTTCTTTGAATCCGTGACGTACAAAAAGTCAGTGTCTCCGAGCAAATCGATCAGATTCTGCCACTGTTTGACATAAGTGCTCACATCAGCTGTGTTGCCACTGTAGGCCTCTTGAAAAAGGGGGAATGCACTGTCTTTACTCACAGAAAGAGACCAGACAAACTGCTTGAGATCTTTTCTGTGTTTTTTGCTGTGCCCGAAATCGATAGTGATACTTTCATCAGTCTTGTTATTTGCACAATTTCCATATGTTGAGCCAGTGGTCGTATCGTTATGGCAGGTGTTGTTTTGGATGCCGAAAGTTTCGATCATGTGTTTGGTGATTTGTGTCTCCAGATCTCCTAAGCCGTATTGAAACAAGGCATCCAGAGTATCAGCCAGCCTATCATCAAAATATTCTTCTGGCTTGATGTCAGGAAATAAGACGCTCAATACTGTGGTTTTGTTGGCAAATTCGCATATTCTATAGAGTTGCATCACCTGAAACAAGATGGCGGTGATCATAGCCACTGAGGCTTGGCCATGGGTCAAGATTTTTCGTCTGGGATCCATATTGACTGATTGGTCAATGATCTCTTCGATTCGGCATAGATGAAAGAAATGTTTCAAAATGGGTGCAAATGTGATCCCTTGGGTTTCGACGTCTTGAAGTACATTATCAGTCATAGGCTAAACTCCTTTTTTGGAGCAAAGCCTACACAAAAACAAAAAGTTTGTCCCGGGACATATTTAAGTCATATTCTGTTTTAAACAGATTTAGAGCCAATTATTACCATTAACTTTGAAATAGCTCAAAAAAGCTCAAAAATGCTCAAAATATCTAAAAAATGAATGTAGAGTAACTAACAAGCGAAATGTGGGATTTAATGGATTCTGAAAGTTTTACCCATGTCCAAAACCCCAGATCAACTTACAGTAGACAAGTGTCAAGGCATGGACAGGTTTATGATCAACCAGTATGCTTTGGTCAGCAGAATGAGAAAAGGTGCGTCTTGTTTTTAAATCTTGACTTAACGCTCACATCAAAGGAGTTCATATGCCCTCACGTATTATGTTCATGTGTCTGATGTCCTTCTTTCTTTTTTCTTTGTCCGCATGTGTCGCCACAGGCACCAACCAGTCTGCAACGAGCAGCTCAACGGTCACCTTGGAAGTTCCGGCCTGCAGCTGACCGGGCACGGCAGGCAGGATAAGTTATATCCTGAAAAGGCTGGACGGAGTGCACAAGGTTGAAGCTGATACAACTCGACATAAGGTTAAGATAACATATGACCACAATCGGGTGACAGTCCAGGAAATGGTCAACGCCCTGGAAAATGATGGGTTTTCAGTCAAAGGACATAGCCAGTAGACAAGGGCAGCTGGGCAATGGCGGTAAACTCGCTGTTCAGGTTCTGAAGGGGGAGAATGATAGAGGAATGTGCTGGGCCGTGCCCGGCACTCACTTCCAGTATTAATCATGGTACTATGCATGAATATTCCAATTGCAAGTGAGTGCCGGATCAGCCCCTCGGAGAGCAGTGATTTGAGGCCGGGGAATGACATCAACTATTTTGGGGGAGAGATGAACTTCAGAAAATCGGTTTTCGCGCTTGGAGCGATTTTGCTGTTTACAGCCGGACCGGGCCTGGCCCAAGACCTGCCCAAAACTTTTGCTGTCCGACCAATTATTGTGCACGGTCCGGAAAAATACCGCTACCTGGAACAGGGAATAGCCTCTATGCTCACTTCGCGGCTGACGTGGGAAGGCCATTTGGAGCCGGTGCAGGATGAAAGCGAGCTTAAGACCTCTGCTCAGGTAGGTTCCCAAAAAGAGGCTGAGCGGGTTTTGCAAGGCCTGGATGCCGATGCTCTTTTCTGGGGCAGCGTGACCATCACAGGTGATTCAGCCAGCCTGGATATTTCCTCCCTGGATGCCCGGGAGGATACCATGGCCACCTACACCCAATCCGCCAAAGTGGCGGACATCATTCCGGCTCTGGAAGATGTGGTAGACTCCATCCATGCGGATATGTTTCAAACAGAGGCTGAACAGAAAACCGACTCCCGGGCTGAAGAGCAAACGGCCCAGACATTGAATACCCAATTTGTGCAAGAGGGCATGACCAGCCAGGAAAGCGGTGGACAGTCCGGGCTCAATCCCTCCTTTGAATATCAGACCGGAGCAGGTCAGGATCAAGGGCGTTGGCAAAGCCAGGCTCTGTCTTTTACCAGCACCGGGATGATCGTGGATGATGCGGACAATGACGGTAAGCAGGAGATTTTCTTATTAAGTGAGCATAGGGTCGAAGCCTATACTTACAAGGAGCATAGGCTGGTCAAACTGGACTCCTTTGAAGTTCCCAACCGGGTCAAACTGTTGAACATCAACGCCTTGGACATGGATCGGGACAGGCTTTCGGAGATCGTTGTGTCCGGAATATTTACTGATACAGCCCGTTCTTATATCCTGGGATTTAGGGACAAGAAGTTTAAGGTCTTGCAGGCGGACATAGATCTCTTTTTCAATGTGATTGATCTGCCTCCCAATTTTACCCCCCGGCTGATAGCCCAGAAGCATGGTCGTCAAGGACTTTTTGCCGCCAGTGTGCATGAAGCAGTGAAGATGGACGACACCTACCAGTTGGGCAACAAACTGAGTCTCCCTAGTGAAGCCAATGTGTTCAATTTCGTCTATCTGCCCTTGAAAGATGGGGGCTATAAAACCATTGTAGCCGATCCCCAGGATCGCCTTCGGGTTTATTCTAAAACCAACGACCGCCAGTATCGAACGGATGAAAATTTCGGCGCCTCCGGCCTGGGCCTGGAAATGAGCAATGTGGTTCCCGGGATGGGCGAAAGCAGGTCCGCCGATTTGCCCAAGCAGTTCTACTATATCCCCACCAGGTTGCTGGTCAGCAATCTGGATGGAGACGATCAATTTGAGTTGCTGGTCAATCAAAGCGAATCTGTGGCTGCCGACTTCTTTCCCCGCTACCGACATTTTCCCCAGGGGCGGATTCACTACCTGAACTGGGACGGGGTGGGGCTGAATACAGTGTGGAAGACGCGGACCATCAAGGGGACCGTGGTCGATTACGGCATAGGCGATCCCAACAATGACGGGCAGGACGATTTGTACGTGTGCGTGAATACTCATCCCGGGGCCTTTGGAACCGGGAAGAGAAAGACTATTGTCCTGGCCTATGCTTTGAATATTGCTCAAGAAGGGGAGAAAGAATAACGGTCTACCGGAGCAACCAACCCAGGTCGTGGTTCTTGCGTAGGCCGACCCGGCACTCACTTCCAACTGGAATGTTAATGCTAAGAACAATAGCATATCCTGGAAGTGAGTGCCGGGTCAGGCTTTCTTGAGAAGATGCCAACCCTGCGGAGAAGGGCGGCCTTGGAGCAACCCAGGCTGTGGTTTTTTCGTAGGGCGGTCCTCTCCGAGGACCAGCCCTCTTCGCAGCATGCCAGTCCGGCACTCACTTGCAAAACGTTCATTTGTACTTTTTGCAATGACGTTCAAATAGCAAGTGAGTGCCGGACGGCTTACGGAGCAACCCAGGCTGTGGTTTTTTCGTAGGGCGGTCCTCTCCGAGGACCAGCCCATCTACTTCATATACGTCCAGTCCTCGGCCCTGGCCACCAAGCCCGCCTTTACAGGGTTATTCCAAATATACTGGATAATTTTCTCACTCTCTTCCGACGTCCGGGACCAATGATCGAACCATTCCCGCTGCCAAAACCTCTTTCCTTCAGTTCCTAACTGGTCGTTGATCTTTCTGGCCGTAAAACGCTTGAAATGAGAGATGCAATCAGACATGGACCGATCTACCGGCCTGAAAAACCAGTGCAGATGGTTGGGCATAATGACATAGCTGTGAACTTTCCAGATGGATCTGAACTCGTATTCTGCAAAGGCAAGGGTAATGATATCTGCAACCGTTTTATCAGTTAATATATTTGTCCTCCGGTCATTGTCCAGCCAGGCCTCCATGTGCACGAAGTATTTCCTGGATTTGTTCTGCACATCATTTATTCCGACATTGTGAATGATTTGCTGAAGCTCTTCCTTAAGGGCCTGGGGAAGGGAGCCTGCTAAACGGAGGGTAATAAAATAATCGGCATCCGCCACCTCCCAGTGCGGGAGCTGCCCGCGCCAGAAACGTATCGTTTGTGGCTTCAGCATCATGTTCTCCGTTTTGAGAAGATGCCCGTCCGGCACTCACTTGCAAAGCGTTTTTTTGTATTTTTTGCAATGACGTTCAAATAGCAAGTGAGTGCCGGACGGGTTACGGTATAACCCGGGCCTTGGTTCTTTCGTAGGCCGGCCCTCTCCGAGGGCCAGGCCTCTTGGAAAACCTGCCAGCCCTTCGGAGAAGGACGGCCTACGGAGTAACCCAGGCTGTGGTTTTTTCGTAGGCCGGTCCTCTCCGAGGGCCAGGCCTCTTGGGGAGAAAGCCTACCCTTCGGAGAAGGGTGGCCTACGTGGTACAACCCCGGTCCGTGGTCTTTCCGGTAGGCCGGTCCTCTCCGAGGCCCTGCCCTCTTGTTAAGATGGCCAGCCCTTCGGAGAAGGACGGCCTACAAAAAAAAGCCGGGGCAAAACCCCGGCTTTTTTTCTCACGTCAGGTGGCAGCTAAACTGTCTTACCAGCTGTAGTCCAGACTGAGGGCCACACGGCTCATGTCTTCATAGTCCGTACCCCAGACATCCTCGTCCATATCCAGGGCGATGTAGCCGGCTTCAGCCACTGCCCGCAGATTCTCATACAGGTAGTACTGCAACTCGCCACCGAACTCAATAGAGCTGTCTTCGTCGGTCAGCTGGTTGTTGTAGGGAGATCCATATATGGAAGCCATTTCCTTGTCATTGGTGCCTTCGGAGTAGGCGATCTGGGCCATGGCACTGATCTTGTCGGAGAATTTGATGTTCCGCAGGGCGAAACCAACGCTCCACAGGCCGGCCCCGTGATAGCTGAACTGACCGTCTCGCACAGTGCCGGCTACACAGCAACCGGCATGGGCCAAAGCGGTGGGAGAAAATGATTCGGTGAAGTAAACCGGCATCCGGCCGCCTTCGTCATCGTTCGCGACATCGTCATAGTCATCGCCGGAACCGTAAAATCCATACAGCTGCGGAGTCATCATGTCCATATTAAGTTCGGCAATAAGGTCGGCGTACCAGCCGCTGGTTTCCGCATCATCGCCTTCCATGTTTCCGTAGTTGACATCGTACTTGAGGACAAAGGGATCCATCATGCTCATATCACCACTCAAGCCCAACCAATAGGCGTCCACGTCATCACCGAAAGGAGCCATGCTTGTTCCGGCATAACCCAGGCTGGTAGCGCCGGCATAGCCTATCGACTGACCTTCAGCGGCAAATGTGCTGCCATCACCCATAAAGCCGTAAGCTCCGAAGGGAGTGATGCTGAAGCCATCGGCGCCCAAGGGCAAAGAAGCAAAAAGGATGTCCTGTTCATCCCCGGTTAAGCCTGAGCCAAACGCACCCAGGTCATAGGGCCGGGTCCAGCCCACGGTCAGGCTGGACTGGTCATTGATGGGTAAGTTGATGGACAGAGCCGGCATATCTCCGCCCAGGATGCTGGAGCCTAAGTTGGAAGGCAACTCTACCCAATATTGCCCGCCCCGAACTGCAACCTGGGTACCCGGAAAAGTGAAGTCCAAGTACAAGTGCTTGGTCTCGATCATGTTTTGGTCGCCGCCAAGGACCAGACCGCTGTTTCTAAAATCAGGGCCGACACCGGGGCTGGTATCTTCTTTTGAACCCCAGTCACTGTCCCACTCCAGGCCCACTGTGGCCTTGAGGTTTTCATTGACCGTAAAGTCAAAATAGGTCCGGGCCCGCTGAGCAATAGCGAAATCGTTAGGGGTTGATTCACCTTTTTCGACGAAATACCCGTTGTCCAACCACTGACCGGTGATGCGCATATAGCCATAAGAACTCAGCTCGACAGCCATGACTTGGGCTGCGCTGCAGAGCAAAAACATAGCTGCGAATGCGCCTACAAGTAATTTCTTCATAATCCTTCCTCCTTGTGCGTTTCCTTCCTTATAACCTTCCTCAAAACACTTCTGCCACCTGAAGGCCGTAGGCATGCTCACCTGCATTGCACGGCTGACTTTTTTTATAATCAAGAGTTCAAAAAAATGCAAGCAAAAATTGGCCCAAAATACAAAAATTTTTACCGTACAAAAAATTATATTTTTAGCCAGCAAGTTTCTCCTCTATCCGGGGTTTGGATGAATTTGATCAGCCGGGTCATAACCTGGGCTTTCTCTAAAGCCGCCAGGCCTTCGGAGAAGGCCGGCTTACGGAGCACCCCAGCCCGTGGTTCTTTCGTAGGGGGCGGTCCTCTCCGAGGACCAGCCCTCTTCGTAAGAAGGCCAGGCCTTCGGAGAAGGCCGGCCTACGGAGCACCCCAGCCCGTGGTTCTTTCGTAGGGCGGTCCTCTCCGAGGACCAGCCCTCTTCGCAGAAGGCCAGGCCTTCGGAGAAGGCCGGCCTACGGAGCAACCCAGGTCGTGGTTCTTGCGAAGGCCGACCCGGCACTCACTTCCCACTGGAATGTTAATGCTAAGAACAATAGCATATCCTGGAAGTGAGTGCCGGGCCAGGCTTTCTTGAGAAGATGCCAGTCCGGCACTAACTTGGAAAGTGATCTTTTGTACTTTGCAGTGACGTTCAAACTGCAAGTGAGTGCCGGACGGCTTACGGAGCACCCCAGCCCTCATCATCTCTTCATTATCCGAGGCAGCCATCCATTTTGGGAGCTGGCCAACCAGGCTCGGGTTTTTCCTGCCGCAGGTAATCCTGAATTGACCTTTCCAGCACCGGAATTATATGAATTGCAGAATGCTTCATTGACCACCATCATAAGGAGACCGGTTATGCGACGTTTCAATGAATTGATAATACCACTTGCTCTATTGATTCTGACCGGCATGCTCACAGCCTGCGCCGGCCTGGGGCCATCTTCGCAGGTCCTACCTTCCAGCACAGGGCAAGCTGTCAGTCTGGACAGGGTCGTTTCCAAGGTCCAGGAATACGACGTCTATTATTCCGGACCTGTATTTAATCCCGCGGCCGTTCTGTTCATTCCTGAACATGGGGATGCGGAGATTCGATTGGCCAGGGGCTGGAAGGAAGTGGATGGCAAAGAGCAATTGACTGATCTGTTGACCAGGATGCGGGAGCTGCGCGACCCGCAGATCAAGCTGTGGGCATTGATCTCTGGGGACAAAGGTCGAAATGAGGATATTCTGGGCTATGTGTACACGGCCGGGAATGTTTCGGTCAGGAAAGACAGTGAATCAGGGAGTTATACTTTGTATCCGGTGTCGGAGCGGTTCAATCCCAGATATTATGACGCAGATGATGGCTTCGCCCCCAGGGATCATTAAGGGAAACGCCAACGTAGAGGGAGGTCACTGCTGGATTTTTTCTGGTAGGGCTGGTCTGGCACTCACTTCCCGCTTGAATGTGCATGCCCTCTTCGCAGCATGCCAGTCCGGCACTCACTTGCAAAACGTTCATTTGTACTTTTTGCAATGACGTTCAAATAGCAAGTGAGTGCCGGACGGCTTACGGAGCAACCCAGCCCTCTTCGTAAGAAGGCCAGTCCGACCCCTAAAGCAATTCGGTCAAAGACTGCTCCCAAGCATAACCCGAGGGAGAGGGCCAACAGAAAGAACGGGGAATCCATAGATATGGCTACTGATAGGCCTCTATCAGAACAAATGAAGTGATTTGAGAAAGACTCCCAGAACACCCATGACGGATATGGTGATGGCTATAGTGAACATGCGCAAGGTAAAGTGCCGCTGGTTCTCGTCCCGGTGTTCCAGTTTGTCACCCAAACTGCCAATGGCACCCATGACCTGTTCAAATCGTCTGTCCATATCCTGTTTCAGCTCTTGGAGCTGGCCTTGCATATCCTCAAATCGCCTGTCGACATGCTCGAACCGCTGGTCCACTTGCGCGAATCGCTGGTCTATCTGATCGAATCGCTTGTCCACCTGCGCAAATCGCTGATCTATCTGCGCAAATCGCTGATCTATCTGCGCGAATCGCTGATCTATTTGCGCGAATCGTTTATCCACCTGCTCGAACCGCTTATCCACCTGCTCGAACCGCTTGTCCACCTGCTCGAACCGCTTGTCCACCTGCTCGAATCGGCGGTTCATGCCTTCTTTCAATTCGGTAATCTGGCCCTGCATGTGGTCGAACCGGGCCTCGAAGTACTTGGACGTGGGGATAATATTGGCCACCAGAACATCCATTGTCTCCTTGTTCAAGGTCAAGGAAGGCTCAGGTTGCTGCTGGTTCTGCTTTTTGTTTTCGTCAGCCATAATGTCTCTTGAGTCCTGATTTCTGTCTGGTTTTATTCAGCAGGATGATAAATAAATTACTAAAATGCATTGTGGTTGTCAATCCTTAATTATTGGCCAGGCGCATGCCTGGCTCTTCTAGGATCGCCAGGTGCCACCCTGGCTTTTCATCTTCTTCCCCGCCACCTCCAACCTCATTCTCTCAAGGCTGGCATTCCCGCAACTATCTTCCCCATTTCGACCCCGGCCTGACCATTCAGCACATGTGTTGATCGAACCTATAAACGAATGGCCTTTGAGTAAGATTGTAGCGACCTGGAAGGCCTATACCGGGAAGAGGATTCGGAAGTGGAAGCTAAGAATGGATGAGGAAGAACTGAAGAAGAGCCAGGGCGGCACCTGGCGATCCCAGGGAGAAGGCCAGGGCGGCACCTGGCGATCCCAGGGAGAAGGCCAGGGCGGCACCTGGCGATCCCAGAAGAGCCAGGGTGGCACCTGGCGATCCCAGGGAGAATGCCAGGGTGGCACCTGGCGATCCGAAGAAGGCCAGGCAGGCACCTGGCGGTCCCAGAAAAGCCAGGCTGGAGCCTGGCGGTCCCGAAATGCGAGAAGCTCTTGGGTTGAGTGATTCGCAGTGTTCATGATCAGGCCAGAGGTGTGCCCACAACAGAACCTTGTAATATGCTTGATAAGTTAACACAAGGCAGAATTATAAATTGAACTATTTGGAAATGTGATGCCCGGGGCGGGAATCGAATGTCAACAATAATATATTGATATAGCGAATAAAAATATTTTAAATTTTAAAAAATACCCCCAGATCTACCCCCGGAAAAAATTTTCAGTATCACATCCTGTAAATGAGGTGTGAGTCTGTAATGTTAGCTGGAAGTGGATATCCATTTTTCTTTTGTTGAAGACAATATTATGAGATGATTTGAGGTTTTGTCTGTGTCGGCCCTTTGCAAAAATGTTCTTATCAGAAATGCGGGTTCCTTTGATCACTGGATTTTGTGGCCCTGGAACCTGAACAGCAAGTCCAGTTCAATGCAATAAAGGGAATCCTGTCCGAGAGATACAATATTCATTCATCGAACAAGCTGTATGACCGGTGCATGTATTTTTTGCCGAAAAGCGGCTTGAGGATTTGGCCAGAAAAACTGGTCGCTCAAAAGAAGATTATATCACAGAGGCAGTCCTGGAATACCTGGACGACCTTGAGAACATTTACCTGGCTGAGCAGGCTCTGGAGAGAATCCGCAAAGATTTTTTCAGATGTCGGCTAATGGATGACCTTGACCTGATACCAAAAAGAGGTATTATCTTATGTGGGAGGTACGGCTGTCCAAACGCGCATTAAAGCAGGCCCGAAAATTTCCTCCCGAGGTTTGGCAGTCCCTGGCGACCTTGATGAAGGGATTACAAATCCAGGGGCCGGTTGCCGGTAATTGGCCCAATTACGGAAAACTCAGCCCGACCCGCCATCATTGCCATATTAAGAAAGGCAAACCTACCTATGTCGCGGTGTGGGAAGTTCGAGACCAAAAAATTCATGTCATTGAGGTGATTTATGTTGGAACACACGAGAAAGCCCCGTACTGAAGTTTCTTTCTGCGGAAGCCCGGAAGATATCGAGAAGCTTGTCAGGTATGCTCAGGAGCTGGGGGTTGTCGATACGACCGACAGTATTCCTTGGCGCGATGCTTTTCCTGAGGTTTCTGACCAGGAGATGCCTGGCTATATCCTGGCCGGTGCACGGGGAAAAGAAGACATGTCCCAGCACGAACTAGCCAGGCGAACCGGCATTCCTCAGCGGCATATCTCTGAAATGGAAAACGGCAAGCGGACCATTGGGAAGAGCACGGCCAGGAAGCTGGCCGAGGTTTTGAACGTCGATTACAGGGTGTTCCTATGATGAAAATTCCTGAAGTCAAAAACAAAGTGCTTGCTGACTCCAGGGTTCGCGCGGAATACGACCTTTTATTTGGAAGATACGGCTTTGACGGTCCTGAAGATCCAGAAGAATTTTGCTTGGAAGTATCTCAGATGCTCACAAGCTACTTGCCTTCCCATCCAGGACCTTCAAAAACTTAACAAGGGGGCCGGACCATAACGGCCAAAGTCGGGGTGTGCCAGGAGTGACCCCCGGCTTTTCAAAATGATGACATGGGAACAAGTTATTGCAAAGGCAATAGGTGCAGATATTGGCAGAAGGATAATCGGCTTCGTGGATTCGGAAGGTGCAAAGGACTGGCTGCAGAACTTGAGGGAAAAGCTTGATCGAGTGACTATAGCAGTGTCCACAGGATTAAGCTATGGACACTCAAAATAGGGCTCGAATTGCAAAAGGTGACCACAGGAGTGGCAATAACTACTTGGAAGCTTGATAAGCTCAAGCATGATAGTAAACCAATCGCAAGCCACTGTTTTTATTGGTGCCCGGGGCGGGAATCGAACCCGCACGGTGCATCGCACCAAGGGATTTTAAGTCCCTTACGTCTACCAATTCCGCCACCCGGGCAAGCGGTATGAGTTTAGTCTGAGAATGCGCTGTTCGTCAACCTGACGTATTCGGGCTCCCACGGTAATTTTGTTCTCAGGTGTAAGGTGCCTAGAGTGTTCAGTCCCGCCTTTGGCGGGATCAGTGTTCAGTGTTCAGCCTTAAGAGGCCCGATTCATGCTAATATGATACTTCGGAAACATACTTGGGGGCATTTTCAGGCATCAGGCAAACAAATCAAGAAATATCACGGTATCTCAAACTTTTATACTGAACACTGAAACCTGAACACTGAACACATTTCCCTGTCATCCAGATACAGATTGAATTACCTGAAATAATTGACAATAAATAGTAGAACCAAAAAGCCCTGTCCGGGTGAATGATCACTCGCCCTTTTCGGTGTTACCTTCAAGCGTTACGATTGTCCTTGTCTTGTTCCTGTGCTTTTGCTACGGTGTGAAATCTGAGCACTGGTATTTTGCCCCCACATGAACCGATCAGGGGATGGAACCTATGGCCGGAACTGTATCAGCATCGATCATTGATTTATACGACAGCTTGCTGGCTGCTGAAGACGAGCGAGCCAGGGCCAGGATCATAGCCAATGCCTTTGAGCGCCTGGAGGATCGTTATCCTGAACTCAAGGATATGGTTACGGCCAGTGGCCTGCGGGAGACGGAACTGCGTCTGCAGAAGGAGATCGAGCAGACCCGCTTGCGGATAGAGGAAGTTCGCTCTGAGCTGGGCAAGGAGGTCGAGCAAGTTCGACTGCGGGTTGAAGAAGTGCGCTCGGAACTGAGCAAGGAGATCGAGCAGTTGCGGGCTGAACTGTCCAAGGATATTGAGCAGGTTCGTCTGCGGGTTGAAGAAGTGCGCTCGGATCTGAGCAAGGAGATCGAGCAGGTGCGGGCTGAATTGTCCAAGGAGATCGGGCAAGTCCGTCTGCGGGTTGAAGAAGTGCGCTCGGAGTTGATCAAGGAGATCGAACAGGTTCGGGCTGAATTGTCCAAAGAGATCGAACAGAGTCGGGCTGATTTGAGCCGGGATATTGAGCGTCTCCGGGCGGATCTGACCCGGGAAATAGCCCTGGGCAATCAAAAGGTACTCCGTTGGACCACAGGTCTTATGTTTGCCCAGCTGGCGGCCATCCTGGCTGCTTTGATCAGTATGTATCTTATATAGTCCCATTACTTTCCCCTGAAGTACCCGACGTCCAAGCCTGCCACGTATGCCTTCTGTCGTCATTCTTCTTCCGCTTCAGATTTGAGCGTCTGGTCAAGGGAGGCGGTTCCTGCTAAGCTGTGCCCCATGGCACACCCACAGCGTCCCAGATGCGTCGTACTCGGCCTGGATGGCCTGCCCTTTTCTGTGGCCCAAGGTCTTGGTTCATCAGGAAAGTTTCCCAACCTGGCCCGGCTGAGCCGTACCCCGCAGGCCCGACCTATCCAGGCCGAGCTGCCCGAGCTTTCTCCGGTCAACTGGACCTCATTTTACACAGCTTCCGGTCCGGAGACACATGGAGTCTTCGGATTCACCCATATCGATCCCGCTACCTATCAGCTGGCCATTGCCGATTTTACCCAGGTTCAGGCCCCGACCATCTTTGATCGTTTAGGGCAAAAGGGCTTGATGAGCAAGGTGATCAATCTGCCCAACACCTATCCGGCCCGGGCCCTCAAAGGCATGCTCATTGCCGGATTTGTGGCCCCGGACCTGGAGCAGGCGGTCTATCCCCGGGTCCTGGCCGGAATGCTTTCCTCCAGGGGATATAAGCTGGAGGCGGATACTGAGCGTGGACGCAGCGACTATGAGCTTTTACTCACTGAACTCGGAGCCACTCTGGACTCCAGGCGCATGGCCCTGGATCTTCTCTGGCCGGATCTGGCCTGGGATCTGTTTGTGTTTGTGCTCACCGAGACCGACCGCCTGGGGCATTTTTTGTTCCCGGCCATTGTCCATGCGACTGATCCCTGGCATTCTCCGGTAATGCGTCTTCTGGTTAAATGGGATGCGCTCATCGGGGAATTTCTGGACCGCTACGCGTCTCTCCCAGAACCGAAAAGACTCCTGGTTCTGGCCGATCACGGCTTTACGCACCTGGAAACAGAGGTGGATGTCAATGTATGGCTGCGCAGGATGGGCTATCTCCAGCTTGCCCGCAGACCGGCACATGAGTTGGATGCTTCCTGCATAGCAGACGAGAGCACGGCCCTGGCCCTGGATCCGGGTAGGGTGTATATTCACGCCCGAGAGCGTTTTGCCAGGGGCCACGTGCCCGGAGCTCAGGTCAAGACCCTGCAGGAGGAGATACGGACCGGGCTCCTGGAGCTTACCTGGCAGGGCCGGCCGGTCATGGCCCAGGTGCGCCGGGGAGAGGAACTCTATCCCGGCAGTAGGCTGGCCATGGTTCCGGATCTGATCTGCACGCCCAATCCGGGCTTTGATCTCAAGGCCAAGTTCGACAGGACCGATATCTTCGGTTTCTTCGGCCGGCGGGGCATGCATACGGCAGACGATGTCTTTTATTATGATTCAAAAGGAGTCCGGATCGACCGGGTCCGGGACGTGGGGCGGGAGGTCCTGGAGTTTTTTGAGGGGTCACAAAAAATCATGGTGTAATATACGGAAATGGCTTCTCCAAGAGATATATCCATAGAAAAGGCCAAGATGTTTATAAAGGTGCTGCGGAAGGCAGGAATTGATGTATCAGATGCCTATTTTTTCGGATCAGTTGTCACAGGCTTATCTAACAAGACGGTTTGCTGATACAAGGTGAATCAAACTGAGTATGAATATAGTGAAAGATACAAAAAGCCAGCTCTACGAGATAATCCACCGCAAGTACCCCCACATAGCTCTGGTCTACCTCTTCGGCTCCCGGGTGGAGGGCAATATCGGCCCGCAAAGCGATTATGATTTCGGAATCCTCCTGGACCGGGATGCAGACAAGGCAGCGATTCGCTCCAGCCTGGCCTCGGATCTGGCCAGTCTATTGCAGTCACCTCGAATCGATGTCGTGCTTTTGGATCAAGCTCCAATTGAATTGTCGTTTGCAGTTATTTCCCAGGGAGAGATCCTGTATGAACGAGATGTTGCGACCAGAGTGGATTTTGAAGCCAAGGTCATGGGGCTGTATTTTGATTATCTGCCTTTTTTGAGAAGGAGCAGGGACGACATCCTCAAGGAGGATCCCTATGCGGCCAGAGTTTTGCGGTATCGAAAAGCGCTTGGACGAACTCAGAGAACGCTTGAGCAGATTAGAGCCGCTGAGTCAAAGAAAACGGGCTGATTTTGATGATTCTTACACATTATTTTATCAGTATGTTATATCCCCAACAAATTACGAATAACTAATAACGAGGGACCGGCATACATGCAACTTGACCTGGAAAACAATCTTAATCCGGCCCAAATGGAGGCCGTAACCCACGCTCAGGGACCGCTTCTGGTCATCGCCGGGGCGGGCAGTGGCAAGACCCGAACCGTGGTCTACCGTCTGGCTCACATGGTGGGACAGGGCCAACCCCCGGAATCCATCCTCCTGCTGACCTTCACCCGGAAGGCTGCTCAGGAGATGCTCAACCGGGCCAGCGAACTCCTGGGCCAGGGGCTGCACGGAGTCAGCGGGGGCACCTTCCATTCCTTTGCCTACTCGGTTCTGCGTCGCTACGGTCAGGCCCTGGGCCTGCGCCCGGATCTGACCATCCTGGACCGGGGGGACGCTGAAGACATCCTGGCCCAGGTCCGGGAGAGGGAAGGCCTGGCCAAGGGTGATCGCTCCTTTCCCAAAAAGGGCACGGTTATGTCCCTGATCAGTAAGGGCCGAAATAAGGAGCTGGATTTGGAACAGATCATCCAGAAGGATTCCAGCCATTTCCTGCCCTATGTTCAGGACCTAAGGCTCATCGAACAGGGCTATCACCAGTTCAAGCTGGATTACGGCCTTCTGGACTACGACGATCTCCTGTTCATGTTTGAGCGTCTGCTCAATGAACGCAGCGACCTGCGGGATTTCCTGGCCCAGCGCTCCACCCACATCATGGTCGACGAGTACCAGGACACCAACCTGGTCCAGGGTCGGTTGGTCAAGCTCCTGGCCGGGGAAGAGGGAAATGTCATGGCCGTGGGCGACGACGCCCAGTCCATCTATTCCTTTCGGGGGGCTACGGTGAGCAATATCCTGGAGTTCACCCGCAGCTTTCCCCAGACCCGGGTGGTCAAGCTGGAACAGAACTACCGCTCCACCCAGCCCATCCTGTCTTTAAGCAACCAGATCCTGGCCGGAGCTAGAGAGAAGTACGAGAAACGCCTCTTTTCCCTGCACCAGGAGGGGCTGAAACCCCAGCTTCTGCGACCTTTAAGCGATCAGTCTCAGGCCGCGGTGGTCATGAACACCATTATGGACTTAAGCCGGACCTTTGATCTGGGTGACATCGCGGTCTTATTTCGGGCCGGATTCCAGTCCTACCCCCTGGAGCTGGCCCTGGCCAAGAGCGGTCTGGATTTTCAAAAATTCGGAGGCATGCGCTTTACCGAGGCTGCGCACATCAAGGACGTGGTGGCCCATCTGCGCCTGGCGTCCAACCCCACGGACCTGCCGGCCTGGCAACGGGCCATGGGCTTGGTCTCCGGGGTGGGGCCCAAGACCTGTCAACGGCTGTACGACCATCTGGTCAACCAGGATTTTCGGGCCTTGAACAAGGCCTGCGGAAACAAGCCCGGGCTGCAGGAGGCCCTGAATATGGTCAACTGGTTGCGGGAGCACCGCAGTGACCCTCCCCAGGACATTGTGGACCACATCCGGGAGTACTACGCCCCCAAGCTCAAGGAACGCTTTCCGGACGACTATCCCAAGCGGGAAAACGGATTGGAGCAACTGTCCCAAATCGCCTCTGGGTATTCCGACCTGGAGCTCTTTCTCTCCGACTTAAGCCTGGAAAATCCCGAGCAGCTGGGCCGCAGGGCGGTTAAGGAAAACGCCCTGACCCTGTCCACCGTGCACTCGGCCAAAGGCCTGGAGTGGAGCGCGGTTATCGTCATTGATCTGGTGGAGGATCGTTTTCCATCCAAGCATGCGCTTATGGATATGGAAGGTATGGAGGAGGAGAGACGTCTGTTCTACGTGGCCTGCACCCGGGCCAAGGAATACCTGGGCCTGTCCATGCCCGAATCCCTGTACAACCGTTTCCAGGGCCGGAGCGAACCAACCCGGCCCAGCCCGTTTGTTCAGGAATTTACCGCCGGTTCCTATGAAGAACTCCGGGAAAACTACACCGGTGGGATGATCCGGCCCCAGGAAAAGAAGCAAACTAAAGCACAGACATCAAGTCCGGCGTCTGATGAGCCAAAGCCGGTTTCCGGCCACTGCCGACACAAGGTCTTCGGCCAGGGCAAAGTCTTGAGCTTTATCCCCCCCAACAAGTACAAGGTTAATTTTCCTGGTTTCGGGCTGAAGGTGATTATCGGGGACTATCTGCAGTTTGAGGAAGCGGGGTAGCAGAAGACAGAGGACAGAGGACAGAGGACAGAAGACAGAGATCAGAGGTCAGAGGACAGATTTTATCGCTCCCAAGCTCTGCGTGGGAGCTGTCTTGACCGCTCCTGCGGTCTCTTTTGTGGACGCCGGAGCGTCCATTGGGATTCCCACGCAGAGCGTGGGAACGATAAGATGATGAGGGGTTATGATTCTTATATTGCTGAACACTGAACACAGAACCCTGAACACTCAGTTCTGCAGCCCCTCCACAGTCTTTAAAACCGATCGACGCAAATGTTCCACCCGCCGTAAGGTATAGTGGCTCATATTCGTGTTGTGCATATTCTTAATGAGCCACAGCATGCCCAGGGTCCGACCATTTTTCCCGATCAGAGGCATATCCAGTTTCATAGTTCCAGAAAGGTTGATAATTTGGGTATAAGACTGAGAGTCTTTGGTCCAGATATAGCGCTCTGTGATTTCATTTTGATCATGGTTATCGTAAATAACCAACTCTCCCAAATCAAACTCAAAGAGGTCGAGGGCGACAATAGTGTTGGACCACAAGGTGGCCAGATCCGGTGATTTGCTAATGGTGTTATTTAAGTGAACGAAGCTCCGGCGGTCTTGATTTAGGCCAGCTTCATAACTAAGATCATGCAGCCAGCTGGACAGCCCTTCTTTTTTTATGTAATTGAAGTATCCCAGTTTTACTATAAAGAAAAAGACAGCAGCTCCCAAGATAAGGAGCAGAAATACGCTACGTTCATCCCTGAGTTGTACCAAATAGAGGGCGAAAAGGCAGAGGATAAAGGTTATGCTGTACAATATCCAAATGGCTTGATTTGTGCTCAGCCCTTTGGTCAGCAGCCGATGATGAATATGGTCATCGTCTGGCTGAAAGATACCTTTACCCAGTAAAAAGCGACGAATGGGGGACACAATGGTATCCATGATAGGGACCCCCATACCGATAATCGGTATGAGCAAAGAGGCCCCCATCTGACTTTTAAAGTCGGCCAGGATGGAGAAGGCGGCCATGGAAAAACCCAAAAAATAGCTCCCCCCGTCGCCCAAAAAAATCTTGGCCGGATTAAAATTATAACGCAAAAAGCCCAGGCAGCTGCCGGCAATGATGGCAAACCAGGCCGCCCCGTGCAGGTCTGCACGCCACACTAAAGTAATAGTCATCACCGAGGCGGCAAAGAAGGTGATCCCGCTGGCCAGGCCGTCCAAACCATCGATGAGATTCACCGCGTTGATGAACAGAAGAAACCAAAGAACAGTCAGTCCGTAGCTGAGCAAAGGCCCAAATTCTATTTGCAGATGGTGAAGATAAAAATGATCTATTTGCAGTCCGGAAAAATAGGCCAGGCTGGCCCCCAAGCATTGAAAAACAAGTTTGAGAATACAGTTGAGCTGGGCGAAGTCGTCAACCAGCCCTATGCCGAATACGATGCTCAATCCACTCAGCAAAAGCAGAAACTGGGTATTCAGCTCAAACCAGGGGGTGATTATCGGGGTGAACATGGAAAGGCAGATGATGAGGAGAAAGGTCAGATAAAGAGCGATACCCCCGGTCCGGGGGCATGGGCGGGTATGCACTTTCCGTGTGCCTGGCTGGTCGATGGCTCCGAGTCTTCGGCCGATCCAAGCCGCGGTTGGAGTGAGCGCAACTGTGACCAATATTGAGATGAGAAATATGATGATCAAAGTTTGCATAGGGCTCTTATATTCTTTCCAACTTTGTGCGTAAAAGAGTATTCAGATACACTACTAGGTTGTGTCAAGCGATCAACTTGCTTTATGTTTTGCGTTGATCCTATCCCGCAGAGCGTCATGAAATAATCCCGGATATTAAATTAATGAATGCTGAAAACCAGCGCTTGTCAAAATTGTCCATTTTTATCAGTTCCTAGCTGCATACCAGCATAGACAATACGAAACATGGGCGGCCTCAAGGGCCGATTGTAAAAAAGACGGCGGAACCTTTAAGGGAGCATGGGCAAATTGAACTCGTTAACGCTGTCTTGATGTCCAATTCTCTCTTGTTTGACGCAAATGGGCAAGTCTGGTTTCAGAAGCAGATATCCACATCAAGGAGTCTTCTCTTATTACGCTCAGTGCTCTGTTAGACCAGCTTTTTAGCTCAATGCTTAACAGGGTGTCAATGTCCGAACAGGAGAATATGCTTGCAAATCCAAAGTTGGTGGTGATGCGAATCGTACATATTGGGAAATATTACCCCCCCATTCCCGGGGGCATCGAGACCGTGGTCCGGGATATCGCCGTGGAGCAGGTCAGGCAAGGACACAGAGTCTGGGTCCTGTCCCATTGGGACCGAGCAGGCCATCCCAGCACCAAGGAGGTGATTGGAGGCGTGAATGTCCTCAGGATCCCGATCAAGGCCAAAGTGGCCTATACCCCGTTAGCCCCAAGCTTTCCCCAGATATTAGATCAAGTACTTTGTTCCGTCCAGCCAGATGTGGTCCACGTCCATCTGCCAAATGTGGCTCCTTTTTGGCTTCTGAAATATAAAAGGTGTCCGCCTGTGGTCATTCATTGGCATTCGGATGTGCTTACATCACTACGGAATGTGCGTCTGACGCTTTTTTATCCAGGATATGCCTTTTTTCAGCGCCGGCTCTTGACCCGAGCGGCAGCAGTTATTGCCACTTCACGGGAGTATTTGGAAAAAAGTCGTCCTTTGCACAGGGTCAGAGGAAAGTGCATTGTGGTGCCCTTGGGCCTGGATTCGGCCAGGATGAACCCTGTGCCCCAAGTTGATGTGAACAAAGCCAAGCCCTTGGTCGTGTCCGCTGGAAGGTTTACCTACTACAAAGGCTTTGATGTGCTCATTCGAGCAGCCTCACGCCTGCCTTCCCAAGTAGAGGTGGTCATTGCCGGGGAAGGAGAGATGCGGCCCCGGCTCCAACGAGAGATCCACCGCCTGGGTCTGGAGCATCAGGTTAGCCTTCCAGGCAGGGTTTCGGATCGTAACTTGCATACATTAATGGGGCAATGTAGGCTCTTCTGTCTTCCTTCGGTGGATAAGACCGAAGCCTTTGGCATGGTTCTATTGGAAGCTATGTACTACGCCCGGCCCCTTGTCTCGACAAGGGTACCGGGTTCTGGTATGCAGCAGGTCAATGAGCACGGTGTCACCGGACTGAATGTCTCACCTGGGGATCCTCATGACTTGGCCGCAGCACTGGATTTTTTTATTCGCAATCCATATCAGGCCCAGCTAATGGGTGCCCGGGGCAAAGAGCAAGTGGAGACAAAATACCACATTGCCTTGGTGGTACGGAGATTGATTCAGCTGTATGAACCCTTAAAAGACTTATAACTTGTTTTTTCAAGTAAGTATTTTCAGGTAATTGGGAATTGATGTTATTGCAAAGTTGACTTAGTAAAGGATTGCGAAGTATCCTTCAACGCAGAACAGGTTTTGCGGTGTCAATTGATGAACATTAGAATTTCATATGGATTGAGCGCATAATGGGAAGAGAAGAATCCTGGAATCACAAAATCAGTGTCATCATCCCGGCGTGGAATGAGGAGGCTACTGTAGGAGATATTATTTATGACTTAAATGCGCAGGTTGAACAGTTTCCTCTGACAATAATTGTGGTCGACGATGCAAGCCAAGACCATACAGCCAAGACTGTGCGCGGCTGCAAAGCCGAAGTCATTTCCTTGGCCAGACATATGGGGGCCTGGGGGGCTATTCAGACCGGATTCCGCTATGCCTTGCAGAAAGGTTCCAAAGTTCTGGTCACCATGGATGCCGATGGACAACACGATCCCGCATGCCTCAGCTCTTTGATAGAGCCGATCCTGAACAGGAACGCGGATGTGAGTATCGGATCTTTTCCTGAGCGGGGGAGCACCGGACGACGTATCTCTTGGCGATTATTTCGGAAGATGAGCAAATTGCCATTGCTGGATTTGACCTCCGGTCTTAAGGCCTACAATAGGCGGTCGGCTTCTTTACTCTTACATCCGCAAATACACCTTTTGGAGTATCAGGATTTGGGAACCTTGTTATATTTAAAGAAGGCTGGGATGGAGATAGTGGAGGTCCCCGTCCATATGCAGGCTCGAAAGTATGGACATTCTAGAATATTCAATAACTGGAAGTCCGTTATTAAATACTTAATATTTAGTACTCTTTTGTGTGTGTCCAAGTATCCGATCGCTTCGGATAAGGCTGTGAGGTCCGAACTGCCATAAGCCTGCGACGTGAGATCAGAGCTCAGCCCTGTTCGTGGCGACTGCTGTTCTGAGTGAAATATTATCAGTTGCCTGGGCCCAGGTAACAAAAAACAGACAACTGATCACTTTACTTTCATGCTCTTTTGTACAGCCATTTGCTGAAATGACCCATAAACAAAATGCAGGACGCAGGCGCAGAACGACGCCATTTTGTCCTGCCCATAGTTGATTGTATGAATATTGCGTATGTGTTCAGCATGACCTTGGGGCTGGGAACGGCTGCCGTTATATTATATCTTTTGCGCAGAGACGCCCTCTCAGTGGGCTATTCTCTCTGGTGGCTGGCTGTAGCCTTTGGCCTGATAGGTTTGAGCCTCTTTCCCTTCCTTGTTGACGCTTTGGGCCGGATATTGGGTATCCATTATCCGCCTATCATTCTCCTTATAATTGCTCTCTGTGTGGTATTGATCAAACTCCTGTTCATGGATATTGACCGGTCCCAGCAAGAGAGAAACATCAGGGTGCTTTTTCAGCGCTTGGCAATTTTAGAACATGCACTTGAGCTACGTTCATATTATTGTGAACTCTCACCGGATGATACCGCTGATGAGAATACTGAGCAGAAAAGGAGCCAGGACCAGGGAGAGGTAGAGGGACATCAAAAAATTGGCTGAGATATACACACTCTCATAACGATGGCAAAATGTGATCTCTTTTTTGCTCGGATCAAGCTAATTCTTTTCAGTATGCTCTTGAATTAATATTTTGATTTTGGACTTTTAACATATTTATAGGCCAAAATTGTTGATGTATGGAATATAGATACAAAGCAGTTACTCCTGAAGGCAAGATCCAGGAAGGCCAGATGCGAGCTGATTCTGACAGTGATGTAGCCAGTCGGCTTCAGACCCAAGGCCTCATTCCTTTACAAGTCGTTACAACCGATCAGGCCCTTGGTAGGAGCAAAAAAGGGTCTGGAAATAGGGTACGTATCGACCATAAAGGTGAACAGGGCGGTCGGAATGTATTCCATGACCTGGCCAATTTGTCCATCCGGATTCGGAGGGCGACAAAAACTAAAGACCTTATCCTCTTTGCCGAGCATCTGTCCATCATGCTCCACTCAGGTATTACCTTAAATAAAAGTTTAGCCTTGCTCAGTGAGCTCACAGAGAACAAGGCCTTTAGCCAGGTGGTGCAGGATGTCCACAACCAGATCCGGGAAGGAAGCGCTCTGTGGCAGGCCTTGCAGCAACACCCCAAGGTCTTTCCGGTGGTGTTTGTGCATATGGTCAGGGCCGGAGAGGCAGGAGGGGTCCTGGATGGAGTTTTGTCCAGGTTGGCTGAATACTTGGCTAGTGTTCAGGAACTCAAAGAGTACTTGATTTCGGCCATGATTTATCCCTGCATCTTAGGACTGACTGCTCTGGGGTCCATTGTGATTATGCTCACCGTGGTCGTGCCCAAATTTGCGGAGATATTTTCCGGAATGGGAGTGGATTTGCCCATAGTTACTCAAATAATGCTGGGAACCGGCACGTTTTTGCAGGCTCACTGGTGGGTTTTGCTTTTGGGGCTGGCCTTGATTCTTTTAGGCATACGCTCTGTATTGAATACTCAAGGTGGTCGTCTGTGGTGGGATACGACCAAGCTGCGACTGCCTTTGGTTGGCCCCATAGTCCTTAAGGTTGAGATAGCTCGATTTTCTAGAACATTAGGGACTCTTTTGCACAGTGGGGTGACCATTTTGTCGGCCATGAATATTGTCAAGGGGGTAGTGGTTAATTCATTTTTACGTCAATCCTTGGATCATGTATATTCAGATCTGAAACAGGGACGCATGCTCTCAGTTTCTCTGGAAAAGCGCAAGGTCTTTCCCACCTTGGCTGTGAGTATGCTCGGCGTAGGTGAGGAGTCCGGGGACTTGTCCGGAATGCTGGGCAAGATCGGAGATATGTATGACAAGGATCTCAAATCTGCCATCAAGGCCTTTACCGCGATCTTTGAGCCGGTGATTATTCTAACCATGGGCTTGGTGGTAGGGGTGATGGTTATCTCCATGCTTTTGGCTATATTCAGTATTAATGAGCTCGGAATGTAAGAAAATATTGGAATGCTGGGATAAGAGAAGAAATGCTGGGATGCTGGGATGAGAGACATGAGTTGTCTTGATCGAGGATGAAATCGTGGCCTCTTGGCCTGTAGGGGCGAATAATCATTCGCCTATTGCTCATATTGGAACCTGGGGATTTCGGATGACCAAGAACGGCCGATGCTTGTGAAAACATATTGTTTTATATAACAAATACAGGTTTTTGAGAGGAGATGCAAATATGAGAAAGGGCAGATTGTACGGACAGTCTTATCGGCAGCAGGGTTTTACCCTGATTGAGCTTTTAATTGTCATGATCATTATCGGCCTGCTGGCTTCCCTGGTCGGCCCGCGTCTTTTTCAACACGTGGGTGGGGCCAAGCAAAAGACAGCCAAGGCCCAGATTGAGCTCTTAGGTACTGCATTAGATTCTTATCGTTTGGACGTAGGGTCTTATCCAAATACGGAACAAGGGTTACAAGCTCTGCGGGAGAAACCTTCAGGGGTCGATAACTGGAGCGGACCGTATTTGCCGAAGAAAATTCCCCAAGATCCCTGGGGCAACGATTATCACTACAAACAGCCCGGGGACCACGGAGATTATGATCTGTATTCCTATGGGGCAGATGGTGAACCTGGTGGTGAAGACGAAGATGCAGATGTAAATAACTGGGAGTAGCTTTCAAGTTTTGGGAAACTAATAAAATGACTTTCTTTAGGCATTTGTTTGCATGTGTCCAAGAATCGTTTACCTCACCGAACAGGTCTCGAACCAATTACTCTTGGTCCGGCTTTTCTTTATTTGAACTCTTGGTAGTCTTGTTCATTATGTCTGTGTCTCTGGGTCTTTTCTTGGGTTTTAACTATAAGCAACAGACAGAAACACAATTGAAGGCCCAAGCATACACAGTGGTTCAATTGATGCGGTCGGCCAAAAGTACAGCCATAGTGCAGGGCAAAAAGAACAACTGCGTGTATTCTCCCCAGAATAACTCAATGCACACAACCCTAACGGATCGCTCTAGGAAGCTTTCATCAGGGTTTGAATTGCTTATTGCGGATTCCCGAATTGAGGAAGAAACGATATTCGCTGTATTCTATGCAAATGGTGCGGCGACGTCTGAGAAAATCAGTGTCAGATACGTTGAGAGCGGCCTACAAATGGCCATCCAGGTTGATCCGTTGTTTGGGGATGTGCAACTTGCAGAGGAATAAATAAAGAGCAGCAGTCAAGTCCTTGTATTTATTACATGCTAATATTATTAAAAATTACAACAGCTCATAACTTGTGCGCTTTTATACAACTTGGTAAGTGACTATGGCCAATATAATCGATCGCTTTATTCAGCGAAATATGATCACCAGGAGGGACGTAGACCGAGTCTTGGAGGCTAAGATCTCCAATGAACCTTTGCATCAGCTCATAATTCGTTCCGGCTTGATATCCGAGGATGACTATCTGGACGTCCTCAGCCAGGAGCTTGGTTTTCCCAAATTTGAGAGCATGCCAGAAAATTATGATCCAGAGGCATTTTCCCGCATATCTTCATTGTTTATGGATCAGCATACCTTTGTTCCCTTGGAAATAAATGATTCCCAGATGATGCTTCTGGTTAATGATCCTTTTGACCACTTGGTCTTGGATACGGTGAAGAAAATCTACCCTAAAAAGAGGGTACACTTGATACTGGGACGCAAGGAGCGTATCAGATCGATTTTACAGAACTATTTTACTCAGGAATACGGGGACAAAGATTCGGAAAGTGAAACCGAGGAAGAGGCCCTCGAATCTGCTTACGCATTCGAGGACGTGGAACACCTTCGGGATCTGGCTTCCGAGGCCCCGATCATTAAGCGGGTGAACCAGATTATGACCACGGCGGTGGAGGAAAAGGCCAGCGACATTCATATTGAACCTTTCGAAGACCGTATACAGGTCAGATACCGAATTGATGGAATTTTACACGATTTTCTTAATCTACCTGCCCATATGCAACAAGCAATATCCACTCGGCTAAAAATATTGGCTCGATTGGACATTGCTGAACGGCGTGTTCCACAGGATGGACGTATCCAGACCAAGATTGCGGGCAAAAGCATTGATCTCCGGGTATCATGTCTGCCCACGGTGTATGGAGAAAGCATCGTCTTACGTATTCTGGATCGCAGCAGCATCTCTTTGTCATTACAAAATTTGGGTTTTCCAGAGAAAGAACGTAATCAGTTCGAAGAGCTTATCCACTCCCCATATGGCATCATTCTTGTAACAGGACCTACTGGGAGCGGAAAGACGACCACTCTGTATTCGGCCTTAAACACCATCAACTCATCAGAAAAAAAGATTATTACCATCGAAGATCCTGTTGAGTACGAACTGGACGGTATCAACCAGATCCAGGTCAATCCCAAGGCTGGGCTGACCTTTGCCGGGGGGCTACGTTCCATTGTTCGTCAGGACCCGGATGTCATTCTTATCGGTGAGATCCGGGATAAGGAAACCGCGGACATAGCTATACAATCAGCTTTGACTGGCCATTTAGTTTTTTCCACACTGCATACCAATGATGCGGCCGGTGCCCTCACCCGGCTTATGGAAATTGGAGTTGAGGATTATCTCCTGTCCGCTTCTGTGATTGGGATTATGGCCCAGCGATTAGTGCGTATCTTGTGTGAGCATTGCAAACGTAAGGTAGTTCCGGATCAGACTGTATTGGACCGATATCAGATTGCAGAAGATGGCCAACCCCCGGAAGTCATTTATGAACCGGCAGGTTGTTCGTTGTGTGCCAACACGGGATATAGGGATCGGACAGCCATTTTTGAGCTGTTAGTCATTGATGATAATATCCGGGAACTTATTTTAAAGAACAGGAGCGCTGTTGCCATCCGAAACCAGGGTGTGGCTCAAGGTATGACCTTGCTCCGCCACGATGGATGGAGCAAAGTGGCCCAAGGGGTAAGCTCGGTGCAGGAAGTTCTCCGCGTGACCGGACAGAGTTGACTGGAGAGCGAGAGCTCACAAAGGGTAGTTAAAAAACGGTCTGATCACGGATACAATCTCGGTAAGCCGGACAAGGAAAGGCTTTGTGGCGTTAGCTTATCCATGCCAGTTGACATTCAGATTCAATCCATTGAACATTCCCTCCCAGTCCATACCAATATCGGCCTCTTCTTCCATCCTGGCCACAATCAAAGTACGTATCACCGGGCCCAGCGTGCCGCCAATGATTTGGATATGCATTTGGTTCCCTTAAGGTTTTCAGTGAGCTTGTGTACCCTTACGATCCAGGGGCGAAGACCGTCTTAAACTTGGGGCTACCTGGTATCCCTGGGACAAATTCGACTTGTCTACCGGGAGCACAGATACAAGGTGAACCCTTCAATCAAATGCCCAAGTCTTGCTCAGGCACAGGTTTTAAACTGATGATTCAGCCCACCAAGGCTGGCTCAATCGAACCAGTCTTGGTCAAGTTTGACCAAGTTGGCTGATAAACAGCGAATGGTTGCATGCCCTTTCAAGCGGACTCAAACCGCACAGCAAATCTTGGATTGACATACTATCAATTAGGGGAAAAACAAAAAGCCCTTCGCCAGTTTAAGTTTTCAACAAAGATCGATCCACAAGATGCATACGCAAAAAAATGGTTGTCCCGATTTGAGGAACGTGAGTAAGTTGACGCCCAATTTCTTGCTCCAGCCGATACTTCGTGAAAAAGTAATACGAAATTCGAATATCGATATTCGTATTTCCGTGTCGTTGGATAATGGGGCAAGCCTGAAAAAACGATATTTCAAATCGCCACCATCCGGGACGTAACGGATAAGACACGGTACAAGATACCAGGAATGCTGTGGAATGCATGGCTGACAAGCCTGTTCATACTTATAGTCCCATTGCAGGCATTGCGCTCGGGCTGGTCCTTATACTTTGTTTATTGACCGGGACCAAGCAGGGCTTTGCTCAAAATGATGCACAGGGCCAGCAAGTCGCCATCCTGATTTCCAAACACATCAAGCCGTATATGGAAGCTGCTGCCGGTCTGGAGGAGTATCTTCAGGATCAGGGTGGCGCAGTTCGGATCATCCTTTTCGCAGAAAAAAATGAATTTCAGAAAGAGCAGCTGACCCAAGAGCTGAGAGAAAACAGCTATCAAGCAGCGGTGGGCATTGGACCGCAGGCCATGGAATTTCTGTGGGCCCAACCCGATCTGGGTATCCCGATTGTGTTCAGCATGGTCTTGCACCCGGAACAGTTAGTAACAGAAAATTCTCCCCCCCTGTGCGGGGTAACCCTCTCCCTCCCGGTTGACATTCAGCTTCGATCCATTGAAGACTTTTTGCCGGGTCGGTCCGGCATCGGCCTGCTGTTCCATCCTGAGCACAACCAGGAACTTTACCTTCAGGCCGCCCAAACCGTCAAGGACACGGACAGGCGTATAGTCCCCCTGGCTATTTCCGAGCAAGGGGATATCCCTGACCTCCTGGCCAATCACCTCGGCCAGATTGATGCCCTGTGGCTCATCCCGGACCAGGCCCTGACCTCCCAAAAAGTCGTGGAATACATTATTAAGCAGGCCTTGTATGCCAAAGTCCCGGTCATTGGATACAACCGTTTTTTCCATCAGTCCGGGGCCGCAATATCCTTTGTTTTTGATTATGACCGGATTGGGCGCCAAACGGGCCGAGTGCTGATGCGCAGGTTGACCAGCACATGGTGTGAGGTTGTGCCGGCTGATTTCGAAGTCTGGGAAAACGACCAGGTTTTCGACCTTCTGGGGTTGGATGATGAGTAGGCGCATCAGCCTGACCGGATTGGGTTTTCATTACCGGCTGCTCCTGCCGGCCCTGGTCTTGATCAGCTTGGCCGTTTTTCTGGTGGCCTATTTTGCCAACAGCATGGTTCAGGGGTTTGTTCAAAAGCGATTCCATGACCGCATTGATTTCTTGGCCTCGTATGTGGCCAGAAACGCTGAATTGGGCATCTTGATCAAAAATCGCCAGATGCTGCAGGAAATGGCCGAGAACCTGTTGCAGGAATCGGACGTGGCCAGGATCCGGATTTTGGGGGCCGATGGGCAGGAGTTGGCTGCGGCTGGGCAGAGCCCTTCCGGGGAGCACTCCCTTGACTTTCAGGCTCCGGTCACTGTTCAGGAACTCAGTGATCAAAGCGTGGGGTTACCAGAGGCTGAGCTTGACCTCGCCCGGGAAGCAGACATTATCGGACAGGTAGTCATTACCTCCACAATGCATGGGCTGGAGAGGCTGCAGCACGAAATGCAAGGCCGCTTTCTTCTGGTGGCCCTGGGTGTTGCCTGTACAGCCATGATAGTCTTTTACCTCTTGTCCAGGTCCTTGGTTGCTCCGATCAGCAGACTGGCCCAGACAGCCCAGGATGTGGCCCGCGGAGAGCGCAATACCCGGGCTGTTCCGGATTCTATTCCGGAAACCAGGAAATTGGCTCTGGCCTTTAACTCCATGCTCGACTCCCTGGAATGGAGTGCCCAGGCCTTGGAAGAGGCCTACCAGGACATGATGCAGCAACAGACCTTGGCTGAATTGGGGCGTTTTGCCATGACTATTGCCCATGAGGTCAAAAATCCCCTGGGAATTATCAAGAGTTCTTTGGACATGCTCAAAAAAGAACAAGGCCTAACTTCTCAGGACATGCTGGTGGGTTATATTGAAGATGAAATTCAGCGCTTAAATCGGCTGATCGAGGATTTCCTCCTTTTTTCCAAACCAGCCAAAGCTACCCAGGCTCCTGTGGAAATGGGGGCGTTCCTTTTGGATACTGTGCAGCGTTTTGAAATGCAGTTTGGTACTGAGGGTGTGCAGATCCAGATAAAAGTGCCTGAAAAAGAGGCCTGGATCCTTGGAGACAAGGACCTTTTGACCCGAGCCATACACAATCTGTTGAAAAACGGGGTTGAAGCCACTGATTATCATGGAACTGTGCGGGTTTGGGCCCAGGTCCAAGGGGATACTCTGGTGGTGGGCATAGCAGATCAAGGTCCGGGAATAGAACCCGGGATAGAGGACCGGATATTTGAGCCTTTCTACACCACCCGGTCTCAGGGGACGGGATTGGGACTGGCCTATGTGAGTCAGGTGGTTACTGCCCATAAGGGCAGGATCCAGGTTGGTAACATGCAGGATCAAGGAGCGGAGTTTCGTGTCTATTTGCCCTTGCTGGGAAGTTTGTAAACGAATATTCGCTCGCCGTGAACATTGAGGATTCTATACAGCTATGATGGATCATGAAAACCATCCAGCCCGCATCCTGGTGGTTGATGACGAAAAAAGAATGCGCCATCTTTTGGCCATGATGCTGGAAGGCAACGGCTACCAGGTGTATCAGGCAGAAGATGGCCAAGAGGCCTTGGAGCGGCTGCACCAGGATACCTATGACCTGGTCATTGCCGACATCAAAATGCCCCGTCTCGATGGCCATGGACTTCTCAAGCAAATGAAGGACAAAGGCATCGATCTGCCCATGGTCTTTATTACTGCTTTTGCCTCGGTGGAATCGGCAGTAGAGGCCATGCAGCAGGGGGTGGTGGATTATATCTCCAAGCCCTTTGACCAGGATCGTATCCTGCTCACTGTGCAGCGATCATTAAATCTTTCCCGGATAATGGCCGAGAATAAGGAACTGAAGCAGGAAATTCAGAAGATAGCCGGGGAAGAGGAGCTCATTTATACCTCCAGGCTCATGCACCAGACCATGGAGACGGCGGCCAGTGTGGCTGAAGAGGATTCCACTGTGCTTATCCGGGGTGAATCAGGAACCGGAAAGGAACTCCTGGCCCGGTTTATCCACCGCTCCAGTCACCGCTGTAAAGGGAGATTCGTGCCTGTGAATTGTGCGGCTATTCCGGCCGGGCTCATGGAGTCGGAACTCTTTGGGCACGAAAAAGGGGCCTTTACCAACGCCGATCGGCGGAGTATCGGAAAGTTTGAGTATGCTTCCAAGGGCACGCTCTTTTTGGATGAGATCGGGGATATGCCCTTGGAGGCCCAGGCCAAGCTTTTGCGGGTTTTGCAGGAAAAAAAGGTCCAGCGGGTGGGAGGCAAGGAGGAGATACCGGTCAATGCCCGTATTGTCTGCGCTACCAATCAATCCTTGGAAGATCATGTTCAGCAAGGGAAATTCCGCTCCGATCTTTTATACAGAATAAATGTATTCCCAATTGAGCTACCTCCTTTGCGGGAAAGAAAAGAGGATATTCCTGTCCTGGTCTCCCATTTTTTGTCCCGCTTCAACGCAGGGACGAACTTAGATATTTCACCTCAGGCCGAGGATATGCTGCACAGGTATTCCTGGCCGGGCAATGTACGGGACTTGGCCAATGTCATGGAACGAGCCTGCATCTTGGCCCGGCGAAGCGGACGGATTGAATCGAGTCACCTGTCCTTTCTCCAGAATGCGGAATCGGCAACTCCTCGACAGGATTTTTCCTTGCCCCCCCACGGGATCGACTTGGAAGAGCTGGAGATGGACTTGGTTGAACAGGCCCTGGAGCAGGCGGATGAGAATCAAAGTGCGGCAGCCCGGCTTTTGGGTCTGACCCGGGCCAAGTTCCGGGTCCTGCACAAGCAGTATCAACAAAACAGACAGAAGAGATAGGGAAATATGCTGGAATACTGGGATAAAAAAAACAATGCTGGTATGCTGGAATGCTGGAATGTCGGAGCGAAGCGAAGATCACGCCATAGCGTGACTGGAATGTCGGAGCGAAGCGAAGATCACGCCATAGCGTGACTGGAATGTCGGAGCGAAGCGAAGATCACGCCATTACTCGGTCATTGCCCGGCCGCGGTTGACCGCGTACTCCGCAGTCAGCCTTGCCGGCAAACAGCAGTGCCTAAATAGTGGTTGAAGACAAGCTCGTTCTCTAGAAAAAAACAGCCTACTTGAAAGATGAGAGAGTGTTACCTCCACGAAAATCTGGAAGCAAAGTGCCCATGAGATCTCCTCACCTCACATTATCCATCATCCTCCTGGCCATGCTGCTCATGGTTCTGGAGCAGGACCCGGCTGCCGGCCAGGAACATGTCCAGGATATGGGTAAGGACGGAGACGGGACCATGCTTTTGTTTATGGGCGAAGACATCGAACTCTTGTCCATAGCTTCCAGACGGGAAGAAGCCGCCTCACAGGCTCCGGCCGTGACTGAGGTAGTGACCAGAGAAGAATTCATGAACCAGGGTGCCTTCACCCTGAGCCACATTCTGGAAAGGTCTCCGGGTTTTTATATGGCGGAAAAGGAGTGGGGTTCCCAGCCCTATTTGCGGGGAATTCCCAATTCCGTGCTTTTCCTCTACGACACCGTTCCCCTGGGATCGGAGATGTCCAAATCCCTGCATCCCATTGACCATGAACTGTCCCTGGCCGTTGTCAAGCAAGTTGAGATCGTCCGCGGTCCGGCGTCCGTGCTTTGGGGGCCGGATGCCTATGCCGGGGTAGTCAATGTCCAGCCCTTAAGCGGCCAGGATCTCCAGGGCGTCGATTCCGGACTGATGTATGCCTCTGATCGGGAATTGTCTGGAGCCTATCTGAACGCCGGCCATGATGCCGGGGCCTGGGACGGATTTTTTTCCCTTACAGCCAAGCAGGCGGTGATGGATGACCGGAGAGCCAATGTTGTCTCGTTTTTTGATTATGACGGAGAAAAACCAGTTCCTCCTGAAGATCGCTACGGAAGCCAAAGGCCGGGAGACGCTCATTACCTGGATATCTACGGCCGGCTGAACCTGGGCAGCACTCTTAGTCTGTCCGGGCGGTTCAGCGACAGTCGCATTCCGTATACCCTGAGCAGTCACGACGACCAGGAGCGTTGGGAGGAGCGTAGGGATCTTCCCTTGGGCTATCTCAAGCTGGATGCCAATCATGACCTGGACATCAACACAGCCATTCGATTTTCTGGGTATTACAGCCAAATGGACCTGGAGCACAGGGTTATCGACAAGGAACTGTCCCAGAACGAAGAGACCTATTTTGCTGAAGTGCTGATGGACAGATCCTTATTCAGCAGCCAGGGGCTGTTGACTACCGGTCTTTCCTACAAACACAAAGCTATTGATGATGCTCCCATATGGGACGGCTACATTCCCGGGTTCCTGGGTCCGGACAACGTTGACTTTCTGCCTCTGGTCAGCTTGAGTGATGTGAACAATGAGCTGTGGTCGGTCTTTGCCCAGTACAGGCACACCATTGGAGATATTGATCTCATGCTCGGCTTGCGCCAGGATTTTCACCAGGAATACGAAAACAGCTTAAGCCACAGCGCGGCCCTGGTCTGGTCTCCTGAGCCTGATTGGGCGGTCAAGTTGCTCTACGGCACTTCATACCGCACCCCCTTTGCCCGGCAGCTGCTGGAAGAATCCAAACCGGACATGGAAAAATCCGAGAATTATTCCCTGCAAATCAGCTGGAGGCCGCGAAAGGAGCTGTCCCTGACTGGAACCGGGTTTTTTAACCGCATATCAGATCATGTCATGGATGATCCTTACGCCGGCTTGTCCCAGCCCAATGAGCAGGACATCTACGGCCTGGAGCTGGAGGCAACGTACAGCCCCTGGGATTGGATCGATCTTCAGGCCAATCTGACCCTAATGGATCACAGCGGCCCGGATGAGTCCCATATGTATGAGGAGTACTCCTATATCCGCCCGGATGGTACCGAGGAGCATGTTTTCACCGAACTGAGCTATCCTTACGACCCGGGGGCCGAGACCATGCTCAATCTGGGCGCAACCTTTAAGCCCTGTAAAAAGTTGGATCTGTTTACCGGCCTGCGCTATTTTTCCTCCCGGGAGCTGATTTATCCCCGGGGCGATGTGCGCAAAAAGGTCCCCAGCCAATGGTTGGCCGATGTCTCGGCAACATACAAAGACCTGGGATTTCCAGGCCTGGATCTGACCCTGTCCGTCCGCAACCTGTTTGATGAAGACTATCAAACCCCAGGGACCTACAGCATGATTGAGGGCGAGCCGTTCAATGCCCGAATCATGCTCGGTATCGGTTTTAGCGTCCGTGCGGTCAGGGGTGTGGTTCTTGGTGGCCGAAATCAGCCAGGGCTGGTCATATATAGCCAACAAGCCTTGGGGTGCATGGCTGGTCAAAACGATTTGCTGACCCACATTCTGGTTGCCGGCAAGGGACAAGGCTCAGTGCCACGCATATATCCTCATGGCATATAACTTGTAATAAACACCTCATGTATATTTCGTTACTGCGCATCACGTGTACCTTGCTGCTGATCTTCGTCCACAGCAGTGCTCTGGCTGCAGGAACGGGCGCTGGGGCCGCTTTGCCCAGGAAGAGCAAGATCTTGTCCAGGTTGTCAATCAGCTGCGGACAGACCCGAACGTCTGCGGCAGACGACATGGACTGGCTGGCTGATCAGCTGGCGGACTGCGGGCTGCTTTTGGGCAACATGGAGCCCCTGAACGTGGATCCCCGGCTGGCCCAAGCAGCGCAGGAGAAGGCAGTGGAGATCTTGACCTTAGATTATTTCAGCCACATCTCCCCTGACGGCCTGACCCCGGCTGAAAGGCTCACAGAACATGGCTACCGGGTGTTTGATTCCGCACAGAGCTTGGCGGTCATCAGCTTCCGCAATTACATGAGCCCTGAAAGGGCATTGAAGCTGCTGTTGCAGAACATATTGGCTGATGAGACCGGGAAAGGACAAATCCGCAAGTTGCTCAATCCTGTGTTCAAAGATATAGGTGTGAGTCATGCAGTCCGGTGAGATGACCTTTGGAAACCGAAAAACGGCCAGTCTATTTGATGGTCATCAATGTAGCAATCTCAGAACAGCAGGCCATTGAATCGGCCCTTTTGAAGCAGATAAATACGGCCCGAAAGAATCCGGCTCGGGCTTTTATAAGGGCTGGTATCGCCGTCGCGGAAGTGGAGAAAAATTGGGAGGCCATATCCTGGGAAGGCTACAGCAAGCTTCAGCCCTTGGCCAGAGATGATCACCTGGATCAGCTGGCGGCAGAAAAACTTCACGAGGGCAGCAGATCCGAGGACACGGCATTGTTTGTCCAGGATCGAGTCGATGGAAAGGAAGCTGACAATCCTATCAGACATGACCCGCAGAAGCTGCGTTTCGGGCAGACTGCCCTTGATCTTGACCCCGGCGGTTCCTGCTGGAAGAAGGCTGAAGCCATTTTGGCCTCTCTTGTCGAGCAAGAGGCTTTCTCTGCCGAGGGACCTCAGCATATACTGCATCCTGAAATACAGACGATTGGCCTGGAGATTGATATACGCAATCAGTTGGTCAGTGAAGGCGTAGACACATCAGAAGAAACTGCTGTCATGCTCGTCGCGAAGTCCCAGAAAGAAAACACGCATGTTAGCGGTGGAGTCTATGCATGGCAGTATGTTGACGAAGCCAAGGAGCAGATTGAAGCCTTTGGTGTGGCGGGGACATATGTGGAGCTTGAAAACCTGGCTTCAGGCCACATCGTGGACGGGGCTTGGACCGATGTTATGGGTCAATATCAACTCAAGACCGGTACAGCAGATGACGGTGTGTATTACCTGACTTTGCGAAACGCGTATGGTACCAAAATGACAAGCCGGGCAGTGCAGGGGCGGACTGAAAGTCAAAGAGCCGATTTTTGGACGCCGTTACACAATCCTGAGATTGACGATACCTATTTTTCTGAGCAAAATTTTATCTGGTAGGAATGACTGTCCATGATCTTTTCTGAGCATATACATGTGTGGTCTCTGGCAGTTTTGGGGCTTGTTTTTTCAGTGCTTCTGTCAATGCCGGTTCAGGCCGAGGACAAGATAGTGGCCTCTGGAGATGGAATTGAGGTATCCAGGGCCTTTGTGCAGAGCCTGGGGACATTCTATGAGCAAAAAGGGCTGACAACGAAGTACAAAGAATTGCGCAAGGGTGCAGTCCGCATGAGACTCTTTGCAGCCCAGGCCCAAAAGCAGGGAATGGTGGATGAATTGCCCCAAGGACAATCTGAGCAGGATATAGCCGAGCTTCTTTCGATTCAAAACAAATATATCCAGGAAGAACTGAAAAAGCTGGAGGTGGAGGACCAGGGTCGTCGAGTCCTATTACCATGCCAACCCCCGGCGGTTTGTGAAGAAAGATAGTGAGTCGAACAGCACGGCAGGCCCAGCAGATTTAAGAGCTGATATGCCTCTGACGGACGAGGATCTGCAGCCGCTGGATGAAGATCTCGCGGACAAATTGAAAGCTTTCATTCGCAGGTCGAAACGAAAAGAAATGACAGACAACCTCTTTCAGGGACTTGAAAAAAAGTACAATATCCAATATACAAAGAAGTAAGCGGGAAGGGATGATACACAACACTGAGCACGCCTCATCTTTTGGTTCGGAAATATCTTAGGTAAATTACTATGGAGTATAACCATTTTTGTGCTGCTTGCATCTCTAATCTGGGGAACGGCAGGGGCACAGGGAGCTGAGGAAGAAATACTGATCACCTATCCAGAGGGCTCGCAAGCCGAGTCCTTTTGGCCAGAAGAATCTTTAAAGAAGCGGTTGACAGGGTACTGGAAGGATCTGTATTTCCAAACCAAGTGCAGAAGAGCTGATCCAGTACGAAGCACCGCATTTTCAGTTTATGGTACCCACAAAGCGGTACAAAGTCTATTTGCGCAATCTGCCGGAGGGTGAGGTAACACAAATCCGCCTTGTCCGGCTGGAGAAGGTTACAGAGAAGTATATTGAATTGCCCATGTATATTCATTATATTGACACCAGTGGAGAGGAACGCTCTTTTGGGCTCAAGGATCGGTGGGTCCGTGTCCAAGGTACATGGTATCACCTGCAGCGCGACCCTTTGATCTTTCCTGAAGTCAGTCAAGGCCCGAGGGGTGGGGAAAATTCTTTCGCACCAGCCTGACGGCTTGACAAACTGAATATATTTTTTATATTTTCTCGAAATTAAGGAGGTGAAAGCTGATTGGTACTTTGTTGCGAGCTGGATCTGTAAGCCAAACAAAAAAATTTACAAACCCTTTTGCAAGGAGGAAGACGCGTGGCTAGGTATTTAAAGGCACTGGTTTTCATGGTGGCAGTGGTCTTCATTGCCGGGAACGCATGGTCGTCAAATGGTACGGTTGCATATGCTCCAGAAGGCAAGGGCGACGTGCTCATTTTCCCTTTTATGCCGCTTTTGATGGCGGATGGCAGACCAAGCTGACTGTGGTCAATACAGACCAGGAGCTGAGTTCAGTGGCCAAGGTTGTCATCCGCAGTCCAAAGTACACTGGTGAGCTGTTGGACTTTTTGATCTATCTCCCCCAGCAGAGCGTATGGACCGGCACGCTGAAGTATGATCCTGATTTTGGCGGGCCCATGCTCTATAGTGATGACGACAGTATTTTATCTGAATTTAACTTTGATACCAATACGGGGACCTTTGGTGACGAGGTGCCAGCTGAGCGCGGCCTGTATACTCCGAATTCATTGAAGAATCTCGTGTGCAATGATTATGCAGAGATGGGCTATGCCTATATCATCAACGTAGCTACCTGGAATGCAGGAGATCGGCCAGTAGATCAGGAAGATATTGTTGATGCTTACAAACCGTTTGACTTTAGTGTTAAAGGACAAGATGTAGAAACTGATTTAGGCTTTGGATATCCCCAAAACGTATTGGCTGGCTGGCTTGACTTTCAGGTTGACGGCTTCGGTGTTTGCTAACTTAAATGCAGTTGCATTGAAGGACTATAAAGACTTGACCAAGATTGCGCCTCAAAGGGAATCCGTTCTTGCTCCCTCAAGCCATCCCGCCTATAAAGATACGGGTGAAGATCCTTCCGGCGGTTCAAGCGCGACCACGTTGGATCAAATTGAAGATGTGCTTGGCAAGCAATTCATCGCCATGCCCTATTTGAGCACAGATGAGGCCTTCTCCGCACATATGTTCAACTTTCCTACGAAATACACAGATCTTGACAGTGTTAGAGATAACTGTGATGCAGATACTCCATTTCAGACTGCGAGCACATGGGCTGGATTTGACGACAACAACCAAAGCTGCTGCTCAGGTTCACAGGCTATCTGTACGACCTGAAGGAAGAGACCATTACCGAAGAAACGCCTATTTGGTCCCCGGCTCCTCCTCCGGGTGATCCAAACGAGTTTCCTCATGAACTTAATATAAACTTTAGCAGTGAGTTTAGGTTTGATGAGGGATGGCTAAACTACGAATTCGTACAAGAAGAAGGTGCCCCAGTTATTCCTGTCAGCCTGGACTTCACTCTGGACGGTATGTCCTTTAAGTACGGCGCTTGGACGCAGTCAACACTGCCCCTTGCACGCCCTTAGTAAGCGTTAATCATTAGGTGATCTTAAAAGAGGGGCCGAGCGGCCCCTCTTTTTCATCTGTACCCTGCGCATATCTCAATCCATGCACGAGGAAGGCATGCATGCTAGATGCGAAAACTGGCTGAAAATCTATCTGGTTCCCTGGTTCATCATTTCCCTCGCTATCCTTTGGGCCTATCTTTCTGCCCTTGATGCTCCTTTGGTGCTGGACGACATCAGAACCATTGTGGACAATCCCTTTATTCAGGACCTGGACAATTTTACAGACCCGGCCTTTCTCCTGCGTCCCCGGCCCATTGCCGATCTCTCCTTTGCCTTGAACTTCGCCCTGCACGGCCAGGACCCTTACGGCTATCGCCTGGTGAACATCATTTTTCATGTTTTCAATTCTTGCCTGGTCTGCATTCTGGCCTATTGGCTGCTGGTCCGGGCCCAGGGGGCATGCCGGTTGTGTGCATCAGCAAAGGAAGTAACCGGCAGGAAGAGTGCGGAACTGTGGGTTTGGACCGGGGCTTTGAGCGCAGCCCTGGTTTTCGCCATTCATCCTCTGCAGACCATGGCCGTGACCTATATTGCCCAGCGCTACGCCTCTATGGCCGCCTTGTTCTGCCTTTTGGCTGTGGGTTTGTACATTGTCACCAGAGTACGGATCGAAAATGGCTATCATAAGTCTGGGCCGGCGGGATCAAGCCGGGCCGGTCCAAGGCTCTGGGCAGGCTGCACTCACGGCCGGAGTGTTGTGATCGGACTGCTGTTGGCATGTTCACTCTCGGCTGCGGTTGTGGCCTTTTTGAGCAAGCAGAATGCGGTCATGCTGCCGGCACTCATTCTCCTCATTGAAGTTCTCGTACTTGACCGGTCCAGAATCCAGCGCCTGTGGGTGTTGGCAGGTACCGGGTTGTTTATTGCCTTTTTCGGCGCAGCAGTTTTATACTTTCAGGGCATATTCGATCAGGGCATGAACCTGGGGCACATACTCAGCGACATTTCCCATAAGTCTGTGGAAAGCCGGGAAGTGAGCAGGTGGATCTATCTGTGTACCCAGTTCGGGGTTATTGTTCGCTATATGGCCTTGACCGTTGTCCCTGCTGGGCCAAAACATCGATCATATGCATCCCTTTGTATCCGGATTCTGGGACGGATGGACCCCGGTCTCTTCTTGTACTACTTGCCTGCGTAGCACTGGCCATTGTTCTGATCCGCAGGCGGCCGCTTATTAGTCTGGGCATTGGCTGGATGTTCATTGCCTTGAGCGTGGAGTCCGGGATTATTCCCATCCGGGATGCCATGTTTGAGCACCGCATGTATCTGCCTCTGTTCGGTCCGTCTCTGCTTTTCGGCTATTTTGTGTATGTGGCCGGAAACAAAGTGCAGCGGCCATGGTTGGTATTGCCTGCTGCGGTCTGCATCCTCCTGCTGCTGGGATGTTTGACCCATGTCCGGAATCAGTTGTGGGAAAATCCGGTGGCCTTGTGGACAGATTCGGTGCAGAAGAATCCGGAGAACGACCGGGCCTGGAACAACCTGGGAAAGGCGGAGCTGGAGCAGGACAATCTGGAGCGGGCCGAAGAGCATTTTCACCAGGCTTTGGACATCAATCCAAAACATCCCCGGGCCAAGGGAAATTCTGGGCTATATATTTCATCTGCGCGGCGAGTATGGAAGGCCCTGCCCTATGTACGGGAAGCGGCTCAAGCTCTGCCCGAAGCGCAGATTATCAGTATAATCTGGGTGTGCTGTACAGTGAGCTGGGAAAGTCTGAGCAGGCCGTTACTTATTATAGAAAGGCCCTTCGCTTACGGCCCGAATATTATCAGGCCCGCAGGAATCTGGGCGTTGAGCTGGCCAAACAGGGCAAACTGCGGCAGGCATCAGAGATCCTGGGCCGGATCTTGGAGCATGAGCCTGAGAATTTCAATCTGCTGAAGAATTTAAGTATTATCATGCTCGAAACCCGGCAGTTCAGCCAGGCCGAGGACCTTATGCGCCGAGCCCTGAAAATACGGCCGCAGTCTCCAGCTGTACTCACCTATCTGGGCATCGCCCTATATGAACAAGGAGAGTTCGGAGAATCCAGGGAGTATCTGATTCAGGCCATCAGCCAAAATCCTAACAATCCCCTGGCCAAGCAGTACATATACAAAGCGCGGCAGGGAGAACGAAGTGCCAAGTAAGCCACGGGCTGGGAGATCCATGCACGCAAAGGACATGCGCAGATACATCCACGATGCCCATGAGCATCTGGCCTCTGGCTATGGAGACTTGGACCAGCACGGAAATGTTGGGATCAACGCCTTGGAGGACTGGAACTACCGGCGGAATGTGCAGGAGCCCATAACCGAAATCGTCCGCAGCCATGTGCCGGGCAGAGGTTTTTCTGTTCTCGATGCCGGATGCGGCAATGGGCAGCTTCTGCATATCTATGCCCAGCTTGGGGCTGGGGTTATCTATGGAGTGGATTTCGGGCGTTCCATGCTCAGGCTGGCTGTTCAGCGGGCGCGGGATAACGGGATTGATTTTGTTCCTGTTCTGGCCAGGCTGGAAGATATGCAATGTATGCCAGATGCCAGCCTGGATGTGGTCAATCTCTATGGTGTGATTGAGCATTTGCCCGATCCAGCGGCTGTACTGGCAGAACTAGCCCGGGTGCTGAAACCGGGAGGCACGGTTATAGTTCTCGTGCCCAGAAAATGGAGCCTGGCCTGGGCTACCTACTTCGTCTTTTGCCGGTCATTGGCCGACTATGCCGGGGAGGAAACATGGTGGGAACGCTTGACCCGAAAGAAAAAAATGTCTCTGTACAGATTCTACACCCGAGGGGATATGGACAATATTATTCGCCAGGTGCCGGATTTGGAACTGGTTCGGACCGTGCCCATAGCCCATGGCGGGATGGTCGGGGCTGTGGATAAGCCCCTGCGCAATGCAGCACGCCAGGGCAATTACGGCCGTATCGACCGCTGGAATGCCCTCTGCGGGAAGCTGCACCTTGTTCCGGCCGGGGAATATTTCGTTTTGCGCAGGATATAGATCCCAGCCGCAGCTAGAGGGTTCTCTGCTGTAAGAATATTCTGGATTCCCGCCATCCTGCTTAGTTTTTCCTCATTCTTTGGGCCAGGTTATGACTTGGGTTTGGGAAAAGTCCACCCACCATTCAGGAGACAGGGAGATTGTATTCCTTTCAACAAGATGCTGGCCGAAGCGGAAATATCCGGTGAGTCCGGCATAGAGCGTAACCGGACAGCCGAACCTTGGTCTGCCCTGGAAAGGGGAAGGCATCACAGTACATGCCCGGCATATCGCCGATGAGGGGCAGGATTAATTTCCCCTGCTCCTGCGATGTTTGGAGATCCAGGGCAAAACACCCTTCGTCAACCTTCAGGCGAGCTGTAATCTGAGAATACTGCAATCAAGGACAGCATCTCTTCCCGCTTGGCCCTTACCTGAGAGCTTACCTCCGAGATCTCTTGTCTCTCCTGGTTATAGGCAAAATACTTCGGTTTCCCGGATAAGTTTTTCTCCACATTGCTTACAAGCCCGTACCCGTCGGCAATGACGAGCAGAGGCTGTCTGCCAGCGATTTGTGTCTTGAAGTAGTTCAGGTTCTGATAGTACAGTGTACTGAACATATTGTGTGATCTGACCAGTACACCCGGCTGATCCTCTTGCCATATGAAGCGGCCTTCGGCTGAAAGCGGTGTGGTGGTTTGCTTGCGCTGCGTGGCAACCCATTTCTGGGATTGTATTGAGGTGTGCATGATGAGGACTGTCAGGAGTACAAAGATCATCAAGCGGAGTATGCTGCACTTGGCCGGGAGACCTTGTACAGTATGGATTCCCGGCAGTTTGGCTGCGGCCCAGGCCAGAAAGAACGGAAAATACCAACACCGCGGCAAAGCTGAAGCGAAAGGCAATAACCACCGAATCTCTCAGATATGGGGCAATGGGCAGGAGGGGAACGATGACTGCTGTCAGGCCGGCCGCAGCGAAGATGAGCGGGCTGAAGTTTTTTTTGGCGATTTGATGGGCCATGGAGACGGTGAGCAAAAGGCCCAGGCAGGCAGCTGTGACCCCAGTAAAGCCATTGAATGAGGCAGCTGCGGAACCCAAATAGCGCAGCACGCTCAAAAGTGAGGCCAGACCACTATGAGGACCCGCCAGGCCGTTAACTGCCGGAAAACCCGCCGATCAAGGCCCCCAGCATCCACAAGCGCCATCCCAAATAGATAAGCAGGCCGGGACTGAGCACAATGCCATCTTGATCCGCTGCCGAAAATGACCCTGGGGTGCAAAGCACAAGAGCAGGGGCAAGGGGATATAGACCTCTTTGCAGAGCATGGCCAGAGACAGGTAGAAAAAGGCGGCCCAGCCGGCCCTGGGCATGGAATCGTTTTTCAGGGCGGAGAGGAAAAGCAGAGCTGCGAGGCAGGAAGAAACCGCCCCCTCGATATAGTGCCTGAGCATGAGGATTTCGCTTGCCGCGGCAAAGGGTTTGCTCAGGATAAAGAACAAAACCCCGAACAGGCGGCCCATATCGGGATGTGACGGCGCATAATGAAATAGAGCGGAACGCACGCAATCCACAGGGAAATCAGGGAGTGTAGGTAGAACCCACTCCGGTGCAAGGCCAAAGAACGGTAATCTATTGCATAGGACAAGACGACCATGGGGGTGAAGTGGGCGCTGGAGAAAAATTCCAGGTCCGGGGATAAAAAAAATACTCCCACCACGGATGTTCGACAGCACAGCGCAGAATGAACGGGTGGTCGAAGAGCCAGAAATTGTGCATAAAGGGATGATAATAGAGGAGGCAAAGAAGACACCCCAGGCTGAAGGATACTATGGATACTTCTTTTATTCAGTGGCATAATCGGCAGCCTTTTTTATGTCAGGGGGAGGCCCTGCTGTCTGCAGCAAAAAACACTCCTGGATTTCCGTCCTGGATTGGGGTCCGGGAATGACGGACAAGAGCAGGAATTGTGCCCATGCGCACATATGAAACAAAAAATTAGCTTATTTCAAAGTTTATGCACAGTGCTTATAATAAAATAGCAAGAAGATGGTCGGAGTCATAGAAAGAGCTCCCCAGGGAGGACCATGGGAACGAAGAGGTAGTATAACCCACACCTCCGATTCGCTGCCAAAAGTTTCATTACTCGATCAAACCGGCAGCCCCTCCTTTTGCGCACTTTGGCGCAAAAATACGTCAGACTTGCCGGAGGCAAGGCTGACGCTGATCTTCGCGAGGTTTCCTCAGTTTTCCTCCCGGTTCTCGGTTTCAAAGGCATTGTCTTTCTCCATCAATCGTTTTGCAGGTATGCCAGCCGTCCGGATGGGCGTAACAAAGATGCAGAGGCCCTGAAGCAGGTCCTGTATTCTGCCTGGAATTTTTCCCTGATGCGGAAGTGGATAGGTGCTGCCTGTTGAGAAACGAGAGAATACGATCCTTCCGTATACGGTCCGAACTTCCAGCGGACTTGTCCGGAATCTTGCTGCAGCCTGCCGGAGAGAGATGCTCCTTGTCGGTAGTCCTGCATGCATTCTTTTCCATATTGAGAACAAGATTTTTGTCCACCTGAAGGATACGTCTATCATGGGTGTTGTATCGGTATATATTTGATTTCTCATTAAAAGAAGAAGTATACGCGTAGCTGCAGAAGTCGAAAATTGGGTTGCCTTTTAAAGACCGGTTTTGGACTGCAAGGGCCAGCTCTTGCAGGCCGTGTATATACCAGGAGGGCAGACCTTGGACCAGGAGGACATCGTCCTGGCCAGCCTCCTCCCACAAAAAGCGGCCCTGAATTGAAGCCAGATCTGTTTTGTATTGTATGGCCCGCCGCTGTGACCCCTGCTCCAGGGCAAGAGCAGAAAATACGCAAAGCAATGAAGCGACGACCAAGCATTGCTCCACCCCTTTGTGCTGTCCATATCCTGTCCAAAGCCCAAAAAGCTCCCCAAAAAAGGAGAAAAACAGGCAGAAGGAGGTGCCGCATGCTCAGTACTGGGAGCACCTGGCTGAGAGGCAAGGATGTGCCCAAAATCAAGGCCGTGGCGGACATGAAAGAAAAGACGGAAAGTTTGGACGTAAGGACAAGACTAAAGCAGGCCAAGGGAAAGAGAATGATCATGATCCATGGGGCATTGGGCCACATATGGGCAACGATATGCTCCAGGGCCTCAAATAAACCGTATGAAGATTGGTGCAGTGATCCGTAGCCCCCGATCCAGACCCCAGCATCCAAAATCGATAGATTGGATATAAGGCGGCTATCGTCAGGCTGGGCAGGATGGCTTTAGCCCGCTGTTTCCAGGTTGGATAAATAGCAACTGTCGGCCAAAAAAGAAAAGAGCGATGAGTGGAGACATAGATTTCCTTATGCAGGACTGCGATCAGAAAGCAGGCTCCGGCCGCTACTGAAGCCCATGTCTTTTCTTTGACGAGAGCGTACCGAAAGGACAGTATGCGCCAGCAAGGCCCAGATCAAGCCTTCCAGGTAATGGCGGGACATCAGATCATGGACCAAAGAGGCAAAGACCAGGGGTGAGACAAAAGGCAATGGTCCCCATGGCAGCAAGCCATGGTCGTATATGCAAACGCATAGTGATGTAGGCTATTCCAGCCAGGCAGGCGGCTGAGAACATATTGTGCATGTAATGGGCATGGGCACTCAGGCCAAAGAGGGCGAGGTCGAGATCATACAGGGCAAGGACCCAGGGCGTCAGGTTGCTGGCTGTCAGTTTTTTCCACACGTCGGGATTGAATGTGTATTCCAGAAACTATACTTGGCGGCAAAGGCGAGTAGAACAGGATCGTCAGAGGAAATCCACCACCAGGGCAGGGTCCAGATAATAGAGCATGCCTGTGCACACGAAAAGGCAAACCGCGATGGCGGTATCTTTTTTGAAAGGTGAAGAAGTCATTTTCGGCATGCCGGGCTTGAGAAACGAGATAGAAATCATATGCTTTGTATAGGCGGGATGCAGCTTATCCGGTGCAGAGCCTGCTGGCAAGAGCAAGAATAGAAGATTTACCCCATGGCTACAATAGATCTGGTTATACCTGTATTCAACGAAGGATCGAGAGTTCAAACCAATCTGGAAAAGATTGCAGAACTCATAAAACGCATCCCGGAGATTGATTTCGCCTTTATCCTCGTGGACGACGGCTCTTCAGACCAGACCCATGACTATCTTCAACAGTTCCTGAAGTCTAAACCGGATGGGCAGCTCGTTCGTCTGACCAGAAATTTTGGGAAAGAAGGGGCAATTCTGGCCGGGCTTACGCAGAGCAGGGGAAACGCTGTTCTGATTATGGACAGCGATCTGCAGCATCCACCGGAGTTTATTGAGCAAATGGTCAAAACATGGCAGCAGGGCTTGGATGTGGTTGAAGGATGTAAGTTGACACGGGGCAAGGAAGAGCTTGGGCAAACGGTTTTTGGCCGATACTTTCTACAGCGTGTTCGAGTTTCTGGCAGGAAAAAGTCTGCGCGACCAATCCGACTTTAAGCTGTTGGACCGCAGAGTTGTGGACGCTTACCTCGCTTTGCCGGAGCGTAAACGATTTTTCAGAGGGCTTATCCCCTGGATGGGATTTTCTTTTGCCCAGATTCCCCTTTGATGTACCGGTAAGAGACAATGGTGGGAGCAGATGGTCGCTGCTCAAGCTCTTTCGACTTTCAGTGGATGCCCTGACCGGATTCACCTCGGCCCCTCTCTATATTATCAATATCCTGGGATGTGTGTGTCTGCTGTTGAGCCTCATTACTGGGGGCATCACCCTGTATTACAAATTTCGGGGTTGGCAGTCAGCGGATTTACTACGGTCATTTTGCTCATTTTGCTCATCGGCAGCTTCATCATGTTTGGCCTTGGGCTCATCGGTATGTATATCGGGCAGATATTTGCAGAGGTAAAAAATCGGCCCCTGTATATTGTGGATGAGCGCAAGAGCATATTCAAGAAACAATAAGTGCAGCATGAGGATATCCCGCAACGCAACACGGCATGTCCACTACATTCTGGATCAGCTTCTGCCTCCACGTCTTCGTGATTCCAGACTGTGCATGTATCCCCTGTTTTGGATCCTGTTCGGCAAAAAGGCCGGGATGTTCATGAACTTCAAGGATCATGCTCCGCACATGGACCAGGACCAGATTCGGGGCATTTATGCCCAGACTGCCTCATGCCATATCAACCGGAAAACGGACTTGAACCGGGAGTGCGTGGGAAAAATCGAGCAGCACATAGTTGGGCAAACGGTTCTGGATATCGCCTGCGGTAAAGGGTATCTGGCCGGACGGCTGAGCAAGAAGCATCAGGTGACGGCAGCGGACATGCGCGTGGATGCAGCGGACTGTCCGCGATTATCCCCAGGTCACCTTCCGGCAGGCCGAGCTGCCTTTGCTGCCTTTTATCGATCAGATGTTTGATACAGTGGTCTGCACCCATACCCTGGAGCATATCCCGGATATCCGCCAAGCAGTGAAAGAGCTGCGACGAGTGGCCAAAAAGCGGCTGATCATTGTTCTTCCCAGGCAGCGGCCCTACAGGTATACCTTTGATCTGCACCTTCATTTTTTTCCCTATGCCTGGTCTGTGCTGTTGGCAATGGGCGAAAAACGGTTCCAGGCAAGACTGTACTTTGGTTGGCGCGGACTGGTTCATTGTTGAGGATATGAAGTAAGCGTTTTTGACTGCTTGGGTACCGAACATGATGCATGCGTTGACCAGAGTGAAGACATTCTTTCTTCTTTCCCTATCACCAATTGGCTGTTTGGTACAGCATGCCAGTCTGTTCAAGGGATTTGTCGGCCGGGAGATACGAGGCAGGTTCGCGGGGTCCATGGCTGGAATTGCCTGGACGCTGATCCATCCCGTGGCCCTTATAGGGTCTACACCTTTGGTGTTTTCCATAGTCATGCGCATTCAGGTTACCCAGAGGAAACAGGCACAGATACTTTCTTGATTTTTTCTTACCGGCCTGCTTCCCTGGCTGATATTTTCGGACAGCGTATCCAGAGCCACCAGCAGTCTAATAGGCAATGCAGACTTGATCACCAAAGTTGTCTTTCCGGTCGAGCTTGTTGCCCACATCGGCCATGATCGCGGCCACGGTAACCAACGGCATCGGCTTAGTCTTGTTTTTGGGCTATCTGAGCTTGCGGCTACACCAGTTTGCATTGGCTGTTTATTCTTCCTCTTTTTGCAGCTGCATATGCTGTTTACCTGGGGAGCATGTCTCTTCGTCCGCACTGTGTGTCTTTATCAGGGATATCAAGAATTAATCGGACTTGTGTTGATGGTCTGGTTTTTTGGTACTCCGATCAGTTTATCCGGTATCCTTTGTGCCGGAATGGATCCGGGATTATATTCTGTACAATCCCATGGCCACGCTCATTCTGGCTTATCGGGACGTTATACTCCAGCATCAGTTTCATCCTTTTGATTTTATGATTTTTGGCCTGACGGCTCTGGTTTTTTTTGCCTTTGGCTCCTGGTTCTTTATGCGGGTCAAACCGGCTTTTGGAGACATCCTGTAAAGCGGATATTAAGTTGTTAAATCCAAACCCGCCAAGGCGCCACGGCCGGAAAATGAGGAGAACGAAAGTCCGGAGTACTGCCTTTCCGTCATTCCCACAGAGGTGGGAATCCTGCTTTTTCCTTGTGGCGGAAGGCAATGTAACCCCTCTCGGATGCCTGCGTGATGAATGCTTGCTTAAAAGAATATGGGTCAGGAATGATACGTGGTGAGGATATGTGTCAGGAGGATGCACAGACAGGAGTCAGGTCAGTATCCGCGTACATGACCTGGGCAAGACGTATAAGATGTATGCCAAGCCTGTAGACAGATTGAAGGAGGTCTTGCTGTGCAGGGCCAAAGCATCAGGCCTTTGAAAGCCTGAGATCAGTATCTTTTCAGGTCCAAGGGAGAGAGCCTGGGAATTATCGGCGACAACGGGGCCGGGAAAAGCGCACGTACTCAAACTTCTTGCCGGCACCTTGACCCGAGCAGCGGCCTTATGGAGATCAGCGGGCGGGTGGCGGCCCTGCTCGAGCTTGGGAGCGGGGTTTCACCAGGAGTTTACCGGAAGGCAGAATATATACTTGAATGCTTCCTTGCTTGGTCTGTCGGAAGCTGAGATAAAGGCCAAAGAGAGGGATATCCTCGATTTTGCCGAATTGGGTCAGTTCATAGACCGGCCGATCAAAACCTATTCCTCGGGCATGGTGGTCCGTTTGGCCTTTTCCATAGCCACAGCGTGATCCGATATTTGGCTCATTGATGAGGCTTTGAGCATGTGGGCGACCAATATTTTCAAAAAAAAAGCCTGGACCGGATGCTTGAGTTCAGGAAATGCGGCAAGACAATTGTTTTTTGCAGTCACTCCATGTATACAGTAAATATTTTGTGTAATACGAGCGATTTGGCTGGAAAATAGTAATATTCGGGAACAAGGAGTGGCTACTGAAGTTACAGCTGATTACGAGAACTATTTGCGGCAAAAAGAAGGAGGAATCAGTTGATCAGTAACTTTTACGAACAGTCTGTAGTGGAAAAGCAGGGTTCAAAGTTTATTGAATATATCTTATTGAATGGAAGCTCTAAACCCATAGATCTTGCGCCCGAAGAGAATCTGGATGTGGAGATTTGGCTTGAAAGTCTAGACCACGAGCCTTTTACTGTTGCTTTAGCCATTGAAAGAAATGACGGATTCAGTCTCGTCATGGTGTGAATCTTTCCATGAATGCAGGTTGTCGATTTTATCGGAAAGGAAAGATGACAATTCAGGTTGCTTATCCACATCTCCCGTTCTTTCATGGACAATTTAGTGTTGTAGTTTTTGTTCTCGATGAATACGGATTATACTGTTTTCAGTAAAAAAGTCGGCAGTATTGAATATAGTTCCAGCGAAGAATTTTATGCATGAGCTTGGGCTGTTGGAGCTTCCGTTCACGTGGACTCTGGTGGAATGACGTCTTCATATCATTTCAGTTTTTTAAGCAGGTCTGTAGATGCTTCGTGTTGTTTTTTTATTGGAATCCACTGTGCTTTGCGGGGGGGTGAAGGTCGTATTGAATTTAGCCCAGGCCTTGCAGGGAAAGGGATTTGAAACAGCCATAATCAGCGATGATGACTATCCTGATTGGTTTCGTGGCCATGTAAATTTTTATTCCCATAATCCATTTTTCAAGATATTGTGAAGCACTTTGACATCGTAGTGGCCACCTCGTTCCGTTTGGTCAATGCTCATGCCCAATATGTACAGCCTTGGCAAGCTCCTGCATCTGGTGCAGGGTTTCGAAGGAGATTATACGAATACCAAAGTCTTATGCCTGAAATTCACAATGCCTACTCCCTTTCCAATCCCCAAAGTGACTATCTCTGAAAACCTGGCTCAAAGGCTGAAAGCCTTGTACTTAAACCAGAGAGTTATTTCTCTTGGTCAAGGTTTGGAGCATGATATTTTTTATCCCTCGCGATTGTGGAAGCATGACCTGCGGGTCTACACCGACCAGTATCTTTCTGGTGGGGCCAATGACAATATATTATAAAGCAGATCGATCATGGACTGCGAGCTTACGTGTTGGCCAAAGATCAATATCCTGAACTGGAATTGATCCGCATATCCACTGTAGATACCAAGGTTCAGAAAGAGGCACAGCCGGATGGATCGCTGAATACCATGTCCATCTTTCCCCAAGGATGATCGGGCGAATTGTTTCGGGAAAAAAACGGAATACTTCTGGCCCCATCCGGGCCTGGGAGGGGTTCGGGCTGCCTCCCTGGAAGCCATGGCCTGTGCTGTTCCCGTGGTGATGAGTGATATTCCCAGTTTTCAAAATTTCGCTCGACCAGCCGATTATGCTCGTTTTGCCCGGTACGACAATCCGGCAGAGATGGCCGAAGGCATATGTGAACCATAGACGGATGGGACAAGGCGACTGCACCTGGCTGAAAGAGGTCTGCAGGTGGCAAAAGAGTACAGCTATGAGCAGGTGGCGGAACGGCTGGCAGGGGTCTTGTTCAATTGCTCGGACGGTTTGGCAGGATAAGAGTTAGGTGTTAAGTTGTAAGGTGCATGGTGCATGGAGTCAAGAAACATGGCCGCAGTACGATTTCTGGTTGTTCTCCCGCGATCCTTACTCGTCATTGCCGGGCAATCCAGGGTGAAAGTCCGGCTCATCAGGGACAAAGAAGGTAAAGCCCTAATTCCCGTCCCGGATCGGGGTCCGGGATGACGTTCCTGCGCGGGAATGACTTGCGGATGGAATAAACTGCCTTGCTGTCCATGTGCGAGCAAATAAGCACATGAATCCTGAATCTTCAGTGAGCACACAATGCCTAATTGGAATCAAACACACTGTTTCCGTCCGAGATAGTTCTGGAGGTCACCAATGTCTGCAATCTGCGCTGTCGCTTTTGCCATTTTTACTCTGAACAGGCCGAGCGAAAGCGCAAGATAGAACATATGGACAAAACTGTCTGGTCCAAGGTGCTTCAGGGCTGGAAGGCTGGTCTGCACCGGTCAGCCTCTTGAGCCCATGGGGCTGGAGAGCCTTTGCTTCTCCCCATCTTTTGGAACTGCTCCAGCAGGCCAGAAAGATATCGCAATCTGGATGTTGGGTTCATGACCAACGCCATGCTTCTGGATGCCCGTTGGGCCAAGACATTGGTGGACATGCAGGTTGATTTTTCTGGCCTTTAGTATAGACGGGATCAATCCGCAGACCCACGATTATTCTTCGGCGGAATGCGAAGCTTAAAACCATTGAGGCCAATGTCTCCAGGCTGATCGAGGAAAAAGGGCGTCGGGGCAGTCAGCTTCCAATTTGAGCTTCAATATGGTCGGGTATGAGCAGATTTTGGATCAGGCCGAAGGATATGTGCGCAAGTGGCTCCCCCATGCCCAGAACGTGAAGTATTGCCAAATTCCGGCCAGTGGGCTCCAGGCTGCTGTGGGAGGACAACAGCCGGCAACCGCCTTTCAGGCCCTGTTCTTTCCGCTCAATCAAATGGTTATCGGTGTTGACGGCCGGGTTGGACTGTGCTGCGAAGACATCAACCTGGAGGTGCCTGTTGGAAAAATTCAAGAAAGGAGCATAATAGAAGTATACAATCATAGCAGGGAGTTGAAGAAATACCGTCAGGCCCATGAACGACAGGATCTCAGGCAACTTCCGCTGTGCAGTGATTGTCATGTCTGGGGCGGAGATATCTCCCTGACAACTGAATTGGTAACCATTGACGGTGTGCAGGCTCAGAAAACGACCACCCATGCTTTACATCATATCAGAAAGTATCTCCAAAGAGCTAAGGTGGGCAACCAGCAGCCCGGAGTGACCGTCTGCTGGCCCATTGTTTCTTCTCCGCGGATTGAGGAAGAGACCTACTGTCTTCAGTTTTGTCGTACTTTCAGCCGCAAGAATTGTCTGAAGTCAGAATCTCGATGAATAGATTGATTACCATTGGGAATTAGAGCTTGGCCGACTGCTTCCCCAGATCGTTACAGATAAGGTTCTGTTGGTCACCAATCCGAAGCTGTTGGTTGCAGGATCTGTCCTGCATCGCATGGCCTCAGCTCTGGAACATGGACATGCAGCCTGCGGTCCGGTGTATAACTGGACGATTATTGGGACAAAGGCAGAATCGCCTGTCCCGTACTTGAATATACGCAGTTACCTGGAGGTGATTGAGCTCATGCAGGAAAATCAGAAGCCCGATGCCCATTGCGGTCGAGGAGCTTGATCCGGATGTGTGCTTTTTGATCGCCATTTCCTGAAAGGCTTACTAAACAGAGAAACAGACCGTGGAGATGTCTGTTCAAACTGGAATTCAGTCTCGTGATGCCCTTGCTGCTGGAGCCATGGTCCTTGGTCCACAATTTCGGGGATTATTCTGCCGGCGAGAGAGAGGATCTGATTCAGCTCGTACCATCGGAATGCAAACGGATTTTGGATATCGGCTGTGCCGAGGAAGGTATGCTCAAAAGCTTCGGCAGCAGATGCCTGGACTGGAGATAATTGGCGTAGAGCTTAATCCGGAAATGGCTGAACTGGCCAAAGCGCATTCGATCAGGTGATCATCCAGCCAGCGCAGGAGATTGAATTCAACTCTTGTTTTGACCTCATAAATTGTGGGGATGTTCTGGAACACTTAAGCGATCCCTGGACGATACTGGACAAGTTCCACAATTTGTTGACCGATCAAGGACGACTGGTGCTCAGTGTACCGGATGCCGGGCACTGGACGGTGGTCCAGGACCTTTTGCACGGCAGGTTTGAATATGTTCCCTGGGGGATTCTATGCATAACCCACTTGCGCTGGTTTACAGAAGAGTCCATTCGACAGGCGCTGGATCAGGCCGGATTTGCCGTAGAGGTTTTTGAAAGACAGCAGGTAAGAGCCGACGCCAGGGCAGAAGAGTTTGTACGCAAGATGGTTGATCAGGGGCTGGGAAATGAGGAATCGCTTCTGAGTAATGAGTTACTTAATCCGGCCTGCAAGCGATGAGCATCTCCGCTGTAATAGTTAATTCTGCAGTACTGAACGCCTGCCTCCCCGGGAATGTGCTCGAAAAATCGCTTTCTTTGTCAGGCGATAGTCTGGTGCGTGAGATCTTTGCGGTCGACGACGGCGGAGGCCTGCAGGGCGGAAGGGATCGAGCGCAGTTCTTCGAAAGTTCGAGTGCTGTGCATTGAAACCGATACTGGCATTTGGGGCGGCGGTCAATATGGCTGCTGATGCGTAACTGCCGGTGGCTGTTGATTCGTCAATGCAGATATTCTCTTTACTCCCTGGATGTATTGATACATCGTTTCAAGTCCGCTAGGGCGACGCACCGCCACCGCACCCCTTCGGTATGGCCCACGTTTTTACTGGGATGAGGACAATGTATTCAGGCTCCCACCGGCTTCCGGTCAGAGCTGGTGGCTTGCCCTTTGGACAAGACTTTGCGGCAATCGGCGCTGGCTGGACGGAGAGCTGTATTCCTTTTATTGGACTCTGCGCCATGATCGTTTTTGGAGCCAAAAGGAGCCGTTTTTTGAACCTTTTCTGTCCGGGGCCTGTTTGCTTGTGGTATTCTGAGGTTGGCTGCAAATCATCGGGACGACCAGGTTTTTGATGCCTGTTTCTCTTCTTTGAAGACACTGATTTATGCGTGCGGGTGCTTGAAAGAGGGCAAAGGCCTCTGTGTGTTCCAACAGCCGAAGTTGCCGTCTTCTGGGATAGGGCCCAGGGAGAAGCAAGAGATGGAGCCTCGTCGGGTCATTCCTGCACCAGCATTTTGGCACAAGCCGTCACCGAAAATTGCCCAGATCAGCTGGACTTGGGACGGAGACATTAAACGGAAAGTATGCAAGGAGTTGGGTTCCATCGGGCCAGGCTGTGAACCCGTGGCCCTGACCGCACAGATACAGAACTATTGTTTTTCGAGTTTGGACTTAACCCCTTGTTTGTTCCATTTGCCCAAGCCAGGATTCAAGAAAAGTCCTTTGTTTTTCCTGATTCTCTCTGGGACAGGCTTGGCCCCTGGAACCTATTTTTCCAGAATACGCTGCCCGGTGCAGGGAGAAATGGCTTGTCTGGAAATGGAGACGAACTTAGACCACTCCCAGTGGAGAGCTTTTTTATCCGCCCCTTTACGCCAGAGGATGAATCCGGGGTGCTTGATCTTTGGCGGGAGGCCTTTGGGCATGAAATACCCTATGCCATCTGGGATTGGAAATTCCAGGCCAACCCTTTCGGCCGGCAGATCATGCTCTGTCTCTGCACGGAAATACGACCCCGGTCGGCCATGTTTGCCGGCCTTCCCTCTCCAGCCAGTGAGCCAGGGGAAACACCTCCAGGTGACCCATGCCGTGGACGATGTGTCCCATTCCCCAGTTTCGAGAGGGCACTCAGCGGAAGGGAAAGGCCTGTTTGTGCAGACCGCAGAGGCCTTTTTTCAGGTTCTACACAGGGCCGGAGGGATCTGCTTTTGTGTATGGACTCCCGGGGCAGCGGCGTTTTGGGCTGGGCTGGGTTTGTGTTGCGATGTGCGGAGCTACCGGTGGAATGGCCTACCTGGAAGCCGATCCCAAAGATGTGATTCGCAGATTCAGATCCTTTTCTTGGTCGAATCAGGCAGGTGAAACCTGATCATCACTCTTTTGATCACCTCTAGTGCAGAAGTCTGGCCTTCAGAATACCATTTTTTGTTCATCGTGGGTCAGCAATTTTCTTGCGATGGAGATTTGGCCTTCATCCTGTATATGAGCTATGAAATATGGACAGCCATCTTCATTTGCCGGACTGCGGCCTAAAGGCTATGCGGTCAGTAAGGTTGGAGGATGGTCAGGCTGTTATTGTCGATATGATGCTGGAGGCGGATCAAAACACAGTGAACGATTTCTGGGCCCAATTGGCCCGACGACTGGCTGAAAAGGGAATACAGAAAATCAAGACCTGGTTGCCGGAGGGCGTTTTAGGTCCGGTTACTCAAGAGTGCAATATCCTCCTTCAGCCTGAACCCATAGGGTTTGTGCCAGCGGCGGTCAACAGAACATTTGATCCCAGGCTGGACTTTTCTGGGCAGCCAGGAATATGTACTGCCAGTGGCTGATGGTGATCTTATATAGTCTGGGAGATTCTCCTGATTCAAGTTGGCTATCACTTCCAAAAGCGTGGTATCGACTGCCACGTGCTGGAGAGTATTTGAGGGTAATCACGTCCTCACGAATGAACAAAGTCGAACAGCTCTGGAACGATGTTTCCATCCAAGCATACCCAGGAAGAACCATATGCCCAAAAAACTGCCCATTGGGATCCAGACTTTTGAGAATTTGATTGTTGAGGGCTACTATTATGTGGACAGAGTACCTTTTGTTTTTGAGTTGACCCAGGCCGTGGTGTTCTACTTTCTTCCCGTCCCCGGCGTTTTGGGAAAGGTCTTTTTTAGGCGCCATCAAGTCTGCCTATGAGGGGAAGCGAGACCTGTTTCCAGGGCTGTACCTGTATGACCACTGGGATTGGGAGGTGGTTCACCCTGTGGTCCACATCAGCTTTGGGTCCGGGGTGATGCGGAGATATAGATGATGTGCGTATCCGTTTTGGCGCAATTCTGGATAGCCACGAACGTCGGCTGCCTGATATCACGGTGCATGATGACGATCTGCGGGAACGGTTTCTGAAGATAATTTTCTCCCTTTGGAAACAATACGACCGGAAAGTTGTTGTTCTAGTTGACGAATATGACAAGCCCATCCTGGACAATATTGAAGGAAAAGATACCGCGATTGCCATCCGAGAAGAGCTGAAGAACTACTACTCAGTGATCAAGGACAGCGATCCATACATTGAGTTTGTGTTCATCACCGGGGTGTCCAAGTTCAGCAAGGTGTCCCTGTTCAGCGGATCTGAATACACCTGGAAGATATAACCGTAAATCCGAAGTCGCTGGGGCCCTTTGCGGATACACGCAGAACGAGCTGGAAACTGTTTTTGCCGATCGTCTGCGAGGTGATCCGGACTTGATAAGGTCAGGCAGTGGTACAACGGGTACACGTTCTGGCTGGGGAAGAGGTCTACAATCCCTTTGATATCCTTCTCTACCTGAAATCAAAACAGTTCTCAAACTACTGGTTCGAGACCGGCACTCCCAGTTTTTTGGTTAAGCTTTTGCACAGCGGGCAGTACAATATCCCGGAGCTGGAGAATTTATCAGCCGGGGAAGAGATTGTGGGCAGCTTTGATGTGGAAAACATCAACGCCGAGACCCTGCTCTTTCAGACCGGATATCTGACCATGGCAGATTTCCAGCAGGGGATCGGTTCCTTTCGCCGCTACTCCCTGTAAGCCTATCCCCAATGCTCTGGAGGTCAAATCCAGTCTGACGAGATTCTATATTGAGCACCCGTTGGCCCAGGGCGGCTTGGCCAAGACCAAGACTCAGTCCAAGCTCCTGGATATCTTGCTGGCCAACGACCTGGAGAGCTTGGGGGAGATTTTTTGGTGCCTTCTTTCGCCTCCATCCCTTCATGACTGGTACCGCACAGAATCAGCTTCGGGATACGAGGGCTACTATGCCGCTGTTGTCTACTGCTATTTTGCTGCCGTGGGCCTGGATGTGCATGCGGAAGAGCCCACAAATCAAGGGCGGATGGATCTCGTGCTTCGTTTTCAGGGCCGGATGTATGTGATGGAGTTCAAGGTTGTGGAGCAGGCCGGGGAAGGCAGGGCATTGGAGCAGATCAAGGCCAAGGGGTATGCGCAGAAGTTCGCCGGGCAGGAAGCGTGTGTTGATCGGGGTGGAGTTTTCCAGTGCTGAGCGGAACGTGGTTGGGTTTGAGTTGGAACGGGGGACGTAGCACCCACTTAGTGCTCTGATTCGCAAGTTTGGTGACGTATTCTCTTTCAGGCCAATCGAACCAAAAATGGTCTCCTGACTTTGTAAATTGGAAAACTCAAATATGAAATCCGAAACAAACACGAAATTCTAATGTTCTAAATTTGAAATAAAGATAAGCAAAAAATTTATATATAACAGCTAATTATAATCTGACTCCTCCTCTTACGTTTCGAATTTCGTGCTTCGAATTTCGGATTTTTTGTGTTTCTCCCTTCCGAACTTAGTAGCGACCATGTTCTTGGCATTTTTGCGATGTCACTGTATTTACGGCTGACTGTACTTAGCAACGCGGGGATATAACCTATTGAAAGATAGTTAAGGGTCATTATCCCGACGACCCCTGCCCCTCCTTGCAAGGAGGGGAGTTAAGAAGATCAAGCTTACATGTGCAGTTTTCTATGGAACGACGAACCACAAACGACAAACAAAGAACTGCCTTTGTGAGTATCCCATGCTCGAAGAACACGATCTGATTCCCTTTGAGCCCGCTCAAGCTGCCTCCCGGGCCTTGGCTGGTCTTTGCCCCTCACCCGGATGATGAGACATTCGGTATGGGCGGGGCCATAGCCCTGGCCTCCAACCAGGATGTTTGGGTAGAGGTGGTGGTCATGACCGGAGGAGAGGGAGCAGGAGAGGCCCAGACCCGCAGGGAAGAGTGCCGACAGGCCGGCGAAGTGCTGGGCATTGACCGGCATCATTTCTGGTCCCTTCCGGACCGGGGTGTGGGGCAGACAAAAGTCGTGTCCGCAGAAGTCATCTCTCTTGTGGACTCCTTGGCTCCCCAAACCGTCTTTTTGCCCGGAATTCAGGAGTATCATCCCGATCATAGGGCAACCACCAGGTTGATTTGGGACGGGCTGAGAGCAGCCAGATATGCAGGAAGCGTATGGCTCTATGAGATCACTCGCCAGAATGAGGCCAACCGGCTGGTGGATATCACTTCGGTGCTGGAGACCAAAAAACTGGCAATGCAGTGTTATCAAAGCCAATTGGCCCAGATGGACTATGAAGATATCGTTCTGGGATTAAATAGGATACGATCCTATACCCTGGGAGCTGATAGAAATTATGCCGAAGCCTTCTGGGCCTGCCATATACCTGCCCAACTGCTCCATGAACTGGAGATGAGATTTCAAAAATACCTTGTCTGATTCGGCACGAGAAATCTGTATTATTTATATATGAAAAAGGTTTGCAGTTTGAAGGACAATAATTACCCCTTGGTATCCGTCATTATTCGAAGTATGGACCGAGCAGAGCTTGCCGATGCTTTGAAGTCGGTTGCTGAGCAAACATATCCCCATATTGAAGCCGTTCTTGTGAACGCAAAGGGAGAAGAGCACAGTGAACAAGGGACTCAATGCGGGCATTTCCCTTTGCGTATTGTTGACGCTGGCCGCCCCTTGCCCCGCAGCAAAGCTGCGAACATGGGCTTAGAGCATGCCCATGGAGAATATTTGATCTTTCTGGATGATGACGATTGGTTTTTAGACCATCATGTACAAGCCTTGGCTCAAGCTTTGACCAACAACCAGGATATAGGGGCAGCCTATGCTATGGTGCAGTGTGTACGACAGACGACGGATGGCTTATGGGAGCAGGAATATCTCTTCAATCAACCCTTTGATCGGACCCGCTTGTTTGTTGAAAACTATATACCCATGCACTCTTGTTTGTTTCGCTCAAAACTTCTGCAAACCGGATGCTGCTTTGATGAAAATCTAGATACCTATGAAGATTGGGATTTCTGGATTCAATTGGCCAGAGAAACTGTTTTTTATTTTTTAGATCAGATAGGAGCTATGTACCGCATCGGATCTGAAAGCGGATTCGGGATGGCCGGCCAGGACGACCATGTAGATCAAGCCCTGCGGATTTTTTTTCACAAATGGCGCTTTCAATGGACAGATAATGAACTGGCCGGAATCGTAAGCTATGCAAAATATCATTCCATGTATTGGGATGTGCGGAATCTATTGACTTCTGTGCAGGAGGAAAGAGATCGGGAAGTGCAAAAGCTGGAGTCAGCAAATAGTGAATTGTATCAAGCCTGGGAACGTCTGGACAAACAATACGGGATACTGATCAAGGAAAGAGACAATCTTTTAGAGGAAAAAAATCGCCTGGACCAGGCAAGGGAGGATTTGCTCCAAGACAAGGAAGAGCTTATTACCCTGGTCAATTCTCAAAACGAAGATGTTAACCGTTTGCTGGCCTATGTCCGGGAGCTGGAAAACAGCACAAGCTGGAAAGTCACAGCACCTCTGCGGGCAGGTGCTGATTTTTTGCGGGGAATAAAGAGTTGGGTTGTGGTCAGCGCCAATGTCTTGCAGCGTATGATCAAGCAGGGATTTCAGGTCTGGAAGACTGAAGGCATCCGAACAGTCTTGGCCCGGGCCGGATCTAAGCTTTCCCGGTTCAAAGCTGAGAAGAAACGGCGGAACAAGGAGCAGGGAACAATTGAAATCGCAGCCCAGTATTATCCACTCACCTTTCCCCAGGTTGATTCCCCCCGATTTTCAATCATAATTCCCGTTCACAATGAATATGCATACACGTTTCATTGCTTGAAGTCTGTTTTGGAGAATACTGCCAGTGAATCCTATGAGATTATTGTCGTCAACGATTGCTCAGAGGATGAAACCAGGACCATGTTGCAGGAAATATCCGGGATCCATGTCCTCAGTACAGACCGCCAAAGCGGTTTTGTACGCGCCTGCAATCTTGGCGCAGAGCAGGCCAGGGGAGAATATCTGCTTTTTTTGAACAACGATACCCAGGTGACCGATGGTTGGCTGTCGGCTTTACAGCGGGCACTGGAAAGGGATGACCGGGTCGGGCTGGTGGGGGCAAAGCTGGTCTATCCGGACGGCACCTTGCAAGAGGCTGGGGGCATCGTCTGGCGTGACGGATCTGCTTGGAATTACGGGCGCGGCGATCAGCCGGATAAACCGGAATACAATTATCTGCGTCCTGTGGATTATTGTTCAGGCGCCTGCTTGGCAATCAGAAAGGAGCTATTTTATGAGCTGGGGGGCTTTGATCGCCGTTATGTTCCGGCCTACGCAGAAGATATGGATCTGGCCTTCAAGGTCAGGTCTGCAGGGTACAAAGTCCTGTATCAGCCTGTAGCCGAGGTCGTGCACTTTGAAGGAGTATCCACCCAAAAAAGGATGTTCTCCGGGTTAAAGGCCCATCAGGTCGTCAACCAGCAAAAATTTGCCGCTTTGTGGCAGGATGTCCTCAGGGCCCATCGGGTCAACGGATCATGTGTGCACCTGGAGAAGGATAGATTTGCCCGATATCGGATGCTGGTCCTGGACCAGGTAATGATCACTCCGGATATGGATTCCGGATCCCTGCGCATGTTCAATCTCCTCCAGGAACTGGTGGCCATGGACATCAAGGTGGCCTTTGCCACCATGTATCTGGACGGCAAGGAGCCCTACAAAAGCATGCTACAGGAGCTGGGGGTGGAGGTGCTCTATCCTCCCCATGTGCGCACTGTGGAACAGTATCTTCAAACCCATGGGCGCGATTTTGACCTGGTTGTGCTCAGCCGTTTGGATGTGGCCGGCTTCTTTCTGGATCTGGTCAGAAAACATGCGCCCTCTGCTCTTATTGTTTTCGACACCGTGGATCTGCATTATCTGCGCGAGGAACGTATGGCCAGGATCCATGAGAGCAGCTCCATGCTCAATCAGGCGGCCAAAAGGAAACAGACGGAACTGGATTTGGTGCGCAGATCGGATATGGTCCTGGTGGTCAGTTCCTATGAGCAGGAGCTGCTGCAGGCCGAATGTCCTCAATCCCGGGTGGAGATTTTGTCCAATATCCACGATGCGTATCCCCAGGATATAGGCTTTGAGGATCGGGAGGGAATTCTTTTCATCGGCGGGTTCAACCATCCGCCGAATAGCGATGCCGCCGTATATCTGGTCCAGAAGATTCTACCCTTGATATATGCTGAGTTTGGCCAGATTCCCGCCTACCTGATCGGGAGCCAGCCTACGCGGCAGGTTCGGGAACTGGCATCAGATATGGTGCATGTGCCGGGCTATGTTCCGGATATTGAACCTATTTTTTCCCGGATCAAGATGAGCGTAGCTCCCTTGCGCTATGGGGCCGGGGTTAAAGGAAAGATCAATATGAGCATGGCCTATGGAGTGCCTGTTGTGGCCACGAGCATTGCGGTAGAGGGCATGTATCTGGAGCATGGCCAAGACGTTATGGTCGGTGACGATCCTGAATCTTTTGCCCGCCATGTGGTCCAGGTGTATCAAGACCCTGAGCTGTGGTCCGCATTGAGGGGCAATGGATTGGAAAATATCGAGCGGTACTTCTCCCGCCGGGCGGCCCGAAAGACTGTGCATACCATTTTGTCCGAGGTGAACCGCTCATGAAGGTTTTGCTCATAGCCCATGGGGTGTTCTTTGATCCGGATCAGGTGGTGGCCGGGAACAGCGTCCGGGCCTATTACCTGGCCAAAGGACTGGTGGATGCAGGCCACAGCGTGGTCTACATCTACCCGCATGGTCTGGCTCCCTATGCCGGCTCCACTGCTGCGGCCGAGGCCCTGAACATTCCTGTGCGCACCTACTCCAATCCGGAACAGTTGGCCGCGATCATAGCCTGGGAAAGCCCGGACGCCCTTCTGGTGGCCTATTGGGAGCTTTTGGCCGATCTCCCGGAGCATCTGGATATTCCCCTTATCCTGGATCTGGTCGCCCCCCGTATCCTGGAGGCCCTGTTTCAGCAGGAGCGGGATCTGCAGCATGAAGTCATGGGCATGCTGAAGTATTACCCTCGGGCTGACCTCTTTCTGGTGGGCAACGAACGGCAACGGCATCTTTTGGTGTCCTGGCTGATTATGGCCGGGATCGATTGCCGGGAGCATGTGCCGGTGGCCGTGGTCCCAATCTGTACCCAGCCGGGAGAGCACAGGCCTTCACCGCCTGGAGAGGAGAATGGGTTCTGTTTTGTCTCCGGAGGGGTATCCTGGCCCTGGCGGCGGACCGAGACCTGGTTTGAGGCTTTGGCTCAGGCCCTGGCCCGGGATGAGCGCTGGCGAGGACGACTGGAGCTGCTGACCGGAAGCTATATCTATGCCGGGGACAGCCGGAGGAAAGGGGGGGGACAAAAAGGAGGAACTGAAAGTATAGGTCTGGTCCGGACCCGCTCCCTCCTGCCGTATGCCCGGATGCAGGAGTATTTGCGCACCCATTGCCATATCGGGGTGGAACTGGCGGACCGAAATATCGAGCGCGAATATAGCCAGTCCTTCCGGGCCATGGAGTTTTTACGTTCCGGACTCCCCTTGATCTGCAATGATTATTTGCAGATGGCCGATCTGGTCCACAAATATGATGCGGGCTGGATGGTCCGATCCCCCCAGGATCTGTGCGCCTTGATCCCTCACATCCTGGATAGCCCGGAACAGTGGACGGCCAAGGCGGACAATGCCTTGCGCCTGGTGCAGGAGGAGTTCGACTATTCCCGGTGCGTGGAACCCATAGTGGCCTTTTTGCGCCAGCCATACAGGCCCGACAAAGGCCCGGCCGTAGTCCAGGTGGCCTGGTCTCAGGAAGGATCAGACCGAGAATCATTGCCCAATGGGAAAAGCCATCTGGAGTCTTGGAAAAACAATCTGGTTTCTTTGACTGGAAAAATCCTGCGGAAGATTGGGCCGAAAGCAAAGGCCCAAGAAAATATCCTCATGGTCACCCGGGCGGATATCGTTCCCCCGGATCATGGGGCGGCGGTAAAGATCGACCGCACAGCGACCGCCTTGTCCAGGTATGTGCCCAAAGTTTACCTGCTCACCGATGATCGACGCCGGTATTATACCTATTTTCAGGGAGCTCGATCCGAGCAGCGCTATCCGTTCTGGTTGCGGGCTCTGGCCCCATTGCGCAGCCTGGTGCGCAAGCGGGCCAGAAAGAAGGAGATCCCGGAACAGGACGCGTTTTTATACTATCCACTCTTTGATTTCAGTTATATCCTGCGCACCCTGTATATAGCTCTGGGCCATTCGGTCCGTATTTATCAAGCCGAGTTCCCGGGCTATGCCCGGCCTTGTCTCTGGGCCCGCAGCCTCTTAGGGGGAGTAGTCCTCCTGGCTGAGCACAATGTGGAATATCAGCGTCTGCGAGATCAAAACCCGAATTTGTCCCTCTCCGGTTATGAATTTGTGCGCCGAACTGAACTTATGCTCTGCAAGCAAGTGGATCAGGTCATCACTGTATCCAATGAGGATAAACAGCGCTTGATACACGATGGAGTCCCGGCCGGGCAGACACATTATATTCCCCACGGTGTTGACTTGGAGGGCTTTGAAGAATCCGAAAGCTTGGACCTTGGCAGTCTGTATGCGATTTCCCAAGATGAGACCCTCCTCGTCTATCACGGGACCTACCTCTACCCTCCGAACATGGAGGCGGTGCAGATTATGGCCGAGGAGATCATACCTTTGCTTCGGCAATGGGGAATTCGGGCCCAGTTGTTGGCCGTTGGACCCCATTCGCCTGTCCAATCCCCCTGGCCTGATGTGGTTTTCACCGGGTCTGTGCAGCAGGTGGCCCCGTACCTGCTGGCAGCGGACATGGCCGTGGTGCCCCTGCGGCAAGGGGGAGGGACGAGGATGAAAATCTTGGACTACTTTGCCGCGGGTTTGCCGGTGGTCAGTACGGCCAAGGGCATAGAAGGCATAGAAGTGATCAATGGGCAACAGGCTGTGATTGTGGAGGATACGGGGCAGGATTTTGCTAGGGCCATTAAGAGTCTGCTGGATGATCCAGACCAGGCAGCCCGTATTGGCCGCCAGGGGCGTGTATTTGTCCAGGAACTGGACTGGAAGATTATCGGACAAAAGTATTTGCAATTGGTGGAACGCTCTTCATCATGATCAAGGACAGGATATGAAAAACTTTCTGCAGGAAAAGATTCGTGGCACTCGTTTTGAGCCTTTTTTCCAAAAGTTTAAAGCGAGCTGCCGATCCTCGGACACCAGGGCTGTTTCTGCCCCCACTTCTTTGCATATGGGGGTTACGGAAGATACAGGTCTTGATCATACCCAGACCTACGATTATGACCGTTTGATTGCTGAGGAAAAAGAGCATTACTCTGAGATAGAGATAACCGAGAGACTGACCGAAGGGGGCAAACATGCCCATCCGGCATGGGAGCATTATTGGCACCGAGTGTCCAGGGATATTACCCGGGAAGCGGGGGTGTATGGTAAGTTAGTTGAATATATACAAAGCATTGCCCCTGCCGATCAGACCATACGCATATTAAGCCTGGGCAGTGGGTATTGCGGTCATGAACTGATGATCGCTGAACAGTTTTCCCAAGACTATGAAATAGAGTGTGTGGATATAAACGAGAATTTATTTCATCAAGCCCGCCAGAAGGCCACAGATAAAGGCTTACATCTGGCCTTTGGGGTTGAGGACCTCAACTTTATACAGATTAAGCCCCAAAATTATGATTTTATTTTTGCCCATGCTGTCTTGCATCACATAATTAACTTAGAGCATCTGTATGCCCAGATTGCCCAAGGGTTGACCGATATCGGTCTTTTTCACCTCATTGAGGTGGCAGGTGAGAATCGAAGGCTTCTGTGGCCGGAAAATCAGAACATGGTCAACGGCCTGCTGGATCTGTGCCCAAAAGATGTGGTTGGGCAGCACCGCATACACGTCTCTGGAGGGGGAGAAGGCATGGAAGGGGTGCGTCAGGAGGATATCCTGCCTCTGCTCAAAGAAAGGTTCTCTCCGGAGTTTGAGCATTTGCACGGAGCCTTTATGCGCTATGTCTGTCTGGATGAGAACCTGGCCCCGTTGTTGAACCCTGAGCGGGCACAGTCCAAAAAGTATCTCGATTTTCTTATCGATTGCGATCAAAGTTGCGTGCGGCGGGGGCTACTCAAGCCTTTGGAAATCTGGGGGGTGTATCGTCCCCGGGAACATCCTCTTGATCAGGAGTGGGAAAAGAATGCTCCAGGCGGACAGCGACATACCCAGGCCAAGGCTGCTTATACATTGTCCGAACTCTTCCGGGATGCACCATGCTATGCGGAGCCACACCCCTCGGCCTGGAGCCGGCCCCTTGAGCATCAGCGCCAGCCTCTGGAGCGCCTGTTTGAGTTTACCGATGTCCGGGGCAAGGCGGTCCTGGAGGTTGGAGCGGATGATCCAGCCCTCTTATTTCAGCTTCAAAAACAGGGTATGTCATGTGGGCTGGGCATCAATAACTGGTATTGGGAGGGAAAGAAACATCAACCAGTCAAAGTGACCGAGAATGTCGTTATGTCATATGGCGACATCCGCTCTTTGCCCCTGGCAGATGAAAGCTTTGATCTGGTATTCACTGTGGCTGCTTTCGAGCATATCCATGACCTGCCCGCGGCCCTGGAAGAAATGTATCGTCTTTTGAAGCCTGGAGGGCTGGTCTACAGCTATTTCGGACCTCTGTGGTCCTCAGGAGTTGGTCATCATCTGTATTTTGAGCATAAAGGCGTGTGGTATACATTTCCGGATAAGGAATCTACCAGGGCAATACTACAGGATTATGAACATCTCATTTTCGATCGGGAAGAAATGAAGGCCAAACTCAGCAATAGATGGGATTCGGATACAGTAAATGCATTCATCTATCAAATTTATGATCATCAGCATATCAACAGGTATATGTATTCCGACTACATGCGCATGTTTGCAGAGTCCGATTTTCAGCTGGCCCATATGGACAACCTGGGACGGATGAATATTGATTCCCAGGTTTATGAACAGTTAACTGTCCGGTATGGTCCAGAGGAAGATTTCACCTGTGCTACAATGGAAGTGGTTTTAAAAAAATAGGTGCGAGTGTCCTGACCTATGTGACATGTCGCAAAAAAGAACCCTCCCCTGACCCCTCCCTCCTGCCCAAAGCGGCAGCAGGGAGGGGAGCCAGAAAAGGAACGGATCTTTTATGATAAGCGACAATGACGACTTGACTGGTCACTAGCCATGGACAGGAATTTCTTGGGGGTGTTTAGTTCGATATGGTTGAGACACCTGATATAAGTCAACTTTTTCTATACTATATACTTTTTGCGCTCACCCTTTTGATCCTGGGATTGACCGGTCTGGCCGTTAATTCCTACCTTTTTAGACGGTCAGGCTGGGCAGAGGCATATGCTCCAAACGCCATGCTTGGATGGGCTTTTCATCTGACCACCGGCTGGTCTGTCTGTATATTGGTAATGTTAGTCTTGGCCCTGGCCCAGTTGTTCTTTTGGCCGGTACTATGTGCGGCTGCGGTGTGCATGGCGGCATGCTCTTGTCTATATCTCCAAAAAATCCGGAATGTTCCAGGTTGGCCGGTCTGGGATGTTCAGGGTCTCATCACCTATCTCCCCTATTTCTTCTTAGGCTTGGCCATAAGCTTATTGGCTTTTCATCCCCCGGGGATATGGGACGATACCATGTATCATCTGCCGTATGCCCGGTTTCTTCTTGAACAACACGGGCTGGCAGTTAACCCCTATTTACGCTTTCCTCTTTTCCCCCAACACCTGTATTTAGTCTTCGCCTATGGCTTAGCTGCCGGGGGCCCAGTCTTCGTTCAGCTGGTGAACCTGAGTTTCCCGATAATTATTGTTTTTTTTCTGGGAGGGTTGGGCAAAGAGCTGGGCGGCAACTATTTGCTCGGGATCCTGGTGGCCTTGTTTTTTTTGAGCATGGATCAAGTGGAGCAAATTATGCCCTATGCCTATGTGGACATGGGCTATACCATGTTTTGTACTGCGGCAGTGATCGGCGTATATCTTTGGTATCGGTACCAGCATGAAGCCTGGCTGTGGATTTCAGCTATCGCCGGAGGTTCGGCAATTGGGACTAAATATTTCGCCATTGCCTTTATTGGCATATTGGCCGGTATGATTTTGATTTCCAGCCGATCAGCACATAAGTTTCTAATGTATACTTTGATTGTTTTCTGTGTGGGTGGATTTTGGTATCTGCGCAATTTGATCATCTCCGGCGATCCGTTTCATCCCTTAGGTGGACCGATCTTTGGGTTTTATCTCTGGAGCCCGATCGATCTGGAAAGTCATATGTCCACAATATCCCGAAAATTTGCAGGGAATCTGATAGATATCCTTTCTGCCCTGGTGGAGATGAATGCCCATCTGTTCATATTAGGTGTGGGCATTATTGTTTTGTACACATGCTTTTCTCCTGGCATGACCGTATTGTGGGGGGTAATAGCCGGCTATTTTCTGATTTGGGGATTTTTCTTGCATGGAGACCGATACTTGCTCCCTGCTCTACCCATAGGCTGTCTTCTGGGGGGATGGGGGCTGCAACAGGTGGCCCAAACCCTGATCCAGAGAACAGGATTGAAAAAAATTAGCTTTGAACATGTGGGTCTTGGGGCGGTCGGGCTTTTTGCCCTTTTTATGGTTGGAATAAATGCCCAGGAATATGTGCACAACGTCCGGACCGGCTTTGAGCAATCCTTAAAAGCTAAGCCAGGGTATGAGTTGATGCGCAAAGCCAATGAGTACACACCCAAATACGGCGACAGATTGTATCAGCTCGGGTTTGAGAATCTTATATACTTCTTTGATGGACAGGTGGTTGGCGATTGGTTCGGTCCGGGGCGATATCGTTCCATTAAACCTGGAAAGGGCAGTACATGGGATATGAACAATCTTCGAAGCTATTTCAGGCAGCACGATATTCAGCTCTTGGTAGTCAATTCGTCCAGATTCGATCTGGATTTAGACCCATTACGGGAGCAGGCCCAGATTTTGTATGAAGATGAGCATGGTATACTGGTTCGAATTGATCCGGGACCCAATCATGGAGAATAAGCTGATCATATTGATATTGAGCCGGAGTTGATTGGTATGAACCGTTGGGTGAGTATTGGGTGTGCATTGGGCGCTTTAATTTTTGTCTTTGTGGTCCATGGGGCTGTACCCTTGATTGCCGTGCCCACTTTGGGCCAAACCCTGTGGACTTCAGGCTTTGGTTTGTCATTGGCCAAAACTGAAGGCTTGTCCCTTTATGCCACTCATTTTGGGTATCCGGAGCCGGCGGCCATTGCCTTTGGCTTGGCCGGGGCGCTTCCGGTGAGTTTTTTCATTTCTTTGGGCCTGCACCCGGTCGATGCCCATACGACCATGATCGCCATGTGGCTGATTATGGCCATGTTTGGTGCATGGCGGTTTTGTTTGGCATGTGGTCTCAATTCAATAAACGCCCTTTTGGCTGCGGCTTTATGGCTCTGCCTGCCCGTGGTCTGGTATCATCAGGCCTATGCCATGCTTGGCCTGGGAATGGCTTTACTCCCCTTGTATTTTTGGACTGCTGCACTCCTCATCCTCAGGATCCCCCAATGTCGGCTGCGGGCAGGGTTCAATGCCTGTCTTTTTTGTGCGGCCTGTTTGGTTGCCGTCTTTATGGACGGCTATACGTTTATGATGTTTGCCCTGGGCACTGGCCTGCTCATAGTTTTTGTTTTTTTCCGCCGTAAAGAACTGCGCCGGCGTATGCTCCTCTATTCCCTCCCGATCTATGTCTGCGGTTTTGGTCTGGCCTACGTAAGCTATGTATTGTATATCGGTAAGCCCACCTATGCCCCAGAGCAGATAGCCCTTTTTCGATCCTGGGGTGTGGACCTGATGTACCTGGTACTCCCTACTCAGGGCATTCACTGGTTTTGGGATCTGGTGGGATGGAGTACCCCCAGATCCAGCCGGGAATTTTTCGGGGATGCCTCATTGTGGAGCACGACCTTTGCTTTGCCTTTAATCATAACCGGATTAATCTGCTGGGGAAAGAGTCGGAAGCAGACCTGGCTGGCAAGCGGCGTGTTGATTGTGGCTCTGTTCGGGTTGTATATGTCTCTGGGCCCATCTCTGAAGATGAACTCCACGAGGCCCGAGCCCATGAACGGGAAGGAGCAGATGTTTCAGGGCATGCCGGCAGAAGAGGCCATTGGCCCCACAGGCAGTGAGATTGTGTCCCGATACGTTCCCGGGTTCCAAAACATGCGTGCTGCATACAGATGGATGGCCTTGAGCCTGCTCGGATTTTGGTGGCTGATGCTCCTGGCCGCCAGCCAACAAAACTCCCGAGCGTGGACTCTAGGGACGGGTCTGCTTCTGCTGGTCTTGATCGCAATGCATATTCCTCATCCGGGCGGGCAATGGCAACGGGCTGCCGGGTACCGCAACAGTATTTTGGATATTGAACAAAAGGTGGTTTTTGATTTGGGACAATATGTGCAACCGGGGGAGCTGGTGGCCTTTTTGCCGTACAGAAACGATTTTCTGATCAATTACATGGCCCCCAGGTTGGATATCTTTACCTATAATATAGGTGGAGATAAAAACTTGGACACTGCCAGAAGACATTGGCCCGAGACATTGACCCATTTTCCCATGGGCCGGGTTGATGCCGGATTTTCAGAAAGGATCCTGCGGCTCATAGTCCAGGAGGATGCGGCGGATGCCGTGGTCTTGCCCTACATCGATTTCTTTTGGGCCGCGCAAATCTGGCCGGCCCCGGCGGAATATAAAGATCAACTCCGGCCTGTAGTTCAAGAACTCCGGGAGGCTAAGCAGGTAAGCGTTACAGAGAGGGCGTATTATGCCCTGGTCAGGCCAAGTGGAAGATCCCAGAACAAAGGGCGGTTAGAGGGCAACTATCCAATCCAGATAAATCCGGGCCAACCCGGAATTCATCAAATCCTGCACTCTGGCTGGCATGATGTGGAGGAATCTCACGTTTGGTCCGGGCCGCGAGCAACATTGCGCTTGCCGGTTCCCAATGATTGTAAACCCGGGCAGTGTACAGCGGAAATTCGTTTTACAGTATACGGGGCGTCAAAAGATCGGCCGGTGGAGATATTTATCCACACAAAAGAGAAGGATATGCCAGGTTTGGATCCCTTGATCGTTCAGGACCAGAAAGTACAAAAGATAAGCGTTCCTCTGCACTCAGAAGGGAAGGAGGGAAAAGTCCGCATTGATGTTCCCCGGGCAATCGCTCCTGAGGAGTTGGAAGGAAGCACCGATACCCGGGAGTTGGGGATCTCTTTACGTTCCATCCGCCTGAAACAGAACAATGAAAAATTCGGATGATGGTCATTATGGAGCGCTGCACATAGGCAGGGATGCTTTTGAACAGCCTGGAAGGACGAAGGTCCTTGATTCTTTGTGTGACGGATAATATGGTCCACACCATGTTCTTGGGCCACTTGAACCGTCTCATCGGTACTGCACGAACTATCATGAATTAGAAATGGACAAATATATGATAGTAAAGCCCAGACGTCGCAATATAACCCCAAACGGAAATTGAATTCAGCCGTATCTGACACTGAAAAGACAGATCTGTGCACCCAGGTAGGCTATGGTGGCAAGCCAGAACACAAACGAAACCCCGGCGACTTTCAATTGACACCCCCCGCCAGTCCGCGACAGGGGAAAACCCTGTGTGACGATGCCGGAATTTGTAGTGCATGCCTGGAGGCAGCATCATGAGGGCTCTTGACTGGCAGCTGGAGTGGATTCCAGAGCAATCCCAGGCTAAGTTACTACTCTCTGTCCAGGGAGTTTGCATAACTGAGCACCAAGACTTTTTCGACCACGATCGGGTAAAATCAGCACTGGTTGTCGATCCGGTTCCTTTGGCGGAATGGTTCATCGCCAATTGGTGGCGATTGCGCTTTGAAGGAGAAGAATCCCGAGCTCCCGGTATAGATTGGCGTATGAGTCATTGTCTGGCTGGTGCTGGGCAGGGCAGCACATGGCCTACGCTGTGTTTCGGTTCCGATGGGGAGGCAATTCACTGTCAGGCCCGACCCACAGAAGGTCATACCGCTCCTTTGCGTTTTCTCAATGCCCTGGATTCGTGGATCCCAGCCCAGGCTTTTGAACAGGCTGTGGACGACCTTTTGGATTATATTCTCCAAGGACAGCCTGCTGATCATCCGGTGAAAGAGCTTTGGCAGCAGTTGCAGGAAGAGCGGTTAAGCAAAGAGATCAGTCTTTGGAGACAGTTGGAGGCTCGCATGGGCTATGACCCAGATACTGCGCCGGAGGCTTTGCTCACTCGTCTCTTGCAGTGGCGAACCGCCATGGGAAAACAGGCTGTGGAAGAGATAGCTGCCGAGCCCTCAGAAGATCCTGTTGGCGAGTTTGAGCAAATACAAGCGGCATTGGAGAACAGCAGTCATTGCATGCGCAATTTTGATCGGGATTGGGTAGATGCTGGTAACACAGCTCATAGTCCTGGACATGAACCGCCCTGGAAAAAGGCGGCCCGAGTTGCCATGCATGTTCGTAAGCAATTGGGCATTGGCGTTGAACCATTATCAAATGACAGGCTTACGGATTATTTGAGTGTAGCCAGGGACATTTTGACCCAGCAGTTTCCTAGTACTCCTTGGGCAGCCGGACTGCGTGCGGAGCGCGGGGTCAAGATACACTTGGCAGCAACCCGAGAGACTGGACGGCGTTTTAGCTTAGCCAGACTCTTAGGCGACCATTTACATACCTCCATAAGGGAAAATCTGTTGCCTTTGACCCAGGCCAAAACAGGCCGGCAAAAGTTTCAGCGTGCCTTTGCCCAGCAACTGCTGTGCCCTTTTGAAGGACTCGTTGCATGGTTGAACACCGAAAGACCCAATGAGGAGCAGATGGAAAGTGCGGCCGATCATTTTAATGTATCGTCTATGGTTGTGCAACACGCGTTTGAGAATAAAGCTTTTGGAATGGAGTTTAGTAATCAGCACCGTGTCTTATAAGTTCTGTCCCATATAGTGGCAGTTTTTGATGTTGAATTTTTTAAGTTTGACCCACTTATCAACGACACGAAAATTCGAAATACGAATTTTTCCAAGGATTATTTCGAATTTAAAGGAAAACATGTCACATATATTAATATTGGGCTGCGACGGCTATCTGGGTTGGCCTACGGCCATGTATTTCTCTAGCTGAGGCTACGCGGTCACAGTAGTGGACAACTACTTTCGGCGCAATGCCTGCACTGAGCTGGGCGTCCAGGATGCTTTATCCTGTGCCCACTTTGCAGGAACGGACCAAGATCTGGTATGAGAATACCGGCCGCGAGATCAAGGTGGTCATCGGAGATCCCACCGACCCAGAGGTCATACGTTCCCTGTTCGACGGTCGTGTGAAGTATCAGTGGGCAATCAATCCTATATTCAGCGGCATACCAGAAACAGTGGTCCACTACGCGGAGCAGCCCTCTGCACCGTACTCGCTGATCAATTATAAGTATGCCAATACGACCCTGGCCAACAATCTCCTGATCACCAACAATCTGGTCTGCGCCCTGCGGGATTTTTCCAGGGATACCCCTGTTATCCATATTGTCAAAGGAGGCTGAGGAGCACTACTACAACCCTGCCTACCAGGGCTTGATCGAACTCGGGGTAGTTCCTCATTACCTGACTGATGAGGTTATGGAAAAGATGTTTCAGCTCGTAGAGGAGTATAAAGACAATAGAAGAACTGATGTTATCTTCAAGGGGGTAAAGTGGTGAGTGTCACCTGTTATTCTGCTGATCTCTGACTTCTGCTGTCTGGCAAGTGTCAAAGGGATTTTTGCACCTGCCAGACGGCATGTCATCGGTTACTTATTAATTTCTTTACCCATAAACACCTTGGACGCTATGTTACTGGTATATTTATCGTTATTCAAGGTGGCTGCATAAAAGGTGATGTTATAAGGGACTTGGTGTACCGGGAATTGAATCAGTTCGTGAGTGCCGACTTTGGGGTTGAGGCTGAAGGCTTGAACATCAGGCGTTAACTTGGGGAGAAAATAGAGTGTATCAGTATCTTCGAGCTGAAAAGCTGCCAAAAGCTCCGTACCCTCAGCAGGCTGCCCTTTCACCTCGCAATCGATTTCAACCTCAAGATTATTTCCATTGGTATGCACGCTATGCATATCCAGAAAAAGGGTAACTTCTTTCCCGGAATTGGTGTAAAAGTTAAATATTGTGGAGACCTGACTCTCCAGGCCCATGACTGCGATTTGGCCTTTGCCGATTGCAAGCCCGGTTACCTTCCCGGAATTTCCCACCTTAAAGGGCCTCTCATCAGACCAGGAGGACAGGTACCACATGTAATCCTCATCCCCGAACCCGGTTGTTGTTGCTTCCAGTTGAACGCTTTCCCCAACGGCCACTGAGGATTGTCCGGAGATCTCGATTGTGGAATTCTCCTCTGCCAGGCTGGAAGAGCTGAAAAGGAACAGAATAAAGAGAGTACCAAGACCAGCTGCAACGAACGGACTCCTGCTTTGCATAACGCTTCCTTTTGTTGAGAATTAGGAGGATCGGGTTGCTGCGCATTGACTCCATTTGGTATCTCCTAGTTAAAAAGGGTCCAAAGGTCAAATTCGTGACGCAGGCGGTATGAGGTTTTCATATAAAAAATCAATACAGGCAGTTCATTAATTTTGTTGAAAGAAGTCAAAGAGATCCTCCGGGTCAAGTCCCATTTCTTCGAGCATCTTTTGCATTTCCTCACCAGATGGGATGTGCATGCCTTCTTGGGATTCAAGGTGAAAAAACTCCTCTAGAGTGACTCGGGAATACCCATCGGGAACCTGGAACTCGGATTCAGGGATATCTGACTTTTCCATGTTGACCACCTCCAGATCCAATTCAGACTGCCCGTCAAAGTAGACCAGGGTTTTCATAGCTACAAACACCAAATACTACACAGCGCCCAATGTTCATCATGGTCCCCCTCGTATGAAACCAACAGTTAGCTTATTTAAAAATTTATGCGTATCCTCGTAAAATAACTAGAAGATGGCCGGAGCCATAAGAAAAGATGTTTACGCCAAGGTGTGAAAGGACCCTGGGAACAAAGAGGGGGTAGCCCTTTTGCCTGTAGTTGAAATCTCACAAGTTTCATTACTGATCAATCCGGCAAAACGTTTTTTGGGCGCTTTGGCCCAACAAATATGTCAGATTTGCCGGAGGCAAAGCTGACGGTTGAATGAACTTGAGTTGCTTCAGTAAGCTACAGAGCACGTCAAATGAATTATGCATATTCCAAGGGAAAAAGACAAGGCAGTCATTATCTGCCGGGGGCAGATCGGTCCAGATTACATCCAGGTATGACCCAGCGGTCTGAAAAACGGGCAGGGATGAATTCTGCAACATGGATATGGTCTGCAAGGTCTCAGAACTGGGTTGCTCATCGCCGAGCATGTGAGCCCAGGCAGCCTGGGCAAAGATAGTGTCCAGAGGCCACCACAGGCCCATATCCTCTGCCTTGTGCTTCAGACTGGTTTGGGTGAAGGATCTGGAGTAGGCCTTAAATTCCAGCCCGTGAAAATCACCGGGCAGGTAAGCAAAGATCAACTCCGGTTTTCATCCATGTAAAAAAGAAACGTTCGTCGAAGAATGCCAATTGTTGTATTACCTGCACTTTACTCAATCTCGGGTTCAGGTTCTTCCGGAAGTTCAAAGATTATTTCCTGCTCTTTGCTGATGTCTCCAGCTGTAACAATGATCCGGACCTGACCGGAGGACTCAACTGTTAATTGATTTATAGCGATCCCATTTGCATCTGTAGATACTGTATTGCTGGACAGGTTCCCTTTATCCGCAAAAAAGGACACTGGATAATCAGGCATTGATTTTCCATCCCCATCCCGGACCACTGCTCGGATGCTTACCGTTGATTCTTCAGATATCGAAACCACATCCAAATCAAGAGACGCAGGCTCCGGTTCGGTGGTTATGTTAATGTTTATGATATTTGAGATACTGATGTTGCCCACCTTGGCCCAAACCCTGACAGACCCAGACTCCTGCACAGACAATGTGCTTATCGCTTCCCCATACATATCTGTTGGAACATTGGCAGGGGCCAAGGTCCCCCGGTCGGCGCGAAAATGGACTGGAATATCGATCAAGGGGAGATTGTCTCCATCCTTGACCAAGGCACGGATCTGGACAGAATCTCCGGCAACTTGTCTCGGAGCCACCAGCTTGACGGTTCCAGCTTGGAAATACTGATCAACAGAGACCTCAACTTCAAGTTCCACATTTTCCGCTTGAGCGTGGATCGTAGCCCAATAGGAGTCGGTCAGGGTGGCTTCTGCAATACCATTAGCATTGGTCAGTTCGGAAGTCTGACTGGAATCCTCTTCACTGGGAGAGGAAGGGCTTATCAAATTTCCGTTATCTGCACTAAAGTTGACTAAAATGTTGGGGGCTAAGTTGCCGTCCCGGTCCCGGACAATGGCCTGAATAATCCATTCAGTTGGTGTCGCCGTTTTGTAGGCCTTCAGGCTGATCTGGCCCAAGGCCTTGCCCTGGCCCACGGTGACGCTGATTGTATCTGTGGTCTCGATGGCTTGGGGAAATTTGACCTGAATGACATCTTGACCAGAACTGGATCCGGCCCGGTAAGAGACTTCGGCCTGACCGCTGTTGTCCAATGTGTCTGTTATGCTGTTTACTTCTTGATTATCGCGGATAAATGAGGCCCCGGAGTTATTTACCAGAAATGAGAATTCCACCTGACTGCCGGCGGCGGGAAGGTCCTCATAGGTTCGGCCCTCAACCGTTATGGTGCTGTATCCACCGATGTCAACTTCCTCCGGATCTGCGGTTAAGATGACGGTTTTCACAATCTCTCCGCCTCCGGCCACCCGCATGGTGATTGAGGCCTTGGAGTCTCCGGCCTTAACTTCTATAATATCTGTTCCCGGGTTTTGCCCTGCCCGGTATACAGCTTCAGCCACGCCGTCTGCATTGGTTTGGGAATGGATGGCCTGCAGGTTTCCGCCGCTCTCGTTCTGACGGAGGGAGAAACGAACCTTTGCCCCGGAAGCCGGTCCTTCATCGTCTGAAACACTGGCTATCACGGTTCTGTAAGAGCCTGGTCCGACATCGGTATTGTCCCCTTCCACCCGGAAAGACACTGAATAATCAAGACCAGTGCCTCCCCCACCACAAGCAGCGAGGACACACAAGAGAACAAGAAGACTTCCAATGGCGGCAATTCTTGGCATGGACGAGCCCCTGGGATGTTGTTTGTTGACCCTTCCTCTTTATAAAGCCGGCTACACCCGCAATTTAACTGGTTCCAGGTTCACCGTTCACGGTTAAAAAAAAGAAAAGAGCTTATCGAAGAACGATCCAAAACTTTTCTGAAGTTCTCCTTCTTCAACCGTGAACCGTGAACCTGGAACCGTGACCCTTGTTCGGCAAAGAATTGAACCGCTCAAGAAATTTTCTTGATTTTTATGGCAGCGATTTATGGATAAGGCACTCCATGGTCACCAGCTTACATTCTCTTAGATCAAAGACAGTGGGACTGTCAATCATTAAGTGGGGGTGACAACAGGGCTTTTCGTTGTTTATGGCCACAGATCTCTGAGTCGCCCCTGACGTTCAAAGGGGACGGCTTGGTTCCCGGACTGCACAACACCCCGGACCTGATATGTGGAATGGAGAATGTTCGGCCATTTGAGCCTGGCCTGGCCTGTGCAAGAGAACTGGACCGGTCTTTCGGCTTGCAGGGATTTGATCTGGCAGCTTTGCTGACCGCAGGTGACCTGCATGTTCAACCCATCCAAGATCATGTCTGGGTGAACCTTGATCGGGCTGGTGCTGTGGAGCTGGAGAGTGCCTTTCACCGGAACCTGTCCCCAGTCCTCAAAAGTCATTTGTATCTTCGTGGAGACATTTCCTTTGAGGTTTAGGTCGCCCTTGACCTGGGATAAATCCATTTCCCCCTGAATAGACACCCTTTTGCCACTTTGAAACTCAAAGACCATATTCGATCCGGAATGCACTTTTGCCCGCAGCCAGGGATTCATCCCCAAAACAAGCTCTGGGTCAGAGAATACAAAGGTCTGGCTTTGGTACACAATGTGTATCCTGTTGAGCCGGGCTCGACGCCAACTTGCATGAGACATACCCTGCCAGCTGATGTCCACCTCCGTGATCCTGTGATCCGTTGCTGTCAGCAACCAATCCCAAAAGACGTCTCGGGGAAAGAACAGGGCCAAGCCCAGAAGCAGGCCGGTTGCAAAGAGGGTGCTGGTTGCTGCCCACATTTTCCAGGAGGCCAGGTGTGAGTCGGGTGCTGGATCTTTTGAGGCATGTTTCATAGTCCGTATGCCTCACTTTTCTAGAATCAACCGGGCGTTCATGCGGCGAGAACCCTTCTGCCGTCGGCTCAAATCACAGGATACGAGGCGCAATCCGCTCTGGCTTTCCAGGCTGGAAAAGAGTTGGAGCAGCTCGGTCAAGTTGAGGTTTTCCATATAGAGTTGTACTCCCTCCCGCCCAGGCAGGTCGCGAGAGGGACGAAGGGAAGTCAGCCTGTTATCCAGATCAGCAGTCCTGATTGCTTCTTGGGCCGCTGCCAGAGCTGAAACAGCCTGTGGTCCGGGATCTGAATTGGAGGATTGAGCTGAGATCTGGGCTGTTAATGGTAAGGCTCTTTCATAGCGGGAAATGATCTCCTCTGTGTCGGACATGGTTTTGGCAGTCTCCGCGTTCATCCAGGACCATAAAAACAAGGGGGCGATGATCGAGAGCCCAAGAACACAGGCGGCGATCCTTTTTTGCTCTGCCTGTGGTCTGGAGTGCCAAGAGACAATCAAAGCCATCCTCTCCCGGATACGATTGAACATGTCTCCTCCCCAAATTCCAATTTACGAAAACGAGAAAAAATAAAAAAAATAAAACCGGATAGTTACATTTCTTAGTTTCGAATTTTGAGTTTATTTCTTGTTCGAATTTGTTTGGGATTTGGAATTTCGAATTTGGGATTTTTGTTTTGGGATAATGAAACTTTGTATGTTCTCAACCTGCCTCTATTAAAGGCAGAACATTTGGGTCAAAGTACTAGGTTCACGGTTGAAGAATATAATCAGAGAGTTAAGGAGAAAGGGAGAGAGAGCACTCAATTCAGGCCTTTGATCTCAACCCTTAAAGTGATCTGAACCCTGTCTTCAGTGCTGTCCGCTTGGTGCAAAGAAAAATCATATGCCTGAATAGACTGCAAATCCTGAATAAACTTATCCATGAACTCGTAACTGTCTAAGCTGGCCTGCACGGTTCCGGAATCAATTCCTAAGGACAGGCCGTGAATCCGAAGACCTTGGGGCGCTGCCTGGCTCAGCCGGCCCAAAAAGTCCAGTACGTCGAGTCCTTGGTTTTCTTGGTCTCGAAACTGCTCCGCTCGATACAACAACAATCCGTAAGGGTCTGATCCATACTCCGGCCCTAAGGTCTGGGTATAGAGAGTATCCAAAGTCTGTTCCCACTGTTTTTTGTCTCTTTGCGCAGAGCGCATGTTGAGCAACTCCCCGCAACAGAAAAGAAATCCAACTATGAGCAGGGCTATAGCCGCATTGAAGAAGATCCGAGGATGCTTCGGCCCGTTATTCACGTCTGGAAGCTGAATCCGAAATCTGTTCCAAGGAATACTGGCATGGGACAGATCCAGGAGCAGCTCCGGTAACTTCAGGTGCACAGGAGGGGGGTCGCAGTGCAGGGTTTTCATCCTCCGCTCCAGCTCCTGTTCATTCCCAAAGATGGAATGTACGGTGTTGTTGGTGAGCAAGAGAATGGGGTCACCCGGATTATGCATGGACCAGGAGGGGGTTGGGACTTTATACATCAAGGCCCGGGCCATAAGAAAAGGTGTGGTCACTATATTGGCCTGGGTCAGCAGATCCCGATGCCTGTGGACAAAAGATTGCAGTTTTGGTCCGTAAAAGGCGGCCAGGACATCCTGTCCGGTATCCAGGACTTGGGTCTCCTCTCCTGGGCCAGGAGGGGGAAAGAGGTGCTTGATCTGGAGTTGCACAGCTTGATGCAGATTTTTGCGCCGGGTACCCTGTTGTTTGCCCGGAAGATAGAAGAAAAAGTAGCGATCCGGAATTACTGCTAGGATGGGCAGACCATTTTTGGGAGGAGGGAACTCAATAGGGACGAACTCGTTTCCGGCAGACAGTTCCCAGATGGGTTGGTCCTGCTCAAACCTCAGGAGATAAAATTTCTTTGGTTGGGAGAAAGGAAAAAGTCTCATCGCACCCCTGCCTGCAGAGTGTCCCTGACCAGGACCTGAGGATCTGACCCGGGGGTTATGGGATGTTGCTGAACAATATATCTGTATTTGTTGTACCAGCCCCCTTCCTGGCTCTCTACCCGGACCTCAAAGTAAGTCGCTTCCCAGGAAAGAAAAGGGAGGATCTGTAAATAGGTGGTCATATCGAGGCCGACAGCAGTTAAAAGTTGATTTGGATGGGTAATTCCTGTATCCCGGCGGATATCTTGGATTCTTTCCCAGTAGGGTTCCAGCTCCGGTATAAAGGCCATAACAATTTCCCGACTGGCAAAATTCAAATTGATTTTGCCCGGTTGACCCCAGACTGTAAAGAAACGTCTGATCCAAGTGGGACTGAGTTCCGCAAATCCGGGAACCAGGAGCAGCTCTTCCGGACGCAATAAGGGTCTGCCTGGAGGCGTAACGTCTTGGGATCTCTGGGACAAAGCCTGCCGCATATTCTTTTCATGTGGGTCCAGGGGGTCTGCTTCCAAGCTTCCCATCCAGGTCAAGAGATGATCCAGGTCGGTCCTGGTCAGGTCTTGGGACCGAAATATGTCCAGTATGGCCTGTTCCATGCGTTTCCTGTCTTCAGGGTTGCGGGTCAGGTTGTTGATGTTCAGTTTTCCGGAGCAGGGCAGGATGTGAATATGCAGGCCCCGATGTTCCCAGGTTGGTGGCCAGACCTGGCGGCTGCGGAGTTTGGAGGCTGTATCCGCATGGTTGAGGAGGCTCAGGCCTTTCTCCAGCCCACTCTGAGCTTTGAGTCCGGCCTTGTATTCCAGGACCAGGAGGGATATATCCTCGAATCCCCGGGAGGTGATTTCTGTGGTCCGCAGGACGAGGCCGGAGAGGGCCAGCAGGCTGACCAAAACCAGAATCAGAGCCGCGCCCTGGGCCTGGGACTGATTCCTGTCTCTATTCATGCCGGGGAATGCGCTCTATAATTTCCCATCTGTTCCGACCGGGCAATTGGAGCTGGAGACGTAAGGCAACAGGAGCCGGGCGCTCCTGGTTTAATAGCCATGCCTCCAGACCTATCCAGCGGGTATCTGCAGGGGGCATAAATTCCAACTCAAATGAATTCAGATCCGGACACAGAACCTGTTCCCGGATATAGTTCAGGTCTGGTCTTTCTTCCTTGCGGATAAGGGCCCCTTGGGTAAAATGCCAGTTTATGGTTACGGGCAAAGATGCGGTCAAGAGCAGGTTGTGGCCGCTGGTGAGGCGAAAACCTTGGTTGGTAGGTTCCAGGCTGGAGGCCCATTGCATATTCTGGATGTCCCGGTGCAGAATGCGACGTAGCACCGTTTTTTCAGCCTCACTGTGCCCTTGCTGGAGTAAAGCCTGGCTGGACAGGATGCTTTGTTTGGCTGTGGAGGCGATCATGGCCCCGATTATGGCCGCTATAACCAGGCCCACCAGGATCTCTACCAAGGAAAAACCCGCGTATGATTTTGTTGTCCGATTAATTGGCTCTCCTTACTTGTGCCTATTCATAGATACATTTTACTTGCAGTTAAGCCACGACCACTCCAATATCGCTCCTTGCACATCCGTTTCCAGATCTGTCCAGCGGCAGTCCTGTTCGGGATTTTCGGACTGTGTGCTGCGCCACTGGCCTTGGTTCGGGCCGGGGAATGCAATCCAGGTATCGGTTGGCCTCCGGGATAATTCCTCCAATCCTTTGGCCGCCAAAAGTTCCTGGCTCAGGTTAAGGCTGTCCCAGGTTCCTTGCTGCTGAGTGGCCAGATACAGGCTGTAATGCTGAGCGCTGAGCAGGGCGTGGGCCAGCAGGGCTCCCACCACCAGGGCCACCAAGAGTTCCACCAAAGAAAAGCCGGGATCTCTGTTTGCATTGGAGGTTCGAAGTTGCCACGGGGTAAGGTGCATAAAATATTGATTTACAATTCCTTGATAAAACAGTGTGATATCTGGATTAAGGACGAAATCGTAGTTCCCGGGCCAAGGGACGGGATTGGAGCAATTCCCCATCCTGGAGCCGAAGGTTGAGTTCATCCATATGTCCGGTGGGGTACACGGCAAAGCCCGGTCTGGTGCCTGCTGCCTGCCGGCCGTTGATGTGTACTCGGGATATCGGGGCGGGCAACCTGGCCTCTTGCTCCTTCCAGCGCACCTCCGTACTGCCCAGGGTCAAGGTGATCCGTTGTCGGGCATGGGATTGAAGAGCCTCTTGTCCGGCCTGGAAAAGCAAGGTATTGACCTTGTCCAACCGAGCTTCTGGTCCCATGGGTACACCGTCCAGCTTGGGTAACAAGGTGAACCAGCCCAGGCCAATGATGCCCAGCACGAGTAATAGCTCAATCAAAGTGAGCCCGGAGGCCCTCATTGGGACAGCTCCCAGTTTGTGATGTCCTGGTCAAACCCCTCTCCCCCTTCCTGACCGTCAGCGCCCAAGCTAATGATTTCAAAATCCCGCTGCGCATCCCCTGGACAGCGGTAGATGTACGTGTTGCCCCATGGGTCTCGGGGCAGGGAAGAAGTCTCCAGGTATCCGCCAGAGCGCCAATTCTGGGGTTGCGGTTTGGTCTCCGGTCTGCTGATCAGGGCTTGCAGGCCTTGCTTGGTTGTCGGGTAATGGCCGTTGTCCAAGCGGTAGAAGCGCAGGGCGGATTCCAGGGTCCTGATATCCGTCTTGGTTTTGGTGACCTTGGCTTCCTGCGGCCGGTCCATAATCCTAGGTACCAGCATTCCGGCCAAGAGTCCCAGAATGACCACCACGATCATCAGTTCAATCAGGCTGAACCCGTGTTCAATTTCGTCCCTGGTCAAGCTGTACATCTTTGGTATGGGCACCTTCAGATGAATTGGCATGTTCTCTCTTCTCCCCTCATCCCAGCATCAGCACATCCCAGCATTATCTCCAATCCCTCAATTTTTCAATCTCCACATCAACCCACTTGGGGGGGATTTCGGCCCGGATATTTGTCCTGGATGGCAATTGGGCCGTAAACTCCCGGGGGGAAAGCTTCTGATGCGGAGCCCACCACAGGTAATGGCCCTGTCCGGGAATATGTCTGGACCAGAGGGCCCAATTCTTACCAACCAGAATCGCATCCGCCAGTGCGTACTCATTCTGCCCCCAAGAAAAGGATCCCTTGGGGCAAACCTGCACCGGTTGGGTGTGCAAGTCAACTGGAGGATCCTGAATATGTTCCCCGCTTCTGGCCAGGTAATACCTTGTCTCTCCGTCCAGGTCCAAAACCTGGAAGATTCCGTATTCAGGGTCCACCGTGACCTGGAGCTTGGGGGGGGACAGCAGGATCTTTTTGACCCACTTTGGGTCTGGAAGGAGATAATACAAGACCTTGTGCTCTAAGATAAATCGGCCCTGCTCTGTGTCCCCTTGAACCATGCGGGAGCGAGGTATATTCCAGATTGTAACCTCCGGAGGAGTATTTTCTTTCTGAAAAATGAGCCGGTGACGGTCGAAGCGGGCCCGGTCGAAAGGGCCATCTGGAATGAACACCTGGTCCAGAAGCTGGTAGTCAGGAACGGTCCACAGGATCAACCAGCCGGCCCGATCAGCGGCCATGAGCAGGCCAGATTCGGGAGAGAAAGCCAGATCCAGAGGATCATAGCGCAGGGTGGCCTGCTGTTCACGCAGGCCCCCAAAGTCACCGGACCACAGCCTTCGGCCGGCATCCACACAGGCTACGTGTTTCCCTCCAGGGCTGACGGCAAACTGGACAACTGCGCTTTTGGCCTCCATGTCCGCCACCCGGGCGCATTGACGCAGGTCATATACCCTGATCTGCGAGGAATCTGGACCTGAAGCACTGAGAAAAGGCGTGCTGTTGTTCCACCACAGCTTGTGCACCGCTTCTTGTGCCGGCAGGGTGAGCACTGGACAGGGCCAGTCGCTCCAAATACGGATATTGCCATTGGAAAAACCGGCGGCCAGGTAATCCTGACCACCGGCATAGGCGGTTACTCCTCTGGCCAGGATCAGTCGGGGCTTTTCCCGGTTAATGAGGAGCATTTCTTGATTGGCGGGATCCTCAGGCAAAGTGAAAATAGAGGAGATGTCTGAGTATTGCCGGTCCAGGCTCTCCCTTAGGAGTTCTGCAAAGGACATCGACGGCCCAAAGGGTTTGTCCCTGGTCAGAATTGGTTCCCAGGTCTTGGGACTGTCCGCAGACTTGGGGGCGCAGGCAGACATGCCCATGCAGTTTAGGAGCAAGGCACAAGCAAGGAGGCCATATACTTTTACTTTGGACCAGCACATGATCATATCTGCGAGGTCAAATCGAAAATAGGGCCCATAACAGCCAAAACAAAAAAACCAACCACCAGGCCCAGAACAAGGATCAGCAGTGGTTCAATCAAACCGATGATTCGGCGGGAGGTATTGTCAACCTTGTGCTCCAGAATGCGGCCCAATCGTTCCAAGAATCCGGGGAGTTGCCCGGCCTTTTGGCCGGCGCCCAGGGCAGTGAGGTACATCGGAGGTAAAAAATCCAGCTTGGCCAGGACCGTGTCCAGGGCTTGTCCGGTGGCCACTTCATGGGCCGCCTGATCCATTCGGTGCCGGAAAAAGGAGGAATCAACACCTTGCAAGGCGCCACGCATGGCCTGGACCAGGGATATACCTGCGGTCAACTGAAATGCCAACAAACCAGAAAAGCGGGCTAAAATGATGTCCCGGAGCACAGGAATTTTCCACAGCTGTTCATCAACACGAAAGCGAACCCTCTGCAGAGACCGATAGGCATTATAGGCCCCCAGGCCCAGGAGTAAGACCAGAATGGGCAGGATGAACCCATATTCCCGCATCCACTCACTTAAGTTGAGCAAGATCCGGGTATGTCCAGGTAAATCCTGGTCTGAAGCTGTAAAGATTCCGGCGATGCGGGGCAGGACATTGGCCAGCAGAAAATAGACGGCCCCCAATCCTATGAGCACGATGACCAGCGGATAGGCCAGGGCGGTAAGCATCTTGCTTTGCACTTCTTGACGCCGTTCTTCATAGGCGGCGATACGTTCCAGAATCTGACCCAGACGGCCGGTTCTTTCCGCGACTTGAATCATACCAATGTATACCTGGGGAAAGAGTCTGGGGTGTTGGTGCAGGGACTTGGAAAAAGATACCCCGGATTCTACACTGTCCCTGATCTCCAGCCAAATGCGAGAGGCTCTGGTCTGGTCCATGCGTCCCAGCAATTCCAGGCCTTGAGCTAAGGAAGTCCCGCCCTGGAGCATGAGGCCCAGGTAATAGAAGGCCTCTTCCACCCTGATGCTGGTCCTCCAGGGTATAGAGATACTCAGCTTGGACTTGGCCCTCTCCTGGCTGACCTTGCTCAGCTTCAAGGGGGTCAGACCCTTGGCCTGCAAGTCGCTGAAGGCCCTGGCTTGGCTTTCAGAATCCAGAGTGCCTTTGCACCGTTTTCCACTCTGATTCAGGGCTTGGTAGTAAAAAGTGGGCATACACGTGATCAGAACCTGGTTACTCGAACCGCCTCTTGCAAGGTGGTTTTTCCTTGGCTCACCAGTTCCAGACCGTGCTGAAACATGCTCCTATGTTCGCTGGACCGCATGTGCTTGCGCAATTCCTCGGCCGAAGCCTTTTGGACCATCATGCTGCGCAAGGCTTCGGTGATGGGCATGAATTCAAAAATGCCCCGGCGTCCCTTGTAACCGCATTGCAGGCAATGGGCACACCCCTGCCCCCGATATTCTTTGCTCAGGTTGGTTCGCCCCGGGTCAAGCAAGGACAGGGTCTCGCTTAGAATGGGAAATTCTTGGGAGCAGTGCACACAGTTAAGCCGGACCAGACGTTGGCCCAGGACCATGATCATGGATGAGGCCAGCAAAAATGGCTCAATGCCCATTTCCAGCAACCGGGTGATGGCCGTGGGCGCATCATTGGTGTGCAGGGTGGCCAGGACCAGGTGTCCGGTCAAGGAGGCCTGGACTGCAGTGGCGGCTGTTTCATGATCCCTGATTTCGCCCACCAAAATAATGTCCGGATCCTGACGCAGGAATCCGCGCACGGCTCCGGCGAATGTGACCCCGGCGGCCCGATTGACCTGTACTTGATTCACTCCCGGCAAGTGGTACTCTACTGGGTCTTCCACAGTCATGATGTTCAGGGACTCCTGGACCAGTTCGTTCAAGGCCGCGTACAAGGTGGTGGTCTTGCCACTGCCGGTGGGGCCGGTGACCAGGATGATGCCGTATGGAGAGGAGGTGGCCTCTTGGAGAAGGAGGATATCTGTATCAGTTAATCCTAGCTCGGACAAGGATAAGATGTTTTTGGAGCGGTCCAGGATGCGCAGGACGGCTTTTTCACCCCGCAGGGTGGGCATGGTGGATACCCGCAGATCGATATCCTTATTGCCCACCACAACCTGAAAACGACCGTCCTGAGGCAGCCTGGTCTCAGCCACATCCATATGACCCATGACCTTGATTCTGGCCAGGACCGTGGATTGAACAGCCGGGTCCAGGCTGCGTACAGTCCGCAGCTCTCCGTCCAGACGGTAGCGGATCAGAAATGACTTGTCCTGCGTCTCAAAGTGAATGTCACTGGCCCCCTGGCTGATGGCTTGGTGCAGGGACTTGTTGACCAAGCGCACAATGGGCGCGTCTTCGTGGGACCAGCCCAGGAGGTCCCGCCCGGAGACCTCCTGGTCCAAAGTCCCCTCTCCGGGCATAAATCCCGTCTCCTGGTCCTCTTCCCACAGGGCCAGGGCCTGCTCCAGAAGAGGGTAGAAACTGTCTTCATCCACCGTCCGGGTCCAAACGGCCAGACCTTGTTTCCAGGCCAAGTGGTCGGCCAAAGGCAGGGCTTGGGGAGACAAAATCAGGATCAGGAGGCAATCTTCCTCTTGCCAAACAGGCAAAAATTCGTTTCGCTGGGGGAAGGTCAGGTAGGTATCGATCACCTCCTTGGAGATGGACTCCAGGGCATAATTCTGGTCCAGCGATTGCTGGACCTGTTGTTCTCTTTGATGCGCGTTCATTTCCTCAGTCCTCTGAGCCTTTGTCCTCAGCCTGCAGTGCTTTTGGAAGATCCGCAGTAAAATCTTCTCCTTTCTGTTGTGAAGAGCCCCAAAATTCCCGTTCCAGGATTTCCGCCTGTTGCTTTCTGGCCTTTTGAACTTGGCCCATACGGTCTTGAGTCAGTTCGTTGGCTTGCTCCAGGTTCTCAATAACCCGGGCGCTTAAAAAGACCATCAAGGTGGTTTTAGGGGCCGATGACTGTTCCTGCCGGGCGATCCAGCCCAGCCCCGGAATTTTGGATATTCCGGGAACGGCCCTGCGGGTCCGGGCATAGGAATTTTCAATAAGTCCGGATATGACCATGGTGGACCCACTGGGTAGCTGAACATTGGTCCTGGTGTTGCGATTCATGGTTGTAGGCGCTCTGTTGTCCACCTTGTCAATAACGTTTTTCACTTCCTGTTCCACTTCCATGCGGATCAGGTTGTTTTCTGTGTTAATGCTGGGGGTGACCACCAATCTGATCCCTACATCCCGATAGTCAAAGGACTGAATGACATTGCCCTCGGGGTCGATCCGCTCGTTGACCACAAAGGGCCGGTTTTCGCCGATAAAAATTTCGGCTTCACTGTTGTCCAGGGTCATGATTTGGGGGGTGGACAGGATGTTAAAGTCACTCGCGGTCTTCAGGAAATTGACCAGGGAGCCCAAAGTGGAGAACTTTTTTCCTGCGTAGGTCACAGTGTTGCCCAGGGCCCCGACGGTAAATCCCCCGGGGGCCACGGGGGGAGCTGGGGTAGTCAGCAAAGGGCCGAGCCTGGAATCCGGGCTCACGAATCCGCCAAGGACCATACCATCGCTTCCGCCCCCGCCGACCAGCCACTGCACCCCAAATTCCTGACTGTGTTCCAGGGTGGTCTCGACAATTAACGCCTGAACAAAGACTTGGGCCAAGGGTTGATCCAGGTGTTCCATGATTTCATCTACTTGAGGCAGTATCTGAGGGTCGGCCAGCACCATGATAGAATTGGTCTTCTTATCCGGAGAGATGACCAATTGGGAAAATGCTTTATCGTCCGCCCCGTTCTGGGCTGCTTCAGAGGTCAAAAGATGGCGAACGACATCAGCAGCGTCTTCAGCTTCGGCGTTTTGCAGGGCATAGATGTGCAAGCCGGGTGTTCCTTTGCTCATGTGATCCAGGTTGTGAATCAGGCTGCGGACTGTTTCTATCTGCTCCGGAGCTCCGGCCACCACCAAGACATTGGACCACTGGACAGGCACGACAACAGGGGATTCAGCAAGTTGCCCCCTTTCTATCAGGCCCTGGTAGAGGTTTTGGATCTTGGAGGCCGTGTCTTCGGCTTGGGCTTTATTCAGATGAATGGTTTCTGTTTGCCATTTGGGCTGTAAATTCTGGAGGTTGTCCAGAATAGCTGAGATTTTATTCAGATTTTGTCTCCTGTCCCGCACCAATATGGCCCGGGCCTGGGGGACTTCTTGCATAACCGCATATCTGGACATAAAAGGTTTGAGCATTTGCACAGCCTGCGGAAAGGGCACTTCAGGCTGCAATTGGATAACTGTGGTCAGCAATTCGCGACCTTCCCCGGAACCGGGCTGGGGATGGAAAGGTTCGCTCATGCCCAGAACTGACGGAGGACGAAGTACATACAAAACATCCTCCTTGGCTACAAGTTCCAGATTGTTACTGGCCAGGATGCTTTCAAAGACAGCCATCAGTTCAGGTTCGGTCATTGGCTCCCGCGTGTGCATGGAGACCATGGATTTGGGGATTTGATCGTCCCGAAAGACGATATTGCGGTCTGTAAATCGGCTGACAAAACGAATAAAATCTTGTAAAGGCACTCCGTCCATATTGGCGGTCATGTTTTGGGCCGTATTTTGGGCTGTATCTTGGGCCACGGCGGGGACAGGAAGCTGTAAATATAATCCGACCCAAAGGATGGAAAGCCAAAAGATGGTCATACCGACCCAGCGTCTCAAAGGTTTAGACCCCCTCAAAAGTTACCCCGATGTAGTTGCTGACCCATTGTGACATAAGATACATGGGATGCCAAATGAACAAAAAATGAGCACCTGCATCTTTGAAACTACTCGATTTCAACGACAAAGGTCTTGAGCTCATCCTGGCGCAGGATATCCAGGCTGACCAGGGAGCTTTGTTCCAGGCTGGCATAAGCCTGCAACAAATCCGTAGGCCCGGTTATGGTCTGGCCGTCGATTCGGGTCAGCACGTCTCCGTTTTTTACCCCCAGCTGGGTTAATAAGGAGTTGGGTTGAATTTCGGTTATCCGAAAGCCACGGGTCTTTCCCTGCTGGATATAGGGTACGCAGCGGGCCATTTGCAGCAGGGTGCTTGTGTCTTGCAAGATGGGTTGGATGTCTTCCTTAGACAGGCTGACTCTGGTCGATGTCGGCTGCTGCTCAGAGTTTTCGGCCTTTATGGATGGTTTATCCCGGGAACGTGATTGTTCCGTCCACATAGGCAGGGTTTGGGTTTGGGTCCCTGATTGCCAGAGGGTGGTCCTGGGCCTGACCTCTGTTAACTTCCATCCTTGGCTTGACTGCCCCGGGCTGAAGAGTTTGCTTTGCCCTGAGATGGATATTAAGGCCAAATCTTTGTGCCCGGTGAAGGTGCCCAGCAGACGCCAGTCTGTCAGCTCGGCCTGGTCCTGGGAAGAAGTGGAGGCTTCATCTTGCTCCGGTAATTCCAGATTCAGGATATTTTTGCGGAGAATGATTCCAGCCCATGAAGGCTGGCTGTTGGACTCGGATTCCAGGGAATCCACCTCTGGCTTCGATTGTTCGTCCAATTCAATGGCAAAGTGCATAGCCCCAGACACCAGGTAGGCTAAGGCCAGACCCATGAGCAACGGCCAAAGCAAATAAATCCTTCCGGCAACGGCTTGATAGACAGAATCCATCAAAACCTCCTGCAGTTACGGTAAGCCAAATGGCTTATCACAAATTTGGACCCAAGTTCCTCTGGCATCAATCAAAGGCTATTTTATGTTTATTATATCCCAGACTGCGCAGGGTCTGGGCATTAACCCGATCCCGTTCTTTATCCCGGAACCACCCCCATTTATTGAAATACAAGATCGCGGATTTGATGTGCTGATACAGAAGGTGGAACTTTTGATAGGAGGCTTTACTGTAGGTATGGTAGATCTGGGCCTGGGGGTAGTAAGCTGTTTTGAATTTCGCCCTAATACGCCGGCAGAGGTCGGCGTCTTCCATATACAGGAAAAACCGTTCATCAAAGTTGCCCACATCCTGAAGGGCCTGTCTGCGCAGAAGCATGAAAGAACCGGAGAGGAAGGGGGCGGACATGCACGTATTGTAGTCGGCAAACCTCAGCTCATAAACCATATTCCGTTTCTTGAACCAGGGTAAAAAGGGGAAGAAACGCCTGCCAATGAGGTCCTGGGGGGTGGGTAACAATTTGCACAGGTGTTGGAGTGTGCCGTCTGGATACAGGATTTTGGGCATGACCAGGCCCACGTCCGGATGATCATCCATGAATTGCACAAGGCTTTCCAGAGCTGAGGATTGAAAATAGACGTCTGGATTCATGACTAAATGGTATGGAGCATTGTCTGATCTGGACAGTGTCAGGGCAATGTTGTGCCCAGACCCGAATCCCAGGTTGGAGTAATTGTATATATAAGTCGTGATCTCTGAAGTTGCTGTTATTTGAGGTCTGCTGGCTGAGTTATCAATGAGATAGAGCTTCTTGAGCAGGGAACTGGAGGTAAAGGAGTTTATGGCCTTTTCCAGTTCATGGAACTGATTGTTATACAGGACGATAGAACCTGTGAGTTTCA